>CAVZDJ010000019.1:0-28456 GCA_963773975.1 uncultured delta proteobacterium
AGCCAAGCGCGCGCGGATGGCGATCCGCCCATGGCGCGGCCTGCTCGAGGCCGGAAGGCCAGCCTGAGCAGCAGATCCTCGCGCCCATAGGCCGCAACGAACTGCACGCCGACCGGCAGCCCGTCGGGCGTCATGTGGAGCGGCAGCGAGATCGCAGGCTGTCCCGCGATATTCCACGGCGCGGTAAACGGGCTGACCTCGTTGAGCCGCACGCCGACGTTGCGCGGATGCTCGCCGGCGCGGGTTTTGAAAATTCCCAGCTCCGGCGCCGGCTGAGCCATCGTGGGCGTCACCAGTACGTCGAAGCCGCCGCTCCACCATCCGGCCGCCGCACGAGAGAAGGGGTTGAACCATTCGCACGCGGCCAGGTAGTCGACCAGCTTCAGGCGCCGGCCGCGCTCGACCAGGAACCAGGTCCATTGGTCGAAATCCTCGGACCCGACCGCGCGTCCGAGCATCGTCTCCACCACCGCGGCCTGCCGCGCCACGCCGCCGGCCACGACTCTGCCGAAGGCGGAGCTCAGCGTGGCCTCGTCGAGCGCCGCCGGGAAATTCGGCTCGACCTTGTGGCCATGCGACTCCAGCAATTTCGCCGCGCCGTGCACGGCCGCCGCACATTCGGGATGGAGTCCCGGATGAGCCAGCGGGGCGCGATCCATGAAACCAATTCTGAGCCGGCCCGGAGCCTGGCCGACCTCGTCGCGAAACCGCCGCGCAGGCGGCGGCGCCATCCACGGATCGCCCGGCATGTAGCCCGCGATCGTATCCAGCGCAGCCGCGGCGTCGCGCACCGTGCGCACCAGCGCGCCCTCTTCACACAACCCATGCCAGAACTCGGCGTGCGCGGGCCCGAGCGAGGTCCGGCCGCGAGAGCCCTTGAGCCCGACCAGTCCGCAGAAGGAAGCCGGAATCCGCACCGATCCGCCGGCGTCGTTGCCGTGCGCAATCGCCACGATGCCCGAGGCGACCGCGGCGGCCGCGCCGCCGCTCGAGCCACCAGCGATCCGCGCCGTGTTCCAGGGATTGCGCGTCGCGCCCCATGCGCGGGTCTCGGTGGAGAGCGTTGCGCCCCACTCGGGCACCGTGCTCTGCGCGAGCGTTATAAGACCGGCCGCGCGGAATTTTGCCGCCACGTACGAGGTCGACTGCGCGATCATTTTCGCGTCTTTAAACGGCTTCCATCCCCAACTGAACGGCTCGCCCGCCGTGGTCTGGAGCAGGTCCTTCATCAGAAACGGCACGCCGCGGAAAACGCCGTCGGGGATGGCGTTGCGGTCGCGCGCTTCGGCGCGCGCTTTGTCGTAGCGCGCAAAGATGACGCAGTTGAGTTGCGGATTCAGTCGCTCGATCCGCGCGATCGCGGCCTCGGCCAATTCAGCCGGCGAGACCGCGCCCTTGGCGACGAGTTCGGCCTGCGCGGTCGCGTCGAGCCAGGTAAGTTCATCGTTGTCGCTCATTTTTGAGATCCCCGTTTCGAGATGCGCGAGATTCACTCCACCACCGTCTCCGCACCGATGCTCGCGCTCGTACGCTTCAAGAGCATGCACCAGGGCGCGAGCAAAAGTACAACAATCGCGAGCACCCGATAGACGTCGTTGTACGCGAGCAGCCACGCTTGCGAAGCGGCCGACGCGGCAAGCGAATTATTTGCGGCATTGGAAACCGGCGATGCGATCAGATGCGCGAGGTGAAACCGATGGCGCGCGGCCAGCAGATTGGTCGAAGCGGCAATACCAGTCGCCGCGCCGATGTTCACCATCATGCTGAACAGGCTGGACGCAAAGCCCATCCGCTCGCGCCGGATCTGGCCGAGGCCGACCGCGGTCACGGTCGGGAACACCGAGCCCAGCCCCAGTCCGAAGAAAAAGATCGGCCACAGCACCGCGTTCATGGCAATCGCGAGGCCCCAATGCGACATGCGCCAGACCTCGTACGCGCCGAGCACGAACCCGCAGGTGATGATCGGACGCATATCGGTGCCGCGGCGCGAAAGCTGGCCCACCGCCAGGAGCGCGACCACCACGCCGATTCCGCGCGGCGCGACCGCGAGGCCCGCCTTCCACGCGTCATAGCCGAGCAGCGTCTCCATGAACAGCGGGTTGAGCAGGTTGATGCTGAACAGCGCCAGCGCCTGGAACGAAATGATTGCCACGGCGAGCGTGAAGCCGAAGACCTTGAACATCCGGAAATCGATGATCGGTTCGGGAAAGCGCAACTCGTACAGTACGAGCGCGACGGTCGAAAGCGCGGACAGCGTGCAGGCGTAACGCACCCACGGCGCCGCGAACCATCCCGCGCGTCCGCCCGCGGCGAGCACGATCTGAAACAGTCCCAGCGCCACAGCGACCAGGATTATTCCGAGGTAGTCGATCCGGCCGCTGCCGCGCTGGCGGCGCAGGTACGGCGGGTCGTGCACGAACGCATAGACCATCAACAGCGCGATCACGCCGGTCGGCACGTTGATGAAAAAAACCCAGCGCCAGCTCAAGTTGAGCGTGATCCAGCCACCGAGCGTCGGGCCAAGCACCGGCGCCGCCATCAAGCCCATCCCGAACGTCGTCATTGCAAGCGTGTGCTCGTCGGGCGGAAAGGTTTCGAGCAGGATCGCCTGCGAGAGCGGAATCATCGCGGCGCCCGCCGCACCCTGGAGCACGCGGAAGACCACCATCTGGTGGACGCCGCCGGCAAGGCCGCATAGCGCGGAGGTGACCACGAACATCAACACCGAAGCGAGGAAATAGCGCTTGCGCCCGAAGCGCACCGCGCACCATCCGGTCATCGGAATCGTCACGCTGACCGCGACCAGATAGCTCGTGACCACCCAGGTGATCTGGCGGACGTCGGCGGCGAAACTTTTCTGCATGTAGGGCAGCGAGACGTTGATGATCGACGCGTCGAGCACGGTCATCACCGCGCCGATCATCACCGCCGCCGCGACCAGCCATTTTTGTACCGCCAGCGGATGCGCTTCGGCGCCCGCCTCGAACGAAGGGGTTGCCATGAATCGGAGACCGCGGGCCCGAATCAACCTCGCCGCTTAGCCCAGGTTGCCCGGGTCGAGGCGGTCGCGCAGATGGTCGCCAAGAAAGTTGAAGGACATCACGGTCAGGAAAATGAAGACGCCGGGGATGAGAATCCACGGATAGCGCGCGAGGTTCTGCACGTCCTGCGCTTGTGCCAGCAGGTTGCCCCAGCTTGCGGCGGGTTCCTGGATGCCGAGACCGAGCAGCGAGAGCGCGCTCTCGCCCAGGATGAAACCCGGAATCGAGAGCGTCGCCGCTACGATCGCGTAGCCGAGCACCGAGGGAATGACGTGGAGGAAAATCACCCGCGTGCGCGAGGCGCCCAGCGCGCGCGCCGCTTCGACGTAGGGCCGCGAGCGCACCGAGGCCGCCATCCCGCGGATGATGCGGGCAAACCCGGCCCAGCTGATGAAGCTCATGATCGCGACGATCGTAAAGAAGGTCATCACCGGGCTTACGCCCGAAGGAATCACCGCCGCCAGCGCGAGCAGGAAATAAAATGACGGCAGCGACATCTCGATCTCCGACCAGCGCATGATCAGATTGTCGGTGAGCCCGCCGACATAGCCCGAGAACGCGCCCACCACGATGCCGAGCGAGAAGGTGATCAGCACGCCGATAAGGCCCACGCACATGCTGACCCGCGCGCCGTATACGATGCGCGAAAAGAGGTCGCGGCCCAATCCGTCGCTGCCCATGACGAAATACGGCTCGTCCGCCGATTCGGTGGTGAAGAGATGGCCGTGATGGAAAACCCGCAAGTAGGTCTTGCGCGAACGGTCGGGAGCGAAGGTGCGCGCCGCCGGGTCGCTCAAGCGCATCGGATGAGCATAGAAAAATCCGTGCGTCCACTCGGCGGACGACGCCAGGTGAAGACGCATCGGCGGACAGTCGGGCAGATCGCGATACTGGCGAATCGGATCGTAAGGCGCGATGAACGGCGAGGCGGCGGCGAAGAAATAGAACAGCATCAGGCAGCTAACCGAGAGCCGCACCACCCACGAGGCGCGGCGCCACTCGCGGCCAAGCCCGTCGAGCAATGCGCGGGCGCGCGCCGCTGGCACGGCCGGCTGACCGGCGGCGGCATAGTTATCCGGGATTGTCGCGTGGGCGGCCGGCATGTTCAATCCGCACTAAGCCCCGAGAAATCGACGCGCGGGTCGACCATCACCAGCGCAATATCGGCCAGCAGGTTGCCCAACAACAGCAGCACGGTGCCCATCAGCACCGAGCCCATCACCAGGTAGATGTCGAGCGAGCGGACCGCGTCGAGCAACAGCAGGCCGAGTCCCTGCAGGTTCATCACCGCCTCGATCAGCGCCGCGCCGCCCAGCAGGTCGGCCAGCCCATAGCCGGCCAGCGTGACGAAGGGGTTGAGCGCGTTGCGCAGCACGTGCTTGTACATCACGACCCTTTCCGGCAGGCCCTTGGCGCGCGCCGTGCGCACGAAGTCGGAGTTCTTGATCTCGAGGATTTGCGAGCGCATCAGGCGCATCAGCGAGGCCATCCCAGCCACACCCAGCACGAACACCGGCAGGATGAGATGGTTGATGCGATCCGCGACGCGGCCCCAGGTGTCGAGGCTTTCGTAGTAGGGCGAAAAAGTTGCGCCGACCGGGAACCATCCGGTGCGCAGCGCCAGGTACATCATCAGGAAGGCGAGAAAAAAATTCGGCACCGACATCCCGAAGAACGCGATGAACGAAAGCACGCGGTCCCAGATCGAGTTCTGCTTGACCGCGACGACGATCCCGATCGGAATCGCGACCGCCCACGCGAAGATCATGCTCGCCAGAGCCAGGATGACGGTGTTGAACGCGCGCGCGGCGATAAGCGAAGTCACGTTGACCCGGTAACTCATCGAGAGTCCGAGATTGAGATGGAGCACTTGCCATAGCCACTTCGCATAACGCACCAGGATCGGCTGATCGAGGCCGAACTGCGCCTCCAACTGGCGGATCACCTGGGGCGAGATGGCCGGGTTGAGCTTAAGGTTGGTGAGAAAGTTGCCCGGCGCGAGCGACATCACCAGGAACGACAGGAACGTGATCCCGATAATCAGCGGGATCATGTTGAGCAGGCGCTTTATCAGGAACCTGGCCATCGTTGGGGCGGCGCGCGATTACTCGGGCCGGAACTCGATCCACTCGGGCTTGTAGTTCCCCCATACGGTGGGCTGGAAATTCTCCAGCGTGTTCTTCCACGCCTCGTAACGCACCTGGCGCACCGTCTCGATGATCGGCAGCTGCCGGTACAGGATTTCCTGGATGCGCCAGTAGTACGGCGCGCGCTTGAGCGGATCCATCACCATCGTGCCCTGTTCGAGCAGTCGGTCGATCTCGGCCTCCCACGGCGTGGCCGGCTTAGGCTCCTTCGGATACCACAGGTGCAGCGCGCCAGACGAGCGCAGGAAGTCGGCGCCATTGTTGGGCTCGATTCCGCCGGTGAAGCCAATCAGCACCACGTCCCAGTCATAGGTGGAATCGAGTTTGTCGACCAGCGTGGTGAACTCCAGGGGGCGATAATTGACCTTGATGCCGATGCGTAAGAGATCCTGCTGAAAGATGACGCACATCTGATCGCGCACGTTCACGCCGGTGTTGGTCGCGAGACTGAACTCCAGCCGATGGCCCTCCGGGTCGTAGCGCACGCCGTTTTTCAGATGGTAGCCCGCCTGCTCCAGCAGGTCGCCCGCTTCTTTGAGGCTGTAGTCGTAGTCCTTGAGATTGGGATTGTAGAAAACCTTGTTGGCGGGCGAGGTGTCGGAGACCGCGGGCACCCCGAGTCCGTGGAAGCAGAGATTGATCATTCCCTGTTTGTCGACCGCGTGCGCGATCGCGCGCATGAAGCGGATGTCGGTGAACCAGCGGTACTTGGGATCGGTCACGCCGTTGTGAACGTAATGCCCGGGATTGCGATTGAAGGCAAAGAACAGCGAGCCGGTGTCGATGCCGATTTCCTTGAGCGTAATCCCGAGTTGTGTCTGCTTGTCCTTGAGATCGACAACTTCCTCCGGACGTGGCGTGTAGACGTCGATCTGCCCGGCGAGAAAGCGCAGGTACTGGGCGTTGCCGTCGGGCACGATCTGCAGCGTCTCGCCGTGCAGCCGCGGCAGCCGCGCGCCCTTTTCATCGCGCATCCAGTACTCCGGATAGCGGTTGAAGTGGACAAACTGCGCTTGCACGTAACGCCCCATCTCGAACTGGCCGAGGCCGACAATTTTCTCCGGCGGCGTGTTGATGCCCCAGGTGTGATTGAATTTGCCAGCCTCGAGCGCGGTCTCGAGAAGGTGCGCGGGCACTATCGGGACGCCGATCGAGTAAAGCAACGGCGCGAACACTCGCGGCATCGTCATCCGCACCGTGTAGTCGTCCACTGCCTCGACCTTCAGCGGCTTGCCGTCGACGGTGAGGCTGGGCTCCTCGATATTGGGAACGCGCGGGTCGTAGATCACGCGCATCGTGAAGGCCACGTCGCGCGCGGTGAACGGCTGCCCGTCGAACCATTTCACCCCGTGGCGCAGATGAAACACGATCACCTTGCCGCCGTCGCCTGAATCCCAGCTCTCGGCGAGCCCCGGCTCGGGCAGCGTCGTTATCGGATTGATCCTGACCAGCCCCTCGAAGAGATCGCCGACCACCTCGCCCGAGGCGTTGTCGGTGACCAGGATCGGATTGAAGGTGCGGGGGTCGCTGATGCTCGATTGGTAGAGAATCTGCTCGCGCTCGTGCTGGCTTGGAGGCTGCTGCACGCGGCATCCGGCCGCCGCCGCGGCGGCGAGCGCGGAGCAGAGCAGCATCGAGAGCGCGCGTCGAAGGATCATCGGGGCCGCGTTCAGCCAGCCGCACCGGGCGCGGCGCTCGCGCCGGCGTCGATCGAAATCTGCCTGGTGCCCGGCGCCGGCGTCAGCACGAACAGCGCGGGCGCGAGCGTGGTGTTGAGCGCGGGCGCCTGGTAACGGAGCGTGATACGGCTTGCGGGGAAATCCGCCTCGACCTTGTGCGGAAAGCTGATTCCGCCCGCCTCGCGCCAGTCGCTGTAGCGAACCTTGTAACGCTGAGCGCCGGCGCTGTCGCACTCACGCACCATCGCCAACTGCCCGGCGCTGAAGCCCAGCTCGCGCGTGCCGCGATCGCCGAGGCGCCACAGCGCAATCGTCATGCCCTCGGTATCGTTGACCGAGTCGGGTGGCGTGGCGAGCTCGGCCGGATCGGGCGCGAGGCCCATCAGCAGATCGACCGCGGCCGGCGGCTCAAGCGGAATACGCACGTAGCGCTCGAGCGTGGCGGCGTTGGCGCCGCCGCTCATCAGGACGTTTTTCGACGGGTCGAAGATCATCAGCCGGCCGGCGTCGTCCGCCGCCAGCACCATCGTCGCGCCAAACGGTGCGACCGCCTCGACCCGCATGCTGGCCGGGCGCGCGAGCGCGATCTCCTCATGCGTGCGGAAGTGATGGCCGTCGGCGGCGCTGTATTCCATTATCGCCCCGCTCTGCACCGAGCGCAGCGAACGCGCGCGATCGGTGAGCGCCGCGAGCATCGCGGCGGTGGCCGGGGTGACGGTGGATGCGGCAGATGCGGCGGGCGCCGTCGCGGCCGGAGCGTTGGAGGTCAACGCGCAGGCGGAAAGCTGGCAGATTGCCAGCGCCAGAGCGGCCGCGCCTAGCGCGGCGCGCGAGCTCCTGCGGAAGAGCTCCAGGCGCGGCGAGGCCAATCGCAACAAATCCGATCGCGACAATTCCTGGCGCAACGATTCCTGGCGCAACGGATCAATGACTGGCGCTGCCGACATTGCGCAGGGCTTGCAACTTTCCCTTCAGGCGCGCGACCTGCTCCTGGTCCGTGGTCCGCCGGAGCGCATCCTCGTATTGCTGTCCGGCCTGCTCGGCGCGGCCGAGCTTGGAGTAGGCGTCGCCGAGATGCTCGGTGATAGTCGGATCGTCGCCGGTCAGGTTGACCGCCTTCTCGAGCTGCTCGGCGGCCCTGCCGTATTCGCCCTTCTGATAGTAGACCCAGCCGAGGCTGTCGATATAAAAGCCGTCTTCGGGCTCGATCGCGAGCGCGCGTTTGACCAACCGCTCAGCCTCGTCGAGGTGAGTGCCCGACTCGGCGTAGGTGTAACCGAGGTAGTTGAGCGCCTGCGCGTTTTTCGGATTGAGGTCGATCGCCTTGCGCATCTCCTCGATGCTCGCGGGGCGCTGCTTGCTCTCGTCGTAAAGCGCACCGAGCGTGAAGTGGTACTTGTCGTTCTTCGGCTCGAGCGCCACCATCCGCTGCGCGAGCTTGATCGCGGTGGGGTAGTCCCTCTTTTCCTGGTAGACGCCGACCGTGAAGCCGAGGATCTCGGCGTCGTTGGGCTTCTTGGCCAGCGCCTGGTTGAGCGCGTCGATCGCGTGGTCGTACTCGTGCTGCTTGTCGTAGATGTAGGCGAGCTGCAGGCGCGATTCGACGTAATGCTCGTTGCTCTCGGGAATCCGCCCGAACTCGGTCGCCGCCTTGTCGTAGTCGCCCAGTTCGCTGTAGGCGGTGCCCAGATAATAGTGGACGCGGTAGTTGTCGGGCTCGGCGCCGAGCACCAGGTTGAACTCGGTCGCGGCGCGGTCGAAATCGCCGCGCTCGAAGTACAGCAGCCCAATCTTGGTGCGGGTGTCGCTCGGGCTGATCTCGATCTTCTCGGGCGGCGGCGCCGGCTTCACCGGGGCCTCGGCCGAGGCGTGCGCGGCAAAGTACAGTTCGGCCATGCGCTTGTGCGCGCGGTCGTCGTTGGGATTGATCTGCAGGACCTTCTTGTAGATCTCGACCGCGTCGTCGCGCCGGCCCTGGTCCTCGCGCAGCGCGGCGAGGTCAAGCAGCGCGAGCTCGGATTGCGGATTGAGATCGAGCGCCTTGTCGTAGTAGCGCTCGGCGGCGGAGTAGTTGCCCGCCGCCAGCATAGTGCGCCCGGCGTAGTAGTAGCCCAGGAAGGATTGCGGATCCAGCGCGATTAGCTGCTCGAAAACTTTGCGCGCCGGCTCGTAGTCTCCGCGCTTGGCGTACAGCGTGCCCAGGAACAGGTAGGCTTCCTGGCTCTTGGGCGAAATCCGGATCACATCCTTGTAGTCCTGCTCGGCGCTCGTGTCGTCGCCCAATGCCGAATCGATACCAGCCGCGAGCAGCAACGCACGCGAGGAGCTGGGATCGATCTTTACCGCCTGGTCGGCCTGGACCCGCGCGTCCGCCAGACGCCCGTCACGTACGTAGAGCGTGGCCAGCGTGACGCGCAGCGTGGCGTTGCCCGGATCGTATTGCACCGCCTCCTCGAGCGCTTTCAGCGCCTCCGTGCGATCGCCCTCTGCGGTCGCGACCTCGGCTTGCAGGAACGCGCCCATCGCCCGGGCCTGCGGCGGAATATCGACCGCCGGCTTGCCGCCAAACGGCGAGGGCTGCTCGGCCTCACCAGGCGCGCTGGCGGACGCCGCGCCGGGGAGCTGAAACCTGGGGCCCTGCGTCTGCCGCGCGCATCCGGCGCCGAACACTATCGCGGCCGCAGTGAGCGCGACCGCCAACGTGCGCGTCGATAATCTCATCGATAATCCCGGTGATGACCTTGTCGGTAATTTTGGCGTGCGCACCGAGCGGCCGCCATTAAGAAATTGATTTGCCATTAACACAAAGAGATTAACACAAAGAGTTAACCGTCAGCGCCGGCCCGATTTTGCGGCAGGAGCCCGCATACTGTACGCGCTATCGACACCATTTATAAGTGTGGCGCGCGGGGCCGCCTTCGCGCAATCCCTGTCGCCTTGTGCCCGCGCCGAGGCTCGGCTAGAGCCTAGCCCTGATGAAGCCGCCGAGCCCGGATTCCGTTGGCCGTCAGCACGCCGAAGCCGAAGCGGCCGCGACCGCCGCGGCGATGTCGCCGCGCCCGCGCGCCGCAATTGCGATGCATGGCGGCAAGCTCGGCCTGCTCTCGCTGACCTGCGTCGTCTACCTGGTGGTAAGCGGCGGCGCGTACGGAACCGAGGACGCCGTGCGTATCGCGGGCCCGCGCCTGACGCTCCTGCTCTGCGTGCTGGTGCCGCTGACGCTTAGCATCCCGACCGCGCTGATGGCGGCCGAGCTCAACGCGCTGATGCCGGTGGAGGGCGGCTTCTATTTCTGGGTCAAGGAAGCGCTCGGGCCGTTTTGGGGTTTCGCCGAGGCTTATCTGACCCTGCTCTACACGGCGGTGGACATGGCGATCTACCCGGTCCTGTTCAGCGCTTACCTCGCTTTCCTGTATCCGCTCGGCACCAGCGGCCAGCTCGTGGTCGGGACGGTGCTGGTCTGGCTCGCCGGGCTGCTGAACTATCTCGGCGTGCGGCTCGCCGGCGACAGCGCGACCCTGATGACCGCGCTGTTGCTGGCGCCATTCGCGGCGCTGGTCGTGCTCGGCTTCGGCCATCTCGTGCATTGGCATCCGCCGGGCGGTCATATTTTCGGGCCGGACTTCGCGCTCGCGCTCGGCGGCGGACTCACGATCATCATCTGGAATTTCAGCGGATGGGAAAACGCGAGCGTGGTCGCGGGCGAGATTTACGACCCCCGCCACACCTACCAGCGTGCGCTCGCGATCGCGCTGCCGATGGTGGTGCTCGGCTACATGCTGCCGCTCGGCGTGGCGCTCTCGGGCGCGCCGAGCGGCGCGAGGTGGGAGACCGGCTGGTACTCGGAAATCGGCCGCCAGCTCGGAGGGCCGGCGCTGGGCGCGGCGCTCGCGCTCGGCGGGATGGTGTCGGCGTTTTCGATCTTCACGGCCGCGATGCTGTGGGTGTCGCGGATGCCGTTCGTGCTCGCGCGCGAGAGCTATCTGCCGCGATGGCTGGCCGAGGTCGCGCGCACCACGGCGACTCCCGGCAAATCGATCCTGGCCTGCTGCGTGCTCTTCACGATGCTGGTGCCGCTCGGCTTCGTCACGCTGGTGATCCTCGACGTCTTCTTTTACATGGGCGCGCTGGTGCTCGAGTTGAGCGCGCTGGTGATGATGCGCCGCAAGCGGCCCGCGCGCGACGGCCTGTTCGTGATCGGCGGCGGCCGGGCCGGGCTTTACCTGGTCGCGGGACTGCCGATGCTGACCTGGTGCGCGACCTTTGGCCTCGCGCTGACCACGGGCGGCGTCAAACAGGACTTCATCGTCGCGATGGTGCTCGCGGCGACGACCTATCCGGCCTACGCGTTATGCCGCGGATTGTGGGGCGGACCGCCGCGCGGAGAGAGCGTTTTCGATCCGCCCGCGAACCCCGCCAAGGCAGGCTGAGCGCGCGGCGGCCAAGCGCGCGAGGCGGTAGAGTCGGGGATTTTCTATGACAACGCGCACGGTGGTCAAAGCTTACTTCAACCACGGCGGACTGGCGCGCCCCGACGCGCGCGTGGCCCGGCGCGTGAGAACCGCCGATCGCGAGTTCGCGAACCTGCTCTACAGCGAAGACGGCGGCCGCAGACTCGACGCCACGCTGGACGAGGCGCGGCTCGCCGCGCGCGCGCTCGTCGGCGCGGGCGAAGCCGGCGGCGTCTCGCTGTTCTCCAACTCTTCGACCGCGCTTAACCTCGCGATCAGCATCCTCGGCGCGACGCTGGCGGCCGGCGAAATCGCGATCACCACCGACCAGGAACATCCGTGCGTTACCTGGCCGCTTTCGCGCCTTGGTGCGCGCGGGATCGAAGTCAGTGCGCTCGGCGGCGGCTCGCCCGACGAGTTCCTCGAGAATTTGCGCGTGCTGATTCGCCGGCGGCGGCGGCCGGGCTTTGCGGTATTCTCGCACGTCTCGTGCAAGGACGGCCGCGTGCTGCCGGTTAAGGAAGCCGGAGCGATCCTCGGGCAGCAGGAAATTCCGTATCTCGTCGACGGCGCGCAGGCGCTGGGACAAATCGCGGTCGAGGTGGCGGACATCGAAGCCTGGGCCTACGCGTTCACGGGCCACAAGTGGCTGTTCGGCCCGATGGGCACCGGGGGACTGTGGACGAGCAAGCGCTTTCTCAGCGCCAACCCGCTCGCCTGGACTGGGCCGGTGGGTTTCGTTCGCAGGGGCGGCGGCGAGCTCGAAAACGGATCGCTCAACTGCGCGTTGTTCGCGGGGATGGCCGAGGCGCTGCGCGCGTGCGCCGAGGAATTCGCGTCACGGGTCGAGACGCTGACGAAGCTGCGCGCGCGAATCGCCGGGCTCCTCGACGGGCTCTACGAAAATACCGCGTCGAGGTGGGACGGCCCGCACGCACCCGGCATCCTGGCCTACGGGCTGCCGCCGCGGATGCGGTCAGAGGAAGTGGCCGAAGCGGCGCTCCGCCGCTTCGGCGTCGCAATCAAGCCGCTGCGCCCGCCGCAGGAGCCCAACGGTTTTCGCGTGACGTTCTCGCCGTGGACGACCGACGCGGAGGTCGAGTTGCTGGGCTCGGCGATGCGCACGCTCGCGCGCGAGTCGCGCTTCTGACTCTGACTCCCTCCCCCTGTGTCTTGGGGGGAGGGTCGGGTGGGGGTCGAGCGAGGAAGGGCCGAAGCTCTTTACTCTGCGGCACTTACTCGTCCGCTTATTTTCTGCGCGCGCGTCTCTGACACTGCACGACGCAGCCACGGCGCCGCGATCAGCCGTCTGTGGGTCAGACGCGTTTGTTCGGCCAAAGGCGTTTCTCACGGAATCGAAACCGCGTTCGGGACCCGCACCTTGGCCTCTCCCAACACTGATTGATGCGGAGGGAATTAAAAAATCCAAGCTCAACAGTTCATCGTGCACTTTTGGGGCTGCTGTTCCCGGCTGGCGCTAAATGCTAGAGCCTGATCGAGGCGCCGCGGGCGCAGACGGAGTATCGAAAATGGAAAATTCCGGCGACCATCGAACCAGCGGCCGAATTACCAGCGTCGAACAATTGCGAGCGCTCATCGGCGAGCCCCATCCGGCCACTCCACGCAAGCTCCTGCGCGCGCTCGACGAGATGGCGATCGATTTCATCGGCCGCTCGCCTTTCCTGGTGCTCGGGACGGCGGACGCCGCGGGCAATCAGGACGTCTCGCCCAAGGGCGGCGCGCCGGGCTTCGTGGTGGTCGAGACTCCGAACACCCTGCTGATTCCCGACAGCAAGGGCAACAAGCTGCTCTTCGGCCTGCAAAACATCCTGGAAAATTCCCACGCCGGGATAATCTTCATGGTCCCGGGCACCGACGAAACCCTGCGAGTCAACGGCACCGGCGAACTGAGCATCGATCCCGCGGCGCTTGCGCGGTTTTCGGCCAACGGCTCGCCGGCCCAGCTCGCGATCCGGATCACGGTGCGCGAGTGTTTCTTCCACTGCGCCAAGGCCTTGATGCGCTCGCAACTGTGGAAGCCCGAGAGCTGGGGCGCACGCATCGCCTTTTCCTGGGGCAAATACCTGGCCCGCAAGAGCGACGGCGCGGACGCCGCGGCCAAGATCGACCGCTTCGTCGAGCTCGACTACAAGAACAATCTTTAGGTCGCGCTTCAGGCCGCGCGACTCAGGAGTCTTTGTTCTCTTTTTTTTCAGGCTCCCACATCCGCTGCCATGCGCGAAGCCCGTCCTGCAGCGTCTTCTGCACCGACTCGGCCTGCTTGCGCGCGGCTTCGGTCCAATCGCCCGAGGCAGTGAACGACTCGGTCGCCTTGCGCCAGTTCTCGGCCCACGCCTCCATCGGATTGGCGTGCTTCTTGTCCGCGCCGGCACCCGCCGCCGACGCTGTTCGGCGCACCTGCTCGCGGAGCTGGCGCTCCCACCATTGGAAGCCCTGCTCCAGCGCGGTCACCATCCCGTCCTTGGCCATCCGCGCGGCGCGGATCCAGTTTTCGACCATCTGTTCGCGATCGGCGCCGCCGCCAGCCTGCGCCGCAAGGTCCTTGACCGCCTTGTTCACCGCCGAGAGAGTTTCGGCCAACGCCTCGCCGGCCTTGCGAATCACGTCGCCGATGTTCGAAAAATCTTCCTTAGCCATCGCTGCCGCCCTCCGTGTCGCCCCGTGACGATTTGCGTGACGATTTGACAGATATGTCCGACTGGGAGCGGGCGCCGCATGAAGCCGTCCCTACCCGTGTCCCACTGTCCCCTGTCCCATCGTCCTACAGATCGCGACCTAATTCGAGACGTGCGCGCACGCCGGGCGCCGTCTCTCGCATGGGGGATTGCATGCGGGCGCCGGCTGGCTGAGCCGCCTCTGTTCGAGTGACATCCGTTCGAACTACATTCTGGGAAGCCGTCATGAAGAGCGCTGCGAAATAGGCGCACCCGAGCGAAATGAATGCCGCCTCGGCAGGCAAAAAGAACGACGCGTGCACGTGCCCCGAGATCGAACGCGCCAAGCCGCGGCTCAAGAACCCCAACGGCCCGCCCATGAACAATGCCGCGACGTAGCTTAAGCCGGCGAGATTCAGCACCCGCCGGGGCAGCGCTATCTCGTGATTCGCCGCCGCGATTCCGACGTAAAGCGGAACGATGCAAACCAGGAACTGCGGCCACGCCAGCGGCGAGAGCAGCGTGATCACCACAATCCATAGCGCGAACCCGCATCCGTAACGGTCGTCTCGCATGACGGCGGTCGCGGCAAACGCGCAGCCGGCCATCAGCAGTTCGATTCCGATTGCCGCGGCAGAACCCCAGCCGCGATCGCCGAACACCAGTTGCACAAACGAACCAAGGTTGAGATTCGCCGGATGCGTCAGCAGACTCGCCGGCACGCCGCGAGTGTGCGGCCCGGATATAGGCAGCGCCGCCCACATGAAGCTTGCGACGGGGTCCGGTCCCGCAAACGCAATCGCGAGCAGAGTACCGACAACGCACGCGGCCAGAAAATACCCGGCCGCGCGCCAATTGCGCCGCGCGCCCAGATAACCGAGCATCCCCAGCGGATAGGCGCGGAACAAGGCTGCCACCGCGAGTATCGCGCCAGCCGCCCCGTCATGGCCTCGTTTTAATTCGCGCAGCGCCAGCGCAAAGATCGACAAGAGGACCACTTCGCTCTGCGCAAACCAGAAATTCAGCGCGATCGGCGGATAGAGCAGTATCAGCGCCGCGACCGTCCAATTGTCCGCGCCGGGCGGCCCATACTCGCGGGTCAGCACCAACAGCGCCGCGCCGAGGCACAGCAGGTTAAACGTGATCCATGCCCAGTATGCCGTTGCCGGCCGAAACAACGTGAACGGCTCGAAAAATATCAGCCACGCCGGAGTATCGAGCACCGGTTCGCTCCGTTCCCACGCCGAGATTTTGTCCAGCGGACGCCCGGCCCTGATGAAGACCGTCTCGAAATCCCGATCGTATGGATTGACACCCGCGCGAAGCGCCCGCGATGCAATATAGTACGGCCTGAAATCTTGATACTCACTCGCCTTCGAGGGCAATGACTCGAAAACGACAACCGACGCCACGCCAACGATGATCCATAGAGCGAGGGCGGCTTGCGTGCGTGGCTTCATCTTCGGCCGGCGCAATCCGGCGCCATTTTGCGCCAGTGCGGCCGGCGCAGCGCCGGCACGAGGAGATGTTACCCGTGCGACACGGCCCTCAGTCAATAGCTTCTGGACAGCGTCATCGCTTTCGCATGACACTGACTATCGCGTCTAATAGTAAGTCTCGAAAGGACAATCGCGATTGGGACAGCACGCTTCGGTCTCAAGCTGATTCGAGATGACGCCTCATGCGAGGTAACGGTAAGCGATCGCGCCCACCGCGCGGGTCACCGGCAGCGGCAGCCGACGCCAGATTCGCGTGAGCGCGCTGGTGGCGCGATCGGGATCCTCGGCACTGGTATGGCGCGGCGTGCGCGGAAAGTAGCTGTACGGGAGCGGCACCGCGACCGCTCCCATCTCGGCCTTGAAGCGCGCGAGCCCCGTGTTGCGCGCGTCGGTGCGGCCAAGATCGAGCGACGCCGCTTTGCCCGCGTGATGCTCCAGGATGCTGAAGAACAGAAGATGCGAGGCGCCGGCGGCGCTCTCGGCCGCGCGCGCCGACCATTTGGCATATAGCGTGGGCCCGTCGCGCAGCACGACGACGGCGGCCTGGTCGCGCCCGGCCGACGAGGCCAGCCAGATCTCGAGGCCATGGGTTTGGGCGAAAACCTCGCGCACGAGCGAAAAGAAACGCAACGGCTGCGGGGGCACGCCAAGGCGGCGGCGGGTCTCGAGTTGGATGGCGTAAAAGCGGCGCAGCATCGCGGCACTGTCGCCGTTCTCGATCCTGAATTGCTCGGCCGCGGCGCGCTTTACCTGGCGGCGGAAGTTTCGATCCGCGGCGCGCTGGACCTCGGCAAACGGAGGCGCAAGATCAACCGACCATTGCTCGAAGGAATCGACCGTCTGCCACGGCGCGGGCGCCTTGATGCCCCGGATCTCCAGCTTCCCGCCAAGGCGGGGTTCGGCCGCGAGCCCGCGCATCAGGGCCGCCGTCGCGTCCTCGTCGATACCCAACGGCGCGCATGAATCGGAAAATGGCAGACCCACCACATGGCGGGCGAATGGATTTTTGGTGTGCGACAGCAGGCAGCCGGCGAACACTTTGCCCTCGCGCTCGAGTGTCGCCGCGAGGACCCGAAATCCATAGGCGCGGCGCAACACCTGCGCCCACGCCGGCGTGTGAAACAAGGTGGCGTTGCCGGTCGCTTCGCCCAGTTGTTTCCATTGCTCGAGCGCCTCGGCGAGCGGCCGGATTGTTACGCCCATCGGCGAGCGCGCGGCGTCGCTGCCACGGTCGGTCAACGCGCTCAGCTCGAGCGCCTGCGACTGGAAACTATGATTTTCCAAATTCCCGTGGAATCGTTCTCCATCAGCTATCCTACTCGCCCGCTGGACCAACGGCCATCAAGCGGGGTAGTTCCTGCGAATTACGTAGGCACCGGCCAGCTTGAGCCCCCATGGTCTTACCCAGGTACCCTCGGCGGCAAGTGTGAATCCGGCCTTTTCCGCAACCCGGATCGACGGCGCATTGATATCTTGAACGACGTACCACAACTTGCGCCCCGGCTTCGCGAGTGTCGTGACGATGGTCTGTAGCGCGAATGACGCGAGCCCTCTTCCGCGATACGCCGGATCGGTCCAGGTGTCGCCAATCTGGACGTCGTCGTCGGCGACGAACGGGAAGCGCCAATACTCTGGCGTAAAACAGGAGTAATGCACCAGCCGCCGGCGGTCATAGATAAGCAATACCCCGCTGCCCGAGTCGGCGAACAGATGCAGCCGATGCAACGCCCATCGGAAGAAGAATCGCAGCTTGAACCTTAGCTTGGGGAGCCCCGGCGGCAGCGTCGGCAAGATTCGCGGCCGCCACACAGTCCACCAATACGGGGGATGCAGCCCGCCGCCCATCTCCTCGCGCAGGTAACGATGCCGCTCTTCCGGTTCGCAGGTGCAGCGGTAGAAAAGGTAATGACGATCCGGGCAGGCCTGCAATCCAAATCCGGCGGGGTCGTCGGGTAGTCCGCGCTTCGCAGGGATGTGCCGGGACGAGACTATTGTGTCGGTTCCGGCCATCGATGTTCCATCGGTCAATGGAAGCGCAAACGTCGCGAACTGGTCGGATAAATGGCAAGAGATATGCCAGCCTCGACTAGCGAAAATAGCTCCAAACCGGCATCTTTAGCACACCGTTCCTCAAAAGGAGTCGGTGCATATCAGCTATACGCAGGACAAGGGTCAGGGAATTTTTACTGTATCGGCCTGTTCCGCCGCCGCGTGGGTTCGCGCGCTAACCCCAGGCCGGAGATTGAAGCTGAACCATTCGGGGGCTAGGGTTGGATTTAACCCGATCTGACCGTCCTTCCGAGCTGAAATTCGTGCTGGGCCGGTGCAAGCAAGGAGCATCATACGAGATGACAGAAGCCCCGACCGCTGCGACGTTGCGGAGATTTATTGAGAACATATACGCTCGCGGCGCGATTCGCGATACGGACGGCGTTGAGCACCAGATATTTCCGGAGAGCGTCACCCCGGACCGTGGCGCGTTTGTCCGCGATGCGTGTCGGGCCGAGCGGGCCGGGTCAGTCCTCGAAATCGGCATGGCTTGGGGTATGTCCACGCTTCACCTCCAGGAAGCGCTGCTCAGCCAGGGGGCGGGTGCGCAAACCCACGTGGTCGTGGATCCCAAACAGACCAGCAAGTACCGTGGCGTCGGTGAGCAGATGCTGCGCGCGGCGCGGGTCGCGCAATTCGTCGAGTTCCACCAGGACTATTCGGAATTTCTGTTGCCGCGGCTGGTATGCGAAGGACGCGTGTTCGACTTCGTTTTTATCGACGGTGGGCACCGGTTCGACAACGTCTTCGTCGATCTGTTTTATGCCAACCGGTTGCTGAAACCCGGCGGTGTGGTGGTGTTCGACGATGTCTTCGCCGAATCCATAAACTTGGCCTGCCGATTCGCGCGGACCAATTATGGCTATCTGCCGGTGGCTCAGCATCCGGCCGCGGCCCCGGCGTTCGACGACGATTCCGCCCCCGCGGATTGGAGACCGATGATGGTGGCGCTGCGCAAGCCGGCCGAGGAAGTGTCGCTCGCGCTGTTCCAATTCGTGCGTTTCTTCCCGATTGCGTTGCCCGGCGAGCGAGCACGCCCGGAACGACCCGCTTAAGATTCAGACGAGCCTCCGCGCGCAGCCCACGTTTCGGTTTGCTCGCGCGATGCCGAAGCCGCCAGGTCTTATTTGGGTGTTTGACGCAGTCGCCGCGGCGGATTGTAGACGTGAAAAAACGAGAACGCCGCGATTACCAGCGCGTGCGTGATCTTTTCCGTCGCGATCAGCCGCTTCACCTCGCCGAGCGGCACCATCACGACCTCCGTCTCCTCCGAACCGCCCAAGCGAGGCCGCCCGACGCGGCGCACGTTGCGGGCGACGAACGAGTAACAGTAGTTGGGCTGGATCGCGGGATTGGGATGGACGCGGCCAAGTTCGATCACGTCCTCGGAGTCGTAGCCGCACTCCTCGCGCATTTCGCGCCGCGCGGCGGCGAGCGGGCTTGGGTCTTCCGGATCGACCATCCCGCCGGGAATCTCCAGGGTGAAGTCGCCGATCCCGTGGCGGAACTGCCGTACCATCACAACGTCGTTGGTGAGGGTGATCGGGATGATGTTGATCCAGGCCGGCGCCTCGATCACGAAGAAGTCGTGTTCGCCGCGATGCGGATGCGAGCGCTGGTGGCGATGCAGATCGAAGATCGGCGTCGCGTACACGCGCTCGCTCTTGAGCGTTTCCCAGCGGCGGGCCTTCGTGCGCGCCATCGCTAGCCGCGCCCGCGCGCGGTGGCGCGCACATGGCATGAAAATTGGGGCGAGGCAGCGCCGGGGAGAACCGGAATCGGGCGCTTCCGCGCTCGACCCCCACCCCGACCCTCCCCCAAGACACGGGGGAGGGATTCGGAAGTCTTCCACGCCGCTCCCGTATCTACGGGAGTTGTCGATAAGCGCAAAAGAATCGCTCCGCGTTGATTTTTCACTTCTGCAACCTTCGTTCAGGATGACAACAAAAAAGCTCCCTGCTGTCATCCTGGTGTCAGCGAAGGATCTCCGCGAAGTGATGGATCTTTTTCTCCTAGAAGAGCCGTCCATATTCGATCGCAGGGCAGCGGTCCATCACGACCGTCATCCCGGCCGCACGCGCGCGCGTGGCGGCCTCGAGGCTGACCACGCCAAGCTGGCACCACAGCACACGCGCGCCCTTGGCGATCGCGGCCTCGGCGATTTCGGGCAGATACTCGGGGCGTCTGAAGACGTCGACCATCCGGACCGGGTCCGGAATCGACGCGAGGTCCGGGTAGCATCGCTCGCCCAGCGCGCTCATCAGCGCATCGGGTCCGAGCTGCGGGTTGACCGGAATCACGCGGAAGCCCTTGCGCTTGAGCAGCCTCGCGATCCGCAGGCTGTCGCGCGCCGGATTGTCCGAGCAGCCGACCACCGCGACCGTGGCCGGATGCGCCAGGATCTCGCGAATCTCGGCATCCGTCGGGTTGGTGAATTCCATCGATAGCGTCCCTTTGAAGCCGTCGCGGTCGTCCGCCTTATTCCTGCTTTAGTCCAGGCCGAGCAGGCGATTCGCGACCCTTGGGATGAGCCGTCCGATTTCGTCGCGGCAGACGTCGAAGACTTCATGGCCCTGCTCGAACGGATCATCTATATCGCCGGACTCGCCGGCGAACGCGCGCAGGGTGAAGACTGCGCGCGCGGCCGCGGCCGGAAAGCGCTCGCGCAGGTCGCGCTCCTGCGCCCCGGTCATCGCGATCACCAGGTCGGCCGCCTCCAGCAGCTCCGGATGGCGCTTGAGGTCGGTCGAAGCGGCCTCTTCGCCGATATCGATTCCGATCGACTTGAGCGTCATCCGGGTGTCGAGCGAAACCAGCGCCCCGTCGCGAGCGTAGGGCGCGATCCCGGCCGAGCGAATTTCGATCGCGCCCTCGGCGCCGCGCGCGCCAAGCTCGCGGCGCAGCATGTGCTCGGCCATGATGCTCCGGGCGGTGTTGGCCGCGCAGATGATCAGCACGCGGCGCGAGCGCGCCCGGTTAAGAGCGGCGTGCGCGCGCGAACCGGCTTTGGGGTGAGGCATCGGCCGGCGTCAGCGCCCCGCGCTCATGACCTCGGCCATGCTTTCCTTCTTGGTGACGCCCTTGGCGAGCTCTTCCTTAAGCCGCGCGCCGAGCGCCGCCGGCTCCCAGAACGTGCCGGGTGCCGCTGCGACCTGCGCCACCGAATGCCATCCGCGCATCAACCACACCCGTCCCATCCCGACCCGAAAGACTTCGCCGTGGACGTCCTTGGCGTCGTCGCTGCCGAGCCACGCGACCAGTGGCGCCACGTGGGCGGGACTGAAGAGGTCGAAATCGCCCTGCTTGACGGCCGGCATCGTGGCCGCGGTTTGCGGAGTCGCCTCGATGGTCAGGCGGGTGCGCGCGACCGGGGCGATCGCGTTGGCGGTGCATCCGTAACGCGCCATCTCGCGGTCGATGATGATCGCGAACGCGGCCACCGCGGCCTTGGCGGTGCCGTAGTTGCCCTGGCCGGCGTTGCCGAGCAGGCCGGAATCGGAGCTGGTGTTGATGAGGCGGCCGCCGAGCAGGTTGCCGTTTTTCTGCTGCTCGCGCCAGTAAGCCGTGGCGTGACGCGCCAGGTTGAAGGTGCCCTTGAGATGAACGCTGAGGACGGCGTCGAAATCCTCTTCGCTCATGTTGAAGATCATGCGATCGCGCAGGATGCCGGCGTTGTTGACCACGATGTTGAGCTTGCCGAAGTTGTCCAGCGCGCACTCGACGATCCGCTTGGAGGATTTGAAATCGCTGACGCTCTCGAAATTGGCGACCGCCTCGCCGCCGAAGCCGCGGATCTCTTTGATCACGTCCTCGGCCGGCGACCGCGACTGGCCGGTGCCGTCGAAATGGCCGCCGAGATCGTTGACCACGACCTTGGCCCCCTGTTTGGCCAGCAGCAGCGCTTCTTCGCGGCCAATCCCGCGCCCGGCGCCCGTAACGATCGCGACCTTCCCATCAAGTAGTGCCATTGCCGTCTCAATCCTCTCTTTGTCGATAGTCCGTGGTCGTGCGGGGAGCCGCAACTGGCCTCTCCCGCCTCAGGCAGATTTATCCCGTAACTCCGCCCTCCCGCAAGCGCCGGGAACCACCGCCGTGGCGCGCCGGTTGACCTTTGCGCGGAAGGAACGTCCCGGCGTGTAGGCGCTGCCGCCGTCGAAGTTAGGAGGGTGCGGTTCAGTTCGTCTCCGCAGGTTTGCGCGCGTAGGCCCGGGTAGGTAATTATGGTGAGCTTCGGGCACGAACCGCCGTTGCGCCGGGCGCAACGGCCGCGCCAGTCTGCCCAAAATTTTCGCTTGCGGAAGGTTTACTAGCGATGCAGAACCAGTTCGGCATTATTCAGATGATCCAGCAGGGCTACTATGCGACGTACCCGCTGATCCTCATCTCGGTCGTCTGCCTGGCGGTGATCTTCGAGCGCTTGTGGGCGCTGCGCGGAATCGGCACCCGCGCCACCAAAACCGCCGACGCGCTGGTCGGTCCACTGCGGCAAGGCAAATTCAACGAGGCCCTGCAGCGCACCGAAACCGGCCACACTGCGGCTGACCGCGTCTTCCACACGCTCATCTCGGGGGCCAAGGACCTCGACCGCTCGCGGCTGGAGGAACTCGACGAGGAGCGGCGCTTTGCCGAGCTGGTCGAGCTCAAGCGCTACATCTGGGTGCTCGCGACCTCGGGCGCCTCGGCCCCGTTCATCGGGCTGTTCGGCACCGTGGTCGGCATCCTGGTCGCGTTCCAGTCGATGGCGGTGATGGGGACCGGCGGCTTCTCGGTGGTGGCGGCCGGCATCTCGGAGGCGCTGATTTCAACCGCGCTCGGCCTGGCGGTCGCGATCATCGCGGTCATTTTCTACAACTACTTCTCGGTCAAGATCGACAACATCAACGCCGCGATCCACATCAACGCCGCCCGGCTCATCGACGCCGCGCTGCAAGGGAGACAGGCCGTTGGCGGTTAGCGGACCGAAAAGCAGCGGCGAGATGTTCTGGCAGATCAACATCACGCCGCTCACCGACATCTTCCTGGTTCTGCTGATCATCTTCATGGTAACCACCTCGGTCACGATCGAGGCCGCTTCCCACGTCGACCTTCCGCTGGCCGAAAACACCGCGCCCGAAAACAAGGGCGTCATCGTCACCTACACCGCCCAGCATGAGCTATTCGTCAATTCCAAGGACGTGACCGAGCGCGACCTCGAATCGGCGCTGACCGACGCGCTGACGCGGGTCGATTCCAAAGTCGTGATTTTTCAGGGCGACGAGAAAGTGCTGCTGGGCGACATGATCCGGATCCTGCAGATCGCCAAGCTCGCCGGGGCCCAGCAGATAGCGATCGCGGCCAAGCGCGTCGCGCCGGGGCAATCCCAGCGGCTGCAGACCGGGCCGGGCACGACCGGCGGCTGACGCGGACAACGCGGGAACAGAGGTTACTACCAACTCATGGCGATCGGTTCCAATCAGAGCGGCGGCGTCTTCTCCGACATTAACATCACGCCGCTGACCGATATCTTCCTGGTCCTGCTCATCATCTTCATGGTGGCGACCGCGATTACGATCGAGTCCGCCGCCCACGTCGACTTGCCCAAGGTTCAATCCGAAGCGACCACTGAAAAGCCCAAGGGCGTGGCCGTGATGTACACCGCGGACCATCGCATCTTCGTCAACCAGGGCGAGGTTAATGAAAAGACGCTGCCGGCGGCGCTCAAGGACGCTATCGGCAAGGATCCCGACAAGCTGGTGGTTTTCCAGGGCGACCCGGCAGTGATCCTGGCCGACATGGTCCGCATCCTGGACATCGCCAAGACGGCGGGCGCTCAGCAAATCGCGATCGCGGTGGCCAAGCTGCAGGGCGGCGGCGGCGAGATGGGCGAGCCAGGCCTTCCCAGCGGGCCGGTAGTGCCGCCGGAACCTTCTTCCGAAGCACCCTGACTTCTGTTGGACGGTCAGTGGGAGCACAATATTAACGGGCGCCCTGCGGCGCATAAGTGGAGCATTGGCGCCGCCTCTCGGGGGAGCAGGGCCGGAGCCTTGGAAGTAAAAGGCATCGCGTGACCGTCGCGGAACAAATCGGCCTGCTCGCGGTATCGGTAGTCGCGGTGGCGATGGCGCTCTTCTGGATCGCCACCCGCGCGCACCTTGACGAAGAAGATCCGGAAAAGGAAAAGCCCGGCTTCAAACATGGCCTGCGCCAGAGCCTGCGCTTCCTGCTCGGCCCGTTCCCGCTCTCGATCGGCCTGCATGTCGTGGTTCTGCTCTTCCTGCTCTTCGCCGTGCACATGGAGACCGGCCAGAACTTCATCCCGATAAGTCTGCAGGCGGGCGGCGGTGGCGGCCAGACCAAACCCGGCGAAGACACCAACATGCCCGAGATGCAGATGCCGGAGTTGCAGGCGCTGCCGATGGAGAAGCCCAAGCAGGTCGACGTCTACGCGCGCGAGGCCGTCGTCAGCGCCAATAACTATGTGCGCGCGACCACCGGCGGAATCGGAATCGGCCGCGGTGGCGGGATGGGCTCGGGCTACGGCCAAGGAATCGGCAGCGGCTTCGGCGGATTCATCAGCGGCTTGCGGCGCACCGGACTCGACGTCGTGATCGTGATCGACGGGACGGGCTCGATGCGCCTGGTGATCGACGACGTCAAGGACAAGACGCGCCAATTGATGCTGGCGATCCATCGGCTGGTGCCGACCGCGCGCGTAGGGATCATCGTCTTCGGTGGACGCGGCGAGCAGATGCAGATGCTGCCGCTTACCACTTCGCCCGGCGCCGTGGTCCAGTTCCTGGGCGGCATCCAGGCGCGCAATGGCGGCGAATGGCAGGAAGACACGCTGGGCGCGGTACGGATGGCGGTCGATAACATGGGATGGCGCTCGTACGCCAAGAAAGTGATCGTGCTGGTCGGCGACACGCCGCCGTTCAAGGAGGATTTCGATCCAGTCCTCCAGCTCATCCGCCAGTTCCACGCCGAGAATGGAACCTTCAACACGGTCGACCTGACCGTCGAAGAGCACGAACGCTTTGTCAAGCAGTGGCAGAGCTTCAGCGGACCGGTGCCGGTCTCGGCATCTTCACTCCCGGAGTTCTACCTCGAGACCCAGGCGGCGTATCAGGCGATGGCGCGGGCGGGCGGCGGCTCGTGGCGCAGCCTGACCAAGGACGAGCACATCAACCAGCAGGTGCTGATCCTGGCCTTCGGCGAGGAGTGGCGTTCTGAAGTTGCCGCCTTCGGCCGCGGCATCAAATCCAGCAACGCCGACCCATAAAGTTCGCCACGCGAACTCGCTCCTTCCAGCGCACTCGCGGGACGTCGAAGATCGCCGAGCGCGGCCAAAAGCCGTGCGCAAAGCGATAGGACGCGAGTTATGTAAGCTATTGCTGCTACGTGAAGCGAATTTCGACTTTTCTCCTGCTGGATGCAAGAAAGGAAGCCGTACGCGGACGGCCGTTGCACGCTCGGCCTGTAATTCATGTCAAGTAAGCTTTAATCGTGATAAAAGAGTTGCTCCACGCAGAAGCGCGTCCAACCAACCAACTTCACTACCAGCAAGAGAGGAATCAAATGCGAAAATTCTCAATCGCCCTGTTCGCGGTCGCGGCCTTGGCCGTGACGCTGTCCGGGGCGCCCAATGCGCTAGCGCAAGGGGAAGCTGCGCCGGCCAAGCACGTCGTCAAGCTCGGCTACCTGAGTTGCCATGTCGCGAGTGGCTGGGGCTTCATCTTCGGCTCGTCGCGTAAACTGCAATGCATCTACACTCCGGCCGAGAAGGGCAAGAAAATCGAGGACTACTCGGGTTCGATCACCAAGTTCGGAGCCGACATCGGCTACTTGCAATCCGGTGTGATCCTGTGGACGGTGCTCTCGCCGGGGACGAAGATCACGACCAATCCCGGGCTGCTCTCCGGTCATTACGGCGGAGCGACCGCGAGCGCGACGGTCGGACTCGGCGTTGGTGGCAACCTGCTGGTTGGTGGAATGGACGGATCGATCTCACTGCAGCCGCTCAGCATCGAGGGCAACACCGGCCTCAACGTCGCGGCGGGCGTGGCGATGATGGATCTCAAGTTCGAGTCCGTAGCGGGCATCAACAAATAGGTTCTCTCTCACAGGGAAAAAAGAGGGCCGGGGAGCGAAATCCCCCGGCCCTTTCATTACCCGCGGCTCAATCCGCAGCGGCGTTCGCTGAAGCGATGGCCTCGACGTGGCTATGGAAGCGGCTGTAGCCGAAGTAGATCGCAAGCCCGATCGCCATCCAGACGAAAAACCTGATCCACGTGACCATCGGCAGGCTGGCCATCAGATACAGGCACGACAGAGCGCCCACAATCGGCACCAGCGGCACCCACGGCGTGCGAAAAGGCCGATGCAAGCCCGGATCGACGTAGCGCAGAATCCATACGCCGAGGCATACCAGCACGAACGCGAACAGGGTGCCTATATTAGTCAACTCGGCGATGTCCTGAATCGGCAGCAACGCCGCCGTGACGCCCACCGCCGCCCCGGTCAGCATGGTCGGTATGTAGGGCGTCTGGAAACGCGGATGGACCCGGCTGAACGCCGGCGGCAGCAACCCGTCGCGCGAGATGGCAAAAAAGATCCGCGATTGGCCGAGCAGCAGCACCAGCAGCACCGAGGTCAACCCCGCCACGGCGCCCACTGAAACCACGCCGCCGACGAAATTGAGCCCGCGTACCACGAAGGCCGAAGCCAGCGGCGCGCTCTTGTCGATCTCCGCGAACGGCACCATCCCGGTCAGCACCGCGGCCACCGCGATATAAAGCGCGGTGCACACGAAGAGCGACCACAGGATGCCGCGCGGGAGGTCGCGTCCGGGGTCGACCGCCTCCTCGGCCGCGGTCGAAACCGCGTCGAAGCCGATGTAAGCGAAAAAGATGTATGCCGCGCCTTTGGAAATCCCCGAGAATCCGAACGGCGCGAACGGGCTCCAGTTCTGGGGGCGGATGAAAAACATCCCGACTAGGATAACGGTCGCGACCGCGCACAGCTTGATCCCGACGATCACGGAGTTGAGCCGCGCGCTCTCACGGATCCCGACGTAAAGCACCGCCGAGACCAGCAGCACGATCAGCGCGGCCGGCAGGTTGACGATCGCGCCGGTCTCCGCGCCCGGGGCGAAGCTTATCGCGTGCGGCAGATGTATCCCGATGCCCTCGAGAATCACCCGAAAGTATCCCGACCATCCCACCGCAACCGCTCCGGAAGCCACCGCGTACTCCAGCACCAGGTCCCATCCGATAATCCATCCGACCAGCTCGCCCATCGTGGCGTACGAGTAGGAGTACGCGGAGCCGGCCACCGGAATCATCGCGGCGAACTCGGCGTAGCACAGCGCCGCCATCGTGCACGCCACGCCCGCCATGACGAATGAAACGATTAGACCCGGCCCGGCCTGGCGCGCGCCAACCCCGGTCATCACGAAGATGCCGGCGCCGATGATCGCGCCAATACCGAGCGCGGTCAGGTCGAGCGCGCCGAGCGCGCGGCGCAGGCCGCCGCGATGCGGCCCGGCGTCGTCGAGCAGCGCGGCGACCGGCTTGCGGCGCCGCAGTTGCGCCCTGAGAGCGGTTCCGCCCATCAGCGCGACGTCCGGTCTGTGCGCGAGAGCGTCACCAAGCCTGGTAACCGCCGTCCACGGCCAGCATCGAGCCGGTCACGTAACTCGAGGCCTGGCTGGCGAGAAAAATTACCGCTCCGCGGATTTCCTCGGGCCGTCCGAGCCGTCCAAGCGGCGTCGACTTTTCCATCCGTTCGCGATTGGTGCCCTTGGCAATTCCGGCTTCGGTGGCTTCGGTCGGAATCCATCCGGGCGCGAGCGCGTTGACCAGGATTCCGTAGCCCGCCCACTCCACCGCGAGCTGGCGGGTGAGATTGAGCAGCCCAGCCTTGGCCGCAGTGTACGCCGAGAGCCGGTAGATCGAGCTGGCGACGGTCGCGTAGATCGAAACCACGTTGATTACGCGGCCAGGCCGCTTGGCCTCGATAAGGCCGCGCGCGACGCGTTGCGCGAGCATCATCGGCGCGGTGAGGTTGGTCGCGATCGCGGCGTCCCAGGTCGCGCGCGGCAGCGTCTCGGCGCGGCCGGTGGGCGAGATCCCAGCGTTGTTGACCAGGATGTCGACCAGGCCGAGTTCGCGCTCGGCGCGTGCGAGCGCCGCGTCGATTTGCGGGTCGTCGGTCACGTCGAGCTGGATTGCGACGGTGCGCACGCCGTACTCGCGCGCGAGGCTCGCGGCGAGCTGCTCGAGGCGCTCGCCGCGGCGCGCGGCCAGCGCGACGTCGGCGCCCGCCATCGCGAGCGCCGTCGCGCAGTCGACGCCGAGACCGGACGACGCGCCGGTGACGAAGCCGATATGCCCGCGCAGCGAGAACAGCGATTGCAGCGAGTTCATCGAGTCCATCGCGAATTCATCACAAGTTCATCGCGCGAAGCGCGCGGCTAGCGCTCCGCGGGCGCCGACGCGGCGCCGTGCGCGGCGGTGGCGGCGGCGGCTTCAGCCGCCGCCGCCACCGCGCGCTCGATGTCGGCGCCGCTCACGCCGTAGTGCGTGACGGCGCGGAACTCGACCGGGCTGCGCGGGCCGACCAGCACGCCGCGCTCCTTGAGCGCGGCGGCAAAGCGGCCCGCGCGCTCGGCGCCGCCGGCGACCTCGAAGAACACCATGTTGGTGCGCCGGCGCGCCGGATGCACGCGTAGGCCCGCGACGCGGCCGAGTCCCTCGGCCAGCGCGCGCGCGTTGTCGTGGTCCTCCGCGAGCCGATCGACCATCGCGGTCAACGCGACAATCCCGGCCGCCGCGATGATCCCCGCCTGGCGCATCCCGCCGCCCAGCGCTTTACGCAGGCGATGCGCCCGTTCCACGAACGCGCGCGGCCCGCACAGCATCGTGCCCACCGGACAGGC
>CAVZDJ010000020.1:0-25920 GCA_963773975.1 uncultured delta proteobacterium
TCACCCTTGTGCGAGGCGCTGCGGGCGTGCCGCGGATTCTAAGAGAGCACGGGCCTCATATTCAAGTGACGCCTCTGCGCAACATTATAGTGGACCCGCCCCGATGATCCTTCACCTCGTAGCCCTTGGCCTCCAACTCTTTGCGTAGCTCGTCGGCGCGCTTGAAGTCCTTGGCCGCCCGCGCGGCGTCGCGGTCGCGCTGCAACGCCGTTATTTCGGCGGGAATTCCCCTCGGTCTCACTGCGCATCGCTTCGAGGCCGAGCCCGAGCACGGTGTCGAATTTTTTCAGAGTATTCCAGATTCGCTTGTCGCCGCGGCGATAGGCCTCGGCGACCAACTCGAGCGCGACGGCCAGCGCCTGCGCAGTGTTGAGATCATTATTGAGCGCTTCGATAAAGCGGTCTTCGAACTCCCCGGCCCACGGCGAATCGGCGCCGGCGCCCGCCTCCGCGTCGGAGAGGTTGCGGGCGAACTCGGCGAAGTAGTCCAGGTTGCGCTCGGCCGCTCGCACGGCGTCGAGCGAGAACGCCAGCTCCGATCGATACTTCGCGCCCAGGCACAGCAGCCGAAACGCCAGCGGATTGATTCCCGTCGCCACCAGATCGTCGAGCACCGGGAAGCGCCCCGTGCTCTTGCTGATCTTCGCCCCCTCCATGCCGACCAGGAAAGCGTTGTGCACGAAGTAGCGCACGAACGGCTTGCCGGTCGCGCCTTCGGACTGCGCAATCTCGTTCTCGTGATGGACCGGGATATGGTCGAGACCGCCCGTGTGAATATCGATCGTCTCACCCAGGTAGCGCATCGACATCGCCGAGCACTCGATATGCCATCCCGGATAGCCGCGGCCCCACGGGCTGTCCCATTGCATAAGATGATGCGGCTGATTGAGGACCCAAAGCGCGAAGTCGTGCGGACTTTTCTTGTCGGGCGAGTGTTCCAGCCGCTGGCCCGCATGCTGCTCGTCGAGGCTCTGGCGCGAAAGCCGGCCGACGCGGCTTTGCCCGCGCCACTTTTCGACGTCGAAATAAACCCCCGAGCGCGTGACGTAGCCGTAGCCGCGCTCCACGATTCGCCCGATGAGCGCGATCATCTCGCCGACGTGGTCGGTCGCGCGGCAAAGCAGCGGCGGCGCCGGCAGCCGGATATTGAGTTTGCCGCAGTCGCGCGTGAACTGCGCGATATAGAAATCCGCGACCTCGCGCGGCGTCTTGCCCTCGGCGCGCGCGGTCTTTTCGATCTTGTCCTCGCCGGCGTCGGCGTCGGAGGTCATGTGGCCGACGTCGGTGATGTTCATCACGTGGCGGACTTCGTAGCCGTTGAGTTCGAGCGCGCGGCGCAGCGTATCGACGAACACGTACGCGCGCATGTTGCCCAGATGCTGCGGCAGATAGACCGTCGGGCCGCACGAGTAGTAGGTCACCACCGGCGGATTGAGCGGCGCAAACTCCTCGACCCGGCGGCCGAGCGTGTTGAAGATGTAGAACGGCTTCACGTCGACTGTCCCCGCGGCACGCGATTCGCGCCGCACGCCGCCGGCGCCGCGCTCAAGGCTGACGCGCCGAAGCGGTGGCGACCGGCGCGTCCGGGTCGCGCTTGCGCCCGCCGGCAATGACTTTGTATTGGCAATCGGCGACCCATGCGTAGCCCGGAAGATACCACAGATAAGCCAGCAGGCTGCGCAGGCCGGCTTGGCGGCGCAGGATTTCATTGACCGCGCGCGCCCCGCGATAGACTCGGCCACGGTCGTCGATCACGTGCAGTTCGTAGAGCAGGTCGTCGAGCTTGAGCTCGGCAAAGTGGCCGCGTGCCGCTGGATCATTGGCGTCGAGCAGCTCGAGCGACTCGGTGTTGTCGTAGCGCAGAATTCCCGCCGCGACCGTGCGGCACATCTCGCAGCCGCCGTCGTAGAGCACCGCGAGCTTGCCCCCCGTGGCCTGGGCCGCAATCCGTTGCGGCTCTCCGAACAGCCGTCCCATCGTGTGCGCGCGGGCCTAACGCCTCGACAATCGCGGATTGGCGGCCATCCGCCGCAACTTGTTGCGCTCGTGGCTGATGCGCCATTCGTAGCCGTCAACCAGCGATTGCCATCCGGCCTCCGCCGTGTTGGCCGACTTGGCGAGCGTGGTCCAGGCGCTCTGGCCGTCGGAGAATTTCTTGATCGACATCACCTCGGCTTCGGTCGACTCACCGCTCGCGTGCATGTAGGTCTCGATCACGCGGACCGGCTCGAGAAACGGGAAGTATTTAAGCAGGGCCTTGCGCAGCGCAAGATCGAGCGCATGGACGACGCCGACTCCGCGCGCGGCCTCGGTCTCCTCCACGTTGCCGATCCGCAGCACCACGGTGGCGTCGATCGTCATCTTGCCTTCGTTGAAGTCGTCGATCACGCGGCGGCGCACGACCACGAAGGGCGGCTCGTAGTTGCCGGAGCGCCGCGACTCTTCGAGCTCGCGCGAGGCCTGCGGATTCTCGGCCTCGTAAAATATCGATTTTGGCTCTTCGTTCATCACCCGCGCTTCATTCGATTATGCCGGCTTCAATTATCCGAGTCTCAATTACCCTTCCTCAAGGACTCAATTATCTTTCTCACCAGGCGGCCTTTCAAGGCAATCCGCGCGGCGCGGTCACCTTTGATGGTGCGGTAATGTGGCACGCGGGCGGCTGTAATTGTTGACAAGCGCCTGCAATCATTGATCGATGTTTCGCTTTGGATCGATGTTCCGCCTCCGAGCACTCCTCGCCGCGATCGCCGCCCTCATTTCGCTTTGCGGCGTTTGTCGCGCCGATCCCGCGGTGCAGGTTTTCGTCCCGCTGACGATCGATTACGTCACGCTCGGCGCCGCGCTCAAGCGCCAGATCTACGACGCGCCCGACGGCCGCGCAATCCTGTGGAAAGGCGCCAACGCCTGCGAGTTCCTCTACGCGCGCAATCCGCGCTTCGCGCACAACGGCCCCACGGCGGTCGTGCTCGAGTCCGATGGCGAACTTGGGCTGGGCGTGCCGCTCGGCGACCAATGTGTCAACCCGATCTCTTGGAAAGGCATCATCGCGGTCGACGCGACCTCCTACCTGACGCCGAACCTAACCCTGATGTTCCGCGTGAGCGACATCAACCTCTACGACCAGCAGCATCAGAAGTCGCTCATCGTGGGACGCGGCTTCGACCTGATCAAGGACAACTTCATCCCGCGCCTTCAGACTTTCAAGTTCGACCTGCGAGCGCCGATCGAGGAGTTTCGCGCGCTGGCCGAAGAGGCCGCACCACCCGACCAGGCCGCGCGTTTCAAGCAAATCCTCGCGACCGTGCATGGCGTCGGACCGGCCGTCGCCGCGCCCGACGGTATAAAGGTGACCCTTGGACTGACCGCGCCGGCGCTCCCCGCGGCCGCGCCGGCCGCGCCCGTGGGCCCGCTGACGCCGGCCGAGCTCGCCGCGTGGAATCAAAAACTCGATGAGTGGGATGCGTTTATCGTGTTCGCGATAAAGCAGGTCGGCACGGCGGTTCCCGACCAGCAGGTGCGCGCAGATCTGCTCAACGTCCTGCTCGACGGACGCTATCGCCTCGCCCAGGCGATCGACGAGCCGCCTGCGCCCGGCGGCCCCGACCCGGTGCGCGTGCTGTTTCTCGACCAGTGGCGGCAATTGCGCGACGTGGTGCGCAAGGCGGCGGCGCGCGGCCAACTGGGCGACCGCGCGCTTGAATTCCTGTCGTTCCTCTCCGCCGGCGATGCGCTGATGGCGTTCGATCAGGCCGCGCCGGCGCTCGGCGCGCGCATCTCGGCGGCCGACCTGCGCCGTCTCGCACGCATCATGGCTCCGCAGTCGACTGCCGATCCGCTCCAGTTCAACTATGGCGAAGATTCCGAGCTGCAACACATTTTCGGTTTCACGCCGCCGCCGCAAACACCCGACTCCGTCGAGCCGTCCGACTCCGATGAGGGCGAGCCGATTCCCGCTGCGGCCGCCGGTGCTCCGCAGTCCGCCGGTAGCGCTACGCCGCAAGCTACCGCGACGACGCCGTCCGCCACTTCCGGCGCGGCATCCGCGCCCGCGATGGTTGCGCCTCCGATGTCGGTGGTCCCGGCCACGCCGTCGGCCTCGACCACCTCGGCTGAACCGCCCGCGCCTGCGCCCGCGGCGTCTCCCGCTCGCCCATCTGGTGCTCGCTCATCTGGGACGCCTTCGAATGCGGACGCGCCGCACGTGGGCATGGACGCCGCGCTCCACCTGCTGGATCCCGCCGACGCATTTGCCGAGGCGCCGCCACAACCTCCGGACTTAAAGCAACTCGGGATGAAGCTTCGGCGCGCGGTGGTGGACGAATCCAACGTGGACGGCTATACGCGCGACCTCGGCGCGCTGCTCGACGCCGCGGCCGCGGGCGAGATTGCCGACGAACCGCCCGACCCGGCGCTGCAACCGACCTATCGCGTGATGATCAAGGCGGCGGCGTGGCAGGAGAGTTGCTGGCGTCAGTTCGTGATCGCGCATGGCCGAATCCGCTTCCTCGAATCGTCGAGTCATGACGTCGGCCTGATGCAGGTCAACCGCTACGTCTGGCGCGGCTTTTACGACGTGCGGCATCTCGAGTGGGATATCGCGTACAACGCGGGCGCCGGCAGCCAGATCCTCGCGCGCCTGATGATCCGGACGGCCGGCAAGGCGGCGCACGCGGGCGATCCGGACGCGTCCGCGCGCTCTTCGTACGCGGCTTACAACGGCGGCCCGGATGCGTTCAATCGATGGCGCCGCGCGAACGAGCCGCACGAGCTGCGGCTGATCGACGAAGCGTTCTGGCAAAAATACCGCGCACTCAAGCAGGGCCAGTCGCTCAACATCCTGAAGTGCGAGGCCGAGTGGGGCCACGCGCCAGGGCACTAGCCGCGCGCGGCTTCACATCGCGAGGCCGCCGTCGACCTGGATTACTGCGCCCGTGATGTATGACGCCGCATCCGAGAGCAAAAACGCGACCATCGGCGCCACGTCTTCGACCTTGCCGAAGCGTCCCAGCGGGATCATCTCGAGCGCCTTGGCGCGATGCTGCTCGGAGAGCGCGGCCGTCATATCGGTCTCGATAAATCCAAGCGCGATCGCGTTGACCCGCACGCCCAGCGGCCCCAGCTCCTTGGCCATCGCCTTGGTCATCCCGACGAGGCCGGCCTTGGAAGCCGAGTAATTCACCTGCCCCGCCATCCCGACCAGCCCGGAGATCGACGTGACGTTGAGGATCGCGCCGCGCTTGGCCTTCATCATGATGAACGCGCTGGCGCGCGCGACGTTGAACGCGCCGGTCAGGTTGGTCTGGATGACCGCGGACCAGTCCTCCTCACTCATCATCACCAGCAGTTTGTCGCGCGTGAGCCCGGCGTTGTTGACCACCGCGTCGAGCCGGCCGAACTCGGCCTTGGCCGCGTTGACCATCGCGCGCACGGCCTTGAGGTCGGCAACATCGGCCTTAAACGCCATCGCCTTGACCCCGAGCGCGGCGATCGCGGCTTTCAAGTCCTCGGCCTGTTGTTCGCTCTTCAAATAGTTGAAGGCGACGTTGGCGCCGCGACGGGCGGCCTCGAGCGCGATCTCGCGGCCGATCCCGCGCGTCGCGCCGGTGACGATTATTCCTTTGCCCTCGAGATCTTTCATTCCTTCACTTTTCACTTTTTACACAAAAAAGGCCGTCCGCACAGGCGGTGCGGACGGCCGGAGCTGATCGAATCGCAGCTAATCGAATTGAAATCGCGGCCGCGCTCAGGCGCTGAACGACGATCCGCAACCACAGGTGCGGCTGGCGCGCGGATTGTCGAAACGGAAACCCCCGGCGTGCAGACCCTCGACGTAATCGAGCGTGGTGCCGGCGATATAGGGCAGCGAGATCTCGTCGACGAAAATCTTTGCGCCGTCGATTTCCTGCGCCGTGTCGCCTTCCTTCTGCACGTCGAAGCTCAGCGAGTACTGAAAGCCCGAGCATCCGCCGCCGACCACCGAGATTCGTAGCCCTTGCTCCGCGCCGAGGCCTTCCTTGGCATGCATCTGCTTGACCATCTCGAGCGCTTTGGGCGTCAGGTTGATACCCGCCACGCCAGCGGCCGCGCTGTCACCAGCGGGCTCGTTGCAATGCTCGTGCTCATGTTCATGCTCATGTTGAACTTCTTCGGACATTCTTGAAAATCCTCCGGGCTATGCTTATCAAAGAAGCGGCTCCGCCTATCGCCGTAGCGGCCTCCAGGCGAGGCGCGGTTGCGACGCGCTAACCAACTGGTCAATTGTAACTCAGCCGACTGGTATTGAGCAAATACCGTCCCGGTGATGCGCGGCCGGAAAGCGGCTGCAACGGCAAGCGCAACTGGGCGATAATATCTGGTGTCGCAGGCGCAGCATCTGGGGTTTTACCGGCGGTTTTTTGTTGATGGTCCGGCTGGAAGAAATTCTGACTACGGCCGCACACGAGCAGGGCTTCGTCCTGGTCGGCTTCGCACCGCTTCGCCGCCTGGATAATCGCGCCGAGTTTTTCAATCGATGGCTCGGCGAGGGGCGCCACGGCGAGATGGGATGGCTCGGACGCGACCCCGAGCGGCGGCTTGACCCGCGGCGGATCGATCCGCGCTTGCGCTCGGTCGTAAGCCTCGGCTATCCGTACGCCGCGCCCGCAATCCCCGATATCGACTGGCGCGCCGCGATGCGCGGGCGGATTGCAGCGTATGCGCTGGGTCCCGACTACCATGACACGGTGCTCGCGCGCGCCCGCGCGGTGGCGGCGCGGCTCAAGAACGAACGTCCCGACGCCGTCACGCGCGCATACGTCGACACGGGCGCGGTGTTCGAGCGCGAATGGGCGGCTGACGCGCGTATCGGATGGTTCGGCAGGAACACCAATCTGCTCAACCGCCATCAGGGCTCGTATTTCTTTCTCGCCGAAATTTTCACCGACGCCGAATTCGCGCCCAGCGGCGAACCGTATCGCGAGCATTGCGGCACCTGCCGCCAATGCCTCGACCTGTGCCCGACCGGCGCGCTGGCCGAGGGCTACGTGATCGAGCCGCGCGTGTGTATCTCGTACCTGACGATCGAGCATCGCGGGCCGATTCCAATCGCGCTGAGACCCAAACTCGGCAACTGGATTTTCGGATGCGACATCTGTCAGGAGGTATGCCCGTGGAACGTGAGCGCGGACGCGGCGGCTGACGACGCGCTGATGCCGTTTCTGCCCGGCTTGATGGCGCTCGACGACGAGGCGTTCCGCCGCCGCTTCGGCATGAGCGCGGTCGCACGCACGCGGCGGCGCGGGCTCTTGCGTAATGCCGCCGTGGTGCTGGGCAACAGCGGCAACCGCGACGCGGTGGCAGCACTGGCGCGGCCACTCGTCGATGAAATCGAGCCGCTGGTGCGCGCGCACGCGGCGTGGGCGCTCGGGCAATTGGGTGGCGCAGGCGCGCGGGCGGCGCTCGAGCGCCGCCGCAAGGCCGAGAGCGATCCCGACGCGCGCGCCGAGATCGAGGCCGCGCTGGCGGCGGCCGGCGACGCAAAATAAACCGCGGCGTGCGCACTGGCTGAAACGGCAGTGAGGCGATATATAACGAAGATGAATCCTGCGCGGACCGAATTTGCCCGCATCGCCGCTCGCGAACCGATTCCGCTCGCCCACGGCGCCCTGCTGATCGCCAAAGAGGAGTATCCCGACCTCGACGTCGCGCACTACCTCGAGCATCTGGCGGCGCTGGGGCGCGCCGCGCAAAGCGCGCTGCGCGAGGCCGAGAACACAGTCGAGCGCGTGCAGACCCTCTCCGACTTCCTGTTCGTGCGCACCGGCTTTACCGGCAATCGCGACAACTACGGCGACCCGCGCAACTCTTTTCTCAACGACGTGCTGGAGCGCCGCCTCGGCATCCCGATTACGCTCTCGGTGGTTTACCTCGAAGTCGGACGGCGCGCCGGGCTCAACCTCTTCGGGGTCTCGTTCCCGTCGCACTTCCTGGTCAAGGCGGTCGACGAGCGCGGCGAGCTGATCATCGACCCGTTCAACGGCGGCGCGATCCTCGACCTCGAGGACATCCGCGCCCGCCTCAAGCAGATCTACGGCCAGCCGGTCGAGTTGCAGCCGGCGATGCTGAAGGCGGTGGGCGGCCGGCACATCCTCGCGCGCATGCTGCGCAATTTGAAGAACATCTACGCGAGCGGCGCCGATTGGCCGCGCTCGCTCGCCGCGCTGGACCGCATCCTGATCCTCGAACCGCGCGCGGCCGACGATATGCTCGAACGCGCCGCGCTCTACGAGCGCCTGGAATGTTTCGGCGCGGCGCTCGAAGACTACCAGAGTTTTCTCACCCAGTACGCCAACCATCCCGCGGCCGACGCGGCGCGCGAGGCCGTGGTGCGGCTCACCCGCCAGGTTGCGCGGATCAACTGACGCGGCCGCCGCTGATGTCCAACGGGCGCGCCGAACAGGATTTCTTTGCCGCGAGCGAAGCCGCGGTCGCCGACCTCCAACTGCGCCGCAAACTCGAGAATGCCACCGGACGCCATCTCGACCACGTCGCCGCGACGCGCGCCGAGTTCCCCCCGTACGAAGCCGAGCGCGACGCTTCGCGCCGGATAAAAGAGGACTCGATCGCGCGGCTCGACGACCTGCTGGTCCAGCTCAAGGAACGCCTGGAGGCCAACGGATGCGTCGTGTCCTTCGCCGCCAACGCGGCCGAGGCGCGCAAGTATATCGTCGACCTCGCGCACGAGCGCGGTGCGCGCCGCGTGGTCAAGGGCAAGTCGATGGCGACCGAGGAAATCGCGCTCAACCCGGCGCTGGCGGAGGCCGGATGCGAGGTGGTTGAGACCGACCTCGGCGAGTATATCGTGCAACTGCGCGGCGAGAAGCCCTCGCATATCATCACGCCCGCGATCCATCTCTCCAAGGAAGACATCGGGCTGCTGTTCAACGAGAAGCTGCATATTCCCTATACCTCCGAGCCCACCGCTCTCACCGCTGCCGCCCGCGAGCGCCTGCGCGAGGTGTTTCTGGCCGCCGAGATGGGAGTGACCGGCGCCAATTTCGCGATCGCCGAAACCGGCACGCTGGTGCTGGTCGAGAACGAAGGCAACGGGCGGATGTCGAGCACGCTGCCGGAGATTTTCGTTGCCGTGATGGGCATCGAGAAGGTCATCCCATCGATGGCCGACTTGAGCCATTTTCTCGAGGTGCTCGCGCGCACCGCGACCGGGCAGAAGCTCACGACCTACACGAATTTCATCAGCGGGCCGCGGCGCCCCGGCGAGGCCGACGGTCCGCGCGAAGTGCACGTGGTGATGCTCGATAACGGGCGCACCACGATGCTCGCCGATCCGGTGTTGCGCGAAGCGCTCTACTGCCTGCGCTGCGGAGCGTGCCTCAACGTGTGTCCGATATATCGGCGCGTCGGCGGCCACGCCTACGGCTCGACTTATCCGGGACCGATCGGCTCGATCGTGAGTCCGAGCCTTTTCGGCGGCGCCACCGCCACTTTGCCGTTCGCCTCGACGCTCTGCGGTGCGTGCCGCGAAATCTGTCCGGTGAAAATCGACATCCCGCGCATCCTCCTGCATCTGCGCTGGAAGGAAACCGCTGCCAACGGCGACGGCACGTTGCCGACTCCCCAATGGCCACGCGCGGCGCGCCGCGCGCGCGGCGGAGTCGAAATGTTTTCCCGGATGGCGAACCATCCGATCGTGGTGCGCGTGATGGGCCGGCTGGCCGCGCTCGCGATGTGGCCGTTTGCGCGCCGCGGCTACGTGCGATGGATGCCGCCGCCATTCAGCAACTGGACGCGCGTGCGCGACTTTCCGGTGCCGCGTTTCCGCCGCCGCGGCGGCGGTAAAACCCGTCGCCAAGCCAAGAGCAAAGCCCCGAACGATGGGAAGCAAACTTAAAGTGGGAACGCCGACTTAAGATGGCCACACAGGCGTAAATGGGAACGCGGGCATAGCGTGGCCGAGTTTCACAAGCTCATCGCCAACCTGCGCGACGCGCTGGAGCGCCCCGTCGCCGAGGCGCACAACGGCGCCGCCGCGGCGTCGCAGGCGCCCGTGCCGACGACCAGGGCGGCGCGCCGGGTGGAACTCGCCTCGCAGCTCGCGCGCGAATTGCAGGCGGTGGGCGGCTATTTCCTCGGCACGCCCACGCCTAAGGAGACGGTCGCGCGCGTGCGCGCGGTCGCTGCGAAGCTCGACGCGCACACGGTGGCCGTCGGCGCGGGCATCTTAACCGACCCCGCGCCGATCATCGGCGCACTCGAGCGCGACGGCATCACCGTCATCCGCGCCGCGGCCTGCGCCGACGACGCGGCGCGCGCGGAGTTGCGCGACAAGCTCGCGCGATGCGACTTGGCGGTGGTCGAAGCCGACTACGCGATCGCCGCGACCGGCACGCTCGCGATGATCGCGACGCCCGAGCGCCCCGGTTCGCTCACGCTGCTGCCGCCGGTCAACGTGATCCTGGTGAGCGCCGAGCGAATTCTGCCCGACCTGGCCGCCGCGCTGGAGGCGATCGGCCCCGCGGCCATCACGAGCCATCGTCTGGCCCTGGTAACCGGCCCCAGCCGCACTGCCGATATCGAAAAGCGCATCGTGCTCGGCGTCCACGGCCCGCGTGAGATTCACGTCGCGGCGGTATGGCACGGCGATGACTGAAGTACGCCTGTTCGGCACCTGTCTCGCGGAGGAATTCTATCCCTCCGCGGTCGACGCGGCGGCCCAGGTGTTGGGTGGGCTGAAGCTCAAGGTGCGCCCGCTACGGCGTGCGTTCTGTTGCGGGCAGGCCGCGTTCAACGAGGGGATGCGCGAGCAGGCGATCGACCTCGCGCGCCGCTTCCTTGGCGCATGCGAGCCGGGCAAGCCGGTCGTGGTCCCGTCGGGCTCGTGCGCCGCGATGGTCAAGATATTTTACGCCGACCTGCTCGCTGACGACCCAAAACTAGCGGCCAAGGCCGCGGCGCTTAGGCCGTGGGTGTACGAATTTTCGCAGTTCCTGGTCGGTGTAATGAAGGTGCGCTACCTGGGCGCGCGCTTCGAGCGCGCCGTCGCGTATCATCCGGGATGCCATCTGTTGCGCGAGATGGGCGTGCGCGACGAACCGCGCCTGCTGCTGAGCGCCGTCGGCGGAATCCGCTTGTGCGAGCTGCGCAACGTGCAGGAATGTTGCGGCTTTGGCGGGATGTTCTCGGTCAAGTTCCCGCATATCTCGGGCGGGATGCTCGCCGACAAGGTCGCGAGCGTCCGCGAGAGCGGCGCCGATACGGTGGTCGCGAACGACTGCGGATGCCTGATGCAAATCGGCGGCGGGCTGAGCCGCGCGGGCCTGGATATCGAGACGCGTCACCTGGCCGAAGTGCTGGCATCGAGGTAAGTAATGGCATCAAGAAAAATGCCGGCATCAAGTTAAGTATGTGCCGCCCTAGGGACGATTCCAGTTCTGTTGCGCGAGCACGTAGGCGAGCTTCTGCAAGCGCTCGTCCAACTGACGCACCTGGTCGGCAATTCCCGCACTGTCGTTAGCCGGGCCGCCGCCGTTGGTCGAGCGCACCTCGAGGCTCTCCTCGAGCTTGGCGATTTTGCCGCTCAGATGCGCGAGCTGCTCGGTCATCCGGCTGAGCTGCGCCAGCTCCTGGGCAACGGCCTCCAAGCGCTGCTCGATCGCCGCCACCTTGCCCTCCATCGACTTGACCGAGGCGCGCTTCGCGCGCGGCTTTTTGGGCGCCGCGGCAGCCTGGGGAGCCGTTTCCATCTCCATCATTGCGCCGTCGCCATCGCCGTTTAGGTCCTCGCCCTCGCCCACGATCATGGACTCGTCCAATTCCTGAGTGTCTGCCATCTTCTGTCACCCCTTTTTCAATCTCTCTGCCGTTTCCTCACTATCGAGCCCATCGAGCGGTCGACGAATTACCGCCGGCTACTGTTCCATCACATATTTTCCGGGCGCGGCTTCGAGCGGCGGAAACCGCCGGCTGCCCAGGCTGGCCGGCGCCTCGCGCTTGTCTCCAGAGCGCTTGTCGAGCCATCCGAGCCAATGGTCCCACCACGACCCCTTCTGCTCGGTGGCTTCCTTCAGCCACCTGTCGGGATCGTCGCCCATCGAGGAATTGAGGTAGTACTTGGCCTTGAAGTTGGTCGGCGGGCATACGAGGGTCTGGACGTGGCCGCTGGAGTTGAGCACGAATTCGCTCCGTCCGCCGAGCAAGCGCGCGCCGTTGTAGACCGCGCGCCAGGAGCAGATGTGATCCGTCATCCCACCGACCACGAACAGGTCGTTACCGGCCTGGCGCAGATCGATCGGGGTGCCGAGAATCTCGACCGCGCCAGGGCGCGTCAGGCTGTTGCGCAGCAGCAGTTCCATGAAGCCGGCGTGCAGGCGCGCCGGCAGGTTGGTCGAATCCGCGTTCCAGTACAGGATGTCGAACGGCGCCGGATCTTTGCCCATCAAATAGTTGTTCACCCAGTAGTTCCAGACCAAATCGTTGGGCCGCAGCCATGCGAACAGGCGCGCCATCTCGGCCCCGTTAAGCATCCCCTGACGCCGCGACCGCTCGACCGCCGCCGCCACGCTCTCTTCAGTCGTGAACATCCCGGTCATCGACGGCATGCTCGAATCCAGCATCGTGACGACCAGCGTGGCGGCGTTGATGCGGCGGTCGCCGATGGCCGCCAGATGACCAAGCATCAGGGCAGAGGTAATTCCGCCCGAGCATACGCCGAGCAGATTGGCGGCAGCGCTGCCGGTTATCTCGCACACCGCCTCCAGTGCCTGGTTGATCGCGCTCACATACTCGTTGAGGCCCCAGTTGCGATGCTCGGGTTTGGGATTGCGCCAGCTGACGGTGAAAAACGGCACCCCGCGGGCGACCGCGTACTCGGTCAGGCTGCGCTTGGGCGCCAGGTCCATGATGTAGAACTTGTTGATTTGCGGCGGCACCAGAAGCACCGGCCGCTCATATACCTGCCTGGTTGCGGGCGCGTACTGCAGCAGTTCAAGTATTTCCGAGCGAAAGACCACCGCGCCCGGCGTGACCGCAAGGTTGCGGCCGACAGCGAAGGGCCGTTTGTCGACCGTCTGCGGCATCCCGTTGTTGTTGCGCAGATCGTCGAGAAAATTGCGCAGCCCGTGCATCAGGCTGGCGCCACCGGTCTCAAACGCGCGTTTGATTGCCGCCGGGTTACCCAGCAGCAGGTTGGTCGGCGCGAGCGCTTCGGTCAGCAGCCGAACCACAAAGCGCTGCTGCTCCGTCTCCTTCCATTCGCCGTTGCCGTTGCCGCGCTCAGGCACCATCGAGTGCATGGTCGAACGCCAGACGAGATAAGCCTGCATTATGCGTCGATAGAAAGGATTATCGGACCAGGTGGGGTCGGCGAAGCGCTTATCGCTATCTTCAGGAGCAACATCGGAAATGCCGGCGAAGACCTTGGCCAACTCAACCGCCATCCTGGTCAGTTGGCCGCCCAGGACCTCCGGATTCCTTAGGGTCTCGCTGACGAAATTGGTCAGCTCGCCGAGGATCTGATCCGAATCCAAGCCGACGAAGGGATTTGCGCCCAAAATAGCATCGGCCGCCCTGACCGACTGCTCGGGCGCTTCGGCGAATTCGGCGGATTGTCTCGCAGCGGTGGCTTTCATCTCGTCGCCCTCCCTCGACGCGATGCAGGAGCCCAGCTACAGCCGTAGCAAAGGAACGCTAATCTAGCAACTCCAAGCCACGTTCAAACAAGCGTGGACCCGATAGAGCTATATCTTCCCAGGTCGGATCCGGGCGTTTGCCGCGTCTATGTAACATTAAATTAAACGCTGTTATAACTCCGAACCGATAGCCTGCGAATGCCCGAAACCATAGTACTTGGCGCATATCGATAGCTGAGCTTGCTCTCGAAGCATAAAGCGCAGCTATCTCGTCAGGATGCAGGACGTGCGTTGGCACCAGATTCTGGGTTTCCCAACTCTCGTGGTCTGAGAACAGGCTGAGCCATCCGAGATCGATGAGCGTCGCGCCGATTTGCGACAGCTCCCAATCGATGACCGCGTTGAGGCGGCCGGCCTCGAACAAGCAGTTGGACCATTGGAAGTCGCCATGCACGCATCCGACGTGGACGCGCTCGGGCGGCGGAAGACTGTGGCGCAGGCGCTCGCGCAAGAGCGGTCCGCGGCCGACGACTCTGGGATCCAGCGTCGGCCGGTCGAGCAAATTATCGAGGCGCTTCATTTCATCCGCCAGTGAGAGCGGTTCGCCCCAGGCCTCGCGGCGCGGCGCCCACGCCAGCGCGTGCAGCGCGGCGAGCGCCTGGACGGCCTGTGTGACCATCGCGCGCGTCTCGTCGGCGGCATAAATGCGCTCGCCCAGTGCGAGCTTATCGCCGTTGAGGAAGCCGACCACGAAGAATGGGCGCCCGAACCATCGCGGGTCACTGTCATACCATTTGACCGCGGGCACCGGCACGGCGGTCTCCGCAAGCGAGGCCATGATTCGCGCCTGGCGAACGACGTCGGTCGGTCCCGCTATCGGGACGCCCTCGGGCGCAAGGCGGATCACCAGCCGCTCGGTCCGTGGCGTCGCACCGGCGCGATAAGTCAGCTCGAAGCTGTAGCTCAGGCCCGCGTGGCCGGGCAGCGCCGCGGGCTCGCCCACGACGGCATCACGGTCGCCGGTCTTCTCACGCACCAGGAGCGTGAGTTGGCGCGCGATCCGAGCGATCTGTGCGCGCTCGTCAATCGGCGAGTCCTGGTGGCGCGGGTCCTTCCCCTGTGCTTGATCGTCCGCTTGCATCGTATGCTTGTGACGCGGCACGCGGCCGATCCGCGGCTCCATCGATGGGGCCGCGGACCAGCCCCGCGAACGGGGTTCTTCAGCCGCGCATCTTGAGCTTTTCGGAAGCCGGATGGAGGCTCGCGCTGGCGCTGGGCCGGGCCGCGACGCGCTTGAACCACGCCTGGAGGTTTTTGGCCGAGGCGGGGATCGTCTGGCCCACACCCGAAGAGAAGTCGACGCAGCAATAAAGAATGATGTCGGCGATCGTGAAGCGCTCAGGCACGATCCAGTCGCGCCCCGCTATCAGTCCGTCGAGCCATTCCAGCCGCTTCTGGGCGAGCGTCTTGAGTGCGGGAGCCGCCTCGGGAAAAACCGGCATTCGGTCCTTGAACAGCTCGAAGCCCTCGGCGTAGCGAAAGCCGTTGTAGATGTTCTCGGTGATATTCAGCTCGACACGGCGCTGCCACTGGTGGGTCTCGGCGCGCTCTTCGGCCGTCGCTCCGATGAGCGCCGGCTTGGGGTGCTTCTCTTCGAGATAGTCGAAGATGGCGACCGTTTCGCCGATAGTCTTACCGTTGTCGAGTTCGAGCGATGGGAGTTGTCCGCCCGGATTGCGGTCGGTATAGGGAGGCTTGCGGTTTTCCGCGGCCATAAGATCGATGTCGCGCATCGGGATGGTGATGCCTTTTTCGGCGAGGAACATCCTGAGCGCGCGCGGATTGGGGCCGAAGGAGTTGTTCACTTTCATACTGGCTGTCTCCTTAAATTAATTGCGCCGCGCGGGCGGCGCGCCGTTGCGCGCCGCCGGCCGGCCGGAAAACGCTTCCATGCGAAGCGCCTGTTCCCAAGCGCTCCTACCCTAGACCATCGCGAGTTTTGAGTACACCGCCGCGCGGCAAGAGCGTGCGGGTTGCAAAGCGGTGAGGGGGGCGGCGGATGAGGACGCGCGGGACGCGCGCCCTCATCCGCCGCCCCCCACCGAGCATCGTCCGCGCTCCAGCTGGCGCGCCCACGTATCGCGGCATTTTGTGATGCGTCCACGCCGCCGGCTGCGCAACCGCGCTCCGCGCGGTTGCGCAGCCGGGCAGGGCTGTGATTTTTTCTTGGGGTGCTCCGGCGGCGGCGAGGGTGGCGGCCCGCTTTGCGGGCCGCCACCCTCGCCGCCGCGTATAGCACCAACGCCCCGCCCAGGCGAAGCCGGGTACAAGAACGCAAGATGCGATTTTGTCCGCAATGCGGTACGCCTGTGATGCCCGGCGCGAAGTTCTGCGTCGGATGCGGCACGCCGCTGCCGGCGCCTGCCGCGTTCGCGGCGGGCGCCGGCAGCGGCGCGGGCAGTGGTGCAGGCGGTGGCGGCCGCGGCAGCGGCGCGATACGCCCGCCGCTTGCGTCCGCATCCGGCGCCGCGCCCGTGGCGTCGCACTTCACGCCGGCGTTTGCCGCCGTCTTCGCCGCTATTTTCGCGATCGGGCTGGGCGCCGCCGCGCTCATTCTGCGCCAGCAGCCGCTACGTGAGCGCGCGGCCGCCAATGCGCCGGCGCAGACGGGCGCGGCTGGCAACCTGCCGCCTGGTCATCCGGAGGTCATCAAAATTCCCGATAAGGCGCGCAAGTTCATCGACGAGTTACAAGCCAGGGCCGGAGCCGCGCCCAACGACGTCGCCGCATGGGACCGCTTCGGCGACGCCGCCGAACGCGCCGCGATGTTCGATCCGTCGTATTATCCGAAAGCCGCGGACGCTTATGCTCACGTGCTCAAGCTCAACCCCGACGACCTTCCTGCGCTGCGCGGTGTCGGCAATATCGATTACGACCGCCGCCACTACGACGAGGCGATTGCCGCCTACGAGCACTACCTCACACGCAAGCCTGATGACGCCCGCGTGCGCACCGACCTGGGCACGATGTACCTCTCCAGCGGCAATCCTGACGTCGCGATCGTCCAGTACAAAAAGGTGGTGACCGCGCATCCTGATTTCTTCGAGGCCTATTTCAACCTCGGCGTCGCTTACGCCGAGCAGGAGAACAAGCCCGTCGCGCGCGGCTACTTCCAAAAGGCGCGCACGCTCGCGCCCGACGACAAAGCCCGGGGTGAGATCGATCAGATGCTCGCGACCCTCGGCGCCCAGGGAGCGCCGGGCCAGTCCGCCGCCGCTTCCGGCAGCAATGCCGGAGCGCTGGTGGCCGACGGCGACGCCGCGACTTTCCAGGGCGCGTTCGAGCAGATGGCGCGCGGGCTGCCGATCGCGGGTTCCAAGGTCCACGGCGTGCAATGGACCGATGACCACCACCCGCGGCTGCTGATGGACGATTTCCCGATGGACCAGATGCCGCCGTTCGCGGCGGCGCGCTTTCTCGACGATTTGAAATCGGGCACCGTCGACGCGATGAAGTCGCATCACGTGCAGGGGCCGGTCACGGTTGAGATCGCCGACGCCGCGAGCAATCGCGTGATGCAATCGGTGACCGTCGCCGCCCTCGACTCTGCCGCTGCCGGCGCTCCGATAACGGCCGCCGCTTCATCTTCCGGGACTTTCCAGGATGCGGTGGCCGACATGATGCGCAGTCTGCCGGTGGCGGGGCCCAAAGTCGCCGCAGTGCAGTGGCCCTCGACGATGCGCGCCAAGGTGATGATGGATAACTTTCCGATGGACGCGATGCCGCCGTTTGCGCGCGACAAGTTCATCGCGGACATCAAGTCCGGACTTTCGAGCGCCAAGAGCGCGCACAAGGTCGCGGGCACGGTGACGGTCGATATCGCGGACGCGCAGAGCGGACGCGTGATGGAATCGGTCAGTCAGTAGTTGCCTGCGGACAATAACAGCCTTCGGGCTATAGCAGCCTTCGGGACACTGACACGCTTCGGGCAGTTAGGGCCTCAGGATTTGCGATGGCGGTCGAAACCGAGAATCTGGAAAGCGATCTCAGCCTCGCACAGCGCTTTCAACAGATCCACGTGCGCAAGTCGCGACCTAAATTTGGAGAGCCACCCATGAACGGCTTCAAGGAATTTCTGCTCCGCGGCAACGTCATCGACATGGCGGTCGGAATCGTGGTCGGCGCCGCCTTCGGTACGGTCGTCTCCGCGTTCGTGAAGGACCTGTTGACGCCGTTCATTGCCGCGGTCGTGCGCAAGCCGGACTTTTCGGCGATCGCGTTCACGCTCAACAGCAGCAGGTTCATGGTCGGCGATTTCATCAATCAATTGATCTCGTTCGTCATCGTGGCGGCGGCGGTCTATTTTGCGGTAGTGATGCCGGTGAACGAGCTGATCTCGCGCCTGAAGACGCCACCCGCGCCGACCACCAAGATCTGCCCCGAGTGCCTGAGCGAGATTCCGATCGGCGCCAGGCGCTGTGCTCATTGCACCTCGACGCTCGCGGCCTGACTAAACGCGGGCCGCGCAGCCTCTCGTCGAACACGCGTGTGAATGCCCCGCCCGCTAGTGCAGCGCCCATGGCGGGTCGCCCGATTCCGCCACGCGGCGCAGGTCTTCGAGCCATCCCTGATGGCCCCGCAAAAGCATCCGGCGCAGGTACCATCGCGCGACCGTCGGCACCCATCCGCGCTGCGTCTCTTCGGTGACCAAGCGGCATCCCAGCTCGGACGGTTCCAGCATCCATCCGTGATAGGCATAGAGCCCGGTCGAGCGCGCGTCCCATCCTAGTTCGCGAAACGGCTCGAACGCGCGGACGACGCTGCGCACGCGCGCGCCGAAGGTACGCCATTCGAAGCTGCGCTCCGCGGCCAAATCCGGCCCGCGCTTCCCATCGAGGTAGCGAAAGCTCGCGCAGTTGCCGTACCATTGCGGCCAGCGCTCGCCCGCGACCAGCCATCGCCAGAGCCGCTCCGGCGGCGCCCCGATTTCTATTTCGTTGCGCACATGGACCGCGGCATTTCCCGGCTCCATCCCACTTGGCCACTTCATCGGAATTTTCCGCTCCTTACCGTCATTCGAGGGGGACCGGGCTGCGCGCTTGCGGTGAAAGCTTCCCAGCACCCCATGGAATCATTCTCGTCAAAATGTGACAATTGCGGCTTAGACGTATTCACTATCGGCTAGTGGCGTGATTCTCGTCACAATCGAAGTGAGGGGGACCAGCAAAAATGAACAGCTCACTGGATGTCGTGGTCCTGGGATGGTTGGCGGTCGTCGCCATGCTCGGATTGATCGTGCTGTTCGGTTCATGGTTCACCGTCGAGCAGCAGGAAGTCGCGATCCTCCAGCGCCTGGGCAAATTTCTGCGGATCGCGCGCGCGGGACTCAATTTCAAAATTCCACTCATCGACCAGGTCGTCGCCAACGTCAACCTGCGCGTGCAGCAACTGACGGTCAAGGTCGAAACCAAAACCCGCGACAATGTTTTCGTCCACGTCACGGTGGCTGTGCAGTTCTCGGTCTTTCCCGACAAGGTCTACCAAGCGTTTTACAGCCTCACCGACGCGACGCCGCAAATCACCGCCTTCGTCTTCGATGTGGTCCGCGCGCACGTGCCGAGCCTCGACCTTGATGACGTCTTCCTCAAGAAGGATGAAGTCGCGCTCGCGGTCAAGGGATCGCTGGGCGCGCAGATGTCCGAGTACGGCTACGACATCCTGACCGCGCTGGTCACCGATATCGATCCCGACGAGCGGGTCAAGGCGGCGATGAACGAGATCAACGCCAACCAGCGATTGCTCGAAGCCGCCAAGGCCAAGGGCGAGGCCGAAAAGGTGCTGAAGGTAAAGCAGGCCGAGGCGGAAGCCGAGAGCAAGGCGTTGCAGGGCAACGGAATCGCGCGCGAGCGCACCGAGATTGCGCGCGGCCTGCATGATTCGGCCGCGATGTTCCAGCAAGGCTTGCCGGGCGCCACCGTGCACGAAGCGATGGTGGTGCTGCTGCTGACGCAGTACTTCGACATGCTCAAGGAAGTTGGCGCGCACTCCAACACGATTATGCTGCCGCACTCGCCCGGCGGACTGAGCGATATCGCCGGCCAGATCCGCAACGCGATCGTCGCGGCACGCGAGGTCCCGGAAGCTCCCGTCGATCACAATGGCGGCCCGGCGACGCCCACGGCCGGCGGGACGACGCTGAGCGGCATATCCTCGCACAACCGCGATTAGGCCGTCGCGGGCGAGAGTTAGGCTTAGTGGCCCCGAAAACGTCTATCCGGGCGCGATACGGTGCAGTGAATCGATGATGTCCTGCATCGCGTAGCCGAACAGTCCATAGTGGTACGCGGCGGTCACGCCGGCCGCGAACATCGCGAGCATCAACACGGCGAGCGGCGCACCCATATACCAAGGCGCGCGGATGGGATGCTCCTGTTGGCCGAGCGGACGCGTGACCAGGATCGCAACGTCGTCGTGGAGTTCGCGGTAATAGTCGCGGACCTCGGCGATAAGATGATTGCGCACCTCGAAGGGGTTCGCCAGATCCTCGCCGGTAAAGCGCAGAATCTCCTCGAACTGGGCCACTGCCCGCTCGGCGTGATCGGCCACGATTTTGACGTACGCCGACGGCACTCTGGCCAGGTTGCCCCTGCCGAGCCCGTGGAACAGCCCAAGCGTACGCTCAAAGTAGGGAAGCCCGCCACGAAAGCTGAGGTTGCGCGGATGCAAGTCCTCGCGCACCAAAGTGGCAGGCTTTAGTTTATCGAGCTTCTTGAGGCTCGCCTTCAGGCGGGATCTTTCACTGCTTTCGGAACCGGCCATCGATCAATACCCCCGGCCCCCCGGCAGTATTATGTTACGCAATGCGCATGAATGTATAGAGCTTCTTAACCGTTTTTGACGCTCCGTTTTGTTCCTCAGCACTGATCTCGAAGCCCAAACGCCTAGATGCCGATTCGATGAGGCCCGATGGATTATGAGCTAATTATAGCGAGGCAAATCGCCGGTTCTCGTGCGGCCATGGCGGCGAGTCGCGAATCGCTTCGAGCACCTGCTCGGGTTGCGCCACTACCTTCCACATCGCGCGATGGCGTTCGTCCATGAAGCGGCGCTCGATCGAGCGTTCGAGCAATTCGATAAGCGGGCGGTAGAAGTCCTCGGTGTTGACGATCACGATCGCACCGCCGAACAGGCCGAGCCGCTTCCAGGTTATCGCCTCGAACAACTCCTCGAACGTGCCGCATCCGCCGGGCAGCGCGACCACCGCGCCGACCGAGTCGATCATCAGCCGCTTGCGTTCGTGCATGTCGTTAACGACCAGCAATTCGGTAAGCCCGCGATGCGCCCATTCGAGGTCGTGCATGAAAGATGGAATCACGCCGATCACGCGGCCGCCCGCGGCCAGCGCCGCGTCCGCCAGATGCCCCATCGAGCCCACGCTGCCGCCACCATAGACGGTCGTATGACCCGCGCGCGCCAACTCGCGTCCCAGCCGTGCGGCGGCCTGATGGTAGATCGGATCACATTGACGGCTCGACGCGCAGTAAACGCATACCCGCATGTTCGGCATGTTTCGATATCGTAGCCGACTTGCCTGGCCGCTCACAGTCGGCCGGGCGTGCGAGTGTTATGCGATATGCACAGACCAATGACTAAAAAGTGAAAAAGGGCGGCCCGGATGGACCGCCCCTTCCGACGTCTCTGGTTCGAGCCGCGACGCTGCGAGCGCTAATGGATACAGGAAATCGGCAAGGCCTTGGTAAAGACGTCGATCGTCCAGAAGTTCGTGCCGCAATTCGTATTGCTGTCCTCCAGGTCCTCGCTCGAATTGGCAAGCGTGCACGGAGTGGCGGCTACCGCGTCGACGGTATCGATACCCATCACGCGATTGGCGCCGTTGCCCAGGTCGATACCGACTCCGACCTGATTGCTCATCACGTTGCCGTTCGCGATGACGTTGCCGTTGCTATGGGGGCTGGCGCCGCACGACGTGCCGGCGGGAAGCGTCGTTGCAGAGCATCCGACGTACACTCCGCTGGTCGCGTTGCCGCACGAACGGAAATCCGTAAGCGTGTTCTGGGTCGAGCCGTCGAACCACACGCCCGCCTCCCCCGTATTCGAGAAGGATTGATGGCCGGTGATCCGGTTATTGTTGGAGTTGACGAAGTAGATGCCGCCGCCGCTGTTAAGTGACGTCTCACCGTCGGCGAAGCTGTTGGAACCGCCCTTGTTCACCTTCACGCCCCATCCGGTATTGCCGCTGCCGGATGTCGCCGTTTTCCCCGCGGCGAATTTGCTCAGCGTGTTTCCGGTCGCGCCGTCGAGCTTCACTCCGCCTTCTCCATTGGTGAAAGCAGTGAATTGCTCCAGGAGTGAGGCGGCAGCCCCGACGATCCACACTCCCCTGCCGCCGTTGTCCGAAGCGTCAAAGGTGATCATCCGCACGTTCGAAGTCGGCGCGGCCGGGGCCGGCGGCGAATTGATTGTCACGCCATTGGCGCTGTTGCCATCGGCGGAAAAGGCGAAGAAGGTTGCGTTGCTCGCGTTGTCGATCACGCCGCTCGTGTCGAGCGTCGTCTCGAAGGCGTAGATAAACGACCCCGGCGCGTCGTTCTGCACACCGACCTTGAACCCCTTGATCTGGCCTTGCGAAGCGAGGTTGATATCGGCGGCGCCGTCGACGATCGTTCCCGGCGCCGTTGCCAGCACGTGGACTCCAATTCCGGTGCCCTGCGTGCCTTGCTGTTGGAGGTCGTGGTTAGCCAGACCAAGGAAAACGCCCGGCACGGTGACATCGATGCAATCGCCGCCCTGCGGCTGTAGTGCGCTGACGCTGGTGACGCTGTAAATCCCGGGCTTCGTGATCTTGCAGCAGGCGTCGATCGTCTTGGTAGTGCTGTTGCAAGCCGAGAGCGCGTGCGCCGGCATTGGGCAGACGCCGATCGCGAGCGCCGCGAGCGTGACGGCTGCAGCCGAAAAACGCCATCCGCGAGGGTGTTCATCCAGGCGGCCGCGCGCGTCTGATGCTGGCGCCAATCTACCATCGTTTCTATCAGCTATCATCTCTTTTTTTTGTCTCCAAGAGAGTCTTTAGTGCTTCAAGACGATTCTTTCTACCAAATCTGCCGACGAATTTCCATGCTTTTATGTCTAAAAGAATGTCGTAAAGGTTTTTGGATAAAGTTTGCCACGAAAGACTTACTGATGCTCTGGACCCACGGATTATTCGATCACGCAGAGGCGGTGCGCCAAATCAACCGGCGCTGGAAAGAACCGCGCGGATGTCCCGTATGCCATCAGAGCAAGTGGGCGATCAGTCCGGAGATCGTGCGCTTGTGGACCATGCGGATGAAGAAGGCTTACCCGTGCGTCGACATGGTATGCGAGAATTGCGGCCACACGATGCTTTCAACGCGGCGGTGCTGGACCTGCTGCCGGAGGGCAAAAGCTGAGCAATTATGGAACGGGCGCGAATCAACGGGGTCGAGCTTGCTTACGTGCTGCGCGGAAACGGCGCGCCGCTGGTCATGATTCATGGCGCGCAGGGCGATCAGAGCATGTTCGCCGATCTCGCATCGATGTGCGCCGCGAACTTTCGCGTGCTCACCTTCGATCAGCGCGGCTCCGGACTCAGTGAGAAACCGGATATCGACTACAGCATCGCGATGCTGGCGGACGACACCGCCGCCCTGATGGATCACGTGGGCTTTTCCGCGGCGCATATTATCGGCGTCTCGATGGGCGGGATGATCGCGCAGGAGCTGGCGCTGCGCCATCCGGGAAAAGTTGCGACGCTGGTGCTGGGCTGCACCACACCCGGCGGAGCCAAGGAGATCCCCGCTCAAGGTAATGCCTTCGCCGCCGCGTATTCGCTCCAGCCGATGTCGGCCGAGGAGCGCGGCAGGGCGCTCGCCGAAGCCGTATTCAGTAAGGGCCATCTGGCGCGGCATCCGGAGATCATTGCGGCGATGATCGAGGCGCGGCGTCAGCGGCCGATCGATTCGGTCGCGCTCAGCCATCGGATGAAAGCGCTATCCGGGCATGACACTTACGATCGCTTGCCGAGTATCAATTGTCCGACGCTGGTAATCACTGGCCGTGACGACGCGCTGATCTCGTGGGAAAATTCGCGGCTCCTCGCCGAGCGCATTCCGGGCGCCGTGCTCGAAGTGCTGGATCCCGCCGGACATTGCTTCTGGCTGGAGCGGCCGGAAGACTCGCGCGCCGCGATCGTGCGTTTTATCTCCGGCAGAGAACGCTGAAGTGCGCGCCTCGGATAGTAAATACTAAGATAGGTATTTAACTACGTATTGACTATGTATTAACTCCATCCTCCCCCAAGACAAGTGGGAGAGCAGGTGAGAACTCAGAGCGCCGCGATCAGAATCTGCACCAGCATCCCGACCACGCAGAGCACGCCGACCACGAAAGCTACCGTCCTCCAAGGCTGCAACCTGGCGACGTAAAATATCGTGTGGAAAATTCGCGCAGCGGTAAAAGTATAGAAATAGACCTGGGCGGCGAAAGCCGAGGCTCCCATCAGCACGAAGATCAACCCCACAGTGAAGAAGGGCAGGATGTTCTCGAGGTCGTTGCGATGCATCCGGAGCATCCGTTGGACGTCGGAATGCTCTTCCTTCGTGCCGGTGCCACCGGCCAGCGCGACGTCTTCGGGGTTGAGAAACTGCTTGACCCGCGTGCGCGCGGACGCGGTGAGGATCGCCGCGGCGAACATTTTGAAAACCAGGATCGAGCAGGCGATCGCGTAGGCCCTGAAGGCGGCGTCATTCATCAGCTGCGGCATGGTCCGACCCTCCCTGGCGCAAAAATTGTGTGGCGGAGCGTAGCAGAGGTTCCACGCAACGCCAATGCGCTGAGCGGCGCGCGCGCTCAGTCCGCCAGCGCCAGGTCCTTGGTTTCCGCGATCATCAGGATAGCGACGATGCCGATCGCACTGGACGCGATCAGATACCAGGCCGGCGCGAGCGGATCGCCGCTCGCATGAATCAGCCAGGTCACGACCAACTGCGTGGAGCCGCCGAACACGGTGACCGCGAGCGCGTAGACCGTCGAGAGGCCTGCGCTGCGCACCGATTTCGGGAAGCACTCCGTAATCACCACCAACGCGACGGCGCCCAAGCCGCTCAGCGCGCCCATCAGACCGGCCATCAGCAGCAGTGCGGCGAGTGTGTGATGCTGGTTGATCGCCAGGAAGGCAGGGTAGGTTACCGCCACCAGCACGAGTTTCGAGAGCAAGTAGACCGGTTTGCGCCCAAGGCGGTCGGAAAGCCATCCGCCGATCAGGCTGAACACCAGCAGACACGCGCCGGTCACCGCCGTTGCACTCATCGACGCTCCGGTCGCCATGTGCAGCGTGCTGATCGCGTAAGTCGTTATGTAGTTGCCGATATAGGCCGCGATCGTTCCGCTGGTGATGAGCATCAGGGCGATCACGAGCGGACGCAGATGATTCTTCAGCAGGGCGGAGAATACGTGGCCGGTATTCGGATGAATCGCCGACGCATCGGCGTCTACGGTCTCCTGCAGGCGGCTTCGCATGATCAGTCCGACCGGCACGATCGCGACTCCAATGATAAATGGGATACGCCAGCCCCAGGATTGAATCGCGGCGTCGTCGAGCGCGAAGGAAAGCGCCACGCCGAACAGTCCCGCGAGCGCCATCGCGGCCCCCTGGCTCGCGATCTGCCACACTCCGTATTGCCCGCGTTTTCCCGCAGGCGCCGCCTCCAGCAGATACGCGGTGGAGGGTCCGACCTCGCCGCCCAGCGCAAAGCCCTGGATGAGGCGCGCCACGACCACCAGGACTGGCGCCGCGATCCCGATTGCGGCGTACGACGGCGTCGCGGCGAGCAGCACCATGCCCACCGCCATCAGCCCGATACTCAGCATCATCGCCGGCTTGCGTCCGGAACGGTCCGCGTAAGCGCCGATCACGATACCCCCGAGCGGGCGGGAGATGAAGCCGACGCCAAACGCGGCAACCGAGAGCAGCAGGCTGATGAACGGATCGTGCGAGGGGAAAAACGCGCGCCCGATCATCACCGCGAAGAAGGCATAGGTGGTGAAGTCGTAAAACTCGAGCGCGTTTCCGAGCACCGTCGCGGCCACGGCGCTCGTCGGGATCGGCGGCGACGATGGTGCCGTTCGCGCCTCGGTTACGCGAAAGGTGGGAATCTCGGCCATTCGAGCGACCGCGGCTACTTGAGGCCGCCGCCGATCGCGGGCAGGAAATAGATTTCGCTGTTTTCTTTGACCGGATCGGTCAGCCCACCGA
>CAVZDJ010000021.1:0-16654 GCA_963773975.1 uncultured delta proteobacterium
TAGTCCCGCCGATTCATATTTCGCGAAATGGCCTTGGAGGGCAAGGCCAATCGATTTGCAATCGCAGCATTATGGGCGGTTAGAAAAGTCCAGGCCTTTCGAACGGAGAAATTCGCAAGGAAGAAGCCACGCGGCCGCCGGCGGCGACCTGTGCCCCGACCGGCAGCCCGGCCGTTCACGAGCGGCCCTAAAGGAGGGAAGAGCGAAGGAGAAATTGGCGCGGCACTTTCGCAGGCACCGTCCGTCAACGGCCCGCTGCTCGCGTGCGCTCGCCGTTAGCGGCCGCTGCTGCGGCGCTCGCGCTCGGCCAACTCGAGGTCGGCTTCGACCATCATTTGGATCAGGTGCTCGAAATCGACTCGCGGCTTCCATCCCAGCAGGCGCCGCGCTTTGGAGGAGTCGCCCTGCAGCAGGTCGACCTCGGCCGGGCGCAGGTACCGGGGGTCGGTCTGGATGTATTTGTGCCAATCGAGCTTGAGTAGCCCGAACACACGCTCGAGAAACTCCTGCACGGAATGGGTTTCGCCGGTAGCGACGACGTAGTCGTCCGGCTTCTCCTGTTGCAGCATCATCCACATGGCTTCGACATAGTCGCCGGCGAAGCCCCAGTCGCGGCGTGCGTCGAGGTTGCCGAGCGCGAGCTTGTCCTGCATGCCGAGCTTGATGCGGGTGGCGCTGCGGGTGATCTTGCGGGTGACGAAGTTCTCACCGCGGCGCGGAGATTCGTGGTTGAACAGGATGCCGTTGGCGGCGAACAGCCCGTAGGCCTCGCGGTAATTGATGGTCTGCCAGTGGGCATAGACCTTGGCGCAGGCGTAGGGGCTGCGCGGATGGAACGGCGTGGTCTCGCGCTGCGGCACTTCGGCGACCCGCCCGAACATCTCGGAGGAGCCGGCCTGGTAGTAGCGTGCCGCGCGGCCGTGGCGCTTGTTGTGATCGCGCAGCGCCTCCAGCAGGCGGAGCGCGCCCAGTCCGACCACGTCGGCGGTGTATTCGGGCTGATCGAAGGAGATGCGCACGTGCGACTGCGCGGCAAGGTTGTAGACCTCGTCGGGGCGCACCTGCTCGATGATCGCGCGCATCCCGGTGCCGTCGCCCAGGTCGCCATAGTGCAGTTGCAGCGGCGAGGAACCCGGGCCGAAACCCTTGCGCATGTGGTCGATGCGCCCAGTGGCGAAGCTCGAGGTGCGGCGCACTACGCCGTGCACGTCGTAGCCCTTCTCGATGAGAAATTCCGCGAGGTACGAACCGTCCTGGCCGGTAACCCCGGTTATCAACGCAACTTTTGCCATCGCCTTATTCCGTGTCCTGCGCCACTCGGTGTCCGGCGCGCCGCTTAGTCGCCGGGGACCAGGCGATGCGAGTCGCTGTCGAAGTGCTGAGTGGAGAACTCGTACAACTCGGCGTCCTCCAGCGCTTCCATCTGATGCACCAGCCCCAGCGGAACGTCCATGCATTCGCCGGCGGCGAGCTCGAACTCCTCGATAACTTCGGAGTCGGGCGATTCCATGACGCGGACTTTAAGCCGGCCCGCGCGCAGGTAGAACGATTCGGTCTTGAGTTTGTGAAAATGCAGCGAGCAGCGCTTGCCCTTGCGAATCTCGAGGATCTTGCCGCAGTAAAGATCGCCGTTGACGATCCACACCTCGCGTCCCCAGCCCTTGGGCACAATCCTGACTGGATTCCGTGCGCGGCTCATTATTCTCGCAGTTCTCTTCACGCGCCCGTCTTGACGCTCCGCCGGACGCCTAGACGCCAAATCCGGCAGCCTCGTTACATTCACAATGCCAGAAGATGGCAACGCGCACTAGCGTCCCGCCAGAAAAGACCTTCGAGACCGCCGCGGCGCGCCTCGCGCATAGAGGCTCCTTAAGCGATCGAGGGCCGTACGACAGTCGGCGGCGGCTCTTGCACGGCCGTAGCGTTACTGTCGTTCTTGCCCTCTCCCCTGCCGTCGCCATCAACGCTGGCGACGGTGGGCACGAATTCGCTGACTTCTATCGAGAAGCGCTGGAGCGGCAGATGATGGGCGTCGGTGAAAGCCTGGATCATCGTTAGACGGTCCTCGTTGATCCCGTCGGCGGCGATGAGGATCCGGTGAAAGCCGGTAGCGGCGTAAATCCGCGGCAGGTCGTCGAGCGAACCTAGCACCTGATGCCCGTGAACCAACTTACCGTCCTTGAACCCGTCGTCGTCCACGAAACCGACGAGCCGTACCCGGCGGTCGCTGCCCGTGAAGATATAGCGTACCGCCGCCTCGCCCATCCGCCCTGCGCCGACTACCAACACGCGCTCGGTCGGGAGTGCGAACAGCGCGAGCGCGCGCCGCTGGATCTGAAACGACATCCGCGTGAACACCAGCAGGTTGAACAGCAGCACCACGTACAGGACGGCGACCGAGCCCGATACCTCGAGCCGGATGAACAGCGAGGTTATTGCGACCAGGACGCCGGCCAGCAACGAGCCGTTGGCGAAGCGGATGATGTCGGCGATACCGGCGTAGCGCCAAATGCTCCGGTAGACGCCGGTCAGCGCGAAAGCGACGTAGGTGGCGACGAAAAATGCCGGCGTGGCCCTCATCATTGAGAGGAGCAACGCGTCGTTGAGTTTGAAATCGCGGCGCAAAAGACAGGCGCCAAAATACGCCGCCGGAATCAGCGCGAAATCGAGCACCGCCTCCGCCAGGCGCCGCTTGTAACCGAGACTCAGGATGGAGCGCGCGAGGCCCTGCAGATAGCCGTAAGCCACGCCCGGCGCGCTGCCCTCGAAAGTCAGGTCAACCATGAACAGCCCGATCACGCCGATGCCCGCGACCACGAAGGGCAGAGCGCTCAGCACGTAGGGATGCGACAGCAGGCTCTGGGCCGCCGCGAGCAGGGCGCCCATCCCCGCCAGGGTCCAGGTTACCGCGACCGCACGCGGCACGGTCAGCCCCAGCATCAGCAGACGATGATGCGAATGATCCAGGCCGCGGCGCGAAATCGGATTTCCCGTGGCCAGCCGCGAAATCGTCACGATAGTGGTGTCGAGCAGCGGCACCAGCATCACCAGCACCGGAAAGACCGCGATCGACAGATGCGAGTTGTGCTGCAGCCCGGCACCTCCAAGCGCTAGCGCGCCCAGCAGAAAACCCATCGGCAGCGCGCCGCTGTCGCCCATAAAGATCGAAGCCGGATAAAAGTTAAATAACAAAAACCCGCTCAAGGCCGCTGCGGCCGCCAACGCCGCACAGGCCAGCGTCACGTCGCGCGACCACCAGGCGACGACGCCTACTGCGCCCGTCGCGGCAATGCCAACCCCGGAGGCGAGTCCGTCGAGCCCATCAACCAAGTTGAAGGCGTTGATCACGGCGAGCATAAAGAAGCCCGCCAGCCCCAGGTTGGCCAGCGACGATCGCGTGACCTCGGGCGCTCGCGGTCCGGCCCACAGGAAAAACGCGACCACCGCGATCTGTGCGAGCAACTTGCGCGACGGCGTCAACGCCACCGCGTCGTCGAGAGTGCCGACTGCCAGCATTGCCAGCATCCCGAAAAGCGTCCAACGCGGCAACTCGCCCACCAGGCCGAGCGCCGCGATTATGGCCGCTACGATCGCAATGCCGCCGAGCACCGGTGTCGGCTTCGAATGGCCCGACTCTTCGCAAGGCGCGGCGACGATGTTCAAACGCAGCGCAAGCGCCCTGGCCATGGGCGTTACCGCGATGGTCAGGGCGAAGGCGGTTATGCCGCAGATGGCGAGCTTCTCGGAGTTAGCGGTCATCAAATTAGTTCAGTCGCCCAAATGAAATTAGTTCAGTCACCCCGAGGCTAGGCGAAATAAGGCGCAGGTTTGCCCCAGAGGGGAGTTTGGCCCAGCTAGTTTATACTCCGCATAAATCTGCTTTGCGACAAGAACCCTACCGATGACCCAAGTGCATATATGCATGCTTTAGACATCTAAAAGCGATTAAAATATATCTCAAGTAACTATATGATGCAAGTTAAGGAATAACCGAAAATACACCACATGTGAAAGTGCCCGCATCCCACCATCCTGGCGGGCCTATCGTTCCTGGCGCGAGAAAAGGCAGCCTAATCGGGACCCAAATCGTCGGCGAGCGCGGTTGCGAGCGGGCCTTCGATCGGGACCCGCAGCGAGAGGTGCGGATGGTCGACTTCGACAGCCACCTTGCCCGCGGCCGCCAGTTCCGCAAACCGGCCGGCGTCGGCGTCGATCGGGAAAGCGATGAATTGGACGGCGCTTATCTGGTCGGGTGACATCTGACGCTCATCGAAGCGCGCCGCGGCGCGGCGCCCGTCGAGGACCATCCATAGATGGCGCTCGAGACCCACCAGCCGCGCGAGTTCGGCGTCGCGCTCGGCCGGCTCGGCATACTCGATGAGCAGGGTGGCGAAAAGTTCGCCCGGGCGCGGAAGCAGTTCGTTGTAGGTCTCGACCTCGGCCTTGATCGCGGCGTCCTCGAAGATGCGCTCGGTGCGCAGGATTTCCTGAATTTGATACCAGACGGTCTGGCGGTTCTCGAACATCAGTGTGAGATGCGGGCCGACGGCAAGGCGGCGGCGCGCCTTTTCGGCGATGCACAGCGGACGCAACAACGGCCGCACGCGATCGTAGGTTGTCACCGGCAGCACTTCGAGCGGAGTTATGGGTCTCATGGCTCTGACTCCTCGACGGCCGGCGGTTCCGGCGGCGGCACTGGCGCGGCGAAGCCGTCGGCCTCATAGGCGCGCGCCAGGATTTCGACCGGGTTTAGCGGGCGCACGCCGATCGCCTGTTCGATCTGGATCGCGGCCAGTGGACAATCGGTGGCCAACACCTGCGCCTCGGCGTCCTTCATTCCCACGAACGCCTTTGCGCCCCACTTCATCGACAGTTCGAAAAACTCCTTCTTCATCGCCCAGGTGCCGTCGTGCGCCGTGCAGGCGTCCACCGTCACGACCTCGGCGCCCGGGATCGAGCGGATGAGATCGCGCGAGCGCAGCCCGACGTTCTGGGCCTTAAGATGGCACGGCACGTGATAAGCGACCTTGCCCGGAGTGGACCGAAACTCGCGGTCGAATTTGCCCTCGCGCCTTAGCGCGTAGAGTAACTCGTGCGGGTCGGCGACCGCGGCCGCCACCTCGCGGCCTTCGGCCGTGTCGAGCAGTTCGGGATATTCCTTGCGCATCATCAGCGAACAGGTCGGATTGATCGCGGCGACCCGGTAGCCCTCGCGCACCAGCGGGAGAAGCGAGGCGACGTTCGCACGCGCGAGTTTTTGCGCAAAGGCGACGTCGCCGCCATCAAGCGCCGGCATCCCGCAGCAGTTCTGTTCGGGCGACGCGATCGCGCATCGATTGCGCGCAAGCACGGCGGCCAGCGCGCGCCCCGGCGCCGGGTTGTAGTAGTTGACGAAGCAGGTGTGAAAAATCGCGATCTTGGCCGCGGGCTCGGCGGGCGCGGCCGGGATACCGGTGCGTTCGAGCCACGCCTCGAACGTTTCGCCGGCGAACTCGGGCAGTTGCTTGGCCCGCGAGATGCCGAGCAACTTCTCCATCATCGCGCGCTGAAACGGGCTGCGGCAGGCCCAGTTGGCGAGTTTCGGAACGATACTGCCGAGCTTGCCGAGGCGGTCCGGATTGCCGAGCATCTTTTCGCGCATGCCCAGCCCATGCTCGCGGCCCGCGACCGCGCGCGCCCGCAGCATCAGGCGCGGGAAGTCGAGCTGGAACTCGTGGCCGTCATGCGGCGTGTACGGACATCGCACTTCGCACAGCTTGCAGCCGTAACACAGATCGATCACGCGCTGGTTCTGCGCCGCGCTCAGGCTGCGCACGTCGCCGTCGGTCTGGTCGAGCGCGTCGAATAGTGCGGGGAACGACGGGCACAGGTTGAAGCACAGCCGGCAGCCCGCGCAGATGTCGAAGACGCGTTCGATTTCCTGATCGAGCTTCGCGCGCTCCCAGTACTTGGGCTCGTTGGGATTGTAAGTAAGAGCGTCGGTCGGTCGCGACTGGATACGGTTCATTGAAGCGGCTCTCGGGCGGCGAGCGTGGTTACGGTCGAGCAGCGATGACTGTGCGGGCACAAGGCCGGCCCGCCAGGCGCCATTAGCGCGTCCGGCGGGCCGGAATCTGATCGACGTGAAGGCGCCGGCGCTTGTGCGCGGCGCGCATCGTACAAGCGTCCCTTACAGCGTCGTGGTGGCCTTCTGGAAGCGCCCGGCGTGCGATTTCTCGGCCTTGGCCAGGGTCTCGAACCAGTCGGCAATCTCGGTGAAGCCCTCTTCGCGGGCGGTCTTCGCCATCCCCGGATACATGTTGGTGTATTCGTAGGTTTCGCCGTGAACCGCCGACTTCAAATTGAGCATGCTATCGCCGATCGGCTGGTCGGTGGCGGGATCGCCAACCTGCTTGAGATAGTCGAGATGGCCGTGGGCATGTCCGGTCTCGCCCTCGGCGGTGTCGCGGAACAGCCCCGCAATTTCGGGCTGACCCTCAACGTCGGCGATCTTGGCGAAGTAGAGGTAGCGCCGGTTGGCCTGGCTTTCGCCCGCAAATGCATCCTTGAGATTGGCGTGCGTCTTGGTTCCCTTCAGACTCTTCATCGTTATTCTCTCCCTGAGCGTGTGTATGGTTCACAGGCAGGCGGCCTAACTTGCACCGCAACAGCGCGGTACGTCAGCGCGCCAGGCTACGGCGCGGCTCAATCGCGCGACTCTGGACCGCCTGGCTTTTGGAAGTTTCCCAATGCACAGATTTGGCTCCGCCTACCAGATGATAATTATTATCATCCGCCTCGCGCGACGGTCAAGCCGCGTGTGGGTTGATATGCGGGTTTTGCCGTCCGGACGGCCACCATGCCGGATATTATTAACGGCCCGCGAAGCCGCGAAACGGGTGCAGATGACGCTTGGCTTATCCGCACCCCAAGAGTAACGTAGGTTACTAAAGCAAAACTCGTGCGGTGACCACGCGGCTTACGTCGCCGGGTCTACAACGATCTTCCCGCCATTTGATCATTGCACGCGAGCGATGCGGCGATGGTCGATCAAGACATAAAAGACGCCCTTATTGCGCGCGAGGACTATGCTCTTCAACAATCGGTCGTCGCTGCGCTGAGCCAGCACGCGCTGCTCGGCGGTAGTCTGCAGCAACTGTTCGACGACGCTACCCGGCGCGCGCGCGAGACGCTTGGGGTTTCCCACTCCCAGGTGATGGAACTGCAGGCGGACCACGAGACGCTGGTCGGCCGGGCCGGCTCCGGATGGGATGCGGAGGTGGTGCGCACGATCGTGGCGGAGGCGGGTGCGCGCTCGCATGCCGGTTATGCGCTGCTGGTTGACGCGCCCGTGATCGTGACCGACTACAATAGCGAGCGGCGGCTGCGCAGCTCGATAGCCGAACGCTGGGGGTTGCAGAGCGGCGTAGCGGTAGTCATCCATGGACGCGAACATCCCTTCGGCGTACTTGTCGTCCACGACACACAGCCGCGACAGTTCACCCATGATGAAGTGAATTTCCTCCAATCGGTGGCCAACATCCTGGGCCTGGCGATCGAGCAGAACCGGACCGAGTCTGAACTGCGCGCGCGTGAGCGCTACTTCCGCTCGCTAATCGAGGACACCAACGATCTCATAGCGGTCATCGACTCGGAGCACCGCTGCCAGTTTATCAGCGCTTCGGTGGAAAAGATTCTCGGCTACAGGGTCGAAGAGCTGGTCGGCAGGAGCGTTCTCGATTTGTGCCATCCTGAGGAGCTTGAAGCGGTTGCCGAGGATCTGCGGCGCATCACCGAACAGAACGCGGAGGAACGGACGCTGCGCGCCCGCGTCCGTCACAAAGACGGGTCGTGGCGAGTGGTGGAATGGAGTGGCCGCTCCGCGCTCGACGTCAAGGGCGCGACCTGCGTGGTAGCCAATGGGCGCGACGTAACGGCGCGCGAGCGGATGCTGAATGAGCTGCGCGACAGCGAACGGCGTTTTCACGGCATCTTCGACAGCAGTCACGACGCGATCATGATCGCGACCCCTGACGACGGCCGAATCGTCGACACGAACAGCGCCTTTAGCCGCATCTATGGCTACAGCCACGAGCAGGCGCTGGGCAAGGACCCACAGGCGATCGCGCTGTTCGCGAATCCGGAGGATTATCGCCGCTTTGCGCGCGAGGTCCTCGAGCGCGGCGCGCTGAGCAACTTCGAGACCGATCTGCGCACTGCCAGCGGCAAAAACGTGGCTACGCTGCTCTCCTCGGTGATGGTCGATCTGGGTGTCGGCGTGCGCGTGGTATCGATCCTGCGCGACATTAGCGAGCGTCGCGCCGCCGACCTCGAGCTGGCCCGGGCGCGCGACGCCGCACTGGAGTCGACGCGGCTTAAATCCGCTTTCCTCGCCAACACCAGCCACGAGATTCGCACCCCGCTCAACGTCATCCTGGGATACACCGATCTCGTCGGCGAGCATCTGGCCGATATCGGCGACCATACCCAGGACGCCTACCTCGAAGCGCTGGGGCGGGCGGGGCGCCGCCTGCTAAAGACCATCCAGCAGATTCTCGACTACTCGCGCATGGAAGCCAGGGCGCTGACGCTCAACCCCTCGGCGATCGCGCTCGCCCCATTCATCGAGGACCAGGCCACCGACTTCAACGTGCTGGCGGCCGAGAAGGGACTCAAGCTGCGGCTCGAGATCGCGGAGGCCGACGCCACCGTGCGCTTCGACGAATACTGCCTGCAAAGCGCGCTGAGCAACTTGCTCCAGAACGCGATCAAGTTCACCGACCGCGGCGAGATAGTGCTCGGCCTCGATCGCGACAGCAGCGGCGCGCTGAAACTCGAGGTCCGCGACACCGGTATCGGCATCGACCACGACTACCTGCCGCGGCTGTTCGAGCCTTTCTCGCAGGAGCAGGCCGGCCATCACCGGCGCTTTGAAGGCGCGGGACTGGGCCTGGCCTTCGCGCGCAAGTGCGTCGAGCTCGGCGGCGCGCAGATTTCCGCCGCCAGCCGCAAGGGCGAGGGTTCAACCTTCACGATCGCGTTCCCGCGCGCCTGCGAGATCCGCCGCCGCCGCGCCTAGCGCGCGCCGCACGCCGGCAGCGTCATCCCGAGCGGAAATCTTTCGACCTCCCGCCGCCTTCGCTCAGGATGCCAGTAGAGGGAGCTTCCGCTGCTAGTGGAACGCCACGCTAGCGCGACGCGAGCGCGAGCGGCGAGTCGGCCGGCCCCGGGCTCGCCTCGCGCTCCAGCGCCTCGATATCGGCGGCCGAAAGACTGAAGTAACGCGCCTCGGGATGATGAAAGACCATCGCGCTCACCGCGCTCTCGGGATCCATCATGAAGCCCTCGGTGAGCTTGAGGCCGATCCCGTGCTGCTCGACTTCGAGCAAGCGAAAAAGCTTCTCCTGGTCCTCGAGGCGCGGACAGGCCGGATAGCCGAACGAGAAACGCTTGCCATGATAGTGCGCCTGATGCAGCTCCTTCATCGTGATCCCCGGCGGATCGCCGAACCCCCACATCTGGCGGATCTTCTGATGCAACAGCTCGGCGAAGGCCTCGGCCCCCTCCAGCGCGAGGATTTGCAGGATGTGCGAGCGCAGGTACTCGCCGCGGTTCTTCCATTCATCGGCTAGTGCGCGGACGCCCGCGCCGATCGTGGTCACGAACATGCACAGGTAGTCGGTTTTGCCCGATGAACGCGGGGCGACGTAATCGGCCAGGCTAAGGCCGGGCTCGTCACTTTGACGGCCGAAGATCAAACTCTCGAGCACGGTCTTGCCGTCGGAGGAGTAGATCATCACGGTGCGATTGCCGTCGGAGCGGGCGGGAAAAAAGCGGTAGATCGCGTTCGCCGCGATATCGGCGCGCCCCAGCATCACCTCTTCGACCTCGGCAACCGCCGCAGTTAACTCCTTCGCCCGCGGATCGCCGCCGGCCAGCGCCGCCTCGTAGTTGCGCAGACCCAGGTGGCGCGTATAGAGCATCACCGGGTTGATGTAACGGAAGATCTCGGCGAGGTCGTAGCCGCGCACGACGTGCAGCTTCAAATCCGGCGGCAGCGGAATCTCGACGTCCTGGCGCACGCTGGACACGCGGCGGCCGGCGATCGGCGCGGGCGCCGCCGGCTTGGCTGCGCTTGCGAGCAGCTTTCGCGTCTCGGCCTCCAACGTTTTGCCGAGCGCGGCGCGCCGCTCCTCGTCCATCAACTGGTTGGCCAGGTCCAGGCCTTCCATCGCGTCGTTGGCGTAGGCGACCAGGCCGCCGTACTCGGGCGCGATCTTCATCCGGGTGAAACGCGCCGAGAGCGCCGCGCCGCCGACCAGAATCGGGCAGCCGATACCCGCGCTCTTTAAGTCCTGCGCCGTCGCCACCATCATCTGCGCCGATTTCACCAGCAGCCCGGAGAGCCCGATCGCGTCGGGGCGATGCTCGTTGCAGGCCTTAATCAACTCCTCGGGCGGCACCTTGATGCCCAGGTTGACGACTCGGTAGCCGTTGTTGCTCAGGATGATGTCGACCAGGTTCTTGCCGATGTCGTGGACGTCGCCCTTGACGGTCGCGAGCACGATCGTGCCGCGGCTTGCGCTGTCGGCCTTCTCCATGTGCGGCTCGAGATGAGCAACCGCGGCCTTCATCGCCTCGGCCGATTGCAGCACCTCGGCCACGATCATCTGGTTGGAGTTGAACAGGCGTCCGACTTCGTCCATCCCCTTCATCAACGGGCCGTTGATGATCTCCAGCGCCGAGCGCGCGCCGAGCGCTTCGTCGAGGTCCGCGACGAGTCCTTCCTTGGAGCCCTCCAGGATGTAGAGCCCCAACCGCTCGTCCAGCGGCAGGGAGCGCCGCTGCTCGACGTTGGGCTTGGCCTTGCGCGAGCGGAAGTAGCCGGCGAAGGCCGCGATCGGATCGTCGCCGCGCCACCAGATCAAGTCCTCGGCCAGGCGGCGTTCCTCCTCGGGCACCGAGTGGTAGCGCTCGAGCTTCTCGGAGTTGACGATCGCGAGGTCCAGCCCGGCCTGCACGCAGTGATAGAGCATCACCGAGTTCAGCACTTCGCGCCCCGCCTCGGGCAGGCCGAAGGAGACGTTGGAGATGCCGAGCACGGTCTTGCAGCGCGGCAGCGCGGCCTTGATCAGCGCGATGCCCTCGATGGTCTCGACGGCGGAGCCAATATAGTTGCGGTCGCCGGTGCCGACCGGAAAAATCAGCGGATCGAAGATGATGTCCTCGGGTTCGACGCCGTAGCCTTCGGTCAGAATTTTGAGCGAGCGCTCGGCGATCGCGAGCTTGCGCGCGCGCGTGATCGCCTGCGCCTGCTGCTTGTCCTCGTCGATACAGCCGACCACCAGCGCCGCGCCGTAGCGGCGCGCGAGCGGGACCACGCGTTGGAAGCGTTCCTCGCCGTCCTCGAGGTTGATCGAGTTGATGATCGACTTGCCCGGCGCGCGCTTGAGCGCCTCTTCGAGCGCGGCCGCGTCGGTCGAATCGATCATCAGCGGAACTTTGACTTTTTTGACCTCGATTTCGAGAAAGGCGGTGAGGTCGGCGATCTCGTTGCGATCAGGATCCTGCAAGCAGACGTCGAGCACGTGGGCACCGCGGCGCACCTGCAGGCGGCCAATCTCGGCCGCCTCTTCCAGCTTGCCCGCGGCGACCAGCCGCTTGAATTTGCGGCTTCCCAGCACATTGGTGCGCTCGCCGACGATTACCGGGCGCGTGTTTTCATCGATCACCAGCGCCTCGATCCCCGACACCACCGATCGGTGCAGGCTCGAGGGTTTGCGCGGCCGCTTGCCCTCGGCCATCCGCGCCAGCATCCGGATGTGCTCGGGCGTCGTGCCGCAGCATCCCCCGATCAGGTTGACCCATCCGGCGTCGACGAAGCGCTCGAGCTTGCGCGCCAGCGATTCGGCCGACTCGTTGTAGCGGCCCTCCTCGTCGGGCAGGCCCGCGTTGGGCACGCAGGCGACGTCGAAGCGGCAGATCTCCGAGAGCGTGCGCAGATGGTCGGTCATGAAGTCCGGGCCAGTCGCGCAGTTCAACCCCATCCAGAGAAGCCCGCGATTGGCGAGCGAGGTGTAAAAGGCCTCGATATCCTGCCCCGCCAGCAGCGTGCCCATCGTCTCGATCGTGCCCGAGACCGCGAGTGCGACCTCGATCCCGGTTTTCGCGATCGCACGCTCGATTCCGACCAGGCCCGCCTTGCAGTTGAGCGTGTCCTGCACGGTCTCCAGCAAAAGCAGGTCGACGCCGCCCTCGATGAGACCCTCGGCCTGCTCCTGGTAGGCCTCCGCGAGCTGGTCGAAAGTGATCCCGCCGGTGACCGAGATGGCCTTGGTCGTCGGCCCCATCGAACCCGCCACGAAGCGCGGCCACTTGGAGGTGCTGGCGGCGTCGGCCGCCGCGCGCGCGATCGTTCCGGCGACGCGATTTATCTCGCGCGCATGTTCGGCGAGGCCATACTCGGCCAGCACGACCGAGGCGCCACCGAATGTGTTGGTCTCGATGATATCGGCGCCGGCCTCGAGAAAACTGTCGTGCAATTCGCGGATCTTATCGGGGCGCGTGCGGACCAGGTTCTCGTTGCATCCCTCGAGCTGCGGGCCGCCGAAGTCGGCCGCGCCGAGGTGCATGTTCTGGATGGACGTTCCCGCCGCGCCGTCGATAATGACGATCCGGGAGGCCAGTCGGTCGCGCAAAGGCCCGATTCGGTCCGAAGTACTGCTCATGCTTAAAAGAAGAGGCCCGGCGGCCCCGGCCCTTCAGCCTATCCGAGTAGGGCGTGACGGGCAATTTCGCGCGGCGCGATGCCTCAACGTTTTGTATTTAACCAGCAATTGCTGTAACGGATCGCTCAGTTGCCGCGGTTTGTCGCAAGGATGTGAAACGCAGGCTGCGGCGTTCTGGGAACTTTAGCGCGCCGGGCGAGTTCGCTAATCGGTTCACTAATGCTGGACATGACGCGCGACGCGGCGGGGCGCGCCGCCCAGTCAAGGAGAAACCACTATGATCCCGGCCTGGCTTTCGATGCTGGACGCGATACTCGCGGCAGTGCTGCTGGGGGTCGGCCTCCTGGGCGCCCATCTCGGCCTGGTGCTGCCGATGTCCGGCTTCTCGATGTTCCTGCTGAGCTTCGCGATGGCGGTTCTGGCGCTGTTGTTCGGACTGATCGGCCTCTTGCGCACGTCGGCCCCTGAGCGCCGGCCCGGGCGGCCGAAGGCCGTCGCCGGCATCGTGCTGAGCTTGTTAGTCGCGGTCCCGGTGGGCCTCACGATGTGGCGCTGGATGTCGATGCCGTATCCCGAGATCAACGACATCACGACCGACTACGCAAACCCGCCGGCGTTCGTTCAACCGCCGGGCCTGGCGGCCGACTCGATGAAGTATGATCGCGTCAAGTTCGAGCCGGTCCAGAGCAAGGAATATCCGAAGCTCGATCCGCTGCGGCTCGACGGGAAACCCGACGACGCCTTCGCCAAGGTGAAGGCCGCGGCGAGCACCATGCCGGAGTGGGTTGTCGTGTACGACGATCCGGCGACGCACACGATCGAAGGAGTGCAATTCTCCAAGCTGTTCCGCTTCTGCGACGATTTTGTGATCCAGGTGCGTCCGGGGCCCGACGCGAACAGCAGCCTGGTCGAGATGCGCTCGCGCTCGCGCGACGGCACTGGCGACTTCGGCGTGAACTACAATCGGATCCGTGAGTTCTTCGCGATGCTGAAGCCGGGCGACGGCGACGCCGGCGGGCCGCCGGCGTCGCCGTCGTAAGGCGATGGCGGGAGGGACCGCCCCTCCGGCCGCTGCGCGCGCTTGCGCCCTTAGGGGCGCAGCGCGCGCAGCAGCCGGCGAACCGCGGCCTCGCGCGGTTCGTTGACCGGGTTGACGAATACGATCGCAGTGCCGATCCCCGGCGCGCACAGCTCGGCCAGCCGCTCGCGCACCCGCTCCTCGGATCCGACCAGCAGCGTCGCGTCGATCATCGCGTCGCTCACCGCGGCGAGCGCCGCCGCGGCGTCGCCGCGGGCGGCGCGAATCGCCGCGATCTCGCGCTCGAAGCCCGCCTTGGCGATCATGTTGCCGTAAAAACGCAGCGCCCCGTAGCGCGAGAGCAGCGTGCGCGCGGGACGGCGCGCCGCTTCCAGGTCGTTCGCGATGAACGCGGTTGCGAACAGCGCCGCCTCGACCTCGGCCGGGTTGCGGTCGGCCGCGCGCGCGCCGTCGGCGACCTCGCCCAGCGCTTCGCGCACGCGCGCGGGCGGAAAGAAATTGAAAATCACTCCGTCGGCGACTTCGCCCGCCATCCGCACCATCGGACGCGACACGCCCGCCAGGTAGATCGGTAGCTTGCCGCTTATTTTCGGTCCCGTGCCGCCGCCTTCGAGCATCTTGCGCAGCGTCGCGACGGTCTCGCGCATCTTAACCATCGGCTGTCCCATCTCGATCCCCAGGCGCGAATTGCCCTCGCCGTGGCCGGTGCCGAGGCCCAGGATGAAGCGTCCGCCGGTGAACTGATGCACGGTCGCGGCCTCGTTGGCCAGCAGCGCTGGATGGCGCAGGTAGATGTTGGTGATCGCGGTGCCCAAACCGATACGCCGCGTTTGCATCCCGAGCGCCAGCGAACAGGCGAGCGAATCGTTGTTGGCCTCGGTCATGAAGACCGCGGCGTAGCCCATCTCTTCCGCGTCTCGCGTCCACTCGACGATCTTTTCGATCGGGCTATCGGGCATGATCGAGAATGCAAGTGCCGTCTTCGCCATCGCATCACGTCCTTTCGAGTTTAAAGCGCCGCACGGCGCGTCGCATGAATCGTTAGCCCGAACCTTCCGGGTCCCGCAACCGGCTTGATCTGCGCCACCAGCGCGAGCGATAAGAAGACCGGACGACGAGAGTGAAATGGACAGCTACGATTTCATAGTGGTAGGCGGCGGTATCGCCGGCGCCTCCGCCGGATATGAACTCGCGGCGCATGGCCGCGTGCTGGTGCTCGAACGCGAGAGTCAGCCCGGATACCACACGACCGGCCGCTCCGCCGCGCTCTTCGTGCAGACTCACGGCCCTCCGGTGATTCGCGCTCTCAGCCGGGGCGCAAAAAGGTTTTTTCTCGACCCACCGCCGGGTTTCGCCGAGCATCCGCTGCTGACCGAGCGCGGGATGCTTCTTATCGGACGCGCCGATCAGTCCGCGACGCTCGAGCAGTGCTTCACTCAATCCTCGCGCCACATCGCCGGTGTTCGCCGCCTCGACGCGAAAGAGGCGTGCCGGCTAGTGCCACTGCTCCGGGAGGACTATCTCGCCGGGGCGGTGCTCGACCCCGAAGCGATGGACATGGACGTGCACGCGATTCACTGGGGCTTCATCCGCGGGATGCGCGCGCGCGGCGGCAAGCTCGTAACCGACGCCGAACTCCAGGGTCTCGAGCGTATGGGCGCAGCCAATTCCCATGGATGGATTGCGAGGACCGCGGCGGGCGACTTCGCCGCGCCGGTCGTCGTCAACGCGGCGGGCGCATGGTGCGACGTGGTGGGCGCGATGGCCGATGCGGCTCCGATCGGCCTGGTGCCGAAGCGGCGCACCGCGTTCATTTTCGATCCGCCGCCCGGCGCCGACATCGCGAAATGGCCGTCGGTGATCGATGTCGACGAGGAATTCTATTTCAAGCCCGACGCCGGCAAGTTCCTCGGCTCCCCGGCCGATCAAACGCCGATGGAGCCGTGCGACGCGCAGCCCGACGATATCGACGTCGCGCTCGCGGTCGACCGCATTCAGCGCGCCGCGCGCATTCCGGTCGCGCATATCAACCGCAAATGGGCGGGCCTGCGTTCGTTCGTCGCCGACGGATGCCCGGTCGTCGGCTACGACCCGCGGGTGGAGGGATTCTTCTGGCTGGCCGGGCAGGGCGGCTACGGAATCGAAACTTCGCCGTCGATGGGGCGGCTCACCGCGAGCCTTGCGCTCGGACGCGGGGTGCCCGCCAACCTCGCCGAGCAGGGCGTGACCGAAGCGGCGGTTTCGCCGGCGCGCTTCCTCCGCCCGCGATGGACTTCAAGCTGATGCAGGTCGCCACGGAAGTGATCGGCAACTGCCGGGTCCGACGGAATTCCGCTATGCATCGCCGCTGAATCGCCGGAAAAGTGGTGTCGCGCGGGCGGGGCGTTCAGGCTAAGATGCTTACCCGGGTCGCGCATTCCCGGTTTGCGCAAGATCCCAGGATCCCAAGATTCCAGGATCCCAAGATTCCAGGATCCAATGATCGCGATAGTCGATTACAAGGCCGGAAATCTCACCAGCGTGGCGCGGGCGCTCGAGCATCTCGGCCATCGTTGCGAGGTAACCGACCGTCCCGAACGCGTGCGCGCCGCCGACCGCGCGATCCTGCCCGGCGTCGGCGCCGCGGGCGCCACGATGGAAAACCTGCGCGCGCTGAAGCTCGACGAAGTCCTGCGGAGCGACGTCGTCCGCGCCGGCAAGCCGTTCCTCGGCATCTGCATCGGAATCCAGGTGCTGCTCGATCGGAGCGAGGAAGACAATGCCCGCTGTCTCGGGATTATCGCGGGCCGCGTGACGCGGTTTCCAGCCGCGGTCGACGGCCGCCCGCTGAAAGTGCCGCAAATCGGATGGAACCGCGTGCGCCAGACGCGGCCCCATCCGATATTTCGCAGCGTCCCCGACAACGCGC
>CAVZDJ010000022.1:0-35684 GCA_963773975.1 uncultured delta proteobacterium
CGCGCGGAGGACCGCGCGAGATCCTTCACTTCGTTCAGGATGACGGAGCGTCAGGCTGAGAGCCGCGCGCGCGGTCAGCGCAGCAGATGCGTCACGAACCAGTCGCGCGCTGGGTTCGCCGCTTCTCGAAATCGCCGACGTAGGCGTCGAAGTGGCCGCCCTCCAGCAGGACAAGCCGTTTCGGTTCCAGTGCGTCGTTGAAGGCCGCTACCGCCAGGTCGGCTACCGCCAGGGTGTCGCCCACGGCGACGACCATCATCAGCGGCGTCGGACTTATCTTGGCGATATAGCTGCCGGGCTCGTACTCCATCAGCATCTCGAGCGTGCGCAAGGTGACCTCGTTGCGCCACAGCTTTTGCGCGCTCGCGGCCGGTCGCGGTGAACCACTGGTAGGAGTCGGGCGTCGGCAGCACCGAGGGCGCCTGCGGATCGGGAGCGACCACCGGTATCATCGCGGGCGCTTCGCCGCGGAAACGCGCTTCGCGGTCGGCGTCGAGTTGGGCGCGCAGCAGTACAAGTCGGGCCGCACCAGGCGCTGGATATTGCGATAGCCGCTTGATCAGCGGCACCTGCGAGACCACGCACTTGACGCGCCGATCGATCGCGCCAACCACCAGCGCATGGCCGCCGGAGTAACTCGAGCCCCATACGCCGATCCGCTCGGGGTTGACCTCGCGCTGCATGCGGGTCCACGTGATCGCGTGACGATAGTCGCGCACCTGCGTCCACGGATCGATTTCCTGGCGCGGCTGGCCGTCGCTGGCGCCGAAGTTGCGGTTGTCGAACACCACCGCGGCCAGCCCGGCCGCGCAGAAGTGCTCGGCGAAGCGGTCGAGGTACATCTCCTTGACCGCCGAAAAGCCGTGCGCCATCACGATCGCCGGCGCCTTCCGCTTTGCCAATCGGGCGTGTAGAACCAGCCGCGCAAAATCGTACCCTCGGCGTTGATCTCGATGTCTTTCCGCATTGATATCTCTCCTGCGCGCGATCGCTGTCGCGTTTTTTGTGCGGCGCGGATCCGTCCTGCGGCCGGCTAGTCGCGATTGAAGTTGGGCTTGCGCTTTTCCACGAACGCGCGGGCGGCCTCGCGATGGTCCTCGGTGGTGAAGGTCACCATCTCGTAGGCGAGCGACGCGTCGAGGATCAGGTTGGCCTGTTGCTTCAGCCACTTGTTGACCGCGAGCTTGCTCCATCGGATCGCATAGGTCGGCCCGTCGGCCAGCTCCTCGCCAACTCGCGCGCTTTCGCCATCACCTGCTCGGGCGCGACCGCGTAATTGACCATCCCCATCTTGAAAACGTCGGCGCCGTTGACGAAGTGCCCGCGCATCAGGAATTCCTTGGCCCGCGACGGGCCGATCAAGAGCGGCCAGATTACCGCGCCGCCGTCGCCCGCCACGACTCCGACCTTGACGTGAGTATCGGCGAAGCGCGCCTTCTCGGAGGCCACGATGATGTCGCACAACAGCGCGATCGTCGCGCCGAGGCCGACCGCGTCGCCGTTGATCGCGCCGATGATCGGCTGCTCGACGTCGAGCATGTTCTGCACGATTCGCCGCCCCTCGGCGGCGGTGATCGTTCCGCCTTGCCGCCGCTCGCGCTGGCCAGCGTCCCCGAGGCCATCCCCTTGACGTCGCCGCCGGCGCAGAACGCGCGGCCCGCCCCGGTCAGGATGATCGCGTTGACCTCGCGGTCCTCGGCGAGGTCATTCCAGATCGTCATCAGCTCGTGATGCAGCCCCGGGTTGACGGCGTTCAGCCGGTCGGGACGGTTGAGCGTGACCGTGGCGACGCGCTCGGCCTTTTCGACCTTGATGAATTCGTAACGGCTGTAGTCCGGCATCGCGGTTCCTCCCGCCGTGTGGTTTTTTCGCCCCACCTATACAACGGGAACGCCCGCGCACGCCAACCCGCACGGCGCTGTGGACGAAGGCGTCTTGCGCGATAGCCCCGGCGCGTGCCAGCCGGCGGTGTATTTGGTAGCGTGCGATTTGGTGGCGAGCGATTGATTGAGCGTGGGTCCAGTGGCGGCGGAGGTTTAAAGCGGTGCGTATCGCGCTCATCGGACAGGCGGCGTTTGCCGAGCGCGCCCTGGAGGTGCTCCATTCGCGCGGCGAGGAGATCGTCCACGTCTTCGCGCCGCCAGACCTCCCCGGCGGCCGCCCCGACCCGCTGAAGGCCAAGGCGCTGGCACTGGGCGTGACGCTCAGCCAGCCCGCGACCTTCAAGAGCGACGCGGCCTTCGAGCAGTTCCGCGCGCTCGACGCTGAATTGCTGGTGATGGCGTTCGTGACGCTGATCGTGCCCGAACGCATCCTCTACGCGCCGCGCCACAAGGCGATCTGCTTTCATCCCTCGCTCCTGCCGCGCCATCGCGGCGCCAGCGCTATCAACTGGACGCTCATCATGGGCGACGCGAGCGCCGGGGTGACCTGGTTCTGGCCCGACAAGGGAATCGATACCGGGCCGATTCTGCTGCAACGCGCCGAGCCGATCCGAGACGAGGACACGGTCGGCTCACTCTATTTCAACCGCCTCTTCCCGCTCGGCATCCAGACCATGACCGAGGCGATCGAACTCATCAAGGCGGGACGCGCGCCGGCCATCGCGCAGGACGAGAGCCTCGCTACTTACGAGCCGCCGTGCCGCGACGAACACGCCAAGGTCGATTTCGCGCGGAGCGCGCGCGAAGTGTTCAACCTGGTGCGTGGATGCGATCCGCAGCCGGGCGCGCATGCGCAGGCGGGCGGCGAGCGGTTGCGGCTTTACGAACCAATCCTCGAAAACCGGCGCAGCGAGAGCCCGCCGGGCACGATCGTCTCGATCGACACGGCCGGGATGCGGGTCGCGCTTGAGGACTCCACGATGATGGTGCGGCGGGTGCGCTTCGATTCGAATCCCAAGAAAGTGGCGCCGCAGGAACTTGCGGCGGGCGGCCGGCTGCAGACTTCGATACTTCTCACGTAGCTAAAGCTCAAGCCGGACAAAAGAAAGCAAGGGTCGGGGAGGTTTGGCAACCGGCTTTAGATGCTTTTGCGGCGCGAGCGCCATAGGATTGGAACCTACGGTTCGCAAGGGGAGGGGGGAGATGAAAGTCTGCGTAGGTACGTCGAAGGGGATCGTGGTACTCGACGCCGAGCGCAAGGGCAAGCCGCTGATGGTGCTCGCGGATCCGCCGTCGGTGTGGTGCATGGCACAGGACTGCCGTGACCTGGGGACGATTTATGCCGGCTCGATCGACCACGCCCACATGGGCAGCACGCGCGGCCGGGTGACGCTCGCGCGATCGAATGACGGCGGCCGGACCTGGGCCGATATCACGCCCGGGATTGCGCGCAACGAGGACGTATGGGCGATCGCGGCGCCGCCGGACGGGCCCGGCGAGGTTTTTGTCGGCACCTCGCACGCGCGGCTGCTGCATAGCCTCGATCACGGCCGCACGTTTCGCGAGTGCGCCGGGTTCCTCAAGCTGCCGGGCCGTGAGCGCTGGAGTTTTCCGCCGCCGCCGCACATCCCGCACGTCCGCTCGATCGTCTTCGACCCGCACGACCCGATGACCCTCTACGTTGGCGTCGAAGAAGGCGGCGTCGCGCGCTCGCACGACCGCGGCGAGAGTTTCGAGCTGCTCAACAGCGGACTCTACGAGGACGTCCACTGCGTCGCGGTCGATCCGCAAAGTCGCAAACGTCTTTACGCGACGACGGGTGCGGGCTTTTACGTCTCGGAGAACCGCGGCGGCTCGTGGAGCAAGATCAAGCGCGGGCTCTGCCGCAGCTACGCCGTGCCGCTATTCGTCGCGCCCGGAGAATCGAGCCGGGTCTTCACCGCCGCTGCGGCTGGGCCGCCGCCGTTCTGGTCGACCGGACCGGCCGGCGCCGACGCGGTGATGTTCCGTAGCCTCGACGCGGGCCAGAGTTTCGAGGCGCTCGGCGACGACATCCTGCCCGAGCGCGGGATGGTGATGCGGCTTAAGGCTGATCCGGAGAGCGAAGGCGATTTTTTCGCCGTCACGACCGACGGCTCGGTGATTCGCACGCACGCGATGGGCGGGACCGCCACGCTGGTTGGCGAGCGATTGCCGCCCGCCTACGACCTGGTCACGCTGCCTTAGCCACTGTCACAGTCGGCGCGTCGCGGCTAGTGACCGCTGCCCAAGCGCGCGTTCAATCCGCCGTGGCGCCCCTTGGCCGTGGAAGTCAGCGTCAGCACCGCGCAGTGCGCTCTGCGGACGACCTGCTCCGCCACGCTGCCCATGATGAAATGCGCGAGGCCGCTCCGCCCGTGAGTCTTGAGCACGATAAGGTCGGTATCGAGCTCAGTGGCCACCTGGAGCACGGCCCCAGCGGTTTCGCCCGGCCTGGCGATCCGCGTGACGACTTCGGACTTCAGCCCCGCCAATCTCTCGGCGGCCAGCGCCTGAAGGCGCAGGCGAGCAGCGTCGTCGGCTTGCGTGTTCGCGGCTACGGTGGTGTCAGGCGCGTCAACGGCCAAGATCGGCACGACGTGCAACAAGTAGACCGTCGCGTCCATGTCCTTGGCCAGATGTGAGGCGAGGTCAAGCGAGACCTGCTCGGAATCGTCGAACTGTACCGGACAGAGAATTTTCTTGAACGGATAAGACATTGGCAATCTCCAACGCGCGCGCGACCGCTCGTCCTTCTCGTTATTGCCACTATAGCGCTTCAGTCAACCTCCAGCGCTCCGGAGCCCCGCAATCGTCATCGATATCGGTGACGTCAAAAGTTCATCGCTCGAGTAGGATTACACGTTCTATGTTAACTTTAATGTCTTTGAAATATCCTTAATCGTGTGTTACGATTCTTCCAGTCAGCCCGGTCGTGGCTGGCGACGAGGCCCGTAGGTTGAGTTGACTTCCCTGCGGGTCTCACTATTTTTGCCACCCGCGATTCCGGTCCATGCCCTGCTTCGTCCAGCCATGCCTTGACGTATAGCGAAGAAAGAGCGAAAATAATCGAATGAAATTCGCATCAGCGGCGCTCTTCGAGGAGTCCATCAACGACGCCGCCGCCGCGCTCGCGCCGCTGCGCGACGTCGAGTTCCTCGAGATGCCCGTGCGCACGATACTCAACCGCTGCGAGAATCCGCGGCTGCCGTTTCGATGGACGATCAACCCGTATCGCGGATGCGAGTTCGGATGCGTCTACTGCTACGCGCGTTACACGCACGAGTTCCTGGAGTTGCGCGACCCGATGGATTTCGAGCGGCGCATCTTCGTCAAGAGGATGGCCGCGCAGGTGCTGTCGCACACGCTCTCGCGCACGCCGCTCGGCTCGGACCCGATCGCGATTGGCACGGCGACCGACCCCTATCAGCCGGCCGAGCGCAAGTACGGGCTCACGCGCTCGATGCTCGAGGTGTTCGCGCAACTGGGCGGGCTCGACCTTTCGATCACCACCAAGTCCGCGCTGGTCGTGCGCGACCTCGACCTGCTAAGCGCGATCAACTCGCGCTCGAAGCTCAGCGTCAACTTCTCGCTGATGACGCTCAACCGCCGCCTCCAGCGCACGCTCGAGCCGCGCGCGCCGCGCCCGGAACTGCGCCTGCGCGCGCTGGCCGAGCTAAGCCGCGCGGGCATCCGATGCAACGTCCTGATGATGCCGGTGATTCCCGGACTGACCGACGCTCCGGCGGCGATCGAGAGCGTTGTGCGGGCGGCGCGGCGCGCGGGCGCAAGCGCGGTATGGTGGCGCTCGCTGTTCCTCAAACCCTCGGCGGCGCGCCGCTTCATCCCGTTCATCAAGGAGCACTTCCCCGAGGTGGCGGGGCGTATCGACGAGTTCTATGCCCGCGCGGTGTATGCGCCGCGCGGCTACGACGAACGGCTCGGCGCGATCTTCGACCGGATGCGCGCGAAGTACGGCTTCACGGTGGATCATCGTGACCGGCGCGACCGCCGCGAACCGGCCCGCGCCGCCGCGCCCGCGATGGCGCCGGGCACGCAACTCTCGCTCGGCGTGCGCTAGAGCAACGCCGCATCGGCGCATCGGGGCGGGAACCTAAATCGTGAAGGGATTTTCGCTGCTGGTTAGTGACTACTGGTGCGCGGGGCGGGACTTGAACCCGCACGGTATTTCTACCACGAGCCCCTCAAACTCGCGTGTCTGCCGTTCCACCACCCGCGCCATCTGGCCGCGCTTGTGCGCGGCCCGGTCACTATTGATGGCCGCGCTCAAGCGCGGCTCTAATTGAGGCCGGCTATGCGCGCTTTCCAGCTCACGAAATTATCCCGCCTCACCCCGCCTCGCCTACGGCCCGGGCTTCGGCGCAACCGGCTTGGCGTGGTTGGCCGGAGCGGCGGGCTCACCGGCGCAGCCATCGGAACCGGGCCGGAAACCGGTCCGCGGGAGCGCGTCCCGCCGGTCCGCTGGCGCGGCGCTGCCGGGACCATCGGCACCATCGACTTGGGCGGCACGACGACCCTGCGGTTCACGCCGCCGCCGGACCCGAAGATACTGCCGGTGAAACGCCGCGTCGAGGCATAGGCGAGGAAAATCGACGTCGCGAAAAACATCGCGGCCATCGCCCACGTGGTCTTGGTCAACACATTGCCGGCGCCGCTCGCACCGAACACGGTCTGGCTCGAGCCGCCGAACACCGCGCCGATCTCCGCGCCCTTGCCCTGCTGGAGCAGGATCACGATGACCAGCGCGAGGCAGATCACGACATGAATCGCGACAACGATCGTAACCATCTTGGTACTATAGCCTTGTAAGCCTCAGCCCGCCCGCGCACGCACGATCCGGGCGAACGAGTCAGCCTTTAAGCTTGCCCCGCCGACCAAAGCCCCGTCAATATCGTGGCTGCGTGATAAGTCCGTCGACGTTTTCGGGCGTGACGCTGCCGCCATAAAGGATTCGTACCGCCGCCGCGCACTCCGGACCGAAGGCGTCGCCAATCGCTTCACGAATCACGCCGTGGGCGAGCGAGGCCTGCGCGGGGGTGGCCGTGCGGCCGGTGCCGATGGCCCATACCGGCTCGTAGGCGATGATCGCGCGCGCGGCGTCGCGCCCGTCGAGCCCCGCAAGACCGTTTTGCGTCTGGCGCAGGATGACCGCGGTGGTATGGCCGCCGTCGTGCTCCTGCTGGGTCTCTCCGACGCACAGGATGGGCACGAGGCGATGCTTGACCGCGGCGCGGACCTTGCGATTTATCAGTTCATCGTTCTCGCCGAAGACGTGACGGCGCTCGGAGTGGCCGAGGATTACGTGGGTGACGCCAATCGCCTTGAGCATCGGCGCGGAGACCTCGCCGGTGAACGCGCCTTTGTCCTCGTAATGCATGTTCTGCGCGGCGAGCGCGATGTTCGATCCGGCGAGCTCCTGCGCGGCCGCCGCGAGCGCGACAGCGGCCGGCGCGACCAGCACGTCGCGGTCGCGCGCGAGCGTCGCCGCTTCGGGATCGATCTCCGCCCTGAGCGCGCGGATGAGCTGGCGCGCCTCCAGCGGCGTGAGGTTCATCTTCCAGTTTCCGGCGAGCATCTTCCTGCGCATCGCGCTGTCTCCGTCAGTTAGACGATTTTTCGGTGCCGCTTTGGACGCTCGCGCGGCCGGCTCTCTAGCCCCGGCGCTCGAGCGCCTTGACGCCCGGCAACTCGATGCCCTCGAGGTACTCCAGCGTCGCGCCGCCGCCGGTCGAGATGTGGCTGAAGCGCGAAGACCAGGGCTGGTTGGCGAGCGCGGCGGCGGTATCGCCGCCGCCGATCACGCTGAAGACGCCTTCGAGATTGGCCAGTGCCTCGCCCACCTTCAGCGTACCGCGCGCAAACGCCTCCAGCTCAAAGTAGCCCAGCGGCCCGTTCCAGACCACGGTCTTCGCGCCCTGGAGCCTCGCGATGAACTGCTCGACCGTGCGCGGTCCGATATCGAGGCCCATCCGGTCGCGCGGAATCGTCTCCACCGTCTCGGCGGTCCCCGCGTCGAGCGACGCCGCGACCACGTGATCGAGCGGCAGCATCAGGGGGACGTCGCGGCGCACGGCCTCGGCCATCAGCTCGCCCGCGAGCTGAAGTTTGTCCTCCTCGAGCCGCGAAAGGCCGATCTGGATGCCGCTCGCGCGCAGCAACGTATAGGCCATCGCACCGCCGATCAGGATCGCATCGACCTTGTTCATCAGATTGCGGATGACGCCGATCTTGTCGGAAACCTTGGCGCCGCCAAGAATCGCGATGTACGGGCGCGCCGGATGGTGGATCAGCGTGCTCAGCGCTTTGAGCTCGCGCATCATCAGGAAGCCGGCGGCGCGTTCGGCAAGAAAGCGCGTCACCCCGACGGTCGAGGCGTGGGCGCGATGCGCCGAGCCGAAGGCGTCATTTATGTAGAGGTCCTTGCCGCGCGCCAGCTCGTGGGAAAAATCGCGGTCGTTGGCCTCCTCCTCGGGATGGAAGCGCAGGTTCTCAAGCAGCAACGCGCCGCCCGGTTTGAGCGCGGCGACCAGGCCCAGCGTAACCTCGCCGATACAGTCGGGCGCGAGCGCGACCTTCTGGCCGAGCGCCGTGCTTAGATACTCCGCGACGGGCTTCAGGCTGAGGCCAGGAGTGCGCTCCTTGGGCCGTCCGAGGTGCGAGCACAGCACCGCCGCGCCGCCGTGCTCCAGGATGTAGCGAATAGTGTCGAGGCTCGCGTCGATGCGCGCGGGGTCGGCGATGCGCCCCTCGTGCAAGGGCACGTTGAAATCGCATCGCACCAGCGCCTTGCGGCCGTCAAGCTGAAGCTGCGTTACCTCGAGTGCGGGCATCGTGACCGCCTGCGCGTTCAGATCTTGCTTGCGACGAAGGCGGTCACGTCGGCCAGCCGGTTCGAGTAACCCCATTCGTTGTCGTACCACGAAAAGATCTTGACCAGGCGTTTGCCGAGCACCTTGGTGAGCGGCGCGTCGAAAATGGATGAATGCGGATTGCCGTTGAAATCGACCGAGACCAGCGGCTCGTCGCTGTAGGCGAGGATGCCGCGCAGTTCGCCCTCGGCCGCCTTTTTCATCGCCGCGTTGATCGAACTTTCCTCCGCGTCGCGCTCGACCATGGCCGTTAGGTCGACCACCGAGACGTTGGGCGTCGGCACGCGAATCGCGATGCCGTCGAGCTTGCCGTTGAGCATCGGCAGCACTAGTCCGATCGCCTTGGCCGCGCCGGTCGACGTCGGCACCATCGAGAGCGCCGCCGCGCGGGCCCGGCGCAAGTCCCTATGCGGCCCGTCCTGGAGCATCTGGTCGGACGTGTACGAGTGGATCGTGGTCATCAGGCCGTGCACGATGCCGAAGTTCTCGTGCAGCACTTTGGCCGCGGGCGCGAGGCAGTTGGTGGTACACGAGGCGTTGGAGATGACGTGATGTTTGCCCGGTTCGTAGGCGTGCTGGTTGACGCCCATGCACAGGGTCACGTCGACGCCGTCGGCCGGCGCGCTTATCACGACCTTGCGCGCTCCCGCGCTTAGATGCAGCGCCGCCTTCTCGCGCGCGGTGAACAATCCGGTGGATTCGATCACGACGTCGACCTTGAGTTCCTTCCACGGCAGCTTGGCCGGATCGCGCTCGGCGATCACGCGGAAGCCGTGGCCGTCGAGCATGATCTGATTGCCCTCGGCCTGGACCTGATGCTTGAGCGAGCCGTGTATCGAGTCATGTTTGAGCAGATGGGCAAGCGTTTTGGCGTCGGTGATGTCGTTGACCGCGACGACCTCGACCTCTTTTTTGCCGAGCATCGCCCGAAAAGCCATCCGGCCGATTCGGCCGAAACCGTTGATCCCGATCCTGATCGCCACAGCGCAATCCTCCCTGCGGTGAGTGTCTCCCGGAGATGAGTCCCCTTGGTGAAACCGCCGATCGCTCTCACCTTGAAGTCAATTTATCACAATTTCCCCGGGCGGGTAGTGTTAATGATCGATGCATCACCGCCTTGAAAGAGCAGGCCGCCCGCGCGAAGGTGAATTGCCCCGGCTCCAGCCACAACGTAAATTGATTGCAACGAAATTCGTCTGGTTGCGTTCTAATAAGGGTGGAGCGGAAGCGGTATGCCCCATGAGTTAGGCGGCCCCGGCACGATGGGGGTGGCTGACCTGCTGCTGGGCACGGGCCCGGTAGTACAGGTGGTGTTGTGGACGCTGGTCCTCTTCTCGATCGTGAGCTGGGGTATCATCGTCTACAAGCTCAACCAGATTTCCCACGCTCGGCGCGAATCGGAACGCTTCATCTCGCTGTTCTGGGAATCCAAGAACCTCGCCGCGATTCATAGCGGCAGCGTCGGCCTTATTCGCAGCCCGGTCGCCCAGGTATTTCGCGCCGGCTACCAGGAACTGCTCCAGTTGACGCGCGCCAAACGCCAGGCGGTGGGCGCCGAGAGCGGTTTTTCGACCGATCTCGGCGGGGTCGAGAACGTGACGCGTGCGATGCGCCGGCAGGCCAACGTCGAAACCACCAAGCTGGAGAAGGGGATCACGTTTCTCGCCACCACCGGCTCGACCTGTCCGTTCATCGGTCTGTTCGGCACCGTGTGGGGAATCATGACGGCCTTCATCGGGCTTTCGGCGGCTCATTCCTCGAACATTCAGGCCGTCGCTCCCGGAATCGCCGAGGCGCTGATCACCACCGCGATCGGCCTGGTCGCCGCGATTCCGGCGCAGATGTTCTACAACTATTTCATCGCCCGGGTGCGCGAACTCGCGATCGAGATGGAAAATTTCACCTCCGAATTTCTCAACATCGCCGAGCGTCACTTCCTGTCGTAGGGACGCTGGCCCCAAAGGGCGCATAGCCAATGGCTTTCGAATCGGGACAGCGCGGGCAGTTCGCCTCGCAAATCAACGTTACGCCGTTGGTCGACGTGATGCTGGTACTGTTGGTGATCTTCATGGTTACCGCGCCAATGATTCAGCAGGGCGTCGAGGTCAGCGTGCCGCGGGTCAAGGCTTCCGCGCTGCCCGGCAAGGAAGAGCAGTTCGTAGTCTCGATCACCCGCAACCAGGAAATCTACCTCAACGACACCAGGCTCGGGCTTGACCAGTTGACCGAGAAGCTCCAGGCGATCGCGGTCGCACGGCCCGACCGCGAAGTTTTCGTGCGCGCCGACGAGGAAGTGCCTTACGGCAGGGTGATCAAGACCATGGCGGCGATCAAGGCCGCGGGAATCGAAAACGTCGGGATGGTGACCGAGATGCCGCAGGCGGGCGCGGACGCGGCGGCGGGCGGATCGCGCGGTGGCAGCGCCAAACCTTGACGGCCGCGACCGCTCCTCGCGTCTGGGCTACGCCGCAGCGATTCTCCTGTCGGCGGTGGGCCATGCGATATTCTTCGCACTGGTCCTGGTGATCCTGCCGGCCTACTTCCATCATCCGGACACCACGCCCCCCGGCTATACGGTGAAGATCGTCGATAATATCCCGGCCGGCGACCTCGGAACCCATCTGCCGCGTCTGACTCAGGACCAACCGCATCCCGAGCATCGCACGGAGCCGCCCAAGCCAGCGGTCGAGCAACACAAGGCACCCCCTCCGCCGACCGTGCCCGACAACGACAAGACGGTAATCGCGCTGAACACCGGGTACACTCCGACACCGACGCCCACGCCCGAGCCGACGGTCGAACCAACGCCAGAGCCCACGCCCGAACCGACCGTCGAACCAACGCCGGAGCCGACGCTTGCGCCGACGCCGAAACCGACTCCGCGGCCCCGGCCGACACATAAGCCAACTCCGCGAGCGACGTCCGCACCGCGCCATCGCCATCCGCTGCCGACGCCGACTCCTATTCCCAGGCGCAGCGCACATCCCCGGTCCAGGCCGAATGAAGTCGTGATCGCGCGCGCCGAGCCGACGCCCGGTGTTAAGGAACAGCTCGAGGCTTTGCGCGAAAGCCTGCTCAAGGAGCATCTGGCCGAGAAGGCGGCGGCGGAAAGGGCGCGCTCTAGAGGACCGGCGGGCGGCGGACCGGTGGTCGCCAGTGTGCCGCGTGAAGGCGTGGGCTACGGCGTGGGCTCTGGAAAGGGCAGTATGGGGATTCAACAGGACCCGCAATTTCTGCTCTACTATCAGACGGTACAGGATCGAATTAAGAAAGCGTGGAATTACGTGGGCGGGAGCGGAGACCTGACCACCAGCGTGACTTTCGCGATCGGCCCCGACGGCAATCTGACTGGCGTCCGGCTGACGCAGAGTTCCCGGGACCCGGCGTTCGACGATTCGGTGATTCGCGCAATCCGGCGCGCCGCGCCGTTTCCGCCGCCGCCGGAAAAATATCGCCCCGAGTTCGGCGAAGGCGTCGACGCGGAGTTCAAGCTGGGTGAGTTGAAATCATCGGGGTGACGGAGAGGCGGCGGACGGGTGGGCGCAGCGCGCGCGGCAGGCCCGGATGCCTTGACGGAAACGGAATAAGATGATCAGGCAGTACATCTCTATCCTGGCGGCCCTTGTGCTGGTGTCGCTCGCCGGCGCCGCGCGGGCGCAGCCGATCCACATGACGATCAGCGGTCCCGGCGCGACCGTCGCGCCGATCGCCGTCTCGGAGTTTAAGAACCTCGGCGGCGACGACCAGGGGACGGTCTCGCATGACTTCGTCAGGGTGCTCCGCCACGACTTCGAACTGAGCGGCTTCTTTTCGATCATCTCGCCCAAGTCATATATCGAGGACCCGCAGCAGTCGGGTTACGATCTCGGCAAATTCAACTTCGGCGACTGGAGCTCGCTCAACGCCGACTTTTTGGTCAAGGGCGCGGTGACGGTCAGCGGCGGCCAGGTCTCGGTCGAGGCGCTGATGTTCGACGTCGCCCAGCAGCGCCGGATGTTCGGCACGCGCTTTGCGGGCGGTCCGGGCGACGTGGAGCAGATGGCGCGGCGCTTCGCCGACTCGGTGCTCAAGGCGGTGACCGGCATCCAGGGGCCGTTCGATACGCGGATTGCGTTCGTCTCGACGCGCGGCGGCCGCTTCAAGGAAATCTACCTCGCCTCGCCCGACGGCGGCGGCCTTTTCCGCGTCACCGACAACCCGACCATCAACCTGTTCCCGAAATTCGCCCATAGCGCGGCGAGCGTGCTCTATCTTTCCTACAAGACCGGCGCGCCCGCACTTTACCTGTTCGACGTCGCGGGACGGACCGAGATCAGAATCGGGAGCGCGCACGGCAACGTGATCGGCGGCGCGCTTTCGCCCGACGGCAGCCGGATAGTCGCGGCGGTCGAGAACGGCGGCCATACCAATCTGTTCCTGCTTGAGCGCAGCGGCGAGGAAATCCGCCAGCTCACCGAGGGGAACGCCATCAACGTCAATCCGGCATTCTCGGCCGACGGGCAGCAACTCGCCTTTACCTCGGACCGCTCGGGCACGCCGCAGGTCTACGTGATGAGCCTCGGCGGCGGCCCGGCGCGACGCGTGACGTTTCACGGTGACTACAACACCTCGCCGTCGTTCTCGCCCGACGGCAAATGGCTTGCCTATCAGAGCCGCTCGGGCGGGTTTAATATCTTTATTATTCCGGTGGCCGGCGGTCAGCCCGCGCAACTGACCCAGGACGCGCGATCCAACCAGTCGCCGTGCTGGTCACCCGACGGGCGCTACTTGGTTTTCAGCTCGACTCGCGGCGGCCACGAACGCCTGTACCTGATGCAGGTCAATACGCAATCGCAAACCGGCAAAGTTATTTCTGCCTTGATGGAGGATGAGGGCAATGACACTTCTCCCACATGGTCGTGGTGGCTCGGTGGATGACGGACGGCGACTCGGACGATTTACCGCGATCGCGGCGGCGGCGATGATGCTCGCGATGGTCGCCGGATGCTCGTCGAAGCAAAATGGCGCCGGCGCCGGCGCGGGTAATACGGGTCCGGGAGGGATTGGCGAGAACGGACTGGGCGCCAATGGCTCGAGCTCGCTCAACCAATTCCAAAAGGGCACCCTGGGCGCGAATGGCCAGGGACCGCTCAGCGATATTCATTTCGATTACAACGACTATTCGGTTCGCGCGCAGGATGGCGAGATCCTGAAAATCCAACGCCGATTGGATGGGCAAGAATTCGGCCGCGCGCGTCCAAATCGAGGGCCATTGCGATAACCGCGGCTCCGAGGAGTACAATATCGCGCTCGGCGCCAAGCGTGCCCAAGCGGCCAAGGATTACCTCGAAACCCTGGGCGTCACGGCCGACCGGATGTCGACCATCAGCTACGGCAAGGAACTGCCGGTTTGCACCGAGGACACTGACGAATGCTGGGCACAAAACCGTCGCGACCACTTCGTGGTCCAGCAATAGCGCGGACGGCGGCGCGCATGCTCGATAATCGCAAGCTCGGATTGGGCCTCGTGGGGCTGCTCGCGATGGCGCTGGGCGCCGCCGGATGCGCCGCGCAGGCGGATGTCGAGCAGGTCTCGCAGAACGAGCAGTCGATGCGCCAGATGATCGCCAACGATCAGCAGCAGATGGCCGCGATGCATGACCAGATCGCCCGGCTCAACGACCGCATCACCGAACTGCAGCATAACGGCGAGGGCAGCGACTCCAAGGAAACCGCCGCGCTCAAGGACCGCATCGCCAAGCTCGAGTCGCAGGTCAACGCGACTGCGGCCGGAACGCCGCCCGTTCCGGGCGTCCCTGGTGCTCCGGGTGTTCCGGGCGTTCCGGGTGTTCCGGGCGCTCCGGGTGTTCCGGGCGCTCCGGGTGCGCCAGGGGTCGCTCCCGGCGCGGCGCAAAGCGCCTCTGTTCCTCCGGGTGAAGGCGCTGCGCCAGTTGAGGGCGAAGCTCCAGCCGAGGGTGAAAATGGGGGCGAGGCGCCAGCCGCGGCGCAGCCGGTACCGGCGGTTACCGGATGGCAATCGGCGCTGGACCAGGAACTCGCGACCGCGAACAGCAGTACGGAGCCGGGCTCGCGCATCTATCGCGACGGCCTGATCGGCATGAAGGAGGGCAGGTATCCGAGCGCGATCGCCAAGTTCCAGGCCTTCCAACGGGCCCATCCCAAGTCGCCGCTGGCCGAGCCGGCGGAGTATTTCTCGGCTAACGCGCTGTTCGAACTGGGCGCGCGCGACGCCTCGAATTACAACCAGTCGATCCTGCAGTTCAACGACCTTGCGATGCGCTATCCGCGGGGCCGCTTCGCCGCCAGCGCGCAATTGCGCGAGGCGCAGGCGTTCTTGCGCACCAACGACTCGCTCGATGCGCGCCTCACGTTGCAGAAGCTGGTCCGCGACCATCCCGGCACGCCCGAGGCGGCGACTGCCGACGCGATGATGAAAAGCATGGCGAGCAGCTAGCCGCGAGGAAGCGCGCCAGCCCGGTAGGTGACGGCGTTCCGCGCCGCCCCGGACGCATCCGGCGCACAGCTTATCCAACGCGCGCATTGACTGATGGAAATAATTCGCGACATCGACCAGCTTCGGCCGCATCCCCATCCGGTGGTGGCGCTCGGCAACTTCGACGGCGTCCACCTCGGTCATCGCGCGATCTTGAAGGCCGCGATCGATCGCGCGCGCGCCGCCAAGGGCACCGCCTTCGCCCTGACCTTCGATCCGCTGCCAGCCAAGGTGCTCGCGCCCGCGCGCGCGCCGCGTCTCATCCTCACGCCCGAGGACAAGCTCGAACTGCTGCGGGCCTCGGGGATCGACGGCGTGGTCGTGGTCGCGTTTACCCCGGCACTGAGTCAGCTCACGCCGGCCGAATTCGTGCGCGACTACCTGCTCGGCAAAATCGGGGCGCGCGACGTGGTGGTCGGGCACAGCGTGAGTTTCGGTCATGCGCGCGCCGGCAACGCCGAGGTGATGACCGAATTGGGGCGGCGGATGGGTTTCGAGACGATTGTGGTCGGGCCGGTAACGATCGATGGCGCGGTGGTGAGCTCGACGCGGGTGCGCGAGCTAATCGCGGAGGGCGACATGCGCGCGGTTGCGCGGCTGCTCGGCCGCAACCACTTCTTAAGCGGCACGGTCGTGCACGGACGCGAGCGCGGCCGCACGATAGGCTTTCCCACCGCCAATCTCGACTCCGCAACCGAGTGTTTGCCGCCCGACGGCGTTTACGCGACGCGCGTGATACTACCCGACGGCGCATTCGCCGCATTCCGGTCGATTACCAATATCGGGATGCGTCCGACGTTTGCCGAGCCCGCGCGCACGATCGAGGCGCACATCTTCGATTTCGATCGCGACATCTATGGCGCCCGCATACAGCTCGAGATCGTCGAGCGGATCCGGGGCGAGCGCAAATTCGACTCGGGCCAGGCGTTGGCCGCACAGATCGCCGAAGATCTTAAGCGCGCCAAGGCGATCCTCGCCGCCGCTTGAGAAGCTCGATTCACCGGAAACCGCCGGCACTCAAAAGCGTACCTTGGAAGAACGCCGCAGGCGGATTGGCTGGAGGGAGCCGATGCGAATCGGCACAATGAACGCGACCACGGGCAGCTAGACAGCTTTTTCCGCCAGTCGGTTCGAGTGGCCGCATATGAAAAGTGCGCCGGAATATAGCGCGGCGCGCCGAGGCGCAGCGCGACCTCTACATGGCAAGTATCGCCAGAATTTTGGCCGGAACCTCAGCCGGCATTCTGATACTGCTGGTTATGGCCGTGGCGTCCGCCGCCTCGGCGCCTGTCGCACAAGCTACGGCCGCTGCCGCGATCCTGCACGTGCGCGTGGTTAACCTGCGCAATTCGACCGGCCAGGTGATTTGCACGTTGTTCGATTCGCCCGCCGCCTTTCCCTCCGACTCGAGCAAGGCCATCGGGCAAATCGCCGTGCCGATCAAAGATGACGCGGCGGTATGCAGCTTCGGCGCTCTAGCGCCGGGCAAATATGCGCTGGTCACCTTTCATGACGAGAACAGCAACGGCAAGTTCGACCGCAACTGGTTGGGACTGCCCAAGGAGGGCTTTGCGTTCTCGAACAACGTGCGGCCGGTGTTCTCGCCGCCATCGTTCAAGGCCGCGGCCTTCGACTACGCGGGCGGCGACCTATGGCTGACGGTGACGATGCGCTATTAGCGCGCCACGGACCGCAAATCCGGAGTTGAAAAAACGTAGGCCCGCGGCAGTCTGAGCTGTCGCGGGCCTTTGCGTACTTATCGCGCTCTCTCGATCTTGCGTTACGCCGATGCGCGGAGCGGCTCGAAGCTGTCCTCGCCCCAGCGTTTCACCTCGGGCAGCACTTCCTGGCCGAGCAGCCGCGTGCTCGATTCGACGTCCTTGAACGGCACCCCCGCGTAGCTGGTGCAGACGTTCCACTCGAAATCGCCGAGCTTGCTCCGGCGCTGCTCGAGCTTGTCGAGAATTTGCTGCGGCGTGCCGAATGCCTGCTGGCTGGCGTAGGTTTCGGCGGCCTTGTCCAGCCCGGTCTCACGCAGGATCTTGGCTGCGTCGGCGTAATTTTCGTAGCCCTTGAGCTTGGAGTGATAGTCGTTGTTGAACTCGTAGTGCTTGATCACCGAGAGGTAGTAGCCCGCCGCGTAGCGCATCGCCATCTCTTCGGCGCGGCCGGCGTCGCGATCGCAGAAGGTGAAGTCGATCGCGAGCGGCGGTGGCGCGGCGCGATGCTGATGCTTGCGGAACGCCTCGCGGTAGAGTTCCACTCCCGGCAGATGCTGCTCGAGTGCGAACTGGATGAAGAACATCATCCTGCCCCCCAGCTCGCCCACCACCGGCGCGGTGTCCGGCGACATCGCGACCCCGTACAGGCGGTCCTTGAAGGAGCGTTCGGGGCGTGGCCTGATCTCCGCGCGAACCTGCTTGTAGTACGGTCCGTTGCCTTCCATGTAGCCCGTGCGCAGCGCCTCGAGGATCATTTTCGCCGCTTCGTTGAAGCGGTCGCGCGATTCATTCATGTCGATGCCGAAGGTCCGGTACTCCATCCGCGCCAGGCCGCGGCCCAGCCCCAGGATAAAACGCCCGTCGCACAGCGCGTCGAGCATCGCCACCTTCTCGGCCACCCGCAGCGGATTGTTCCACGGCAGGATCACGGCGGCGGTGCCAAGATGGATTTTGCTGGTGCGCCCGGCCAGGTAAGTGAGGACCTGGAAGTTGTCGGGCAGCATCGAGTAGGCGTCGAAGTGGTGCTCGGCGCTCCAGATGGTGTCGAAACCCAGCGGCTCGGCGAGTTCCGCGATACGCATCTCGTGGCGCACCATCTCGGAGTCGGACATTCCCTGATGGGCGTTCTGGAACAGCAGCATGTAGCCGGTTCTCATAGTATGACCTCACGTTTCATATACCGCGTTTTCGGCGAAAAGTCTTGCCCCCGGCTACGAATGCGGCAGTCCCGCACCAATGCCGCCGGCACCTCGCGGCTTGACGAATTTCAGCACGAAGCGGTCCTGCTCGCCCCGATGCTTCATCACGAACCAGGTGCGATCGTCCTTGGGATTGCGCAGTACGGCGGAGACCGCCGCCAACTGAAAGCCGGCCTGCTTTATCTCGTTGGTCTCGAAGGCCTCGTCGATCCGATGCAGCGTGTTGGCGTCGCGCGCGCCCGAGCCCGGCGCGGCGCTGTTGTCGATCACGCCATAGACGCCGCCGGGCTTGAGTGCCTTGAAAACGGCCGCGTTGATTTTCGCGCGGTCGTACCCGCGCCCGACCATGTCGTGGTAGTTCATGTCGATGATCACCGCGTCGAGCGACTCGGGCGGCACCGGCAGAATGTCGTCTGGATGGTCGAACGGCTTTTGCAGCTCGACCACGTTGCTCATCCCGGGCTCCTTGAGCCGCGCCTTCCATGCCTCCTCGCCTTTCTTGAAGGCCGGCGGGAACGTACCGTTTTGCGAATACACCTTGCCGCTCGGCCCCACGGTTCGCGCAAGCAGCTCGGTTGTATAGCCACCGCCTGCCCACAGGTCAGCTACACGCATCCCGGGCGCGATTCCGAAAAACGCCAGTATCTGATCGGGACGGCGCCCCGGGTCGAGTTGCCTGTCGGCCGCCGGACGATCGGGCGAGTTGACCGCGCTGGAGATCGCCTGCGAAACCGCCGGAGGAACTTCGCTACCGGAGCTCGCGCCTGCGTCAGCCGCAAGCGCAATCACGGCCGCTGCCAGGACGATGGCCGGGAGGATTATTGCCGGAAAAACTATTGTCCGTATTGAAAGCCGCGTGCGCATCCTACGTCCTTTCTTCGTACGTCTGTCTCGGCGTCGCTAGCTCCGCGCCTGCGAGCGACCGCGCTCGACCACGGCCGCGCGGCGCTCGGCCACGTCCTTGAAGTTGCGGCTCAGGTTGAAGGCGCGGAAGAAGTCCTGCTCGATCCGCAGTCCCTCACCGAGCGGCGCCTCGGTCGCCAGGTTGATCAGCCGTTTCATCTGACGCACCACGCGCTGGTCGGCACCGACTATCTGGCGCGCCAGCTCGCCCGCCGCCGCTATCAGTTGGTCCGCCGCCACCACGCGGTTGACCAGCCCGAGCCGTTCCGCGTCGCGCGCGTTTAAATAGTTGCCGGTTAGCGAAAGTTCCTTAGCCTTACGCACGCCGACCGCGCGCGGCAGCCGCGCCGACATCCCGCCGCCAGGCATCACGCCCACCCGTGCGTGCGTGTCGGCGAATTGTGCGGTCTCGGCCGCGATGATGATGTCGCAGGCGAGCGCCAGCTCGAAGCCGCCGGTGACCGCGTAGCCGTTGACCGCCGCGATAATCGGCGCTTCCGTCCGCTCGACCACTGAAATGAAGGTCACGCCGCCGGTCTCGCGGAGGCCCTCGGCGCCCAGTTCGTTAAGGTCGAGCCCGGCCGAGAACGCGCGCCCGGCGCCGGTAATGATCACCACGGCGACGGAGGGGTCGGCGCCGAGTTCCTGCATCGCGCGGCAAAACATCCCGCGCATTTCGCGATTGAGCGCGTTAAGCTTCTCGGGACGGTTGAGCGTGACCGTCGCGACTCCGTTGTCCTTGTTGACCGTGACCAGTGCCTGGCTCATCGAAGCGGCGTACCTCTGTTGTCAGAGCTAACACAGGCCGCGCGAGGCGTAAAACGGAGCGCCGCGTCGCGTCTAACATAGTGTCTCGCGCATAGTCTCGCGCGAAGTTTGGTGAAGGCCCGCCGCCGCAGTTCAGCCGCGGCCGCGCCGCGCCGCCGCCGGTGGCGGCGTCGGCTCGCTGTCCGCGAAGCGCCACGCCCTGCGGAATTGCTCGCGCGTCCTGGCGGCTTCGGCGGTCTTGCCCTCGGCGGACAGGCATTGCGCGAGTCCATAGAGCGAGCGCGGATTGCCGGGGTTGATTTTCAGATCTTCGCGATAGACCGTCTCCGCCTCCGGCGTTCGACCCATCGCCAGCAGTTGTGCGCCGAGCGACTCGCGCACCGGAAAATACCAGATCGGCGGCTCCTCGTAGCCCAGCGCGTCCTGCATCCGCACCGCGTCAGTCAGTTTCGCCACAGCGTCCTTATGATCGCCGCGGGCCGCCGCGAGTTCGCCGGCCAGCACTGCCACCGCGAGTCGTGCGACGTCTTTGGCGTGATTGCTGCTCCCCAACGGGCGGTCGGGCGGTATCGCCGCCGCTATCGCTTCGAGCTGCTTCTGCTCGCTCGCGGCCTCCGCGCGATTTGCCTTCGCGCTGAACGCGAGTGCACGCGCGTAGTGCCATATCGCGCTGGTGAACGGCAAATCCTTGGGCGGCGCAGGCTCTTTCAGAATCGTATCCCACAGGGCGAAGCGGGTCTCCACAACGTACGGCATCGCGACCAGGTCCTCGGCCATCGGCATCGCGCGCACCGCGTCCGGCGGCAGCTTGCTCTCCAGCAGACGCGCGCTTGCGAGCGCGTCGTGCTGTCGCCCCTCGATCATCTGGGCATAGCAAAGGAAGTGGATGTTGTGCGTGTAGTAAACGAGCGGATAGTCGCCGCCCTCATGGCTTTTGGCAAAGAAGGCCTCGTCCGCTTTGATCGCGCTCGCGTTGGCCTCGGCCGCCTCGTGGAAGCGTCCGGTGCGGATATAGATGTGCGAGGGCATGTGCACCAGGTGACCGGCGCCGGGCGCCAACGCGCCGAGCCGGTCGGCGCTCGCCAGGGCGCGCGCGGGATCGGGCGACGCTTCGACCGCATGGATGTAGTAATGATTGGCGCCGATATGGTCGGGGTCTTTCTTGAGCACGGCCTCGAGCGTGGCGACGATCTCCAACGTGTCGGGGCCGGGCTTGCCGTCGAGCTTCCAGAGGCCCGCGCCATGCAGGTCTATCAGCGACTCCGCGAAGAGCGTCTGCACGTCGAAGTCGTCGGGGTACCTGTGCGCCACCATGCGCATCGCGTTCGCGTACGCCTGGTCGCTCGCGATTGAACCAGCTCCATCAGCACGGTAGCGCTCGGCGACCGCGTCGATGAGCGTGCGCTCCTCCGGCGAAGCGCCGGGCTCCAGCGCCCGGGCCCGCGCGACCGCATCGTGGGCTTCCTTGGCGCGCGCCGGATCGCGCGGCAGCTTGTAATTTGGCCCCGACACTACCGCGATACCCCAGTACGCCATCGCCATCTTCGGATCGATCTGCGCCGCCTGTTTAAACGAGCTCACCGCCTCGTCGTGATTGAAGCCGTAGGCGAACGCGAGGCCCTGGTCGAAATACTTCTGCGCGAGCGGCGAGGTGGTCGAGACCGGATGATGCACCGGCCCGAGTCCCGGATAGAGCGGCATCGTGGCCGCGGCGGATTTTTCCGCCGCTGCCGAGGTCGCAGCGCCGCACGACGCCGCGCCGGGCGCCAACGCCGCCGCAAGCGCCATCATCCCCGCCGCCAGCGCGGAGTAAGTTCGACGGTTCATTTTATTTGTCCCCAAAAGAACGCCAGCCACCGCGGCGCTGACCCTCGGTCCTCCGGCGAACCCTATAGCAACCGCGCGGATGCGGGGAAAGCAACGCTGGCCCCCGTGGACTTGGCCGGGCGCGGCGGGCCAAGATAACGCGTGGCGGGCGCGCCACGCGCGCGGATTCTTAAACGAAGTGCCGTCTTAATAATGACCTCTCAAGTTCAAGCCGAGGCTCGCGGCGGCGAAGCGCTTCGCGACCATCCGATGATGCTAGCGTGCCGCCGCAAGCCCGCGCCTTACACCCCGGTGTGGCTGATGCGCCAGGCCGGGCGTTACATGCCCGAGTACCGCCGGGTGCGCGCGCAGCACGATTTTCTCCAGATGTGCCGGCGGCCCGAAGTCGCCGCCGAGGTCACCGTGACCGCGGTCGAGCGCCTCGGCGTGGATGCCGCGATCATTTTCGCCGACATCCTGCTACCGCTCATCCCGATGGAAGTCGGATTGCGTTACGAGAAGGAGGGCGGTCCGATTATCGAACGTCCGGTGCGCTCGGCTGCCGATTTTGAACGTATTCCGCGAATCGACGCCGCGGCCGCGCTCGGCTTCGTTGGCGACGCGATCCGGATGGCGCGCCGTGCGCTTGGCGATCGCACGCCGCTTATCGGATTTGCCGGCGCGCCCTTTACGCTCGCGTCGTATCTCATCGAAGGCGGTGGCTCGCGCCAATACCAGGCGACCAAGACCATGATGTACACCGAGCCCGCGACGTGGCATCGGCTGATGGAGCGGCTTGCGCGCGCGACCGCGGACTATCTTAACATGCAGATCGCGGCCGGCGCCGACCTTGTGCAACTCTTCGACAGTTGGGTCGGCATCCTGGGCCCCGACGACTATCGCCGCTTCGTCCTGCCGCACAGCGCCGCCGTTGTCGCGGGGCTAAGCCCGCGTGTGCCGATTATTCATTTTGGCACCATGACCGGCAGTCTGCTGGAGTTGATGCGCGAGGCGGGCGGCGACGTTATCGGACTGGACTGGCGCGTCGAACTCGGCCAGACGTGGGCGCGTCTCGGTTACGGCGTCGGCGTGCAGGGTAATCTCGACCCGGTCGCGCTTTTCGCCGGTATCCCCGAGATTCGGCGGCGCGTCCGCGCGATTCTCGACCAGGCCGCCGGCCGCCCCGGGCATATCTTCAACCTCGGCCACGGCATTCTGCCCGAGACGCCGGTCGATCACGTGCGCGCGCTGATCGACGCGGTGCACGAGATGAGCCGAAAATAAGGATGGAGACCAAGGCGGAGATCGAAAAGCGATGAGCACGCACGCGCCATACGGCGCGGTAATCCTGATCGGCTTCGGCGGCCCGACCAGCCTCACAGAGATTCGCCCGTTCCTCGACCGCGTGACCGCCGGGCGGCCGATTCCGCGCGAGCGCTACGAGGAAGTCGTGCATCATTATGAAGCGATCGGAGGGCGCTCGCCGTTCAACGAGATAACCGAGCGTCAGGCCGCCGCGCTGCGCGAATGGCTTGCGCGCGAGGGCGTGGAAATTCCGGTGGTGGTGGGGATGCGCAATACGCCGCCCTGGCTCGACGACGCGCTGGCCGAGCTTGCGCTGGGTGGAGTGCGCCGCGCGCTGGGCTTGGTGCTCGCGGCCCATCGATGCGAAGCGAGTTTCGACCGTTACCTGCGCAACGTCGAAGAGGCGCGCGAACGAATCGGCCCCGCCGCGCCGGTGGTCGATTACCTCGGCGAGTGGCACGCGAATCCGCTTTTCATAGAGGCCGCGGCCGATCGCGTCGCCGACGCGCACGCACGTCTCGAACCCGCCGCGCGCGATCGCGCGCGGCTCATCTTCACCGCGCACAGCATCCCGGCCGCGATGGCGGCGGCGAGCCCGTACGTCGAGCAATTACGCGACTCCGCGCGCCTGATTGCGGAACGCCTGGGAAGGCGCGAATGGACGCTCGCGTTTCAGAGCCGCAGCGGCAGCCCGCGCGATCCGTGGCTGGAGCCCGACGTATGCGACGTGCTGCGCGGATTTATGGGACAGGCGGCGGTGGTCGCGCCGATCGGCTTTATCTGCGATCACGTCGAGGTGCTGTACGATCTGGACGTCGAGGCCGCGCGCGTGGCGCGCGAGGCAGGCGTGACGATGGTGCGCGCGGGAACCGTCGGCGAGCATCCGCGGTTTGTCGAGATGATTGGCACGCTCATCCGCGAGCGATTGCCCGGCGGCGATCGGGAGCGAGTCGATGGCTGATAGCGGCGCACCGCGAATCGCGATCCTGGGCGGCGGAATCAGCGGACTCAGCGCCGCGTTTCGGCTCCTGGAGCTGTCGGCGAAGCACGAGACCCCGCTTGAGGTGACGCTGCTAGAACGCGGCACGCGTCTGGGCGGCGCGCTCTGGACGCTTCGCGAGCAGGGTTTTATCGCCGAGGCGGGCGCCGATTCGTTCCTCACCGAAAAGCCCTGGGCGCTCGATCTCGTGCGCCGCCTGGGTCTCAGCGGCCAGTTAATCGGCACGCGCGCGGAGTTCCGCCGAACCTACGTTGTGCATAGTGGAGCGCTGGTCGAAATACCCGACGGCTTCTCGCTGCTCGCGCCCACGCGGATGCTGCCGATGCTGCGCAGCCCCCTGCTGTCTCCGCTCGGCAAGCTCCGCGTGATGATCGAACCCCTGATTCCGCGCCGCCGCGAGCATAGTGACGAAAGCCTGGCGTCGTTCGTGAACCGCCGGCTTGGCCGCGAGGTCCTCGAACGAATCGCACAGCCGCTCGCCGGCGGAATTTACACTGCCGACCCCGCGCAGCTCAGTTTGCACGCCACGCTGCCACGCTTTGCCGATATGGAAGCGCGCTACGGCAGCGTGATCCGCGGCCTGCGGGCGGCCGCGAGCAAGCGCGCCACCGAATCCGGCAAATCCGGCAAGTCTGGTAAATCCGGCGGCACCAGCGGCGCGCGATGGAGCCTGTTCGCGAGCCTCGACGGCGGAGTCGGCACGATCGTCGACGCGCTGGCGCAAAGGCTCGGCGAGACGGTGCGGTGCGGCGCCGAAGTGACGGCGGTGGAGCGTAGCGGCGGCGGCGCGGCGGAACGCAAACCGCGATGGCGCGTTGTGACGGCTGACGGAGCGGCTCTGGAAGCCGACGTGGTGATTTGCGCGCTGCCGGCTTATCGCGCGGCGCCGCTGTTCGAGCCGCACTCGCCGTCGCTTGCGCGCACGCTCGAAGCGATCGGCTATGCGTCGGCGGCGGTAGTCAATCTCGGCTACCGCGAAAGCGATTTTCCGCGCGCGCCGCGAAGTTTCGGTTTCGTGGTGCCGGCGATCGAGCGGCGCAGGATCATCGCCGCCAGTTTCACCAGCCTGAAGTTCGCCGGCCGCGCGCCGGCCGGGACGATCCTGGTGCGCGCGTTCGTCGGAGGCGCGATGCAGAGCGAGTTGATGGCGCTCGACGACGCCGCAATGATCGAAGTCGTGCGTGAGGAGTTCCGCGCGCTGCTCGGCGTCGCAGCCGCGCCGCTGTGGACGCTGGTCAACCGATGGCCTGACTCGATGCCGCAGTATGCGGTGCGCCATCATGGCCGCGTGGCCGAAATCGAGCGCGCGGCAGCCGCGTTGCCGGGGCTCGAACTCGCCGGCGCGGCGCTCCGCGGGGTAGGAATTCCCGACTGCGTGCTCGGCGGCGAGCGCGCGGCCGAGGCGGGTTTTAATAAACTTCGGCTCGCGCTCGGAGCGGGGCGCGCGGCGACGCCGCTGGCGCCTGCGGGACCATCCCCGAGAACATCTCGATGATTCCCGGCGGCGGCGCCGCAACTTCGTGGCCGGTGGTCATCGCGCACGCCGACATGGACGCCTTTTACGCCTCGGTCGAGCAGCTCGACAATCCGGCGTTGCGCGGCCTGCCGGTGATCGTCGGCGGACGGAGCCGCCGCGGGGTGGTGACTTCGGCCTCCTACGAGGCGCGCCGCTTCGGCGTGCGCTCGGCGATGCCGGCGCATGAGGCGCATCGGCTGTGTCCCCAGGGCATCTTCGTGCCGGGGCGGATGGCGCGTTACGCGGAGTTATCGCGCGCGGTGCGCGCGGTCTTCGACGAGTTCAGCCCGGTCGTCGAGCCGCTCTCACTGGACGAAGCCTTTCTCGACCTCACCGGGACGCATCGCGTGTTCGCCTCGCCGCTGGAAGCCGGACGCGCGCTGAAGCGTCGCGTGCACGAGGCCACCGGCCTGGTGGTGTCGGTCGGAATCGCGCCGACTAAGATGGCGGCCAAAATTTTAAGCGACCTCTCCAAACCCGACGGCTTGCGGATAATCCAGCCTGACGAGCTGGTGGATTTTCTCACTCCGCTGCCGGTGGAGCGGTTATGGGGCGTCGGCCGGGTGACGCTCGAGCGGATGCATCAGGCGGGCATCGCGACGGTCGGCGACCTCGCGCGCGCCGACGTGGCGCAGCTCCACGCGATGTTCGGCGCGATGGGGCCGCATCTGCACGAACTCGCGCTGGGACGCGATCCGCGCCCGGTGGTCGGCGACTATGAGCGCAAGTCTTACGGCGAGGAGAGCACGTTCGAGCATGACCACGCGCTCGACTCGCTCGAGCTGGCGCGCGTGTTGATCGCCCACTGCGACGCGCTCGGGCGGCGCCTGCGCGCCGACCGCGTGCGCGCGCGTACGGTAACGCTCAAGCTCAAGCTCGCGCGGCCGCTGGGGCAGGGCCGCTATCCGATCATAACCCGCAGCCAGTCGCTCGCGGCTCCGACCGACGACGGCGCCGAAGTCTCGCGCGTCGCCCGGGCGCTGCTCGCGCGCGTGCGCGAACGCGAGCGGGTGCGCCTGGCCGGAGTGCAGGTGCATAACCTGGTGCGCGACGCCGAAATCGCGGCCAGACAACTGGCGCTGTTCGGCATGGCCTCGGCCCACGACGGGCGCCGCGAACGGCTCAACCGCGCGCTCGACAAAGTTGCCGAGCGCTTCGGCGAAGAGGCGGTCACGCGCGGCCTCGCCCATGCCGAGCGCGCCGCTCCCACGCGCCGAATAAAGTGACCGCGCCTCGCGCTTCCTTCACCTGCCCTTAAGCGGGGCAGGCCTCGAGTTGCTCCAGGAAGAGCGCGTAGCAGTCGCGGTTGGCGGTCGCGCCCATGAAGTTGTCGATATGGCCGTAGCCCGGCGTCACATGCCGGCGATAGAGTGTCGGGTCGTTGACGCTTTGCAGCCACTGGAACGTGCGTTCGGTCGATATGGGTAGGTAGCACTGGTTGAGCTCGCCGGAGACGAACGTGATCGGGATGCGCAGGTGCTCGGGACGCACGTAACTCGGCGGCTCGGCGACGCCGTAGCGGCGCAGGTTCTCCGCGGCGCCGTAGTCGAACTTCGCCGCGGTGCCGCGCTTGACGATCTGCGCGAGATGGCGAAACACGGTCATGTTGCACGCGCCGAACTGCTCGCTCAGCCGATCGTGAGTCGCGGTGTTGAGGCGCTCATGGCGGTAGAGATGGCCGTACATGAAGGTGATGCGATGGCAGACGGTGCTGTTGCATTCGTGGTTGGTGAGGTCGACCGACGCGCCGAACATCTTCTGGAATAGCGGATGGCGCGGGTCCTCGGTGGCGGAGAGATAGTCGACGCCGAGATCCGCGAACACGTCGCCCAGGTTGAGCATGCACTTTATTTCGGTGGCCGGCGGCGCCGCGTAGTGCAGCGCGATCTGCGAGCACGAGACGCATCGCACGTCCGGCAAATAGCCCGCCGCCAGCGCCATGAAGAACGCGCTCGCGCCCGCGCAGTGGACCACGGCCTGCACCGAATCCGCGCGAGTCTGGTCGCGGATGAAGGCGACCGCGGCGGGAAAATCGTTCTCCGCCGCTTGGTCGAGCGTGAACTGGCGAAGCGGCAAGTGGATGCTCGCGCGCCAGTCCAGCAGCCAGGCGTCGTAACCATTGGCCACCAGGTACTGGATGAAATGTTCGTCGACCGTCGGCAGCAGGAACATCCCGCTCCAAACGCCCGCGCCATGCACCACGATCACCGGACCCTTGTCGCCGCCGCGGTAGCGCGCGAGCCGAAGCTCGGCGCCATCGGGCGCCGTGACGGGGTAAGTTTCAACTGCCGGTAAACTCATCGGATTCACCTCCGCCGGCCGTTGCCCTATCGAGACGCGTGCGCGTGCGTAAGCGGCGCTGACGTGGGGGCATCACGGCGAGAGCCGCGGCCGCACGAACACGCCCCACAACGTCCCCATGAACATGCGCCCGAACTGCGCGAGCGCCGCCGCCTTGCGCGCGGGATCGTCGGTGCCCGAGACCGTGAACGTCCCGAGTTGCTGCATGAAGTCGGCGACCAGGATATGCAGGATGCCGCAGGCGAGCACGCTGCCCGCGCGATCGTGACCGGCGCGAATCACCGTGTACAAGGTCGAGGTCGCCCCCCACACGTCGAAACGCCCGTCATCGCGCACTTGCTTGAAGCCGTCGAGCAGATAGGGCTGGCCCTCGGCGCCCACAAACGGCAGCGCGTAGAGCATCCGGCGATCGTATGCGCGGCCGGTTTCGACGAAGAGGTTGAAGAGACCGTCGCGGACCGGCACGCCGGCGGCGCCGGTGAAGCCATCGACGCGCAGGGTGCCGTTGGCGATTCCCGGATGCTCGGCGTCGGCCAGAAACACGTCGAGGTTCGGCATCGCGATCGTCAGCGTGAACTCCATGTAGCTGTTGGCCTGTTGACCGGCGCGCTCGGCCGCGACGTAGGCGGCGAGGTCCTCGGGCGTCGGCGGCGCGGCGCCTTTTTGCAGAAAGCCCTTCATGGTTTCGGTGAAGCTCAGTCCCACCGCGGCGGTTTGCGGCGCCATAACTCCTCCTGCTTGCGGCGATCAAATCCCGTTAAACGGATCTTTCACCGGCCGTGCGTTCGCGGCCTCGGGTGCGCGCCAGGCGGCATTGCCGATCAGCTTGCGAATCGCGCCTTCGACGTTGCGCTCGGCCACCGCGGCGATGGTGTGCGAAGGATTGACGCCGGTCGCCGCCGGCAGCGCGCCGCCGTCGAGCACGTAGAGTCCCGGGTAGCCGAAGACCTCGCCGCCCGCGTCGGTAACGCCCTTTGCTTCGTCGTCCGCCATCACGCAGCCGCCCAGGTTGTGGACCGAGACCGGACGGCGGAGCCGCTGCCAGAGCGGGTTGAACGCCACCGTGGCGCCCATCGCGTTGGCGAGGTCGGTGCTGAATTGCTCCTCGGCGGCGTAGAGCGGCGCGTTCGAGGCGACGTCCCAGCTTATCCTGAGCGCGCGCGTGAGCGGATCGAGCGCGAGCACGCCGCTCGCGCGGTCGCGGCCCATCGCGAGAAACACGGCCGTGTCGTCATGCGGCGGAGCGCCGGGGCCGATCCGGGCGCGAGCCGCGACGCTGATGGCGGCGCGCAGCGCGTCAGTTGAAAGATCGATCACGTCCTTGAGCCATCCGCCCCTGGGATTGAGCACCTGGAGCAGGCCGGCGATCTCTTTCGGATAGCCGCCCTCCTCGAAGATGAACCACACGCGGTCGGCGCCGGCGCCGCGATCGTAGACGATACCGGTGGTAATCGTGGGGCCGTTGGAGGGCACAAACGGCGTCGCGGTGTCGAAGGCGAACGCAAGAAAATCGCCGTTGCCCGAATAACCCTGGCCCAGACGCGCGCTAAGTGCGGGGAGAACGCCAAACTCGTCGCGGCATCGGAGCAGGAGTTCGGTCGAATTGACCGCGCCCGCGCACAAAAAGACCGTGCGCGCGGCGATCGCGCTCTCGGCGGCGCCGGCCGCGTGATTTTTGAAGGTGACTTTGTAGCCGGCGCCGTCGCGCTCGATCCGCACGGCCTCGCTGAGCGGCGCGACGTCGGCGCCATGCCGCTCGGCCAGCGCGAGGTAGTTGAGATCGAGCGTGTTCTTGGCCAGCACGTTGCATCCGATGTCGCACTCGCCGCAGTAGGTGCATCCGCTCTGCTCGACGCCGAACTTGTTGCGATGTGCCGCGCCGGGCGCGGAAAAATCGACTGCGATGTTCGGGTAACAGAACTGGGCCTCGCGGCCCAAGCGGCCGGCCACCTGCTTCATCCACTGGGCCTTGGGCGGGACGCCGAGATGGCCGGAGGCCGTGATGGGCGCGATGTCGAGCATGTAGGCGACGAGGTCGTAGTAGGGATCGAGCGCGGCGCGGCTGTAGCCGGCCGGCCATCCGCTCTGGAAAAGATCGGCGGGTGCGCGCAGATGAACGTTGGCGTAGATGAGCGAGCCGCCGCCCCATCCGGCGCCCTGCACGATCGTCATCTCGCCGAAGGGCCGGACGTCGAACAGGCCCTGGCCGATCGCCCACTGCCATCCATTGATGGGGTTGTTCCAATCGCGCGGGAATTGGCCGCGCCCATAGCGCCGCCCGCGCTCCAGAATCGCAACCTTGAGTCCAGCCTGCGCCAGGCGGCATCCCGCGACGGCGCCGCCGAAGCCGCTGCCGATAACGACCGCGTCGTAACTCGATCGCATCGTTTCCCCTTTCGATTTCCAAACCGCGCGCCGCCAGGTCGAGCGACCGGCGCGCGCCACATCTGCCCCGCGGCCATCTTGCCACGACGCCCGCGATGAAGCATATGCTGCGAGCGGATTTTACGGATCCGCGCATATTTGACGGCGCGGGCCGCGGCGGCATAATGCTAGGTCCAGCTTTTATCTCAAGAAGAGGCTAGTTCCCGTCATGGCGGCTGAGACACTGTTCGAAAAAATCTGGCAGAGCCACGTGGTTCGCGCGCAACCCGGCGAGCCCGCCCTGCTCTATATCGATCTGCACCTGGTGCACGAGGTTACGTCGCCGCAGGCCTTCGAGGCCCTGCGCAACAGCGGCCGCAAGGTGCGCGCGCTCGACCGCACCTTCGGCACCCAGGATCACAACGTTCCGACCACCGACCGCACCAAGCCGATCGCCGATCCCGATTCGGCGGCGCAGATCGAAATGATGCGCCGCAACTGCCGCGAGTTCGGCGTGCGCCTGTTCGACCTCGGCGCGCCCGAACAGGGGATCGTGCATGTCATCGGACCCGAGTTGGGCCTCACGCAGCCCGGGATGACAATCGTATGTGGCGACAGCCACACCGCCACCCACGGCGCGTTCGGCTCGCTCGCGTTCGGCGTCGGCACCAGCGAGGTCGAGCACGTGCTCGCCACGCAGTGCCTGTGGCAGGCCAAGCCGAAGACGCTGGAGATTCGCGTCGACGGTCGTCTCAAGCCGGGCGTGACCGCCAAGGATTTGATCCTCGGCGTCATCGGACGCATCACCACCGACGGCGGCACCGGACATGTCATCGAGTACCGCGGCGAGGCGATCGAGGCGCTCTCGATGGAAGAGCGGATGACGGTGAGCAACATGTCGATCGAGGCCGGGGCGCGCGCCGGGATGATCGCGGCGGACGCCAAGACCGTCGAGTATCTGCGTGGGCGGCGCTTCGTCGCCACCGGCGCGGACTTCGAGCGCGCGGCCGAGCGCTGGCTCAAATTTCGCACCGACGACGGCGCGCGTTTCGATAAGAGCATCACGTTCGACGCGGCGGCGTTTGCGCCGCAGGTTACCTGGGGAACAAATCCCGGGATGGTGGTCGAGATCACCGGCAAAGTGCCCGACCCTGCGAGCCTCAAGAACCCGGCGGAGCGCCAGGCGGTCGAACGCGCGCTGGAATACATGGGACTGCAGCCGGGCACGGCGATCCAGGACATCCGCGTCGATCGCGTTTTTATCGGGTCGTGCACCAACTCGCGCATCGGCGACTTGCGCGCGGCGGCTGCGATCGTGCGCGGACGCAAGGTCGCCAAAGGCGTGCATGCGATGGTGGTGCCGGGATCGCAGCAGGTCAAAGCCGAAGCCGAAAAGCTCGGGCTCGATCGCGTCTTTGTCGACGCGGGCTTCGAGTGGCGCGAATCCGGATGCAGCATGTGCCTGGGGATGAACCCGGACATCCTGAAACCCGGCGAGCGCTGCGCAAGCACCTCGAACCGTAACTTCGAAGGACGCCAGGGCAAGGGCGGACGCACGCATCTGGTGAGCCCCGTGATGGCGGCGGCGGCGGCGGTGAGCGGACATTTCGTGGACGTGCGCGATTGGCCGGCGCATTAGCCGTATCGCTCAAGTCGGCGAGGTGCGTTTCCCGTGCGCGTCCCGCCAAGAAAAATCAGGGACGATAAAAAATCAGGAAAGTGACGGTAGCGGTCGCGGCAATCTAGCGTTCGCGGTTGTTCGGCAGCTTAGCCAGCCGCTTCCCATTGGGCCCGTAGAGCGAAAGTGACGGCGCGCCGCTCCCCGCGACGACCAGTTCCGCGCGTCCCTCGCCCGTCTCGTCGTACAATCCAAGCCCCGTGGCGCCGTCGGCCTTGAGCGCGACCTCCAGGCGCCGCCTGCCGCTCGTGTCATAGAGCACCACCGATGGCGCACCGTCCGTGCCCAGGCGAATCGCTGCGCGCGTGCGGCCGCCCGTGTCGCTGAGCGCGAGCGCCGGGGTGCCGCCCGCCTCGAGCGAGAGCGTCGCGCGATGCTCGCCGTGTGAATCGACCAGTACAAATTGCTCGGCGATCACGCTTTTTAGCGGCGTTGCGGATTGGTCGACAGAATCTGTTGGCAAATCCGCCTGGGATTCGGTCGTCCGCTCGAGCGGCGGCGATGCCTCTTTGATGCTCTGGACCGCGTCGCGGAAGCGGCCGATGGTCGCGTCGGTGCTGGTATCGGGAGGTGTGGAAAGATCTGTCTCGACAGTCGCGTCGGGATTGCCGTTGGAAGGCTGTGTGTTGCTGATAGCTTTGCCTTCGACGCCCACGAAGCGGAGTTTAGACCCGCCGCGCGGGTCTCACAAGGAGGCCCTCGCGCCGACGTTACGCACAGCGCCGCGCGCGCTTCAGTGGATACTTCAAGCAACCAATCCTTGCTCCGACGATTCAAGTGAGTTAGTTACGGGACGCGTCTTTAATACGCTTTTCTTATCGAGACGAACTTGAAATCGCTTACATCAGCTTTTGCTATTCAAGCCGTACGGCGCTCGAAATTCAGCGCCCGCGCGTGGGCTCCGGCGGCGCTTTGACTGGACCGTGACCTGTTGATTGGAACTTGAGATTCAGGCCGCCCCGAATTCGACGCGCCGTTCGCCGAGCCCGGTGCGTCTGTTGGGTTCAAGATTCGCTGGATGCTGGAAATTTGCATTGCAAATAGGAGGAGGCAGGGAGTTGGACGAATCATTTATTTCTTTACAACCCGACCAGGCAGTAGCCAAAGTGTTCGACCCGATGAAGTCGGCCGAGGATACGCTCGCCCGGCTGGCCAAGGTGCTGGAGCCGATGGGCCAGTTGGCGCAGTTGGCCGACGTCTTCGAGCCGATCAGGACCTTCCAGGAGGAACTGGCGGATGTGGCCGCGGCCTTCGAGCCGATAAAGGGCTTCCACAGCCATCTGGAGAACCTGGCCAATCGTTTCGAACCGATGCGGGCGTTCCAGAGCCAGCTCGAACGCGTGGCCGAGGCTTTTCATGAGCAGCTCGTGCAGTTGGCTTCCGCGATGGAGCCGGCGACCGCGTTTCAGGATCAGTTGCAACACCTGATCAAGGCGTTTGAGCCGGCCAAGGCGCTGCAGCGCCGCTTCGTCGAATTGTCGCGCGCCTTCAGCGCCAACGGCAATGCCAGTGGCAACGGCCACACCGTGGCCAACGGCAAGGCGGCGGCCGACACCTGATCGCCGGTGCGGGGCGCAGGAGCCCCGGCAGTCCGATACGTCACGACGCCGATGCGTCGCGAGGTCGCAACGAACGTGCGCCGCTCGGGTGGACGCGAGCGCGCACGACAGGTTAACTGTTGCGCACGCGGGAGCGCTTGCCGCGTTCGCTCCGCCGGATTATGCGCCGGCGTTGCCGGCAGTTCTCCTCTGCTGATAGTTTCTCTCTGCTGATAATTTTTCCGGGGAGTAAAGCGCGCGATGCAACCGTTCAAGAATTTCACCGGGCTGGTCGCTCCGATGGATCGGTCCAACGTCGACACCGACCAGGTGATTCCCAAGCAGTTCTTAAAGGCCGTGGTGCGAAGCGGCCTCGGGAAGGGACTCTTCTTCGATTGGCGCAATCAGCCGGACAAGGGTTACGTGCTCGACGAGCCGCGTTTCAAGGGCGCGTCGATCCTAGTCGCGCGGGCCAACTTCGGCTGCGGCTCCTCGCGTGAGCATGCGGTGTGGGCGCTCACCGACTTCGGTTTCAAAGCCGCGATCGCAAGCTCCTTCGCGGACATCTTCCGCAACAACTCGCTCAAGAACGGCTTCCTGCCGATAATCCTCAAGCCCGAGGAGGTCGAGGCGGTGTTCGCGGCGCTCAAGCGGCATGACGGCTATGAACTGACGGTCGATCTTCCCGCGCAGACGGTCTCGGACAAGTTCGGATGGTCGGCGCATTTCGATATCGATCCGTTCCCCAAGAAATGTTTTCTCGAGGGGCTCGACGACGTGGCGCTGACGCTCACGCACGACCAGGAGATCGCGGCTTACGAGAAAGGCCATCCGGCGCCTTATCGCCTGTAGGCCGTAGCGGCGCGCAAGGGCGCTCCGCCCTGTGCGGCTGCTATAATAGCGCCGTGACTGCGCGCACGCTGACGGTCGATTCGGCGCCCGGGCGGACGCGGCTTGACGTGTTCGTCGCCGCCGAGCTCGGTGTGGAGTTTTCCCGCTCGCAGGCCGCGCGCATGATTCGGGCCGGCCTGGTGCGGCTCAACGGCGCTCCCGCGCGCCCCGCCGATGGCGTTCGCGCCGGCGACACAATCGAAATCGAGAGTCCTATGGCGATGCCGGTGGCGCCAATATCGTCCGGCGCGCCCGAAATCGAAGTGCTTTACGCTGACGAGGAGATCGTGGTCGTCAACAAACCGCCCGGGATGACGGTCCATCCCGCACCCGGCCATCCGAGCGGCACGCTGGTCGACGCGATGCTCGCGCGCTTTCCCGAGCTGGCGGCGATGGCCGAGCCGGGCGGCGTGATGCGTCCGGGAATCGTCCATCGGCTCGACAAGGACACGTCGGGCGTGATGGTGGTCGCGCGGACGCCGTTTGCGCGGATGGAGTTGGCGCGCCAGTTCAAGGAGCGCATGGTGAGCAAAGTCTATCTCGCGGTGGTGCGCGGAGTGATCGGACGTGAGCGCTTTTCGATTACGCGCCCGGTCGGACGCCATCCGGTCGAGCGCAAGCGGATGTCGGTTAACTCGCGCCACGGCCGCGACGCGCTAAGCGAGGTCTGCGTGCTCGCGCGGATGCCCGCGGCGGGCGCCGGCGCGACGCTCGTCGGCGTGCGGCCGGCGACCGGCCGCACGCATCAGATTCGCGTCCACCTGGCTTCGATCGGACATCCGTGCCTCGGCGATCCGCTCTATGGAGGCCGTCAGCCGCAGGGGTCGCAGGCGAAGAGATCGCAGACGGGATCGCGGAAGGGCTCGAAAGATGCGACATTCGTGGACCCGGCATCCTCGTTCACGCGCCAGGCGCTGCATGCGCTGGCGCTGCGCTTCGTTGATCCGCGCACCCGTTTGGCGCTCGAATTCGTCGCGCCGCCGCCGGATGATTTTGCCGGCTTTCTCCTCGCGCGGGGCGTCGCGACGGGACGAGCGGAGCTTGCGCGCTGGATCGAACTGAGCGGCGTTTCCCTCACGTCCGCTCCGAGAGCGGACGGGAAAGTGGCCCGTTGACAGCCCAAAGAGGCTCAGATAGGTTCGATAGCAAGGACCTGCGCATTGAGCCGAAGCAGGCCAGACCCCGGATCGCCCGCAGCCGCCAAGTGACCCACCGAAGATTGGGCGTCGCCTCTCCATCGCGACCAATGTCTCAATCCATTTGATCGGCTTGGGAAGAACCGGATCAAGGTTTCGTACGGGGTCATAATACTCGCGACGGTCTCTACGCAGGCGGGCAGGCGGCGTGGGGCTGCATTTTAATAGGAATCGGCAGGATCGTATTTCCATCACTTCGCAGCCGGATTGGAGC
>CAVZDJ010000023.1:0-37879 GCA_963773975.1 uncultured delta proteobacterium
TCCAAGTGGCCGAGATGGTGATCGAAAAAGCGCGCCGCCTGGTCGAGCATGGACGCGACGTGGTGATCCTGCTGGATTCGATCACCCGGCTCGCGCGCGCCTACAACACCGTCGTCCCGCCGTCGGGCAAAATTCTCTCCGGCGGTGTCGATTCCAATGCCCTGCACAAGCCCAAGAAGTTCTTCGGCGCGGCGCGCAACACCGAGGACGGCGGCTCGCTGACCATCATCGCCACCGCCTTGGTCGACACCGGCAGCCGGATGGACGAGGTCATCTTCGAGGAGTTCAAGGGCACCGGTAACCAGCAGATTGGCCTTGACCGGCGCCTGCTGGAAAAGCGCATCTTCCCGACCATCGATATTCAGCGCTCCTCGACCCGCAAAGAGGAACTGCTATTGCCGCGCAGCACCCTTAACCGGGTCTGGATCCTGCGCAAGCTGCTCTCCCAGCTCAACGCGGTCGAGGCGATGGAGTTCCTGCTGGACAAGATGCAGGGCTCGAAAACCAACGAAGAATTCCTCGAATCGATGAATGGCTAGAGGTAGCGCGCGCTAGGAACTCGCAGCGCGGCTTGATAATTTATAGTGTCGTTCCCGCCACTGACGGGCTTGGGACGAACGCTTTAAGAGGACCTATGACCGAAATCAGCATGAAACAGCTTCTGGAAGCCGGAGTTCACTTCGGCCACCAGACCAGCCGCTGGAATCCGAAGATGAAGCCCTACATCTTTGGCGCCCGCAACGGCATCTACATCATCGACCTCCAGCAGACCGTCAGGATGTTTCGCGAGGCCTACGACTTCGTGCGCGACCTCTCCGCCCAGGGCGGCACGATGCTGTTCGTCGGGACCAAGAAACAGGCCCAGGACATCGTGCGCGAAGAGGCCGAGCGCTGCGGGATGTTTTACGTCCACAACCGCTGGCTGGGTGGGATGTTGACCAATTTTCAGACCATCCGGCAGTCGATCGAGCGGCTCAAGAGGCTCGAAGAGATAATGGCCGATCCCGAGATGATCCAGGCGCTCACCAAGAAGGAAATGAGCGAGAACGCTCACGAGCACGAGAAGCTGATGGGCACGCTGGCCGGAATCAAGAACATGCGCAAGCTGCCCGACGCGCTGTGGGTGATCGACACGAAGAAAGAGGACATCGCGGTGGCTGAGGCCAAGCGCTTGGGCATCCCGGTCGTGGCAGTGGTCGACACCAACTGCGACCCCGACCTTATCGCGTATCGCATTCCGGGCAACGACGACGCGATTCGCGCGATCAAGCTTTTCAGCGCGGCGATGGCCGACGCGGTGATCGAGGGCAAACGGATCGCCGAGGAGCGGGCAAAAAGGCGAGCAGGACTTGAGCGCGAGCGCCGACGAAGATCGCAGTCCCGAGCCGCCGAGCCAGAGCGTCTAGGCAAGGCGCCCGGGCTGGAACCTGCATACCAGAACCTTAGCGACAGGAACTTTAGAGACATCCTTTCAGGAGGGAATGGACGTAAACGCAAACCTCGTCAGGGAATTGCGCGAAAAGACCGGCGCCGGCGTAATGGATTGCAAGAAGGCGCTGGCTGAGGCCAGGGGCGACCTCGACAAGGCGATCGTATGGCTGCGCGAGAAGGGGATCGCGCAGGCCGCCAAGCGCGCGGGCCGGGTCGCCTCGGAGGGTTCGGTCGGCTCCTATATCCATGCCGGCGGCAAGCTCGGCGTGCTGGTCGAGGTCAACTGCGAGAGCGACTTCGTGGCCAAGACCCCCGAGTTCCAGACCCTGGTCAAGGAGATCGCGATGCAGATTGCGGCGGCGAATCCGCGATGTGTGCGCCGCGAGGACGTGCCCGCCGAGGTCATCGAGCAGGAGCGCCAGATCTATGCCACCCAGTCGGCGGACAAGCCCGAGGCGGTGGTCAAAAAGATCGTCGAGGGCAAGCTGGAAAAATTCTACCGCGACATCTGTCTCAACGAGCAGGCTTGGGTGCGCGACCCCAACCGCACCATCACCGACCTGCTGGGCGAATACGTAGCCAAGCTGGGCGAGAAGATCGAAATTCGCCGCTTCGTCCGCTTCCAGCTCGGCGAGTCGCGCGACGGCAACACGGCCGCCAGCGCATAGTCGACCGCGCGCACGGGGGGAGAAGACGGTAATGAGCGAGGCGGCAGGCAGCGTGGCGCACAAGCCCCGCTTCCACCGCGTGATGCTCAAGCTCTCGGGCCAGGCGCTGGCGCCCGCCCAGGGCGCCGGGATCGATCTCGACACGCTCGCCGCTTTCGCCCGCGAAATCAAAGACGTAACCGCTCTCGGCGTGCAGCTCGCGATGGTTATCGGGGCGGGCAATATCCTGCGCGGCAGCGAATACGAGGCGCGCGGGATGGACCGCTCCAGCGCCGATCAGATGGGCATGCTGGGCACCGTGATCAACGCGCTCGCGTTCCAGGACGCCCTGGAACGGGCGGGCGTGACGACCAGGGTGCTCTCGGCGATCGCGATGCAGGCGGTGTGCGAACCGTACATCCGCCGGCGCGCCGTGCGCCACCTCGACAAGGGACGGGTGGTGATCTTCGCCGCGGGCACCGGCAATCCCTACTTCACCACGGACACCGCGGCGAGCCTGCGCGCGCTGGAAATCGGCGCCGAGGTCATCCTCAAGGCGAGCCATCACGTCGACGGCGTTTACGACCGTGATCCGTTGCGCGAACCGGGGGCGAAGCGCTTTGACCGCCTCACCTACCTCGAAGTACTCGAACGCAACCTCAAGGTGATGGACTCCACCGCGATCTCGATGTGCAAGGACAACAACCTGCCGATCGTCGTTTTCAATCTGCGCCAGACGGGTAATATAAGAAGGGCCGTGATGGGCGAGCCGATCGGCACCTGGGTGGAAAGTGGCCGCTGAAGAAAGACCGGAAGATACGATCGAGATGGCGCGGATGGAGATGGAGGAGGCGGTCGGCGCCTTCCGCCATGAACTCGGCCGCGTGCGCACCGGGCGCGCCTCGACCGCGCTGCTCGAGGGGCTGCACGTCAGCTATTACGGCGCCCGCACGCCGCTCCGCCAGCTTGCCGGCCTGGCCGCTCCCGAACCGCGCCTGCTCGTGATCACGCCCTATGACAAGGGCGCGCTGCACGAGATTGAAAAGGCGATTCAGACCTCCGACCTCGGTCTGACTCCGATCAACGACGGCAAAATCATCCGCGTGCCGATTCCCGAGCTGACCGAGCAGCGGCGCAAGGAACTGGTGCGCCATGTGCACAAGACCGCCGAGGAGTTCCGGGTCTCCGTGCGCAACCATCGCCGCGACGCCAACGACAAGCTCAAAAAAATGCACAAGGACAAGAAGCTTGATGACGACACGCTGCGCGCGGCCGAAACCAAGGTCCAGCAACACACCACCGAGCACATCGAGAAAATCGACAAGGTGCTGGCGGCCAAGGAAGCCGAGATAATGGAGGTCTGAACCGCCTGCGAGGCGTCCTGCGCAAGGGGGATATCGCGGCGGCTTACCTGGTTCGTGGCTTCTTCACTTCCACTGGACGAAATCCCCGGCCTCTCGCTCGAGGCGGAGCGGCTGCCGCGTCATGTCGCAATTGTGATGGACGGCAACGGCCGCTGGGCGCGCCAGCATGGGCTCTCGCGCCCGGAAGGCCATCGGCGCGGCAAGGATTCGGTACGCGCAGTGGTTGAAGCCGCGCGCGAGGTCGGCATTCCCTATCTCACCCTGTTCGTCTTCTCCAATGAGAACTGGCAGCGGCCAGGCGCCGAAGTGCGTTTCCTGATGGAGCTGTTCCATCGCTACCTCAGCACCGAGACCAAGCGCCTGATGAAGCGCGACATCAAGGTGGTGGCGCTGGGCGACCTTCAACGTCTGCCGCCGCCGGTACGGCGCGCGCTCGACTCGATGATCGCCGCGACCGCCGGGAATCGCTCGATGACCGTCGCCCTGGCGCTCTCCTATGGCGGTCGTCAGGACGTGACCGCCGCCGCCCGCCGAATCGCCGAGGAAGTCGCCGCGGGACGGCTCAGCCCCGACGAGGTCGACGAACATGCGGTGGCGAGCCGCCTTGCCAGCGCCGACTTGCCCGACCCCGACCTGCTTATCCGGACTTCGGGCGAACTCCGGATATCGAACTTCTTCCTCTACCAACTTGCCTACACCGAACTCTATTTCACCAATACGTTATGGCCCGACTTCCGCGAGCGCGAGTTTCTCCAGGCGCTCGCGGCCTATCAGCAACGTGAGCGCCGCTTTGGCGCGGTCGACGCCGGCTCCGCCAACCACCGATTGCGTGCTGCGAACTAGAGTCTGGACCGCGCTGGTCGCGCTGCCCGCGCTGCTGGCGGTGGTGCTCTTTGCGCCAGCGCCGTGGTTTGCCGCGTTCGTGGGCGTATTGACGGTGTGGGGGCTTTACGAGGTGGGCGCGATGACGCGGGCGCGGACGCCCGGAGCGGTCGGCGCTTTGGTCCTCGCCGGCGGCGGGTCGGCGATACTGCTCGCGTGGGCGCCCGAACGTCTATGGTTGATCCCGCTCGGGGTGATTCTGGCGATGCTGACGCTGGTGGTGCGGGTGGGACGCGACCCGGCGAGCGCGGCGCCGCCGTCGCCCGGGCTAGGCCTGACGCTGATGGGCGCATTTTACGTCGGCGCGCTGTTTCCCTATTTTGCGCTCCTGCGAAACCGCACGGACGGTATCGCGGTGATAATTTTTGTCCTGCTCTTGGTAATCGCCAGCGACACCGGCGCGTACTTCGCAGGCTCATGGTTCGGCCGCACCAGGCTGGCTCCGCGGGTGAGTCCGAAAAAGACCGTGGAGGGGGCAATTGGCGGGCTCGCGCTATGCGTAACAGCCGGATTGCTGCTGCATCAACCGCTGGTGTCGGATTGGAACGTAGGCCAGGCCGCGGTGCTTTCGGCGGCAATCGGGATACTGGCGCAACTGGGCGATCTTGCCGGCTCGGCGCTCAAGCGCAGCGCCGGGGTGAAGGATTCGGGCTGGATTTTCCCCGGCCATGGCGGCTTGCTCGATCGGACATGCAGCATGGTTTTTGCCACGGTTTTCGCTTATTATTGTAGTCGATGAAAGTGGCCCTTCAGTCTAACCTCCCGTCAAATAATCGGAAATCATGATCACTTCGATTCTCTCAGCCGTAATAATCTTCGGCGTTCTGATCATCGTGCACGAGACGGGCCATTTTCTGATGGCCAAACGCTCCGGCGTGCGCGTGATCCGTTATTCGGTCGGCTATCCGCCCAAACTTTTCGGTATTCGACGCGGCGAGACCGAGTATGCGTTCGGCGCGACCCCGATGGGAGGTTACGTGAAAATGCTCGGCGATGAAGTCGCCGAAGAGCCCACGGCCGAGACGCTCGAAGGCTACGTGAAGGAGGTGCAGCTCGACCTGCTCGAGACGGCGCGCCAACACGGCACCGCCGATTCGCTGGGCGTCGAGCCGCCACAGATGCTGCTCGCCCTCGCGCATCGTATCGCACCGTCGGCTGCGGGTGGCGCAAGCTCGGCGGAGACCGAGGCGATACTTGGCCGCGCGCTGCGGCCCGACGAAGCTTTGCTGCTGGCCGAGGTCGAACGCCGAGGTTCGGTTGACGAGGCCGTCAAGGCGCTGGTCGACAGCCGCCCGGCGGTGCTCCTGGAGCGTTATCGCGCGCAGGCCTTCCCGACCCAGAGCCTTGCCACCCGGATCAAGATCGTGCTGGCGGGACCGCTTGCGAACATCCTGTTCGCGCCGGTGCTGATGGCGATTGTTTTCATGTACGGCGTGCCCTACGTGAAGCCGATACTGGGTGAGATCAAGAAAGGGATGCCGGCCTATTCGGCGGGTCTGCGCAAGGGCGATCAGATTGCGGCGGTCAACGGGAAAAAGATCGAAAACTGGGCCGACCTTTCCGACGCGATCAAGGCGGACAGCGGCGGACCGATCAAAATCGATTTCGTGCGTCCGGCGCCGAACGCCTCGCCGAGCCAGATGTCCGTGCAGGTGACACCGATCCATGAAAAAGAAGATACCGGATTCGGCAACAAGGCTCCGGTCTGGATCATCGGCGTTCTGCCGCGCGGCGATGAGGGCGTAAAACGCTACGGGCCGGTGAGCGCCGTCTATGAAAGCGTGGTTTCGACCGCGGAGCTCAGCGGACGGCTGGTGATGGGAATCGCGCTAATCATCAACGGCACCACTCCAGCCCGTCAGGCGCTCGGCGGTCCCATAATGATTGCCAAGATGGCCGGCAAGGAGGCCCAGCAGGGCTTCGCCGACGTCGCCGGCTTCACCGTGATGCTGAGCCTGGAACTGGGTATCATCAACCTGCTGCCGGTGCCGCTGCTCGACGGCGGGCATCTGTTCTTTTTTCTGATCGAAGGCTTGCGCGGCAAGCCGCTGCAGCTACGGCATCGCGAGTTCGCGATGCAGATCGGGCTGCTGTTGCTGGTGGCGCTGATGACTTTCGTCATCGTCAATGACATCTCGCATATTATGCACAGTTGAAGCCGCACTGGCGGCCGGCGCCTCGGCCGGGCCGGTGCTGGGAATCGACACAGGAGGGCCGCGAGCCGACCTTGCGCTAGTCGTCGGCGCTCGGGTGCTGGCTGAAGCCTCGCGCTCGGTCGCCTCGCATGGCGCTGAGTTGCCCGAGGCCGTCGCGGGACTACTCGGGGTTGCCGGGCTTGCGGCCGCTGACCTGAAGGCTATCGCAATCGGGATCGGTCCGGGCTCTTTTACCGGCCTGCGGGTGGGGCTGAGCTACGCCAAGGGTCTCAAGCTGGCAACCGGATGCGCGCTTTTGGGCATACCGAGCCTCGACACCCTTGCCTTGACGGCGCTGGCTGAACATTCCGCTACGGCGGCGCCCCGGCTTATCTGCCCGGTGCTGGACGCTCGCAAGGGCGAGGTCTATGCTGCCCTTTACCGGACAAGTGGCGATGGGCTAGAAAAGTTGTCAGATGACCTCGTGGTCACGCTCGAAAACCTGGCTCCACATCTTGGCACCGACGCTTTGTTGGTCGGCGACGCAAAGGCCGAAGAGGCCTGTCGTTCGGTCGCGCGCGCGGGAGGCCGGGCGGCGTGCCTGGAAATAACCGGGCTGCGCTTGCGAGGTCGAGTCGTGGCGGCGCTGGGCGCCGCGCGGCTGGTGGCGGGAGAGGCGGATGATGCATTCGTCCTGGAACCGCTGTACGTGAGGTCGGCGGAGGCGATTTTCAAGGTTGGTCCTCTAACCTCGGGAGTGAGGGTAAATGGAGCCGAAGGAAGAAGAACTGATTCATCAGTACGTGACCAACGACGAAGAACTGAAGACGCTGTATGAGGCGCACGCGGAGCTCAAACGCCAGCTCGAATCGTTCCGTCTCAAGCACTACCTGACCGCCGAAGAGGAAATCGAAAAGAAAAGAATTCAGAAGCTGAAACTGGCCTCGAAGGATCGCATCATGGCGCTCCTCCATCGCCATCAGCATGAAGCGCGCTAGGCTCGCGGCGCGCGCTGCGCGCCCCGGGCCGTAAATCCAGTTGATGCCAAGCCATACTATATCCGTCCTGGTCGAAAACGAGTTCGGCGTGCTCGCGCGTGTGGCGGGCTTGTTTTCCAGCCGCGGCTTCAATATCGAGTCCTTGACCGTGAATGAGGACCCGCTGGACCCGACCGTCTCGCGTATCGTGCTGGTCGCGACCGGCGACGATCAGACGCTGGAGCAGATCAACAAGCAGCTCAACAAGCTGGTCTCCGTTATCAAGGTCACCGACTTCAAGGACACCAGCACTATCGACCGCGAGATGGTGATGGTGAAGGTCGCGGTGGATGAACGCACGCGGGCCGAACTCGACTCGATCGTCGCCGCCTTCCGCGCGCACGTGGTCGACATCGGGCCGCGCGCGGTGACCGTGGAGGTGACCGGCGACGCCGACAAGATAAAGGCCTTCATCGAGCTGGTGCGTCCCCTTGGAATCAAGGAGATCGTGCGCTCGGGCAAGATCGCGATGGTCCGCGCGGTGCAGCACGAGAACAACCATCGTACCGCCGCCGGCACGCGCGAGGCCAGCTAGCGCGAAGTTTATCCAGCGACCGATCCCGCAAAATCTATCCAGGAGAATCCCGTCATGCAGGTCCACTACGATCGCGACGCCGACTTAAGCTGTCTGCGCCCGCACAAGATTGCCATTCTTGGCTTCGGTAGCCAGGGCCATGCCCATGCGCTCAACCTGCGCGACAGTGGGATGGACGTATGCGTCGGGCTGCGCAAGGACAGTCCCTCGTGGGAAAAGGCCGCCAAGCAGGGCTTGCCGGTCTTCGAGACCGCCGAGGCCGCGCGTCGCGCCGACATCGTGATGATGCTGGTGCCGGACGAGATGGGCTCCGAAATTTACGAGGCCGAAGTCGCCCCGCACCTCACTCCGGGCAAGTACCTTGCCTTCGGCCACGGCTTCAACATTCATTTCAAGTTCATCAAGCCCGCTCCGAGCGTCAACGTTTTCATGATCGCGCCCAAGGGCCCGGGCCATCTGGTGCGATCCGAGTACGTCAAGGGACGCGGCGTGCCCTGCCTGCTCGCGGTCGAGCAGGATCCTTCGGGTGATACCAAGCGAATCGGGCTCGCGTACGGATCGGCGATCGGCGGCGGCCGCGCGGCGATTATCGAAACCAGCTTTCGCGAAGAGACCGAGACCGATCTGTTCGGCGAGCAGTCGGTGCTGTGCGGCGGACTGACCGAGCTCATCCGCAACGGCTTCGAAACCCTGGTCGCGGCCGGCTACGCGCCCGAGATGGCCTATTTCGAGTGCGTGCACGAGGTCAAACTGATCGTCGACCTCATCTACGAGGGCGGTATCGCCAACATGCGCTACTCGATCAGCAACACCGCCGAATACGGCGACATGACGCGCGGCAAGCGCGTGGTCGGGCCGGCCTCGCGCCAGGCGATGAAGGACCTGCTCGCGGATATCCAGTCGGGCAAGTTCGCCAACGAATGGATCGCCGAGTACCGCGCCGGCCTGCCGCATTTCCGCGAGCTGCGCAAAGCAGCGGAGAAGCATCAGCTCGAAGACGTCGGGCGCAAGCTGCGCGCCTTCATGCCGTGGCTGGCGAGCGACCGCCTGGTCGACAAAGCCAAGAATTAGACGCAAGCGGGGTTTGACGGATAGCGATGGCATTGCGGGCCGGCGATTTTGCCGGGCGAGTGGGCGGCACGATCGGAATCGCGGCCGAGGGCGTCAAGATGGCGGCCGTGGCGCTGGCCGCAGGAGCGCTCGCGCTTGCGTTCGGATGGCACGGCGCGGGAGTGCTCATGATCTTCGGCGGCCTCGCGATTGCCGCTTTTTTTCGCGACCCTGAGCGCTCGCCAGTCTCCGCCCCCGAGCGCGTGGTGCTCTCGGGCGCCGACGGCACTGTGAGCGACGTGGCGGAGATGCCGCTGCCCGATGGCGTCTCAGGCGAGCGCTACCATCGTGTGTCGGTCTTCATGTCGCCGCTTAACGTGCACGTCAACCGTGCGCCCGTCGGCGGCGAAATTATCAGTGTGCGTCATACGCCCGGCGCCTTCCATGCGGCCTTTCGCGATCACGCGAGCGAGCAAAATGAGCGCAACCTGATCGTGCTGAGCGACGCCCGCGGCCGCCAGCATGCGATAGTGCAGATCGCGGGCTACTTGGCGCGGCGCATCGTGTGCCGCCTCCATCCGCACGATACAGTGCGCTCTGGCGAGCGAATTGGGCTTATAATGTTCGGCAGCCGCGTCGATCATTTCATCCCGCCCGACTACCGGGTAGTGGTTAAAATGGGCCGGAAGGTGCGCGCCGGAGAGAGTATAATTGCAGAGTTGCTCCAATGAGCCGGACTCAGAAAAATAGCCCTAGCGCACAGGATCGGATGCGGGTCCTTTCGGGCCGCTTCAAGGAACAGCAAAGACGCGTGGTCGCGCCCTTGCGCCGCGGAGTGTTCCTCGCGCCCGCGACCATCACGTCGCTCGGCCTGCTCGCGGGATTTTTCGCCCTGGTCTCGGCGATCAATTCGCATTTCGAGCTCGCCGCCGTGATGATTCTGATCGCGTTCGTATGCGACGGGCTCGACGGCCGCGTGGCGCGCTTGTCGCGCACTTCGAGCCACTTCGGAATCGAGTACGACAGCCTCTCGGACGTGGTGGCGTTTGGTGTGGCCCCGGCGGTAATCGCCTATTGCTGGTCGCTCCGATTGCTCGGCGCGTGGGGCGTGGTGATCGCCGGGATGTTCGTGATTTGCGCGGCGCTTCGGCTCGCGCGCTTCAACGTGCAGACCGCCAGCACCGACAAGCGCCGCTTCGTAGGCCTGCCGGTGCCCGGCGCGGCCGCGATGATCGCGGGTTGCGTGCTCGCCTACAGCTACTTCGAATTTGAGTCGCCGCACGCGCTGGTCACCGTGATGGCGCCGCTGACGGTCGCGCTCGCGAGCCTGATGATCTCCCGCGTGCCCTACCCGAGCTTCAAGACCATCAATTCCGATCAGCGCGCGCGGGTCGAACTGGTGGCCGCGATGCTGCTGGTGCTGGCGTTTCTGTTCGCGATGCCTCAGTTCACGTTCTTCATGCTGGCGACCGCCTACGTCGCCTCCGGGCCTTACTTGCTCCTGACTGGTGAACGGCCCCAAGCGCTCGCCCCGGTGCTGGGTCCAGAGGCTGACGAGCACGCCGCTCCGCCCGCGAATCCGCGCAAGCCTCGCTCATCGGTGAGAAACGCTCACGCAACGGGCGATTTATCGGAGAATCCTCCACCCCCGCAGGTTCACTGAGTGCGGATAATGGCATAGTGCGGGATGTCCCGCTTGACTGTGCTTTAGAGCCCCGCATAAGATGGCGTTGATGTCGCCTTGCCTCAACCTGCTGCTGGGACTGCTGCTTAGCCTGGGCCTTATTAAGGCCCTCGCCGGGAGCGTCGTGGTGCAGGCTTAGGAAGCGACTTAAAACCTGAACCAAACGCCCCGGGCGGAGGGCCAAAAGGCCGCCCGGGGCGTTTTCTTTTTTCCCGCGCGGCACTTGGGCCTGTCCGTTACGGAAGCATAGGAAGGAGCGAGACGCCGATGGTCAAGAAGACGATAACCGACATCCGGGACATCCTGCCCGACCCCAACTACGTGCGCATCTTCGACACCACGCTGCGCGATGGCGAGCAATCGCCCGGCTGCACCATGAACGTCGAGGAGAAGCTCGCGATCGCCCGTCAGCTCGAGCGCTTGGGCGTCGATATCATCGAGGGCGGCTTCGCCGCCTCCTCGCCTGGCGACTTCGAATCGGTCCATCGGATCGCCGAAGCCGTCATCCGACCGACCGTGGTCAGCCTCTCGCGCACGCGCGAAGAAGACGTCGACGCGGCGCTGCGTGCGGTCGACAAGGCCCGTAACCCTGGCATCCACATCTTCATCGCGACCTCCGACATCCATCTGAAATACAAGCTCAACATGACGCGCGAGGACGTGCTGAGCGCCTCGACCTGGGCGGTCGCGCGGGCCAAGCAGCATCTGGACTATATCGAGTTCTCGTGCGAGGACGCCTCGCGCTCGGACTGGGATTACATGGCCAAGATTTGCACCGAGGTGATCCGCGCCGGCGCCCGCATTATCAATCTGCCCGATACCACCGGCCACGCGATACCCGAGGAGTTCGGCGAGATGTTCGCCTACATGCGGCGCAACGTCGAAGGCGCCGATCGCGTGATCTGGAGCGCCCACTGCCATAACGATCTCGGGCTCGCGGTCGCCAATTCGCTCGCCGCGATCAAAAACGGCGTGCGCCAGGTCGAGTGCACGATCAACGGGATCGGCGAACGCGCCGGGAACACCTCGATGGAAGAGGTGGTGATGGCGCTGCGCACGCGGCAGGACCTGATGGAAGTGCGCACCGGGATCGACACGCGCCAGATTTACCCGGCCTCGCGCCTGCTCTCGCAGATCATCGGCCAGCCCGTGCCGCCCAACAAGCCGATCGTCGGCGACAACGCGTTTGCCCACGAAGCCGGCATCCATCAGGACGGCGTGCTCAAGTACAAGCTGACCTACGAGATCATGAAACCCGAGGACATCGGGATTCCTTCCAACAAGCTGGTGCTGGGCAAGCACTCGGGCCGCCACGCCTTCGTCAACCGGCTCGAAGAGCTGGGCGTCGACGCTGAGTCGCTCGACGTCAACAAGGCCTTCGCCGCCTTCAAGGTGCTGTGCGACAAGAAGAAAATCGTCTACGACGACGACATCCTGGCCCTGGTCAACGAAGAGACCCGCCGCACGGCGGACCACTTCGAACTGCTCGACGTGCGCGTGACCTCGTCGGCCAAAACCACGCCGCACGCCGAAGTCACGATGCGTATCGGGGGTGGCGAGGAACGTAGCGCCGAGGCCTCGGGCGACGGGATGGTCGACGCGTGCTACAAGGCAATTTACAAGCTGGCCGGCGTACAGCCGGCGCTCGAGCGCTACTCGGTCAAGGCCATCACCGGTGGCACCGACGCGCTGGGCGAGGTGAGCTGCCTGGTGTGCTCCGACGGCATGACCGTCGCGGGACAAGGCGCACATAGCGACATCGTGATGGCCAGTGCGCTCGCGCTGGTCAACGCGCTCAACCGCCTCCAGGGCCGCGTACGGTCGGCGGTGCTGCGCCCGGCCGAGGGGGCGTAAGTCGACCGAGCGTTTGCGAGGGCCGATTCTTTGACAGGGTGTCGTGGGGACTTGCCGCCGCAGTCGCGTTGGGCTAAGTGCTATGGCGTCGGGCAAAACGCGCTTGATTACGGCGCCGCCCGGCGCAAGGTGTTGAACAGGGGAAGATCGCGCGCCCGCCGCACATTGAGTTTGATCGGTTTACCTGAAGTTGTATTAAACTCCGCCACCAACGCGCGACGCTTGAAGCGAATCTGCCCGCAACCTATCCACTTCCGCTGCTGGGACTCCGCAAGCATAGATGGCCTACAAGATTCTGGTTCTCAAGGGTGACGGGATCGGCCCCGAAGTCGTCGGCGAGGCGCTGCAGGTGCTTAAGGTCGTGGCGCGCAACGCCGCGCTCGATCTCGACTTCAAGGAAGGCACGGCCGGCGGCCATGCGATCGATCAGTTCGGCACGCCGCTCCCCGACGACGTGCTCAAGCAGGCGAAAGACAGCGACGCGATCCTCTTCGGCGCGGTGGGCGGTCCCAAGTGGGACGACCCCAAGGCCGACAAGCGTCCCGAGCAGGCGCTGCTCACGTTGCGCAAGGAGCTCGGACTGTTCGCCAACGTGCGGCCGGTCAAGGCGGTCAAGGAGCTGACGGCGACGTCGCCGTTGCGCCAGGAGATCATCAACGGCGTCGACCTCGTGGTCATCCGCGAGCTCACCGGCGGCATCTACTACGGCAAGCCCTCCGAGCGGCGCCACAATGGCGACCTGCGCGGCGCGATCGACACCTGCGTCTACTCCGAGGAGGAGATCGTGCGCGTGCTGCGCTACGGCTTCGAGCTCGCGCGCGAGCGCCGCAAGCACCTGACCTCGGTCGACAAGGCCAACATCCTCGCGACCTCGCGGCTATGGCGCGAGATCGCCGGCGAGCTTAGCGCCGAATACAAGGACGTCGCCTTCGACAACCAGCTCGTCGACTCGATGGCGATGCATCTTATCCGCCGCCCGCGCGACTTTGACGTGATAGTCACCGAGAACATGTTCGGCGATATCCTGACCGACGAGGCTTCGGTGCTGGCGGGCTCGATGGGACTGCTGCCGTCGGCCTCGCTCGGCGACGAGCTCAACAGTGCGGGATGCCGGGTCGGGCTGTTCGAGCCGATTCATGGCAGCGCCCCCGATATCGCCGGCCGCGACGAGGCCAATCCGCTCGCCGCGATCCTGTCCGCCGCGATGCTGCTCGAGCACTCGCTCGGGTTGCGCGCCGAAGCGGAAATAATCGGGCAGGCGGTCGAGGGCGTGCTGCGCGAGGGCTACCGCACGCGCGACCTCGGAGGCGGCGCGGGCACCAAGGTTATCGGGTGCAAGGCGATGGGCCGGCTGGTGCGGGAAAAACTCGAAGGCGCGGAAGCCTGAGATGGCCGCGGCGCCAGGCCGCGAGCTCAGGATCGCCGTCGTCGGCGCCACCGGTGCGGTCGGCGAGCAGATAGTCGAGCTGATCGACGCCCGCGCGCTCCCCTGTGCCGAACTGGCGCTGTTCGCGACCGACCGCGGCGCCGCCCAGACCGTCGAGGCGCTGGGCGAGGCGATCATAGTCGCCGAATTTCACGAACCGGCCGAGCTCTCCCGTTTCGATATCGCATTCCTCGCGGTCGCGCCGAGCTGGGCCGCCGATATCGTTCGCGCGCGCCCGGGTCCGCTGCTGGTCGACTTGAGCGCGGCGCTCCGCGCGCCCTCGGAAGTTCCGTCGGCGCACTTCGTCGCGCCCGGCTTCATTGCGGGTGAACGGATTGCCGAGTTCGCCGCGAGCAACAACGTCGTTGCGATCACTCATCCAGCCGCCCACGCGCTCGCCACGATCATCAGCGCGGCCGGCGCGCAAAATGGAGTTGTGGGCGCGACCGTGATGCTTGGCGCGAGCAGCGCGGGACGGCATAGCGTCGAAGAGGTCGTCCGCGAGGCGCGAGAACTTCTGAGCGGCACGCATAGCTTGGAGGAAGGCGAGACCCAGCGCGCCTTTAACGCCTACCCCGCGGAGCCGGGACTTGCCGCGGCCCTTTCCGCGCAGACCGCCGCGTTGCTCGGGACGACGCCACGGCTCCTGATCGAGGTCGTCCATGTTGCCGTGCTGCATGGCTCGGCGATGACGGTGCTCATCCCCGACCCCGCCGACCCGGCAAATCTGGCCGCGCGCCTGCGCGCCGCGCCCGGCCTGCTGCTGGTCGCCGGCGAGGGGGGCAGCGCTGGCGTTATCGACGCGGTCGGCCAGGAGGCAATCCTCGTCATGCTCGGCGCCGGGCCCGCGGGCGTATCCATATGGTGCGCGTTCGACAGCGCGCGCCTGGCCGCCCTCGACGCCGTATGGGTGGCGGAGAAATTCTCCGCCGTGACAACCCCGGGCACCGCGTAGTACGTTCTTATTAGATTCGCTTCCAAATAGATTCGCTCCGAGAAGCCATGCAGGTCCGGCTCAAGCTCGAGTACGACGGCACCAACTACTCGGGCTGGCAGATGCAAGCCGGCCAGAATTCGATCCAGGCCGAGCTGGAAGAGGCGCTCGCACGAATCTTCGGCGCGCCGGTGCGCGTGCGCGGCGCTGGACGCACCGACGCCGGCGTGCATGCGCGCGGACAGGTCGCCGCGGCGCGGCTGCCGCGGCCCTTCGATCCCGCCGAACTCGCGCGCGCACTCAATGCGCTCCTGCCGCCCGACATCGTGGTGCTCGAAGCGTCGGAGGCTGGCGACAGCTTCGATCCGCGCCGCGACGCGCGGCTTCGAATCTACGAATACCGTGTGCTCAACCAGCCGCTGCGCTCGGCCTTCGAGCGCAACTCGTCGTGGCTGGTACGCCAACCGCTGGATCTCGGCGCGATGAACGCGGCGGCGGCCACGTTTGCCGGCGAGCACGACTTTGCCGCTTTCCGCTCGCTGGGATCGGCCGAGAAGACCACGGTGCGGCGCGTCGCGCTCAGCCACTGGCGGCGCGAGAATGAACGTCACCTGGTTTACCGCGTCGAGGCGAGCGCGTTTTTGCGCCACATGGTGCGCACGATGGTGGCCGCGATGATCGAGGTGGGGCGCGGCAAGTCCGCGGGCAAGCCGCCCGCCGACACAGTCGCCGCGCTGCTCGCAAGCCGCGACCGCGCGCTCGCGCCGGCGCTCGCGCCGGCCGCCGGTCTCTGCCTGGTCGAGGTACGCTATTAAACCCGCGCGCGTGAATAGCAAGCGGGACCGCGCCGTGCGGATCGCGCGACGAAAAAGTGCCTCTGCCCCAATGGCTCAGGGCTGGGGCTGTTGAAAAAGCGTCACGGTTCTTAAGAAAAACGCTGATTTTGGTGCCGTCCTAGCTTGCAAATGACGTGGTAGTGGTTCACCCTCTGTCAGCGATAACTCGCACAAGGAGGAGGATGATGACGCAGTCGCAGGTCGCGGCGCATCTCGCCGACAAGGTTAATATTTCCAAGAAGGACGCCAAGGTCGCGCTCGAGGAATTGACCAGCCTCGTGGTGCGCGAACTGAAAAAGGAAGGCTCGCTGCGCCTTGCGGGGCTGGGGATTTTCCGCAAGCGCAAGACCAAGGCCCGGATGGGGCGCAATCCGGCCACTGGCGAAGCGATCAAGATTCCGGCGCGCACCCGCCTGCGTTTCACACCTGCCAAGGCGCTCAAGGATGCCGTGCTCGGCGCACGCTAGGCGCGGGTTTCCAAAAGTTTGACGATTGCGGGGCCGAAGCGATGCTTCGGCCTCGCGATCCGTTTCGATCGTTCAATCTCTATTCCCGTGCCTCGTCCGAGAGAGGGTTGGGGAGAGGTTCAAGAACGCGCCGAAGCGATGCTTCAGCCTGACGCTCCTATTGCGGTGCGTCTAGTATTCGTGCTTGGCAGCGGGATCCTGATCGGGTCAGGCTCTGGCGGGGTATCTGCGGTCCCAATGCCAATGCTCGAAGTATACGTACGCTGCTGCTGCTCGCTGAACGCAACGCCGCCTCTTGTCTGCGCCCGAACCGCAGTTTATTTGGCATTGCATTCGCCGTGATGCCCGCCACCATGGGCCGTAATGTTGCCGGCCGAAGTCCGCTGCGGCAGGCTTTCTCAGCTACAACCGCCCCAAGAGAGCGAAATAACCGGCGGATTCTACCATGACGGTGGAAAAACGGGCGCAGATTAACCCTTTACAGACTCAAGGCACCTATGTTAGACTTACGTCATCTTTAATGACCTCAGAGGATGGCAGATGACTGACCGCCGTAGGCGCTGGGTCAACTCCGCGAACGGGCGTAACATCAATCAACAACAATTTCATTATTATAGCTTGTTTAGAAAATATTCTCTTTTTAATTTATCTCGTTGCACGGGAGGCCAAAGATCATGAACATGCGCGAACGGAGCCGGACTGCCGCGTCACCGGGAGTGCGTGTTGAAAAGCGATCCAGCGTTAAGCAGGCGCGAAACCGCACTCGCTACGAGCGAGGCCAGGCGGCTGTCGAGTTCGCTCTGGTGTTGCCGCTGATGGTGACGGTCCTTTTAGGCGTACTTTTGTTCGGGATCGCCTTCGACAACGATGAAGCGCTGACGTTTGCCACGAGCAACAGTGCGCAGCTTCTTTCGATGAGTCGAGGGCAAACTACAGACCCATGCCAGACGGTTAGCCAAGCGGTCTACTCAGCGGCGCCGCAACTCAAGCAGTCGAGCATCTTGTTCACGATTGTGCTGAACGGGAGCACTGTCGCGAACAAGCAAGCCCAGCCGACGTGCAGTAGCGCGACGACAGACATGGTGTCGTCCACAAACGCGCAAATAACGGCCACTTATCCATGCAATATCAATATCTTTGGATTGCATGCCGCGCCCAGCTGCACGCTCGCGGCACAAGCGACGGTGCTGGTCCAATGAAGCTTAAGAACGAATCCATAGTCAGAAGCAATGTATTAATTGAGGCGTACGCCCAACCGCGCGCCGAGGGCGCAAACTCAGGTGCTCATCCAATGAAGCCTAACCAGGAATCTATTGGCCGTGACGATGAATCCACTGTCCGTCGGTCGCGCTATGGCCAGCGGGGCCAGTCTATCGTGATAATGACGATCTTTTTGGTCGTCTTTCTCGGAGCGGCCGGGTTTGCGATCGACATCGGCCGTTTGTATTACGCCTATCAGGAGCTTATGGGTGCAACCCAAGCGGCGGCGTTGGCGGCAGGCACCGTTCTGGGTAGTGACACATCCAGTAGTGCAGCAGCCGACGTAAAAGCTGCCGCGACAAATTACAGCGCGGTAAAGGGAGGCTTAAACGCCCGTTCCAATCTGACCAACGTTACGATGGTGTCTGGGTACCCTCAGCTGGAATGTTTGACGACTACCGGAATCGTTTGTACCACCTCTCCCGCGGACGCGAACGCCGTTGTCGTCTCGGAGCAGGCCAGCTTGCCGACGACATTCCTCAGCGTGGTCGGCGTCAAAACATTGGGACTCCGGACAACCGCGACGGCGAGCGCGAGTGGCGGATTCGATGCCGCGTACAACGTGGTGATCGTCCTCGACACAACGCAATCGATGAACGATACCGACTCAGACAGTCAATGCAATAGCAGCAGAATCTCCTGCGCGTTGAGCGGAATCCGGACTCTGCTGGGCACGCTTTCGCCCTGCCCCGCTGGGGCGCCAGGCTCGACCTGCGGCGCGGTCACAAACGGCAACGTCGCACATCCGGTTGATGAGGTGGGCTTGATGGTGTTCCCAGGGCTGACCTCGACCTCGTTGGTCCCGGTGGAATACTCGAACAAAAGCGGATCCCTCACCAGCAGTGACATGCAAACCTACAACAACTCCCCCGTATACCAGATCATTCCGCTTTCGAGCGATTACCGGACTAGTGACACGGCTTCGCTGAACACCAGTTCCGACTTAGTAATCGTCGCCGGTGGAGGGAATAGCGGTTATGGTCCCGTGGCCGCTCCGGGCGGCCAGGGAACCTTCTATGCGGGCGCGATCGATGCGGCACAGGCGATCCTCGCAGCGAATTCAAAGCCTAATACGAAGAACGATATGATCATCCTGAGCGATGGCGACGCAACCGCCAGCGCCAAGCAGATGGGAGGATCGGCGACGAGTTATCCAGCCACCAACGAGTGCCATCAGGCGATCACGGAGGCCCAAAAGGCTACGAAGGCTGGAACCACAATATACTCGGTCGCCTACGGTGCGGAGTCATCGGGATGCACGAATGACAGCCCCGCTATCACCCCATGCCAGACGATGCAGCAAATTGCCTCCAGTCCCTCGACCTTCTACTCGGACTACACAGCGAAGGGAGGCACCAATTCCTGCGTCTCAGCCGCTACACCGACTAGTAACCTGAACGGTATCTTTAAGGCAATCGGGCAGTCTTTCACGGTCGCCCGGTTGATCCCCAACAATACGAAGTAGAACCGACGCAAGACCTCGGGCGTATGTAGGCGGTATCATCCGCCGGGCTTTTTCGGCGTCTCGGACGAACCCTTGCCGCTCTTGCGAGCGAGGCGCGCCCGTTCCAGATATTCGCCCAGCCGCCCTTCATAGCCGCGCGCCGACGGTTCGTAGTAGCGCCGCTCGCCCAACTCGTCGGGCATGTAGTGCTGCTCGTTGAGAGCACCCTCGGAGTCGTGCGGATAGCGATAGCCCTCGCCGTAACCGAGCTTGCGCATCAAGCCGGTGGGCGCGTTGCGCAGATGGAGCGGCACCGGCAGCGCGCCGCGTTCGATGGCGTCCGCCCGCGCATTCAGCAGCGCGCGATACGAGGCGTTGGATTTGGGCGCGCAGGCGAGGTAGGTCACGCCCTGCGCAAGTGGAATCGCCGCTTCCGGCATCCCGACGAAATCGACCGCGTCTTTTACCGCAAGCGCGAGCTGCAGCGCGCGCGGGTCGGCGTTGCCGACGTCCTCGGCCGCAAAAATCACCATCCGGCGCGCCACGAACAGCGGATCCTCCCCTGCCTCCAGCATCCGGGTCATCCAGTACAGCGCCGCGTCCGGGTCACTGCCGCGCAAGCTCTTGATGAAGGCCGAGATGACGTTGTAATGCTCCTCGCCGGCGCGGTCGTAGAGCAGCATCTTCTGCTGCGCCGCCTCGCGCACCTGCTCGGGCGCGATCGCCGTGCGGCCCGCCGCGCGTGCGAGCGTCGCCGCGACCTCCAGCGTGTTGAGCGTTCGCCGCGCGTCGCCCGCGCCAAACCGCACCAGCTCGGTGAGCGCCTCGTCCTCGAAGGTGAGCCCGCTCGCGCCGAGCCCGCGCTCGGTATCGCCGAGCGCGCGGCGCGCAATCGCCGCGATATCCTCGTCGCCGAGCGCGCGCAGCACCAGCACGCGGGTGCGCGAGAGCAGCGGCGCGATTACTTCGAACGAAGGATTCTCGGTGGTCGCGCCGATAAGCGTGATGAGCCCGCTCTCGACGTGGGGCAGGATGGCGTCCTGCTGCGCGCGGTTCCATCGATGGATCTCGTCGATGAAAACCACCGTGCACCGCCCGCCGGCTTCCAGTTCGCGCCGCGCTTCTTCGACCGCCTCGCGCAACTCGGCGATTCCCGCCGCCACCGCTGCAATAGTGCGAAAGCTGGCGCCGGATTGCCGCGCGAGCAAGTTTGCAATCGTGGTTTTGCCGCTGCCCGGCGGCCCCCACAGAATGATCGACGGCAGCGCGCCCGCCGCGAGCATCCGGCTAAGCATTTTGTCGGGGCCGAGCAAATGCTCCTGGCCGACGACCTCGCCGAGGCTCCGCGGGCGCATCCGGTCCGCCAACGGCTGCGCAGCCGGCGTCCTGGCGGGAAAGAGACCTGGCTCCAAAGGGGTCTTACCGCTGCGCCGCGTGGCCATAAATCGACCGTAGCACAGCCGCCTCGCCGCCCGCATCTGACGTCTGTCGGCCTGCCCGCGACACGGACCTGTTTGCCAGCGGCGCGCGCGTATTCTAGCCTTGAGGGCCGGGCCGGACGCAGGCGCCGGCACCATTTTCAATGATCGTCGGAATCGATATCGGCGGATCGACCACTGACGCGGTAACGGTCGACAATGGCGGTTACAACGTCGTCACGATCGAAGCCAATGATCCAGTCGCGGCGGCGGCCGGCGCACTCGGCAAACTGGTCGAAGAATACGGACTCAAACTCGACCAGGTGGCGTGCGTAGCGGCCACCGGAGCCGGATCGCGCGCGCTCTCGGCGACGCTGCTGGGACGGCCAGTCGTCAAGGTGAGCGAGTTCACCGCGATCGGAGTCGGCGGAACGTCGCTTTGCGGCAAGGCCGACGCGCTGGTGGTGTCGCTCGGCACCGGCACCGCGATGGTCTCGGTGCACGGCGACAAAATCGAACACTTCGGCGGCACCGGTCTCGGCGGCGGCACGTTGCGCGGGCTCTCCAAGCACATGCTCGGCGTCTCCACGCTGCAAACGCTGGAGACGCTGGCGGAGCGGGGCGACTTGAGCCGGATTGACCTTACCGTGCGCGACATCGCGGGCGGCCCGCTCGGCGACCTGCAGCCCGGCGCCACTGCGGCCAACTTCGGCAAGATCGGCGCGGACGCGACCAACGAGGACAAGGCGCTCGCGATCATGAACATGATCGTCGAGGTGGTAAGCGTGTTGAGTTTCGCAACCGCGCGCGCCTGCGGCCAGCGCGATATCGTGCTGACCGGCAAGCTCACGCGGATCTTCCGCTTCATGCAGCGGCAGAAGCGGATGGATGCGATGTTCGCGCGCTTCACGATTCCCGATCACGCCGACTACGCAACCGCGATCGGCGCGGCGCGCTCCGCCGGCGGCCCCAACCGCTAATCGCGCCGCCTAGCGCGTTTTCGATTTCGGCTTGGCCCGCACTTCCCGCAACAGGAGTATCGATGGGCTCGGAACTGCTCAGCGGATTCAGGATGCTCGACCTCGCCGACGAAAAGGGCGCGCTCTGCGCCAAGATCTTCGCCGACATGGGCGCCGACGTGATCAAGGTCGAACCGCCGCAGGGATGTTCGACGCGGCGCATCCCGCCGTTCGTCGACGATCTCCCGGATGCCGAGCGCAGCCTCTATTTCATCGCCTACCAGGCCGGCAAGCGCTCGGTGACGCTGAACCTCGACTCGCCCGACGGCCGCGCGCTGCTCGAAGACCTCGTGCGCAAGTCCGACTTCCTGCTGGAGTCGTTCCCGGTCGGCTATATGGAATCGATCGGGCTTGGCTACGAGCGGCTCGCCGAACTCAATCCGCGGATAATTCACACCTCGATCACCCCGTTTGGCGACACCGGGCCGGGCCGGAACTACAAGGCCGCCGATATCGTCTCGTGGGCCTCGGGCGGCCCGATGTTCCTGATGGGCGAGGAGGGCAGGCCGCCGCTGGAGATGAGCCTGCCGCAGGCCGGCTTGCACGCCGGCGCCGAAGCCGCGGTCGCCTCGCTGCTTGCGCACTACCCCCGCGAGATCGAAGGCAAGGGCCAGCGCGTCGTGATCGACATGCAGGCCTGCGTCGTGTGGACGCTTATGAACGAGCAGGCGATGCCGATCCTGCACGGCGATTACCTCAGGCGCACCGGCGTCCATTACACGGCGACCGGCACACGGCGCAAACTCGTCTACTCCTGCAAGGACGGCTACATCTCGACCGTGCTCGCCGGCGGCTCCGGCGTCGGCGCGATCTCGATGAAGGGGCTGGTCCAATGGATGGCCGCTTCAGGGTTCGCGGCGGACTGGATGATCGCGAAAGACTGGCCGACGTGGGTGCCGGGGATTCTGATGAAGGCGACCGAGCAGGACAACCATGAGATTGCCGACCTGGAAGATCGCGTGCAGCGCTTTTTCAACACGATGACCAAGCGCGAGATTTACGCCGAGGCGCTCAAGCGGCGCATCCTGCTGGCGCCCGTGGCGACCGCCGCCGACATCGCGGAGGACGAGCAGCTAAAGGCGCGCAACTACTTCGTGCGCGTCGATCACGACGCGCTCGGCCGCACGCTCACGCTGCCCGGCGCGTTCGCCAAGTTCAGTGTGACGCCGGTCGGCCCGGGCCGCCGCGCGCCGCGCCTGGGCGAGCATAACGGCGAAGTCTGGGGCGAGCTTTTGGGAATCGACGGCGCGCGCCTGGGGCGGCTTCGCGCTATCGGCGCGATCTGACCGGCGGCCAATTCGATGAGTGGAGCGGCTACGATGAGACGTTACGCGCTTGAGGGAGTGCACGTGCTGGATTTTTCGTGGGTCGGAGTCGGGCCCATTACGACCAAGTACCTGGCCGATAATGGCGCCGACGTTATCCGGGTCGAGTCGCTGGCGCGGCCGGATATCCTGCGCCTCGCGCCGCCATGGAAGGACGCCAAACCCGGCATCGACACGAGCCAGTTCTTCGCGAGCTTCAACACCTCGAAACGGAGCATCACGCTCGATCTCGGCAAGCCGCGGGCCCGCGAGCTGGTGCTGAAGCTGCTGCCGTGGGCCGACATCGTGGCCGAAAGCTTTACGCCCAAGGCGCTGCGCAAGTGGGAACTCGACTACGAGCATCTGCGCGCGCTCAAGCCCGACCTCATCATGCTTTCCACCTGCATGCAGGGTCAGACCGGTCCCAACGCGCTTTACCCGGGGTTCGGCCAATTGATGGCGGCGCTTAGCGGCTACTACCACATCTCCGGCTACTCGCCCGGCGGGCCGCCGTGTCCTCCTTATGGAGCGTATACGGATTTTATCGCGCCGCGCTTTGCGGCCTGCGCATTGCTCGCCGCGCTCGACTATCGGCGGCGCACCGGGCGAGGACAATATATCGACATGTCGCAATACGAGGCCGCGCTGCACAATCTCGCGCCGGCGCTGGTCGACTACTTCTCAAGCGGCCGCGTGGCGGGACCAACCGGCAACCGCTCCGAGCGCTACTCTCCGCACGGCGCCTATCGATGCGCCGACGTCGACGGCCACGAGCGATGGCTGGCGCTGGCGGTCGCCAATGACGAGGAGTGGCGTGGGATGCTCACCGTGCTGGGCAATCCGCCCACGGAATCGCGCTTCGCCACGATGGCGGCGCGGCTGGAGAATCGTGCGGCGCTCGACGATTTCGTCGGCGCTTTGGTGCACGAGCGGGATGCCGACGCGCTGACCGTGGCGCTGCAGGCCGCCGGCGTCTCGGCCTACCCGGTGCAGAACTGCGTCGATATCCATCGCGACGACAATCTGGAGGCCTTCGGCTTCTGGCACTGGCTCGATCATAAGGTGATGGGCCCATCGCCGTACGAGGGGCTGGCGTATCGGATGAGCCGCACGCCGGGCGAGTTGCGCACGCCGGCGCCGGCGCTCGGCCAGCACAACGACGAAGTGTTTGGCGAAATGCTGGGGCTCGACGCGGCCGAGATCGCGCGTCTCAAAGAGGAGCGCGTCATCTTTTGATCGCCCGCGACGGTAACCCTCGCGCCGCGACGCATCGGAACGGAGATTGAGATGCGTTTCGAGTTGATGATCGCGATGCGCTACCTGCGCGCGCGGCGCAAGGACGCCTTCATCTCGGTCACCACGCTGTTCACCGCGGTCGGCGTGACGATTGGCGTGGCCGCGCTGATCGTGATGCTGGCCGTGATGAGCGGGTTCGAGACCAATCTGCGCGAGCGGATGCTCAGTCTGAGTCCGCAAGTGCAGGTGCAAAGCTTCGGCGGCGCGATCTCCGACTACGCCACTGTCCAGGGCCACGTCGACCATACGGCCGGCGTCATCGGGTCCGACCCGTATATCATCGGCCAGGGGTTGATAAGTGCGGCGCACGGGATTTCGGGCGTGGTCGTGCGCGGAGTGGAACCACGCAACCCGGTCGTGATCGCGCGGCTTCGGCGCTACGTGGACGCGGCTTCATTGGGCATGCTCGGGAGCGGCGCCGCGGCGAACTCCGCCGGCGCCGGCAGCAGCGGCGGAGCGCATCCGGTCACATCGAATCCAGTCATGACGCATCCGGTTCCCGGCCTGCTGCTCGGCGGAGCGCTGGCCGACAAGCTGAAAGTCAGGCCCGGCGACGCGGTGCGAATCGTGGCGCCGATAATTGCCGGCCCCAATTCACAGCTCAGCACGCGCAGCGGCGATTTCCGGGTGGCGGGGATTTTCAACTCGGGCGTGCAGTTCATCGATAGCGACGTAATCTTCATGGGCCTCGCCACGGCGCAGAACTTCTTCGGACGGCCCGGCAAGGCCGACGGAATCGAAGTGAAGCTGCACGATCTCGATCAGACCACGGCGGTCACTGACGCCTTGCGCAGCATGCTCGGCCATACGTTTCGCGTAACCAACTGGATGGAGTACGACCAGGCGGCGTCGGCTGGGTTCGCAATGCTCAAGCGGGTCTATGCGATAGTGCTGCTGCTGCTGATCGGTGTCGCCGCATTCAATCTGATCGCGACGCTAATCATGGTGGTGATGGAAAAGCGCAAGGACATCGCGGTGCTGCTCGCGATGGGCGCGACGCCGGCCGAGGTGCGATGGATTTTTCAGCTTAAGGGGATAATTGTCGGCGCGGCCGGGACCGCGCTGGGCCTGATTATCGGAGCGCTTACCTGCTTCGCGCTCTCCCGCTACCAGTTCATCCATATCCCGAGCAAAATCTACGGCATCTCGACTCTGCCGATCGACGCGCAACCGGTCAGTTTCGTGCTAGTGGCGATAGCCTCGATGGTGTTGTGTTACCTGGCGACGATTTACCCTGCCGGGCAAGCCTCGCGCGAGACGCCGGTCGAGGTATTTCGTTCATAACAGGAATTTCGTTCCGCCGCGCGCGCGGCAAATCGGCGCGCTCGATACCTGCGCCAAGGCACAAGCAAAGTGATCGGCTTCGCCCGCCGCCCGCGGATCATCCCGCGGCTATGGCAATTGAGGCGAAGACTCTATTGGTCGGAGCGGTCGGTCGCGTTGGAGGGCTTGGACACCAACTTGGGCTTACGAATCACGAGGGTTTCATGACCGCGAACCCTGATCGTGCGGGCGGATTCGGACTGTGACGCGTTGGAGCCTGCACCGTCGGATTCACTTTGTCTGGGCCGTGCCGTGGTTCGCCGCCGTCGCCAATTGCTGAGCTCTTGCGAGAGCTTGCTGGCCAGTTCGTCGTTGTTGTTCTCGTGGTTGCTCTGATCGGCGTGCGCGGCGGACTCATGCTCTTTGTCGATATCGTCTGATGTATCCTGCGAACTCATGTGATGTTTCCTTTGTTCCTCCCCTATCGGGTTAATTCCCGATGAGCGAAATGCTTCGGACAGGTTTTAAATGAACAAGCCTGTGAGCCCGCCGGATAAGACGGAACGCTGCGCGGCCTCTTCACCTGTTTCTATTGTCCATTGGACGCCAGAGGTGGCGGCTATTGCCGCACGCTCCAGCCTTACGCGATTTTTCGGAATATTGTCGGGATAATAGCGGGTTCTATCTTGGCTCCCCGGTCCTCCCTGAACCGTGGATGACCGGGCGCTTCCGGTTAGCCGAACAGGCTTTGCAACCGAAGTGCCAGTCCCATGTCCCCTGCAATCTTGAGTTTTCCGGTCATGAAGGCCATCTGGCCATTGAGCTTGCCATTGACCATGTCCAAGTAATCTTGGGCGGACATGGAGATGGTGATGTTGGGCGAGGGTGCCTTTCCTTGTTTGACTTCGCACTGTTCGTTGGCGATTACAGCGTACCACTGGCCGCCGCCATCACCGGAGAGGTCGAACTGGTAGGTCGCGTTAAGCCCCTTCGCGGCGTCTTTCTTGAACCGCGAAGCCATGTTGTCGAAGACCTCTTTGCACGAAGACACAGTCTCAGCCATTTGTAAACGGGGCCTCCTGGAGGGGCGCGGTCGGAAAGCTACCTGCGGCTAGTCTAAGCGTCAGCCGAAAAGAATGTCAATAGCGACTTTTAGAAGCCGAATACTTTGCCCACCGCGACGCGAATCAGGTTGGTCCGCACGGTAACCGGCGCAGCCCCCTCTGCGATCGTCACTGCGCGTTCGCGATCGAGTTTGTTGGCGACCTCGCCGTCGAGGTACGCGTCACGCCCGATGACTTTTACGGTGACGCCGGTCAGGCCTGCACTGGCCAGCGCCTGCGAGATCTGCTGCTGACGGGAGGCCCACACCGAGGTGTCGGTGGTCGTCTGATCGATAACGTCGGTTACCCCGCTGACGCTGCGCGCGGTGCGCACGGCCAGACGTTTGTCGTCATCGTCGAAGACCTTGCCGTAAAGCGTCACCACGCCGCCGTTGGTATAGGCATTGACCCGGCCAAGCTTGCGATTGGAGCGCAGCGTCGATTGAACCTGCTCCAGCAATGTGGGCCGGGGTGGCCGCGCCGAGGCGATGCGTCTATGCCGGCGGGGAGTGGGCGGCGTCGCGACAGCCGGTGCCGTCGCTGCCATCGGGGGTGAAGGCGCGACGGTCGGCACGGCGGCTGGGGCGAACGCGTACTCCGGAGAAGAAGTCGCACCCAGAGCGGTGACCTTGGCGGCCAGGCCCGAATCGATAGCGCTCGCCTGGGCCGCGTCGCGCGCGAAGATCACCGGATAGTCCGCGTTGACTTCGCCGCCGTTGATCGGCGCGAAGGTCCATCCCATCATCGTCTTGACCGCCGCCGCGTCGAGTTCCGGGTTGGGCGAGGTAGAGGTCCGCACCACGGCGCCGGTCACCGCGCCGCTGGGCGCCACGGTCAGCCGCACCATCATCCCGTCGTCAATCGGCGATCCGCCGGCCAGCACACCGCGGTAGGTGTCGAGCAGCCCGCTCTTGCCCAGGTCGAAAACCTTGCGCGCCGCGTCGACGCTGCGCTCGGATGCCGCCGCCGACTCGCCGATCGTCTGCACGTGCACGCTATGCGCCAGGTCGACCGTCGGGCCGCTTGCAACCGCGGGCGGGCTCGCGGTCGCGGCCGGCGACGCCTCGACCGTCTTCGGCGGCGCAGTCGCGGGACCCGCGCTCAAATGGATCGCGAGCCACGCTCCGGCGGCCAACGCGACAATCGCCGCCACCGAATAACCAATTACGCTTGCCAGGGATCGGCGCGGTTCGTCGCCGTTCTCGTCATGGGGCGCAATCGGCGGGGCAAATTCGGTCGCGGCCAGCCGGTCCTGGGCCGGAACATAGGTTTCGGGGCGCCGGCGTGGCGCTCCCGCGGCCGCGCCCCCGGGTGTCGCGCCGCGTGCCGGTCCGGGCGCGGGTGTGGGCTCCGCGCCGCCGCTGACCGGCAGCCGCGCGCCGCAAAAATTACAAATCATTTCGCCGGGCTCGGCCTTGCCGCCGCACACCGGGCATTCGATTGGCGCCCCCTCCGCGTCAGTCATCCTGGTGGTGACGGGGGCCCCCGCAGCGGCTACCAGCGCGGTGCCGTCGGCCTCACAAAACGACTCGGCGTCGGGATAGGTTCTTGCGCATCGTGGACAGGTTTTCATGGCTTGAAGAGCGGGCTCCTGGAGGCCTCGTTTCGACCCGGCTATCCCCCTGTTGGCGCAGATTCGCGCTTAGGCCGGGCATGCCCATATTCCGGGCCTATCGATGATATCCGTAGGGTCATACGCACGCTATATGGCTCAGTTACACCCGGTTTTGCAGTGGCGCCCGCAAACACTGGCCATTTCGTGCTCTACTGCCGCGCCATCACGTGGCTATGAATTGTTCATTGCGGCGATCGCGCATTCGATGCGGCTTTTGGCTACCGCGGCACTGGTATACGAGGCCACGACGGTACGACGCCGCGGCGTGGAGGGCACTGAAACGTTGCGACGCGGCGTTCGCCGTCGGCGCGGTGCTCGGTCGGCGCGCGCGCGGTCTAGACCGGCCCGCCTTCGAGACGAAATCCTATCCTGAGAGTCACTTGAAACTCCGGTTCGCCCTTGGCGTCAATTGAGCCGCGTATGTTCTGGACTTCGAACCAGTCGAGATGGCGCAGCGTCTGGCTGGCTTTCTTGACCGCGTTGCGAACGGCCTGATGGATGCTCTGGTCGGAGACGCCGACCACGTCGACTATCTTGTAGGTTTTGTCGGGCATGGGATCTCTCCTGGCGTTTGCACGCCTCGCTTGCGGCCAACTCTGATGCCAAGATCCGCGACCGCCCAGCCTCACATCGCGGCGGCCCCGCCGGCTTACGGCCGTGTAGAAGGAAACGATACCGCGAACGCCGCCGCATCGTCCACCGCTCGCACGTCGAGCAGGAAGGCGTCGTCGGCGATACGTCCGATGACCGGCGGGCGGGCCGCGCGGAACATCGCGGCAATCGCCTCGGGCGCAAGCTGAGGATGAGTGACGCGGACTGCGCGCGAAGGGATCTCTTGGGTCGGCTGCGCGCCCGATCCGATTTGCGAAAGCGCGGGCACGATCTCGAGGCGGAAATCTCCGTCGAGGCGTTCGGCCAGGATCTCGCGGGCGCGCTCGGCAACCAGCTCGAGCTCGCCCACCGTGCGGCTCAGGTAGCGCAGCGTAGGCAGCGTCGCGGCCAGGTCGCCCGCGCGCAGATAAAGCCGGAGCGTGGCTTCCAGAGCGGCCAGCGTAAGTTTGTCGCAGCGAAGCGCGCGGCGAAGCGCATTCGCGCGCAGCTTCTTTACCAGCGCACGCCGCCCCACCGCGACTCCCGCCTGCGGTCCGCCAAGCAGCTTGTCGCCCGAGAACGTCACCAGCGCGGCGCCGGCCGCGATACGCTCGGCGACCATCGGCTCGCGCGGCAGGCCGAGCCGTCCGAGGTCGATCAATGCACCCGAACCGGAGATCCTCGACCACGTCGATTCCGTGGCGCCGTCCGATTTCCACCAGCTCGGGCAGCGCGACCTCGGCGGTGAAACCGACCACGCGGTAGTTGGAGGGATGGACCTTGAGCAGGAGCGCGGTGTCGGGGCCGATCGCGCCTTCATAGTCGGCGGGATGCGTGCGATTGGTGGTGCCGACTTCGCGCAGGCGCGCGCCGCTGTGCTCCATCAGATCGGGCAGCCTGAACGAGCCGCCGATTTCGATCAGCTCGCCGCGCGAGACCACGACTTCGCGCCCGGCGGCGAGCGAATTGAGCGCGAGCAGCACGGCCGCGGCGTTGTTGTTGACCACCGTCGCCGCCTCGGCGCCCGTGAGCGCGCACAACTCCTCTTCGACCAGCGCGTCGCGCTCGCCGCGGCCGCCGCCTTCGAGGTCGTACTCGAGATTGACCGCCGCGCGCGCCGCCGCCGCCATCGCCTCGATGGCCGGCTCGGCCAAAAGCGCGCGGCCGAAATTGGTGTGGAGCACGACGCCGGTCGCATTGACCACGGGACGCAAGGACGGCTCGTCGGCTTCGATAGCGGCGCGCGTGCGCCGGATTACCTCCTCGAGCATCGCCTGGCGCGAGGGTGAGGCGGACGCGGTCGCGAGGCCTTGCTTCGATACGAGCGCGAGGCGCAGTTCAGCCTGGGCCCGGCGCACCATCAGCTTGACGTACTCGCGTCCGAGCCCGTCGATGCCATCGACGCCTTCACATGCGCGCAGGCATTCGTCCACCGGCGGCATCGCGCGCAACGACTCGGCGCGCGCGGCTGCCGCGCGGCCTTTCTTCGATGGGGAAGTCATTTGAGACTCGATCCGTTCAAGTCGAACATTGCATTATCCGCATCGCACATGGCGCTGACCAAGCCTTCAGGCCGCGCGATCGCGCGCGGCTTGGGCCTCGGCGATCACGGAAAGTCTCGCCAGCAGGATGATGCCGCAGACGAGCGCGGCGACGGCCGACGCGGCGACCGCGATTTGCGGACTCACGCGCTCGCCGATAAAGCCGACTTCGAGACTGCCAATCGGTGCGAGCCCGATGAACGACAGCGTGTACATGCTCATTACGCGCCCGCGCAGCTCGTCCGAGACGAACAACTGGAGCATCGTGTTGCTGGTCGCCATGTAGTTGAGCAACCCCGCGCCGATCAGCATCTGCGCCAGCAGCGACAGCCACATGATGGACGAAAAGCCAAAAACAAAAATTCCGGCCGCGGAGCCGAACAGGCCGAAAATGAGATTCTGACGCAGTCCGCGCGGGGTCCGGGACGAGGCCAGCACGTAAGCGCCGAGCAGCGCACCGGCGCCCTGGGCGGCGAGCAAAAAGCCGTAAGCGCGCGGGCCGCCGTGCAACACGTCGCGCGCGAAGACCGGAATCAGCACCGAGTACTGCATTCCAAAGCCCGCATTGATCGCGATCAGCAACAGCAGGTAGAAGCTCGCGCGATGGTGCCAGATGTAATCGAAGCCCTCGCGCAGGCGGGTGAACATCGCCGAGCCAATGCGTGGCAGCTCGCGCGCGACCAGCTCCATCTCGAGCAGGCTCCAGATAACCGCGATATAGCTGAGCCCGTTAAGGAAAAAACATCCCGCAATCCCGATTACGCTGATCAGGACTCCGGCGACGGCGGGTCCGACCACGCGCGCGCCGTTGAAGATCATCGAGTTGAGCGCGATCGCGTTAGGCAAATCGTCGCGCCCCACCATCTCGACCACGAAAGTCTGGCGCGCCGGCATGTCGAAGGCCGTCACCAGGCCGTTGATTGCGGCCAGGATGATCACGTACTCGACCCGCACCACGCCGGCCCAGGTGAGCGCCGCTAGAGTGAACGCGCTCAGCATCAGCAGCGCCTGGGTGGTGACGATCAACCGGCGCCGATCGGCGTGGTCGACTATCACGCCGGCGAACAGCGTCACCAGCAGCACCGGCAAATAGCCGGCAAAACTGACCACGCCCAGCATCAGGGCCGAGTTGGTGAGCTTGAGCACCAGCCATCCCTGCGCCACCGACTGCATCCAGGTGCCGATGAGCGACACGAACTGGCCGCCGAAGAAGAGCCGGAAATTGCGATGGCGCAGCGCCCGGAACGCGCCAAGCCGCTCGGCCAGAGGTTCCATTTGGACGGACGCGTCGGCTATGGGGTTGCCCCCGGAAGGAGTTTCGGCGGAAGTCTCGATGGAAGCGCTCACTTGAGGAATGACGCCAGTTTGGCAAAGTCGGGGACGGCTGGCGAGTGCGCCCGACGACGCGCCAAATCGGCGCCACGCCGGGGTTCACGCCGAGCCAAGCGGTGGTGTAAGATTAAATGTCATGTTTGGCGAACTAGTCCCGCGTGAAAAGAGCAAGGCCCCGTTCATCTCCATCGAGGAAGCGCTCGAGGAGATTCGCCGCGGCCGTATGGTCATCCTGATGGATGACGAGCAGCGCGAAAACGAGGGCGACCTGTGCATGGCCGCCGAACTCGCCACCACCGAGGCCATCAACTTCATGGCCAAGCACGGACGCGGGTTGATTTGTCTGCCGATGGCGCCCGAGCGAATCGACCAACTGGGTCTGAGCATGATGGTCGGGGACAACCAGGCGCCGCTCGGCACCGCCTTCACGGTGCCGATCACCGCGCGGCGTGCCAGCGGCTCGGGAATCTCGGCCCGCGACCGCGCCACCACGATTCTGCAGGCCGTGCGCGAGGACGCCACCGGCGCCGAATTCGTCAGCCCCGGCTACGTCTATCCGCTGCGCGCGCGTGAGGGCGGCGTGCTGGTGCGCACCGGCCAGACCGAGGGCGGAGTCGATCTGGCGCGGCTGGCGGGGCTCAAACCCGCCGGCGTCATCTGCGAGATCCTGAAAGAAGACGGCACGATGGCGCGGCGCGACGACTTGGTCGAGTTTGCCCGTGTACACGGACTCAAAATCGTTACCGTCGCCGACATAATCGAGTACCGCCTGCGCAACGAAACGATGGTGCAGCGGATCGCCGAGGCGCGGCTGCCCACTCATTGCGGCGAGTTTCGCGCCTTCGTCTATCGCAACCGGGTCGATTCGACCGAGCACCTCGTCCTGGTGATGGGCACGATCGAGCCCGACCGTCCGGTGCGCGTGCGGGCGCATCGCGAGTACCTGCCCGGCGACGTCTTCGGTTATTCGCCGCGCAACACCCGCAGCCTTCTGCAGGCCGCGATGGAACGTATCGCAGAAATCGGCGAGGGCGTTATCCTTTACCTCAAGCGCGAGTCCGACGCGATCGCGAGCGACATCGACAGCAGCCGCGCCTCCGTGACCGCACGGCGCAACTGGTACCTTCGCGCGAGCACTCATCTGAGCCCGCCCGAGGCCGATTTCCGCGACTATGGAATCGGTGCGCAGATTCTGCGCGACGTCGGCGTGCGCAAAATGATTCTGCTCTCCGACCAGGCGCCGCGGCTGGCCAATCTGCCGGGGTACGGGCTGGAGATCATCGGCAGCGAGCCGCTTTCCGATGGCGACGGAGTGCCGGGAGGTTGAGCCGCAATCTGAGTCGGAATTTTTTTGCGCCGAGGGGCCGCCGGACGCGCAAACGCGGCCGTATGAACAAGCGCCGCTGCATGACATCATCCGCGCGGAACCGGGCCTGGGATTGCGGGATTATTCAGGTGATGAATCGATATCGCCGCCCGTGGCGCCTTTTGAAAGAATGGAGTTCCAATCGTGGTCCCACCGGCGCGGCTGTCCGCTTATCCGGCGCGTTGGCTATCGCGGTTTTGGCAATCGCCATAGCCACGCGGCTCGCCTTACCGCGGGCCGCGAACGCGCAGGACTCGCAGGATCTGCCGAAGCCCTCGGAAGTCGTCAAAATCAACACGCTGAAGCTCGGCGGCGCGCTCAAGCCCGGCGCGACGAGCCAACTGGAGGTCGAGGCCGAGATTCTCTCCGGATGGCATATCAACTCCAACCATCCTAATTCCGCCGACTTCATCCGAACTACGCTCTCGGTCACGCCGCCAGCGGCGGTAAAGGCCGGCGCCGTCGCGTATCCGCCGGCCGACGAGATCGCGCCGGCGTTTTCCGGCGGCGAGAAACTTTCGGTCTTCACCGGCACAATAAAGTTCATGGTGCCGCTGAGCGCGGCGGCCGACTTTAAACCGGACGCGGGCGCGGAAGTCGCGGTTACGCTGGAATACCAGCCATGCAATGACAACATCTGCATGCCGCCCGCCAAGGTCAGCGCTAACGCCTCGCTGGGTTCGATACAACCCGCCGCCGCGGCCGCCCCGCGGCACGCCGCGCTTGAGCGCGCTCGCGTCGTCGCCGTGGCCTTTAGCGATAACGGCAGTGACTCGTCGGGCGACTCGGCGGATGTGTCGTCGGGGTCAGACGGCGGCGGCTCGCAAGCGCCCGGATCGGAACTGGCCAATATCTTTGTTGCCCACGGGATGGTGATCGGGCTGCTCGCGGTGCTGCTCGGCGGACTCGCGCTGAATCTGACGCCGTGCGTTTACCCGTTGATCGGCGTGACGATCGCATATTTCGGCAACCAGGGCGGCGGGCCGCGCAAAATCGCGGTGCTCGCGGTTATCTATGTGCTCGGAATCGCGCTCACGTTTTCGCTGGCCGGCGTCGCCGTGGCGTTGTCGGGAGGATTGTTCGGCGCGGCACTGCAAAATCCGCTGGTGTTGATCGCGATCGCCGCGATGCTGTTGGTGCTGGCGGCCTCGAGCTTCGGGATGTTTTCGCTGCAGCCGCCGCAGTGGCTGATGCAGCGAGCGGGAGTGGCGCGGCCGGGCTATCTCGGATCGCTCATGATGGGCCTTGGGATGGGCGTGGTTGCGGCCCCATGTATCGGGCCGATCGTGCTGGGACTGCTGCTGATGGTCGAACGCAGTGCGAGTCCCGTCTTCGGCTTTGCGCTCTTCTTCACGCTGGCGATAGGACTGGGGCTGCCCTATATCGCGCTGGCGCTGGCGGCCGGGCATATCAGGGCTTTGCCGCGTTCGGGCGAATGGCTCGCGTGGATCGAGCAGCTCTTCGGCTTCGTGCTGATCGGGCTGGCGCTATATTTTCTGGACCCGGTGGCGCGCGGCTGGCCGATGCGAATCATGCCGTACTACGCGGCCGCGGCCGGCATCTTTCTGGGCTTCATCACTCCGGCGGGGCGTCAATGGCGCCCGTTCCTGGTCTTCCGCAGCGCCCTGGGGGCGCTCTCGCTGGGCGCGCTGGTGTGGATGCTGACGTTCTCTGCCGCCAAACCCGCCACGCAGCTGGCCTTCGATCCGTACGACGTCGCCATCCTCAACCAGGCTCGCGCAGCAAAGAAGCCGGTGGTGATCGATTTCAGTGCGTCGTGGTGCGTCCCGTGCCGCGAGATGACGCGTACGACGTTTCGCGACCCGGCGGTTATCGAGGCGGCCTCGCATTTCGTCCGTCTCCAGGCCGACATCACCGACCGCAACAACCGCAACACGCGACTGGCCCTGCAGTACGAGATACGGGGTGTGCCAACGACCGTCTTTATCGACAAGCACGGCCGGATTTTGAAGCGTGAAGTTGGCTATCTGAACTCCCACCGCTTTCTGAGCGATCTGCGCGAGGTGGACGAGATGGACGGTCTGCCCGAGGTCCGTGCAACGCCTCCCACCGTGTACGCCAGCCTCGCGGCCTCGTTCTAAACCGGCGTGGCGGCAGATCCGCCCAGCTGCGGCGTTGAAGGCCGAATCCGAGTCCTGAGATAGCCTCGGGCGGCGGCATTTTTAGAGACCATGCCGGTTGCTTTAAAGGCCACCACGGCCCTTGAACGTCATACGAACACAATTCTATAATAGTACCTTAGCATTTCCTTAAAGCCCTCGTCATCCAGCCTAAGCGAAGTCTTCAATTCTACCCACACAATCGGGTGTTTTGGTTTTCTGTCAAGAATATCCAACCAATGTTTGATTTCGAATGAAGAAGTCGCGAATGGAAGCTGTCAGTTTCTTTACTTAATGGTCCCTTCAGATTAGACTGTTTTGGTAGAAACACGCATCGGTATTTGATGAAAATTTCACTGGATGCGGTCGCGGATCGCGCTTTGGCGCGAGCATCCGGCCGGTGGAATTGTGGTTAGCGCAGGGGTGGTCTGAGCCTTTTTCTATGGCAAGCAAACAATCGCAAGACAATTACAGCGCACAGTCGATCAGGGTTCTTGAGGGCCTCGAGGCGGTACGCAAGCGCCCCGGAATGTATATCGGCGACACCGCCGAGCGGGGACTGCATCACCTGGTCAACGAAATAATCGATAACTCGGTCGACGAGGCGCTGGCCGGCTACTGCAACGAGATTAACGTCATCATCCTGAGTGACAATCAGATCTCGGTCGAGGACAATGGCCGCGGCATCCCGGTGGATGTGCATCCGACCGAGAAACGCTCGGCGCTCGAGGTCGTGCACACCGTGCTACACGCGGGCGGCAAGTTCGATCGCGGCGTGTACAAGGTCTCGGGCGGCCTGCACGGCGTCGGCGCTTCGGTAGTCAACGCACTCAGCGAGGAATTCGAGGTAGAAGTCCGGCGCGACGGCAAGATCTACTGCCAGCGTTACGAGCGCGGTGCGCCGAAGACCAAGGTCGAAGAGCGCGGCGCAACCAAGCTTGGCGGCAAGCAGAGCGGCACCAAGACCACTTTCTCTCCCGACCCTAAGATTTTTCCGGAGATCAAGTTCAAGTACGAGACCATCGCGCGCTACTTGCGCGACATGGCCTACCTCAATGCCGGGCTCAAAATCAGCATCAAGGATGAGCGCACCGGCAAAGCCGAGGAATTTCACTACGCGGGCGGAATCAAGGAGTTCGTCGAATCGCTGACCAGCGGCAGCGAAACCTTGCACGAGGCTATCCACTTGAAGCCCGAGGTGCGCGACGGCGTCAGTATCGAAGTCGCGTTGCAATGGACCGACGCGTTTCACGAGAGTAACTTCGCCTATGCCAACAACATCCATACCATCGAAGGCGGTACGCATCTCTCGGGGCTGCGCTCGGCGCTCACCCGCACCATCAATACGTACGCGGGTAAAAACAATCTGATCAAGAACAAGGACCTGCGTTTGGAGGGCGAAGACGCGCGCGAGGGCTTGTTCTCCATAATCAGCGTCAAGCTGCCCGAACCTCAGTTCGAGGGCCAGACCAAGACCAAGCTCGGCAACTCCGAGGTCGAGGGGATGGTCGCCGCGATGGTCAACGAAAAGCTCGGCGGGTACCTCGAGGAGCATCCCTCCGACGCGCGCAAGATCGTCAATCGCGCGGTCGAGGCCGCCACCGCCCGCGAGGCGGCGCGCAAAGCCAAGGACCTGGTGCGGCGCAAGGGCGCGCTTGATTCGGGTTCGCTGCCCGGCAAGCTCACCGACTGCCAGGAGCGCGACCCCGCGCGCAGCGAACTGTACATCGTGGAGGGTGATTCGGCCGGCGGCTCGGCCAGACAGGGCCGCGATCGCCGCACCCAGGCGATCCTGCCGCTGCGCGGCAAAATCCTCAACGTCGAGCGCGTCCGGATCGACAAGATGCTCTCCTCGGCCGAGCTGCGCACTCTGATCACGGCGCTCGGCATGGGGGTGGCGGATGAAAAGGACATAACCAAGCTGCGCTACCACACCGTGGTCATCATGACCGACGCCGACGTCGACGGTTCGCATATCCGCACGCTGTTGCTCACGCTGTTCTTCCGCCAGTTCATCGAGATCATCGAGGGCGGCTATCTCTATATCGCGCAGCCGCCGTTGTTCCGCGCCAAGAAGGGCAAGCAGGAACGCTACCTCAAGGACGAAGTCGCGCTCGAGGACTATCTGACCGACCTCGGCGCCGAGGCCGTGACCTTCCAGGCCGGCAAGGGCAAGGATGCGCGCGAGACTCCATGGCGCGCCGCTCAAGACGATGGTGCGCAAGGCGCTGCAGCGCGAGCGCATGTACGAGGGACTCGCGCGCCGCTCCAAGGAACGGCCGATCGTCGAGGTGCTGGCGCGGCTCACTGCCGACAAGCGCGCGAGTGACGAGAGCTTTCGCTCCGACAAGGCGACCAAGGAAGTGGCCGAAGCGATCGTCAAGGAACTCAAGGGCAACCTGGTCTATCGAATCGAGCCCGAGAACGACGGCGCCTTCCGCGCCATCTTCACCCATGCGCAAAACGGCGCCACCGCCCCGACCGTGGTCGATTTGACGCTTCTGCGCGCGGGCGAGCTGCGTGAAATCCGCCGCCTCGACGGCGACCTCGAAGCGCTCAAGGCTCCGTACAGGCTCAAGAGTGGCGAGGAAGAGCGCACGGTTGAATCGCTCAAGGCGGTCGCCGACGCGGTGCTGGAGGCGGGGCACAAGGGGGTCGAGGTTCAGCGCTACAAGGGGCTGGGCGAGATGAACCCCGAGCAATTGTGGGAGACCACGATGATCCCGAGACGCGCTCGATGCTACGCGTGCAGATCGGCTCGCAAGAGGATGCCGAGGAGATGTTCCAGAAGCTGATGGGCGATCAGGTCGAGCCGCGCCGCCTGTTTATCGAGGAAAACGCGCTCAACGTCCGAAACCTGGATATCTAGGCGCACGTTGCTGGTTGGCCTCTCCTTGCACAAGGAGAGGGGATGGAAAAGGAATA
>CAVZDJ010000024.1:0-14174 GCA_963773975.1 uncultured delta proteobacterium
GGGGTACTGCGACGCCTGCTTCACCGGCCGCTACCCGGTCGAGATTCCAGCCAATCACGCGCCGCATCAGTTGCGGCTGTTCGAAGCCGCCGACAACGCGCTCGGCCGCTGACGCGCGCCGCTCGGCCTAGCGCTCGATGCTGAATGCGCGGGCGAGCGAGATGTCGTGGCGCAGCTCGTCCATCGGTTCGCTCGTCGTCAGCACGCAGATGAAGTGGCTCTGCTCCGACACCGTGACGCAAAGACTATAGCCCTTGTAGTGGTAGAGCAGATGGCCGTGCATCTCGCCAACGGCGCCCGGCGGCACGGCAAAGTCGCGCGCCTTGTAGCGCGTGCACAGGATGTCGCTGTTGCGGCCATGATAGAGCGTGTAGGTAACTGGATTGCCGTCGGGTAACCGATCGATCCGTCCGCCAACCACGCCGTAGCCGGCGTACTGGAAATTCCACATCAGGTCCGGCATCTCGGCCGAGCCGTAAGCCATCGCGATATCCGCCAGCGAGCCCGACGGCACGGTGGGCCGGAAAGCCGTCTCGAAAGTCTCGTAACTGTACACGGCCTGGTCGAGGGCCTGGGTTGCCGGGATTGGGCTGACTCCGGTGTTGGTGGGCGACGCGCTGCGATGCGTCCCGGGCAGGAATCCGCCCGCCCACGCCACGACGAACAACATCGCGGCCGCGGCGAGTGGCGCCCAGGTGCGCGGCCGTCTAAGTTCGCCCACCACGGCGATTCCTATCCGTCGCGGCGCGGGCCCGCGGTCGACCAGGTCGAGCGTGGCATTGATGCGCGCCCGGATCTCTTCCGGGGTTTTCACGATGGCGGCCTGACGCTTGATAAGCGTCTTGAGCAGGCGTTCCTCGGCCAGGTGCGCGCGGCACACGGCGCATCCGTCCTGCGGTCCATTGCCCAGATGCAGGGCGACCGCGCGTTCCTCTTCGGGCGTGAGTTCGCCGTCGGCGTCCGCGGACAAATAGTTAGTGATGTATTCCTCGCAGTTCACAGTACTCCCTGCTTATACCCAATAGCGCGAATCATCTGAATCCCCTGCCATTCGCCCTAACGGACCAAACCGCGGCGCCGGGCGAACGCGCCCAGCGCAACTCGCATCATCTGGCGGCCGCGCGAGACCCGCGACTTCACCGTCCCGATCGGTATTTCCAGTACCTGCGCGACCTCCTGGTAGTTGAGTTCCTGTACGTCCACCAGCATCAGCACTGCGCGAAAATCGGAGGGCAGGGCGTTGAGCGCCGCCGCCACTTCATGGTCCAGGACATGCTCCGAGATTAGCATCTCGGGATTGCTCAACCTTTGGTCCCCCCGGGCACTCAAACCCTCGACTTCACGTTCGAAATCTTCGGGTGTCAGCGAGACTTGTTCACGGTCGGCGCCGCGGTAGCCATTGCGGAAGTTGTTATACAGAATGGTCAACAACCACGCGCGACAATTGGTGCCTGGAGTGTACTGGTGAAAAAACCGGTAGGCGCGCAGCACGGTCTCCTGCAAAAGATCGCGGGCGTCGTCAGGATTACGCGACAGCCGTAAGGCCGCCGAGTACAGCGCGTCGACGTGAGGCAGCGCCTCGCGTTCGAAGAGCCCGCGCTTTTCGCTGCCCCCTTTGTCCTCCATATATGAAGATCACCAGCATATAGCACCGCCTGTTAGGTAAATCCCGCCGTGGGCAGGAAAGTTCCCGCGCCTGGGCGGAATCAGCACGATTTTTACGCCCCTGTTTCGCCTTGATTCATCACACGATTTATCGCTTTCGCACAGCGCCGGACCAGTCGAAGCGGGTTCTCTCATTCGGAGACGACTTTGCGAAGCGCATTTCAGCAAGGAACCGTCGCCCTTTGCACGAGATTTAACTAAGCTGGGCGCGTATCGCGGATCCGGTCGTCGAACTAGAACCGTCGGCCGCCATAATGCGTATCACTTGGCATATATTGGATGGATGTACTTGGATGTAATGGTTGGAGCCGGCGATGTCGGCCTTTGGCAAAACCGGATAGGAGGATCACCACGATGGATCGCAAAACGGTTACAGGCGCGGTTTTGGCGGCTGCGGTCGGCGCGATTTTTCTGACCACGCCGGCCTTTGCGCAAAGCTCCTCGGGCAGTTCCGCGAGTGGGGCCAGCGTGAAGTGCGTCGGCGGCAATAGCTGCAAGGGCCAAAGCTCGTGCAAGAGCGCGAGCAATGGGTGTATGGGCCAGAACTCGTGCAAGGGCAAGGGTTGGGTGACGACCGCCTCGGCCAAGGTCTGCACCGACAAGGGTGGCAAGCCGGCAGCTCCAACCAAATCGATGTAGTTTTTTCGCGCCGGCTGCGACGCCGGAGCGGGATTTTTTCCCGATGAATGGGCGATGAATCGCTCGAATTTCGCCGCGCTCGGATTCGGCGTCGGGCTCCGCCGGCCGCATTACTCGCGCATCCTCGAACAGCGTCCGCTGGACGACGTGGCGCCGGAGACTGCGGCGCCAGTCGACTGGTTCGAGGTCATCTCGGAAAACTTCATGGTCCAGGGCGGACGGCCGCTCGAGGTGCTGGAGGGCGTGCGTGCGCGGTACCCGGTCGTGATGCATGGGGTGTCGCTCTCTATCGGTTCGAGCGACCCGCTCAACCGCGACTACCTGAAGACACTCCGCGCGCTTGCCCGCCGCGTCGAGCCGGCCTGGATTTCCGACCATCTGTGCTGGACCGGCGTCGGCGGCCACAATCTGCATGACCTGCTGCCGCTGCCATATACCGAGGAGACCGTGCGCCACGTCGCCGGCCGCATCCGCGAGGTCCAGGGAATCCTCGAGCGCACGATGGCGATCGAGAACGTGTCGAGTTACATGGCGTTTCGCGCCTCGCGCCTTACCGAGTGGGAGTTCCTGAGCGCCGTGGCCGAGGAGGCCGACTGCGCGATCCTGCTCGACCTCAACAACATCTTCGTGAGCGCCTTTAACCATCGCTTCGACGCGCTCGGGTACATCGACGGCGTACCTGCGGACCGCGTGGTGCAGTTTCATCTTGCGGGCCATAGCGATCACGGCAGCTATCTGCTCGATACTCACGACCACCCGATCCGCCCCGAGGTGTGGGCGCTCTACGAGCACGCGGTGCGGCGCTTCGGCCGCGTCCCGACGCTCATCGAATGGGACGACAATATTCCGGAGTTCGAGGTGCTGGCCGCGGCCGCCGACGAGGCGCGCCATCGATGCGAATTAGCGCTGTCCGCCGACGCTACCGCTAAGTCCGAGCGCTCCGCGCCCGTCGATTGAATGTCGCGTGTGCATCTCGCGTGTGACTGTTGCGTGAGTCCCACGCCCGCACTGCGGCGCCTCCTCGTACGCGAACCTGTACCGTCCACGGCGCGGGAGAGACCGGCCCAGCCGCGGCATCCGAAACTGGCTGCATGCCAGCGGCCGGACCGGTTGGGGGAGGTTGTCCGGACCGGAGTCAGCCCAGGCGCGCCGCGATGGGTGAGGTCGTCAGCGCACCGTGCCGACCTCTGATAAACCGGACGCCCCGGCTGCGAAGTTCCCGTCACCAATTCCCGTGGCGAATTTCACGCGTCTGAAGTTTGGTTGCGATGGATAGTTAACCGCGCGCGCGCAATGCTAGTCTTCCCAATAGGGTGAGCGCCGCCGCCAACATACGGATCGAGGCTATCAATAGCCCGCAGGCGTTCGAGGAATTCGCCCGCTTGCCTTACCAGGTCTACGCCGACCGCGAGGCTTGGTGGCCGCCCGACATCCGCAACGAGGTCGACCTGCTTGCCGGGCGCACGCTCACCGCGCCTTATCTCGACCTGCAACCCTTCTGCGCCTGGAGCAATGGCACTCTGGTGGCGCGCGTGAGCGCCGTGATCAACCGCCGCTACATCAGCCACTGGGGCCAGCGCCTGGGCCAGCTGATTCATTTCGAGGCCGCCGCCGGCGAGGACGACGCGGTGGGCGCGATGCTGACGCGGGCGATGGAATGGCTCGCGCGCGGCGCCATGGAATCGGTGCGCAGCGGGTTCGCCGCTTTTCTCGATTACCCTTACGCGATCGACAACTATGGCAGCCTGCCGTCGTTCCTGCTCCGCGGCAATCCCGAGTACTACCATCGCTACCTCAAGGACGCCGGTTTCGAAACCGAAAAGGGGCAGATCGACTATACCGCCGCGCTGACGCCCGAGGTGCTGGCGCGCTATGCGCGGATGGTCGAGCGCGCGCGCTCGGCCGGAATCGCCGTGATGAGCTGGCGCGAATACGGATTCCTGGCCGCGGTCGATGCCTGGACCGGGGTCACCAATGCGGCGTTTGCCCGGCATTGGGGATGGAACCCGATAACCCGCGACGAAGTTCGTCCTATGATGGCTCCGCTGCAGGGCACGCCGGTCGGCAATCTCTCGATGGTCGCAGTGGTTAATCGCGAGGTCGTCGGGGTGGTCTTTTCGGTGCCCGACTTGAGCCCGGCGCTCGCGCAGATTCGCCCCGGCGTGAAGCTCCTGCCCGAGCGCGGCGGCGGCACCCGCGGCGCGCTCATCAATATCGGCGTGCTCGAGCGTGCGCGGGGCAACGGCGTGGCGCTGGCGATGGCGGCGCGCTCGTTCACGACCATGGCGCAGAGCGGAATGCGCTATGCCGGATATACCCTGGTGCTCGACGACAATCGGGCTTCGCGGCGCACGGCGGTCGCGCTGGGAGCGCGGGCGACCGGAAACTTCGTCACCTACCGGCGCGACCTGTAACTCGGAACTGACCAAGGCCGGACTTGGATCAAACGGCGGACTTTCGCACGCGGCCCACTTAAGGGAGCGGCGATTGGACGATGTTGAGCCTGGCGCCTGCTCGCGCTGTTCATCCATGTCACCGCGGTTATCGTGGCGCTCGGCGGCTCGCCGTTCAGTACCTTTGCGCTCGCGCCGCTGCTGGCCGAGGAGCTGGACGGTCCCTCGCGCGTGAGGGTCGCGCGCCGGATTATCCGGCGGCTTGGCGCGATCGTGCTGAGCGCGCTGGTCATTGTGGTCGTCACCGGAATTTCCCAACGTGATGTTCGTCGGCGCGATCAGCCCGCTGCTCACGTTGGAAGATCTCGGCGATGGGCTGCGCGCGCGGTCGCGCCGCTGGCGGCTGGTGGCATGGTCGCGCGGCGTTGGCGGGCTCTATCGACTCAGCCGGCGCGCCGGCGTGGGCCGCACGTATCGTTATCTTCGCCGCAAACTGCACGTCTAATTACTATTTTTCGTGAGTTATTCGGGTTTATACCTTGAACGGAAGGATTCGCGGGTGTTAGTGTAGCCTCTTGCTCCTTGCTCCCTATGGGGGCTGGCATCCACAAGGAGGCTGCCGCGTGCGGCGCTACGAAACGATTTTCATTCTTCGCTCCGATCTGGGCGAAAACCAGGTCAAGGACAGCATCAAGCGTTTCGAGGGTCTGGTCGCCACCGGCGGCGGCGAGATGCTCGAGACTGATGAATGGGGCTTTCGCGAGCTCGCCTACCGGATTCACAACGAACGCCGGGGCTATTACGTTCGCCTCGACTATGCCGCCACCGGCCCCGTGATGAACGAGGTCGAGCGCAACCTCAAGTTGTCCGACAGCGTCCTGCGTTATCTTTCGGTGTTGCTCGATCCCGAGGTCGATACCGCCAAGGTCCGCGCCGAAATCGAGGCCCGGCTCCATCGCGCGGCCGAGGCCAAGGCCGCCGCCGAGGCCCGGATGGCGGCCGCCGCTGCCGCCGCCGAGCGTCCGCCGGGCGAGGCGCATCCGAGCGCTCCAATCGCCGATCTTACGCCGGAAGAGGCCGCGGGCGAGGCTGAAGTAGCGCAAAAGGCCGTGTCCGATCGGCCGGAGGAAGCCGGCTCCGACGCGGAGACGGAGGCGAATCCAACGGGTGAGCCGAAACAGGATTGAAGTGGTTGGCACGGTGGCTTCCGCGCCCGAAGTGCGGACCACGCCCACTGGGACGCCCGTCTTAAGGATCGAAGTACACTGCGGCGAGGGCCGCGAGGTTTTGAGGCTGGGAGTCGTGATGGCGGGAGGTGACGCGCGCGAGATTGGAGCGCGAATCGCTGCCGGAGCGACGGTCAGGGTAACGGGAGCGCTGCGCGCGGTGCGCGGCCGCGTTTCGTCTTCGGCTGCGAGCGGAGTCGAGGTGCTGGCGGTCGAAATCAGCGAGGTCGTGGCGGACCCGAGTTCATAGGAACTGGAGATTGCGGTAACAATGACTTAATCAGGCTTGAAGCCTGATCTGGATACGATTCGACGCTGGATTTGACAGGATAAAAATGGCCGACGAAGAAAGGATGGAGGGCCCCGGACACGGTGGCCATGAACATGGCCGCGGACCGCGCTCCGGTGGTCAGCGCTCCGACTCGGATCGCCCCGGCGAAGGGCGCGGAGGCGAGCGGGGCGGGATGCGCCGGCGGCCCGGCGGCGGCCGGCGCAAAGTGTGCCGGTTTTGCGCCGACAAGTCGCTCAAGGTCGACTACAAGGACGTGCGCACCCTGCAGAATTTCATCACCGAGGGCGGCAAGATCGTGCCCAGCCGCACCTCGGGCAACTGTGCGCGTCATCAGCGCCAGCTCGCGGTCGCGATAAAGCGCGCGCGGGTGATCGCGCTGCTGCCTTTTTCAACCTTGGGATGACCAGAGGATGACGAACGAGCCGTGAGACGCGGATGGACAATAGTCGGGCTGCTGGTGAGCGCGATTCGCGCGGCATTCCTGTCGGCGGCGCTCTATCTGGCCGCGGCAGTGATACCGCTGGTTGGCGCGATGGCCTCGATGCTCGCGCCGGCGCCCGTGCTGCTCTTCTCGGTGGGCTTTGCGGGAGCGCGATTGCGCGCCGCAGTCGCGATCATGGTGGCTGCCGCGGCCGTCATGGCGCTTGGCGGATGGATCGCGGCGCTCGGCTACCTGGTGACCTTCGGCTTAGCCGCGGCCGTGATGTGCGACATGCTCGAGCGGCGCAAGCCCTTCGAGACGATCGTGCTGGTGACCGGCGCGCTCGTGCTGTCAGCCAGCGTGATCGCGGCCTTCGCGATGGCCGGTTCGGCAGAGGCGCTGACCAAGGGGGTCCACGATGCTTTGGCGTCGGGGATGGCCCGGGGGCACGACTTTTACAAGGTTCTCGGGGTAGAGACCGGAATGGCGCAGGGGGCCGAGGCCGGACTGCTCGATATGATACTGCGGCTGTGTCCGGCGCTGGTGGCGATGTGTGCCGGCTTCGGCGCGCTGATCAATCTTGCGGTGTTTTGGCGGAGGGGTGGCAGGCAGCGGCTCAATTATCCGCTGTTTGGCGATCTGGCCCGCTGGTCGACACCGGAATGGCTCATCTGGGTGTTGCTGGCGGCGGGGTTCGGGATGTTCGTCCCGGTGCCGGCGCTGGCGGTGGCTGCGATGGATGCTTTCGTATGCGTCGCGGCGGTCTATTTCTGCCAGGGCCTGGCGATCATGGCCTATTATTTTAAGGCGCTGGTTATCCCGCCATGGGTCCGGGGGCTGATCTATTTTGTTACAATAATCCAACCGGTGCTCGCGGCCCTGGTATGCGCGGCCGGCATCTTCGATCTCTGGGTAGATTTCCGGCGGCTCAAGCCGCCAAGCCAGGAGGCGGGTAGCTTTGGCGATTTCTTCTAAGCGCCGGAGTAAAAACTTTCGGCGGTCAAGCCTATGAACGTGCAAGTAATTCTAAGTGAAGACGTGCCCAACCTGGGCCGCCCCGGAGACGTGGTCAAGGTCCGCGCCGGGTATGCCCGTAACTACCTGCTGCCGCGCCGCCTCGCGGTCGAGGCCAATCCCAAGAACCTGCGCGCCTTCGAGCATCAGAAGGGCCTCGCGATGCTGCGGCGCGAGGCGAACAAGGGGTTGGCTCTAAAGCTCAAGCAGCAGCTCGAAGCGCTGGCGCTCACGATCGGCGCCAACGCCGGCGAAGAGGGCAAGTTGTTCGGATCGGTGACCAATATCGATATCGAACGGGCGCTGCGCGAGCGCGGATTCGACATCGAAAGGCGAAAGATAATGTTGGCTGAGCCAATCAAGCAGCTCGGCGAGTTTACCGTTCCGGTGAGGCTCGACCCGGAGGTTGAAGCTGGCGTGAAGCTCACAGTCGCGGCGTCATAAGGCCACCCGGGTATGATGAAACTTTACGATTTCCTGCCCTGCCCATTCGGTCAAAAAGTGCGCATCGTTCTGGCGGAAAAGAGCCTCACCTACGAGCTCATCCAGATCGATCTCGCCCAAGGCGACCAGCGGCGTCCCGAATTTCAGCGCCTCAACCCGTTCGCGCGGGTGCCGGTGCTGGTCGACGAGGACACTACCGTCTACGACTCGACGATCATCATCGAGTACCTGGAGGACGAATATCCGGAGCCGCCGGTGTTGCCGACGATCGGCTCGAGTGCGCTGCGTGCACGGGCGCGGCTCTTCGAGGATTTCGCCGATGCCTCGTTCACGCCGCAGGTCGGACAGCTCATGGCCGAGATGGCGCGGGCCGAGGGCGAGCGCGACCAGGCGCGTCTCCAGCGGCTTCATCGTTTAATTGAACGGGCGCTCGACTATCTCAATCACGAGCTAACCGGCCAGCAGTTTCTCGCCGGTGACTTTTCAGTCGCCGACATCAGCTTCGTGCCGCGCGTATTGGTGCTGGGCGATCTGGGTATTGAGGCAAGCACCAATCGCCCCAACGTCGATGCCTGGATAAAGCGGATGCTGGAGCGGCCGAGCATCCAGTCCCTGCAAGGCGTGACGCTCGAGCCCCTGGCCGGAGTTTAAGCACCCGAGTCCAGTCGTCCGGGAGTTTAATCGTTGCACTGCTTTAGTCTCGGCAGAGCGGATTGATAAGAACAATCCGCCATTTGTCGAGAGCGATCTGGCATTGCAAGAAACGACAGACGCGCCGTCCGTTTCAACGGGCGGCGCGCCTGCTTTCATGAGGCACGGATCTGGAGCGGTAGCGCCTAACCTAAACCATTCGCGGCCGATTTAATAGGGCGGCGATGCATAGAGCAGGCGATTAGTAGGGTTGATCTTCACCAAACAGAGGTTCGTCTTCGTCAGGCCGCGTCGAAGCCACACCCGTCGCACGATAGAGCAGCTTGGCAGCGAACAGCTTGTTGCCCAACCGTCCCTGCGGCTTGAGCATCCCGCCATGCCGCCGGCATCGCGGACACGCCATCGTGCCGCTCAGGAGGCTCGCGTTTTGGGGAGTTATGCGCAAATCAAAGCTGGCTCCGCAGCCGGGGTTCTGACATACGGTTCTGTATACGATACCCGGCCTTTCGGCGGATTTGGTTTCAGTGTTCATCGCGGTTTGCATAGCGCCATCTCCTTACTACGATTTATAGGTCCTTCTCGGCCGCGCCGTTGAATTAGACGTAACTGACTTACAGAAGTTTCAAGCAAGCCATGTGCCGGGGCTAATGCGAGATCAGATTCTTGAAAAATCCTTTTGTATATTCTCACGTTAGCTCTCTTGAGCCAGTTGAGCGCCGGGATCCTGGAACTTTCGCACTATGACCTTTTTTTGCAACAATCGCCGATGGTTTCCGGCAAAATGTCCCGGATTTAACCCTCTAACGGTTCATTTTCGAGCGTTTTCTCGTTTTGGATGCTAGTTATACGAGACGGTGCGCCGGCTCAGTGGCCGATGGATGAGGAATTGATTAAATGAGGACGCTGGCGATGGTCATGGCTGGAGGGCTCGGCAGCAGGCTGCATCCGCTGACCCGTGACCGCGCCAAGCCCGCAGTGCCCTTCGGCGGCAAGTACCGGATCATCGATTTCGTCCTCTCCAATCTCGTAAATTCTGGAATTTACGCGATCTACGTCCTGGTGCAATGGCGCTCGCAGTCGCTTATCGAACATCTGAAGGACGGATGGCAGTTCGGTGGAATACTGACCGACCAGTTCGTCACCCCCGTGCCGGCCCAGATGCGGATGGGCGAAAGCTGGTACCAGGGCACCGCCGACGCGATCTTTCAGAATCTCAACTTGCTCGACGACAACAGCCCCGACCTCGTCGCGGTCTTCGGCGCCGACCATATCTATCGGATGGACGTGCAGCAGATGATCGAGTTCCATCTCGAGCGCAAGGCGGCCGTGACCGTCGCCACCATCCCGGTACCCATCGAGGAAGCCGGCCAGTTCGGCATCGTCGAGGTCGACTCGGGACTGCGCGTATCGGGGTTCGAGGAGAAGCCGTCCACGGCCCGTGCGATGCCCGGCGCGCCGGGACAGTGCCTCGCCTCGATGGGCAACTACCTGTTCGATCCCGAGGTCCTGCGGCGGGCGCTGGTGGAGGATTCGACGATCGCATCGAGCCGCCATGACTTTGGCCGCGACCTCATCCCGCGCCTGATTGAACGCGTCCCGGTCTACGCCTATAACTTCATGACCAATCGCATCCATGGCGACTCCGAGGTCAACCTGAGCTACTGGCGTGACGTCGGCACGATCGACGCTTACTACGAGGCCAACATGGACCTGCGCGACGCGCGGCCTCAATTGAATCTCTACAACCAGCGCTGGCCGCTGCGCACGGCTTACTACGACCAGCCGCCGGCCAAGTTCGTCTTCGACGAGAACGGGCGGCGCGGAGAGGCGCTGCACTCGGTCATCTCCGAAGGCTGCATCGTGTCGGGCGGGACGGTGCGCAACTCGGTGCTCGGCCGTTCGGTTTTCGTGCACTCGTGGAGCCAGGTCGAGGACTCGGTCGTGATGGACTACAGCGAGATCGGCCGCCATGCCCGCGTGCGCCGCGCGATCATCGATAAGAACGTCTACGTCACTGAGGGCGACGAGATCGGCTACGATCTCGAGCGCGACCGCCAGCGCTTCCACGTCACCGACTCCGGCCTGGTCGTGATTGCCAAGGCCCGCAAGCGCGAACGGCAAAGCCTGTGACACAAAGCGTCGCCAGCGCCCCGATGGAAAAAGCCTCTGCCGCCGCGCCCGCTGATATCAATGGCACGTCCGCCGCCGCTGACGCCGCGGCCGGCGCTCACGACGCGGCCATCAACGACGCGGCCGCGGCCGCGTCCGCCCGGGACGGCGTCGCGCGCGAACGGCCGCCGCTAGCGGGGCTCAAGCTGGGCCGCAAGGACTGGTTGCTGTTCCAATTGATGCGCGCCGGGATCCACGCGTTCAGCCTGTTGCCCGATTTCGTGCTGTATCCGCTCGGGGTGCTCGGCGGTTATATCGCCTACTGGCTTGACCGCCGCCACGTGGCGATCGGGATGATAAATCTGGCGATCGCGTTTCCCGAACGCAGCGAACGCGAACGCCGCCGCATCCTGCGCACCTGCTATGTCAACCTGGGCCGCAGCGGCGCCGAGTACGTACGCCTGGCTGGGTTTTTCCATCGCCGGCTCATCGCGCGCGTGGCCTACGAACGTTTCCATTACTGGGACGAACTCAAGCGGCGCTACCCCGGCCGCGGCATCGTCGTGCTCAGCGCGCACTTCGGCAATTTCGAGCTTTTGGCGACCGCCCACGCCCTTCACGGCCATCAGATAACCCTCGTCCATCACACCCAGCGCTTTGTGTCCGGCGACGCCTTGATGACCTGGGTGCGCGAGCGCGCCGGCGTCGACGTCGTGCGCAAGCGTTCGGCCGCGCGCGCGGTGCTCAAGGCGCTCGGCGATGGCCAGTTAGTCGGCGTCCCGTTCGATCAGAACGCCAAGCGCGGTGAGGCAGTGTTCGTTCCGTTCTTCGGCGAGCCGGCGGCGACCTCGCGCACGCTGGCGCGGCTGGTGCGGAAGTCGCACGCGATCGTGGTCCCGGTCTTTATCGTGCGCGAGCCCGACCACCGCCACCATCGCATCGTTATCCAGGACCACATCGCACTCCAGGAAAGCACCGACGCCGAAGCCGACATCGAGGAGAACACGCGGCGCTTTCTCGGCCCGATCGAGAACATCGTGCGGCGCTATCCCGGGCAGTTCCTGTGGCAGCATCGGCGCTACCGCACGCGTCCGCGCGGGATGGCGCCGCTGTACGATGAAACCCGGCGCCATCGCGACTCCCGTCCCAAAGCGACGCAATAGCCGCGCCGCATCATTTGTTATCCCCGGAACAATCGCCCCCACGGCGACGGTTCTACTGTTGCAGTAGAATAGATTCATGATGATGAATCTTGAGTTGTTTGACGGTACCTGGGCCGCCGGGGTGCCGATGTCCGATGCTTTCCGCGACACGTCCGCGCAGGCATTCGGCCCTGCGCCTGCGATTTTGGCCGCCGCCACCGCGCTCCCGCCCAATGTGATCGAGCAGGAGTCGATCGCCACGCTGCTCAAGGCGCTGTGGGGTGAAAAATACGATCAGTCGCGGCGCTGGCGTTCGACCTTTGAGCAAATCCAGCGCTCGGTGCGGATCGATCGGCGCTATCTGGCCTTGCCGGTGAGCGAGTACCCGGCGCTCGATTCGTTCGCCAAGACCAACGCCGCCTATGCGCGCGTGGCCCCGGAGTTGGGCGCCGCGGCGGCCCAAAGCGCACTCGCGGGCGCCGGGATGACGGCGCGCGACGTCGATCATCTTTTCTTCGTCACCGGTACCGGGATCGCGACGCCGAGCCTCGATGCGCGAATCGTCAACCAGCTCGGGATGCGTTCCGACGTGCGGCGCACGCCGATCTTCGGCCTGGGATGCGCCGGCGGAGTGGCCGGCGTCATCCGCGCCGCCGACGTGTTGCGCGGATTTCCCGGCCAGGTCGCGATGGTCGTGTCGGCGGAGTTGTGCTCGCTCACCTTGCAACGCGCCGACGATTCGGTCGCCAACATCATCGCCTCGGCGCTCTTCGGCGACGGCGCGGCGGCGGTGCTGCTGGGCGGCGCGCAGCGGGCCAACCGCGGCGCCGGCATGCTCCCGCGCGTCGTCGCCACGCGCTCGGTCTTCTATCCCGACAGCGAAGCGATGATGGGATGGGAGGTGGTGGACAGCGGATTCAAAATCGTGCTGTCGCCGGCAATTCCCGACCTGGTGCGCGAGCATCTGGGTGGCGACGTCGACGCGATGCTCGCCGAGCATGGCCTTGCACGCTCCGCGATTAGCCATTGGATCGCACACACCGGCGGAAACCGCGTGCTCGAGGCGATCGCCACGGCGCTCGAGCTTCCGCCCGGCGCGCTGGACCGCTCATGGCGGCTGCTCGCCGCGACCGGCAACCTGTCTTCGGCCTCGGTGCTGTTCGTGCTGCGCGACTTGCTCGACGCGCGCGCGGCGCGGCACGGCGAGTATGGACTGATGCTCGCGATGGGCCCGGGATTCTGCGCGGAGCTGGCACTGCTGCGATGGTGATTTCGCTCGGCGCGTATCTCGCGATCGTTGCGGCGCTCGCGCTCGAGCGCGTGTTCCATCTTGTGATCGCAGCGCGCAACACGCGGCGCGCATTCGCGATGGGCGCGGTCGAGCACGGGCGGAGCCATTACCCGCTGATGGCCGCGTTCCACGCGCTCTTCCTGGTCTCGGCCGCGGCCGAGGCGATCGTGCTCAAGCGTCCGTTTCCGGGGACGCTCGGATGGATAGCGCTCGGCGGCGCGCTCGGCGCGCAGGCGCTTCGCTACTGGTCCGTCATGAGTCTCGGCCCGCGCTGGAACACGCGCATCATCGTGTTTCCCGGGATTCCGCCGATAAGCCGCGGGCCGTACCGCTTCATGCGCCATCCCAACTATCTCGCCGTGATCGTCGAGATCGCGTGCGTGCCGCTGATTCGCGGATGCTGGCTGACCGCGGTCGTGTTCTCGATTGGCAATGCGATGTTGTTGTGGGTGCGGATTCGCGCCGAGGAAGCCGCGATGGGCCCGCGCTACGCGCTCGAGTTCGGCAGCCGGCTGCGGCTGGCGCCGAAATTTCCGCCGCGGCCGTTACAGCGCGAAGCCTGCGGCAGCGTCCGCCGCACCGGCGGTTGAGGCGCGCCCACCCGCCGGCTGGCGAGATGCCCGCTTCACCGAGACTCCTTCCCTAAGACACGGAGAGGGAGTTCGACCGCGGCGCGCCTAAAACATTAGGCACAATGGCGTTCCGGCTTATAACGCTCCGCGCCGGACCGCTGCCGGGCTTATAGTCCATTTGACACTTAAATGGGTTAGGCCGTATACTCGACCTTGTAAGTCCACTAATTTTGGTGCTACATATTGTGGCACTGTTTTGGGTCGGTGCGCGCGTTCAGGCGCGCTGCAAGAGGGTTCGGAAATCCATGGTCAAAC
>CAVZDJ010000025.1:0-5924 GCA_963773975.1 uncultured delta proteobacterium
CAAATCGGGCGTGCCGCTCTGGAAGAGCTTCTGGAGGTAGGCCGAGGGCTCGACCTTGAAACGGGCCTCGGTGCCGACGCGATGTTCGTCCTTGATCGAAACAGTGGACATGGGCGGTCTCCCTGCGCGCGTTTACGTCGAAAGCCATTGCCGCAGAAATGCTCCGATGTGTCAATCGCGGTCTGGCCGCCCGCGCGGGCGGCGCGCGCAGATTCGCGGCGCAAATTTGCCGTGCCGCGATGCGTGTGTTAGCGTCGCGGCTCCGCTAAACTCGGATCCTCGGGGGCGGCGTACCCAAGTGGCTAAGGGAGAGGTCTGCAAAACCTCCATTCAACGGTTCGAATCCGTTCGCCGCCTCCAAATTATCCTTTGTCCGCTTCACGCAGACACTGCGGCCGTTGAGAGCTCCCGAGCCTTCGGCGGCGGCCGTTTTGCTTTCGCGTTGTTAATGTGAAGGCGCGCCCGCGTGAGCGGCGGAGAGAACGGTCAGCGCGACCGGGCAGCCCGGCGACTCTTCGTCATAGCAGATTCGGCTGACCGCGCCGGTGGGCCGATCCTTGTCCTCGGCGTAGCCGGGGCAAATCCATCGTCCGCCCTCGCCACGATACATCGCAACCGCGAAGTAGCGCCCGGGTGCGAGCGTGCCGCCGGCCTGGTCCGCGCCCGCAGGCAACTCCTGCGAGGCCACGACTTCGTATCCATCGTGCGCGCTGCCCGGCTCGAATTGCATCAATAGCAACTCCCATCGCGCACCGCCGTGATTGACCACCCGGTAGCTCATCGCGGAATCCGACGAAAAGACCGGCTTGGAGCGGCAAAGCCACGGCCGTGCCTCGGCCGCATGCGCCGGCATCGCGGCCGCGGCGGCAAGACCGATTGCGCAAGTTACCGAAAAGACTAAGCGCCCGACTTTCATGGCACTCCTTTCTTCACCAGCCCTCGACCCGCGCCTCACCGATGTCGGCGCTTCGACCACCGGCACGCGCGCGCCCACTGCCTCGCGGTCCTGGCTTATGAGCATCAAGCCGCCGCGTCGTTGCATACTTCGATAATCCGCCGCACGATCTCACCGAGGTCCGAATCTTTCGGCGTGAACACGGCGCGCACTCCCATCTCGAGCAGCGCCTGGCGGTCGCGATTGGGAATTATCCCGCCCATCACCAGTCTCACATCGTCCGCGCCGCGCTCCTTGAGCAGCGCGATCGTTTCGCGCGCGATCGCGAGATGGGCCCCCGCGAGCGAGCTTATCGCCAGCACCTCGGCGTCTTCCTGCAGCGCGGTCTCGACCATCTGCGCCGGGGTCTGCTTGAAGCCCGCCAGGATTACTTCCATCCCGGCCTGCATGCAGGCGTGCGCGAGCAGCTTGACCGCGTTGATATGGCCGTCGAGCCCGGCCTTGCCGAGCGCGATACGGATGCGCCACGGGGCGTGAGGCACGTTAAGCGGCGCGAGCGCCGTCGTGCGATCGAGCACGGGCGGCGTGTAGCGGCCGTTGGTCGCGCGCTCGATCGCGGCGGTCCATTCGCCGACCGTGCCGCCGGCGCGCGCGAGATCGACCGTCGGCTCCATCACGCCGGCGCCGTTTGCGGCCGCGCGCTCCAGCGCCTCGAGCGCGCGAGCGACTGCGCCGGCGCCGCCGGCGTCGCGCTCGCGCCGCCATCGGACGAGCGACTCGATCCGTTCGCGCTCGGCCGCCGCGTGCTCCGCCGCGTCGTCGCTCACGGCGCTCGCGCCGGTGAGCCCAATTTCATCGAGGAATGCGTTAACACCGACCTGCACCAGTTCGCCGCTTGCGAGTTTGCGTTGACGCTCGGCGAGCAGTTGCGTCAGCTCCGCTGCCGACGGTGGCGATCGCGCGCGAGTAGCCCGCGTCGCGCAACTTAAGCGCAATCGCCCGCGCACGCCCGGCAATCTCGTCGGTCAGCTTTTCGACCACGTTGCTGCCCTCGAAGATGTCGCCGTACTCGGCCACCCCGGTCTCGTGCATCAGGACCTGCTGCGTGCGCAGGCTCGAGCGATTGCTCGGCCTGGTCCGGCAACGCCATCGCTTCGCGAAAACCGGGCAACTGCAGAGCGTTGACGCGCGCGTGCGGCCGAAATCACGACCGGTAGCGCCTCGTAGGCGATGCGGATGATGTTGACCTCGGGCTGTTGTTCGGTGAGCGTCAGCGAACGCACCTGGCATCCGGTGCGAAACACGACGTCGTCGATTCCGTACTCGACGCGGCACAGCTCGCGCCAAAGCTTGAAGTACGCGCGGACCTTGCAAATCTCGGGCACCAGTTCGATGCCGCTGTTGATGAAAAACGAAATCCGCCGCACCGTCTGTTCGAACGCCGCAACGCTGAGCTGCGGACGCAGCGCGTCGAGCAGCATCAGCGCGTTGCCGAAGGTGTAGCCGATCTCCTCGGCCGGACCGGCGCCGCTCTCCATGTAGTGATAGCCGCAGCAATTGATCGGGTTCCAGTTCGGCACGCGCTCGACCGCGAAGCGGATCAGCTCGGTCGAGAGCCGCAAGGAAACCTCAGGGTTGAAAATCGAGGTTCCGCGCGCGACGAATTCCTTCATCAGGTCGTTCTGCGTGGTGCCGCGCAGTTCCGTCCAGGCGACGCCGTGTTTCTCGGCAACCACGAGATAAAGCGCGAGTATGAACGGCGCGGTCGCGTTGATCGTCATCGACGTGTTGATCGGGCCAAGCTCGATCCCCGCGAGCAGTTGCTCCATGTCACGCCAGTGGCAGATCGACACGCCGGCCTTGCCGACTTCGCCAGCGGCAAGCGGCGCGTCGGGGTCGTAGCCGTTCTGCGTCGGCAGGTCGAAGGCGATCGAGAGACCGCGCTGTCCGCGGCTTAGGTTTTCCAAAAAGCGGCGATTGGCCTGGCGCGCGTCGCCGAAACCGGCGTAGGTCCTGATGATCCAGGGCTCGCGCGGCCGCGAATTTTTCTTCGCCTCCGGCGCGGGCGTTGTGGCTCGGCTCATCGGTTCTCCGAATCTCTTCGCGATCTCTATCACGGTCTTTCTTGAGCGTAATGGCCCGCGCGCGCCGATTCCAGCGGCCGCGCGCCCGCCGCTACTGCTTGTAACCGAACCGCCGCAGCATCGCCCGCCGCTCGGCCTGCTCCTGCTCGCCCTCGACCCCCTTGGGCGCGCTGCCATCGATCACGCCGATCACGCCCCGCGCGCTGCCGCCGTCGGCGGCCACGATCACGCGCACCTGGTTGGCCGTGGCGCAGAAGATCGAGCATACTTCGGCCACCGCCTTCACCTGGTTGAGCACGTTTATCGGAAAGGCGTTGCCGAGCATGACCACGAACACGTGTCCCGCGCCGATCGCCTGGGCCGCGCGCACCGCCGCGTCTTCGAGTCCGGCGTCGGTGCCGGTGTGACGGATGAGGCAGGGCCCCGAGGCTTCGCAGAAGGCCACGCCGAACTTGACCGCCGGCACGGCCGCGACCACGGCCTCGTAAAGGTCCTCGACCGTCTTGATGAAGTGGGCCTGCCCGATAATCACGTTGGCGTCGGCGGGCTTGACGATTTCGATCGCGCTGAGTTCCATAGCTTCGCGTTCTCCGGTATTCATTTTCTGGTCTGCGATGGCTGCTCGATGATAGGAGAGCCGCGGCATCGATTGCGAGACATGACACCCCGCCCCAATCATCGCGCGACCCAGCCGCGATCGCGCACCACAGCGTTGCGCGGCGGCGCCGCGGGCGACGGCGGCGCGCTGCCGGGTTTTTTCTACCGGCTGGCGCCGCGCGACCAGAAGGTCTACCTGCGCAGCGACGCGATCGACGCCTTCGACCTGATCGTCGGGCCCAACGCGCTCGCGCTCGCCGAGGCGCTGGTCGCGGCGCTCGAGGGCGGCAGCGTGGCGGGCACCGGGCGCGCGGCGCAGGCCCTGGTGGGCGAGCTATGCCGGCTGTTAAGCGTGCGCGTGGTGCCGATCGAGGTCAAAGGGGTGCGGCCGCGCAACGCGCGCGGCGAGCTCCACGGCATCTTCTATCCCGAGGCGCCACGTATCGTGCTGTGGACGCGCACGGCACTGCGTCACGACGTCGTCAAGCCGAAAACTTTCCTGCGCACGCTGATGCACGAGCTCGCCCACTACTTCGATTACGCCGTGTTCCGACTCGGCAACTCGTACCATACGCGCGGCTTCTTCAAACGGGAATCGTTCCTGGTGCGCGCGATCTTGCCCTCCGGCTCCGATGCGGAACCGGCTTTAAAATGATGCGTGACGGATGCGCGGCGAGTTCTTCGCATGTATCATCCCCGCCAACCGCAAGCGACGCCGAAGCTGACGACAGTCTGATGGGAATACTGCAAAGAATGTGGACCGCAACGCCGCCGCAGGAGCGGCTGCTCGCCGAATTGGCCGACATCGCCGGCCGCCATCAGGAACTTGCGAACCGCCTCGCGCGTCACGCCGAGCTTTGCGCCTATCCGAATATCGCCGGCGCGCTGGGCGCGCTCGCGGCGCGCCAGACCGAGCATGCGCGCACGCTCGACGCGTTGCTCAGCGAGCGCCACGTATCCTCGAGGCTGCCACGCCCTGTCGGCGACGAGGGCTCCAGCAATTGGCAGCGCGTGAGCGGCGACCTTGCACTGCTGCTCGAGCTCTCGCGCGAGGTGAATCAGCAGGCGCTCCATTGGGAGGGAATCGACCCGGCGTTTGCCGCACGCCTGCGCACTATAGCGCGCGAGGACGATCGCAGTCTCGACGGCCTGCGCGACCTGGCGGCGAAGTGCGACCCGCAGGCGTTCGACTGAAGCGTCAGGCTTCCCGAACGGCTCTCAGAGCGGCTTCGCGTCGATCAGGATCGCAGCCATCACCGCCGGCTCGCTTCCCCGGTTGACCCATCCGTGATTGGTGCCGCGCTGCACCACCACGTCAAAGGGCTTGAGCTCGACCTCGCCCCGGTCGAGCAGCAGCGTGACGCGCCCGGTCAGCACGACGATGTAATCGACCGTCCGTGTGGTGTGCATGCTCGGATGGCGCGACGTGTCGACGCGGCAGTGCGAAGCGCCCATCGCCGCGAACCGCGCTGCGCTTTGCGCTTCCAACTCGGCCAACGACAGCGCCTTGTTCTCCGGCGCCACCATGAAATAGCGGATCACGCTGCCCCCGGCGGGCGGCTCCAGACGCGGCGGGCGCTCCGCCGCCGGGTCACCCAGCGCGGCGTTGTCGGCCGGCGTCGCGTCGGTTATCCAGAACTCGGCCGCGCCGCGGCCGTCGCTCTCACGGATGTTGGCCGGCGGCCCGTCGATCGCAACGTAGGATTTTCCGGCCGCGTCGATACCGGTTACGACTCGCCGCAGTTCTTTCATTTGCACGATGCCCACCTCGTCCGGCCGCGCATGGGCGGCGCTTACAAGCTCTCAGAGCGGCTTGGCGTCGATCAGCACGGCGGCGAAGAGCGCGGGCTCGGTCCCGCGGTTGACCCATCCGTGATTAGTGCCGCGCTGCACCACCACGTCAAACGGCTTGAGGTCGACCTCGCCCTTGTCGAGCAGCAGGGTGACGCGGCCCGAGAGCAGAATCACGTAGTCGATCGTGCGTGTCGTATGCATGCTCGGATGGCGTTTCGTATCGACCCGGCAATGCGCGCCGCCGATCGCCGCGAACATCGCCGCCGTCCGTTCCTCCAACTCGCGCGCCGAGAGCGTCTTGTTTTCCGGGGCGAGCGCGAAAAACCGGCATACGCTGCCACCGGCCGGAGGCTCCAGGCGCATCTTCCACTTGGCCGCATCGCCCTTGGCCGCGTTGTCGGCGGGCGTGGCGTCGGTGACCCAAATCTCCGCGAGGCCTGCGCCGCCCTCTTCTATGATGCCGGCGCCCGGTCCGTCGATTTCCACGTAGGATTTTCCGGAGGCGTCGACGCCGGTTACAAGAGCGGAAAAACGACCGCTGCGGTGGAACAACA
>CAVZDJ010000026.1:0-6539 GCA_963773975.1 uncultured delta proteobacterium
CCTGACTGTCAGTACCGATCCGCTATCTCTACCGATCCGCTGGCGCTGGCAAACTTTCCGCGTGCGATCTTTCAGATTGCACGGCTCGTCCGCGCACCGTCCGCCACGCGTACTCGATCGCCGCCAGCATGCTCTTCGCCGTTCGCCGCGCCGGTGCCCGCTATATCATAGGCGGTGCCATGATCGGGCGAGGTGCGCACGAAGGGCAATCCCAGGGTGACGTTGACGGCGCGATCGAATTCCAGCGTCTTGAGCGCGATCAATCCCTGGTCGTGATACATCGCGACCGCCGCGTCGAAGGCGAACTGTCCCGCCGGCCGAATGAACGCGGTGTCGGGCGCGAGCGGACCGAAGGCGTCGATACCGTCGCGCCGGGCGCGGCTGATTGCCGGCGTGATCACGCGCGCCTCCTCGTCGCCGAACAGCCCATTCTCGCCCGCGTGCGGGTTGAAGCCCAGCACGCCGATTCGCGGCCGTGCGATCCCGAGTCGCTGCGCAAATGATCGGCGAGCAGCCGAATCGTCTGAAACACGCCATCGCGGTTGAGCGCCGCGAGACCCGCGCGAGTCCCATGTGCACGGTCACCAGCGCGAGCCGCAACTGCTCGCCCGCGAACATCATCCGCCATAAGCGCGCGTGCGAGAGCTTTGCCAGCAATTCGGAATGACCGGGGAAATGATGGCCCGCGCGGTTGAGCCATTCCTTGTTGATCGGCGCGGTCACGAGGGCGTCGGCCTCGCCGCTGAGCGCCATGCGCGCGCCTTCTACGACGTAACGGTAAGCCGCATCCGCGCCCGCGACGCTCGGCGCCCGGGTCGATCGCAGCGCGCTGCAAGCGTCCGAGTTCGAGTACCGCCAGTCCGTTCGCGCGGGCGAACCGGCGCGTGCCCGGGCGCCATTCGCAGCGGCTCGGGCACGCCGCGAGACCGACGCGGCCGGCGTTGCGCATCGCACCGAGGTCGCCGATCACGACCAGTCGCGGGCGCGCCGCGTCGCGCGGCAATCGCGGCCGCCGCCTTGAGGATGACTTCGGGGCCGATGCCGGCGGGATCGCCCATGCTTACCGCCAGGAGCGCTGGCCCGCTGAGCCTCGATGGCATCCGCCGTGTCACTTAGTTGAACGTTTCGATGTAATGCTGCTTGACCAGGTCGTTGTCGACCCACGTGCCGAACTGCTGCTGCGCTTTCTGGCTCACCAGTTTGTCCTGGATCTGCCCGGAGACTTCGGAAAACGGTTTGGCGCCCGACTGCTCGTGCTCCTGGAGCTTGACGATGTGGAAGCCGTGCTCGGTCCGTATCGGCTCGGAAATCTCGCCCGCCTTCATGTGATCGATCGCGTTCTGGATCGGATCGATCATATCACCGCGGGCGAAGTCGCCGAGCTCGCCGCCCTGGCTCTTGGAATCGTCGTCGGAATACTGGCGCGCGAGCTTGCCGAAGTCCGCGCCGTCGAGCAGCTGCTTGTGGATGCTGTCGGCCTTGACGCGCGCCGCCTCGACCTGGGCCGGGGTGGCGTTGGCGGGCACCGCGATCAGGATCTGCGCGAGCTTGAAGGTTTCCTTGCCGACGCTGAACTCCTCCGGATGGGCGTCATAGTAGGCCTTGACCTCGTCGGGCGAGATGTTGACCTTCCCACGCACCTCCTTCTGGATCATAATCATCTTCTGCAGTTCCATCCGGGAGTGTTTGCGGAACTCCTCGTAGGTGTGACCCTGGCTCTGGAGTTGCGCGCGCAACTGCGCGTCGGTCAGCCCATTGCCCTGTTCGAAGTTGGATATGTATTCATCGACCTGCCGATCGTCGACCTGGTCCTTGTACTTCTTGACCTCGCTCTCCAGCAGCCGCTCCGAGATGACTCCTTTGAGCACCGCCTTGGTATCCGGTGAATTCATGTCGCCCGGATCGGGCAGCGAAACTTTGTTGATCGCGGCAAAGGTTTTGAGATCGTGAACGGTGATCGGATCGCCGTCGATGCTGGCCACCACGCGATCGAGGTCATCCTGCGCATGGGTCGCGCGCGGCCCTGCCACTAGCACGGCCGCCACGCATGTAACAACGATCAGCGCCAAGGCGCCCAGGCGCACGCGGGAATGATGCTGGTTCATGGTCTAACTGGCGAGCGGCCCGGCGGGGCGGCCCGGCCCGGCCTCCAATTTTTCACAGGCTGCCAGGGCCTGCAAGACACCGTCGAGTTGCTCGAACAACAGTTCGTAGTTGTTGCCCGACTCGCCGGCGCCGATCTCGATTCGCACCACCACCTGGAACGATGGGGTGAGCCGCATGCGCCGCCGGTTGGCCTCGGTCAGCGCGACCAACTTGGCCGTCTCGAGCGGCGCGTCGGGATGAAATTTCACTTCGAGCTGGTCGCCCTTTAAGATCGCGCTGAGCATCATCATCTCGCGCATCCGCCGGCGCACATTCATCGCAGCCAGCAGATTGTCGACCAGGGTCGGCACCGGTCCGAAACGATCGCGCAGCTCCTCGCGCAGCTCGTCGAGGTCGGCGCGGGAAGTCGCCCGCGCCATCCGCCGGTACAGCACCAGCCGCTCGCTCTCGTCGGGGACGAAGCTGTCGGGAATGTACGCCGGTATACCCAGCCGAAGTTCCGGCTCGAAATCGGGACGCTGCGGCTCGCCGCGCAATTCGCGAATCGCCTGCTCCATCATCTCGGTGTAAAGCTCGAAGCCGACCGCCGCGATCTGCCCGATTGCTCGCGCCCGAGCAGGTTGCCGGCGCCGCGATGCTCGAGGTCGCGAATCGACAGCTTGAAGCCGGTGCCGCTTTCGGCCTCGACCAATTCGCGCAGGGCCTCTATCCGCCGCTTGGCGTCGCGCGTGATGATGTGCTCGCCGGGGATCAGCAGGTAGACGTAGGCCCGCCGCCGCGAGCGACCCACCCGTCCGCGCAACTGGTAGAGCTGGGCGAGCCCGAAATGGTCGGCGCGGTTGATGATCATCGTGTTAGCGTTTGGAATATCGAGTCCCGACTCGATTATCGCCGAGCACACCAGCAGGTTGATGCGGTTCTCGATGAAGTCGCGCATCACGTTCTCGAGTTCATGCTCTTTCATCTGTCCGTGCGCGACCGCGACTTTCGCCTCGGGCACAATGCGCGCAGATGGCGCGCGACGTAGTCGATGTTCTCGACCCGGTTGTGCACGAAGAAGACCTGTCCCGCGCGGTTGAGTTCGCGCATGATCACGTCGCGCAAAAGCCCGTCGTCGAAATGCGCGACGAAGGTGCGAATCGCCTGGCGATCCGGCGGCGGCGTCTGAATCACGCACAGGTCGCGTATCCCGAGCATCGCCATGTGCAGCGTGCGCGGAATCGGGGTCGCGGTCAGGGTCAGCACCTCGACCAGCTTGCGCAGGCGCTTGATGCGCTCCTTGTCGGCCACGCCGAAACGATGCTCCTCGTCGACGATCAGCAGGCCCAGGCGGGGGAACTCGATGTCGTCCTGGAGCAGGCGATGGGTCCCGATCACGATATCGACCTTGCCGCGCCCGACGTCCTCGATCACGGCCTTGTTCTCGCGCGCGTTGCGAAAGCGCGAGACCATCTCGATTCGCACCGGGTAGCCATCAAAGCGCTTGCGCATCGTGTTCCAGTGTTGCTCCGCGAGCACCGTGGTCGGCACCAGCATCGCGACCTGCCGCCCGTCCATCACCGCGATAAACGCCGCGCGCAGCGCCACCTCGGTCTTGCCGAAGCCGGCGTCGCCGCAAATCAGCCGGTCCATCGGTTTGCCCCGGCACATGTCGCGGACCACTTCGTCTATCGCGGCGAGCTGGTCGGGCGTCTCCTCGAACTCGAAGCCCTCGGCGAATTCGGCATAATCTGCGCCCGGATGGGCGAAAGCATGGCCCTCCATCACCTCGCGCGCGGCATAGATGTCGAGTAATTCGGAGGCCATCGCGAGCACCGCCTCCTTGGTGCGCCGCTTGACCCGGTCCCACGAGCCGCTGCCGAGCTTATCGAGCTTCGGCTCCTGGCCGTCGCCGCCGATATAGCGCTGGACCAGGTTGATGCGCTCCACCGGCACGTACATCGCGTCGCCGGCCGCGTACTCCAGCGCCAGGAAATCGCCCTCGGTGCCGGCGACCTTCATGTGGCGCAGCCCGCGGTAGCGCCCGATGCCGTGATCGATATGCACGACCACGTCGTCGGGCTTCAGCTCCTCGAGATTGAGCAACGCGCCCTTGGAGACCGGGCGCGAGCGCCGCCGCACGCGCGGCTCGCCGAAGATGTCCTCTTCGCTGTAGACGTAGAGCCCGTCGGCCTGCAGCACCACGCCGGATGAGACCTCGCCCTCCATGATCGCGGGACGGAAGTCGGGCGATTCCATGAGTGCGCCGAAGCTCTTGCAGTCGGTGTTGACCGAGAGATCGTAGGCCTCCAGATGGCGGCGCAGGCGCGCGGCCTGGCTTGCCCCCTCGACCACCATCAACGCGCGGCCCTGTCCGCGCTGCACCTCGCGGAGCTCCGTGGCGAGCGGCTCGAAGCTCGGCGGCGTACGCGGCCCGGTGAGCGAATTCGCGCCGAGCTTGAGGCTCGGCTGGCATTTGACTTCGATCGCCGGCGCCCATCCCTCGCGCGGCGCGGCCATGGTGACCAGCGAGCCGGCCTCGACCGCGGTCATCGCGCCCAGCGCGTCTTCGAATTCGTCGGCGCCGAGGTAAAGCGACTCCGGCGCCGGATAGAACGAAGGCTTGCTCTGTGCGGCCTCGGCGGCGGCCGCGGTTTGCTCGGTGACCCTGATCGCTTCGGCCAGCACGCGTCCCGGCTCGATTATCCAGACCACCGTACCGGCGGGCAGGTAGCTGAAGACGGTGTCGAGCGGGCGGCCGAACAGCAGGGCGGTCAGCAGCTCGGCGCCCGGGAACAGCAGTCCGTTGGTCAGCGAGTCGCTCAGCTCCACCAGCTCCTTGCGCACCAGGCCGATCTCGCTCGCGCGCAGCGCCACGCGCTCGCGCACCTTATCGTCCTTGAGCGCGATTGGCGGCACCAGGCGCGTGCGAATCACGATCGCCTCGCGCAGCTCGCCGAGCGATCGCTGTGAGGCGGGATCGAATTGGCGCACCGAGGTCGCGATGTCCTCTTCCAGCTCGATGCGCACGGGGTTGTGGTAGAGCGGCGAGAAGATGTCGATAATTCCGCCGCGCACGCTGAAGTCGCCCGGCTCTTCGGTCTGCGGCACCCGCTGGTAGCCGGCCCCGCTCAGCGCGTCGATCAGCGCTTCGAGGTCGAGCGTGTCGGCGGCGGCGATGCGCAGCACCGAGGACTCGAATACCGGCCGCGGGATCGTCCGCATCAGCAGCGCCTCGGCCGACGCGACGAGCATCGGCGCCTCTCCGCGCAACGCCGCGTAGAGCGCCGCGAGTTGCGCCGCCTGCGTTTGCGGCGGCGGCGAGAGATGGGCGAACGGCTTCAACTCCCAGGCGGGCAGCAGATGGACCCGGCGCGCGAGCGGGTCGCGCTCGGGCGGCTCGTCGAGGAAGAATCCAACCTCGCTCGCCAATGCCTCGGCTTCGCGCGCGAGCGCCGTCACCACGAGGATCGGACGGCCAAGCCCGAGCGCGGCCTCGCGCAGCATCAGCGCGCCCGCCGCGCCCTTGAGCCCCATCAGCGGAAAGCGGCGCGCGCCGCCGCCGTCCAGGCGCGCCCGAAGCTCGCTCGCCGCCTCTTTCAGACTCCGTTCCAAATCGATCTGCGACCGCTCCGATTCGGTCCTCGATGGCTCCCTGCGATGAATCGTCGAATTAAGCTCGACCTCAATGATCGAATTAAACGATCAAATTAAAGGTAATGATCCAACCGATTATAGCAAAGGCGGCCGCCTCATTCGCGCAGGCGGTTTTCCGTCGCGCGCCTACCGGGTCGCGTTGGCGCTTTTCGGAAAGCCCAGCGTCACCGGCAACTTGACCGCCTTGTACGTTCCGCCGCGCTTCTGGCGCAGCACGGTCAGATAGATGATGTCGCCGGGATGGAGCCGGCCAAGATGGTCGGGCAAGTCGGAGTCGCTGGTCACCCGATGGTCATCGATCGCGACGATCAGGTCACCGTCCTCGCCTAGCTGGCCCGACTTGGCGAGCAGCGGCTTAAGCGCAGCGTCGAGTGGCCCGAGCAACTCGCCGGCAGTCGCGCCACTGGCGCCGATCGTGGTCATCGGCGTGCGCGCCTTCAACCCGGCGCGCGAGGCCGGGCTATCGGCGTCGACGTCCATCACCTCGAGCCCGCTGACCTGCTGCCCATCGCGCATCGAGACCGTGTAGAGCACCGAGATGCCGAGATACGGGCGCGGTCCGGCGTTCTCGGGCGCGGGCAAATCCGCGGGCAACGGAGCGTTGTCGGAGCCGAGGTCGGGTTGCGGCGCACTTTGCCCCGGCGCACTTTGATCGGGAGCGCCAGGCACAATGGCGCTCGGCGGCGCTCCAGCCGGCGCCGCTGGCGGCAGAACGAGCGTCTGGTCGCCGCCGGCCGGGATGCTCTTTGGGGCGCTCTGGGTCTGTGCGCCCACCGGCCGTGCGCATAGCAACGCGA
>CAVZDJ010000027.1:0-15198 GCA_963773975.1 uncultured delta proteobacterium
GCGCGCTCGGGCCGTGGTTCCTCGCCGATTGCCAGGACGGTAAAATCTTCGTCCTCGCGGTCGAAGAGCATCAGTGGCAGTACCTGGTCAAGCTGATGGGCAATCCCGAGTGGGCGAGCGAAGAGATCTTCAAGGACCGGATGTCGCGCGCGCAGAACATGGACGCGCTCAAGGCGCTGATGAGCGAGTGGATCTCGCAGTGGAAGGTGACCGACCTCTACAAGGCGGCGCAGGAAGCGCGCATTCCGTTCGCGCCGGTCAACACGATGCAGCAGATGTACGAAAGCGACCATTTGCAGGAGCGCAAATACTTCGTCGAGTTCGAGCAGCCGGGGATGAGCAAGCTCAAACTGCCGGGCGCTCCGTCACAGTACGGCAAGATCAAATGGGCGCTGCGCCGGCCGGCGCCGCACCTCGGCCAACATGACGAGGAAGTCTTCTGCGGCGAGTTCGGAGTGCCGCGCGATCAACTGGCCAGGCTCAAACAGGCGGGCGTGGTGGTTTGAGATCCGTAAGACACGCGCGAGCCAAATGTTTCGAAGCTGAGATGTTGCTGGAGAGTATGTTATGGCCGATTCACCTTTAAGCGGCGTGCGGGTTCTGGATTTCACCTGGGCCTGGGCGGGGCCGTTCTGCACTCAGACGCTTGCGCACCTGGGCGCCGAGGTCATCCGGGTTGAAAGCACGCTTCGGCCGTGCGTCACGCGGATGATCCCGCCCTTCGCCGACAACCAGGCCGGACCCAACCGCGCCGGCTATTTCAACCAGTACAACCAGGGCAAGCGCAGCATCCTGCTGGACCTGCAGAAGCCCGAGGCGGTCAAGCTCGCCTTCCAACTGGTCAAGCACTGCGACGTGGTGGCTGACAATTTCGCCGCCGGCGTGATCAGCAAGCTCGGCTTCAGCTACGAGAAGCTCCGCGAGATCAAACCCGACATCATCCAGATCTCGATGTCCGGTTACGGGCAGTACGGGCCGTTCAAACGGTACGTCGGCTATGGACCGCCCGCCTCCGCACTCTCGGGGCAGTTCTGGCTGACCGGTTATCCGGGCGGAGATCCCTCGGAGATCGGCGTCTCGTATCCCGATCCCAATGCCGGCGTGATGGGCGCCTATGCGATCATCGCCGCGCTGCTCCATCGCGATTTGACCGGCGAGGGCCAGTATATCGACCAGTCGCAATGGGAGGCCGTGCTGGTGCACATGGCCGAGGGCCTGCTGGAGTGGGACATCAACCATCGCGAGCCCACGCGCAACGGCAATCACGACCGCCTGATGGCGCCGCACGAGACTTACAAAAGCCAGGGCAACGACGACCAGTGGGTTTCGATCGCGGTCGGCACCGAAGACGAATGGCGCGCGCTTTGCCAGGCGATCGGCCAGCCGGCGCTCGCCAACGACGCGCGTTTCAAGAGCGCCGAGCTGCGCAAGAAAAACGAAGCCGCGCTAGACGCTGCAATTACCGCGTGGACCCGCGAGCGCGACAAATGGGCCGCCGCCGAAACGCTCCAGCGCGCGGGCGTGGCCGCGTTTCCCTCGATGAGCAATCGCGACCTCGGAGAGGACAAGGTCCTGATGGAACGCGGGTACTTGGTCCAGCTCGAGCATCCGGAAGTCGGCCGCCGGATCCACGCCGGCATCCCGTGGAAGATGTCGGGCACGCCGAGCGCGATCCAGCATGCGGCGCCGCTGCGCGGCGCGGACACCGACGACGTATTGAAAACGCTGCTCGGCTTCTCGCAACAGAAGATCGACGAGTTGCGCCAGGCCGAAGTCATCAAGTAGCAAAAGCAAAGAGCGAGCGCCTCACGGCGGACTCGCGAATTATCCGGCCGGGCGGCGCGCTATATCGGCGCGCCGCCTTTGCTATAAAAAGAACTTGCCGCATGCCGCCCACGAGCGGCGCGCGCCAAGAGGTGTCTCGTGCCAGTTCGCCCGCTCGACGATATCCGGGTGCTCGATCTCACTCACTTCTACAACGGGCCGTACGGAACGCTGCTGCTCTCTTATCTCGGCGCCGACGTGATCAAGATTGAGCCGCCCGGCCATGGCGAAGGGATGCGCGCGCTGTATCGCGCGCCGGGGCGCGAAATCAGCATCGGGTTCGCGATCCTCAACGTCAACAAGCGCTCGATCACGCTCAACCTCAAGAGTGAGGAGGGCCCCGAGCTTTTCAAGCGGATGGTTGCGCGCGCCGACGTCGTGGCCGAGAACTTCGCGTACGGCGCGATGGAGGGTTTCGGGCTGGGTTACGAAGTCTTGCGCGCGATCAATCCGCGGCTTATCTATGCGACCGGCAAGGGCTATGGGCTGAGCGGACCGTATCGTGACCTTCCCGCCTTCGATCCCGTCGTGCAGGCGATGAGCGGCGTGCTGAGCACTACCGGCGAAGCCGACGGGCCGCCGATGAAGGCCGGGCCGGCGGTGGTCGATATGCTCGGCGGCGTTCACTTCGCTGCCGCGATTCTCGCCGCGCTGCGCAATCGCGATCGCACGGGCGAAGGGATGCTGGTCGAAGTCGCGCTGCAGGACGCGATCGTGCCCGCGCTGACCACGCATATCGGTGCGTACTACGGGATGGGGATCACTGAGACGCGCAACGGCAATGGCTCTCCCGGCGGCGTGATCGTCCCCTACAACGTGTACCCGGCAAGCGACGGCTACGTGCTGATTCTCGCCGGCGACAACCATCGATGGCGCCGGCTGAGCGAGCTGATGGGACGTGCGGAACTGGGCGAGGACGCACGCTTCGCCACGATGAAGGCGCGCGCGGCCAATGTCGACGAGGTCGACGAGACCATCTCGGCGTGGACCCGCAAGCATACGCGCGAAGCGCTGATGACGATGCTCAATGGGGCGGACGTCTTCTGCGGCATCGTCAAGGAACTGCCCGAGGTGATGACCGATCCGCATCTGCACGCGCGCGGGATGCTGCGCGAGATCGACGACCCGCGCCTGGGACGCATCACGATGTGGACCTCGCCGCTGCGGATGAACGCCGAGGCGCCGGTGCCGCAATCCCTTGCGCCCGCGCTGGGCGCCGACAGCGATGAGTTCCTGCGCACGGAACTGGGCCTCGACGCGGCCGCGATCGCCGCGCTGCGCGAGCGCAAGATCATCTAGCGAAGCGATTCGTGCGCGCCGACGGCCCTAGAACGGAGCGGCGGCCGGCTGCAGAGGGTGCGCGCGGAAGAAATCGAGCATCGGTCGCGTCCATTCCAGGGGCCATCGCCCGTGATGATGGAGGCCGAGGAACCAGCCTGACGGATTGTGCAGCAGTTCGAGCCCTCCATTCGGATCGGTGCCGCAGTTGTCGATGCATGCGTCGACGCGTTTGCCGGACGCGTCAATGATCACGTCTTCGGCATGGACCCCGACGGCGCGCAATTCCTTCGCCAACCGCTGGTCGTTGGGGCAAATGCCCGCGATGTCGCAGGCGTTGTGCACGTTCATCACGGGCACGCGCGGATTGTAGATTCGCACTTCGGCGTTGCTCGCGGGCGCATCGCCGACCGGCTTCTGGCGGCACGGATCGATCAGCGCGCCGAATGGATCGGGCCCCGAATAAACCGCCACCGCCGCCACGTTGGGGCGGTTGAGCGCGTAGAGCAGGCCCATCGCCGCGCCGTTGGACCATCCGGTCACATAGATGCGCCGGGTGTCGACTTTGCCAGTGCGCGCCGCCTCTGCGACGAAGTGATCGATCGTTGCCGCGTCCACGTTTTCCCGATAGACGGTCTTGCCGATCTTCACGTCACCCGCCGGACTGAGCTGGCGGTACCAGTTGTCCCATCCGATCCCGCGATTGTCGGGCCATTGATAGTAGTGAGTGGTATTCCGGCCCTGCGGCGCGAGCACGATAAAGCCGGAGCCGGCGCCGCCGCGGGGTGAGGACGCGCGCTGCAGATCGAGCAGATTGGTATGCGTGATCGTCCACGTTCCGAACAGCGACGGATGCAGGTAGACCAGCAGCGCAAGTCTGCGGCCGGGCTTCGCCGGCGCGGGTTCATGCAGACAGGCGTAACGATCGGTGCCGTCGCCGTCCTTCCATGGCCCCAGCAACTCCCCGCTCCCGCAGGTCGGTTTGACCGGCCCGAGGATCGTGGCGGGCGGATTTCCGAACGGACCGCAGGCGCCGGCGGGACTCTGCGCGCCCGCGCGCCCGCAGGTTGCAACGGTGACAAACAGCGCTACGGATGATGCCAGGCTTGCGGCCGCAGCTAAGGAGATGCGCACGCTAGAGGATGATCACGGCGCCGCCGATGATGATCAGCGCGCCACCCGCAACGGTTTTGAGGTCGGGTATGTCGCGGAAAAACGCGAATGCCACCACCTGGGAAACCACAAAAAGCACGGCGACGTAAACGCCCATCAGCCGCCCGAAGTCCAGCCGGCCCTGGTTGACCACGACGCCGTAGACGAACAGCGTAAGTGCGCCGGCGGCAAGGAATATCGGGCGCTCCCGCAGGCCCATCCTGGTGAGCGCGTCGCCGGCCATCTCCAGGAACGCCGCCGCCAGCAGCGCGATCGCAGTCTGTATCAGCATCTTTTCCGCCTCGTTGTCTCGCCCCGTTCAAGTTGCCCGATGTTACCATAGCCGGTCGTTTGCCGGCACGACGCCCCAGCGCGCCGCGGCGCTATTCGCGCGCGACCTTGACCAACGCGTCGCCGTCGAGCCGCCACACCGTCCATTCATCCTTCGCGACCGCGCCCCGCGAGCGGTAAAACTCGTGCGCCGGTTCGTTCCAGTCGAGCACCGCCCATTCCATCCGCGCCCATCCGCGCTCGACCGCCAGTTGCGCCATGCGCTGGAACAGTGCCGTGCCAACGCCACGGCCGCGAAAGCGCTCCGGCACGAAGAAGTCCTCCAGGTGAAGTCCGGGGCGGCCGCACCAGGTGCTGTAGTTGCGAAAAAAGAGCGCGAAGCCGGCGGGCTCGCCGTCATGCTCGGCGATGAGGCATTCGAACGGAGGCTCGCGCTGCTCCATCTGCGAGCGGATGAGCGCGGGCGTTGCGGCAACGGCGCCGGGCTCGTGCTCGTACTCGGCAAGCCCGCGGATGAAGTGCAAGATCAGTTCGGCGTCCGCCGGCGTGGCGAAGCGGATCGTCGGTTTCATTACGAACGCCGGATGCCATAGACCGAACGCTTCACGCCGAACAGCTCGGCCTCCCCTTCGAGCTTCTCGCCGATCCGCAACGCGACGCGGATCGAAGCGGCGTTGTCCGGATGAATCAGGCTGATGACGTGCTCCAGCTCGAGGACGGTGAAAGCATACTCCAGCGCCGCCTTCGCGCCCTCGGTGGCGAAGCCGTTGCCCCATCGCTCGCGCCTGAGCGTCCACGCAACCTCCAGCCCGGGCCATCCCTCCGGATTGAGCAGCCCGATTCGTCCGACGAAGTTGCCCGTCGCCTTCTCCTCGACCGCCCACAATCCGTAGCCGCGCAACTCCCAGTGGCCCAGGTACGAGGCCATCGCGAGCCACGTCTCGGCGCGAGCCTTGGGCTTGCCGTCGCCGAGAAACTTCATCACCTCGGGGTCGGCGCTGAGCCCCGCGAGCGCCTCGAAATCGCTCTGCCGGAACTGCCGCAACAACAGCCGAGGAGTTTCAAGACTGGGAATCGAGATCATCGGCACAACGCTCACTTAAAGGAATGCTTTAGCTTCCATAGCGGCCCGCCGCGCTCAGCGGCCGCCGTAGCGTCCCGGGCGTTTCTCTTTGAACGCCGCCATCGCCTCGCTCATGTCGTCGCTTGCCAGGCAGGACAACCCCAGGTAGCCGTCGGCATAAGTGATATCGCCGAGGCGGCCGTTGCCCAACGCCTTAAAGAATTCCTTGGTCCGCCGCAGCGCCATCGGCGGTTTGCTCACCAGCTTGCCCGCGAGCTCCAGCGCCGCCGCGGTGAGGCGGTCGGACGGCACCACCTGGTTGACCAGCCCGATCCTGAACGCCTCCTCGGCGCTCACCTCGTCGCAGGTCATGATCATTTCCTTAGCCTTGCTCATCCCGACGAGATTGATGAGGCGCGTGACCGAGCCCCACATATACGGCACGCCGAGGGCGACCTCTGGAATCCAGATACGCGCGCCGGCCGCCGCGATCCGAAAATCGCACGCCATCGCGAGCGACAGTCCGCCGCCGATCGCGAACCCGTTGACCGCCGCGATCGTCACCTGGTCAAGGCGCTCCCAGTCCTCCATCAAACGCCATCCGGTGCGCGCCGCGCGGAGCCGCCCGGCGTCAGTCTGCGCGCGCTGCGCCGCAGCGCCCGCATTCGCCGTCAGTCCGCCGATATCGGCGCCGGCGTTGAACGAGCGCCCCTTGCCGGTCAGGATCACGACGCGCGATTCCTCGTCGTCGCGAAACTCCGCTGCAACTTCGAGCATCTCGGTCAGCAGTTTGCCGCTTATCGGATTTAGCTTCTCGGGCCGGTTGAAATAGACGGTCGCCACTGCGCCCGCACGTTCGACGACGAAATTCTCATAGGCCATCAAGGTCTCCCTGGTTCGCGTTTTTTTCTAGCCCCAGACGCGCTTTGCGACTTCGACCACGAGGCCGAGCTTGCGCCGCTGGTCGTCGATCGACAGCAGGTTGCCGCCGACCGTGCTGGCGAAGCCGCACTGCGGGCTGAGCGCGAGCCGCTCCAGCGGCACCTGGCGCGCAGCCTCGTCGATCCGCCGGCGGAGCACCTCAACGTCCTCGAGCACGGGCGTCTTGGTGCTGACGAGCCCGAGCACCACGGTCTTGTCCTTCGCCATCAAGCGCAGCGGCGCGAAGTCGCCCGCGCGTGGCGTGTCGTATTCGAGAAAGAACGCGTCGACCTGGGTCTCGTTGAAAAGGCGCTCCGCCACCGCCTCGTAGCTGCCCGCGGCCATCCATCGCGAGCGCAGGTTGCCACGGCACAGATGCATCCCGACCGTCATCCCCGGCGGCCGCGCCGCGAGCACGTCGTTGACCGCGTTGATGTACATCGTGATCAGCGCGTCAGGATCCTCGCCGATCGCACGCGCCCGCTCGCGCACCGCGGGATCGCAGAGCATCGCAAGCGGCACCTCGTCGATCTGCAAATACTGCGCACCCGCGCGGCCCAACTCGGCAAGCTCTTCGTGATAGACGCGCAGCAGGTCGGCCCAGAACGCGGCGACGTTGGGATAGACGGCCGGGTCGGCGCAGGCCTTGCCGCGGAAAAAATGCATGAAGCTCGGCGCCGGCATCGTCACTTTCGGCACCCGCTCGGTGTGGCGGCGGACGAACTCGAACTCGCCCACCGCGATCGGCCGGCTGCGGCGGATTTTCGCGACCGCGTAACAGGTATCGAAGGGATAGCTGTTGCCGGCGGCGTCGTGGAACTCGAACATCGAGCGCGCCTCGCCGAAGCCCTCGACCGCCTTGACCAGGCCGAAGGCCCACGAGCCGCGGCGGAACTCGCCGTCGCTGATGGTCGCGAGGCCCACTTCCTCCTGCATGCGGATGGCCTCGAGGATATTGCGGTCTTCGACTTCGCGATAGGCGGCGTCGTGCATCTGGCCGGCGGCGTGGGCCTTGAATGCGTCGCGCAACTCGCGCGGACGCAGCAGGCTGCCGATATGCTCGGCGCGATGCGGCAGTTGCCGTTTCGATTTCGATGCGGCGGCCATCAAATCATATCCTCGTCTCTTCGCGTCGGCGGTCGCCGCCACTCAGCACGCGGGGCGGCGCACGATCACCGGATCGATCTTGCGCGGCACCAATTGCCCGCAGCCCAACTCGGCATTAAGCCGCCCGTTCTCGACGATCACCTGGCCGCGCAACACCGTCATCGAGGGCCATCCCTTCACTTCCCATCCCTCCCACGGACTGTAATCCGCTACGTGAAAATCTTCCCGCGCCAGGCGCCGCGAGACCGACGGATCGATGAGGCAGAGGTCGGCGTCGCTGCCCGGCGCAATCACGCCCTTGCGCGGATACAGACCCATGATGCGCGCGGCGTTGGTCGAGGTCACGTCGGCGAAGCGCTCGAGCGACATCCCGCGCTTGACCACGCCCTCGGTATAGACGATTCCCATCCGCGCCTCCGCGCCCAGGTTGCCGCCGGTCACGTCGTCGATCCGGTTGCCCTCGAGCTTTACTTCGAGCGAGGTCGGATACTCGTCGGTGGCGGTGGTCGACACGCCGTCGCGCACCAGTCCCTCCCATAGCGCGGCCTGGTCCTCGGCGAACTTGAGCGACGGATAGGTGTGGTAGCAGAAGCCGCGCGGCTTGCGATAGTCCTCGGCGTTGAAGCAGGCGTAATGGTGCAGCGTCTCGGCGTAGATCGGCAGGCGATGGGCGCGCGCCTCGACCACCGACTCGACGCCGTCGCGCGCCGAGGTGTGGACGAAGTAGACCGCGGCGCCGGTGGCGGCGGCGAGCTGAATCGTGTGCTTGAAGGCGAGCTGCTCGGAGAGCTTGGTGTGCACCAGCGCAGATTGACGCCGTCGGTGCGCCCTTCCTCGATGAAGCGCTCGTAGTTGAACTGTACGATATCGTCGTCCTCGGCGTGGACCACCATCAGGCCGCCGTGCCTGGCCGCGATCGCTTCCATCGCGAGCTGGATGCGGCCGAAGTCGAGCCGAAACGGCAGGCGCTTGGGATGCGGCGGCAGCATTTCGTTGGTGAAAATCTTGAAAGTGGGAAATCCGTCGCGGATCGCCTCGCCGGATCTGATCGAAAATCCTAAGCGGCAGCGCGCCGCCGAGCGCGAGGTGGAAACGAGTAGTCGACGTACGACTTGCCCTTCCATCGCTCGGCGCGGCGCGCGAGCGCGGTCGGGATGTCGGTCGCGGGATGCACGAAGCAGAAATCGATATGCGTGGTGGTGCCGCCGAACGCCATCCCGACCGTGTCCTCCTCGGGGCCGAGCGTGAACAGCCGCCCCTCGGGACGCATCCCGATGAGGCTCGCGAGATGCGCGTGCGGCTCGATTCCGCCGGGCACGACGATTTTGCCCTTGGCATCGACGATACGGCCGGCCTCGGCACGCGTGTCGGGCAGTCCCACCGAGACGATCTTTTCACCCACGACCGCGACGTCCCACTGACCGACTCCCTGCGGCGTCACGACCTGGCCTCCATGAATAATCAAGTCGAACATGGCGTCCTCACAGTGTGCATCGGCATGAATGAAGTGACGAGATTTCTCGCGCCATGATCGTCCCGACGGCGGTGCGGTTGCAAGGCGATTGCGGGGGCCGAGGCCGCACACGTATTATCTGCCGGCTTGGTTGCGAGCGCCGCCATTGATGATAGCGTTGTAGGAGGAACCACGAACGCAAATCTGATTTGAGCTCTTGATCGAAAGATATTTTTTAATGCCGCTGTACGCGATAGTCATTCTCGCCACGATTTCGATCGCGGTGCTCGCCTTGGTACTGAGCCGCATCATGATGCGCCGGCAGCGCGCCGTGACGCCGCCCGGCGTCTACGAGGACGAACCGCGCATCGACGAGGAAGGCCACGGCATCCGCGACGCGCTGCGCTTCATGATCGGGCCGTTCCCGCTGTCGATCGCGCTCCACGTGCTGCTGCTGCTCATCCTGATTGCCACGATCAAGGTGCAGAACGCGCGCGACCTGCTGATGGTCACGTTGCAGCAGGTGGGCGGCGGCGGCGGCTCCAAGCACGACGAGATGCGCGACGTCGACATGCCGGACCTGACGATGCCCGAGACGATGCCGCAGATGGTGGTGCCGAAAGTCGCGCCCGAGATTTCACGCACCACGGTGCAGCCGACTCGCACCTACGTGCGCGACGTTTCCGCCGGCGGAATCGGGACGGGCGGCGGCAATGGGATTGGCTCGGGCTCGGGGCCTGGGATGGGCACCGGCTTCGGCGGTTTCATCGGCGAGCTCCGGCGCAAGGGACTCGATATCGTGCTGGTGATCGATGACACGGGCACGATGGACCTGATCATCAACGACGTCCGCGATCGGATGGACGAGCTGGTGATGGCGATTCATCGCCTGGTCCCAATCGCGCGGGTCGGAGTCGTAGTCTTCGGCGGCCGCAGCGAACGGGTGGACATCGAGCCGCTGACTATTTCGAGCCATCGGCTGGAGACCTTTCTGACCGGCGTGACGGGCAAGGGGAAAGGCGGATCGCAGGGCGACGTTTACGCGGCGTGCGTAACCGCGGTCAACCAGATGAATTGGAAACCGTACGCGAAGAAAGTGATCGTGCTGGTGGGCGACTCGCCGCCGCGCTTTGAGGACTACGGCCCGCTGCTCTCCCTGATTTCGAAGTTTCGCACCCTGGACGGCACGTTCAATACCATCGACGTCTCGGCCGAAGAGCATGAGCGCTACGAGCGCGAGTTCTGGCTCAAGACCCACAACGGACGGCCGCCGGGGGAATCGATCTCGCCGTTGGCCGAGTTTTACCAGGACACGCGCGAGACCTATAAGATGCTCGCCGCGGCGGGCGGCGGCGGGATGCGTCCGCTGACCCAGAACGTGCACATCAACGAGCAGGTACTGATCCTTGCACTCGGCGCACAATGGCAGGGCAACCTGGCCGCCTTCGGCCGCCAGATAACCGAAAACGAACAATGATCGGTTTAGTCGGTTCGACAGGTTCGAGCAGTTCGAACTTTATCGGTTCGCTTACCTTGCGCCGCGGCTGGTTGGCCACCGGATGCCTGGTGGCGGCGCTCGTGCTTGGCCTCGCGCTCCCGCGCGCGGTGGCGGCGCAGGCGCTTTCGCACACGCAGCTCCAGGCCCTCAACGACAAGCTCTCGACCGAATTCGGCTACTATCTCGGCGCCGAAGAGGAGCGGCACGCCGACGGCAAACCCTACATCGACCTGAGCCAGCGCTTCGAGTACATGCCGAGCCGCGGGCGCGGCGGCGGGATCATCGTCCACGCCAAGTGCGCTGGCGCCGAATATGTGCCCAACAAGGGCGAGATGACCAAGGGTATCGCGACCGGCAGAATCAAGTACCTGCTTTTCACCTATGCGCTCCGTCACGGCGAATGGACCGAGATCGGCAAGCCGCAATGGCAAACGCAATCGCTCGGACGCGCCGCCGCCGAGCGCATGACCGAGGCGGCCGCGCGCGACGAGGCCGCCGAAGCCGCCGCGCGCGAGCGCGAGCTGCGGGGCACACCGGTCGCGACTCCAGCCGCGCATGCCGCGGCGAGCGCGCCGGCGGTCTCCGCTGCCGAGCCGCCCGCGCGATAACAGCGGTTCCTTCTACGGACTGTAAACCTCGCAGGGACCGACGACGTCGAAGCCGCTGGAGGCGTTGAAGCCGAAGCCCCCGACCATGAGCACGCGCCCGTCGCTCATCAGCGTGGCGGTGAAGAACTCGCGCGCGATATGCATGTTGCCCGTGTCGATGAAACGGTCGCCCGCCGGGTCGAACAGTTCCGCCGCGGCGGTGACGCCGCTGGCGCCGCTGAAGCCGCCGGCGATCAGCACCCGCCCATCATTGAGTAGTGTCGCCGTGCCGCTGTCATGCGCGCTCATCATCCGCCCCACGGTGCGAAACGTTCCGCTGCCCGGGTTGTAAAGCTCCGCGCTTTCGAGCGCGTGGCCGTTGTTGTCTTCGCCGCCGGCGAGCAGGACCTGGCCGTCGCGCAGCAGGGTCGCCGTTTGATGTTTGCGCGCGACCCGCATGCTCCCGGTCGGATGAAACCGGCCGGTTGACGGATTGTAAATCTCGGCACTGCTGAGCGCGATGTCGAAGCCGTCCTCGTCGATCCGCTCGCCGCCGGCGATCAGTACCTCGCCGCTGGGCAGCGCGGTCGCGGTATGACCGTAGCGGCCGACGCCCATGCTGCCGGTGGAAATAAACGACGCTATCGCCGGGTCGTAGACTTCGACGCGGGTAAGCGCGTAGCCCTTGGCGTCTTCGCCGCCCGCGATGAGCACCTTGCCGTTGCCCATCAGGGTCGCGGTGTGTAATTCGCGCCCGGTAACCATCGAACCCGTGAGCGAAAACAGGCCGCTCGCCGGATCGTAGAGTTCGGCGCTGGCGAGCAGGACCGAGAAGCCGCCCTCATTGACCTCCTCGCCGCCGGCCACCAGCACTTTGCCGTTGGGCAGGAGCGTCGCGGTGTGGGCGTCGCGCCGCGTGGTGAGCCGTCCGGTTTCGCCGAACTCACCCTTTTGCGGATCGTAGAGTTGGCAGTCGATGAGCCATCCCACTCCGCCGCTGCCGTAGCCGCCGGCGACCAGCACTTTGCCGTTGGGCAGCAGGGTCGCGGTATGGTACTGGCGGGCGGGATCGATCTCTCCGGTAACGCTGAAGGTTCCGGCGCGGGCCGGAACGGACGCCACCGCCACGGCGAGTGCCGCAATCATCGCCATCGCCATTTTTCCGATCCTTATTCTTCGGATCACGATTCCTCTATCTCGCAAGTTACGAGATGCGCCGAGTTACCAAACTGGCCGCGCTCCGCGCAAGGCGGCCGGACGCGCCACTCCAGCCTTCGCAGGCTATCGTAAGACCACAACGCTGCAAACCAGCCCTGCTGTTCCTTCACGCAAACAGCCGTCAACTCGTCTCCTGCGCTTGCAACATAGCAGAGCCCGTTATATTGCTTGCGTCGCCACACCATTGCGCTGCCTGCAAACGCCAAGCGCCGCGCAGGATAAAAAGGCTCGATGGCGTGGGCGTGACACGAGACCAGCGGCTTTGATTAGACGCACGCGGGCGTTAAGACCGTTGAAGACCTCGGACGGGGGAAATCCGGGGCCACAGTTGGGGAAGAAAGCATGCGAGTGAAGTTTTGTGTGGCAGCGTTGACGCTGCTGCTTATGGGCGCCTGCATGAGCGGCCCGACTTTGGCGGCGCCGTTTGTCGTGATGCCGGCGTGGCTCGGTACGCCGCACGACATGGTCTTCAATATCGCTCAGCGTGGCGAGCAAACCTGGGCCGTCGGCAGCTTCGGCATCCTGGTCAAGCGCACTCCTCAATCGCCCTGGAAGTTGATCTCCGACACCGGCGGCATGGCGATGCTCGGGATCGCTTTTGCCTCCAGCGGCGACGGAGTCGCGGTCGGCCAGGCGGGCAGCCTCTACGAACTGGCCTCGGGCTACGACACCTGGACCCGCCACGACGTCGGCACCACTGAGCGGCTGTTCGCGGTGGCCGCAAGCCCCAAGGGCGAGTTCGTCGCGGCCGGCTCCTTCGGCACCATCCTCGATCGTCCGGCCGGCTCCACGCAATGGCGTCAGGTGAACACGACCTGGAACGGCGGAACCACGCCGCATCTCTACGGCGTGGTGTTTGCCGATGACACGACCGCGTACGTGGTGGGCGAGGATGAAGCCGTAGTGACCGTCAAGGGCGGCATCGCGACGGAGATTCGCGACCTCGGACAGATGAACAAGCCCAAAGTGCCCGAGGGCGCCACTCCGGTGCAGGAGGCTGCCGCGGCCGCCGGAATCAGCGGCGCGGGCCCGGTCGAGCCCGCATTCTTCACGATGGTCAAATGCGGCGGCGCGATCTACGCGTCGGGACAGCAGGGCTTGCTCGCGGTCAAGCAGGGCAGCGCCGACTGGCAAATCCAGACGATTCCCGGCAAGCCGGACTTTTTCGGTATGACCTGCACGCCGGACGGCCAACTGGTCGGAACCAGCGCCGGCTTCCTGATGGTTGGTAAGCATCAGGGCGGCGGATGGTCGTGGCAGGAGATGCCGGTGGTGCCGGTCAGGCTTGACTGGATCGCGTCAGCCATGCCGGTCGGCCCCGACGCCCTGCTGTTGGCCGGGCCCGCCGCCGTTTGGGAGGGACAACTCAATGGCAGTCGGTGAAAGAACCGCTCATTTTCTGATTCGCTACCGCTGGCAATACATCATCCTGTGCGGGGTAATAACCCTGCTGGCCATAGTCGGCAGCATGCGGATGGAGTTCAGGACCTCGTTCTCCGATCTACTGCCCAAGCACAGCACGGTCATCGACACCTTCAAGCAATACTCCCAGTTCTCCACCCCGATTAACGTCGAGATCCTGATCAAGGTCAAAAACGGCACCATCTACACCCCTGACACGCTCGCCCGCATCTGGCGTCTGACCCGCGCGATCGACCTCATCCCGAGCATCGACCACGTCACCATCACCTCCATCGCCTCGAGCAAGGTGCGCGTCACGCGAGCGACGCCCGAGGGTGCCGAGTCGGTGCCGGTGATGCCCGACTTGCCGCCCAAGGATGAAGAGGGCGCGCTGGGGGTGCGCGACCGCGCACGTATCGCGCCCGGCGTGACCAACATCCTGGTCTCGCCCGACGAAAAGGCGGCGATGCTCTCGGCTGGCTTCCACGAAAACGGCATTGACTTCATGCTGGTATGGAACCGCGTCCACGAGATGCTGGCCAAGGAGGCTTCGCCCAACGTCGAGTTTTATCCGGCGGGCCGGGTCATGCTGATCGGCTGGGTCTATTACTACGGAGAGCAGGCCGCGTGGATCTTCCTGCTGTCCTTCGCGCTCATAACCATTGCGCACGTAGACTACATGCGGAGCCTCGCCGGCGCGGCGACGCCGCTAATCGCCTGCGCGCTATCAGCCGTCTGGGGCGTCGGCGCAGGGGGTTGGATGGGGCTCAACCTGGAGCCGCTGACCCTGGTCGTGCCGGTCTTGCTGATCGCGCGCGCGCTCAGTCACTCGCTGCAGATGACGCGGCGCTATTACGAAATTCTGTACGAGGTCAAAGACAAGAACCTGGCCGCAGGTGGCGCGCTGGCCTCGATGTTCGCGCCGGCCTGTCTCGGCATCATGTGCGACGTGGCGGGCTTGTACATGACCATCCTCGCGCCGATCCCGATCGTCCAGAAACTCGGCGTGCTGTGCGGAACCTGGTCGCTGCTGCTGATTCCGTCGGTCGTGATGCTCACCCCGTGCCTGCTCGCGGTGTTGCCGCCGCCCAAGGACGTGAGCGTGTTCATCACCCACGAGGTGCGTTCGATCAGTACTCATCTGATCGAGCCCGTGCAGGCGGTAGTGGCCAAGCTGGTCGAGCCAGGATGGCGCTTCGCGACCCTCGGCGTACTGATCGTATTGGGGGCGATCGTGCTTCATCTCTCCTCCTTGCGCGCGATCGGCAATACCACGGTCGGCAGTCCGCTGTTGTGGCCCAACAGCGAGTTCAACGTCGCGGAGGCCGAGATTAACAAGAGCCTGGCCGGTACGGTGACGCTCAACGTGGTCTGGGAGGGCAAGGTCGCGCACGCGCTCAAGTAT
>CAVZDJ010000028.1:0-67750 GCA_963773975.1 uncultured delta proteobacterium
AATGCCCGGTATTCACGGGAATCAACGACGATGTCATGGACTACGAGGATCAAAGTCGCAACGGATCGATAGCCGGCGGACGGGTGCGCGGCATGGACCAACTTCAAGCCGAGCTTGCCAAGCAGCCTCCCTACATTCTGGAGCAGATAGCGCCGCCATCATGGATGGCCCAGCCCCCGGCTGGATACGTCGAGATATTCAGGCAAGGAAAGCTGCGTTTGTTCCGGCACCAGGATCTGTGAGCTGCGCGCGGGGTGGATGGCACGTCGATTGCTGCAAGTACCCGGTGAACGGCCGAATCAAAATGACTTTATCCAAACTTCATATACGTGCACTCCTCGATCGCCCTCCGTCCTTGCGCGAGCTGGCCGCTCGATCTATATGGGACGATATGAGCGGTTACACAATCATTGATGCAGACACCCACGTGACCGAAACCCCTGACCTGTGGACCAGCCGCGCGCCCGCCAGCATGCGCGACCGCGTGCCGCACGTAGTGAACGGCGCCGATGGGACCCAGCGGTGGTTGGTCGGAATCGGTCGGCCCCTGGCGAATGTCGGTATGACCGCTACCGCCGGAAGGGGGAGTTTCAAGCATCCGCCCAAGAGCTACGAGGAGATGCATCCCGGAGCATACGACGCCGTCGAACGCCTGAAGTACATGGATGAGATGGGTATCTGGGCGATGGTCATGTATCCGAATGTGGGCGGCTTTGGGGCGCAGCAGTTCTTGAAACTGAATGACCCCGAGCTGATGCTCACCTGCGTACAAATTTATAACGATTGGCAGACCGAGTGGGCATCGGCCGACGCGCGCCGACTCCTGCCCATCACTTCAATTCCGTTCTGGGACCTCGCGGCGGCGGTAAAAGAGGTGCGTCGCTGCGCGGCGATGGGCCACAAAGGGATTCTCTTCACCGGAGAGCCGCAATACTTCGGTAAGCCGTTGCTGGGCGATGCGCATTGGAATCCGCTTTGGGAGGTCGCGGTCGAACTGGATCTGCCGATAAGTTTCCATATCGGCTCGGGCGACATGGCCGAGGGCCTGCTGAAGAACCGGGTAGCGACTTACGGCAAGATGGCGGCGTTTGCGGAATTGGCGGTGGATATTTTCTTACGCAATGGCCTTCAATTAAACGACCTGCTGATGTCCGGGGTGCTGGCGCGTTATCCGCGAATCAAGTTCGTCTCAGTGGAAAGTGGCATTGGCTGGATTCCCTTCGTACTCGAAGCGATGGATTACCAGTTCCAAGGCAATAGCGTGGTCGAAGAGCATCCGGAATTCGATCTGCTGCCGTCTGAGTACTTCGCGCGCAACGTCTATGCCTGCTACTGGTTCGAGCAAACCGCGCCCCGCCGGCTGATTGATAAAATTGGCGTGGATAACATTCTCTTCGAGACCGATTTTCCGCATCCGACCTCGCTCTACGGCGACGAGGTACACGCCCGCATCAAGGGTGGTCTGTCGGACTGTGAAGAGTCGGTGCGGCGCAAGATCCTCTGGGAGAACTCACAGAAGCTGTACAAGGTCACAGGTCCATCGGCGGCGGACGAAGCGAAGCGCGCAGCGGCGATTGGGGTGTGAGCAGCGACCGGATGATGCGCGGAGACTTCGAGCAATTTCAGCGCTTACGCCGAAATTCACCCTCCCAGCCCCATCCCGCCGGAATTTTCGGTGCAGGGTTTCATTTTGCAGCGCCGCTTTCAAGCCGAGCAACCGAAGCTGCTCGCGTCACCTCCGCCGCGCGCGGATCGTAACAGGAAATCAGCAAGCCGCAAGGTCAAGGAGGTATGTAGTCCTCCCGTCTCCCTGCTATCATTCGATACCGATTCAAAGCAGGCCGCCCCGACCAATCCAGATCCCACTGACGCGTTTGCTCGCGCGGGCGGGGCGGGCGAAAAGAGAGGGACCTCATGGCGGGCGCTCCAAAATTCGTCGGTCAGCGAGTTAAACGGCGCGAAGATCCCCGCCTTATAACCGGATCGGCTGTTTACGTTGACGATATTCGGCTGCCAAAGATGCGATCGGCGGTTCTCCTGCGTAGTCCCCATGCGCACGCGATTATCAAGTCCGTCGATCTTTCCGCGGCGCGCAAAGCGCCGGGCGTTATCTCCGTATTAACCGGCGCAGACCTCAAGGGCCAGATCGGTTCGTTGCCCTGCGTTGCGCCCGCCGCGCACATCCCGTTCCATCCCGTGCTTGCGCTGGACCGCGTCCGCCATGTGGGCGAGGCGGTAGCGGTGGTGGTCGCGCGCGATCAGTACCGGGCGCAAGACGCCGCCGAGTTGATCGAAATCGATTACGAGCCGCTCGAGGCGGTAACCGATCCCGAAAAAGCGCTAGAGCCCGGCGCGCCGCTGCTGCACGAAGAGTTCGGCAGCAATGTGGCGACGCGAATGGAAATGTCATCGCCGTCGATGGATGACGCGATGCGCCAGGCCGACACAGTGGTGCGCTTCCGCGTCGTCAATCAGCGGTTGGCGCCGATGCCGCTTGAGCCGCGTGGCGCGGTCGCCCAGTTCAATCCCTGGCAGCGTCATCTTACCCTATGGTCGTCGACGCAGCTTCCGCACGTTTTGCGTTCGCGATTGGCGGAAATGCTGAAGCTCGGGGAAAACCAAATCCGCGTGATTGCGCCGGAGGTTGGCGGAGGCTTCGGATGCAAGCTCAATGTATATGCCGAGGAGGCGTTGGTCGCCTATCTCGCGATGCTGCTGGGCGAGCCGGTCAAGTGGATCGAGCGCCGGCGCGAGAATTTCGCTTCAACCACGCACGGGCGTGATTTGATCACCTACGTTGAAGTCCCGGTAAAGAACGATGGCACGGTGCTGGGTATCAAGGGGCGCTTTGTGTGCGACATGGGCGCCTACCTGCAGCTTTTCACACCTTTGATCCCCGGCTTTGCGGGCTTACTCATGAACGGCTGTTACAACATGCCGGCGTTGAGCTTCGAGCAGGTTTACGTGTTCACTAACAAGATGGCGACCGACGCCTATCGAGGCGCTGGAAGACCGGAGGCATGCTATATCGCGGAGCGCGCGATGGACCTGGTGGCTGCGGAGTTGGGGCTCGATCCCGCCGAAATCCGGCGCAAGAACTTCATCCCCACGCAGGCGTTTCCGTGGACCACGCCAGCCGGCCTGGTATATGACTCCGGCGACTATGCATCGGCGCTCGACAAGGCGCTGACGATGATCGACTATCAGAAAACGCGCGCCGAGCAGCGCCACGCGCGTAAACAGGGCCGCCTTATAGGCATCGGGATTTGCTGCTACGTGGAAAGCGGCAGTATCGGTCCGTCCTCGATAATGCCGCCGAAATTCCAAGGCTGGGAAAGCGCCACGGTCCGGATCGAACCCGACTGTGGGGTGACTGTGCTGACCGGAATCTCGCCCCACGGCCAGGGCCAGGAGACGACGTTCGCCCAGCTCGCCGCCGATGCCTTCGGACTCGGCCTCGAAGATATCGTTGTGCTGCATGGCGACACTGCCATGATCCAGTACGGCTCAGGCACGTGGGGCAGCCGGGGTACGACGGTGGGCGGAATGGCGCTGATGATGTCGATGGGCAAGCTGCAGGACAAGCTGAAGCACATCGCTTCCACCATGTTGGAGGCGCCGCCCGACCAGCTCGCTTTCGTCAATCGCACGATTGCACTGGCGAGCGACGTCAGCCAATCGATTCCGCTCGCCCAGGTCGTCACCGCGGCCTATGACTACAAGCAACCGATACTGGGTCTGGAGCCGGGACTGGAAGCAAGCAGCTTCTTCGAGCCGAGCGGATGCACCTTTCCCTTCGGCACGCACGTTGCGGTGGTCGAGGTTGATCCGCAGACCGGAACGGTCAGCTTTCTTCGCTACGTGGCGGTCGACGATTGCGGCAATGTGATCAGTCCATTGCTGGTCGAAGGACAGATCCACGGCGGCATCGCGCAGGGAATCGGGCAGGCACTGTACGAGGAAGTGGTATACGACGAAAGTGGTCAGCTATTGACCGCGACGCTGATGGACTACGCGGTACCGAAAGCCGCGATGTTGCCGCACTACGAGCTGGCCGGCACGGTAACTCCTTCGCCGCTCAATCCGCTGGGGGTGAAGGGCGTTGGCGAGGCGGGTGCGATCGGTTCGACACCGTGCGTAGTCAACGCAGTGCTTGACGCGCTCAGCCCGTTCGGCATCCGCCACCTCGATATGCCACTTAAGCCGGAGAAGATCTGGCGCGCGGTCCAGTCGGCGAAAAATGTATAGGGCCGGCGGCGCGGGCCACTGCTGAGTTTTTGCGCTCGCCGCTCGCGGCGTTTGATGGACGCTTGTTATGGCGACGGGCTGTGGAAATCCGTAGACGAGGAAGGGGGTTTTTCCGATGAAAACCGACATGAGTAACCATCGCTGGGCGAAGCAGAATTCGGATCTGGGTACCGCGCCGATACCAATCGAACCCTGTTGCTCGGAGGAATACTATCAACTGGAGCGCGAAAGGATCTTCAAGCGGTCCTATTTGATAGTCGGCCGGGTCGAGGACGTGCCCAAGCCGGGAGATTTCTTCGTCCACGATCTGCCGGTCGCCGAAACCTCGATCCTGGTCGTCCGCGGCAAGGACGATAAGGTCCGCGCATTTCACAACATGTGCTCCCATCGCGGCAATCGACTGGTGTGGGAAGAACGGGGAAGTTGCCGCGGGTACTTTACCTGCAAATTTCACAGTTGGGCTTATGACACGGCCGGTTCGCTTCGCATCGTGACCGACGAGGAGAACTTCTTCGATCTGCGCAAAGACGAACTTGGCTTGACCGCAATAACCTGCGACGTTTGGGAAGGGTTCATTTTTATCAACCTGGATCCGCAGCCGAAACAGACCCTTGCCGAATATCTCGACGGTGTAACCGGCCACCTGAAAGGCTACCCGTTTGATCGGATGCAACTGGCGTATGGCTATTCGATCGAGGAGAAAGTCAATTGGAAGGTATTGATGGATGCGCAGAATGAGTCCTACCACCTTCCCTATCTGCATGAGGCCACGTTTCCGGACTACTTCGCGCTCAATGACAGGAAATCCCTTCGCACCCTGGCCTTCAAGCGTTTCGGCCGGCATTCGGTTTACTCGACCGAGGCCAATCCCGATCGGAAGGCGACCGCCGCGGAGCAGTGCGCCATAAGGATGGACACCGGTATAATTGAAGGCGAGCCGACGATGATCGGGGTCTTCGATTTTCACGTCATCTTTCCGAATTCCGTGATCGCATTTCTGGGTAACTGGTATTTTCATTACCGACTGTGGCCGCTGGCGGTGGATAAGACCAGGTGGGAGATTCGAGTCTACTTCCGCCCGCCGCAAAACGCGGGAGAGCTGCTGGCGCGTGAATTTATGAAGAACAAGCTGCGCGACGCGCTACTGGAAGACGCATGCACCCACGAAAAGATTCAATCGATGCTGAAATCGGGAGCCAAGAAGTTCTTCATGATGCAGGATGACGAGGCTCAAATCAGATTTTTCCACAAGATGGTCGAGGAACATGTTCGCGCCGCAGAGCGCTAAAACCGCGGTTGGGGGTTTTCGATGAGTGAAGGTGGGTTGCCGAAGCGCTTCGCGGACCTGGAGCCGTTCATGGAGTGGAGTCTCCCGACTGAAGCGCAGCGAATAGCTATGCGGCTCGATCGTTCCGATGAGGAATTGAGGTCCTTTTATAACGCGATGTTGCCAAAACTGGATGACATCGCTCGGTATCTCAATCAATTCCCGCTCGATCGGATGCCTGACGACGCGGAGCGTCTACTGGATCTCGCAAGGTCGTTTATGGAAGTGGCCCAGAGCGTAGAGTACGGCAGGTCGAAAGTCGCCGCGCATTTCGATGTGCTCCGGTTTGTGCCGATGCACGAAAAACGGTCATAGGGCAGGGCGATCAAAGGCAGCGTCGATTAAGGAATGTCGTGCCTCCTCTGTTGAGCGCGAAGGTCGTGCTGGTTACGGGTGGCGGTTCGGGTATCGGCCAGGCTACAGCGCTCACGCTGGCTCGCGAAGGGGCAAGCGTGGTGATAGCTGACCGCGACGAAGCCGCTGTGGCAGCGACACTCGAGATGATAACCGGTCGGGGTGGCCGGGGGCTGGCTATTACCGTCGATACGTCGGAGGCGCGGGGAATCGAGACGCTTGTTCGACGGACGGTCGATTGTTTCGGGCGGCTGGATTGCGCGGTGAACAACGCGGCAGTCCGAGGTCCGGTCGTCCTGACCGCCGAGCACACCGAGGAGAACTGGGATCGAATCGTTTCGACCAACCTCAAGGGCGTCTGGCTGTGCATGAAGTTCGAAATCAGTCAGATGCTGCGCCAGGATGGCGGCGCAATCGTCAACATTTCGTCAAATTTTGGTTTGGTCGGATCGCCGGGGAGGTCAGCTTACAGCGCCAGCAAGCATGGTGTCATAGGCCTCACCAAGGCCGCCGCGCTCGAGTATGCGCGCCGAAACATCCGGGTAAATGCGGTTTGCCCCGGGCCGACAAGAACGCCCTTTATGGAAAGCATGCTGCGAGAGCAATCCGAGGTTCTCCCGGCCCTCGAAGCCGCACAGCCGATCGGACGAGTCGCGCATTCCTGCGAGATCGCGGAAGCGGTCGTCTGGCTGTGTTCCGACCGGGCAAGTTTCATCAGCGGGGCATCACTTCCGGTGGACGGAGGGTTCGTGGCTCAATAAACCTGCGTCACGTTTGGCGAAAGCGCAGGATCCGCTCGCCAAAAGCAACAATCTTTTGGACTCTCTGAAGCGGGTTGGTTTTGTGTGCGACCCGGACAAAGGTAAGCGCCATTTCTGCGGTGACTAGCGCCAAAGAGGCGTGCAGGCCCAGCCATCGATCTGCCTGGAAAGGCAAAGAAACTTAAAAAAGCGCTGCCGCCGCATGACGGATGGGTCATTCCCCTGTGGATTACAATGGTCCTGTCTTTTTATGACCCGAATCAAAGCCGCTGGCAGTCTTGGAACCGGTCAGATCTGCGACCCGGCCGTAGACAATGAGCTGAGGCCGGTGGTAGGGCCGTTTCGTCTTACGGGCGCCGTTGCGGGCTGAAGCCATCGTATCAGTGCTTTTTTCATTTTTCTTAGCCATATGGTTCCTCGAACCTAAATCTTTCAGGGAGCCTGGTCCCCGAAGACAATTCGACTTACCAAAGGCTATATCAGCTATACAAAGGAAGTCAAGACTGTGAGATTTAATTTTAAGCTATGCATAAGCCTCATATGAATGATTCTGATAAGAGACCACGGTTAAGCGGTGTTTCCGCATACCATAGCTCAATCTCAAGAACCGACCATAACGACCAAAGTCCCTCGAAACCTCCGGCCCGAGCCTCAAAGACCTCTTGGATTGAATCCGGGTCAATCCACCCGCGCTCGACCAGTTCGAACGACGCGAAGTCTCGATGCTCGCGGATAGCCCTCAATATCCGACCGAGCGCCGAGCGGAACGTAACTCCAAAATCGGCTTTTCCTGTGCGCCGTTTAATACGTTCGGGAAGCACCTGTCGCCCGGCCTCTCGCAACACGACTTTCCTCAGGTGGCCGTCGCGGCGACGTTGCTCCTCAGGAATGGCAAACGCGAATTCGACTACCCTGCGGTCATGAAAGGGATGTCGCGCTTCGATACCGTGCGACGCGTAGGCTCGATCGGCGAGTTCCAGGAAGTGAACTCCCCAAGCGCTTCGGAACGACTCGTACAGGTCCAACTGCGCGCAACTAAGGCCGGGCGGCGGTGGTTCCTCCCAATCGAGTAGCTCTTTCAAGTGGATTCGTCGGGCAAAATCCTTATTGATGAAGGCAGGCACTCTCGTGGCGCCTCGAATGCGTCGCAAAGTCGGTTTCCATCGCGACGGTATCAGGGGTCCCCATACGCCGTCCCTGAGCAGCCGGCCGTACTCTCGGCGTCCGCCTTGACGAATATGGCTTCTCGCGTAGGCGATAGCCTTGAGGAATCGAAGCCCGAACAAGAGATCGCCAAGATAAGCTCTGCTGCCGCCAAACCACTCGTCTCCACCGCTCCCGGTGAGCATCACACGAAACCCTCGCTCCGCTGCCTTGGCCATCATCGGCATTCCCATCGCGTGATTTGGCGGACCGATGAAATCGCGGTATCTACCGATGGTTGCGAGGCAATAAGGCAGATCGGCAACGAATGCCGGCACCAGATTCGATTCGAGACCCCACATCTCCGTCATTTCAGCGATGAAATCGCGCTCGTCTGCGATTGCATCGGGAAACACCAGCGAGAACGTCTCGAAGCGAAAGTCGGCTGCCGTACCATCGCGCAGCATCGAAGCGCTCGTTCCCACGGTCATCGAGGAGTCCAATCCACCGCTCAGTTCCGCGGCAACGGCACCATTGTGGCTGCATAACCTGCTCAGAACCGCGCTCTTGAAGACTTCCAAGAAGTGATCGCCGTAGTCACGATTCGTTCTGTAACGAATAGTGCGCGAAGAGTTGAGGTCGAAGTACCGCCGCTTCCGCATCCCGCTGGAGTCCACGGTCATCGAGTGGCCCGGCTCCAGACGAAATACATGACGGTGAAGTGTGGAATTGCGGTCGATTAGCCTTCCGCTAAGATAAGCTCCGATGAACTCCTCGTTCGGCTCCGTAACTACCGCCGGATGGGCGAGAATCTGTTGCAACTCGGATCCACAGAGAAAGGTTTTGCCATCGCAGTAATAGTAAAATGGCCTGACTCCTATCGAATCGCGAGCGCAGAACAGGCGTTTGCGGGATCCGTCCCATATCGCTAACGCGAAATCGCCAAGCATCCGCTTCGGCAATTCCTCGCCCCAACATTGGTAAGCCCGCAAAATCGTTTCTGCGTCGGTGCTGCTCGTAAGGTTGAAACCGCTTTCATTGAGTGCCGCCGTAAGTTCTGAGCGGTTATCGATTCGACCGTCCATCGCAAGGCAAAGGCCCGCGTTGATATCGGCCAGCGGTTGTTTCTCAAGCCAGGACTGAGGGCTGGTTCGCAGCATCGCATGGCCTAGGACCACCGCCCCGCTAGCCCATAGGCCGAGGTCGTCAGGGCCGCGGTGCGCGATAACCGCGAGCATCCGACGGACCAACTCGCCATCGGCGGGTCGCCCGTCCAAGTTGTAAATGACCGCGATACCGCTCATAGGAAATCAAGGAAAGTGGGCATTGCAGGTTGTTTTATTCTGGCATCCTTGTGCTAAGTGGCAGTTCTACTTAATATAGCCTCATTATATCTTTTATTATGTAATATCGGTCAAGAAGCTGCGTCTTGGCAAGAAATTTAGGCTTTGATGCCCGGGTGGTGCTTGAAGTGTCTTACTGGTGCGACCAGCGCGCCCCGAATGACCGGATCGCCAACGCGGCGCATCGCGGGACGATGCCGCTCGGGCGCAATGATTTTTCCTGGTACAAAATCTCCAGCACCGAGGTCAAGCGACAGATCGACTGGACGCGGAGGCGAGATCGTTTCCGCGGGGCCGGATTCTCAAAGGTATTCTCAATAGGTTGGGGAGGACAACGCCGATGCTGGTAGCGTTTGTGCTGATGAAGACCGAACCCGCGCACATTGACGACGTCGTCAAGGCGTTAGTCGAAATGGAAATCGTCGAAGAGATGCATTCGCTCGCCGGCGACTACGACCTGATCGTCAAGGTTCGGGTCGAAGACTTCGACCATCTGGCGCGGCTTGTCGTCGATCGGATTCAACGCGTGCAGCATCTGCGCGAGACCAAGACCCTTATTGCCTTCGACGCGTATAACGTGCCGAAACTGCGCAGCAGTTAGCGCAGTTTCGGGATCACTTCGCGCGCGAACAGCTCCTGAGTTCGGAGCGCCTTCCATGTTTCTATATCGCCGTAGTGCGAAATGATCAGTATCTCGTCCACGTCCACCGCTCGCTTGAGCGCGAGGCACTGCTCGAGCACGCGCTCCGCCGTGCCCACGAATGCGTAGTCCTGGGTTACGATTTCTTCGTAGCTGAGGCGGGGCAGAAGCTCCATGATTTCGCCCGCATAGAAAGCATAATTGCTATCGAGAAGACGTTGCTTCATGCCGGGGTCGCGGCGCAAGCTCGGCATCGGGCTCGAGTTGTAGGCAAAAAACCGCTTGAACGCGCCTTCGCACTCGGCTTGCGCCCGCCGCTCATCGTCCGTGATGTACACCGCGCGCACGCATGCCACGGTCGGCTTGGTGCCGTACTTCGCGCACGCCTCACGGTAACGATCGACTCCCGGCTTGAAAGCCGCCACCGGGGCCGGACCGCCGAACGCCAGCGCCCATCCCTTGCGCGCACCGATCTCAAAGGCCGCTCCGCTGGTGCCCACCATGTACACGGGCGGATAAGGTTTCTGAAGCGGCTTGGGGACCACCGAGACGTCGTCGAGATGATAATATTTGCCGCGAAACGAAAACCGTTCCTGGGTGAATGCGAGCTCCAGGATGTCGAGCGCCTCCTCGTAGCGACCCTGGGTTTCTTCGACCGGAATGCCGGCGGGCGGGTATTCCCATCCGTGTCCGCGACCGACGCCGAGGTCGAGCCGCCCGCGGGTCAGAATGTCCGCAAAAGCCATCTCGCCCGCGTATACCGCGGGATTGCGCAGCGGCAGCGTATGGCAGAGCGTGCGCAAGCGTATATTGCGGGTCCTTTGCGCCGCGGCCGAGAACAATGCAAGCGGATTCGCCGAGATGCTGAACTCCTGGAAGAAATGATGATCGATTACCGAGAAGACGTCGAATCCGAGCCGGTCGGCATTCTCGATCAGGCTCAGCACGTCCCCGACAGTCTTCGCGTAGTCGACGCCGAATCCATTTTGCATCTCGCAGTAAATGCCAAAGCGCATGTTGCCCGCCATCCGTACGCACTCAGAAATTATTGAAATGAATTGCGGCCCCGTCGAGCATTCCCTGATCACCGCCGCGCGGTGCGATCGCCGCGATCCTCCCCGCGGCGATCCCGATATCGCAGCGCCGGTCGTCAACTCGCGCGTTATTCAAGATAAGATCCATGATCGGGTTTCGCCCTCAGGCCCTGGCAGGATTGAGAATGATATTGATGACGTCGATTACGACGTCACGATCGCCGAGACCGATCAGTTTCGCCAGGGCCGGACGCTCGCGGCGCGCGGCCAGACCGTTGAACACACTTCGACCGAAGGCGCTAGGCGCGAGCCTTATTAGCGGCGATCGCGTGATAAAGCACTAGCAGAATGATTGCCCCGACGACGGCAACCAGAATGCTATACAGGTTGACCCCGCTGACGCCGGCATAGCCGAGCTGACTGAAGATGAATCCGCCGATCAGCGCTCCCAGTATCCCCAGCAGGATATCGCGGAATAAACCCTCGCCGCTCTTGTTTACTATTTTACTGGCGATGAAACCGGCAATGAGTCCCACGACAATCCATGCGATGAAGCTCATAAGAAGGCCCCCCTTGGTTCAATTCGTTATCGCGTTGGTTGTTGACTTCCGCGACGCGCCGGGTAGCGCGTGAGTCAAGACAAATGTTGGAGGCGAGGCGAGTCACCCAGCGTGCCGATACTTCGCGGCGCCGATCCAATGAGCTCACTATCCGCCTAGCTTCGCCCAACGGAATTTCCACTTTCCGGGTCTCGTGCATGCTCGCATCAGCGCCGGGCGATTTGCAAGCGCAGGGTTGGCGCGGGACGTTTGCGGCTCCCGTAGTGTCCCATTTTACCCTTGCCGGGTATGCCTCTGCTGCACTACGGTGTGGTCAGAGGAAAATCCCATGGCCCGCATCATCGACGCTGATGGCCACATCGTTGAACCGCGGACGCTTTGGCAGGATTACGTCGAGCCGGAATTCCGCGACCGGGTGATTCAGATTCGCCGCGGTGGCGACGGCAAGGACGAGTTCTGGGTCAACGCCGAGCGGCGCCGCGCCCCGGGCGATTCGATCGTCGCGGCGGTGATTCCCGGCGGCTACCTCGATCCCGAGCGGACCCGCGCCGCGTCGTGGGAAGACATTCTCCCCGGCAGTTGGGATCCGCATGAAAGGGTCAAGGTGCTCGATACCGAAGGAATCGACGCCTCCTTTCTGTATCCTTCATTTTACTTGTTGTATGGCGACCTCGAAGAGCCGCGCCTCGCGGTGGCGGCCTGCCGCGCCTACAACAACTGGATGGCGGACTTCTGCCGGTCCTATCCGAAGCGCCTTTATGGCGTCGCGCCGATGCCGCTTCAGGATATCGACGCCGCCGTCAAAGAGATGCGCCGTGCGGTGCGCGATCTGAACTTCAAGGCCGTTTTCATCCGCCCCAATCCTTTCAACCGCCGCCGGCTCTGCGATCCGGCTTACGACGTTTTCTGGCGCGAGGCGCAGGAGCTCGACATTCCCGTCGCGATCCATTCGAGCTTCGGGACCAAGATGCCGGCGCTCGGCGCGGACCGCTATCTGCATGACACTTTCGCCTTCCACATGGTCTGTCATCCGTTCGAGCAACAGGCCGCCTGCATGGACGTCATCTGCGGCGGCGTCCTGGAGCGCTTCCCCAGGATACGGGTCGCGTTTCTCGAATCGGGCGTCGGATGGGCTGGCTATTGGCTGGACCGGATGGATAGTCACTACGAGACGATGCGATCGATGGCGCCGTGGCTGAAAAAGCGCCCGACCGAGTATTTCGCGGATCGATGTTATCTTTCTCTCGATCCCGACGAACGCACACTCCGGGCGATGTGCGAGCTCGGGCTCGATCGCAATATTCTATGGGGTTCTGACTATCCGCATTTCGATTGTACTTATCCGGGCGTAGTGAAGCAGATCGAACAGGCGCTTTCGGTTCTGCCGCAATCCGCCCGCCACAATATCATGACCGCCAACCCCGCGCGCTTTTATAAGATTGAAGCTTAGACGGCGCGCGCGGAGCCGAGTGAGGGAGATGCCCGTATGAACGTCGGACTCATGTTCTCGTTTCGCAATCCGCCCAAATGGAAGAAGCCCTGGGCGGACGTCTACGAGTCGCAACTCGAACAGGCGAAGCTCGCCGAAGATCTCGGCTACGACACGGTTTGGCTGACCGAGCATCACTTCGCCGAGGACGGCTACTCGCCGTCGCTGATGACGCTGGCGGGCGCGGTCGCCGCCAAGACTCGCCGGGTGCGTATCGGCACGTTCCTGCTGCTGCTGCCGCTGCACAATGCCGTTCGGGTGGCCGAGGACGCAGCCACGGTCGACGTCATCTCGCGGGGGCGTTTCGATCTGGGTATCGGCAAGGGCTACGCGAGGCACGAGTTTGTCGGCTACGGAATTTCGCACAAGGAGCGCGCGTCACGCTTCGAAGAAGGCATCGAAGTGATCCGCGGCATCTGGAGCCAGGATCCATTCTCCTTCCGCGGAAAGCACTACAATTTGCAGGACATCCGGCTCACGCCGAAACCCGTGCAGCAGCCCTATCCGCCGCTATGGGTGGGCGCGCTTGGTCCGAAGGCGGTCGATCGCGCGGCCCGACTCGGCTGCCATTTCCTCGGCGTCGGCGATGCTTCCGCGTACGACGAGGCGCTCCGCCGGCACGGCCGCAATCCCTCCGACTTCAACGTCGCGCAACTCGTATGGGTGCATCTTGCACCCTCGAAGGAGCAAGCCTGGGACGAGGTCCAGGATCACGTGCACTGGATGCTGACGGTCTATGGTCAATGGCTGAGCGACGCCGGCGAGATCCAGGGCCCGCCCACCCTGTTCAAGCCGCCGCCGGCCTCCGAGCTGCGCCGCACCACCGATCCGTTGTTGTTCACACCGATCGTCGGCACTCCCAAAGATGTCGCGGAAGGCCTCGACAAATTCACGCGCAGCGTGCGGACGACGCATCTCGTGCTCGGCATGCATTTCCCGGGCATCGACCCGAAGATCGTCAGGCGCTCGATGGAGACCTTCGCGCGCGAGCTTCTGCCGAGCTTCAGGGAGAAGCGCTAGAGACAGGTATCAGGGCTCAGACGTTGACCGTACTCATGTCGTGATAGCGTCCGCCCGCGGCGAAACCCTTGGGCGCGGCTTCCTCGATACGTGCGAGGTCGCTCTTGGACAGCTTCACATCGGCCGCCGCGATATTCTCTTCGAGGTACTTGCGCCGTTTGGTGCCCGGGATCGGAATGATGTCGTCGCCCTGCGCGAGCACCCAGGCGAGCGCGAGCTGGCTGGGCGTGATGCCCTTTTCCTGGGCGATCTCCTTCAAGCGCGCGACGACTTTGAGATTCTGATCGAAATTGCCGCCTTCGAAGCGCGGCGAGATTTTCTTGCGCACATCATCCGCCGGTAGTTCCTTTAGCGCGCCGCTCAGCAGGCCGCGGCCGAGCGGACTGAAGGGCACGAATCCCACTCCCAGCTCGCGCAGCGTTGGAATCACTTCGTCTTCGTAGTCGCGCGTCCACAACGAGTATTCGGACTGCAGCGCTGAAATGGGATGCACGGCATGCGCGCGCCGGACGGTCTTGGCGCTCGCCTCCGAGAGGCCGAGGTATCGCACCTTGCCCTGCCGCACCAGATCGGCCATCGCGCCGACGGTCTCCTCGATCGGCACGTTCTTGTCCACGCGATGCTGGTAGTAAAGGTCGATGTGACCGACGCCCAGGCGCTTGAGCGACGCGTCGCAGGCGGAGCGGACATACTCGGGCCTGCCGTTGATCGTGCGCGTGCCGTCGGGCAGGACCAGGTTGCCGAACTTGGTCGCGATAATCACCCGGTTGCGATGCTTGCGCAGCACCTTGCCAACCAACTCCTCATTGTGACCCGTGCCATAGACGTCGGCCGTATCGAAGAAATCGAGCCCAAGCTCGATCGCGAGCTCGAGCGTCGCGGTGGATTCAGCGTCGTCGCGTGGGCCATAGAATTGCGACATCCCCATGCATCCGAGGCCCAATTCCGATACCACGAGCCCCTGGCTCCCGAGTCTTCGCGTTTTCATAAACCACACTCCTCATGGGCGTTCTGCAAGCGTTCTGCGCGGTACTTGACACGATGGTTATATTTGGGACCGAGAGGTCAAGACAACATATGAGGTCGAGACAGCATACGAAACCGGCCTTACGGCGTGTATTGGACGAATCGCCCCGTGCGCTGAATGGTTCGTTAAATGACGGCGCGCAGCCGGCGAACGTTTCGGACAACGACGGCGGGCTGCTGGACGCGTACTCGGAGGCGGTCGCGAATGCGGCCCAACGGGTAAGTCCGTCGGTCGTAAATATAGAGGTCTTTCGGCAAAACGGCGAGAGCGAGCTGCCTGCGGGCACGGGCACGGGCTTCGTGTTTACGCCCGACGGCTTCGTGCTGACCAACAGCCACGTGGTCGCGCATGCGCATCGTATCAGCGTGACCTTGCTCGACGGGCGGCATGCGGAGGGTGCGCTCGTCGGGTCGGACCCGCACAGCGATCTTGCGGTCGTGCGCGTCGGCGCCTCCGCGCTGGCCGCGGCGGCGCTCGGCGACTCGGCGCGCCTCCGCGTGGGGCAACTCGCGATCGCGATCGGAAGTCCGTACGGCTTTCAATGCACGGTCACCGCGGGAGTCGTGAGCGCGCTCGGACGCTCGCTCAGGTCGCAGTCGGGCCGGCTAATCGACGACGTGATTCAGACCGACGCCGCGCTCAACCCCGGCAATTCCGGAGGACCGCTGGTGAACTCGCGGGGCGAGGTGATCGGCGTCAACACCGCGGTAATTCTGCCCGCGCAGGGAATCTGCTTCGCGATCGGAATCAACACCGCGAAGTACGTGGCGGCGCGCCTCATCCGCGACGGCAAAATCGTGCGCGCGTTTGTCGGCGTGGCCGGGATGACCGCGCCGCTCCATCGGCGAGTTGTCCGCTTCTATCGCCTCGCCCGGGAGACGGGCGTGATGGTGACGTCGGTCGAGCCGGGAAGTCCCGCGGACAAGGCGGGAGTGACGCCGCGCGATATGATCGTTGCGTACGGCGACAGCCCGGTCGGTGCGGTCGACGATCTGCATCGGTTCCTGTCCGAAGAGCAGGTCGGCGCGAAAGCCGAACTGACGGTGATCCGGGGAACGGAACGGTTGCGCCTGGAGATCGTGCCGTCGAAGGCGATGTAGCGTCGCGTCGACGCCGCGGTGGTTGATCGTCGCTGATTTGTTCTTGGCTGATTTCTTCTTGGCCGATTTGTTCTTGACCTATTCGCCCGATCTGCGCGAGGCTCTACCGAGTATTCCCCCGATCGGAGGCAAAGCCATGCGGCTCAAAGACAAAGTTGCCATCGTGACCGGCGCGAGCAGTGGAATCGGCCGCGCGACCTCCGCGATCTTTGCCCGCGAAGGTGCAACTCTCGTGCTCAACGATATCGACCGGCAGGGCCTGGACAAGGTCACCGCTCAAATTGGAAAAGACAAGAGCCGTGCGGTCGTCGGCGACATCTCCAAGGAAGAGACCGCCCGCCGCATAGCCGAGGAGGCGATGTCGGCGTTCGGGCGCATCGACGTGCTGGTGAACAACGCGGGGATCCATTTCCTCAAGGACGTCACCGACATGAGCGTGGAAGAGTGGGATCGCCTGATGGACATCAATCTGAAAAGCATGTTCTTGTGCTGCAAACACGTCATCCCGCACATGTTGAAGCAAAAGAAGGGCGCCATCGTGAACCTGGCTTCGATCTCCTCTTTCATCGGCCAGGAGATGGAAGGCGCGAGCACCTTTGCCTATAACATCACCAAGGCCGGGGCGCGCCAACTCACAACGTCACTGGCCTCGCGCTATGCTTCGGATGGTATTCGGATCAATTGCGTATGTCCGGGCAACGTCGAAACCAACATCCTGAAACGGCCCACGGCCGAGGAAGCAGCCGAGTTCTGGCGCCAGGCGGCAGCTTGGGAACCCGTCGGGCGCAATGCTCAGCCGGAAGAGATAGCCAACGCGATCCTGTTTCTCGCCTCCGACGAAGCGTCGTTCGTGACCGGATGCCCGCTGCTGGTGGATGGGGGATATCTGTCGCGCTAGCCGCCCGTTTACATTAGAAAGGCTTGAGTTATTCTGTCGCCATGAATCAGAAAACCGAAATCGCGGTCTTCGGCGGCGGATGCTTCTGGTGCACGGAAGCAGTCTTTGGACAACTAAAGGGCGTGGTGTCCGCGACGCCGGGATATGCGGGAGGTACAGTCGTTAATCCGACTTACGAACAGGTCTGCACCGGCAAGACCGGACATGCCGAAGTCACCCGGGTCGAATACGATCCCGCACAACTGTCCCTTCACGACCTGCTGGTGGTATTTTTCGCGACCCACGATCCGACCTCGCTCAACCGACAGGGAGCGGATGTCGGGACCGAATACCGCTCCGTCATCTTCTATACGAGCGAGGAACAGAAACGGGAGGCGGAGGCATTGATCGACGAACTGAACAATTCCGATCCGGCGGGCAAACGGATCGTGACCGAAGTAGTTCCGCTGAAGGCGTTTTACGAGGCCGAGGACTATCATCAGGAATACTATCGCAATAATTCGCTCGCGCCCTATTGCCAGATTGTGATCGATCCGAAGCTGCGAAAACTGCATAAACAATTCAGCGCGCTGCTCAAAGCATCGAATATCAACCAGTGAAAAGTGAAACGGCACCGCTACGGTGTGCGGTAGCCTAGCTCGAGCCCTGAGCGGGGAAACCCACGCGGCGACGGATGTCGTGCGCTGGATGCTCAAGCAGGGCAGGCACAACACGCACATGCGCGAGTTCGGCGACGAAATGTGCCGCCGGATCGTCGCGGCGGGCATTCCCTTATGGCGCGGATTTCGAGATCGGCGGGAACCCTGCCGCGCGGCTCGAGACGCCCGCCTCGGAACTGGGAAAGCATATGGTCACGTCCACCAGCTTTGGCGCCGCGGTGGCTGATCCGCTGCGCAGCCTGGAACTCCTCGGTTTCGCGGAGTCAGCCAACCTCAGGAAGTATTCACGCTCCAGCCTAGCCGCGACCGGCACGAGCCGTCGCGCCGTGCCGGCCGCCAGGACTTTTGAGTCATCGCGTCGTTTGCGTATTGGGATCGTCTTTTGGGAGAATTCGGACGGACTTTCGCGCGCCAATCGATCCGGGAGAAAGGAAAGGGGTAATCTGAGATGAAATCACTAACTCGCAACCTTGGTATCACGGCCGCGATGATGATCGGGATCGCGCTGTGCACACCGTCCGCCCATGCGGAGGAGCATAAAATGACGGTGCGGGCCGGGTACCTCACGTGTCACGTCGCCAGCGGATGGGGTTTCATTTTCGGCTCCTCCCGCACGGTGAAGTGCGCCTACACGCGGGACAAGAATTATACCGAGTACTACACCGGGACGATTACCAAGTTCGGCGCCGACATCGGCTATCTTTCCTCGGCCGTGATACTATGGGCGGTGGTCGCGCCGACCACCAACCTCGGCGAGGGCGCGCTGGCCGGCCATTACGGCGGGGCGACGGCGAGCGTCGCCCTGGGAGTCGGCGCGGGCGCGAACGCCCTCGTCGGCGGATTCAAGAAATCGATTGCGCTGCAGCCGATTTCGATCGAAGGTCAGAACGGCCTCAACGTTGCCGCCGGGATAGCCTCCTTGAGCCTCAAGTTCGACGAGAAGCGTCCGCCCAAGGAGTGATCCGGCCAGGCCGAGAAGAAGCGGTGCGAGGCATCCGCGACATCAGCTGTTGAGATCCGCGTTCAGACTCGTGGGGTGAAAGTGATGGCCGAGCAATTCACGATCTGTGTGGGAACGATCGGCGCCGGCGTATGGTTCAGCCCCGACGGCGGCGATCATTGGCGGCGCAGCAAGATGGCCCTGCCGTTTCACGCCGAGCCGGGCGAAATCCAGATTCGCGCCCTGGCGCTTTCGCCGCACGATCCGCATCAGGTATACGCCGGCTCCGAAGCCGGCCTGTATCGAAGCGTCGACAACGGCGCGAGCTTCGAACTGGTGCCGTCGCCGATGGACGGGATGCAGATTTGGTCGGTCGCGGTTCATCCGCAGGACCCCGCGATCATCTATGCCGGCACCAAGCCGCCGGCGGTGTTCCGCACGCTCGACGGCGGCACACGATGGGAGCGGCTTGCGATCCCGATCGCCGAGAAGTGCCTCGCCGGAGCGCCCAAGGTCACCAATATCGTATTCGATCCTCGCGACCCGCGTACGCTTTGGATGAGCGTCGAGATCGATGGCGTGTACCGCAGCCGCGACGGCGGCGACTCCTGGAGCCATTGTCCCGCGCTAGGCGACAAGCCGCTCAACCAGGACGTTCACGGCCTGGCGGTGCGGCTCGGCCGCCAACCGGAGATTCTCGCCACCACGCCCGACGGCCTGTGGCGCAGCGCCAATGAGGGCGCAAGCTGGTCGCTGCACGGCTTTCCGCGCTTCGCCGAGCGCGACACGATCTCCTATTGCCGCGGCGTGGCGCTGAGGCCCGGCAATCCCGACGTGATGTTCGTTGCCAACGGCGATTTCATCCCGGGCAAGCGCGGCGCGATCCAGCGCACGACCGACGGGGGCGCGAATTGGGAGAAATGCGCGCTCGAGGTCGAGCCGAATTCCACCATGTATTGGTTCGGCGTCAACTCCGCCAACCCCGACATCGTGGTCGCCAACAGCCTGCACGGCTACGTCTATCTGAGCCGCGACGGCGGTGGCTCGTGGGAGAAACTGCGGCGCGAGTTCGGCGAGATTCGCGCGCTCGCATGGCTGCCCAACTGAAACAGCGGAAATCGTGGAGGCGCGATGAGCGCACCAGGCCATCACTTCGTCGAGACCAATGGCATCCGGATGCACTACGTCGAGGCCGGCAAGGGGCCGCTGGTCATTTTGTGCCACGGGTTTCCGGAATCCTGGTATTCATGGCGCCATCAGATAGCGGCGCTCGCGGAGGCTGGGTTTCACGTCGTCGCCCCCGACCAGCGCGGCTACGGCCAGACCGACCGCCCCGAGGCGGTCGACGAATACAGCCTCTTTCATCTGGCGGGCGATATCGTCGGGCTCCTGAACGCGCTTGGGGAGCGCTCGGGCACGATCGTCGGACACGACTGGGGCGCGCCGGTAGCCTGGTATTCGGCGCAGTTGCGCCCGGACCTGTTCCGCGCGGTGGGTTTATTGAGCGTGCCTTACATTCCGCGCGGGCCGATGCGTCCCGGCGCGATGGTGAAAGCGGCGTTCGGCGACAAAATCTTCTACCAGGAATATTTCCAACAGGAGGGCAGGGCCGAGCTCGAACTGGAACGCGACGTGCGAGCGAGCCTGCTGGCGACGTTCTATTCGCTCTCGGGCGACGCCGCGCCTAATGAACGATGGCGTTACGCGTTCGGTCGCGACGAAAAATTCCTCGATAGCGTGGTGGTGCCGCGCAATCTGCCGGCATGGCTCAGCGAGGCGGACCTCGATTTCTTCACTGGCGAGTTCAAGCGCAGCGGATTTCGCGGCGGGCTCAACTGGTATCGCAACATCGATCGCGGCTGGGAACTGAGCGGGTTTCTCGCCGGCGCGAGACTGGGACAGCCGACGCTGTTCGTCGCCGGCGACAAGGACGCGGTGGTCGAATTCTATGCCGACGCCTACCAGACTCTGGAAATCAACGCGCCGAACCTGGCGAAGAAGGTCCTGCTCCCCGGCGCCGGCCACTGGATCCAGCAGGAGCGTCCAGCCGAGGTGAACCGGTTACTAATCGAGTTCCTGCGCTCGGTCTAATCTGCGCGAGCCTCGAGCTTGCCGACGCGCCATCCGCTGAATTTCCCGGGCGGCCGAGCAGGTTGCGCAAAGTGTCAGGATCGATCGGTTTCACCAGATGTTCATCGCAGCCCGCCTCTTTGGATAAGCGCCGATGCGTTTCCTCTCCGTACCCGCTCAATGCCACGATTAGCAGATCTGCACGGTTGGTCTGGCCGCGCATTCGACGCGCCAGTTCAAAGCCATCCATGTCGGGCAGGCCGATATCGAGAAAGACGACCTCCGGCTCGAAAGTCCGCAGTATTTCGAGCGCACCTGCTCCGTCTCGCGCGACACTGACCGCGTGTCCGTCCCGCACGAGAATAATTTTCAAGGCCTCGGCGATATCGCCGTTGTCCTCGACCAGAAGAATCCGCCGCCGCGTTTTCGTGACGGCCTTCTTCGGTAGTTTGACCGAAAATCTCGGTGCAAGCGGCAATCGGACGGTAAACTGACTGCCTTTGCCGAGTCCCTCGCTCGCCGCTTCGACCACGCCGCCGTGCATCTCGGCCAGATTTCGTACCAGGGTCAAACCAAGGCCAATACCCCTGGCGGCGGATTTCTCCGACTCATCGAGCTGCGTATAGAGATCGAAGATGCTTTCGATTCTGTCCCTCGAAATTCCGATTCCATTGTCGTGGACCCTGATGCAAACGTTTTCGTCCGCGCATTGCGCCGCGATCGAGATCTGGCCGCCCTTGGGCGTGTACTTTGCCGCGTTGTCCAGGAGATTCGACAAGAGTTGAACCAGCCGGCCCGGATCCCCATTGACATGAATCGGATCGTCCTGAATGCGAACGGACAGCTGGTGCCGGCGATTCTCGAACTGAGGATGCGTCGCCTCAATAGCCTGGTCGACGATCGTTCTGAGTTCGACGGTCCTCCTGTGGATCAACAACTGACCGCGACCGATGCGCGACAGGTCCATCAGGTCATCGACCATTCGTGACAGATGGCGAGCCTGCCGTCCCACCACCCCGACCGCGTGCAACAGATCGGCCTGCAAAAGGTCCGCCTGCGGAAGATCGGTCCGCAAAAGATACGCGTCGTCGCCGCTGATCTTGCGCACCACCTCATGCGCGCTGATGATCGCGGACAGCGGATTTCGCAGTTCGTGAGCGAGCATCGCCATGAACTCGTCCTTACGCCGGTTCGACTCCGCCGCGAACTCGCACGCGCGCCACAATTGCCAGCCCGCCGAGGCGAACTGCGCCAATGTGCACATCACGCGCTCGTCCTCTCGATCGAACTTCCGCTCAAAGTTATTGGCGACGATCCAGACCGTTCCAACCGGCTTGTCATGGTCATGAAAGGGTATGAGCATCGCTTCCACGAAGCGCGGCTCACTGCGAAGCGCTGGAAAACAGCGATCCGGCAGATGCATCAGTTGGGTGGCGTTCTGATCGACGCAGACGCCGCAAGGAGTGGCGTCACGCGGCATCGTGGAGCCGCGCGAGGCGGCGAACATCCCAGCCAGAGCCTCCCAGCGAAAGACGTCGCCCTCCAGTACGCTTATCCCGGCGGTGTCGGCCTCGCAGAGATCGATGGCAGTCTCGACTAGTTTCTGAAGCATATTGCGCGGGTTCGCGGTCATTTCGGCGGCGAGCACCTTCATGACGCGATGTTCGGCCGCATAGTCCGGCGTCCGCTGCGGGCGTGCGCTGAGCCTCGGAGCGGATATCGACCTCCTCGAAAGTCGCTGTGCGCTTCGTCATATCCAGGCGCGCGGGAAGAGAATCATTGTCGCGGGTGTCCATCGCGAACTCCGTCGGGACCTTGAGTCCCAGCTTTAAGTACACAAGCGCAGCACTCGTTGATCCGAAGGCTGCGCAACAGACCAAATCGAGTGGTAAAAACGCCTCAGGGCTTTTTTGAGACAATTACAATTTGTACATCGTTAATTCGATAAAGATTTAAGCCAAATGGCAGGTTAAAGCAAACGAAAGATGAGGAAGGAAGCGTTAAGATTAGAACAAGTGTTCCGCGGGTGACAAAGGAGCGACAAATGCTGACATATTCGTTAACATTTGCACCCAATCCTCACCGCGCATGCGACGAGACGCTTGTCGCAAACCGGTCTTGCGGACTATGGCGAGCTATTAGTCGCTTGTGCCTCGCAACGCCGAACCTCGCGAAGAAGCTTTCGCTGTCCGGCAATTGTTTCCCCGATGCGCGAGTGGGCTGTGAGCAGCCTGATCAATCCTATGGTTTCGTGCATCGGTGAGCACGACAGTTATCGTGATGGCTGATCAACCAATGTCTTGCGTTTAGCGTAACGTCTTGCGGTCGCAGGCGCTAAGCGAAGCTCCGCGAATCAGGCGCATCGACGGTGCAGCTTGACGGAAAAAGTACGCGAAAATGGCGGACCGTTCGAGGTCACGCCGCTTTCACTGACCCTCGCAGGCGATGCGTAGGGCTTGGCTCAGGATGCGTGGTAACTGCCGCCGTTGGCCAGCGTGGTTCGGGCCTGGCCCCAGTAACCGAGCGGATGCGCCTCGGGCTCATACCAGAAGCGCGGAGCGCGCTGTCCACGCGGCGATCGAACCATCCTGATGGCGGAAGACCAGGCGATGTTGCGGCCAAACCAGTAGGAAGGAGGCACCAAAATATCCGCGCAGAGTCGAGAGAGCATCTGCGATCTTTCGGGCCGTGAATAGCAGGAGTTGCAGATTTTGATCCTTACGGCGATCACTGCACGGTCGGGCACCGGCCCGCCTTCGGCCTCAAGGATGTGCACTTCGCCGGAAACCGCGCCACAGGCATTGCATTCGAGCATATCCCCCCCTTCCAATCGTCGCCAGCGCGCTGCCGACACGAACCGGGCAAAAGTGTGCATGCATATACCGTGCCGTTCGCTCTAATGTTTTCAATCCGCCGTTGTTAGGCCAAGTTTTCACGGGTCGCCGCCGCTAGTGCGCGCGCGCAACACGGACTGGAGGCCGGAGCGGCCCGGTGACGCGATTTGACTGCAAAATCGTTTACAAGGTCCTCTCACAAACCCCTGTCATAAAATCCTGTCGGCCACCGAGCGCGGATCGCGTGTGCTCCAGCGCCCGGCCTCGACCTGATGAAAAAATTCGTCGACCAGCGCGTTGAATAGCGCCGGCTCCTCCAGGTTGAGCGCATGGCCGGTCTTCGGCAGTACGGCGAGCCCCGCGGTCGCGATCGTTCGCTTCATCAATATTGACGCCTCGATACACGGGTCGTCTTCGTCGCCGGTCAGCACCAGCGTCGCTACGGTTATCTTCTTCAGCTCGTCGACCAGGTCGAAGAGCGAGGGACGCTGCTTTTGTACGCCGCGCAGCGTGTTGGCCGAGCCGAGCGCCGAATGCTCGGCCATTTGCGCGGCGAACTCACTCCATCCGCGCGGGTCCTTATTCTGCAGTTGCACGCGCGTCTTACCCAGCGCGTAACGCTTGGCACCCTCGGCCATCCCGATCCGGTCGAACATCTCGGCCGCATGTTCGGCCTCTTGCTGGAACTGCGCGCGACTGCCTTTTTCGGCGCCGTAACCACAGCCGCCGATCACCAGCGAGCGCGCGCGGTCGCCATAGCGCATCCCGAAATGCAGCGCCGCGAACCCGCCCATCGAGACGCCGACGATATGGGCCTTGTCGATTCGGAGTCCGTCGAGCACGGCGTGGATGTCGTCGCAAGCGCGCGCCTGCGAATACTTCGCGACCTCGGCGGGAACGTCCGAGGGTGGATAGCCGCGCGCGTTGTAGGCGACGCATCGGTAGCGGCGCGAAAAGTGACGCATTTGCGGCTCGTAGCTGCGATAGTCGCCGGCGAACTCGTGGACGAAGACGATCGGGATGCCCTCGCCGGCCTCTTCGTAGTAAAGCTTTACGCCATCGTCGGTCATCACGTGTCCGGTGGTCACGAGGGGCATCGAGACACCTCCTGGTTGTTCTTCAACCCACGACTCCGCTGCGGCGCTCGGGCGGAGGATCCGCGGCCGGACGCCGGGCGGCCGTGGTCCATATATATGCCGCGTCTCACATCGTTGGCCAATCCGCTGACCGATCTGGCGTCCGCTCTACCGAAAAAGGCGGGAACGCGGCGCGGGAGACGAGAAATAATCAAATCTCGCGGCTCGCTGGAAGCGTCGGATGAAGTCCGTGGCGAAATCTTGCGTTTGTAATCAGCTCGTTCTTGATGCAAGCCTGAAACCCGCATTGCGATGTGCTAAAGGAGTTTCTGTACCTGGGCACCCCCGCATCCAAAACGCTACGCCGTTTGAGGGAATAGAGCGCGCCACGAGTGCGGTCGGCGCCGAAACGGAGTCATTATGAAATGCAAAGCGATCGTGGTGCATCAGATTGGCGGTCCCGAGGTCCTGCGCTACGAGGACGTCGAAGTCCCGGCACCGGGGCCGGGACAGGCGCTCGTGCGTCATCGCGCGGTCGGGCTTAACTTCGTCGATATCTACGTCCGTTCCGGCGTCTATCCGGCGCCGTCGCTGCCGTATACGCCCGGCACCGAGGGCGCCGGCGTGGTCGAGGCGGTCGGCCCGAACGTGAGCGAAGTCCGCGTCGGCGACCGGGTCGCATACGTGGGCGGCCCGCTGGGCTCGTATTCGGAGGCGCGAGTGATTCCGTCACGCGTGCTCGTCAAACTGCCGGACAAGATCGATGAGGCCACCGCGGCGGCCGCGATGCTGAAGGGGCTGACCGCCGAGTACCTGATCCATTCGACTTACCCGGTCAAGCCCGGCGATACGATCCTGCTGCATGCCGCAGCGGGCGGCACCGGTCTGATCCTCGCGCAATGGGCGAAGCATCTCGGCGCGACCGTGATCGGGACCGTCGGCAGCGACGAGAAGGCCAAGCTCGCCGCGACGCACGGCTGCGCCCACACGATCAACTATTCGCGCGAGGATTTCGTCGCGCGGGTCAAGGAAATCACCGGCGGAAAGAATGTTGCCGTGGTCTACGACTCGGTGGGGCAGACGACTTTCATGAAATCGCTCGATTGCCTGCAGCCGCGCGGTTTGATGGTCAGTTTCGGACAGGCTTCGGGCGTCGTGCCGCCGTTCAGTATCAACATCCTGAGCGGCAAGGGCTCGCTTTATCTGACCCGTCCCACACTCGCCACCTACACGGCGCGGCGCGAGGACCTCGAGGCGGCGGCGCGGCGGCTGTTCGACGCGCTGGCGAGCGGCGCGGTTCGATGCGAGGTCAAGCGATCGTTCAAGCTTGCCGACGCGCCCGAGGCCCATCGCGCACTTGGCCAGCGCGAGACTACCGGCTCGAGCATTTTGCTCCCGTAGCCGTCCGCTGTAAGGTTGACCGGAGAGGGCAGGGGAACTTTAATCGCGACATGACTGGAATCGTTTCATACGGATCGTATATCCCATACCGCCGGCTCAAGCGGGCGGCGATCGCCGAAGTGCTCGGCGTCGCCGCGGCCAAGGGCGAGCGTTCGGTCGCAAGCTTCGACGAGGACAGCGTCTCGATGGCGGCCGAGGCGGCGCGCGATGCGCTGCGGGCGGTCGGCGCGGACAAGGTGCGGACGCTGCTCTTCGCCACTTCGACGCCGCCGTACGCGGAGAAGCTCAACGCCGCGATCGTCGGCGCGGCGGCGCAATTGCCGGCTGAGAGCCGCGCTGCCGACTTGACCGGCTCTGTGCGCGCCGGGCTCTCCGCGCTGCTGCAGGCGGCCGACGCGGCGGGCGGCGGCGGATTGGCGCTCGCCGCGATGTCCGATTGCCGGCTGGGAGCGCCCGAGGGCCGCCTCGAGCAGGCTGGCGGCGACGGCGCGGCGGCATTCGTGATGGGCACTGGCGACGACGTGATCGCGGAAATCGTCGCCAGCGCCTCGTTCACGCGCGAGTTCCTCGACACCTGGCGGATGCCCGAGGAGCGCTTCGGCCATTCATGGGAAGAGCGGTTCGCGCTCACCCAGGCCTATGTGCCGCTGCTGGGCAAGGCAATCCACTCGGTGCTGGAAAAGGCCAGTGTGGCTCCGGCGGCGCTCGCGCGCGTGATCCTCGATTCGCCCAATCCGCGCGCGGCCGAGGAGATCGTGCGCGGGATGAAACTCGACCCGGCAAAGCTCGCCGATACGCTCGCCCTGACGGTCGGGCAGACCGGCGCCGCGCACGCGGGGCTGCTGTTGACGGCCGCGCTGCCGTCGCTTAGGCCGGGCGACCTGGTATTGATGGCGGCGGTGGCCGACGGCGCCGACGCGATCGTGCTGCGCGTAACGCCGGCGGCCGCGAGGTTTCGCCCGGCGCATTCGGTCGGCCGCATGATCGAATCCAAGGGCGACGTCAGTTACGGTAACTACCTGAAGTGGCGGCAAATCCTTCCGACCGAGCCGCCGCGGCGGCCCGACCCGGAGCGTCCGGCGGCGCCCCCGATGATGCGCTCGGAGAAATGGAAGTTCGGTCTAATCGGATCGCGATGCACCGCGTGCGGAACGCCGCAACTTCCGCCGCAATTGGTATGTGTTAAGTGCCACGTGCGCGGTAAGATGGAACCGTACGCGTTCGCCGATCGCACCGGGCGAATCGCGACCTATGCCGTGGACCGCCTTGCCTACTCGCTCAATCCGCCCACTGTCAACGCGGTGGTGGACTACGAGGGCGGCGGGCGGTTCCTCTGCGAGATGACGGACTGCGAACCCGAACGCGTCGCGATCGGCGACGAAGTGGAAATGACTTTTCGCCGGCTCTTTACCGCCGACGGCGTGCACAACTATTTCTGGAAGGCGCGGCCCAAGCGCTAGGTACGAGGAGGCTTCGATGGCAAGCAAGGGAATCAGGGATCGCGTCGCGATAATCGGGATGGGGTGCACCAAGTTCGGCGAGCACTGGGACAAGGGCGCCGAGGACTTGCTGGTCGACGCGGCCTACCAGGCCTACGAGTCGGCGGGTATCGGTCCCGACGACGTCGACGCGTACTGGCTCGGCACGATGGGCTCGGGAATTTCGGGACTGACGCTCTCGGAGCCGCTGAAGATTCAGTACAAGCCGGTCACGCGCGTCGAAAACATGTGCGCCACCGGATCCGAGGCATTGCGGCAGGCCTGCTATGCGGTCGCCTGCGGCGCGTTTGACGTGGCGATGGCGATTGGCGTCGAGAAGCTCAAGGACTCGGGCTTCTCGGGCCTGGTCGTGACCAATCCGCCCAACGACGGCACTCCGGCCAGCATGACGCCGCCGGCGCTGTTCTCGCTGCTCGCGCCGGCCTACTTCAAGAAGTACGGACTCGACCCGGACAAGGGCAAGGACGTGCTCTCGCGCATCGCCTGGAAGAACCATCGCAATGGCGCGCGCAATCCCAAGGCGCAGTTCCAGAAGGAAGTGCCGATCGAAGCGATCAGGAACTCGCCCAAAATTGCCGACCCGCTCGGCATCATGGATTGTTCCGGCGTCTCCGACGGATCGGCGGCCGCGATCGTGGTCCGCGCCGAGGACGCGCACAAGTACTGCAAGAATCCGATCTACATCAAGGCGCTGTCGTTCGTGGCCGGCCCGGCCGAAGGTCCACTGTCGCAGGAATACGACTTCACCTCGTTCCCCGAGGTTGTCGCCTCCGCGCGTGACGCCTATGCACAGGCCGGCGTCACCAACGCGCGCGAGCAGATAAGTCTGGCCGAGGTGCACGACTGCTTCACCCCGACCGAGCTCGTGTTGTACGAGGACCTCGGATTCAGTCCGCGCGGCACGGCGTGGCAGGACGTGATGGAAGGCTTCTTCGATCTCGAAGGGCGGCTGCCGGTCAATCCCGACGGCGGCCTCAAGTCGTTCGGCCATCCGATTGGCGCCTCAGGGCTGCGCATGATGTACGAAATGTGGCTGCAGCTTCGCGGCGAAGCGGCCCAGCGTCAGATAAAGAATCCGAAGCTGGGACTGACGCACAACCTGGGTGGTCAGCCGGGCCGTTGTGTGAGCTTCGTGTCGGTGGTGGGCAACTCGGCGGGTTAGGCGGCTTCCGGCCATTTGCTGCTTAAGGCCTCGCATGCTGCCGCATGCGGGGCTTTGTGCTTAATCTAGAGCCCGAATTGGAACGTTATAGCCACGCACTGCCTGATAATGACAAACTTGGCGATGCTCTGCGATTGTGCGACAAAGCGGTTGCGAAATCGCTACATTAGCTCAATAAAGCCAAGGTAAATGGCTTAGATTCACGGAAGATAATCAGTCGGCACGCTAAGTGCTTCCTTGGTGATTGAGGACGACGTTTAACAGGGGCGGGGATCTCCCCGACCCTTGGTCAGCTCCAGGGGAGTCCACGGATGCTCAGCCATGCAACCGACAACCGCGAAACCCACGATGCGATTGAACGCTATGTCATGGCGGCGATCGTCGACGCTCGCGAAGTCTATATCGACCCGAAGTGGCTCGCTTGGGCCGATCATTGGATAGCCGGACGCGACCGCAGCTTCGCTTCAGCCAGGAAGGCTCACAGGAGAGCCCTTGAGGCTTGCGATCGCGAGCAGGCGAAGGCCGGTGGCGCGCGCCGCTCGGGCAGCGACCGGATAGACCCCGCCCCTACGGAGACGCCGGCCGAGATGGCCGCTTGGGCGGCGGGGCTTGCTCTGGTCGCGACGCCTATGGCCATCAATCTGACCGCTGGGATTCGGCGAATGCGCTTTGCTCTGCAGACGAGACTGGCGAGCATCCGGAAGACTCAGAGTGTGAGGTCAGATGTGAGGTCGACACGCCCGTCGCTAGCCGGGCGCGCGGTCGCTCTAGCGCGGCGAGCGGCGTCGAAACTTATGCCCTCGGAAGTCGAGCATACGGCGCGGCTATAGCCGCGCGGGTCGAATGCTACAGGCCGTCGCGGCCGGTAAAGTCTCACCGGCGCGGGCGACGACGTACTTCCGCGCAATGCATTCTGTAGTCTCAATTTGTCTACCTGACTTTGTAACCTGGGAAACTGCGTAGTTCTCATCGATCGCTCTGGCGAGCCGCCGCGCGCAAACCGCCTTGACATCGACACCATCGGAGCATAGAAGCAATCGCAACCGGCTAGTACCCCGCACTTAAGCCCGCACGCTTCGCGAGCTTCTCTGTCCGAGCGCTTCCGGCCAAATAGTAGAGGAGGGCACACATTAGATGCCCGCAAAGCTGTACGTAGGCAACTTGGCCTTTTCCGTGACCAACGAGGATCTGGAAGCGCTGTTCGGACAGATCGGCAAGGTCGATAACGTCGCCGTCGTAACTGACAAGTTCTCCGGCCAGTCGCGCGGTTTCGGCTTCGTACAGATGGCTGATTCCAACGAGGCGGCGCGCGCGATCTGCGGAGCTCAATGGCACCGAGGCTCAAGGGCCGCAGTATCAAGGTGAACGAGGCGCGCGAGCAAGGGCCCCGTCCCGGCGGGGGCGGCGGCGGTGGCGATCGCGACCGTGGAGGGCGTGGCGGACGCGGTGGTGGCGGCGGCGGCGGTGGTGGCCGGCGCTGGTAGCAGCCCTAAGTATCGATATTAAGTCGGCGGGCGAGCGCGTCCGCCGAGGTTTCGAGCGCGGCCGTGCAGCGCGGGTGGCGAGGCGACCCGCGCCGCACGGCCGCGAATGCATTACGCACTTCGGTTAGAGTATCGTCGGTATCTCCGACGAAGTTTCAAGTGGAATTTTTTCAAGCCCGACTGTTGCGTGAGTGCATGGCGCTCGCGCGCGAGCGCTCCTTGTCCGCGCCCGCTGACGATTCCCGCGTCCAGCGCCTAAGCGTCGCGTCGAGGTCGTCCACGTCCACCGGCTTGCTGATGTAATCATCCATCCCGGCGGCGTGGCACTTCGCGCGCGCGCCGTTCAGCGCATGCGCGGTCATCGCGATGACGACGGTCCGATGCGTCGAACCCGCTTCGCGCCGGCGAATCTCGGCGGTCGCCTCAAAGCCGTCCATGCCCGGCATCTGGCAATCCATCAGGACGATTGGATAGGGCTTGCGAGCGAGCGCGTCGAGCGCCTCACGGCCGTCGCTCACCACGTCGGCTCCAAAGCCGAGAATGTTGAGTTGAGTCTGCGTCAGTTTCTGGTTTACGGGGTAGTCCTCGACCACGAGGATCGTAGTCATCGGGTGGCCGGCTTTGCTCGCGGGGTCACCCTCGTAAGAAAGACTATCCGGGCCTAAGCAGCCGGGCTTAAGCAGACGCGCGGTGAAGCGGAAGGTCGCCCCGCGACCCAAGCCGCTCTCCACCGAAATCTGGCCGCCCATCTGCCGCACCAGCTCAGCGGAGATCGCAAGCCCGAGCCCCGAGCCGCCATAGTTGCGGCTGGTCGAACCGTCAACTTGCGAGAACGGCTGGAAGATCGCGCTTTGCTGATCGCCGGCGATACCGATTCCGTTGTCGCTCACTTCGAACGAAAGCACCACTTCGGCCGCCGACTCGTCGATTTGCCCGGCGCGCATTACGATTTCACCCTGGTTGGAAAACTTGACCGCGTTGCTGACCAGGTTGCTCAGGATTTGCTCGAGGCGACGCGAATCACCCGCCACCAGATGCGGTAGCCGCTCATCGAGTTCGAGCGTCAGCTTGATGCCGCGCTTGTGCGCCTGCCGGGCGAATTGCGCCATCACCCGCGCCATCCCATCATGAGGGTCGAACTCGTTCTCCTCGAGCACGAATTGACCGTCGGACAGATTGGAGAAGTCGAGCACGTGCTCGACAATCCCGCGCAGCAGCTCGCCGCTCGAGCGCACCGCCTCGGCGTATTCGCGCTGCTCCGCGGTCAGTCCCGCCCCGAGCAAGAGCCGGGTCATCCCGACAATGCCATTGAGCGGCGTGAGAATTTCATGGCTCATGTTGTCGAGGAACTCCGAGCGCAGGCGTGTGGCCTCGAGCGCGAGGTCGCGCGCGCGGGCCATCTCCTCCTCGGCGCGCTGACGCAATTCGGTTGCAACCGCGCGCTGATTGGCGATGATCGTGTCGCGCCGCCGTATGGTCTGTACGACCATAACGTAAACGAAAGATACTGCGATGATCGGCATCGCGGCGCCTATCACAATCACCGCCGGTCCCATTCCGCCACTCGCCTGTGTGTTACAAAGGTTACCAATTGCTCGATGCCAAAAAGCATCGGACGTGCCAACGCGGGAGTGAGTCTGCCAGCGCTTATCTGTCTCACACACGAACCAGACGGAGCGCCTGGATGATACAAGCGTCGCGTTTGCGAGACGGCGGGTGCCCGAAAATGAGCGCCGACGCGGCACGATGCGGCCGCAGCACAGGAACTAGAACAGGATCAGCGGCTTGATGATCCCGTCGAGCTTGCGCTCCATCATCTCGAACGCCCGCTCCAACTCGTCGAAGCGAAAGGTATGCGTGGTCAGGCGCGTCGGGTCGACTCGGCCACCCTGGATGAGACGCAACAGCCGCTCCATCCGCATCCGACCGCCGGGGCATAGCCCCGTGCGAATTGTCTTCTCCGCCATCCCCACGCCCCATTCCATCCGCGGGATGTGGACGAACTCGCCCTTGCCATGATAACCGGCATTGGAGATGGTGGCGCCCGGCTTGGTGACCCGAATCGCGTTCTGAAAGGAGAGATCTCCGCCCAGCGCCTCGATTGCCGAGTCGACGCCCTCGCCGCCGGTCAAGTCCATGATGCGTGCGACGGCGTCTTCCTTCTCGAAGTCAACTGTTATGTCCGCGCCGTACGAGCGCGCGAGTTCCTGGCGGCGCGGCACCGAGTCGACGCCGACGATCAGTCCGGCGCCGAGCATCCGTGCCCCCGCCACCGCCATCAGTCCGACGGGACCGAGCGCGAATACCGCGACCGTGCCGCCGGGCGGGATATTCGCGTTCTCGGCCGCCATCAGTCCGGTCGAAATCATGTCGCAACAATAGACCGCCGAGTCGTCAGCGACGGCAGCCGGGATGTGCGCCATGTTGGCGTCGGCCTCGTTGACGTGGAAGTACTCGGCGAACACGCCATCCTTGATGTTGGCGAACTTCCATCCGCCCAGCGCGCCGCCGGATTGCGAGGAGTGTCCGGCCTGCGAGGCCGCGTCGCCCCACTCGGGCGTAATCGCGCCGACCAGCACGTGATCGCCCGGCTTGAAGCGTTTGACCGCGGCGCCGACCTGATGAACCCTGCCGACCGCCTCATGGCCCAGGGTGAGATTGTCGCGCGGCCCGATCGCGCCATTGACCGTGTGCACGTCGGAGGTGCAGATGAGGGCCTTGGTGGTCTTGACGATCGCGTCGGTCGGTCCGGGAGTTGGAATCGGCTTGTCTGCGAATCCGACCTTGCCAATCCCTTTCATCACGAAGGCTCGCATCGCGGTTGACCTCCATACCCAGTGCAGTCAAGGCATGCACGTATGCAATGTCAAATGCGCGCGTCGGCTATGTAATGTCAAGTACGCAGTATCGAGAACGCAGTATGTTGATGCGGTGCGGCGCGACGCTAAACCTCTTCTTGTTCCGAGGGAGCTTTGATACTGGCAGGTATCACCTTCTGGTCCCCTCTCCTTGTCCAAGGAGAGGGTTAGGGAGAGGTCCGGTGGTCGCTTTGCGAAACCGCCGAAGTGGCTGCGGCACAGCCGAATTCAGTGTAACCTCTCCCGCCGCTCGCGATGCTCGCGGCGACCTCTCCCAGGTCAAGGAGAGGTCTAGGAGAGGCGATGCGCGCCGAGTCGCGCAAAGCTCTGCGCCGGGAGAGTGGGCGTTCAGGAAGCGCGCCAGGGCGGCTCGCTCTTGCCGCCGGCGATGGTGCGCAGGTGCGAGCGCCGCGCCGCGTCGACGTTCACCGCCGCCCCGGTCCCGCGGCGTCCCGGCGGCACCGGCGTAGCACTCGTGCGGCCGCTCCCACGCATCGGCGATTGCCAGCGTCGTCCCGCCGTCGCGGTACGCGGCGCGCGGATTCGCGAACGATCGAAGGCGACCAGCATCAGCGCCGCGAACCAGCAGGTCACGATGACCGCGGCACTGGTATACGCTGCTCCGTAAAACCCGCCCAGGATTGAACCGACCACCGCGCCCATCGCAAACACCGCAAAGTGCCACGGGGTTAACCATCTGCGGCCGTCGTGATTGACCTTCCGCGTTTTCATCTGGGACGCGCCCTTAGCCTACCTGCCGATATCCCTATTGTCGCGCCCCGGCTCTTTGGTGACAAGAGCCTTATCAACAAGTATCGTGCGCACGACGATTTTGCGCTGCCCGACCGCCGCGCCTGCGCTCGGCGTGCGAGCCGGCGCCTTACCCCTTCGGTTTCAACCGGCCCGGTCCGCGCGCTAGAGTTGATCTCCCGGAGAGAACTATCGAAATGCCGATGGACGAACGCTACGAGCCGAAAAAAATCGAGCCCTACTGGCAGTCCGAATGGGACCGTGCCGACCTCTACCTCACGCGCGAGGATCGCGACCGGCCAAAGTTCTACGTGCTCGAGATGTTTCCTTATCCCTCGGGCGACGGCCTTTCGGTCGGCCATCTGCACAACTACGTTCCCTGCGACGTGATTGGCCGCTACAAGCGGATGGCCGGTTATAGCGTCTTGCACGCGATGGGCTGGGACGCCTTCGGACTGCCGGCCGAGAACGACGCTCTGCTCAAGGGGCTGCACCCCAAGGAGACCGTCCCGCGCTACGCCGCTAACTTCAAGCGACAGTTGAAGTTGGTTGGATGCGCCTACGACTGGACGCGCGAAATCAATTCCTCCACCCCCGAGTACTACCGCTGGACGCAGTGGTTCTTTCTGCTGATGCTCAAGCGCGGGCTCGCCTTCCGCGCCGTCAGTTCGCAATGGTGGTGCGAGAAATGCCGCACCGTCCTGGCCAACGAGCAGGTGGTCAACGGATGCTGCTGGCGGCACACGGACACGCCGGTCACCAAGAAGGATCTCGAACAGTGGTTTTTTAAGATCACGGCTTACGCCGACCGCTTGCTCGATGACCTCGAGGGCATCGATTGGCCCGAGCCGATCAAGCTCATGCAGCGCAACTGGGTCGGACGCTCCGAGGGCGCGGAGCTGGCCTTTCCCGTGGAGGGCCATCCGGGCAAGGAGGTCCGCTTCTTTACCACGCGGCCCGACACGGTCTTCGGCGTTTCGTTCATGGTGCTCGCGCCGGAGCATCCGCTGGTCGCCGAGGTCACCGCGGCCGAGCATCGCGCCGCGGTGGAGGACTACGTCACGCAGGCGCGGCGCGAGAGCGAGATCGAGCGGCTCTCGACGGTCAAGGAAAAAACCGGCGTTTTCACCGGCGCATACGCGCGCAATCTGTTCAACGGCAAGCTCGTGCCGATCTTTATCGCCGACTACGTCCTGATGGGTTATGGCACCGGCGCCATCATGGGCGCTCCCGGCGAGGATCAGCGCGACTACGAGTTCGCGGGCAAGTACGGCCTGGAGATTCCGCTGGTCACCGCGCCGGCCGACGGCGGTTCGCCGCCCGCCGGCCGTGCGTTCTCCGACTACGGCATCAATATCAACTCGTCCAACGGCGAACTCAACCTCAACGGGATGAAGACCGCCGACGCGATCCGCGCCGTGTGCAAGTACGCCGAGCAGCACGAGATCGGTCACTCCACCGTCACTTACCGGATGCGCGACTGGCTCATCTCACGTCAACGGTACTGGGGATGTCCGATCCCGATCGTCTACTGTCCGCGCGACGGTATCGTGCCGGTCCCCGACGAGCAGCTTCCGGTCCTGTTGCCCGACATGAAGAACTACCAGCCCTCCGGTACTGGACGGTCGCCGCTCGCCAACGTGCCAGAGTTCGTCAACACCACCTGTCCCAAATGCGGCGGCCCGGCCGAGCGCGAGACCGACACGCTCGACGGCTTCGCCTGTTCGTCGTGGTACTTCCTGCGCTTCGCCTCGCCGCATTACGACCGCGGTCCGTTCGATCCCGCGCAGATGGATTACTGGCTGCCGGTCGACCTCTACGTCGGCGGCGCGGAGCATGCCGTGATGCATCTGCTGTACGCGCGGATGTGGACCAAGGTGATGTTCGACGCGGGGCTGGTGAAGTTCAAGGAGCCGTTCGCGGTGCTGCGCAACCAGGGAATGATCTGGGCCGCGGACGGCCAGAAGATGTCCAAGAGCAAGGGCAACGTGGTCACGCCCGACGCGATGGTCGAGAAGTACGGCGCCGACGCGCTCCGGCTGTGGGAACTCTTCATGGGCCCGTTCGAGGAACCGACCAACTGGAACGAGGAGGGGGTGTTCGCCACCGCGCGCTATCTCTCGCGCGTGTGGAATGCGATGCGCCGTTTCGTCGAGGCCGGAAGCCCTGTCGGCAATCCCAGCGCCGAGACCACGCGACGCGCCCATAAGACCATCAAGACCGTCACCGATCATATCGAACGGCTGCGCTTCAATACCGCGCTCTCCACGCTGATGGATCAGCTCAACTACCTGACGAAGCTCGCGCCCGCCGACGCCGGCCGCTTCGCGTTCGAAACCTACGTGGTGATGCTTGCGCCGATGGCTCCGCATATCGCCGAGGAGCTGTGGCGCGCGCTGGGAAATACTACCTCGGTCCATCTCGAAGCGTGGCCGAAGTTCTCCGAGGATCTCGCGCGCGACGAGATGGTCACGGTGGTGGTGCAGGTCAACGGCAAGGTGCGCGACCGCCTGCAGGTTGGCGCCGGGACGCCCGAAGAGGAAGTGCGCGGGATGGCGCTTGAGAGTGAGGCCGTTGCGCGCCATCTCGACGGCAAGCAGCCGAAGAAGATCATTTACGTCCCCGACAAGCTGGTCAGCATCGTCGCCTGATCTTTTTCAAAGACACTCGCGCCGCGGGTCTGGCCGCGACGCTCATTTCTCAATCCGATTGTAGGGCCGCCCGTGAGCGGCCCTCAAGGAGCGCGCCACAATGGCCGAAAGCGACATCCTCAGATTCGACCGCCGCACCAATCACGTAGTGCTGACGCTGAATCGTCCCGAGAAACGCAACGCGCTCAATCGCGCGATGTTCGAGGCGCTCGACCACGCGCTGGCGGCTATCGAGGCCGACAAGAGTATCCGGGCGATGGTGCTGCGCGGCGAAGGCTCGGCCTTTTCCTCGGGGGTCGACCTGCGCGAACTCGAACAGATCGAGTCGAGCGGCGCCCGATGGGGCGTTACCCCGCAGGAGGCCTTTCGGCGGCTCGAAGCGCTGCCGATCCCGACGATCGCGGCCGTGCAGGGCGCGACGCTGACCGGCGGACTGGTGCTCGCGCTGCTATGCGATCTGCGCGTGGCGGCGGAGAACGCCGGGTTGGGGATGACCCCGGCGCGAATCGGCCGCGTGCCTGACTATTTCATCTTCCGCAAATTCATGGCGCTGGTCGGCCCGGCGCATACCGCGGAAATCATGTTCACCGCCACGCCGCTCAGCGCCAGGCGCGCGTATGAGATCGGCCTGGTCGACCGGGTGGTGGTCGACGAGCGGCTCGCCACCGAGGCCGACGCGATGGCCGAGCGGATCGCGGCCAACGCGCCGCTCTCGTTGCGCGCGATGAAAGCCTCGATCCGGCGCTGCCTCAGCGATACCTACAACGCCCAGCACAAGGATATTGACGAGCTGCGCGCGGCGGTGCTGAGCAGCCGCGATGGCAAGGAAGGCGTGCGCGCGTTCCTGGAAAAGCGCAAACCCGTGTGGTCGGGCGAGTAGAACGTAAGCGCGCGGCGGCGGCGCGAAGGCGCGTCGACCCTTGAAGCGCGCGGCGCGGTCGTGCGATGCTCGGGCCGCAAACGCCCGCGGCATCAGCAAGCTCAAGGAGTCGCTCTCATGGCCGAGGATATTCTCAAGGTCGAACGCCATCCCAACTACGCCACCATCACGCTCAACCGCCCCGAGAAACGCAACTCGCTCAACGAGGCGCTGCTCGCGGCGATGGACAAGGCGTTCGCCGCGATCGAAGAGGACAAGGAGATTCGCGCCGTCATCCTGCGCGGCGCCGGCAAGAGCTTCTCCGCCGGACTCGATCTGGCCGAGGCCGATCGTCTCGAAGGCGGCCATACCCCGGTCAGCATCGAGCGCACGTTCCATCGCCTCGAACAACTGCCGGTGCCGACCATCGCCGCCGTGCAGGGCGCCGCGCTGGCCGGCGGATGCGAACTCGCGCTGCATTGCGATCTGCGTGTGGCGGCCGAGGACGCGCGAATCGGGATGACCGTCGCGCGGGTGGGATTGGTGGTGCCCTACGATTTCATCCGCAAGTTGATCGAGATCATCGGCGCGGCCAACACCGCGCAAATCCTCTACACTGCGGAGGCGGTCACCGCTCCGCGCGCGCTTGCGATGGGGATGGTGCACGAGGTCGTGCCCAACGACAAGCTCGACGCGGCCGCGGTTGCGTGGGCCGAGAAGGTGTCGTCGAACGCGCCGCTCTCGCTGCGCACGATGAAGCGGAGCATGCGGCGCTCGATGAGCGAGGCCAACGACGCGTGGCACGACGATATTTTGGAGATGGGACGGATGGTGCGTGCGAGCAAGGACGCCAGGGAAGGCGTGCGGGCGTTTTTGGAGAAGCGCAAACCGGTCTGGCGCGCCGAATAATCCTACCGTCCCTCTCTTAACTCCCCCCTTCGTGATGGTTTCAGGGGCGGCTCCGAGCTTCTTAACTCGCTCCTCCAAGACACGGGGGGAGGGAGTTAAAATCAGAATCCTACGACGGCTCTTCGGATGTCGCGCGCAGCGGCGGGGTCTCGGTCAACACGAAGGCTATCACTCCGGTTAGATTGCCGAGCACGGTTGCCGCGAACCATAGCAATCCCAGCGCGATCGCGTCCGCCTTCGCCATCCCGGCCATTCCGAAAAGCATCAGGTACGCCGTCTCGCGCACGCCCAACCCATTGAGCGTTACCGGCAGGCTCGCAAACACGTTGGCGATCGGTACGCACAGCACGAACAGCGTCAAGGGCGCCGAGAGCCCAAGCCCGCGCGCCAGTATCCATTGGCATATCGCGAGGCCGAGTTGCAGCGCGACAGAAAGCCCGATGGCCGGCATCATCGCGAGCGGCCTATCGAGATACGGCCTGATGGTCGCGGCGACGGCGGCAATTCGCGCCTGCATCCGCGCGGCCAGCTTGCCGATAAGCGGCAACGCGACGAAGCCGGCGAGCGAAATTAGACCGACCGCGATCGTTGGCAGCGTCACCGTACGCGGCAGCTTGACGCTCAGCGCCGCGGCCGCGACGGCAGCCATCCAGAACAGCCCGGCCAAGCCTACGATACGGTCAGCGGCGACCGAGGCGATCGCGTCGGCGAGCCGCTGATGGCGCCGGCCGAGATAGACCGCGCGCAGGGCGTCGCCGCCGACCAGCCCCGGCACGAAAACGTTGGTGAACATCCCGATGAAGGCGTATTTGAGGTAGTCGATGAACGGCGCGGGGATTTTCAGGATCGCGCCGAGCAGGCTCCATCGCCACGCCGACATCACCTGCCCCGCCACGTAGATACCGACCACTGCCAGAAAGAACGCGGGCCGCTCGCGGGCAAGCTGATGGAGCACCGGGCGCATGTCGTAGTGCCACAGGAGCAGCGTGACGATGAGCACTCCCGCGCCCGCGCGCAGCGCGAAGCCGAGCACCGGATGGCCCTTGCGGGCGGGCGGTTGTGCGGACGCTGCGGGCGGTCGCGCGGGCGACGCGCCGATTGCCGGTTCAGCTTGCATAGCTCGGCTCGCTGGCTTTGAGGATCGCGCGCTTGCGCCATTCGGATCCGATCACGGTAAATTCTCCCAGCCGCTCGCGCAGCTTGTTCAGCTCGCGTTCGTCGATCACCAGGACCACCGGTCCCGGCAAATTCCATAGCCGCAGCACATCGTCCTCCGCGCGAAAGAAATAGCGGCCGCCGTCGGCCGCGTGCGTCTCGCCGAAAGCGAGTTCAGTCGGCGCACCGACCAGGATCACGCGCCGGCGCGTGTAAAACGGCAGCGCCTGGACGTAGCGCGGGTAGCAGATGAGCGTCGCGTCCGGCGCGCGCGCCTGCACCGTGCGCGCGAGCGCGGCGTAGGAGCGCAGCGGCTCCGCCTCCAGGCGAACGTAGCTTCCGGCGCCCAATGCAAGCGCCGCCGCCAGCACCATCGCGGCCAGTCCCGCGTCGAGCCGCCAGTGGCGAAAGATTTCGGCCACCAGCGCGCCGCCAGTCGCACCGATAAGGCCTAGGGCGTAGAGCGCCGGCCGCGCGGCGACTACGTACGGGCTATTGAACAGCGGCGCCGTCATCGCCGCCCCCAGCATCGCCACTCCGAGCAGGCTCAGGACAACGCCCACCGCGGCGAAGCGGGCGCGCACACCGGGCGGTTCGGCGCCGGCTTGCGCGCCGGGGGGGAACGCGCGCGAATAAATTCCATCGGCCAGCAGGACTGCGATCGGCGCGGCCGCAGGCAGGATGTACGGGATGAGCTTGGCGCTGGCCGCCGAGAACATCGCGATCACGACCGCGGCGGCGACGATACAGAAGCGTCCCGCCGGCGTGCGTGCGAGCGCACGCCACGCGAGGAACGGCGTCATCAGCGTCCACGGCATCATCCCGGCCGCCAGCACCGGCAGATAATAATAGAAGGGCTCGCCGTGGCTGTAGCTGGACTCGAAGAAGCGGCGCAGATGCTCGCCGATGAAATAGAAGTCGACGAAGCCGGGCTCGCGTAGCGCGACCGCGATGAACCATGGCGCGGCGATAAGCAATACCATCGCGCCGCCGGCGAGCGCATGGAAGCGGCCGATCGCGCCCGGCAACTCGCCCTGCCACCAGAGAAAAATCGCGAGCGTGAGGATCGGAATCGCCGCGGCCACCGGACCCTTGGTGAGCAGGCCCATCGCGATCGCCGCATAGCCGAGCCAGCACCAGCGCCCGCCTTCGCTCCAGTGCAGGTAAAGCGCGAACAGCGCCACCGTGACCGCCGCCGCGAGCAGCATGTCGGTAGTCAGCACCTGCGCCATCAGCGCATACAGCGTCGAGGTGGTGAGAATCGCGCCGGCAAGGAAGGCCCGCTCGCGGCCCATCGTGCGCCGCACGAAGAGCCAGGTCATCATCACGCCGCCGAGCGCGGCAAGCGCCGGCGTCAGGCGCGCGGCGAATTCGTTGACCCCGAAGAGCGCCATCCACATCGCGCCGAGCCAGTACAACAGCGGCGGTTTTTCGACGTAAGCGACGTAATTGAGGTGCGGCACGATGAAGTTGCGGGTGGCTAGCATCTCGCGCGCTATTTCGGCGTAGCGCGCCTCGTCGGGCTCCCACAGACCGTAGCTGCCGAGATGGAAGAAGAAGAGCGCGCAGGCGAGCGAAACGAGCGTGAGCGCTTCGATCAGGGGCGAGCGCCAGGGCGCTGCCGGCGCCCCGGGCATGGGCGCGGCAGCGGATGCGAGGTGCGGCTCGATAGGCGCGGGCTCAGACACGACGCCCAAGTGTAGCGTGCGCGCCGCGTCCGCGCAGCCACGCGCGAGCGCGCCTCACGCGCTCGGGTTACAAACCGGCGGCGCCGCCGCCTTTGCGCGGATCGAAAGCGCCATTCAGATCGCCCGGCGCTATCGTAATCGCGCCGGCAGCGCCCAGCGACGGCACTTCCTTGAGCCGGTAGCCCATCTGTGCGAGCGCGCTGCGCGTGGCCGGCGGCATCGCTGATTCGACGAACACCACGTCAGGCGCGGCCTGCTCGTGCACGCGCGGCTCGCCGACCGCGGCCTCCGGCCCGAGATGGAAGTCGAGCACGTTGAGCGCCACCTGCAACACGCCGCTGATGATCGTCGGGCCGCCCGAGCCGCCGGCCGTCAGCACTGGATGGCCGCGGCGCATCACGATTATCGGCGACATGCTCGACAGCGGGCGCTTGCCCGGTGCGATCTCGTTCGCCATCGCGCCCACGAGTTTGAACACGTTGGGCACGCCCGGCGCGGCGGCGAAGTCGTCCATCTCGTCGTTGAGCACCAAGCCAAGGCTCGCGACCATCATCTTGGCGCCGAACATCGTATTGATCGTGGTGGTGACGGCGACCACGTTGCCGTCCTTGTCGACCACCAGCAGGTTGGAGGTGCCGTGGTCGGAGGCCGGCGCGAGATGTGCGGGTGCGCCGCGATGCAGCGCGCGCTGGAGCGCTTCGTCGATATGGCGCTGCGAGAGCAACACGTCGACCGGCACGTGGACGAAGTCCGGGTCGGCGTACTGCGCACGATTGATGAACCCTTCGCGCATCACCTCGATAAGCCGGGCCAGGTAGGGCGGCGAGTCGGCGCCCAGGCCCGAAATCGGCGCGCCGGCGAGCATCCCGAGAACTTCCAGCACCACGCCGCCCGACGACGGCGGCGGCATCGTCCAGACTTCGTAGCTGCGGTAGGCGCGATGGAGCGGCGTGCGCCACACCGGCCGGTACTGCGCAAGGTCCTCGGCGGTAATCAGCCCGCCGTGCGCTTTCATCCAATCCGCCACGGTGTGAGCGATCGCGCCGTGGTAAAAGCGCGTGACCGGATCGTCGCCGAGCGAGCGCAGCGTCGCGCCGAGCGCCTTTTCGTGCAGGAAGTCACCGGGCTTGGGCGGCGCGCCCGCCGCCGTGAGGTAAGTCGCCTTCAGCCCCGGGTCGGCGGCCAATTCCGCCGTGGTTTGAGTGATGTCCTTCGCGAGATGTTCGGTGACGGGAAAGCCCTGCTCCGCGAGCCTCGCGGCGGGCGCCGCGACCGTGGAGAATTTCATCGTCCCGAAATGCCGGAGCGCGGCGTCGAGCCCCGCGATCTCGCCCGGCACCCCGACCGCGAGCGGACCCGAGCGCGCCAGTGCCTCGTCGACTTTGCCGCCGCGCACGTACATCGTGGCGCTGGCCGCCATAGGGGCGCGTTCGCGATAGTCGAGCGCGTAGAAGCTGTGCGTGCGTGCGAGGTAGATGAGCATGAAGCCGCCGCCGCCGATTCCGCACGAGGCCGGGTTGGTCACGCCCACGGCGAGCGCGGTTGCGGCGGCGGCGTCGATCGCATTGCCGCCGCGGCCGAGGATTTCGACTCCGGCGCTCGCGGCGAGCGCGTTTTCCGCGACCACCATCGCGCGATGCGCTTCGGTGGCGCGGGCGGGAACGGACGCGGCGCAAAGCGCGACAATCCCAAGCACCGCGCATCCCGCGCGTCCCGCGCCTCCGATCAACGCGTGCGCGCGGCGCCTCGCCGCGGCGGCGAAGAGCCAAACTTTTACGGAAAACATCACCCGCCTTTCTAACAGCGTCATTGGCCCAAGGAAAGCTGAGGCGTTGTCGGCGGCGCGGCGCAGCTTGGCGCCGGACGCGAGATTGGCCGGTTAGATTTTGCCCGCGCGAAGTGCTTTGATCGCTGCCACCCGCGCGCAAGCGCGCCGCCCGCGCGAGAAGATTCCACGGTCAAGAGGACAAGCCAATGGGGTTCGACGAGATCATCTACGAAAAAGCCAACCGCGTCGCGGTGATCACGCTCAACCGCCCCGCACGGCTCAACGCCTGGACCGCCAGGATGGAATCCGAACTGCGCGAGGCCCTGCTGGATTCCGAGCATGACGACAAGGTCGGCGCGATCGTGATTACCGGCGCGGGCAAGGCCTATTGCGCGGGCGCCGACATGGGCGCGCTCAACCGCGTCGCCGACGGCACGACCTCGGCGGTGCAGGCGGTATCGGGCGAGGTCGCCGGCACCAGCGAGACGCGCGCGGATTTTCGCCAGCGCTTTTCGTGGATCGCCGGCCTGCGCAAGCCCGTGATCGGCGCGATCAATGGCGCGTGCGTCGGGATGGGCTTCACTACCGCGCTCTACCACGACGTTCGGATCGCCTCCGAGCGCGCGCGGATGGGGCTCATCTTCGTGCGCCGCGGCCTTGGTATCGAGCATGGCGCGAGCTGGTTGCTGCCGCGGATCGTGGGGCTCTCCAACGCGCTCGACCTTGCGCTCACCGGGCGGCTGCTCGACGCGGAGGAGGCGCTGCGAATCGGCCTGGTGAGCCGGGTCGTCGCGCATGAGCAACTGATGCCGACGGCGCTGGAGATGGCGGGCGAAATCGCGACCAACTGCTCGCCGCTCGGAGTCGCGCATGCCAAGCGGCTCATCTATCACCATCTGTCGACCGACCTCGGCGCCGCGCTCGCCGAGGAGAACGAATCGATTGCGGTGATGACGCACTCGGAGGATTTCAAGGAGGGCATCCGTGCCTTCCAGGAGAAGCGCGCTCCGCGCTTCGTCGGGCGCTAGAACGGGCGCCGCGCGAGCACCGCGCGGCGAACCGCTAGTCGGACGCTAATCGCCCGCAAATCGATTGTGCGCTTGGCAGCTTACTTGTCGAGCGGATGCTTGAAGCGGCGGTCGGGATGGCGCACGGTCAGCACCGCGCATCCGGCTTTCTGCACCACGCGCTCGGCCACGCTCCCGAGCAGCACGTGAGCAAGCCCGGTGCGGCCGTGGGTTCCGAGCACGATCAGGTCGGCGTTCTCGCTCTGCGCGGCGTGGATGATCTCGAGGAACGGGGCTCCGACACGCAAGAGGCTCCGCGCTTTGATTTGCGAGTCGCGCAGTTGGGTGACAATTTTGTCGATCTCGCGCTGTGCCCCCAGCCGCTGTTCCTCGGCGATCTGATTCATCGCGCTTACGTCGAAAGCCGGGCCCAACTCGCTAATCATCACGGGTGGCAGCGGCTGGTCGACATGTAGCACGATTATTTCGGAACCGAACTTGCGCGCCAGCTCCTCGGCAAAGCGCTGCGCGTTGAGCGAATCGTCAGAGAAATCGGTCGCGAGCAGAATCTTGTTGAGTTCGGGCACGGCTGACAGACGATACGCTCGTGAGGGCGCGTTGGGCAAGTGCCCGGTGGGGTGGATTCCGAGTGCCGCCCCGCACTAAAATCAGCGGCATAGATGAAACGCTCCGACACGATAGCGTTGAGCGATTTCGAGCGCGCCTGCGACGAACTCTTCGACGAGTGGCTCGGGCGATGGCACGGCGCGGCCGCCCCGGGAGCCTCGGGGGGCGCGGTCGTGGTCGACCGCGGCGAGGAGTATGAGGTACGGATCGAGGCCCTCGTCGATGATCCGGAAGTGATTCATGTCGAGGTCAGCGAGGCGGGCTTGATCGTACGAATTCCGGCCGGCGCGCACCCCGCGGTTGAGCGCAGGATGACCTTTGCGCAACCGGTCGATCGCGAGCGCACGACGGCGCGATGGGCGGGCGGCATGCTGACGATAGTGCTGCCCAAGCTGCGCGGCCGTCGCGTCAAAGTGCAGTAATCGACAACCATTAACCCGCACCAACCCGACAAAAAGGAACCGACGATGGCCGAGGGGGACGACAACAAGCCCGCGCCGGCGCCTCAGGAGCAGGCGCCGCAAGCCGCGCCCCCGCCGGTTGAGCTCCGCGCGGACGAATTGCGCGGCCATTCTCCGCTCGGCCCCGATGAGTTGGTGCGGGCGGCGCGCGATGGCGCGCACGAGCTGCTGGGCCAGCAGCGCGCGGTTGACGCGGTGCGGATGGCGATCGGGATCGGCGCGCCCGGCTACAACGTCTATGTCAGCCGCGCGAGCTCGCGGCGCGAGCGCGAATCGATAATCCGCCTGCTCCAGCAGCGGGCGGCGGCGATGCCGACGCCGGGCGACTGGGTCTACGTCAACAACTTCAAGAGTCCCGAATCGCCGGCCGCTATCTACCTGCGCGGCGGGCAGGGCGCCGAGCTGCGCGACGGGATGCGCGATCTGGTCAGCTTCCTGATCGAGCAGCTGCCTAAGGCCTTTCGCCGCGAAGACTTCGACCAGGAGCGCAAGGCGTTGCGCGAAAAGTATAACCGCCGCGCGCAGGAACTGTTCGCCCAGCTCGAGAGCGCCGCGCGCGAGCGCGGTTTCGCAATCCAGGGCACCTCCACTGGCCAGGTCGTGTTTATCCCGCTCATCGGTGGCAAGGCGCCCGAGTCGCCCGAGGATCTCAATCGCAAGATGCAGGAGCTGCCCGAGGCGGAGCGCGAACGACTGGGCAAGCTGCAGGGCGAGCTTGCAGACCTGTTCGCGACCATGGCGATGCGTCAGCAGGAGTTGATGCGCGAGCTGGTCGAGGAGATTCGCCAGATCGAACGCACCTTCGCCGCGCGGCTCATCGCGCCCGCCATCGCCGCGCTCAAGGCGCGTTTCGAGAGCGAGGCGGTCTCGGCCTACCTCGACCAGGTTGCCGAGCACATGCTCGACCATCTCGATCGCTTCCGCGAATCCGTGGAGGCGGGGTCCGACGGCGCGCCGCGTCCTGGGGTGGCGCAGCGTCCCGAGAGCGCCGAGGAGGGCCGGTTCTTCGAGTACCAGGTCAACGTGGTGGTCGATAATGCCGGGCGCAGCGGCGCGCCGGTGATCGTCGAGGACGCTCCGACCTATCGCAACCTGTTCGGGACCATCGAGCGCTGGGTCGATCCGACCGGCCGCAGCGCGACCAACTTCACCCGCATCATCGGCGGCTCGCTGGTCAAGGCGCACGGCGGCTTTTTACTCTTCGACCTCGACGACGCGATCGTCGAGCCGGGCGTGTGGAAAACGCTCAAGCGCACGCTCAAGACCGGGCGCATGACGCTCGAGACGCTCGAGCCGTTCCCGTTCTTCATGGTCAGCGGGCTCAAGCCCGAGCCGATCGAGGTGGCGGCCAAGGTCGTCGTCACCGGCAGCGCTTATCTCTACAACATGCTGTACTTTTATGACCCCGAGTTCGCCGAGCTGTTCAAGGTCAAGGCCGAGCTGCGCCCGGTGGTCGATGCCAACGCCGAGGCCGCGCGCCACTACGCCTCACGAGTCGCCGCGCTGGCGAAGACCGAAGGGCTGCCCGAGTTCGACGGCAGCGCGCTCGCGCGGGTGGTGGAGTTCGGGATGCGCCAGGCGGGCGACCGCAATCGCTTGCTGAGCGTGATGGAGCCGATCGACGACCTCGCGCGCGAGGCCGCGTATTACGCGCGCGAAATGAACGACACCCCGGTCAGCGCGCGCCACGTCGATCGCGCGCTCAACGAGCGCATCCTGCGGCTCAACTTCATCGAAGAAGAGATCCGCCGGCTCATCGCCGAGGGCACGCTAATCGTGCACCTCGCGGGCCGCCAGGTGGGCCAGGTCAACGGGCTCGCGGTGCTCGACGTCGGCGGCTACAGCTTCGGCCGTCCCTCGCGCATCACCGCGACGGTCGCGCTCGGCCAGGCCGGCGTGATCAACATCGAGCGCGAGGCGCGGCTGTCGGGATCGACCCACGACAAGGGCATGATGATCCTCGGCGGCTTCTTCCGTCAGCGTTTCGGCCAGCAACTGCCGGCCGCGATGACCGCGAGTATCGCGTTCGAGCAATCCTACTCCGGGATCGACGGCGATAGCGCCAGCTCGACCGAACTCTACGTCCTGCTTTCGGCGCTGAGCGGGGTGCCGCTGCGCCAGGACCTGGCCGTGACCGGCTCGGTCGACCAGTACGGCACGGTGCAGGCGATCGGCGGCGCCAACGAGAAGATCGAAGGCTTCTACCGCGTGTGCAAGGCGACCGGCCTTAGCGGCACGCAGGGCGTGCTGCTGCCGCGCGCCAACGTCGTCAACCTGATGCTCGACTCGGAAACCGTCGAAGCGGTAGCCAACGGCCGCTTTCACATTTACCCGGTCGACACCATCGACCAGGGCATCGAGATTTTGACCGGCGTGCGCGCGGGCACGCTGGAGCAGCCGGGCACGATCAACCATTTCGTGAACGCCCGCCTGCATCGGATGTCGGACATTCTGCGCGAACGCCGGCCGCCCGAAGATAATCGCAGCAGTCTGGCCGCCGGTCCGTCGCCTGCGCAGGGGCCGCCACCGCCAACGCCGCCGGGACCGCCGCGCTGAGCCTGAGATGCCGATCGATCTTCGCCTGGACGCCGACGAAGTCTCGCTGCTCACCGACTTCTACTCGCTCACGATGGCCGCCGCGTATTTCGCCAGCGGCAATAACGACGCCGCCTGCTTCAGCATGTTCACGCGGCGGATGCCGCCGCGGCGCGGCTTCCTGGTGGCGGCCGGGATGGAGCGGCTGCTCGAGGCGCTCGAACAGTTCCAGTTCGCGCCGCGGATGCTCGAATATCTCGAATCGCTACGGCTGTTCACTCCCGAATTTCTGGGCTTCCTTGGCCAACTGCGCTTCACCGGCGAAGTGTGGGCGATGCCCGAAGGCACGATCTTCTTCGCCAGCGAGCCCATCCTGGAAGTACGCGCGCCGCTCATCGAAGCGCAACTGCTCGAGACCCTGGTGCTGAACCAGGCCGGCCTGGCCTCGCTCATCGCGAGCAAAGCCGCGCGTAGCCTGGCGGTGGCCGGCGGGCGGCGGCTGGTGGATTTTGGACTGCGCCGCGCTCAGGGCGCCGACGCGGGCCTGGTCGCCGCGCGCTCCAGCTATCTCGCCGGTTTCGCCGGCACCTCCAACGTGCTGGCCGGGATGCGCTACGGGATTCCGCTCTACGGTACGATGGCGCACAGCTACGTGATGGCGCACGAGCAGGAGCGCGAGGCGTTTGACAGTTACGTCAAGGTCTTCCCGCGTCTCAGCACGTTGCTGGTCGATACCTATGACACGCTGCGCGGAGTCGAGAACGCGGCTACGGTGGCGCTGCAGTTGCGCGAGAAAGGGGTCAAGCTTCAGGGCATCAGGCTCGACAGCGGCGATCTGCTGGAGCTGAGCAAACGCGCGCGCCGCCTGCTCGATCGGCGCGGACTTGCCGACGTGCCGATTTTCGCCAGCGGCAACCTCGATGAGTATCGGATCGCCGAGCTGGTCAAGGCCGGCGCACCGATCGACGCCTTCGGAGTCGGCACCGCGATGGTGGTGAGCGCCGACGCGCCGGCGCTCGACGTCGCCTACAAGCTGGTCGAGTATCGCGGCGCGCCGCGGTTGAAGACCTCGAGCGAAAAGATCACACTGCCCGGCCGCAAGCAGGTCTTCCGCGCGCGCAACGCGGCCGGCGGATTTTACGCCGACCTGATAGGGCTGTTCGAAGAGAGTCCGGACGCCCTGGAGCGCGAGTTTCGCCCGGCGCCGGGGTCGGTTCAGCCGCTGCTCGAACGCGTGTTCGCCGCCGGCCATCGAATCGGCGCGCGGCCCCCGCTGAGCGAGGCGCGCGAGCGTTTCCTGGAAGCTTTCGCCCGGCTCGAACCTCGCTACAAGGATATCGATCGTCCTGACGCCTTCCCGGTGCGTCCGAGCGCCGCGCTCAACGCGCTTCTGATCAGCGAAAAGCTTCGCGCCGGCCGCCGCCAGGACTGAACGCGATGACCGGGCAGCGCACGGTCCGCGAGGCGGCTCCGGGCAGGAGTTTCTCCCCAGCCGCGCAAAATTGGTTCGCGCGCGCGCTGCTTGTCGTGGCGCTCGCGATCGGGGCGGGCGTGCGCTTCCATCGTCTCGGCCACGCGCAGATGGACGTCGACGAGGGCGCTTCGTGGGCCGGCGCTTCGGTGCCCACGCTCGGCGAAGTAGTGGCGAGGGAGCGGCAGATCGATCCCGGCAAGCTCGCGCTCTACGACCTGATGCTGCACGGATGGATCGGTATTTTTGGCGACGGGCTCTCCGCGATGCGCGCGATGTCGGCCGCTTTCGGGACGATCGCTATCGTGCTGGTCTTTGCCGCCGTGCGTGAAGCCTGCCGCGGTCCCGACGGCGCGGGCGGCGTGGCCGTGGGCGAGCTTGCCGGAGCGCTGGCGGCGCTTGCCGTCGCGACCAATCTTACGCTGGTGATCTCCGACCGCACGGCGCGAATGTACTCGCTCACGCTGGCCGCCGAATTGGCGCAGGTCATATTTTTTCTGCATGCGCGGCGCGAGGGCGGATTGCGTAACTGCGCCGCAGTCGCCTGCTTTTCGGCGCTCGCCGTGGCGGCGAATTTCTCCGCGCTGTGTTTGCTGGCGGCCGAGGCGGCGTGGCTCCTGTGGCCGCTGGGTGCGCGGCGCGCAGCTGAGGCTGTCGCGACGCGCCTGGTGGTGCTGACCGCCCTTAGCATCGCGGCTGGAATGGCGATGCTGGTGCCGTTGTTGCTGGCGGCAGCCCCGAGCGTGGCGACGGCCGTTCACGGCGGCATCATCGACTGGATCAAGCCGCGTCCGCCGTGGTGGCCAGTGGTGATGCTCGAACAATGGACGGGCTGGGTGCTGTTTGCGCCGCTGGCGGCGCTGGCCGGCTTCGGCGTGTGGCGGCAATGGCGCGGCGCGGGGTCGGCGCCCGCGTTTTTTTTGGCGTGGCTGCTGGTTCCGATGGCCGCTGTGGCCGGGTTTTCGTGGGCCGTCATGCCGCTGATGGTGCCGCGATACCTGCTCGGCAGCCTGGTCGCATTTTTCGTGCTGGCCGCTCTGGGCGCCGCCTCGGTTAAACAGCGCTTCGCGGTGATGGGCCTCGCGGCGGCGCTCGCATTCGTCTCCTTGCAGCGGATCCATCGCCATTTCCGCCGGCCGCAGGGCGCGCAGTGGCGTGAAGCGGTCGAACTCGCGCGCGCCACCGCGGGACCGCAGGGGCGGATCGCGGTGGTGCCGGATTACGCGGCCGACGTGGTGCGCTATTGCCTGCCCGCCGGCAGCCGGCAATTCGCGGTTGGCTTCGAGGAGGGATGCGGGCCGGCGCGCGTGGCGATTTTAGCCGGCGCAACCTACGTGCCCGACGGTATCGTCGCGAAAGCGCAGGCTTGCTATCCGCGTGTGCTCGCCGACCTGCGCAATCTCGAAGTGCGTGCGCGCTGAACCAGGTCCGTAACGACGTGGCCGTCTTAGATCGAATCGCGGTCTCCGACACCGGGCAGGCGGCGACGCGGGCCGCGGGCTCGCGGCGCATGCTTGCTCTGGGACTTCTCGCGCTCGCGCTTGGGCTCGGCGTGGCGATGCGCTTTCAGGTGTTGGGGCTGGCGGAACTCAGTGCGGACGAAGGCGCGTCGTGGGCGGCCGCTTCCGCTCCCGATGTGAGCGCGGTGGTGGCGATGGAGCATCAGCTCGATCCGGGCAAGCTGCCGCTCTACGATCTTCTGCTGCACGGATGGATTCGCATCTTCGGTGACGGCGTTGGTGCGATGCGCGGGATGTCGGCGGTGCTCGGGACGATCGCGATCGTGCTGGTCTTCGCCGCCGTGCGCGAGGTTTGCCGCTCGCTGGGCGGGCAAGCGGGCGCCGCGATCGGCGATTTGGCGGGCGGCTTTGCCGCGCTCATCTATGCGGTCAATTTCATGATGGTGATGTCGGATCGCACGGTGCGGATGTATCCGCTGGCGATGAGCGCCGAGCTGTTGCAGATTTTTTTCCTGGTGCGCGCGCAGCGCCGCGGCGGATGGCTTGACTATGGCGGAGCGGCGATTTTCACCGCGGCGATGATTGCCGCCAATTTCACCGCTGGTTTCCTGTTTCTGGCCGAGGGTTTGTGGCTCGGCTGTCTGTTGGTGGCCAAAGGCTGCGGGGCGCGGGTGGACAGCCTGGCGATCTTTTGCCCGGGCGTCGCTCTCACCGCGGGCGTTGTCCTGCTGGCGCCATTGCTGCCCGCGGCGCTCGCTTCTTCGCAACAGGCCGTGGCGATGGGCGCGCTCGACTGGATAAAGATGGGGCCGATCACGTGGCCCTACCAGGTGCTGTCGAACGCGGCCGGCGGCCTCGTGCTTTTCTGGAGTTTCGCGGCGCTGGCCGGTTTGGGAGTGTGGCGGCAATGGCGCTCTGCGCCATTGGCCTCGGGCTTTTTCGCGGCCTGGACCGCCGGGCCGATATTGGCGCTGATGGCGGTGAGCTACCTGGTTCGGCCGCTGGAATTTCCGCGCTACGCGCTGATCGCGTTCGTCGGGATGTTCGCGATCGCCGCGTTCGGCGCTGCGTCGCTGCGCGCGGCAACGATGCCCGTGGATATGGCCGCGCGCCTGGCGCTCGCCGCCGCGTTGATCGGCCTCTCGCTCGCCTGGACGCATCACGTAATCAGGTCTCCGCACGAAGCGGCCTGGCGCGAAGCGACCGAGCTCGCCGCCCGGCAGACCGCGCCGCTGGAACCGATCGCGGTATTCCCGGAGTACTGCAAAAATGTCGTGCGCTATTACCTGAGCCCTGAGCGCCGCGCCGCCGTGCGAGGCGCCAGCGCGTGCGGGCCGCCGCGGGTGCTGATTATCAGCGGCCGTGAAATCACGCCCGAGGACCTGATCGCCGCGATGGAGAAGTGTTATCCGCGCGTGCTCGCGCGGCTGCCCCTGGTCGAGGTCCGCGCACGCTGATGGTTCGGACGCAGGCGCTGGCGCTGCTCGCTCTCGCGCTCATGCTCGGCGCCGGCCTGCGCTTTTATCGATTAGGAACGGCCGAGCTTAGCGCCGACGAGGCCGCCTCGTGGGCGGGTGCGGCAATGCCCGATTTTCACGCGGTTTTGGAGCGCCAGCGGTCGCTCGATCCGGGCAAACTCGCGCTCTATGATGCCGCGCTGCACGGATGGATTAGGCTTGGCGGCGAGGGCGTGGGAACGATGCGCGCTTTTTCCGCCGTGCTCGGCACGCTCGCGATTGCGCTGGTTTTCGCGGCGACTCGCGAGCTGATGCTGGATCTCGGCGACGCGGCTCTAATCCCGCGCGCCGAGCTTGGCGCCGCGCTTGCGGCGCTGATCGCCGCGGTCAATCTCACGTTAATCGATCAAGGGCGCACGGTGCGGATGTATCCGCTGACGCTGGCGCTGGAGCTTTTGCAAGTCATCTGCCTGCTTCGCGCAGTGTCCATTCGGGCGCGCGGCCCGGTCCGTGCCGCGAGCCTCGCCGGTATCGCGATTTTCAGCGCGCTCGCAATTGCCTCGAACTTCACCGCGTCCATGCTCATCGCCGCCGAAGCGATGTGGCTCGGGTGGGCCACCGTGCGAGGACGCGTCGGCGTGCGTGCGGGCGCGATGAACAAACTCCATCTGTGGTCGCCGGCGCTCGCGCTTTGCGCCGGGCTCGCGCTGCTGGCGCCGATGGCGCCGGCGGCGGGCCGCACCTCGATCGTCGTCGTGCACGCCGGCGTGCTCAACTGGTCTCATTTGCGGCCGCCCTGGTGGCCGCTTGAGATGCTGCGCAGCGCTTCGGGCAAGACGCCGTTCATGCTCCTGCTGCCACTTGCGCTGTATGGTGGATGGCGGATGGCCCGCGACGGGGCCGGCGGAGCGCTCGGCTTCGTGCTGTGGTGGATACTTGCGCCGATGGCGCTCGTGATGGCTGTCTCGTACAGCTTCACTCCATTCGAGGAAATGCGCTACGTGATTTCGAGCGTGGCCGCGTTCTTTATCCTGGCGGGGATCGGGCTTGCGGCGATCGATGATGCGAGGTGGCGTTTCGGGTTGCTGGTGCTGATCGTGGCGCTGTCCCTCGATCATGTGCGCCGCGACTTTCGCAAGCCGCAGTATGTTCAATGGCGCGAGGCAACTGCGCTTGCGCTCGCGGCGGCTCCCGCCGGCGGCACCATCGCGGTGTCGCCCGGCTACGCGGTGAACGTGGTGCGCTACTATCTGCCGCCCGGGCGGCGGGCAAGTGTCGAGGCGGCCGGCGAGCATTGCGAGACGCGCCAGCGCGTACTAATTCTGAGCGGCGCGAAGCTGCTTGGGCCCGCGCAACTCGCGGCGCTCAGGGATTGCGACCCGCTACTCGTCGGACAGTTGCGGCTGGTCGAAGTTCGCAAGCGCTGAGCGTTCTTCGGGATTGTGCATAACCAAGATCCTAACCTATTGCTTTGTATCATTTATCCGGTCTTCACTCCTGTAAGAGGGTATATTGCGTTTTGGCTAGAATCGCGCAATCTCGTATTGTGTTCAATGATGCTATAGTCGATTAAGAAGCCTGCGCCAACGATGCTAGTGAAATCAAAGGGAGCGCAAATATCGAGCGTGTGGACCAGTGCTATCAGCTGCCCGATCACTTTCATCGATGGTTGCTATCAAAATCTCGAGAAAATCGAGTGGAAGATATAGTAGCTGTATGGCATGGTGGCTTTGGTTCGGGACAGGGATAGTCCTGCTAGTCATCGAGGCTGGCGCTACCCGAGAATTTACTCTCTTTTGTATCGGGAGTAGCGCTCTCGCCGTCGGCCTCATGACCGTACTGGGCATATACAGTGTCCCAGTTCAATTCATTAGCTTCGCACTATTGTCGGCTGCGACGGTCTTTTGGGTCCGCGACTGGCTGCGAGAAGCTGCGTCACACACGGGGTTGCAAGAGCATGAATTCGGTAACGTCGTTGGTCAGACCGCATTTCCACTCGAGGATATGATTCCTTTCGGGTTCGGGAAAGCCGAGCTTCGGGGTACTACATGGAGTGCTCACAACGCGAGCAGCGTTCCGATACCTCGCGGCCGCAGATGTAAGGTCATGACGGTCAAAGGTCTAACGCTTTGGATTTTACCAGAATAAGGAGAATTGCCGATGGCTATTTTGATCGTTGTTATTCTGTTCGCCGCTGGTGCGATCATTGTTCTCACGGCGGCGACCAAGATCGTGCCACAGCAACAAGCTTGGGTGATTGAGCGGCTTGGAAGATATCACACCACCCTGCGCGCTGGCTTGCATGTAATAGCTCCGTTTATTGACGCGGTCAGAGAAAAACATAGCTTAAAGGAAACGGTTATTAAGATCGACGAACAGGACTGCATAACAAGAGATAACGTACTAATCAAAGTGGATGCTGTTCTTTACTACCAAATTATTGACCCGGTTAAGGCGTCTTACGGTATCCGAGACGCGGAAATCGGAATTGTTCAGTTAGCACAGACTACCGTGCGCAGCGAGATAGGCAAAATCGATTTGGATCGTTCGTTCGAAGAGCGACCATTGATCAACACTCATATAGTTGGCGAGATTGACAAAGCTTCCACCGCTTGGGGTGTAAAGGTGTTGCGCTACGAAATCAAGAACATCAAACCTTCCGAAGATATCCGAGCTGCCATGGAGAGGCAGATGCGGGCGGAGCGTAACAAGCGAGCGGCGATTTTGGAATCAGAAGGCACACGCGATGCATTGGTTAATACAGCTGAAGGAAAAAAACAGGAGGAGATCAAAGCTTCCGAAGCTCAGCAGCAACGCCAGATTAACGAAGCGGAGGGACGTGCCGCAGCTATACGCGCCGTCGCCAGCGCCACGGCCGCGGGCATACGTGAAGTTGCTGAGGCTATACGGCAGCCCGGCGGCTCGGAAGCCGTGCAATTGAGAGTTGCGGAGCAATATCTTCAAGAGTTTGGAAATCTCGCCAAGGAAAGTACCACGATGATTCTGCCAGCTACCGTGTCCGACGTCGCTTCCATGATCGCACTCGCCATGAATGTTGTGGGCAACTCCCATCCTCGGCCTATGAACCAATCGACAGCAACCCTAGCATCGCGATGAAATTTGGATCGTCTGGATGGGGATACCGCATGGGACTAGAGGAGAGGCCATTTTGCCACCCGCTCCGAAACTCGGAGACGGACAATGCGGGAGCGGCACGAGCGGTAGGGTGTATGGGTGCCTTCATCGGTCCCGGATTTGCGACGCCTACTCGAGCCCACACCTTGCCAGTGATGCCCGAGCCGCAGAGCATCGGCCCCCGCGTCGAGACCAGTTCGCACCTGCGCCTGATTGACTGCCTTGTGGCAGCGATGAAACAAGGATGCCGGCTGGTCGAAGTTCGCAAGCGCTGAGCGCGGCGATGCGATTTCTCCGCGCCCGTCGCGACGAGCCTAAGGTTTCGGCGGTATGGGGGTCGCCGATACGTTAGGCGTCGGCGCCGCGGGTAAAAGTGCCAGCGAGGGGGCGGCGTGAGCCGCGCGCGCAAGCTCGTCAACGTCGAATACCATCGTCATCAATGCCGGCACGTCGCCTTGGGGCGGTGCCGCAGAGAGCGGCCGCGGATAAGGAAAATAAATCGCGGCCGCGTAGAGCCGATACTTGTCGATGATCGGCTTGAGCGCGGCGTACGAGCCTTGGACTCCGAGCGCCACGCAATGGGGCTGCGAGGGCCCGAGCATCAGGCCGTCCAGCATCAGGCCCGGCGTTGGCGAGCTGCGCAGCAATGGGCCTCCGACCCAGTTGGGTGGCAGCAAACCCGCCTGCTGGAGCGCGAGGGGGGATAGATCGGACAATGCGCGCCCGCTCGCCACGTAGCCGTATGCCGCGGCGAGCAGCGTGTCGAAGCGGACAGCCGCGGCGCGCGCCTGAAGTGCCACCGGATCCTCGTCCGGCCATCGCGCTCGCAGCTCCGCGGGCAGTTGATAGAGCGTTACGCCGCCGACGTTTTGCGCGGCGACGCCGAGGCCGCCAAGAATCGTGTTCCACACCTCGCCATCGCGCGGCGCGATCGGCCCGCGATGCCAGATGCCGGGGCTCCTGGCATGGCTGACCTCGATCGAGTCGTCGCCCTTGCCGGCGAAGATCACCGCGCCTACGTCGTGGGCTTTGAGGAACGCCTTGAACTGGCCGCCCGCGTCGGGAATCGGCGCAACGTCGTACAGCGCGTCGACGATGGGCCAGCGTTCGTACTCGGCAGGAATCGGCGGTGCAAATCCGGTGTACCCGCCCGCCACGCGAAACTCGAACCCACAGAGCGCCTGCCACAGCATTCCGTCGCCCTCGAACCCGTACGGCAAAATGACCACGGTCTCGTCCGGTTGGAGGTACTTTCGATAGAGCTTGGCGGAGAAGAACTCGGGCGTCGCCAGCTTCGTGGTCCAGAACGAAGCGTCGAGGGTGGGCAGGAGCGAAAGCGCGACCAATGCTCCCGCGAGCCATCTAAGCGCCATGCGACTCGATACGCCGCGCGGCGCCGCGCTCATCCACATCGCGCACAAAATCGAGATCGCGAGGAACATGTAAACCGCGAGGCGCGCCGGTATCGCCTTGGCGATGAGCGGCAACGCCGACACGATCATCCAGGGCATCGGCACGACCAAGTGTCCGCCCACCTGCATCCACGATCCCATCGCGAGCACGCCGATCGTCGCGGCAAACAGGGTCAGCACCCGCACTGCGGGCTCATGCCATCGCCGCCAGGCCATCGCGATCGCGACCGCCAGCGTCAAACCGAGGTACGCGCCGGTGTCGTAGATGCCGGCGCGAAAGTTGACCGAGATGGCGCGCATCGCGCCGAGGCGGCCCAGCGCGTTGGTCGGAACGGGCACCACGAAATTGAGAAGATCGATCGAGCTGGTGGCGCTCGACCAGATCGCGCCATGCGGGAAACCGAAGGCGAAGAGATAGTAGAGGTAGGGCGTGAGCAGGAGCATCGCGATCGCGTAGCTGAACGCGATCGGGACGAGGAGCGCGCGGACGCGGGCGCGGTCGCTCTCGCCAGTCACCAGCAGCGCGATCGCGAGAGCAATCGCGACGCTCATCGTCATGGTCGCGAAGGTCTCGATGAAGAGCAAAAATTGCGCGCACAGGACCAGCGCGAGCAACACGATGAAGGTTCGCCGGCGCATGGTTCCATCCAGCGCGCGCAGCGTGACGTACACCGCCAGCGGCAGCATCGGCACCAGGGCAAGATCGATATCGCCGAGCAGCTTGCAAATCAGGTACGGCGAAAAGCCAAAGACCAAGCCGCCGAACAGCGCCGGCACAAACTCGCGCACGACCTGGCGGCACATCACGAACGCGGCCCATCCAACTATCGCCGGGCACAGCAGGCAGAGAATGTTGTAGGCGGCCACCGCGCCCAGCGCATGGGTGAGCGGAAGCATCAGCCACGCCGCGAGCGGGATGTTGGTCGTCCAGGCGAGGTTGAAACCGCCGGGCGCCCATAGTGCGCGCGTGAAGAGCGGGTTGATGCGATGGGCCAAGGCGTGCGTCCACCAGGCCAGGAACCAGATCGACTGCGGCGGGTCAGGGCCGACGCCGAAGTAGAACGAAGACAGGCCGCCGCCGAGCGCGCGGCCGAAAAAGTGCATCGAGAGTCCCAGGTAGACGAGAAAGGCGACGACACTGCCGCGCCATCCGGAAACACCCGTCGCCACCATCGTCGTCGTGCCGCCTGCCACGCTCATCGCGATGCGCGTTGCGCCGCCGCCGCAAAAACTTTTCGGACGGCCGTTGCCCGCGCAGTTTCGCCGCGCGCGCGTGACGCGGCGCGTGCAAGGCCGTCTGCGCTGAAGGTCATCACCAGGCGTCCGCGAAGATCGTCTTCCCCGCCGCCGGCCGGCTGCTCCAGATCGCGCGGCACAAAGCCGATCGCGTCGGCGCGATACTCGCTCAGCACCGCGCGCAATGCCGGATACCAGCCGGTCACGCCGACCTCGATCCGGCCCTGCTCGTCGACGGCAAGCCACAAATCGTCAAGCTGATGCGGATCGCTCCGATGGCGCGGCAGATGCATCCCGCCTTCGTCCCACGGCGGCTCGGTCTTTTTCGGCACGACGGTCCATCCGGCCGGCATCAGTCCCAGCTTGTAAACTTCGGCCGGAGTCAGCGCGGCCGGCGGATGGCCGCCGTGCAGGTAAGTCGCGGCGGCGAGCACCAGCGCCGCGAAGCGCGCCTGGACCAGACGCGTTTCCATCGCAAGGGCGTTCGCGCTTCGCCACGGAGCGAGTTTCGCTGGCGCCGCGCGGTAGATCGTCATTCCGCCCGCGTCGATCGGCGCCGCGTCCAGCGTGGCCATCAGCGGCCGCCATATCTCTGCCTCGCGATCGTCGACCAGGACGGCGGCGGCGCCATGCGTCGCGAGAAAGGCCTTGAGCTGATCGCCGGCGGCGGGAAGCGCGACCGTGCCGACGCGATAGAAGACCCGGACTATCGGCCACTGACGAAACTCAAGCGGCGGGTTGCCGGCATAGCCCCCCGCCATCCTGAAGTACCAGCGGCTTTGAAGTTGCCACCTCATGCTGTTGCCGTTGATGCCGTAGGGCAGCACCACGACCGTGTCTTCGGGCGAAAGATATTTCGTGTAGAGCGCTTCGCGGAAGAAGGGCGGTACGTCGATCCCGGAGGTCCAGAAGCTCGCGGACAGGTTCGGCAGCATCGATGCGCCGACGGCTAGCGCGGCCGCCACGCGGACCCATCGCGGTGTCGAGCCGCTGCTGAGCCATAGCGCGGTGATGATCGCCAGCGCGAGAAAGGCGTACAACATCAGGCGCACCGGCAGCGCTTTGCCGATAAGCGGCAGTGCGCCGACGGCCAGTCCCGGAAGCGGAATAATCGGCCGCCCGCCGACCACCAGGAATGGCCCGAGCGAGAGCACCACTGCGACGATCAGCACGAGCACGAGCGAGCGGGCCCATCCTTCGCTCCAATGGCGGCGCGCGAACGCCACCGCGACCAGCATCAACGGAAGGCCGATATAACCACCGGCCTCGAAGATAAGACCGAGAAAATGCCGCGTGATCGCGTGCAGCGGAGCCCCGCGGCCAAGCTCCATCGTGGAGGTCGGGATCAACAGGTTGAGCAGATCGGTAGAGTAGAGCAGCGGAGGATGCTGCGCGCCGGGCTCGTAGCCCAGAGCGACCATGTAGTAGAAGAGCGGGCTCAAAGCCGCGAGCGCGATCGCGTAGCCGAGCGCGACGCTCGGCAGAAGGTTCACGGCCCGCGTTTTTTCGGCGCTCGAACCGGTCATCAGCACGACGATAAGCGCGATACCCGCGAACAGCGTCATCGTCGCGAACAACTCGATAAACATCAAAAACTGCGCGGCCAGCACGAGCGCCAATCCGGCGACCAGCGCGCGCCACGAGATGTCCGCCCGAAAGCCTCGAATCAGCAGTAACGTGAACAGCGGGATCGGAAAGACCAGCAGCAGGTCGAGGTGGGCGAGGGTCTGGCCGAGCATGTAGGCGGAAAAGCCGAAGATGTAACCGCCAGCCAGCGACGCACAGTACGCGCCCGTCAGGTAGCGACACAGAACGAACGCGGTCCAGGCGGCCAGTGCAAGCGCGAGCAGGCAGAGCAGGTTGTAGACTGCAACCGGTCCCGCGATCGCGATCGGCAGCGCCGCAATCAGGCTCGCGAGCGGCATCGAGGTCGCCCAGGCCAGATTGAGACCGTGCGGAGCCCAAATGGCATCGGTGAAGAGCGGATTGAGGCCATGTGCCAGGGCGTGCGGCCACCACGCCATCAGCCACATCAACTGAGGCGGGTCACCGCCCTTGCCGATATAAGCGGTCGTCCATCGCCCGCCAAGTCCGCGGCGAAAAAGAGCGCGGCGAGCGCGAAGTAGATCGCAAGTGCCGAGATGCCGCGAAGGTCGAACGCCGAGCGCGGCCGCCGAATCGTTTCCGCCATCGTTGCCACCATGAGCGCGCGTGACGGCTCAGCGCGGCGCGCTCAGGCGGCCTTCTCGAGCAGCCAATTGAAATACAGCGGGAGGCCGGGAAGCAGGCGCAGTTGCGCATGCCGCGTCACCCGCAAGCCGGCGCGATCGAAAGCGCTCGCCACGGTGCGCGGCGTGGTGACGTGACTGTCGTTGATGTGCTTGAAGCCGATCGCGCGAAAACCAAACTCCATCATCGTGTTCACCGCCGGCATGCCGAGCAGAAAACGGCCGCCCGGCTTGAGCACGCGCGCGACCTCGCCGAGCCCCTGCTCGTACTGATGCAAGTGCTCGAAGACCGAGAAGCAGAGTGCGAGGTCGAACTCCGCGGTCTCGTAGGGCAGTTGGTAGACACTGCCCTTGCGGAGCCTGGCGGTGCATCCATGGCTCCCGAGCCACGCCTGTGTGATCGCCGGGTCGGCGTCGAGGTCGATGCCGTGAAGTTGGTCCACGCCGGCGGCGATCGCGAGCAGCACCGCGCCTGCGCCGTAGCCGACCTCGAGCGCCTTGGCGTAGCGGCGATCGGCGATCATCCGCAGTCCGAGGTTGATCCGTTCGCGAAAGAATCGTCCGATGAATGGACGCCTGTAGTAGGCGATCGGATCGGTTGGACCGTTGGGAACCAGACCTTCCAACAGCGTCGTAGTCAGTTGTAAATCGGCCTGAGGCTGGTTGTTAGTCACGAAACGCTACTCATTTTTCGAGTCTCCGGGACGGAGCGAGACTTGGCGGGAAGGTAGCGGAAGGACGAACCGTCGGCAATATACCTTGGCGCGCTGGTGCCTGAGCGGCTGTTGCGGCGGCGCGGGCGAGGCCTGCGCGGTCAAACGTCAACACCATCATCGCCGGCCCTTGCGGCGCCGAAGCGGCCGCCAACGGCGCGGGGTACGGAACATAAATTCGAGTGGCATCGGCGCCGTAGCTCCGGATTATCGGTTCGAGCGCGTCGGGCGCGCCCTCGATTCCCACCGCGATGCCGTTCGGCGCGCCCGGGCCGAGCACCACCTCGGAGTGAAAAATCGGATTGGAGTCGCCGCTGCCAAGAAATGCGCCGCCGAACCATCCCTGCGGCAGCAGGCCGAGTTGCTGCGCACGCTGGGGACTCAGCGAGGCTAGGTCGCCGGCCGCGTCGAGGTAGCGCTCTGCCGCGAGCAGCAGCGCTTCGAAGCGCGCCCGTTCGGCGCGCTGTTCCATCGCGAGCGCCGTCAGCTTGCGATATGGCGCGAGCGCTTGCGGCGAAAGTTGTAAGAGCGTGACGCCTCCGGCCTCGATCGTTGGCGCCCCCAGCGAAACGAGCATCGCGGAAGTTGCGTCGCGCTCGGGCGCGAGCGTCGGCGCTCGCAACCAGGTGGTGGCTGTCGGGCGTCCATCGATCGCGCCAACGCGGTATTGGCGGCGCGGGCCGACGATAACCGCCCCGACGCCGTTATTTGCCAGATATGCTTTGAACTGATCGCCGGCCGCGGGCACACCTCTGAGTCGATAGAGCCCCTCGATGATTGGCCAGCGGCGATGCAGCTCGGGCACGGGCGGTGCGAAAGTCACATAGCCCTCCGCCATCCGGAAATACATGCCGGTCGCCGCCTGCCAGAGCATCGCCTCGCCGAGTATTCCATAGGGCAGCACGATCACCGTCTCGCCCGGCGCGAGGTATTGGCGATAGAGGCCGGCGCTGAAAAAGGCGGGTATCGCCGCCGGGGTGGCCCAATACGAGGCGGACAGATTGGGCAGCATGAACGGTACGATCGCGAGGCCTAGCACCCAGCGCAGTTGTATTCTTCCGCGTGTTCTCTCGCGGTCTCGTCCACCATCTTCGGCCAGCCACTGCGCGACCATCACCGCCGCCACCAGGTAGGCGTACAACATGAAGCGCGCGGGCAGCGCCTTGTCGAGCAGCGGCAGGCGCGCGAGTGCGGAGCCCGGAAGTCCGATCACGATTCGTCCGGCGATTTCGAGCCGCGGGCCCATCGCGAACACGCAGATCACGGCCAGCAGATGGACGAGCAACCGGCCGCCCCGCACGTTCCATCGCTCGCGCGCAAATAGAAACACGATCGCGAGCAGCGGCAACCCGAGGTACGCGCCGGTCTCGGCGAGCGCGGCGCGGAAATGACACGCGAGCGGAGCGAAGAACGGAACGCGGCCAAGCTGGTTCACCGTGGTCGGGATGACCAGGCTCGCGAGGTCGATCGCGAAATGCCAGGGCGAAAAAATCTCTCCCGACGGAGTTGGGTACGCGATCATGTAATAGAGGTACGGCGAGACGATGACCGCCGCGACGGCGTAAGCGGCGGTGACCAGCGCCGCGGTCGCGAACAGGCGCCAGCGCGCCTCCGGCGCCATCGCCGGCGCCGCGAACAAAAACGCAATCGCGCCAAACAACGTCGCGCTGGCGACGATCTCGGCGAACGACAGAAACTGCGCGGCGATAAGTATCGCGAGCGCGGCGCCGAAGCCGCGTGCGCTCAGGTTGCCGTCGATCCGCCGCAACGTCACATACACGGCGAGCGGGATCGGCCACACCAGGGTCAGATCCAGGTTGCCGAGCATCCGGCTCAGCACGTACGGCGAGAAAGCGAAAAGCAATCCGCCGAACAGCGCGGGTGCCGCTCGGCGCACCACGTATCGGCAGAGCACGAACGCGCTCCATCCCGCCAGCGCCGGTGTCAGCAGGCAAAGCAGATTGTATGCGACCATCGGTCCGCAGATTCGCGTGATCGGATATACCAGCCAGGCCGCGAGCGGCATGTTGGCAGTCCAGGCGAGATTGACGCCCGCAGGGGCCCAGATGACGCTGGTCAAAAAAGGATTGACGCCATGCGAAATCGCGTATGCCCACCACGCCATGAACCAGATGTATAGCTGCGGGTCGGGTCCGCGGCCGACGTAGACGCTCGCCGGATGGCCGACTATTGCGCGTCCGAAAATGAGCACTGACAGCGCGAGGTAGAGAAGAAACGCGCCCGCGGCTTGTCGGTCGCATAGGCGTGGGAGGCGCGTTGAGTCCGGCATCGGGTAATTCTCTGCCGCGCCTTCAGGCCCCCGGAAGGCAAGCCGCGGTCGCCTCTGGGGTCATCCTGAGCGCAGCGAGTCTGTCTCTTCCGTGGCGTTTTTTCTTGGGCCATCCTTCGACTCCGCTCGCAGACTCGGCTCAGGATGACAGAAGAAGCAACTCGGGCGCTCCCTCCGGCGCTTGCCGAATAAATTGACGCTCTCAGGATGACCCAAGAGGCGACATCCGGAACGACAAAGTGCGATGTTGTGGTAGAAGCATCGTCAATCCATCACGCTAGCAACCCGCGAGCGCTGCCGCCATGCGATGCGGTGCAGATTGACTCGGGCCGCGATTCAGCGCGGCATCATCGTAGCCGGAGGTGTCACGTCAATGGTGGATTTGGATGACTCCAAGTGGATTTTGGAGTCGAGCTCAAGCCGCGACGGCTCCGAGAGCGCCAATCCGGCAGCGCGAGCGAGTCCTTGGCGATCGAAAGACATCATAAGTGGGTAATAGTAAGTACCTTCGGGCTCCGAAATGGTCTTTTCCGGACGCCGATCGGAAGAAAACTGGATACGCCGCGCGTAACCACCATATCGATCGATCAGCGGGCGCAACCCTTCCCGTGTTCCCAGCAGGCCAAGCGTGATTAGCCCGTCGGAATCGGTGCGCATATATAGTCGATAGTCACTTCCTCGCGACGGGACTGTCAGCCATGGGGCGGGTAGGATCTTCAATTTCGCGGCGCTCCAGGGCGAGAGTCCAGGCGCGCCGGCGCCCGAAGCGAGATAGTTTTGCGCGGCGATCAGCAGAGTGTCAAAACGCTGCGCATCGGCCAGCGCTTCCATCCGCGTCCAGTCAAGTGCGCGGTAGGGCGCGAGCGTCGCGGGCGCCACGCGGTAGAGTGTGACGCCGCCGCCCGTCCAGACGGGTGCGCCGAGCGCCGCTACGATCGGCTCGATCGAGGGATAGTCCGGTGGCGTCGGGATGTCGCCTTTCAGCACCGCCGTTACACCGTGATTGGCGGCGAAGGCTTTCCACTGCTCGGCCGGGTCCGGAATCGTCGCGAGCTGATTGGCGGAGCGGACAATCGGCCATCGAAGAAACGCGAGCGGGCTGAGCGCCGGATACCCGCCCGCCAGACGAAAATACATCCCGCTGAGCGCCTGCCACATCATGCAGGCGTCGCCCTCGCCCCGCGCGTAGGGCAGCGTCGCGACGATCTCGCCCGGCGCGAGATAGCGCCGGTAAATCCCCGTGGTGAAAAACTCGGGCGGCGGCGCGACCGTGCCGGGCGCCGCCCACGTGCGGGTTGACGGATTGGGAAGGAGCGATGCGAGCACGATTGCGGCGGCGATCACACGTAGGCTCGCGCTCCGCCGCGCCTCGGCCACCCACTTCGCGGCGAGCACCGCGAGCATCAGGAACAGGTAAACCGTGAAACGCAGCGGCAGCGCCTGGTCGATGAGCGGCGCGCGATGAAGCAGCGACCACGGCAATTTGAAGTAGCTGTGGCCCGCGACGTGTAGGCGCGGCCCCATTGCCGCCGCCGCCGTGATTAACAGCATCACGGCGAGCAGTCGCGCCTCCAGCGTGCGCCGGCGCTCGGAGATGAACCATAGCGCGAGCGCGAGCAGCGGCAATCCGATGTAACCGCCCTGCTCGGCGAGGTTGCTGGTGAAGCCGGCGGCGGCGCGGCGAAACAACCCGATCGCCGCTCCGAGCGCGACGGTTGGGGTTGGCACCACGAAGTTCAGCAGATCGGCCGAATGCCAGCTCGGCGAATAGATAGGGGTCGGCCGAAACCCGGCCAACAGGTAGTACAAGTAAGGACTCACGAGAATTGCCATCCCCAGGTAGGCGAAAAAAATCGGCGCTGCCAGTCCCTCGATATGCCGGCGCAGCTCGTGCCCGCCTATCGCCCAGGCCGCCGCCAGCGCGAGGCCGCCGAAGATCGTCATCGTGGCCAGAACTTCGGTCGTGATGAGAAACTGCGCCGTCGCGAGCGCGAGCAATCCGAGCGTGAACGTCCGCCGTTCGATACGCTCGTCCAGCCGCGCGAGCACGAGGTACACCGCGAGCGGGATCAGAAAGGCGGCTAACAGATTCAGATGTCCACCCGACATCTGCGCCAACATGTAGGAGGAAAAACCGAAAATGTAGCCTCCCAGCAGCGAGGGCCCAAAGCGCTGCGTGAGACTGCGGCAGAGGAGGAACGCGGTCCACGCCGTCAGCGCCGGGAAGACGACGCAGAGCAGGTTGAAAGTCGGAATCGGGCCCATCGTTGCGGTCAGCGGAAATGCGAACAGGCTCAAGAGCGGGATCGAGGTCGACCAGGTCAGGTTGAAACCGGCGGGCGCGAAAATCAGCTTGGTGACGAACGGGTTCAGGCGATGCGCGATCGCGTAGGGCCACCATGCCAGGCACCAGATGAAGAAGGCCTGATCGATTCCGCGTCCCAGGTAGATGGTGGTGAAGTGGGGCCCGGCGGCACGCCCGAACAGGATCGCCGCCAATCCCAGGTAAAGGAGCATCGCGGACCGCCGCGGCCGGTTGGTGAAGGCTCCGGCGACCGCCGCGGGGATCATTCGCAGGCGCGAGTCCGCGGTCGTCACCGGCACGCTCCTAATCCATATGCGCTTGTCGCTATGCGGTTGCCAAATGCGGTTGCCGATTTGCGCCTGCCGCTATGCGGGTGCGTCCCCGGAAGTCCGCCCGCTCAGCGCTCGGCCGCGGCGGCATCCATGCGGCGCGTGGGCGCCAGCGCCGCGGCCGCCTCAAGCAGGCATCGCTCGGTGGTCGGCCAATCGATACAAGGGTCGGTTATCGAAACTCCGTACTTGAGCTGTGAGCGATCGGCCGTCAGGGGCTGGTTGCCGGCGTTGATAAAGCTCTCGAGCATCACGCCCATCACGGCGCGGCTGCCTGCGCGAACCTGCTCGCACAGCGCGGCGAACACCTCGGGCTGCTTGCGATAGTCCTTGCTGGTCTGCGCGTGCGAGCAATCGACCATCACGCGCGGTTCCAGGGCCGCCTTGCGCAGGATGCGGCAACATTCGTCGATACTCACGGCGTCGTAGTTCGGCGTGCGTCCGCCGCGCAGCACCACGTGGGTGTCCGGATTGCCGGCGGTGCGCACGATCGCCGTCATGCCGTCCTGCGTGATGCCGATAAACGAATGCGGGCGGCGCGCCGACTCGATCGCGTTGACCGCGACCTGCAGATTGCCCTCGGTGCTGTTCTTGAAACCGACCGGCATCGAAAGCCCGCTCGCCATTTCGCGATGGGTCTGCGATTCGGTGGTGCGGGCGCCGATCGCGGTCCACGAGACCAGGTCGGCAATGTACTGCGGCGTGATCGGGTCGAGCATCTCGGTCCCGGCCGGCAGTCCGAGCGCATTTATGTCCAGGAGCAGGCGGCGCGCACGGAAGAGCCCCTCGCGCATGTCGCACGAGTCGTCCATGTGCGGGTCGTTGATCATGCCCTTCCATCCGACCGTGGTGCGCGGCTTCTCGAAGTACACGCGCATCACGATGAACAGCCGCTCCTCAAGTTGCGCGCGCAGGCGCGCCAGCCGCTCGGCATAGTCCAGTGCGGCAGCCGGGTCGTGGATCGAACAGGGCCCCACGATGCACATCAGGCGCGAATCCTCGCCCCGGATGATGCGGCGCACGGTTTGGCGGGCGTCGACCACGGTGCTGGCGATGCGGTCGTCGATCGCGAGTTGCTCCTTGAGCAGGCGCGGCGCGACCAGGGCTTCGGTGGTAATGACGTGCAGGTCTTGAATTTTTTGCATCGGACGACCGTATATCTTTACCGGAAAGGGCGAGATAATAAAGGTGCTCTGGCGCCAGACTTTGGAACGCGAGAACCATGCAGCAGCCGGCTAAGGAGGCGCCAATCGACGCCGTGGCGGCGCAACCTCAGCGCTCGCAACCTGAGCGATCGATAAACGCCGAGGGCGCGCCGTCGCCCAGGCGCGACTCGGCGGCACTGTGGCGCGCGCTCGCCGGCATGGCGATCTCGCTCGCGCTCGCCTGCCTCATCGTGATGCTGGAGTTCACCGGCCAGGCGGCCTCTCGCGCCGACCGGATGCATCGTCACGCCGAGGCGTTGCGCGCGCGGATCGCGCGGCTGGAGGGCGAGGTTGTGGCCGAGCGCGCGCGGATCGCGACGGCGCATCGCGAAGTCGCGGCCGCGGAAGAGTTGCGCGCGATCTTGCGCGCGCCCGACGTGGGCCTGCTGGCGCTTGCGCCGCCCTTAGCGCCCGGCGCGACAGCCGCGCGCAACGCGGCCGTCGCGCCGGGGGCACGCGCAGCCGACGGGCAAGGGTCGCCCGGAGCCGGCGTGTCGCGCCGGCCCCGGGCGACCCTTGCGCTTGCACCGCGCGAGCGTCGCGCGGTGCTGATCGTGGCGGGCCTCAGAGCCGCGGCGAACGACACGCTCTTCGTGCTCTGGTGGGGCGCGGCGCATCGCGCGCCGGTTCGGGCCGCCGAGTTTCGCACCGCGGCCGACGGCAGCGCGCTGGTCGCAGCGGCCTTGCCGGCGGGGCTCGAGGTGACGGCGGCGATGGTGACGGCAGAGCCCGGCGTGCAAGGCGGGACGGCTCCGGCGAAGGCCGGCGCCGCTGCCACGGGCGTTGCGGTGGCGGGCGCCGCGGCTGGCGCGGACGCGGCCGATGCGGCCGCGTCCGCGCCAGCCGCATCGGCGGGGCCGGTAGTGCTGCGCGGCACGCTCGCGCGCTAAGGCGCGCGCGGCGTGCCGCGCGGACACTGCGATGCCGGATGATCATCTGCCCGATGATCATCTCGAAGATCATCTGGAAGCTAAGCTCGACTCGGCCTCGATGCTCGCGCCGTGTCTGCTCGGGATTGTCGCGACGCTATCGGGATGCGGCCCGATGTTTGTGGTCGCGGGTCTGGTGTCGGCGGGCGCAGACGTGTAGTTTAACGCACTCGCGCGAAATCGCTGTTCATAAAAATCGTCAACAAAGAAGGATTTCTGGTTGACAGCACTCGGGCCTAGCGA
>CAVZDJ010000029.1:0-118066 GCA_963773975.1 uncultured delta proteobacterium
TACCTGGAATCGGCTCGGATGCTGGCTGCCGGCTATGCACCGTACCGCGCGGTCTTTATTTCCCAGCCGCCCGCGTGGTTGAAACTCATTCAATGGTCGTTCGCGCTTTTCGGCCAAACCGTGCGCGGCGGACAAATGCTCACCGTCAGCACGCTGGTGCTCGCCGCCCTCGCGCTCGGGTACATCGTGCTGGACCGGGGTTTTTGGCTCGGGGCCGTGCTGACCTGCGCAACCATCCTGCTCTCGCCGCTGGCTTTCTTTTGGGCACGCGAGATAACCGGCGAACTACCCTCCGCGGCTTTTGCCGCGGTGTCGCTGGCGCTCGCGTTACGATACGCGTCGCGCGGCCAACGCCTGTGGCTGGGACTTGGAGCACTTGCTCTCGCCAGTGCGTTGTCGATCAAACTGTTTAGTCTTTATGCCATTCCATCCATGCTGCTGATCGCGGCCGAGCGATCGGGCTCGGCGGGCCAGTTGCGCCAAAGAATCCGGCATACCGCGGCGGACGTCCTGCTGGTGTTGGGAATCATCTTCGCAACCGTGCTGGCGATGGCGTCGGCATACGGCGTGCGTGAGGTTTGGACGCAGGCGGTAGCTTTTCACCTGAGCTCGCGGGCGGCCCTGAGCTCGGCCCGAAACTGGGACTTGATAGTCGCGACCCTGGCTCGGGACCCGGCGGTGTTAAGCGCCCTGCCGCTTGTCCTATGTGCTGCGCTGGAACCCTGGATCGGATGGTCGGCGCTTGGATGGCTCGCGCTTACTCTCACCGGTTTGCTCATGCAGCATCCGCTGTTCACCCATCATGTCGTCGCTCTGATTCCGCCGCTCGCGCTCGCCGCCGGCATCGGTGTCGGAGCATTGTGGAAGCTGGGCAGACGATTGCAACTCGGTCAAGCGCGGGTCCGTGAAGCGCACGCACGTTCAAACGACTATGCAGCCGACTATGGCCGACCGATGGGCATCGCGGTCTGTGCCGCCAGCATCTTCCTTTCCGCCGCGGTCTGCCGCGGCGGGCTGGCAGGCCGGGCCGATCAGCAATGGATCCTGGCGTACTGGCGCCCTCCGGCCGCGGATCTGAGGATTGCCGCTGATTTAGCGCGGCTGACCCGCGAAGCCGATTTCATCCTCACCGATGCTCCAGGAATCGCGTTCTGGTCTGGGCGCGAGGTGCCGCCCTGGCTGGCGGACACTTCGCTAAAGCGCATCGACAATCACTATCTCGCCACCGCGGAAGTAGAAGGCCAGGTCGAGCGTTATCGAGTGAAGGCGGTGTTACTGTGGACCGGCCGGCTCGAACGCTTGCCGGGATTAGTCGCCTGGCTGGAGCAGACGTTCCCGACTCGACGCGATTACGGCGCTGGGAGTGTCCTGTACCTGCGTCCCTGACTCGTGAGCCGATGCGCTCTTAGAGTTGCCGGGAATCGCGGCCCAGGCGCTCCCAGAGCGCGCGGCGCATCACGCCCGGCGGCGGCGCCACCCCGTTGAAAAGCTCAAACGCGAGCTCGCCCTGATTCACCAGCATCCCGGCTCCGTCGGCCGCGCGCCTTCCAAGAGCGATTGCCGGCCGTAAAAAAGCGGTCGGCTCGGCCGCATAGATAGATCGTAGAAGAAACATTCGCGGGCGGTGCGCGCGTAATCGATTCGCGCAAAGCGCGCCTGCGTGAGCCCCATCGGCGTCGCGTTGATCACGATCGCGGCGCGCCCGAGCGCCGCCGCGTCGCACAGCGCGTCAAGTCCGCGCACCGAAAGCGCCGCCGCGCCCGCGAGCGCGCGCGGGAGCCGCGCACGCAGCCGGCGCGCCAGCGCGGCCGCGCGCGCCGGGGTGCGATTCGCGATCACGACCTCGCGTGCGCCGCGCCGCAGGCAGGCGACGGCCGCGGAAGCGGCCACGCCGCCTGCGCCGATCACGATCGCCGTCGCGCCCTTAGGCGCGACGCCGAGGCTCTCGAGATCGCGCTCCAGGCCGCGCGCGTCGGTATTGTCGCCGAAGAGGCCCGCGGCTCGGTTCACGACGCAATTGATCGCCCCGAGCATCCGCGCCTCGGCGCTCAGTTTCGCGACCATCCTGAGCGCGCGCTCCTTGTGCGGCACGGTCAGATTGACGCCGATGATCCCCAGGGCGGGAAGCGCGCCGAGCGCCGCCGCGAGCATCGGCGGCGTCACGTGGAAGGCGGCGTAAACGCGGTCGAGGCCGAGCGCGGCATACGCCGCGTTGTGCATCGCGGGCGAGAGCGAATGTTCGACCGGATCGCCGAAGACGGCGGCGAGGCGGGTCGCGCCGCCCAGCGGCGCGACCCGCCTCGCCGCCGCCCCATCGGCCGTGGACGCGCGCTGAACTGCGGCCGCCACCGCGCCGCGCGCCCCCACCGCGCCGCGGCGGCGCTCAGCCACCGCCGATCCGTGCGCGCTCGGCGCGCACTTCCTCGGCGGTGAAGAGCCAGCGGTAGTCAAGGCCGGCGGCGGCGAAGGCCGCGGCCGCGCCTTCGCCGCGGTCGACCAGCGCGAAGGCATGCGTCACCGTCGCGCCGGCGTCGGTGAGCGCGGCGGCGGCCTGCAGGCTCGAGCCGCCGGTGGTGATCGTGTCGTCGATCACTGCCGAGCGCAGATCGCTTCGAAACGCACCCTCGATCCGCTGTTGCAGGCCGTGCGCCTTCATCTCCTTGCGCACGAAGAAGCCGCGCAGGTTCGCGCCATGATGATGGGCCGCGACGATCAGCGCGTCGGTGACCGGCAGCGCGCCGGCCGCCATCCCGCCGATCTGTTCGATTCCCGCGGCCGTCACCAGTTCGAGCATCAGCTCGCCGGCGAGATACGCGCCGCGCGGCAAGTAAAGCGTGCGCTTGCAATCGATGTAGTAGTTCGACGATCGCCCGGAGGCGAGCGTGAGCGCGGCGGCGCGCTCGAAGTAGGACTCACGGGCGAGCAGCGTGAGCAATTCGCTACGTTGGGTTTGATTCATGGCGCTTGCGCGCGATCTTACCTGCCGGCGCGCCGCGCACAAGAGCCGTCGCGATATGCCGATGCGCGGACGGTGATGGGCGTGTCATACGGGCGGCGGCTTGATATCATCGCGGACCATGTTCTTCGCCCCGTTTATCTTTCTGTACACGATAATCTTTTTCCTGGCGCTCGCGTTTTTGTTCGCGATGCTCGAACTTGGCGCGATCGACTACGCCTTCAACGCGCTCGGCCTGCCGCCCCATGCGGCGTTCTGGGCGCTGATCATCAGCCTGTTCGGCAGTTACATCAACATCCCGATCACCCGCATCGAGAGCAGCGGCGGCGGACCGTCCGCATCCGACGTGGTCGGCTACTTCGGGATGCGCTACCGGGTGCCGGTGCATCTCGCGGCGGCACGCTCGACGGTGGTGGCGATAAACGTGGGCGGCGCGATCGTTCCGCTCTGCATCTGCGCATGGATACTCGCGGCCGCCCCCGCAGTGTTCCTGCGGGCAGTCCTGGGAACCGCGATCGTGACCTTCATTGTACATCGCGCGGCGCGGCCGATTCCGGGAGTCGGAATCGCGACACCGATGTTCGTCCCGCCGATCGTCGCGGCGCTGATGGGGATGTTGCTGAGCGGCGGCGTCGCGCATCATGCCGACGCGATCGCTTATATCAGCGGCGTGATGGGCACGCTTATCGGCGCGGACCTGATGAACCTCGGACGGCTGAGCGAGCTTGGCGCGCCGGTCGCGTCGATCGGCGGCGCGGGGACGTTCGACGGAATTTTCCTGACCGGGATTGTCGCGGTGCTGCTCGCGTAAACGCTCCGCGCACGCCATCAAGAAGGCCGTTCACGAAACCGCCCCTACGGAATCGACATCAGCGTCATTCAGGCCGGCTTGAACTTGACCAGCGTATGCTCGGGCGTGACATCATCGAACTGCACCATCACCGGCATCCCGACCTTCACGCTTTCCGGCGCGGCGACGATGTTGCTCGTCATCCGCGGCCCCTCGTCGAGCTCGACGATCGCCAGCACGTAGGGTTGATCGGCGAACGAGCGGCTCGAGGCGCGGCGCACCACCGTGTAGCTGTAGACCTTGCCGCGCCCGCTGACGCGCTCCCACGCCAGCCGGTCCGAAAAGCAGTGCGGACATCGTTCGCGCGGATAATAGATGTACGCCGTGCACGCGGCGCATCGTTGAAGGCTCAGTTCATGGCGCCGCGCGGCCTCCCAGAACGGGCGGCTGGTTGGCGTCGGCTTGGGCAGGGGCTTGTGATATTCGCTCATGAACGCCGCTCCAGGATTAGGCTTGCCTGCTCGCTCATGATGCCGCCGTTGCCGTTGACGTAAGCGAACCGCGCGTTTTTAACCTGGCGTTCGCCGCCGCGGCCCATCAACTGGCGCACCGCCTCGGTCACGTGGCTCATCCCGCCTCCCAGCCCCGGTTGTCCGAAAGAGAGTTGGCCGCCGTGCGTGTTGCAGGGAAAGTCGCCGGCGTACGACAGGTCATGATCCCACACGAAGTTGCCGCCCTGCCCTTTTTTGCAAAACCCGGCGTCCTCGAGCGTCACGATCACCGTGATGGTGTAGCAGTCATACGGGCAGACGAGATTGATGTCCGTGTGGGCGACCCCGGCCATCTTGAAGGCTGCCGCAGCCGCGATTTTCACCGGCGAGTCGGTCAGCGAAGGAGCGTAAGTGATCGACGCGTGATTGGAGTATTCGCCTGCGCCGAGCAGCCAGGCCGGCGGATGCTTGGCGCGCCGCGCGACCTCTGGCGAGGCCACCACGACCGCCGAGCCGCCGCTGCACGGGCTCACGATTTCGTAAAGATGCAGCGGATCGACAATCATGCGCGAATTGAGCACGTCGTCGATCGTGAGTTCGCGATCGTTAAAGGCGGCAAGCGGATTTTTGACCGCGCTCTTGCGCTGATCGACCGCGACCTTGGCCATCTGCTGCGGCGTGGTGCCGTATTCGTACATGTGGCGATTGGCGATCATCGCGTAGCCGCAATTGGCGCCGATATTTCCGTAGGGCGCCTCGAACTCGCGCTGCACCGAGATCACCGGCGGCTTCTGGTCACCGAACTTGTTGAGGTCGCCGACCACGCAGAGCACCGCGTTGCACATCCCGGCGTGAATCGCCGCCGCCGCCCGCCACACCATCCCGGCCGGACTCGCGCCGCCGATATCGACCTGGTTGAGCATCCGCGGATTGATTCCCATCACCTCGGCGACGCTCGCCGGATAGAGCATCCCGGCATCTGCGAACGCCATCCCGCAGAGAAACCCGTCGATATCCCTGGTCTCGAGCCCCGCGTCAGCGATCGCCTCAGCCGCCGCGTTCGACATCAAGCCGAGCGCGGTCGCGTCGGGCGGCGCATCTTTGGTGGGCTTCAGTTCGCCGATTCCAACCACGGCGGCCGTTCCCTTGAGACTCATCGCCACACGCTCCCGTTCTGTTTCATTTTTTCACTGTTCCACGTTCCACTGCTTCACTGCCAATCGCTATCGGCTGCCCTCGACTACCACCGGATTACCATAAACTTCGCGCGATCGGTAAATGGGCCGGGCTGACAGCGCCGCTGCTTTCGGCTAGCGTGGTCGGATTCGCAAGGAGCGTTTTACACGATGGCTTTTGTCATGTGCGACGACCACAACCTCTCGGTCGAGGCCGACGGGATGGACGTGGCCACCGCCAAGCAGACTATGTTGGGCGAGCCCCAGCCGAATCCGACCGCGATCGAGAAGGAGCTGAACGATTTCGGCCGCGCCCATCGGGATTGTAATTTGCGCATCGTCCCTGATTGAAGAGAATGCCTGATTGAAGAGAACGTCCGATTGATGCAATGCCGACTGACACAGTGCCGGCCTGACGGCTCCCCCGACTGACGGAAGCGAATCATGTACGACGCGATCGTGGTTGGCGCGCGATGCGCCGGGGCGCCGACGGCGATGCTGCTCGCGCGCGCAGGCCATCGGGTGTTGCTGGTCGATCGGGCGACGTTCCCAAGCGACATCATGTCGACGCACTACATCCATCAGCCGGGCGTCGCGCGTCTGGCGCGATGGGGCCTGCTCGACGCGCTGCTCGCCACCAAATGTCCGCCGATCGAACGCATCCGGCTCGACGCCGGTCCGCTCGCGCTCGAAGGGGCGCCGGCGCCATACGAGGACACGGAGATCGCGCTATGTCCGCGACGCATCGTACTCGACAAAATCCTCTTCGACGCGGCCGCGCGAGCCGGTGCCGAAGTGCGCGACGGATTCGTGGTCGGCGGTTTGAGTTTTGAGGACGGCCGCGTGAGCGGAGTGCGCGGACGCGATCTTAGCGGCGCGAAAGAGTGCCACGAGCGAGCGCGAATCGTGATTGGCGCCGACGGTCCGTGGTCCTCGGTCGCGCGCGCAGTAAATCCGGCCGAGTACGAAACCGTGCCCGCGATGACCTGCGGCTACTACAGCTACTTCAGCGGCGTGCAGCTCAGCGCCTGCGAAGTCCATCCGCGCCCCGGATGCTCGACGCTCGGCTTTGCCACTCACGACGCGCTCACCTGCATCGCGATCGAGCGGCCCAAGGCCGAGTTCGAGGCGTGGCGCGGCGATATCGAGGGCGGCTTCTTCAAGACGCTGGAGTCGGCGCCGGACCTGTGCGAGCGCGTGCGCGCGGGCCAGCGCGAGGAGCGCTTCGCCGGCACGAGCGGGATTGCGAATTATTTCCGCAAGCCGTACGGCCCCGGCTGGGCGCTGGTCGGCGACGCCGGCTATCACAAGGATCCCATAACCGGCTTCGGCATCACCGACGCCCTGCGCGACGCCGAGCTTTTGGCCGAAGCCGCGGGCGCAGGACTCGCCGGACGCGAGCCGATGGACGCGGCGCTCGCGCGTTACGAGAACGCGCGCAACGCCGCCTCGATGGATCTTTACCGCTTCACCTGCGACCAGGCGCGGCTGGAGGGGCCGTCGCCGACCATGCTCGCGTTGATGGCGGCGCTGAGTGGCAACGCCGCCGATACGCGCCGCTTCCTGGGCACGGTCGCCACGACGGTCGCGATGTCGGAGTTTTACGCGCCGAACAATCTGCTGCGAATCATGCGCGCGGCCAGCCGCGCATAGCCGCTAAGGCAAGGTGCGACGCGATGCGGCACGTTACGCGATGCGATCGGCGGCGGCGGCGCGAGTCGTGTTGACCCTGCGCATCGCGCGCCGCTAGTATGCCGGGGCGGGGTGGAGCAGTCTGGTAGCTCGCCGGGCTCATAACCCGGAGGTCGAAGGTTCAAATCCCTCCCCCGCAACCAAAAACCCGTGCTGAGCACGGGTTTTTTCTTTTCCCTCGAAGCAGAGAATCAACGTTATCCTCAAACTGCGTCCGCGCTCGCCGTGGCAGAACGCCACGTCGAGCGCCTCATCGGCTCCGGCGCGAATGTCTCGACCACCAGGTGGTGTTCGACGAAGTGCAGTTGCGTCGCGTGCTGAACAGTTACGCTTACTATTACAATCAAGTTCGGACACATCTCTCATTGGACAAAACTGCGCCCGGCTTTCGGCGCCCGCACAAGACTCGGTTCCGTCGCAGTTATACTTAATTCTCGGTGGGCTGCCATACTGAGCATTCACGCAGTACCTCGAAGTGGTCGCGGCCATTGCCAACAGGAGAGAGACCAGCCGTGCCCTTCCACCGCAAGAGCGGATACGTAACCGGAGCCAATGCTCAACTCCTGAAGAGACCAACGGAGCGCTTCGTCTGGATCTGCTCGCGTCTTCAGGAGAGCAGCAGGTTCTCCGGGAATCAGCGACACGTCGAACTGTTCCAAGGGCAGTGTGAGACCTTGACCTTTCGCCTTGATGTAGGCTTCCTTGCGGGTCCAGCAAAGAAAGAACGCGTATTTCCGAAGGCTGGCCGGAAGCGCTCGCAACATCGCAATCTCGCGCTGCGAAAAAAATCGCTCGGCGATCTGCTCTACCTCCAGGTGCTCGCGGATAAATTCGAGATCGATGCCGACCTCGCGGTCACGAGTAACCGCATAGAGGGCCACACCGTGAGAATGGGACATGTTGAAACGGATCGTATTCCCGTTCGATTCCTCGGCCAAGGCAGGCTTCCCGTGGGAGCCGTAGCGGAAGGACACGGATTGGGCCGCTCGGTTCAAGTAAAGGCCGAGAATCTCTCTAAGCACGCCGCGAGCGACGATAAAGCGTTCGCGATCTATCGGAAAGTGAAACCTTCTCGCCCTCGCCTGTTCATCTTCAGCAAGCGAGTGTAGCCAGCCATCAATCTGTGATGGAGCGTGGTTCAATCCGGCTTGCCAGACATGCACCTCATCATTACCTAATGTTAAGGCTTCCCCCGCAATGGGCCATGGATGAAGAACCAGGGCGGTGCTAGACGCAGTTGTCACGCAACCATTCTCAGCCGTCGCAGTGCAGTTCCTCGGAAAGCATCTGAAGCAGGAGAGGTTGAGTTGTGTTCAGGAAAAAATGATCGCCAGGAAGCATCCGCAACGAAAAGGCGCGAGTAGTCTGATCGCGCCAGGCTTCAAGGTCGCTGCGCGTCACTTTGCTGTCCTGCAAACCGCCAAAGGCTGAGATGGGGCAGTTCAAGGGAGGCTCGGCCGAATATACGTAGGTTTCGTAGAGCGCGAAATCAGCTCGCAACAGAGGAATTACTATCTCCATTAGTTCTTCGTGCTCCAACACCTCTTTTGGGATACCGTTGAGACGGCGCACTTCCGCCAAAAACTCTTTTGCAGGCAGGGTATGGATGGGCGAACCTCGACGGGGAGTTTGAGGTGCACAGCCGGCGGAAACAAACAAGCGAGCGGGACTTACGCCATACTGTCTGCGGAACTGGCGCGCGAGTTCAAACCCCACCAACGCTCCCAGGCTGTGGCCGAAGATCGCGAAGGGCTTGTCCAAAAGCGAAGAGAGGGTTTGGGCAAGGACCTCGATGAGTGACGAGAGGTCAGTGAAAGGACGCTCCCTCAAACGATTACCCCGTCCGGGGAGTTGAATCGGACATGCTTCAATGTCCGCTGGCAACGCGCTCGGCCAGACGCGAAATATCGAGGCACTACCACCCGCGTACGGGAAACAGAACAAACGGAGACGGGTCTGCGGGCCGGGTTTGCGGCCCGGTATCCAGGAACCAAGAGTCCCAACGGCGGTCGTGGGCTGGCTCATGTTTCGGAAAGCGTGTGCCTATTCTTCCCGCTTCTCCATGCTCTTGCGCAGCGTGAGCGGCCTCATGTCAGTCCACACTTGGTTGATGTAATCCAGGCACTCCGCCTTTGACCCGCTCTTCGCCGCGTCCCTCCAGCCAATCGGGTTCTCTCGTTCGACAGGCCAAATCGAGTACTGCCCTTCGTGATTCACGACCACCCGATAGTTTGTATTGTATTCCGTGTCGTCACTATTCATTGAGAATCCTTCATCAGGCTGGCCTGTGGATTGACTTGATCGGACAACCATTCCTCAACCGATCGCACCTGGGTAAGGCAAGCCGTAAGCTTCTCAGCCAATACTTTAACCTGAGGTTCATAGACCATATTGGCGTGATTGCCCGGAACGGCATGGACCTCGACTCCAGCAGCCCATTCGCCCCACCCCAGGGTCGGGTCAGGGGACGTTCCCGCGAGCTCCTGACTGGCTTTAAATAAAGTAATTCGGCCCGGGTAGCGACGCAGTATGTAATTTCGTGTAGCTCGAAAGTCGGCCTTGCACAGTTCGACAAACCGCCGAGCCTCGGAAACCCCAACCTCCGCGGGCACCAAGCCCGCTTTCTTGGCTTGCTCCAGCACAGCGGCTAACACTTCTTCCTTTGGAAGCCGCAACAGGTCTCCAGGGTCCAAGGGAAGACCGAAGTAACGGACAACATCGGCCAGCAGCGTCGCTTCAAAATCCTCATCCGCGAACTTCTCATCGGGAGTCGGAATCCGAGTATCCAGTAAGATCAATAGGGCCACCTTCTGCCCCCGCGCGTGAAGCTGCTGGGCCATCTCGAAGGCTACGGTTCCTCCCATGGACCATCCCCCAAGACAGTACGGGCCCTCAGGCTGGACGATCTGTAGCGCTTCGATGTAATGAGCGGCCATATCCTCGATCCGCATGTGTGGGTCTTGTCCGTCTTCCACTCCTTTTGCTTGTAGCCCATAGCAGGGTTGGCCGGGGCCCAAACGGTGCGCCAAATGAACGTAGGGGAATACCTGGCCGCCAGCCGGATGTATCAAGAAAAGCGGCCGTTCGGTGCCATCAGGCTGAATGGCTACCAAAGATGATTGGGATGCAGGTTCGGTCTCGTGACGAAGAAGAGCGGCAAGATGTTCGATAGTTGCTCCTTGAAAAACGGCCGCCAAGGGAAGTCTTTTGCCCAGCCTTTTCTCTATCAGAGCGAACAGACGCACCGCTGCCAGTGAATGTCCTCCAAGCTCGAAAAAATTGTCTGTCACTCCGATAGGTCCAATACCCAGAACTTCCCTCCATAGTTGAGTGAGCTGGAGTTCCAAAGCATCGCGGGGTGCGACCAAGGCTTTTTCCGACTCGGGCCTTGCTCGACCAGCCGCTGGTAGCGCACGCCGGTCGACCTTACCGTTGAGCATCAGAGGCAGCGTGTCCAACATCACGAATCCCGACGGAACCATGTACTCCGGCAACTTCTGTTTCAGAAAGCCGCGCAGATCATCCGCCGTAACAAGAATAGCCTGCTCGGCGACCGCGTAGGCCACCAAGCGTTTCTCTCCTGAAGTATCCTGCTGAACGAGAACTACAGCCTCTCGAAGATCCGGGTGTTGGCGAAGCGTAGCCTCGATTTCCCCCAACTCGATACGGAACCCCCGAAGCTTGATCTGATGGTCAACCCGGCCCAGAAATTCAATGTTCCCATCCGGCAGATAGCGGGCTAAGTCGCCGGTCTTGTACAGCCGCGATCCCGGCTCGGTGCTGAAAGGATGTGGAATAAACTTCTCAGCGGTCAAATCGGGGCGGTTCAGATAGCCTCGGGCCAGACATGTTCCACCGATGTGCAGTTCACCGGGAACTCCAACCGGAACCGGGTTGCCGTATTGGTCGAGAATGTATGTTTCTCTGTTGGCGAGGGGCCGGCCGATGGGAATTCTCTGCGAAGCCGCAAGCTCGCAAAATCCGGAATCCATTTCGAAGGCAGTTGCCGTTATAGTGGCTTCCGTCGGACCGTAAGCATTGAGCAGACGAATTGACTTTGCCGGTGTTTGCTTCCAGAGCTTCAAAGCCTCTGGCAACATGATGTCTCCGCCAACGATAAACAGTCTGGGTTGAATGCCCGATACCAGTTCCGGAAGATCTGCCCACTCTCGAGCGAGTTCCTGCCAGTAGCCTGTTGGGAGATTGAGTACTGTCAGTCCATATTCTGAAATCTTTCTATGGAATTCCGCCGTATGCCATACGCCCGGACCCATCATCACCAGCCGAGCTCCGGCGATCAGTGTAGGCAGGATTTGCTCCAATGATAGATCGAAACTCACAGAAGCAAACTGCAGCACCCGATCGGTCGGTCCTAGTTCGTAGTATCTTTGAACATCATTGCAGTGATCCGCGAGCGAGCGATGTGAAACGAGAACTCCCTTTGGCTGACCCGTGGATCCCGAGGTGTAGATTACGTAGGCCGGGTTTTCAGGCCTGCTTGAACAAATCGGGTTCCGCTCGCTTTCTCGGGCGATCGCCTCACAGTCCGAGTCAAGACAGACTATTTTGTCAGCATATTCTGGCAGCGCCCCTGCCAGCCTCTCACGCGTCAAGATTACCTGCGCCCGGGCTGTTTCCAGCATGAAGATCAGCCGCTCTTTTGGGTACGCCGGGTCCAAGGGCAGATACACTCCGCCTGCCTTCAGAATGGCAAGCAAGCCGACGACCATCTCCGCGGAGGGCTCCAGGCAGATACCGACCGGTATCTCCGGCCCCACTCCCAGAGCCTGCAAACGACGTGCAAGCTGATTCGAGCGGCGGTTCAGCTCTGCATACGTGAGCCGCTCGTGTTCAAAGACGACCGCTATGGCGTCAGGCGTTCGTTCGGCCTGCAGCTCAAAAAGTTGCTGAATAGACAAATCCGTCGGATAGTCGGGCTTGGTATCGTTCCACTGCACAAGCAGTTGTTGTCGTTCTGTTTCGCCTAAAATCGGTAGGTCAGAGAGCCGTCGCTCAGGATTAGCGACCACCGCCTGTAGTAAATTTCTGAAATGGCCGAGCATACGGGTGATCGTGGCGGCCTCAAACAAATCCTTGTTGTAGGCCAAGGTTGCGATCAGACCTTGCTCGGTATCCGCGATATGCAGAGTTAAATCGAAGTGGGCGGTCCCGCTGTCGATCTCGACAGGACTTAGCGTCAAGCCGGGAAGCCCAATCGGTTGCAGCGACTTATTCTGCAGCACGAACATCACCCCAAATAGCGGATTGCGCCCCAGGTTCCGCTCCAGGTGTAATTCCTCCACCAATCTCTCGAAGGGGAGGTCCTGATGCGCATAAGCTCCCAAGCACACTTCCCGCACGCGCCGCGAAAGCTCAAGAAAAGTAGGGTTGCCTGAAAGGTCAGTGCGCATAACCAGCGTGTTCACGAAGAATCCGATCAGCCCCTCGATCTCCAGTCGGTTGCGATTAGCAATCGGCGTACCGACGATGATGTCGTTTTGATCCGTGTAACGGTGCAACAATATTTTGAACGCTGCCAGCAAAGTCATGAACAGGGTAATTCCCTGCTCTCGGCTGAGCACTTTCAACCCATCGCCGGTGTTCCTTGGCAGCAGCATCGATTTGAGCGAGCCCCGAAAAGTCTGCACCGCTGGCCTGAGGTGGTCCGCCGGCAACTCCAACGGAGAAGCGCCAAGCAGTTGCCGCTTCCAATAGGAAAGCTGGGTCTCCAGCACTTCACCCTGTAGCCACTGACGCTGCCAATAAGCAAAGTCCGCATATTGAATAGCCAGCTCAGGCAACGGTGAGGACCTTCCGCCGGAGAATGCTTCGTAGAGCACGGCCATCTCGCGGACGAGTATTCCGGTAGACCAACCGTCGGAGACGATATGATGCATCGTCAGGAGCCCTACATGCTCCTCTTCTCCGAGCCGCAGCAGGGTGACCCGCAACAGTGGACCGCGGGCCAAATTGAACGGCCTCTGCGCCTCCTCGATGGCGAGGCGTCCGACCTCGGCCTCCCGCTCGCTTTCAGGCAACTCCTGCAGATTCACCACCGGCAACCCGACCGTCAGCGTAGGTGCGATAACCTGCGCCGGCCGCCCGTCCACCGTCGTAAAGGTCGTCCGCAGGGCTTCATGGCGCTTGATGATTTCGTTGATACTCTGCTCCAGCGCCACCAGGTTGAGTGGACCCTTCAGCCGGATCGCGGCGGGGAAATTGTAGGCGGAGTTGCCCGGCTCCAATTGATCGATGAACCACAGCCGCTGCTGGGAAAAGGAAAGTGGCAAGTCACCATTTCGTGGAACCGGCAATATGGGCGGAGCCTGAAGACTCCGCCCAGCTCGATGAGCGGCGTCGATGCTTGCAGCGAGGCCTGCCACGGTAGGCGCCTCAAACAAACGCCGCAGCGGTATCTCCACCGCAAAGGCCTCGCGGATTCGGGAAACAGCCTGAGTCGCCAGCAGCGAATGTCCACCTAGCTCAAAGAAGTCATCATATATTCCTACTCGTTCGAGTCCGAGGACTTGGGCCCAAATCTCGGCCACGAGCTCCTCCGCAGAGGTTCGTGGAGCTACGAACCCTTTTTCCAGTTCGGGCCGCGTTCGATTGAACGCCGGGAGTGCGCGGCGGTCTACCTTCCCGTTGGCCGTCAACGGCAAGGCCTCGAGCGCAACGAAAGCCGCGGGCAGCATGTGCTCGGGCAGCTTAGCTTTGAGAAAATTGCGCAGCTCGCTGCCCGTGGGCGGAGACCCTCGCTCGGCGACCACATAGGCCACCAACCGCTTCTCTCCAGTCGCGTCTTCGTCAGCCATTACGATCGATTCGCGCACGGCCAGGTGTTGGCGAAGCGCGGACTCGATTTCCCCGAGTTCGATACGAAGCCCCCGGATCTTTACTTGATGGTCGGCCCGGCCAAGGAACTCAATACTTCCGTCGGGCAAATGGCGGGCCAGATCGCCGGTTTTATACAGTCTCGCTCCGGGCTTTGCGCCAAAAGGGTCCGGAATAAATTTCTCGGCGGTCAAATCGCGGCGGTTGAGATAACCTCGCGCCAGGCCCACTCCGCCGATGTACAGGTTGCCGGCGACACCGATCGGCACCAGGCGAAGCATATCGTCCGCAATATATATCGTCGCATTCGGTATAGGCCGTCCAATAGGAATTGTGGAATCAACAATATCGCTTGCACATCGTCCGTATGCCGAGTCGATAATTGTTTCCGTTGGACCGTAAACATTATACAGCGTGGCCTTCGAGCGCTGATGGAACCGCATTACCACTTCGGCTGGCAAAGCTTCTCCGCCGCACATGACAGCGCGCAAGGCTGCAGAAGCATCGAAGGCGGCTTCTTCGACTAGAAGACGAAGCAAGGAGGGAACGCAGTGAAGAATCGTAATACGTTCGTTGCGGATCGTATCGGCTACATAGCGGCTATCGCGGTGACCGTCAGCCTCCGCGACTACCAGGGTGCCGCCCGCCATCAGTATCGGGAAGATTTCGCGACCGGCCGCATCGAACGTGATCGGTGTTTTCAAAAGACATCGGTCCCTTGCAGACAGCTCGAGCGTCTTCGTCAACCAATTGACGGCATTAACCAGTCCTCCATGTTCGACAATGACCCCCTTCGGGGCTCCAGTTGAGCCCGAGGTATAGATAACGTATGTGGCATTCCTATCGGTCGCTCCGCTTACCGGGTTCGCTTCACTCTCGCGAGCGATCGTGTCCCAGTCCGAGTCAAGAGAGACCACTCGGACCCCGGGCGCGGCTATGCCATCTTTCACTACATGCTTTCGGGTCAGCAGCACTGGCGCTTGGGCATCCTCCAACATGAAAGCCAAACGCTGCATGGGATACGCCGGGTCCAATGGCACGTAAGCTCCGCCGGCCTTAAGAATGCCAAGGAGCCCGACTATCATCTCCGGGCAGCGCTCCATGCAAATGCCTACCCGCACTTCTGGCCTAACGCCCTGAGTCCTCAGGTGATGAGCAAGTTGATTGGATCGAGCGTTAAGCTCAGCGTATGTCAGACGCCGGTCTTCACAAGCGAGCGCAACATTGTTAGGCGTGCGCTCGGCCTGTTCCTCGAACAACTGATGGATACACTTGCCTTCAGGATAGCTGGCCTCGGTATCGTTGAACTCGATCAACAATCGTCGCCGCTCAGGCCCGCTTAGAATCTCGAGCTCACTTATCAACGCTTCGGGATTGCCGGTAACGCTTTCCAACAACGTCTGAAACTGTCCAACCAGACGCTCGATATCCTCTTTTCGAAATACGTTGCGGTCGTAGTGGAACTGTATACTGAAACGATCTGCCCTTTGGGTGCAGGAGACCTTCAAAGTGAACCGCTCAGTACAGACGTGCCGCCGCTCAATCGCAAATGTCACGTCCCTTGCGGAATACGACACGGATTGTTGGTCAAATTCGAAACTAACCGGAAAGAAAGACGCCTCTTCACGACTAGCATTCGCGCCATCAATTGAATCCCAACGAAAGTACTCCTGCCATTCGAGCACTTCCCGTGTCGATTCATTAACCCGCTTTAAAAGCTCACTGAAATGGAGCTGCGGCTCCAGCTGACACTGGAGCGGCACGGATTGCGCCAGCAGTCCGGGTGTTTCTCTCAGGTCATCGTAGGTACGGCCGTCGCAGGCCATCCCGACGATGAAGTGCGGTTGACCGCTGAGACGCCAGAGCAGAGTTTGCCAGCACGTCAAAAAAAATACGGAAGGTGACGTATCATACTTCCGGACCGCCGCTTTGAGTGCCGCCGTCGAGTCAGCGGCGAGCTCACAACTCAAGGATTGTGGATCGAAACCCGGCCTTGTGAAGCGGTGAGGCTTAAATGGGAGGCTTAGAACAGGCACAGAAGAAAGATTTTGCTTGCGCCAGTAATCTCTTCCTGTTCTCGTATCATCCGATTCCAAAAGCTCATTTTCCCATTGCGCGACATCGGCGTACTGCAGCACTGCGGCCGCAGGTGTTTCACCGCGCTGGCGGGCCGAATAGAAGCGGCTTAGTTCATGAACAAAAATCCCGAGGGTTACCGTATCTGCGCAAAAGGCCGATAAGGCAACAAACAACACATGCTTGTCAGCCGACAGAGTCGCCAAGGATATGTGCGCAGGCCGGTCATTGTCGCCGCCAGAAGACAACTCGCCGGCAGCTCGAAAAAGCGATTCAAGTTCGGCCGCTTGCTCGTGAGGCTTCAGGCCGCGCAGGTCGCAATTGTCGATCGACAGAGCGGCGTCTTCGCTTATAACCTGACCCGGAATGTCCGTCCCTGGCAAGCGAGTAATCGTAGTGCGAAAGATTTCATGCTGGGCGAGGACACCTCGTAAGGCCGCTTCGAGCACCTTTAGGTCAAGCGGTCCTTCGATTCGAACGGTGCACTGCGCACGATAAGCACAGGCATGGTCCGTCTGCTGCAACGACCACAGATGCCTTTGCTGCGGCGAAAGCCGGAACCCTTCAATCATTTCGCCACGCAATTGCCGCTCAGGACTTTGACCCGGGAGAGGCGCCGTTGAGGTATAGATGCGGCCGGTCACCTGACTGGCGGGGCGTTCCATAGCCGTTCGCACCGTCACTGCTTGATTGTGATGCGCTAATTGCTACCCGCCTGGCGGTCTTCAATCTTTGAAGATTAGCCTCCCTGTACTTTCCTCGGATTTCCGCCAGTTCTTGCCTGTCCATCCCGGCAAGTATGGATCTCAGCGCGTTCAACCTGACATTGGGTTGAATAGTGACATGGTGCAATAGCTTTTCGAAGTGTTTCGCGATCCGGGTAATGGTGGCGGCATCAAACAGATCGCTGTTGTAGCGTATGGAAACGGAGAGCGAATGCGCCGCTTCGATGGTCAGCATCACCAAGTCGAGAGTGGCCGCGCGATGTTCCAGGGGAAGGGCTTCCAGCTCGAGCCCCCCAGGATTCATACGCAGCCCGCTGTCGCCCAGCACGAATGCTGGCGCCCCCTGTTCGGCGAGCTGATGCGGTTTATCCAGTACGAACATCACCTGGCACAGCGGCGGGCGGCTGAGATCACGGGCCGGATGGAGCCGCTCGACCAGCAGCAGAGTTGGATAGTCCTGATGCTCGAGCGCAGCCAGCACGGTTTGGCGCGCCTGGCCAAGAAACGCCTCGAAGGTCGGATTTCCGGAGCAATTCGCCCGTAAGATGACGGGATTGGTAAAGAGGCCCACGACCCCTTCGAACTCGGCCCGACTCCGGCCGAGCACGGGCGAGCCCACCAGGAGGTCCTCCTGACCGCTGTGGTGGTGCAGTATCACTTGAAACGCTGCGAGAAGAACCATGTACAAGGTCGCTCCCTGGGCCTTCGCGAGCGCTTTCAGGCGCGAGCTCAGTTCATAGTTCAATTGGAAGTCGTACGCGGCGCCGCGATATGTCGGCACCGGTGGCCGCGGCCGATCGGTGGGAAGCTCCAGCAAGGGCAGCTGTCCAGCCAATTGTTTGCGCCAGTAGGTCCAGAGCCGCTCACCTTCCGGGCCCGCCAGCATTTCGGCCTGCCAACGAACATAGTCGGTGTATTGCGAATTAAGCGCAGGCAGCGGCGCTTGTACGCCGGCCTGCTCCGCCGGATACAGCATGCCGAGTTCCGTGAGGAGAAGGGCGAGCGACCAGAAATCGATCACGATGTGATGTACTACCAGCAGAAGAACGTGATCCTTTGCCGCGCAGGTGAACAGGTTCACTCGCAGCACCGGACCTCGTTCCAGATCAAAGGGGCGATAGGCTTCCTCGAGCAGCCGCGTTCTCAGGACCTCGCTGTCCCAGGCCGACGCATCGGTTTCAACGAAGTGGACCGCGAGCTGCGGGTGGACCCGTTGCGCGGGCTTGCCAGAGCGCACGCAAAAAGTGCTGCGCAGAGCGGGATGGCGATCGACTAGCGCCTGAAACGCGCGCCGCAACGCCGGAATATCCACATCGGAGCGGATGCGCGCGGCGAAATTGACATTGTAAACCATGCTCTCCGGTGCGAGCTGGTAGAGAAACCATATTCCCTGCTGATTGTAGGACAGCGGCTGCAGCGATTGAGCCTCGTTCGCGTCTTTGCGAAGAAGCTTTGCCAGCAGGGCGCGCCTTTCTTCCGGTGAAAGATCGGCAATTCGCTGAGCGGCGTTGCTCATTCACCTAGTTCCGCTTTATCCAGCATCTCGATGAGCAACGAATTCACTTCCTCATCCGAAAGCCGATCGAGTCTTGACGACAGCCGTGCATCCGCATCGCCGTTGCTGTGCGCGTCGGAGGGTTGGGCGGCCACCGAAGCAAGCGGCGGCGATGAGGCATCAAGCTCCGCGCTCAATTGATCGAGGATCTGGGTTGCGGCCTGAGCAACGCTCGGTCCTTGAAGGAATTTCACCATCGGCACATTCACGCCCAGGTCAACGGCGATCCGGTTCTTCAGCTCGACCGCCATCAGGGAATCCAGTCCAAGATTGCTGAGCGGTTGCTCCACGTCCAGCCTGGAAACGGAAAGCCCGAGCACGCGGGCCACTTGTTCACTCAGGTAGAACCGCAGTATCTGATGGCGCGCCGCGGGTTGTGCGGCAAGGAGTGCCGCCCTCTTCTCTCCCGGGCGGCTCGCTTGCAATGCGACTTCGGACCCTTCGCTAGCAAGTTGAGAGAGCAACGGTGATTCACTACCCGCTGAGTAAAACTGGCGATACTGCTTCCAGTCCACCGGCACTGCCGCGACCTGCGCCACGTCCTGCCGGAGCATCCGTTCCAAAACTTCCAGCGCCTGTCTGGGCGCCATGCTCCTGACTCCGACGAGCGCGAGACGCGCGGCGAGACGCTTGCCCCCAGCCGTATGCGCAAAACCCAGGTCGGCCCAAGCGCCCCAGTTGACACTGAGTGCCGGCCGGCCCTGAGCTTTTCGATGATGCGCGAGGGCATCGAGGAAGGCGTTGGCGGCAGCATAGTTTCCCTGACCAGGCTGGCCCAGGAGCGAACCCGCGGAAGAGAAAAGTACGAAGAAATCCAGCGGAGCGTCTTCGAGCAAGCGATGCAGCAGCCACCCACCCATCACCTTGGGCCGCAAGACCGTATTCAGCGCGGCTTGATCAAGTTGCGAGAGCAGTCCGTCCTGCAGTACTCCGGCCGCGTGCACTACGCCCCGGATCGGCGGCCAACCCTCGGCGCCAAACTCTTTCAGAAACCCACTAAGCTCTGCTTCATCCGCCACGTCCACCGAGGCCAGATGCACGCTCGCTCCCAAAGCTTCCAGCTCCCGAATAGCGCCGATTTGATGGGCCAGGCGGCTTCCCGTTTCCGCCACACCCCAGCTCGAGCGCGGCGGGAGCTTCGTGCGTCCCAAAAGGATCAACCGCCGAGCCCCCTGCCCGACCATCCAACGGGCGACCACGAGGCCGAGGTCTCCCAGTCCGCCGGTTATCAGATAACTCCCATCAGTCGGCCACGCGAGCGGATGCCGTTCGACTGCGGACTCGCGTTTGCGCACCAGACGAGCGACGTATCGACGCCCTTGACGAAACGCAATCTGATCCTCTCCGTCCGGGCTCGAGATTTCCTCCCACAACCGATCAGCGCCGGCGTCAGGCGGCGCAACCCCGGGCTCGAGGTCGACCAGTCCTCCCCAGAGCGCGGCATGCTCCTGCGCAATAACGCGCCCCATCCCCCATACCGGCGCCTGGGCTACATCCACGGGCAACGGCTCTTCGCCCGCCGCCTGAGCCCCTCGCGTTACCAGCCACAGACGCGGAGGATCGCGTAACTCGGCTCGGGACATTTCCTGGATCAATGGCAATACAGTACCGCAACCCAGGCTCTGGGCCGACGTCAGTGAAGCCGTAGTGATCTCGTGTGATGCGGAGCTATCAGGACTATCAAGACTCCAAAGATAGACAATTCCACGGCAGGCCGACTGACTAGGCAGTGCCGCCGCGAAAAGCCGCCGGAGGTCTTCCGGGCTTTCCGGACGAATACGAAACCGCGTACGGTCTTCGGTACTATCTTTAGCTTCGTACGAATCTCCGCAAGAAATCAGGATGCTTCTCGCGCCCTGCGCCGCTAACCGCGCTGCCAGCTTTTCTCCCACGCCGTCGCGGTCCGCAAAGATAAGCCAGCGTTCCCCCTCGGCTCGCGAGAAAGGCTTCGCGGCTCCCGATCCATTCGGACGCTGTTTGAGCTGCCACTGAAACTCATATAGCCAGTCATCCAGATTTTCCTGCAAATGTTCCTGCGGATTTTCCTGAAAATTTTCCTGGGGATTCTTTTCGACCGCGCGCTGTCTATCGCCTCCCAGAGATTCGAAGCGCAGTCCCGAAATCTCGACTACCGCGTGCCCGGCTTCATCCAGTAACCGTACATCTCCCTTGACCGTGTCAGCGTGCCGCTCTTGCATATGGGCATAACTCCATAGACGCGGCCCCGGCTGACCGTGAACCCGGATCTCATCTATGTGAGTCGGCATGAAGATGTCTGGTTTACCGTTTCCGGTTGCCTCAGCCGCAACCGCGGCTCCTGCAACTTGCAGGCAGGCATCAAGACTCGCCGGATGAATCTGATAGGCACTGAATTCGCTTTCAGGCGCCTGGGGAACCCGCATTTCACCCAGCACGTCTCCGTTGCGCTTCCACAACTGAGTAATGCTCCGGAAGAAGGGACTGTAGTGGATACCTCGTTCGCTCAGTCTCGCGTAAAAATCCTCTCCAGAAATCTTTTCCGGACATCCAGCCTGGATCTCCGCGGGCGTCTCCCGCCCCGCCGCAAAGACAGCGTCGTCCGATCGAGGAGACACTTCTCCGGCCGCGTGCAGCGTCCATGATTTATTGGATTGGCCGATCCCCGCAGGACAACTGTATAGCTGGAAAGTTGCCGCGCCATCCACTCCGGGAGAAAGGATTAACTGGAGCGGGTGGGACTCGCCGTCGGGCAGGAAAAGTGCCCGGTAAAATTCGATATCCTTTAATGCGAAGGATTGTGTTCCGTAAGCTTCAGCCACGGCGGCCAAAGCCATCTCCACGTAGGCCGAGACGGGCAGCACCGCAACTCCTTCGATTCGATGGTCATCCAGATAAGGCACGGCCCGTTTGTCCAGCGTGACTTCCCAAAAGTGGGTTCCCGCAGGATGCGCCGATTTGAAATGCCGGCCCAGCAGCGGATGCTTCTTTTTCGCGCCGCGCGAAACCCGCTCCCATTGAGAGTCGGAATCTCCTGTCGCGGTGTCCATCCAACAACGCTCGCGCTGCCAGGGATGCATCGGGAGCCGGACGCAGCGGCCGGCCGCCGGATAGATGCGGCTCCAGTCGAGCGGATATGCGAGGGTGTAAAGCGCGCCGAGCGACCCCAGCATCACGGCACATTCTTCTTCCTCACGCCGCATCGAAGGCAGCACGGCACCTTCATGGCCGCAGTGATTAAGCCCTTGCTGAATGCCACTTAGAAGAATGGGATGTGGACTGATTTCAAGGAAAATGCCGTACCCATCTTGCAGTAGGCGTTGGACCGCTGCCGAAAAGAGCACCGGCTCTCTCAAGTTCCTGGCCCAATAGTGCGCTTCAAACTCGAGCCCGCCGCCGACCATACCAGTTACAGTCGAGTAGATGGGCACCGATACGGGCCGCGGCACTAGCCCGTCCAAAGCCGCCAACAAATCAGCACGCAACGGATCCATCTGCGGGCTGTGAGAAGCGAAATCCACTTTCACCGTGGCGCAGAAGATGTCTCGACGCCGCAACTGATCAAGGATTGCTTCCAGCGCCGCCCGATCTCCTGACAACACAGTGGAGGTCGGACTGTTGCTGGCCGCGATGGACACGCGATCTTCGTAGCCGGCGAGAACGCGGCGAGCGTCTTCCATCGAAAGCTCGACCGCGGCCATCGCTCCCTGTCCGCCGACGCCCCTGACCAAACGGCTGCGAAGACAAATGACGCGTGCGGCGTCTTCAAGGCTCAGCGCACCGGCGACGTAAGCTGCCGCAACCTCTCCCATGCTGTGGCCGACCACGGCCTGTGGCTCGATGCCCCAAGAGCGCCACAAGGCCGCCAGGGCGACCTGAATCGCAAAAAGCGCCGGCTGGATGATATGGACTTCGTCCAAGCGGGACCGAGCCGCATCGGTTGCAGTCAGCTCGCCGAGCAAAGACCAACCTCCGTACGGCCGCATCGCCCGGTCACAGCGTTCCACGACCTCGCGAAAAACCCGCTCCTGCTCCAGGAGCCTTCGGCCCATCCCAAGCCATTGGGATCCTTGTCCTGAAAACACGAAAACAAGTTTTCTCCGACGAGCGGAGTCCTTGCGGCCGGAAGACAGACCGGGACGAGCCTCTCCCTGTAAAAAAGCGCGGAGCCCTTCAGTCAGTTGTTCGCGCGAGTAGCCTGTTACGGCGAGACGGTAGTCATGATGACCGCGCCGCATGCTGGCCGTATAACAAATGTCGTGCAGCGACGTTTCGAACGGGGCTGACAGAAAATCCTGGTATGCTCGAGCGAGAGACTGGAGGGCCTCAGGGCTGCGCGCCGAGAGCGGCAGCAACCGCACGGACTTGGTATTGTGGATTTCGGAACGCGGATCGTCTATTGCGCATTCCGCATTCTGGCCTCCCGAATTAGACTGTGGAGCCTCTTCGAGCACCACATGCGCATTGGTTCCGCCAAAACCGAACGAGCTCACGCCGGCCAGGGCCGGACCCGACTCGACAGGCCATGGACCGAGCTTCGTCTGCACTCGCAACGGGAGCCGATCGAAAGGAATGTAAGGATTGGGTTCGCGAAAGTGCAGGTTCGGCGGGATCTCCCGATGCTTGAGCGCGAGCGCCACTTTGATCAAGCCGGCGATGCCGGCCGCCGCCTCGAGGTGGCCGATATTGGTCTTGACCGAGCCAACGGCGCAGGGTTTATCCAGAGGACGGGCGATGCCAAGCACCGCGCCCAGGGCCTTCACCTCGATCGGGTCGCCCAGCAATGTGCCAGTGCCATGGGCCTCGACATACTGAACGTCGCCGGGCGAAACCCCGGCGCGCCGGTAGGCTTCTCGCAGGACGGCTTCCTGGGCCAACGGATTGGGGGCCATCAGACCGTTGCTGCGTCCGTCCTGGTTCACCGCGCCGCCTCGAACGACGGCGTAAATCGGGTCGGCGTCGGCCAGGGCTCTGGATAGCGGTTTCAGAACGACGACTCCGGCGCCTTCACTACGAACATAGCCGTTGGCTCGCGCATCGAAGGTTTTGCACCGCCCGTCGGGAGCCATGACCCCGGCCTTGGTGAAATTGATGGTTATCGCGGGCGAGAGGATCAGATTCACCCCCCCGGCGAGAGCGAGGTTGGACTCTCCATTCCAGAGACTGCGGCAGGCCAGATGGACCGCGACGAGGGACGAAGAACAGGCAGTATCGATAGCCATACTCGGCCCGCGGAGATCAAACAGGTAGGAGATACGATTGGCCGCAATACTCAGTGCATTGCCGGTGCCCGCGTAGGCATCAATACTATGTAGATCGCCGAACTGAATCCGGCCATAGTCGTTGTTCGAGATGCCGACGAATACACCGGCCTGGGTGCCGGCCAGACGCTCCGCTACCTGTCCGGCGTCTTCCAATGCCTCCCACGCCACCTCCAGCAAAAGGCGTTGCTGGGGGTCCATCCGCGCCGCTTCACGAGGAGAGATGCCGAAGAAATGGGGATCGAACTGATCGACCTGCTTAAGGAAGCCGCCCCAGCGGGTGCTCATTTTGCCCGGAGCCGCCGGGTCCGGATCGTAAAAAGCCTGAAGGTCGAAGCGCTCCGCCGGAACCTCCGTGATGGCATCCACTGCGTTGCGCAGCAACTGCCAGAACGCTTGCGGGCCGTCGGCTCCGGGAAAGCGGCAGCCAATGCCTATGATTGCGATCGGTTCGATGGTTGCTTCCGGTTCATGGTCAACCGCGGCAGCTGACTTTGAGGCGTCCGGCGACCGCGCCAAATGCCGGGCGAGCGTCTCGACGGTGGGGTACTCATACGGGAGAGCGGGAGAAAGTTGGCGTCCAAGCCACTCGGCGAGTTCGCCCGAGAGAATGACTATCTCGGTTGAACCGAGGCCATAACTGGCAAAAGGCTCGCGGACATCTATCTCGCGAGGCTCAATTGCCAGCAGCTCGGAAAGCCTGGAGACCAACCAGCCTTGAATGACTTCGGCAGACCGGGAATCCGTTGATGAATCTCGGCTGCCGCGTTTGTCCCGGTCGACGAAGCTCCGAGCGACAGAACTCCGCGACGCACCATTGGTGGAATTCTCCGACATCGCGCGCGTCCTACAGCGTGGCGAGGGTTCCGTTCAGGAAGCTGGCTTGGCACAGGTTGCGTTGGACCTTGCCGCTTGGAGTCTTCGGCAGGCTCCCCGCCCTGAGCAGCACCGCCGCGTGCACTCGCACATCATGCTCTTCCGCCACCGCGCGCCGGATGGCCCGCACCATCGCCCCGACATCCAGCAACAGCCGCGGATGCGAGTTTTGTGCCCCATTGCGATCGTGGCTATCCGCCGCTCGGTAGCGGCGCTCGACTTCGGCTGCGACGATCAATCGTTCCTCGTCGGCAACATCGACCGAAAACGCCGCGCAGCAGCCCGACCGTATTGCGGGATGACTCTGTTCCACCGTCAATTCGATGTCGTTGGGGTAAAGGTTGCGGCCGCCGATGATGATCAGATCCTTCAGACGACCGGTGACGAACAGTTCACCATCTTTGAGAAAGCCCAAATCTCCGGTGCGCAAAAATGGCCCCTCACCGCTGTCCGCCAGGTAGGCCCGCAAGGTGCGCTCTGTCTCTTCGGGACGGTTCCAATAACCGCGGCAAACGGTCGGGCCTGAGACCCAGATTTCGCCCACCGCTTCCGGTGCGCAACGAGTCAACGATTCGGGATGAACGATGACAATTCTGGTCTCGGGCATCGCGTGGCCACAGCTAACCAGGGTCCGCACATTCTGCTGCTGGCCGGAGACCTCCGCGACGCGGTTCTGTTCAAGCGCCGCCGCCCGAACCGCATATAAGCGAGGCTCATCTTTCAGAGGTCCGCCGGACACCATGAGGGTGGCTTCGGCGAGTCCATAGCAGGGATACAGGAAGCTGGGGCGGAAACCATATCTTGCAAAGGTCGCGGCAAACCGTTTCAAAGTGTCGGCACGGACTGGCTCGGCGCCATTGTACGCCGCATACCAACTGCTGAGATCGAGATTTTCACACTGCTCCGGAGTAATTTTGCGGGCGCACAGCTCGTAGGCGAAATTGGGACCTCCACTGACGGTGCCGTGGTATCGCGAAATTGCCCGGAGCCACCGCACCGGTCGCTGAAGAAAGGATTGGGGTGGCAGCAAAAAACATGGACGTCCTATATACATCGGTTGGACGATTCCATTAGTAAGTCCCATATCATGAAAGACCGGTAGCCATGACACCGATACGCCACTGTCCGGTGTGAGCTCGAAGGCGCGGTTGACGTTGGCCGAATTATGCAGAAGGTTTCCGTGACTGACCATTACACCCCGGGGCACGGTGGTCGAGCCCGAGGTGTATTGGAGTAAGGCCAGGCTGTCGCTGGTCGTGGCAGGATTTTGCCATTTCGGCGCCAGCCCGCCGGTAACCTTGTCGGTGGCCACCCATCGCATTGTCGCCAGCTCTGTAGCTTGCGTGAACAACGCCTCAACCTTGGAGAGAATCGATGACGTGGTGAGCGCCACCGACGGTTGAGCATCGTTCGCGATCGCCCGCAACCTGGGGAAAGTCCGCTGCTGCTGTGCCGCAGTGGGCGGAGGCAGAGGGACGGCGACTACGCCGGCATATAGGCAACCGAAAAAGGCCTCGATAAATTCGAGACCCGTGGGATAGATCAGCAGGGCGCGCTGCCCACTTGCGCCGTAGCTTTGAAGCAGCGCACCAATAGTCCGGGCCTTGCGATCCAACTCTGCATAGGTCAGGCGGCCGCCCTCCACTTCTCCATCGAGCAGATAGGCATAGGCCAGTTGATCAGGCTGCCGAAGCGCTCGGCAGCGCAGGGCTTCAACCAGCGTAGAGAAGCTAACTATTTGATCGCTAGGGGTTCTATCGTTTGCACCCCTTTCGCAGGCATGAATCTGTTTCTCGGAAAGATGCGTATTGCCCGCCTAGTCAATAAGAACCGGAGTTCTGAGAGCGACAGTGGCTGATCGGCGGACAAAGAAAGTCGCGGATCGGACCGCTCGCAGGCAGAGCCGCGGTTATACGCTCACTCACAGCGTTCAGACACGTAGTGTTCGCGACGCTTGCTACAGGCCTAAAAGGCTGCGCCGTCAGTGCCGCTGAGTGAAGGACAACTTCGTGCGTTTGGAAGCCAGTTACGGTGGGGCTACCCCCGAGCTTTATGAGCTCCGGGGTCAAAAGCCACGATAGAGCTTTCAGCCGAGTCAACCGATGGACGTTCTTATCACGCGCTTTCTTTCGTATCTTCAAATCGCACCGATCAACTGAAGTAAGCTTACACCCATTAACGCAAAGGGGGAAGCGGAATATCACCGGGCAAGGCCAAATAATGTTACATGGAGAACTAATACCGTAACATTGGAAGCTACAAGGAACCCTGTACTTAAGCTAAGTGGGCAAAAGGCGCGCTAAGCTTATCTCAAAGGAAGCGGGCGGGTATTACGCGCAACAAAGCGCATCCGAAACAAATCTCATGTCCGTAGAGCTCGCAACCTTACACCGCACGGCTGACGAAAACGGCGCGGCCACTTTTCATTTGGCTATGTTAGATAAACCAGGAGGGTGACTCGAAAGAACGCTCCCTTGGCGTTGGCTTTTAGGAGAGGAGCGGACGGAAATACTTTGCGCATCGCCGCGCGAGCGCGGAGACGGCCGGAGTAATCTCCTTCCCGCGTGCAGGCCGCGAAGGAGATCCCCCGGCAATCGGTACCTACGGCGGCTCAATCGTCCGATCGCGCCGTCGGTGAAGAGCCGGTGCTGATCAGGACCTCGACTCGGCCGTCGCGCCTGAGCTGCGGATCGCCGAAAGCGCCCGTCTGCATCTTCGAGGCCGGCACTCCGGCCGCGAGCAGGGCGTTATGCAGCGCGTCGACTCGGCGGTCATTCAGATTTTGGTTGGTTGGAGCGACCCCGTTCGGAGCGGTGGACCCGTCGATTCCAATTTGGAGGGACGGATTTTGCGCCATATATCCCGCGATCTCGTTGACCATCGTCTCATCAGAAGATTGGAGATCCGCACGATCACCATAGAAGGTGAAATCCCGGTACGCCGTCCAGCGACCGACGATACCAGCCTGGCCCTGGGCGCCTGTCGGTCCCGTTGGGCCTTGCGCGCCTACGTCACCGGAAGGACCCGCTGCGCCAGCGCGGCCGGCCATCGCATACCCCTGAGCACCTGTCTCCCCACCCACGCCTTGCACGCCCGCGACACCGGAATTACCGATAGGGCCGACAGGACCGACCAGGGTAGGGCCTCTGGCCCCCTCGTATCCGGCGGCACCTTGCGCGCCAACGGGACCGGCAGGACCCGTTGGGCCGGCAGGACCGACCGTGCTAAGGCCTTGCGCGCCCGTCTCTCCGGCTGCACCTTGCGCACCGGCGGGACCGGCCATGCCGGTTGTCCCGCGAGCACCGCTTACCAGGTAGCCCGAGGCGCCCGTCGTTCCGACTGGTCCCTGTGGACCTGTGGGGCCGGGCGCGCCCTCAGCGCCGGCGGGACCCTGCATCACGTAGCCGGGAGCACCGGTCGCTCCCACCGGGCCTTGCGGACCGGCGGGGCCGGCTGGGCCTTGATAGCCCTGGGGGCCGACCAGCTGCGCCTGAACCGGCGCCAGCGCTACCTGATCCGGAGCGGGCGTCGTGCTGCAGCCGACGGCGAACATCGCGGCCGCCGCGAGCAACACGGTGCGTCTCAAGGGTATAACCTCTGTCTTGCGAACCATTCTTAATATCTCCTTGCGACCCATTCTTAGTATCTCTAATTCGCGTTCCATTCGTATTACCTCCGTTTATCAAGGCGCACTATGAGTCTCGCCTGTTTAACATCCACTTATCAAAAGACAACCGCCGGCGACGATCGTAATCAGCGTCGCACGCCAGGCAGTTTTTTGTTGCTGGAATCACACACTGTGTGCTGTGAGGTGTACTGTCCATTTTGCCAATACCGGAAATAGCCCAACATTCGTATATCCGTACTGCAAATTCGGCATTTGCGCGTATCCAGAGGAACGTATTGTCTATACCCTCCCACAGCTGCGACAGGTATCGCGGTTGACTATATTCGTCTCCTGAATGTCGGTATTAGTATCTTTACCGGTTCCCGTATCTGTGTGCCGGCTCACATCTCGAGCATCATGGCTTCCAGCGCCACTGCGACACCCACTTCAGCGCCCATAACTGTATATTCGCTCTCAAACCATCCTGTACGCATGCTTCACGCGAAGCAAAGGGTTTGAGCCGCATTTCAACTTCTGGCGTGCTGCGAAGCACAGATTGAGCGGAAACCGGCGCGTTTGGCTATGCCGCGGCAGATACTAAGTGTGTCCTGCTTGATAGCGCTTTCACTAAAGCGCATCGACCGACGGTAGAAGTCGTCGTCGCAAAATCGCCTCGATTCACCGTATCCAATATCGTTACGGACCGAATCCAGGAACAGAAGAGGACAGATTTGAGGAACTTAGGCCGTACGTATCCACAAAAAGCTACAGGCGCACAGCCTGATTGGAGCTGGTCGAAGGAACATGGAATCCCTCACAATATGTGAAGAACCTGAGCCTTCTCGCCGGACTTGCAGCAGGCGGGGCTTACTCGATCTGCGGCCTGCGGGAAGTGCTAATCCCTGTGGCCGTGTTCGCTGTGGTTGCTCTCTTCAGGTGCGTGGATTGAGCCGAGCTGGTAGCGCTCTTCATCGCGTTCCTCGTAGCGACGCCGGGTCTTCGCCTCACGCTCCCGGTCCTGTTGGCAATCGCAACAAAGCCGCGTGAAAGGCATCGCTTTTAGCCGCTCTTCGGTGACGTCGAGTCCGCACATCTCGCACAAGCCGTATTTCAGCGACGCGATTCGCCTGAGTGCTTCGTCGATCTGCGCGACCTTGAGCCGCTCACGCTCGGATAGCATCGTGCTCATCTCGCGCGCATTCGCTTCGTAAGCCAGCTCGCAGCTATCCATGCAATCGTCTCTGCTGGCGTTGCGCTCGTTACGAAGCCGGACCGCGATTTCCCACATCAGCCTGGTCTTTGCGTCCGCGAGGAACTTGTCCATGTTTGCCAGAAACTGATCGCGACTCACAACCTTTTTTCTTTTGATCATCGGCTGGCCTCCTCACCTGCATCGCTCGCGGACTCACCGAACTCTGCTCACCGCAACGGCGGAATATTTTGTGGACGCCACCGCTGAACTCTCACGACGTTGGCAATAGTACGCCAGGCTTTCTCAACAAGCCAATCAGAAACGGTTCTCCGCGGGACGTACTTACCCTTTGCTCGGGCCTTACGAACAGTTGATCATGACGCGTCCACGGTAAATCGAATTGAAGTCCGCCTGGCTGTTTTAGGCTTTTCAGAAAAGATTCACTATTGGGACAGGTGCTCCGGCGTTTCACATTTGTTCGAGCCCAATCTTGCACGCATTAGCGACAATCGGAGCTGGCTTTGACCTCTTTCAGTTCCGCAGATAACTAGAATAGATGTTCTGACATACATCGTGTGGTTCGGTATGTTAGATTGATGATGTGAAGAACAAGATCAAAACTACGGCGATGTATTTCACTTTCAGTCTCGTGATTGGCGGCCTGGGTGCTGCTGGATGCGCAATCTGGGTTCCTGCCGCCGATCCCGTGGCGCCACAGACATCAGAGCAGTCGCAGACTACGACCACTACTACCAGCCAGGATGTGCCGGTTAGCACGACAAAAACCACAACGGTGAAGACCACCGCCTACTAAACCTTTGGATTGAATGGCGGCTCAAAAGTATACCGCCAACTATAAGGGATAGCGCTTTTATCCCGCCGGCAACGCGGGCGGCCAACTCTCAGGGAGATGAGGAAGAAATGAAATACGTTCAGCGCTTCACAATTGGCATGATGAGTCTTGCATTTGTTATTCTGGTCAGCGCCTGTGGCACCACCAGGACCAGCAAGGAAACAACCACCACGTATGTCCCGGCTCCGCCGGCGCAGGTTGTCGTGCAAGCTCCGGCAGAAGTTCCCCCTCCGCCGCCGACCACTACCACCAGTACCTCCAGCGATCGGACGAGCGACTCCACGACTTCCAATCCGGGCACGGGAACCGAAAATAGCACGAGCAGCCGTCATAGCGAGTCCACGACCGTGACTCCCAGTAACTAAGGAATGCCCGCGCTCGGCGCTCGGGAAAAATAGGCATAATGTTGAAGTTACGTTCGTCGGCGAAGTGTGGAAGGCTCGCTGTGGCGGCGGCCATGGCCGGTATCCTGGCGGGGGGCCAGATGCTCGCCGCTCCGGTGCGAGCCGAAGAAGGCAAAGCAGTAGAATCGAGCTCCGTCGCCACAGACAACGACAGGGTAACCCTCGAGGCGCATCACCATTACCAATCCGCGGCTGAGCGCGCCAACGACGCTCTTCTGATAACCGAGGTCAAGAGCGCGCTGGCTGACGATGGAGTCGCCGAGGGTTCTCCGATTATTGTCGATTGCGATCACGGCAAGATCTTATTGAGCGGAGTAATGAAATCGGCGAAAGATGCAAAGCGCGCCGGGAATATAGCGGCCGCCGCGCAAGGCGTTGTCGCGGTAAAAAATCAGCTTACCTGGCACTAGAGCGCGGGGCTCGCCGGGATCGACAATTCGATTCCTGCATTTCCACAGCAGTGCGGAGGTGCGGCGCGTCATCGATTTCTCGCTCGATGGCGCGTCTCAGCCTAGGCTCAAATTACAGCCATAGGGCAAAGGCCATCAGGCTGTGCCCGTGCTTTGGCTGCCCGCCACATCCCTGCTCCTCCGTGATCTTTATCCCATGTCCAAGCTTCAGATGTGGGAAAGTGATAGTTACGGGGTCAGATTCACATGATTGCTGACGGAATCCGGCGTAGTCACAGGGGATAGTGGTTCGGGTCCGGCCGAAACTGGATGTGAATTGACGGGCGCAACTTTCACGCGAGCCACACCCTTGTGTGTAATTCCTATCTTCTCAGCCGCGCTTTTAGAGAGGTCGAGGCTCCGCCCATGAACAAAGGGACCTCGATCGTTGATACGCACTTTCACCGAGCGGCCCGTCTCAGGGTTGGTTACCTTTACTGTCGAGCCGATCGGCAAGTTGCTCGACGCTGCGGTGAGGTCGTTGGGATTATAAGCCTCGCCGCTGGCTGTAGCTCGACCGGCAGTGCCACTGCCTTGATAAGAGGCCTTGACGGTCTTCGCTGGCTTCGCGGATCGCTGCGCGCCGGTTTCAGAGGTCGCAGCCGGCGGCGGCGGCAGAGCGGCCGGACCAGGTATGGCCTGGGGTCGCGATTCCGTTTGCGTTGAGCAGGCTGCCAGAGACACCGCCAGACAAAGACAGATAGCTATACGCGCGACGCTTGCGTTGATTCGCCAATTGCTGAGCGTCACTGGTCTATCCTGCGAGATGACGATGTTCCGTCTGCAAGGGCGCTGCGCGGACGGGTTGTCGCATCGCACGTTATTTCTCTCCGCGGCCCGTCGATGCCATCGCCTTGAAGGCGTCACTCGACGAGAGCGTGGGCACGCCGAGGACTGCGCGCACCCGATGAGTCACGCCGTCGTCCGCCAATGGTATCTGTGCCGGAGCGCCTGCCAGCGGCAAGCCGTCGAGCTCGATATGAGCGACACCGCGGCTGACTCCGTGCGGGTTCTCAACCGCGATGTCGTAGCGCGCGGAGTGGTATCGAAAGGCGATTTGGAAATTTCGCCAGGCCTTCGGCACACACGGATCAATGAGCAGAGTCGACCCGCGCAGACGAAATCCGAGTATCCACTCGAGGCCCACCCGATACATCCATCCGGCCGAGCCAGTGTACCAAGTCCATCCGCCGCGCCCGATGTGCGCAGGCTCTGCGTAAACGTCGCCACAGGCGACGTATGGCTCCACCTTGTAGCGATAAACGTCGGCGCGCGTACTCGCGTGATTTATCGGGTTCATGAGCGAAAACAGTTCACCCGCCTTGTCCCCGTCGCCGAGCATCGCGAAGGCCAGCACTGACCACAGTGCGCCGTGCGTGTATTGGCCGCCGTTCTCCCGGATGCCGGGCGGATATCCTTTGATGTAGCCGGGGTCGAGCGGTGTCTGATCGAACGGCGGGGTGAAGAGTAGGAGCAGTCCGTCGTCGCGGCGTACGAGGTATTCCTCCAGCGCCGCCATGGCGGTCAAGGCCCGGGTTTTATCGCCGGCGCCGGAGATCACCGCCCACGACTGCGCGATCGAATCGATTCGGCATTCGCTGCTCGAGGCCGAACCGAGCGGCGTTCCGTCATCGAAGTAGGCGCGCCGGTACCAGTCGCCGTCCCAGCCTTCACGCTCAAGCGATTCCCGCAGCGCCCCCGCGTGCTGTAGCCAGGCGGCGATGCGCACGTGCTCGTCGCCGCGGCCATCCGCCAGCGGAGTAAAGGCCGAGAGCGTGGCGCAGAGGAACCAGCCGAGCCAGATACTCTCGCCCTTCCCGCCCGCGCCGACCCGATTCATGCCGTCGTTCCAGTCGCCGGCGCCGATGAGCGGCAGCCCATGTCGACCCACCGCAAGACTTCGGTCAAGGGCCCGAGCGCAGTGTTCGAATAAAGTGCCCTGTTCTATGGAGCCCGCCGGTTCAAAGAACGATTCCTGCTGGTCGGCGCCGAGCGCTGGCCCTTCGAGAAAGGGAACCACTTCGTCGAGAATCGCGAGATCGCCCGTGGTCTCGACGTAATGAGCAACGGCGTACGGCAGCCAGAGTTGGTCGTCGGAGATTCGCGTGCGAACCCCCTGACCCGATAGCGGCAGCCACCAGTGCTGAACGTCACCCTCGACAAACTGTCTGGCGGCTGCACGCAGCAGATGCTCTCGCGTAACCTCCGGCTTCGCGGCGCTGAGCGCCATGACGTCCTGGAGCTGGTCGCGAAAGCCGTAAGCCCCGCTCGCCTGGTAAAACGCCGATCGCGCCCACACCCGACAGGCGAGTGTCTGGTACAACAGCCAGCGATTGAGCAAAACGTCCATCGCACGATCGGGCGTTCTCACCGCAACCGCGCCGAGGGAGTCATCCCAAAGCCGGGATACCGCGCGTAAGACCGCGTCGAGGTCGGCGGCCCGGTAGCGCGTGATCAAGGCATTTGCCTCGGCCCTGGTCGCCGCCTCGCCCAAAAAAAAGACGATCTCCGCCGCCTCGTCGGGCCCAAGCTCGACGCGAGTCTGGAGAGCGCCGCACGGGTCGAGGCCGCCGCCGACCCGGTTGGAGAGCGGCCTTGTACTCTCCATCGCGGCCGGATGATCGAGCGTGCCATTGCGGCCGAGGAATTCGGTCCGGTCCCCGGTCCAGGTGAGTTGACGGCCGCCGAGGTCCGCAAACGCCACGCGGCTGCCGAACCCGGCGCTCCAGTGGTTCTGCGCTAGCATTGCCCCGGTCTCCGCGATCTCCGTCACGACGAACGGGGCGGAGGCCGCGCGGGAAAGGCCCAGCACCCACTCCACGTAGGCGGTGATCGAGAGATGCCTGGATCGCCCTGAGAGATTGCGAATCTTCAGCCGGGAAATCTTGATCGGATCATCGAGCGGGACATATTGCAGAAGCTCGAGCGTGATCCCGTGGGAAGTGTGCTCGAAACGACTGTAGCCCTGGCCGTGACGAACGACGTAGGGCGATGTTTCCTCGCGAATCGGCAAAGCCGTGGGACCCCACAGTGCCCCGCTATCCTCGTCGCGAAGGTAGATCACTTCACCTGGCCGGTCTCCGACCGGATCATTGGACCAGGGGGTGAGTTGGTTCTGTTGACTGTTGATCGACCACGTGTACCCTCCGCCTTCAACCGATACCTGGAAGCCGAAGGAGGGGTTGGCGATGACGTTGACCCAGGGCGCCGGCGTCCACTGCCCCTCGCCGAGGACCGTCACGTATTCCCGGCCGTCTTTTGCGAAGCCGCCGAGGCCGTTGAAAAACTCGAGCTCCAGCGGGGGCAGCATGGCCTTGGGCGTCGCGTTGTTCGGCGAACGTCTCGGCAGCGGCCTGCCAGCGGCCTCGGATTCCTCAAGACGCTGGATCTGTTTGAAGAGGCTCCCGCGGCGGCTGAACAGGACCGCTCGTGCGACGCTCTGGAGCAGGCTGCGCGTCTCGGCCGAGACCAGCTCGGCGCGCAGTATGAACACGGCTCCGCGCGCGCTTTCTGCGCCGGCATGCGATCGCGACTGATAGGCCCGAACCAGTCCCTCCAGAGCGTTCTGCAGATCCTGTTGGTAGGAGACGGGCCTTTCATTCAAAATCACCAGATCGACCGCCAACTGCTTCATCCGCCAATATTCGTGAGCGCGGATTAGCTGGCGGGCGATTTCGAGATCCTCGATTTCATCGATTCGGCACACGACGATCGGCAGGTCGCCGGAGATACCGTGCGCCCACAGCGCCGACGGTCCGCCTTCACTTCGTCCAAGCACGTCGGATGAAGGCCGCAGCGCAGCGTTTGAGTAGAGCACGCGGCTGGCCAGACGCTGGAAGAGGTTGGCTTCATCGGTGTCGATGCCGAGATGGAAAAGCTGCACCCGCGCGTGGGTCCACGCGAGGGTGACGGCGCGGTCGAGGGCGGCCGGGTCGTGGTGTTTGTCAGCCAGGTCTAGCGCTTCGCTGCGCGAGGGCGCGACCAGCGTCCACAACGCGATACGTGCCGTGGCCCCCGGCGCAAGCCTGATACGCCGGCGGAGACTGAAGATCGGATCGAGCACGGCGCCGGCCGTGTTGGATAGCGGTCGGCCGTCGATGACCGAGATCGGCGTCCGCACCCCGCGTCCGCGTCCCAGGAAGCGCGCCCGGTCGGTCTCGAACTGTGCGCCGCCCACGACCTCGCCTTCCACCACGGCGAGATGCACCGCGCAGATCTCCGGCTCGGCGGGCGAGCGCCGCCGCCGGGTGGCCAGGATTGCGCCAAGACCGGGTATGAACTCGGTTTGCACGAACAGGTTCGAAAATGCCGGATGGGCGGCGTCAGCCGCGCCGGGCGTCAACACGACCTCCGCGTACGAGGTCACTTCGATCTCGCGAACGCGGCTACCCAGGTTGGAGATCGACACCAGGCGAACCTCTGCGTCGTCCTCCGACGAGACCACGATTTTGAGCGTGGTCGCGATCGTGCCGTCGCGCCTGGCGATTTCGGCCCGGTCCTCCAGAAACACCGCCTCGTAACTATCCGGCTCGGCTCCGCTTGGCTGGTAGCCCGCCGACCACACTTCGCCGCTATGGGCGTCGCGCAGGAAGATGTATGTGCCCCAGCAATCACAGGTGGCGTCCTCGTGCCAACGCGTGACCGCAAGATCACGCCAGCGGCTGTATCCCGAGCCGGCCGCGGTGACCATCACCGCATAGGAGGCGTTGGAAAGTAGGTGGGTGCGAGGAATCCGCTGATGGGGCGATTGAAACCGGCGCGGCATCGGTGGAAGCAGTTCGCGCACGTTGGCCGCCGCCCTCACCTCCTCGGCCCGCGGATGGGCCGCCTCCACATCGCGCGGAGTGCGTTCCTGCAGCAAGAGCTCGGTCGCCTGGATGATCGGCTCGGCGTGAAAGCGCGTGCGCATCGCCCCGTCCTGGAGAGCGTTGGCGATCGCTATCACGGTCATCCCCTGATGGTGCGCCATGTAGGAGCGCACGACCGCCACGTCCTCGCCCTCGGGCACACGCGCCGGCGTGTAGTCCAGGGCCTCATACTGGCCATAGCGGCCACGGCTGCCGGCCGCGGCAAGACGGGAGAAGTTTCGCACCGCCGCTGGCGCGTTAACCATCGCCGCCAACGCCGTCGCGTAAGGGGCAACGACCGCATTGTCGCTTAGCCCGCGCTTGAGCCCCAGACCGGGAACGCCGAAGCTCGAATATTGATAGGTGAGGTCCTGATCCTGCACATTGTACGCCGATTCCGAGACGCCCCATGGGAGGCCAAGTTCGCCGCCGTATTCCATCTGTCGACGGACGGCCAGGCGGTTGGTGTGTTCGAGCAGGCATCCCGCAGGCGCGCGCATCACGAGGCTCGGCATCAGGTACTCGAACATGGATCCGGACCATGAGACCAGCGCCGCACCACTGTCCACCGGGATTACCGTCCGCCCAAGGTGGAACCAGTGCCGCGCCGGCACGTCCCCCTTCGCGATCGCGACGAAACTCGCCAGGCGCGCCTCGGAGCCGAGCAGGTCGTAGCAGTTGGGATCGAGATTGCCTTCGCTCACCCGGTAGCCGATAGAAAGGAGCTGCCGCTCAAGGTCGAAGAGAAAGCCAAACTCCATCGCCTCGAACATTTTTTTCGTCAGGTCAGCGAGCGCTTCGAGACGCTCCTTGAGCGAGCGCGCAGCGCTCGCTGAACGCTCGAGCGCCTCGACCAGAGCGATGGCCCGCGTCGCGAACGAGTCGCCGTTGGTGCCGCTGTGCGCAGCGGGCGCCGCCCGGCGCCGCGACAGGGCCAGTATCGCTGCCTCGCAGCGATTCGGCAGATCGCTCAGGGTTGGGACCGTGTCGAAGCCTGGCCCGAATGCCGGCTCTGGCGAGAGGCCCGCGTCCGGGTTTGCCGCAGGCGCCGGCGCGGCGTCGCCCGCGATCAACTTCGCCCACGGCATCAGGCGCTCGAGGTCGCGCTGGTGGCTCCGGATGGACGCACGCACTGTCTCCACACAGGCCAGCGTTTCTCCACCGGCATCGTCGCCCCGTTCCGCGCTTAGCGTTCGCGCGATGTCGGCGACGGTGTCGGCGTGAATCGCCAGCTCCGCCAGCTGCTCGACGAGACCCGCCGGAGTCGCCCGAGCCCCGCGCGGCGATTTTTCACCCTCGTATTCGCTTTCGGTTTTAGGGTATGCGCGTGCAACGGATTCGAGCGAGGCTCGCACGGTCGTGGATAGAACGTCGAGCGCGTCTTCCAGATGCTTTCGAGTCACGGTGTGAGATCGTAGATTGTCCGGGAGTGCCTGAACGGATTCGCGGGCGACTTCCAGCGCGTCGTCGATCCCGGCGAGCCATTGCGGCCCGGTGATGGGCGCAATGACCATCTCCCGTAACGCGTTCTCGAGCGCGATCAGATGCCCCGCCAGATTTCCGCTATCCACCGAGGAGACGTATTTCGGCTCCAGCGGGCGAAGCTCCCGCGTGTCGTACCAGTTGTAGAAGTGGCCGCGCAGACGCTCGAGCCCGCTCATCGTCGCGAGCGTCGCGTCCAGCTGATCCACGGTCTCAAGCATGCCTATCCAGCCGAAATCGTGGGCGGCGACCACTGACAGAAGGTATAGCCCGAGGTTCGTGGGAGAGGTCCGACGGGCCAACACTGGCTTCGGAAACTCCTGGAAGTTGTCCGGAGGGAGCATGTGATCTTCCGCCGTGACGAAGGTCTCGAAGAAGCGCCAGGTACGCCGCGCGACGAGCCGCAGTGCCCGCGTGTCGGTGTCGGAGGTCGGATTATCGCCCTTGCTGTGCGGGGGAAGACTTGCCCATAGCGCGACCGCCGGCGAGAGCATCCACAGCATCACGAATGGAGCCGCGATCAGAAACGACCCATGCGCGGCGTACGCGACGATGATCGCCGCCACCAACGCGAGCGCGACGCCGCCCGCCATCCACTGGTAAAAGCCGCGCAGTTCGAGCCGGCCGCTGAACTTCGCCTGAGCGGCGGCGACCCACTCCAACAGTCGTCGACGGCTGACCAACAGACGATAGAGCGTTCGCGCGATGGCGTCGGTCATCAACCACGCCTGATGCGCGAGGAGCGTGACCAGGAGCGCAATCTGCGAGAGGGCAAGTGCGCAATCCGCGCCGACCCTATGCCAGTGCCGTCGCTGTGAGATGCCGAGCCTGCGCGGCACGATCCCGCTGACTACAGGCAAGAGGGCGGGAATCGCGATCGTCGCAAGCACAAATCCGGTCCAAAGCTCGGCGCAGGCCAAGGGCAAGGTGAATCCCGCCAGCAAAGCGAGGAAAGAGGCCGGGGCCGACAACGTTCGGCGCAGATTATCCAGCATCTTCCACCGGCCGATTAACGGAATTGAACTTCGCTCGTGGCCGCCGTTACGATCCGGCGTGCGGCCAAAAATCCATCGCAGCAATTGCCAATCGCCACGCGCCCACCGATGCTGGCGAGCCGCCGCGACGTCGTAGCGCGAGGGAAACTCTTCGACCACCTCGATGTCAGAGACCAGTCCGGCCCGCGCGAAGATTCCTTCCAAAAGGTCGTGACTCAGAAGGCTGCTCTCGGGAATCCGGCCGTGGAGCGCGGCCTCGAAGGCATCCACGTCATAAATTCCCTTGCCGCTGTAGGAACCTTCCCCGAACAGGTCCTGATAGACATCGGAGACCGCGAAGGCGTAAGGGTCCAGCCCGCTGGGACTGGTGAACACGCGCTGGAAGAGCGACCCCTCGCGGCTGTGCGGCAACGACGGCGTAACTCGCGGCTGAAGCACCGCGTACCCCTCGACCACGCGATAGCTATCCGGATCGAGCCGCGGACGATTGAGCGGATGCGCCATCTTTCCGATCAGGCGTCGGGCCGTCTCCCGCGGCAGTCGCGTATCGGCGTCCAGCGTGATCACATAGCGAACGCCGGAGGGTACGATGGGCGGACGGCCGCCGATGGCCACGAAGGTCGTGTCGGTCGCGCCGCGCAGCAATCGATTCAGCTCATGCAGTTTTCCACGTTTGCGTTCCCACCCGATCCACTTTTGTTGCGCGGTGTTCCAGAGCCGCCGGCGATGGAGCAGGAGGAAACGTGCGCCTTCCGATGGCGCTCCATGTTGTCGATTCAAGCGCGCGATTCCCTCGGCCGCCGCGCCGAGCAGTTCGTTGTCACCTGGCGCGCTCTCCGTTGCGCAGTCGGTCCAGTCCGAAAGCAGAGCGAAGCGGAGATCGCCGTCCTGGCTCGCCAGGTAGTGAACCTCCAGGCGCTCGATCTGCTCAGCGAGCTCCGCTTGCGTGGTCAAAAGCGTCGGCACGACGACCAGCGTGCGCAGGCTCGCAGGTACTCCATCGCGAAGCGCCAGGGCCGGCAGCCTCCTGGGGTCGAGACGATTGGTAACGGCGCGGTTGACCAGCGCCACGGCCAAATCCGAGGCTGGAGCCAGCGCTAGCAGCGCCAACAGCAAGAGGCCCCATCCACTGATTACTCCATACTCGGCCACGCCCAGCAGCGGCAGAGCCAGGATGAACGCTCCGATGATGGCGATCGCTCCTACATAGCCCAGGATCCCGACGGCCGCGCTGGCCCGAATCAGCCAGTCGCTTACCGGAACACGGAATGCGAGATCCTTCTCGACCACCCGCCGCCCTTTCGAGATGAGGTAATAGCCGGGCTCCTGCTCGCGGGGGTCCGATGCGTCTCCGCCGCCCGGCGGCCGAGCCGCTGCGCGCTTGGCCGCTGCAATCGCGCGCCGGGCGACCGCGAGCTCCGATTTTGCCGAGCCTCGCGCCAGCTCTTCGATCGCATGCCGGTAGCGATCGCGGGTTGGAAAATCCATCTCGGCAAAGTCGCTGGCGGCGCGCAGTGCGGCATCGACGAGGCTGACGCTCTCGAAGAACTCCGCCCAATCGACGGCGGATATGAAGCGCATGCTGGTGATCACATTGCGCACCGTCACGTTCATCGCGCTCTGTCTCTGATGCTCCTCGCGGACGACCTGGTCGGCGGTCGTTCCCCCGGCCGCGAGTCGTTCATTCAACCACAGGAGCGCCGGTGTCGCGGTCGGATCCTGATCGCGCAGCCGCTGGACCAGCTGAACCGCGAAGGCTGGCGGCAAGGGTGTCTGCTCGAAACGGCGCAGCGCGACCGCCGGTGCCTGGGCCTCACGCCCGCCCACCCGCAATAATCTGTCGGCCAGGGCGTCCGCCTCCTGGCGCGCTGCTCGACCATTCACAAGCTGCGCGGCCACGCGCCGCAAATTCTCGACCAGCACGATTCTGAGGGTAATCGCAACCGCCCAGAGTTCGCCGATCATCAAAGGCTGCACGCGCTGATAGGCCTGCACGAATCGGCGCAGCATCTCGGGGTCGAAGCGGCTGTCGGTATGCGCGACGAACGCCCAGGCTATTCCGAATACGCGCGGGTAGCCCTCCAGGAAACCATCCGCAAGCTTGGGCAACCCGCGGTAAAAGCCGCGCGGCAGATCGTTTTGGATCTCGCGAATCTGCTCCTGCGCGACGTAAAAGTTGTCGAGCAGCCACTCGGCCGCCGAAGTGATGGCGCGTTCCTCGCGGACCGCTTTGGCGATCGCGTTATACGCTTGATGCAGCACCTGGCTGTTGTCGTGCAACCGCCCGGCAAGGCGCCGGCCGGTCCTGGGCCGTCGCGTTACGCGTTGAGCGGCCGCGAGGCTTTCGGCATGTTGTTCGAGGCGCTCGATGCTGAAAAGCTCGCTGCGGATCGGTTCTTCCGTTTCCTTCGGGAAAACCGTCGCCGGCGCTTTGAGCACGCGCAAAATTGAATACCTCAAAAATTGCCTTTCGGTTGGCTGCACGCGCGAGAGATCGGACCGTAACGTTCCTCTATCTCCCGCATCTCAACCGCCCACGACCAGGCGGTGCCGGACGGTTAGTCTCGTTTCCTCGCTCCTCACCTACCAACGCAGTCGTATCTACAATCGTCTCGAGAGAGCATCTCGATCAAGGCGATGACAACGATTCCACCGATCCCGATACCGCCACCGGCCCGTGGGCTTAATAACCGCCGCCGCCGGTTGAGCGGCCGGCCAGGCTATGTCGGCGAGGGTGACAGCGCCCGCTCTAAGTCTTAAAAAAAGAATCCCCAGGAACTCTTGGCCGTGGTGCTCTGACAATTCGTATTGTTCGCGTCGCAGCTCATGCAACCGTGGGCGTCACATACCGTGTGGTCAGCTCCATACTGCGCATCGACGCGCCGGCAATTGTTATTGTTCGCGTCACAGGCCAAACAGTTGTTCCCGTTGACATCGCATACCGTGTGATTCGATTGATATTGTCCATACTGCCCCGGCGGCCCGGACTGATAGAAGCACGCCTCTAGGCCGAACGTCGCAACACTTAGTACTGCTGCCAGAATAATCATCTTGCGCATTGTTTCACACACCCTCTACCATCATGCGCGACTCGAAGGAGCCGTACAAAGAATAAAACCCCCTTTCGAACCGCTTCGTGCTTCGGAGCACCCGTTCCAACCCGAATTGATGTCTATTGTTTCTTGACCTTGTCGATCATGTGCTCCACAGCTATCTTTACCTTACCAGTCGCCTGGTCCAGCCTTCCCTCGTCCTTGAGCCGCTCATCATCCGTCAAAGCGCCGACTGCTTCCTTCACGCGGCCCTTAACCTGGTCGCTTGTTCCGCTCATCAAACTGTTCTCCCTTATTGACATCCACCTGATTGTGCCGATGGGCAGCCAGGGCTACGCGCCGGCGCCAATACCGCCCGATGCGTCAACTGGACTACCCATTGCGCAAGCACCGAGAGGCGCGCGCTCACCGTATATAGATTGCATGTCCGAGGCCGCCGCCGAGCACCAGCCAGACCACGAGCACGACAAGCAACACGCCCACAAGGCCCATTCCCCTATTTCCATAGTAACCACCGCGGTATCCATACAACCCGCCCCCGCCGAACAACAAAATCAGAACGATAATTAAAAGCAGCATACTTTACCTCCTGTCTATGCCCAGGCGTCGTTTAATTTGAGGCCCAACCTCTGCTTCCGCCGGCCGCCACGAGTCTATCGTGGCCGTGACGCGGGCCTTGGATTCAGACTACGCCGAGCAGCCACAGCACGAGCACGATCACAACTACGCTTCCAACCGAAATGGGAAGATACATGCGAGCTCCTGCTCAAGCCTTCGTTTTCGCACGTTTCAGATTAATCTAGCGGAACGTGGTCGAAGGCGAGCGAAAGGGCCACCGTAGGGCTGGATCAAAGCCGTTCTCGATTCCTTTGTCGATCCCGACTTACGCACTATACTATGAAGTGCCGGCGCAGGGTAAATTCGCTTGGTTACGTGGATAACCAAAATGGCGGATTGGGTAGCACATCGGTCGCTTTGACTATTAAACCCAAGCGCCTTTGCTTCGCTTGCTCGAAGAGCATATGATTAACCCACCTCGCGCTTGAGAGTTTTGTACGTTACACACTCTGTTCGAGGAAGCGTTGCCGCTGCCGCGCCGCATGCATGCCGAGGCATTTGGCTGCCGAGCAGGACGCTGAATGCATAAAAACGTGCGGCGGGTGCGCACGGCCGCTTTTTTTTAGGAGCCGTAAGTTAAAGAATGAGGGCCTTATCGTTTCGAGCGTGTCTTTCCGCGCTGGCCGTGTTTGTGCCGGTTGTAGCCCTGTGGCCTGTTATCGGCCACGCCGAACCCGCGCAGGCGCCGAGCACCGAGTCCAGTGCCGGCGGCGTAACCGATGCCTGGCTGGTGGCGCGCGGCCTCATTGGCCGCGGGATGGTTGGCGAACAATCCAGCCGTGACGCGATGACACCACCCCCCGGCGTCGAAGTCGACGAAACTCGGCAGACCGAGAGTCGCACCGGCGAACTCGTGATGCAGGCCAAAGCGTGGAACGAAACTATCGGCGACGACACGATCCACATCGAGGTGACCACTTTGGCTGGCCATCAATTCGAAGTTGGCTTCTGGCTATTTCCCAATCATCGGCAGGGCTGCACCATGTATCAATGGACGCTGTACGATCATGGTCGCGCGCTGCAGAGCGCGTTCTGGCGCAACGACGCGACGGTGCTACGGATGGCCGGGGCGGTCGATCTGCCACATGACCTGTACCCTGACGCGGTTCCGTGGGTCGCGTTTTTGCGCGCCCTCGAAGCGCCGCACGCCGGCGCCGAAGGTATACTCAATCAGCAGATAACGCCATACAGTTACGTGGGCCAGGACGTTTCGGCCAAGGGCATCGAACAGGTAACTGTGCCGGCCGGCAGCTTCTCCGCGCTCAAGGTCATCGCACGAGTCGACATCGCGACCATAATGCCCAACTGGCCGCGCTTCGTTCTTCACGTCATCAAGCCGGTAATTCCCAGCAACACGCTCTATTTCGCGGCGACGCCGCCCTACCGGCTGCTCAAGCAGGAAGGCGCCACCTTTGTCGGCGGCCCTGAGGTCACCACGGAACTCATTCGTTTCTACATCGCGGGCGCGCCGCCGAGCATGGCCCTACCGGCCGTGGCCGTCGCCCACGCGCCGGCCGCTCCGGTTCTCGGGGGTTCATCGATTACTCAATGACGGTTCTCCGCAGTCAGACGGCGTCTCTTTTCGACGTCACGACGGCTTCTTGCCTGTCGCGCGCCTCGTCACCCACTATCTGACCGTCTCGCAGATGGATCAAACGGTGAGCCCGTTCCATGACTTGAGGATCGTGGGTGGAAAAAATGAACGTCGTACCGGTGGTACGATTGAGGCGTTCCATCACATCGAGAAGCGAGATGGCAGTGGCAGAGTCCAGATTCGCCGTGGGCTCGTCGGCCAGGATGAGCGCAGGTTCCGTGACCATGGCGCGAGCCACGGCAACCCGCTGCTGTTGCCCGCCGGACAACTCCGCTGGACGCCGATTTTCAAGACCCTTCAGGCCGATTTCCGCAAACAGCTTTTCCACCCTCTCCTTGCGCACCTGCCGGGGCACGCCCTGCAAGAGGAGGGTAAACTCCGTATTTTCCAGGGCCGTGAGCACGGGCAAAAGATTGTAAGTCTGGAAAACGAAGCCGATACGCTGCAAACGCACACGCGCCAATTCGCCTGAAGACAGGAGTTGAAGGTTGTGTCCTGCCACCCATACCTCTCCGGCGTCCGCCCGGTCGAGCCCGCCGATGATGTTGAGCAGGGTGGTTTTGCCGGAACCTGAAGGACCCGCGGTAGCTACGAACTCTCCCGAACCAATACGCAAAGAGACCCCACGCAGCGCCGGAACCTCGATCGGTCCCGTTCGGTAGGTCCTCCGCACGTCCTTCAATTCCACCGCCGGCTGGGTCAAATCGCTCTCCAATTCTTGCTGGCCTCTTGCAGGAAATTTGTCCTGCTACAGCACCTTCAATGCGTCCGGCAGTTCGGTCCGCGCGGCTTTTAATGCCGGATAAAATGAAATGGCCGTCGCCATTATGAACACGATGATCACTGACGAAACGATTCGCGCCAGGCTCAAGCGCGAATAGAGAATGGGATCAAGCACGATAGTGGAGGGAAGGCTGGTTCTGAACAGCAGGCGCAGATCCAACCCGGAAGTGGCGAAATAGTGGTCGATGCTCAAGCCTAGCGCCAGTCCGAAGGCAAGACTCATCGCTGTCAGCGCAAGGGATTCCGCGATGATCATCACTGCCAGCTGCACCGGCCGAAGGCCGAGAGCTTTACAGACACCAAATTCATAGCGGCGTTCCAGAACCCGCATGAGAATGGTATTGAGTATTCCCAACCCGACCATCGCCAGTACCACACCGTTCATGACGTAATTGAAAGCGTGGTCCAGCCCGAGGATTTGCGCCAGCATCGGCATCGACTCCCGCCAGGTCAGAACTTCAACCGGGGCGCCCGCCAATTGCCTGCGCAAGCCCTTCGCCACCATGAGTGAGTCGCCCTCGTGCCGAAGAAAAAGCGCAACCTGGGTCACCTGCTGGTCTGGCACTCCGAGCAGGGTCTGGGCCACGGACAGAGGCAAATGGATTACATTGGCATCTACGCCCTCTATACCGGTGCGAAAGATCCCGTTCACCCGCAACAGGGTACTTTGCATCTCTCCCGGAGTTACGTCCTTGACTTTAGTGCCAGGTTGCCGCACTGCCTGCGTCATCAGGACGACCTTCGAACCTATTTTAATCTCGAGCTTGCGGGCGACCTCGACGCCAATGACTATTCCGGTGGGCTTGTCGTCACTCAGATATGTCCCCGCCACCATGCGCTCGGGGATCAGTGACACCGCGCGCTCCTGGCGTGGTATGACGCCAATGATGGTCACTCCGGCGGAGTTGGCTGCGGAACTCAGCAGTCCGGTAGCCAGAAGCCTGGGGCTCACCCCGAGGAGAACATGCTTCATGGGTTCGGTCTGCAGAAACTCGTTGATCTGAGACACCACCCGGGCCGGAAGCAGCAGCTCCTGGGAGCCGGTGTCTTGGAAGCCCTTGGCCTGAATGACTACATGCCCCGGGCCAAAGCGCACTCCGTTGGCGATCGTCTGCTCGTGGCCACCGTCGAGCAGGCCCAGGGAGATCAGCAGCAAGGCGAGACCCAACCCCAGCGCCAGGGCGGTCAGCAGGGTACCGCGGGGATTGCGCCAGACATTGCGCCAGCTGACTTTAACCAGAAGAAGAAAGCTCGTCACTGTTAGACCTTACGGATCGCTTCCGTCGGCCGAAAATGCGCGGCTCGCCACGCGGGATAGAGCGCGGACACGAGCGCCGTAGCGGCCAGCCCCACCGCCGCCTGCGCGTAAGCGGGAAAATCCTGCCGGCCGTACCATAGATGGCCTACCACTACCCCGGCGACGGAAACGACCTCGCCTGTGGCGCCGCCCAAGTCGAGCCCATGCTCCTGCAAATACCACAGCAGCGGAGCGCCAATCGCCGCTCCCAGCAACAGACTGGCCGCGGCCAAACCCGCAGCTTCCGCCATGATAAGGCCAATCACCTGCACGGGGCGCATTCCCAAGGCCATCAGCATGCCCAACTCACGAGTGCGCTCAAAGACCGCCATCAGCATGGTGTTCATGATGCCAATGACCGCCAACAGGAAGAAGATGAAAAAGAGCACAAACGTGACGCCGTGATTGAACTGCACATAATCGGCCAGGTCCGGCGCCAGCTCGGGCCACGCACTCACCTGGACGGGAAGTGTTTTACTCAGTCGAGCCTCAAGGGCCGCGGCCACTGTCGTGGCCTCTGTAATGTTGTATAGCTTAATACCAACTTCATGGACCCTTCCAGGCGTCAGGTGCAAAAGGTCTTGTAGGGAGTTGAGCGGCATCAGCACCAGGTTCCGGTCCATGGCATCAAGACCAGTATGAAAAATCCCGGCAACCGTGAACAGGTCATTCCCCATCGAGCCATCGGCCGCCTGCGTCAGCAAAACGATTTCCGAACCCACCTGGACACCAATCACGCCGGCGAGTTTGTCTCCCACCACGACCTTGTTTGACAGCTTGGTCAGATAGCTTCCTTTTACTATCTGCGTGTTCATGACCGTAACCTTTGATTCCTGGTCGGGCACAACCCCCATAAGCGCGACCCCCGCCGAAGAGCCGTGTGACGCGCTGGCCAGCCCGTAGCCGTAGACCCGCGGAGCCGCGGCATAAACCCGGGGGTCGGCGGTGATCGCGCCCAGCAGCGCGCGGACATCCGTCCCTTTTCCGCCTCCCAAAGTCTTCTGGATGGAACGGTTGGGGTAGTAACCTGGGGCGTGCACCTGGATCTCGGAGAGCACAAGGCGCGTGCCGTTCTCGATCATCTGCCAGCGCAAACCCGCCATCAGGCACGCGACAAACAGCAGCATCGCATAGCCGAGGGCGATTGCAGCCATGGCGATGAACGTACGCCGGGGATTACGCCAGAGATTGCGCCAGGCAAGCTGGAGTAAGCGTCCGCTCATCGCTTCAGGTTGGGGAGGGAAAACGTCTCCGGGCTGATTGGCACGTCGAACGCGGTATCCTCGTACACCATCGTGCTTTGCTGACCAGGCTTGTCCAGGGATCGCATGACCAGGCGTGTAGGCATGAGCCTTCCGCCCATTGTTTTGTAGTCGGAAAAGGTCAGGTCCCGGACCAGTTTCCCGTCTTCGTCATAGTAACCCTGCCATGCGGGCATCAGGTTGGCCTGGCGGATCTGCAACACAATTTTTCCCCACACCACCGCCGCGCCGGGTTTGGGTGTCATGGTATATTCATACACCGCGACTTCGCCCCGCTTGCCCTCGAAGGAATTCGCCAGGGAATAGTCACGCACCAAGGCGCTTTCCTTCACCAAATCATCAAGGGTGAAATCGCTCCCCATCCATGAGGTCATTGTCATCGAAGAAGGAGCCTTGATCGTGCGGTTCACCTTGGGCAGATAGTACCAGATATCGCTGCCTATCTTCAGGATGGCAGTACCCGCATCCTTTTCGGGACTGATGATACGAACCAGAGCGTTATCTCCTTGGGTCCAGATCTTCATCGTGAGATCGCGTTGCCCATTTTCTCCGACGATCTGCATTTGCAGCGTAGCGATGCTGGACTTGCCGCTGAAAAGCCCAGCCACTCGATCCACCGTCTCACGCGCCCGCCGATCGTCGCTTGCGTGAGAGAGATGAGCCAGACTCAGCATAAGCAGCCCCACGATTAGCGGACTAATTATTTTGTGCCATCGCATGACAGACTTGCCGGACAGAAGGAGATGAATCAGCGATCGCGACTATTTGCCATGATCCGTTCGCAACCCGCCCAGCGACTGTACGCGCGCGGTCGTGAATTCGCGCTTGACCTCGGCCACTTCTTCCAGCGGTGCTCCCATAGCAAGTCCCATCGGTATCCGGACTAGAAGGTTAAAGGCGCTCACGGCGAGAGAGAGCGCGAAGAGGTCGCTCTTGCCGGCAAACTGGGCGAAGCCTATCGTGAAAACGAGTTGTGTCGTCCCGAGTCCCCCGGGTGAGAATGGCGAATTCCCTATCGCCGCAATCAACGGCGTCAGTGCCAATACCTGCGCCAGCGGGACCCGGATATGAAAGCTGGCTAACTGTCCGTATAGTGCACAGCCTGCCCCCAGACAAATCAGGAACCTGATGGAAAGCAGCTTGATGTAGTGCACGGGCCGCGCCAGGCGGAAACTCAACATCGACGGCCGCTCGTAGAGCCATCGGAGCCAATTGCCGCGATTGAGCTGCGCGCCCCACAAGAGCCAAAACGAGGCGATGAGACAGCCTGCGCCGAGCACCCCCGCCGCGTAGTTTCGGCCGGGCCGGATCGGGGACGTCGGCACGAGGGCAATCGCGATGAGCGACAACACGGCCAGCAGCATGACGTCGACGTAGCCCTGGAACATCAAGGTGCATCCACCGGTTATCCAGGGCACCCGCTTGCGCGCGTGGAGGAAAAGCAGGTACGCGCCGCTTGCGACATACGAGTTGATGAGCTGCAGGAAGTAGACGGAGGCCATGGTCGGAAGCAGCTCGCGCGCTCCGGTCGATCCATGAAAATAACTGAACAGGCGGGAAAACAGAATTGTGTCGCCGACAAACCAGCATAGAAAGCCACCGAGGCTTGCGCCGAAAAAAAGCCATAGCGTGGCGTGGCTTGAGGCGTCGACGACCCGCGACCACGAAACGCTGCGCGCAGCGTAGTAGACGATCGCAGCCGCGAAGGTGTAGACGACTAAGTTCTGCAGCAATGTCTTGCGCAACGGACTTTCACTCACTGGGGGCACAAGCGCAACAACCCGCTGCTGCAGCCCTGCGGCCTTGGAAGGCAGAGGCCTTCTGGCCTGATTGTGAACCATATTTGCCCGAACGTCAGAACGCAATTATCTTACGCCCGGTGGCATAAGCAGGAAAGGAAATGTATCTCCACGAGGTGAAGAAGGTTCTTTAGAGAACTAAAATAAGAATCCCTCCAGCCGGATCTTAGCGATATAATGGCCGATTGGCCTTACTCTAAACCTTTATGGCGATTTATCGCGGTTCCGCAGGCTGGAACGGATGGCCGTATGACGAGCAGGCCACTCGACGCCCGGTGTGGCGCGTCGATTAAACGGGTGTGCCGATAGGCGCTCCTAATTCCCTTTGAGGCGAGGATCATCGCTCGCAACACAAGCTGCGTGGCCCATGCGGATAGCCGCATCTCCGGCTTGCTCCTGAGCAGCCAGCCGAGCCGCTTCACAGACTTTTGCCGTATCGAAGGACCGTTCAATCGTCCACGTGCTGAGCGGGGCGGCATCATCGTAGCGTTCCTGGCCGATCCACCAGGTTCTGGTCTGTGGCGGTACAAATAGATACCAGCCCACAAGAGCGAGCGCAGCGGTGTAGCAAAATTTCTTCATCCATTCCCTCATGGCTAAAAGTATTCAGATTGCGCGTACGCGTTCATCTTCGGCTGCATCTCCAACCGCTGCGTCTGTGCCATCGGTAAACGTTCTTGCGCCGACCGGAGACTGTTCTACCGCCGTAGTGTCTGAGAATGGAAGTTGACTCTACTTACTAATCCGACCGCCATTGGCGAGTAGGTCACTGCTACAGTTTGGACTCTGGGTAGCGAGGCGAATTCTAGTCGAGTCTCCAATTGCATCGTTATATCTGACAGAGTCGACGCGCTTGCTTGTCAGTGTATGTCCACGCCCTTCGGTGAAATCAAAGTGCGAACGACCGTAAGCGGTTCGCTAGTGTGATCTAGACACTGGAAGGGCTTTTAGGCAATCCACTATCCGTTCCCTGCAGAACCGAAAGGCTCCAAACGAGTGCGGCATACGGTAAGGTGCGATCCGGGCGCGCGGTTGCTTGAGGGCGTTCACAAGAGCGCCGAAAGAAAAATATGACACTTGAAGTTTATCTCAAGTAGGCTTTTTTCAACGGTCGACTCGAATCTCGCAGGCCCTCGAGGAAAGGCCGAAGAATTCGATGCCAAATCAGACGACTCTCTTAAGACAGCGTCGAAGACCGCGCGGGGTCAGACGATTGCGCGTGCGGTTTCCTGGACCCGGTCCATCCAGGTCGCGAGCGCCGGCGCGTAAACCCGCGGCACACACTCCGCGCAGATGTCGTCGGCGAGCGCGCGGATGTTCCCGAGCGCGCTCTGGAGCGTGGGGGCGCGGTCGAACCCTGCTGGCAGGCAGGTCAGAAGGTCACCCAGCGTGCGCAGCGCGGCGGCGAGCGCGATCAGAATCGCCTCCAGCACCGCCTCCTCGGGCGCGCGCTGCGGGCTGTACAGCAGCGAATGAATCGCGCGCAGCTCGCCGCCGAACACCAGCACCGCGCTCTCCAACCGCACGCCGACTCGCTGCGGCTGAGGCACGCCCTCGTCGCACAGCATCGCGATCGACTGCAGCTCCGACAGCACCAGGTGAAGGTTGGTCTGCACGCGGTCGAGGCGGGCCTCGAAAGTGACGTTGTAGATGTCGCGCACCAGTTCGTCCTGGCGGCGCGAGACGAACTTCGCGACCAGCGCGCCGAAGATGAGCAGGCCGGTGACGGCCTCGAAAATCGAAAGGATTCGTACCGGCCCGAGCGGCACGACGTCGCCGTAGCCGACCGAGGTCGTGGTGACGAAGCTGAAATAGAGCGCGCTCAGCAGGCCGCCGAGAGTTCCCGCGATCGGTTGGCCGCTATCGACGAGTCCCGGACGGTGCGAAAAGCCCGTCAGCCAGTAGAGCAATCCGCACACCACGACCATTCCGAACCAGACGAAAAAAATCTGCGCCGGCGACAGGCTTTCGATCAAATCGAGCAGCGCGTTTCCCCACTGCCGGCTGCGCGAGAGCGTCGGCTGCTGCGGTCGCGTCCGGCGCGTCTCGGCCGGCATCGAGTGGGAAGAGGATTGCGGCTGGGCCGGCAACGATGCCTCGCCGATCGCCGGCGCGCTCTCGATCGGCAGTCCGGCTTCCTTCCAGTCGGCGATACCGCCGTGGTAGTGCCGCACGTTGGTGTAGCCCATGTGCTGGAGCAGGCGCACCGCCTGCGCGCCGGCCGGTCAGGTGAACCTGCCGCAGTAAGCTGCGATGTCGGCATTGCGATCGCGCAGCAGCTCCGGCGCGCGCTGTTCCACTTCGGCCAGCGGCAGGTTGAGAGCGCGCCGAATGTGCTCGGCCGCATAGGCCTCGTACGGGAGCACGTCGACCAGCAGCAGCGCGGGATCGTCGAGGCGGCGCGCAATCTCGTCGCGCGAAATTTCGCGCACCTCGGCCGCCCGGGCAGTGCCGGCATTTTCGGGCGCGGTTTGATCCATCGCTTATCAGAATACGGCGCGGCGCGGCGACTGTCACGCCCGAGCGCGCGCGCGTACGCTTTGCCGTTTTTCCGTTACCAAAATTAGACTCTTGTTTGCGCTGCACCCGGCCATGATATGATCGCACCGAGCAAGCCGACGCGCGGGCCGGCGCGGCGGGGCACCCAAAATATGGCAGACGCCAAGCGCGTACTGGTCGCCGAGGACCATGCAAGAACCCGTCACGCATGGGTCGAACTTATCGCTTCGTGGGGCTTTAAGGTCGAAGCAGCCGAAGACGGCCAACGTGCGATCGAACTGATCGCGAGTTTCGAGCCGCACATCGTGCTGCTCGACCTCAAGCTACCGATCAAGGACGGGCTCGGGGTGCTCAGCGAAATTCGCCAGCGCGGCCTCCCGATCACAACCATCGTGATATCCGGCGAGGGCGATATCCCCGATGCCGTGCAGGCGATCAAGCTCGGCGCGTACGATTACCTGCGCAAGCCGGTCGATCCGCCGCGGCTGCGCCAGACGCTCAACAACCTGAGCGAGCATCTCGCGGTGAGCGAGGAGAACCAGCGCCTGCGGCTGCGCCTGATGGGGGTGGGCGAGCTCGGGCCGATTATCGGGCAATCGCAGGCGATGCGCCGGGTGATGGCGCTGGTCGAGCAGGCCGCGCCGAGTTCCGCCTCGGTCATCATCCAGGGCGACAGCGGCACCGGCAAGGAAATCGTGGCGCGCACGATCCACGAATCCTCGCCGCGGCGCAACGGCCCCTACGTCGCAATCAACTGCGCCGCGCTGCCCGAGAGTCTGCTCGAGAGCGAGCTCTTCGGCCACGAGCGCGGCGCGTTTACCGGGGCCGACCAGCGGCGCGCCGGATGCTTCGAGCTGGCCAACGGCGGGACGCTGCTGCTCGACGAAATCGCCGAGATGAAACCGGAGCTGCAGGCCAAGCTGCTGCGCGTGATCGAGGACCGCAAGCTCCGACGGGTTGGCGGATCGGCCGACATCGCGCTCAACGTACGGGTACTGGCGGCGACCAATCGCGATCTCGGCGAAGCGATCCGCGCGGGACGCCTGCGCGAGGATCTGTACTACAGGCTCAACGTATTTACGATCGCGCTCCCGCGGCTGTCCGAGCGTCTCGACGATCTGCCGGTGCTGGCCGATCATTTCGTGCGCGAGTTCGCCCGTGCCAATTCCAAGCAGATAAGCGGCGTGGACAACGCCTGCCTGGAGGCATTGAAGGCGCGATCGTGGCCCGGCAACGCCCGCGAACTGCGCAACGTTATCGAACGCGCCGTGATTGTCAGCGCGGGCCCGCTGATCACGGTCGCCGATTTGCCGGCCGAAGGCGCGCTTCCTCCGCCACCTGCGCAAATCACCGCGGCGCCGCGGACCCCCGAGACTTCCGGGTCCATGCCCGCGGAGCAAGCGGCGCCTGCCTCCGACCCGCCGGCGCAGGGATTGCCGGTGGGCCAGCCGCTGCGCGAGGTCGAGCGCCAGCTCATTTTGAAAACGCTCGAGATGGCCGGCGGCAACCGGGTGCGGGCGGCCGAAATTCTCGGCATCAGCCCCAAAACGCTATACAACAAGCTCGGCCGCTACCAGGCGAAATCCGACTCTGAACCCGAACCGGCCGACGGAGTTTAGCGTCCGGCCTTTCGCGCGCTAATCTGGGGCAACTCCGGCCATGGGCCTGCGGACCAAAATCGCCGCGATCTTCGCTCCCCTGCTGCTGCTCGCGGTACTGGCCGTCAGTGCCACCGAGGCCAACCACGCGGTCGGCGTGATGGTCGAGGACCTGGGCGACTCGGGCAACGTGCTGGTCAACGAGACCTTCGAGCAGATCCGTAGCGCGCTCGCACTTGCGCAGGGCGATCCGGTGGCGGCGCTGCGCCAGGACAAATCGCTGGCCGCCCTGCTCTCCGCCTCCAGCGCGTTCGGCAAGGGTGTCGTCTATGCGCGGGTAGTGACACTCAACGGCGATCTAATTGTGGGGACCGGCGGCGATGCGGTCGGCGCCGCACCACCGCGGCCGTTTGGAGAGCTCAGGCGGGCGGCCGCGCGATGGTCGCCGTTCGTGCGGCTCCGTCCGCTGTGGGGCGAGCACATCTACGAGATCACCGCTCCGGTCGAGATCAATCAGCGCCCATTCGCCCTCATCAAGGTCGGCCTTTCGACCGCGCTCATCACGAGCGAAGTGCGCCGCGCGGTGGCCAACGTGATGTTCATCGCGGCCGTGGTTCTGGTCATTAGCCTGCTGGCCGCGCTTTTGGCGGGTGCGCTGTTGCTGGCGCCGGTCGCGGCCATGACTGCCGAGCTCGAGCGGCTGGCGGCCGGCCGCGACAGCGGCAATCTGCTCATCCGCGGCCGCGACGAGTTGAGCGCGCTTGCGCAGAAGTTCAACGAGCTCTCGCAGCGCGTGCGCTCCGACCGCGTGCAATGGGAGGACGAGCGCGGCCGTTTCATCAACATCTTTCGCTCAATCGACGACGCCGTGCTGCTGCTCGACGGCGGCGGCCTTATTCGCTTCTCCAACGACGACGCCCAGGGGCGGCTCGGGCTTCCGGCCGGCGGACTGGCGCAGGGCAAGGCGCTAGAGGCGCTCATCGGCGAGAGCCATCCGCTGGTCCGGGTGATGCGCACGGCGAAGGCGGCGGGCACGGAACTGCGCGACGTGGCGATCGAGCAAGGGCGTGGCAAGGACAAATCGCGCCTGCTGGTTTCGATCTTTCCGCTGGGCCACGATCCCGCGCGCGCCGGGCAACTCGTGATCGTGCGCGACCTCGATCCGGTCCAGCGGCTGGAAAGCGTGGTCGACAACTCCGAGCGCCTGGCGCGCTTGGGCGGGCTGTTCTCCGGCGTGGCCCATCAGATTCGCAACCCGCTCAACGCGATCACGCTCGAGCTCGAACTGCTGAGCCAGGACGCGCGCGCTTCCAAGCCGGTCGAAGACCACGTGCACGCGGTACGCGAGGAAATGAGCCGCATCGATCTGGTGATCGAAGCGCTGATGCGTTTCATGCGGCCCGGTCAGTTGAAAATCGAGCGGGTTGCTGCCAACGATCTTTTGAGCGAGGTGGCGAGGTCGGTGAACGAGCCGCGGATCGAAGTCCGATGCGAACTCGATCCGGCGGCCGCATTCGTAAAGGCCGACCGCGCGGTGCTGATGGAAGCGTTGCGCAATATCGTGCAGAACGCCGTCGACGCGATGCCCACGGGAGGCACGCTCAGGCTTACCAGCGCGCTGGCCGACGGCTTCGTGGAACTTTCAATCTCGGACACCGGGCAAGGAATCGCGCCCGAGCATCTGGAAGATATTTTTCAGCTCTACTTCACCACCAAGGAAGACGGCAACGGCGTCGGCTTGCCCCTCGCGCTGCGTGCGGTCGACCTTCATGGCGGAACCCTGAACATCGAATCCAAGCTCAACCAGGGGACCTCGGTGCGCATCCGGCTGCCGCTCGAGGATCGCGCCTTGCGGCCTGCCGCGGACATCAATGCCGACTAAGACGGCCATCTGGCCGAGCAGGACTGCGCATTTGCGGGCGGGACCGGAAAATAGAATGACGCGCCGGTATGTGGCGCGCGTAGCCGCCACAGGAGCGCTCGGCCTCGCGCTTTCGGGATGCTACGGACCCGGCGGAAGCTGGCAGCTCCCCAGCTTCATGCGCCCGCCGCCGCCCGCGCCCGCGGCGCACCATTATCAGCCAAGCGCGGGCGGGGAGATCAACAACAATCCTCCCGCCAATGAAAATGAGACGCCCACAGAACACGTCCATTCGCGGCGTCCGCCCGAGCGTCTGGTGCCGGCCGCAGTGGCCACCCCGGCGCCGCCCGTTCAGCCCGCTCCAAAGCCGACCGTCACTCTCGCCGACGGCCCGTCCAAGGAAAGGGCTCAGCGCTTGCTCGACGACACTGGAGCTAAATTGGCCAAGATCGATCGCAATACTCTCGGCGCCGACAGCGCAACCACTTACGATCAGGCCAACAGCTTTTTGCAGGCTGCTCGGCGGGCCGCGACCGAAGACGACTATGTTGCGGCGTCGGGCTTCGCGGAAAAAGCTGCGGTGCTGGCGGCCAAGCTGGCGCCGGCGTCGCCCTGACGCCACCCTGCGGTCGGCTCGAGGCAGCCTCGAACTCTTGCGGCACCGCGATCTTTTTCGCGCGGCACCCGGCGCGCGCGGTGCCTTTCAGCAACTCTGAACTGTGATGCTCTTAAGGCCTCGCGGCTCTACGGTTGGCGCGCGCGCAAAGCCTCGAGCGCGACGTTCAAGGAAGGCCTATTCACGGCGGCGGCCCCCGGCCCCAGCGGAATCCCTGGGCCGGTCTTGTAGGACTCCGTTGCGGGCCGGATGGCCGCTCCACCGAGGCTTGCATGCGATGAATTGAGTGCGAGCCAGGCTTGCGACCAGATGAGGATCGCGCCGGCGGCAGCCAGCGCGAGCGCCGTCACCGCCAGCGCGGCCTGCTTCGAGCGGGTGCGCGGAATCATGGAGAGCTCGGGCCGGTCGGCGGCGCGCGGGGTTTTGCTGTTGAGCAACTCCTCGTATTCGCTAACCGCTTTCTCGACCATCGCCAAACTGACTTTTTTGCTTCCTGCCGCGTACCCCTGCAGCATCGAATTGTGACTGAGTACGTTGACCCGGCGCGGTATCCCGCCGCTGTGCTCGACCAGGTAGCTGAGCGCGGCGGCAGCGAATATCCGGGTGGCTGCACCCCCTTTCGCGCGCAGCCGGCAATTGATGTATTCGCGCACCTGGGCCGGGCCGAGCGGCCTGAGCACGGCGCGGGCGCCGATTCGCTGATTGAGACTGTGCATCTGCGGATGCCTCAGCCGCTCGACCAGTTCGGGCTGTCCCACGAAAATTATTTGCAGTCGGCGCTCGGCAAAGGTGTCCGCATTGGACAGCAAGCGCAGTCCCTCCAGCGCTTCGTCGCTCAATTCCTGCGCCTCATCGATAACGATCGCGACGCGCTCGCCCGGCGCCAGACCGTCGAGCAATTCGGCAAAGCCCTCGGTCAGCTCCAGCCGCGACTGCCCGCTCCAGCCGGGCGCGAGCTGCGACATCACCACCTGCATTATCTGGTCGAAGTTGAGCCTGGGGTTGGACAGGAGCGCGGGCCGCACGTTCCAAAGGCGCTGCGCCAGGATCGAGCAGACCATCGTGGTCTTGCCGACCCCGCTCTCGCCCACCAGCAAAGTGAAGCCTGTTGGTTCATGCAACAGGCCCCATTCGAGCGCGGCAAGCGCCTCGCGATGCGTGGGGCTCAAGTACAATGCGTCGGGCGCGGGGGTAAATTGGAAGGGCGGTCCGTTTAGGCCAAAGTGATGATGATACATAACGGGTCCGGCCCCGGAAGCCGCTCGCTGGCGAGACAACTGGCGAAGCGCCAGCCGCCAACCAACAGCCCATCACGCCCCACACGAAGGTCCGAAGCGGCTTCCGCGCCCGGTCTTTCGTTATCCAGCAAAGTTCATGCCCGGCGCGGACTCGTGGAACTGCGGCTTTCAACATTTGGCGCGCAAAGGGGCGGCAAAGGTTACCGACTTATTAAATTGTTGCGGTAAAACTTCCCTAAACTCTCCGCAAATCGCCCGAGAACATAATGGCCCTACGCAGCTATCAAAATTCCGGTTGCTTTAGCGCCCGCGCCGTGAGATCAAACGCCTTGAACGGTACTGCCCGAGCCCCCACGGAGGAATCGATATGACTACCGAAGAGAGCAAGAGAATTGTTCTAGGCTTCTTCGAGAACCTGAACGCCGGCAATGCGGCCGCCGCACTGGATGCCCTCAGTGATTCGGCGACCTGGTGGATACAGGGAAATTTCCCGCTATCCGGGACCAGGACCAAGGCCCAATTCATCGAGCTGCTCGGCCAGCTCGGGGCTGCGATTGACGGCGCGCTTGCGCTGCGGGTCAAGGGAGTCACGGCCGAGGGCGATCGCGTGGCGGTCGAGGCCGAGTCGTTCGCCAAGATGAAGAGCGGCAAGACCTACCAGAATCGCTACCACTTCCTGTGCGAAGTCCGCGGCGGCAAGATCCAGGCGGTGCGCGAGTATCTCGATACGATGCACGCCAACGAAGTGCTGTGCTAGCTGAGAATAGAGAGCCGCGGCGCGAGCGGGCCGCGGCTCTTGTTCGTGTGTGGGAAGTTCCGGCGAGTCCCGTCAGGCGAGCAGCGATTTCGCCACGGTCTCGCGATGGATGGGCGCGTTGCCGAAATTCGCCTCGCCGGCCAGTGCACGGCGATGGTACAGATGCATGTCGTGCTCCCAGGTGAAACCGATTCCGCCATGCACCTGGATTGCTTCGCTGGTGACGTTCTTGGCCATGTCCGAGGCATACGCCTTGGCCATGGGGACCGCGGTCGCGGCCTCGGCCAGCCGTTCGTCGACGGTCCAGCAGGCGTAGTAGGTGAGCGAGCGCGTGTTCTCGACCGAGACCATCATGTCGACGCACTTGTGCTTGACGGCCTGAAACGATCCGATCGGTTTGCCGAACTGCACCCGCGTCTTGGCGTAGTCGACCGCGATGTCGAGCGCTTTTTGCGCGGTGCCAACCATCTCGGCCGACAACGCGGCGGTCGCGATATCCAACGTGCGGCGCAGGATCGGCCAACCCTGACCCTCTTTGCCAAGTAGATTCGCGCCGGCGACAGTGACGCCGTCGAACTTGACGTGGCAGAGGCGCCGGGTCATGTCGACGGTCTTGAGCTGGGTTACGGTGACGCCTTTTTGTTTCGCCGGCACCATCAGCAGGGTGATGCCGTTCTCGCCGCTGCCCGCGCTGCGCGCGGCCACCACGATACAGTCGGCGACATGCGCGTCGGGCACAAAGAATTTCTCTCCCGTAAGCGTATAGTCGGCGCCCTTCTTGCCCGCCTTCAATTCAATTCCGCCCGCATCGAAACGCCCCGCGGCCTCGGCGATCGCGAGGGTCGCGATATATTCGCCCTTGGCCATCTTCGGCAGCAGTTCTTTTTTCTGCGCGGCGGAGCCGCCTTCAAGCAAGATCGGCACGCCGAGCAGCGCGGCAGCGAAGAAGGGCCCCGGCACCAGCGCCTTGCCAGCCTCCTCGGCGATCACCGTCATGTCGAGAAAAGTACCGCCCTGGCCGCCGTACTCCTCGGGTATCAGCAACCCGGGCCATCCAAGGTCGACCAGTTTGCGCCAGAAGCCCGCGTCGTGCGCGCTCTCGTCCGCCATCATCTGCCGCACGAACTTGGTCGAGCAGTTGTCGGCCAGAAAGCGCTTGGCCGCGTCGCGCAACATCTCTTGTTCTTCTGAAAATCCGAAGTCCAATTTGGCTGTTCCTCCGTTGCCGGCTGGAATGCGCTCCGCGCAGAAAAGTTCACGCCACGAGCCAGATTCCAGCTACCACTAACCGTTTGGGCGCTGCAAGCGCGCCGCCTTGCGGCTCTCCCGCGCGAGCGGCAGGCGCTCGCCGCTCAGCCGGTTTTGCCGCTGACGAGCGCCAGCACTCCCGAATACTGAAGCGTCCCGTAGCCGGCGCCTAGCGGGCCGATCTCGAAGCCGGTGAAGAAGCCGGCGATCGGCAGATGGCCGAGGTAGCGGCCGATGTAAGCCGAGTCGTGATCGGGAATATTGTACAACGCGGCGCCGCGCGAGACGCAATCGAAATACAGCCCGAAGGCCGGCGATGCTATCGGACGCGCCTGCATCTCCTCGAGCGTCGCCTTGAGGTCGTCGCGTGAGCGCTCGCCGTTGCGTAGCGCGAAGCCCACCCGCTCGCCGATCTTCGGACGATGGGCCACCGCGAGCACCCCATGCTCGGTGCTGGCGCCGACGATATTGCGGACGAGGTAGCGTCCACGTTCCATCTGTTCGGTGTCAGGGTCGAGCGGCACGCCGAGGAAAACAAAGGCCACGGCGCGCTTGAGGTCCTCCGCGAGCGGGCCCGCCGCCTCGGCGAAGACGTCGAAGGCGCGCCGCCCGTCGAGCTCGGCCAGTATATTGTCGCGCACCGCGGTCACCCGATAGGTTTTGCCGAGCGGCGTGCAAGCTAGCGACGCGCCCAGGTTGAGATCGAAGTCGCCGGCGAGCAGCATCCCCGACACCGCGTTGGAACTTACGGTGTCGCCGCAGAACTGAAAGGTCTCGCCCACTGAGCCGTCCTCGCTCGCTCCGCCGCCGACCACCATCACGCCCGGCAATTCGCGTCCCAGCGCGCTCAGCAGCGCGTCGGGCTCCGTGTTGTAGGTGTCGGCAAAGAGGCAGAGCAGGTTGTTGGCGCCGAGCGAGGGGCGGATCGCGGCAGCGATCTCAGCGGCGGCTTCGCGCGCGCGGCCGCGGAGCGAGGGCACGAACAGGCGCTTGGCGCTGAGCGAGCTGCCGCCGAAGACCATCACCGCGACTGCGGGGCCGGATTCGATCTCGCGCTCGGCCGCGATCACGCCCACGCTGGAGCATCCGGCGACCTCACGCGTGCGCGCTTCGGTTGCAACCGTGCGCGTGATCAATCCGAAGGCCGCGCCATGCGCAGTGGTCGCGAAGCACAGCGCGCCGGCCGCGTGATGCAATCCCGCCTGGCGCATCGCCTCGCGCGTGGCTTCGGCGGCGGCCACCCTGGGGTTGTTGGAAATCGAGTATCCGGCTCCTGCGTGCAGCATAATCCCTATATCCCGCCTCCCATCCGGGTTCTCAGCTTCCGCCCGCGAAGCGCAACAATTCAATCATCCGCCGGATTCCGTTGCCCAGCTCCTTCACTTCGATCCGCTCGTTGATCCCGTGCACCGTACGCTCCTGGGCGGTAGTCAATTCCACCGGCACAAAGCCATAGGCAACGAGACCACTGGTGCGAAAATAATGGCTGTCGGTGAAGCCGGCGATCATCATCGGCACCGCCGTATCGTGGCCGTCCTGCCACGCAACCGCGTTAATCGCGTTCATCAGGATCGATCGCGGGGGTGAAGAGGCCGCGGGAAAGTTGAGCAACACTTCGACCTTGATCGTGTCGTCACCGATCACCTGGCGGATTTGATCGAGAAATTCCTTGGGATCGGCGCCCGGCAGCAGGCGGCAATCGACCTCGGCATAGGCCGTCGGCGCGATCACGTTGGTCTTCTGGCTGGCGCCGAGCACGGTCGGCGTAACGGTATTGCGCACCATCGCATTGTAGCGCGGCGTGGAAAGGAAATTTTGCCGAAAGCCGGACTTGCGCAGCGAGGCCACCAAGTTCTTGAATTCGCTCGGCCCGCCGTCGAGCCTGGCGATCGCGCGAAAATAGTCGCGCACCGTGTCGGTCACGCGGACCGGCGGCCGATACGCGATGAGCTTGCCGAGCGCCGCCGTGAGATGCGTGACCGCGGTCGCGTCGGGCGGCACCGCGGCGTGCCCGCTCGGCCCCTGGGCGGTCATTCGGATCCACATCGGGGTCTTCTCGGCCAACGAAACCGCGTAGAAGCGATGATGGCTCGGCGTCTGCTCGATTCCGCCGCCTTCGTTAAGCAGGTAGCCGGCGTCGGCAAAGACCTGCTTCTCGTGCCCGACGAGCCATCCGGCGCCGTTGCGTCCGCCCTCCTCCTCGTCACCGGTCGCGATAAAGATCACGTCGCGGTTGAGCAGAATCCCAGCGCGCTTGATCGCCAGCATCGCCATCATCTCGATCACGCCGGGGCCCTTGTCGTCGATCGCGCCGCGGCCCCAGATATCGCCGTCCTTGACCTCGCCCGAAAAAGGCGGCACCTGCCATTGCTTGGCGTTGGCGGGCACGACGTCCATATGACTGAGCAGCACGATGGCTTTGGTGTGCTTGCCAATACCGCGCAGTCGGGCCGCGATCACTCCGCGGCTGGGCGCCGGCTCCCATACCGTGGCGGGAATTCCGTCGGCAAGAAATTTCTCGCGTAACATCCGCGCCGCGCCTAACTCGTTGCCGGGCGGATTGGTGGTATCGATACGGATGTACTGGGAAAGCAGCGCGGTTGCCTCCTGGGACAGCTTCTCCCAATTGAAGGCCAGGGGCGCCGGGGCCTCGTTGACCGCGCCCGCGTCGATGCCGCTGGCGGGCTGGGCCGCCCATCCAGTATCGGCGCCGACCCACGCGCCCGCCGATAGCGCCAGTATCGCCGCCAGCGCCGCGGCCCACGATGCGGTTCGCATCTTCCTAGCGCTCGCCGAAGTTGAAGATCTCGATCACCGTCTGAAGGAACTGCGCGGCCGGCGCGCCGTCGATCAACCGATGGTCGAAAGTCAGGCTGAGCGTCATCATCGAGCGCCGCGCGATCTCGCCGCGATGGATCACGGGCTTCTCGATGATCCGCCCGACGCCAAGAATCCCGGTCTCGCCGGTATTGAGGATCGGCGTAAACCCGTCCACCCCGTAGGTGCCGAGGTTGGTTATCGTAAACGTCCCGCCGCTTACCTCTTCCAGGCGCAGCTTGCCCGCGCGCGCGCGCTCACCCAGTTCGCGCGTCACCGCGGCGATCTGGCGAAGCGACTTCCGGTCGGCGTCCACGATCACCGGCACGATCAGCCCATCCTCCAGCGCCACGGCCATCCCGACGTTGACCTGCGGCATGATCGCGATCGCATCTTGGATCAACCGCGCGTTCATCCGCGGATGACGCAGCAGCGCACGCGCCACGGCCTGGACCAGCAGATCGCCGTAAGTGAAATCGAACTGCCTGACGAGCCGCTCGCGCAACTCGACGGCAGCGGTTACGTCGGCTTCGCTGGTGATGGTGAGCTGCGCACTCTCGCGCAGGCTCTGCGACATGCGATCGGCAATAGTCTTGCGCATCCCGCGCATCGGGATACTGCGCGCCTGCGGTTTGGCCGCGCCGGGCGCGGCGGCAGGGGCAGGCGCGCCCGCGGGCGCGCCTGCCCCTGCCGCCGCCGATGCCGCGCGCGCGCCAGACGCGCTTGCTCCGGACGCCGAGCGCGCGCCTTCGGCCGCGCGCTCGACGTCTTCGCGCGTGATGCGTCCGCCGGGGCCGGTGCCGGCGACGCGCGCAAGCTCGACGCCGAGTTCGGCGGCGAGCTTGCGCGCGACCGGGCTTACCGCGCGGCGCGCCCCGGCGTCGTCCGCCGCCGAAACGGCGGCGGACGACGCCGGGGCGGCCGCAGCGGCACCTTGGCTCGCGCCGGCGGCGCCGGATGAGCGGGCGGGGGCGCCCGCCGCCATGGCGGCGGGCACCCCCGCCCGCGGCCCCGCGCCGTCAGCGTACCGCGCACCGATGGCGGCCGCGTCCTCGCCGCTCTCGGCGATTACCGCGATTACGACTCCGCATTCGACCGTCGCGCCCTCCGGAAACAGCGCGGCGGCGAGCGTGCCGGAGGCCGGCGCCTCGACTTCGTACAACACCTTCTCGGTCTCGACCTCGTACAGCGGCTCGCCCGCACGCACGCTTTCGCCCGGCGCCTTGAAGTACCGCTGAATCGTGCCCTCCTGCATCGTGAGGCCAAACTTGGGCATGGTCACTTCGACGGGCATTCGAGTCTCACCGGGGCGCGAACGTGCGGTTGGCTATAGACAGAGCGGTTCTCAGGGTTCTCGGGACAGTCCGCCGAATTCGAACCTCAGCGCCCCGCCAATTCGCGGACCGCCGCCTCGATTTGCGCGTCGTCGGCAATCGCGGCTTTCTCCAACGGCGGACTGAAGGGAATCGGCACGTCGAGCGAGGTCACGCGCCGGGGCGGTGCGTCGAGCAGGTCGAAGCCCTTCTCGACGATCAGCGCCGAGAGATCGGCGGCCGCGCCCCCGCGCAGATGGCCCTCGTCGGCGATCACCACGCGATTGGTCTTGGCTACGGACTCCAGGATCAAATCCAGGTCGAGCGGAATCAGCGTGCGCGGATCGACGACTTCGACGCTGATACCGTCGGCGGCGAGGCGCTCCGCGGCCTTGAGCGCCTTGGGCACCATCGCACCGATCGCGACCACGGTCACGTTGTCTCCCGCGCGCTTGATCGCGCCCTTGCCGAGCGGAATCAGATGGTCGCCGGCGGGCATTTCTTCGCGCAGGCGTCCGAGCGACAGATGCTCGAAGACGATTACCGGGTTGTCGTCGCGGATCGCGCTCTTGAGGATTCCCTTGACGTCGATCGGCGACGAGGGCATCGCGAGCTTCAGCCCCGGCACGCTTAAGAACTGCGCGTATACGGTTTCGGAATGTTGCGCGGCCGCGCCGCCGACCGCGCCGTATACGGCCCTGAAGGTAATCGGCAACCGGGCCTGCCCGCCCGACATGTAACGCAGCTTGGCCGCCTGGTTACACACCTGGTCCATCGCGCAGTAAAAGAAGCTCGCGAACTCGACCTCGCAAATCGGGCGCGTCCCGGCCATCGCCGCGCCCACCGCCGCGCCGACGAATCCGGCTTCCGAGATCGGCGTGTTGCGCACGCGGCTGGGGCCGTATTTTTTGTGCAGGCCGCGGGTGGCGCCGAAGGCCGCCAGGATCACGTCCTCGCCCATCACGAAGGTGAGCGGATCGCGCGCCATCTCTTCGTCGATCGCCTGGTTGATTGCCTGTATGTAACTGACCAGCGCCATCGTCATTACCTCGCTCGAGCGTCCGTCCTCGCCGCTCTGCCTTCGAATCGTTTCTCCGCGCGCCTAGGCGAAAACGTCGTCGGTGACCTCGGACGGATCGGGCAAGGCGCCCTTGCGCGCGAACTCGACCGCGGCTTCGAGTTCGGCTTGCGTCTCGTTCACGATCCGATCGAGTTCGGCTTTGCCGATCTTGCCGCCCTCGAGCACGAATTGTTCAAATTTGATAAGCGGGCATTTCTTTTTCCACGACTCGATCTCCGCCTCGGTGCGATAGCCGGCCGAGCCGAGGAAAGCCTGCTCGCCGACCACGTGCCCCTCCCATCGGTAGGTCTTGCACTCGAGCAGCGTCGGCCCTTCGCCGGCCCGCGCCCGCGCGATCGCTTCGCTCGCGTAACGATAGACCTCGAAGACGTCGTTGCCGTCGACGATATGTCCGGGAATTGCGTAGCTTTGAGCACGCACCGCGATATCTTTAACCGAGGTCACGGTCTCCATCGGGGTGAATTCGCCGAAGCCGTTGTTCTCGCAGACGAAAACCACCGGCAGTTTCCAGACCGCCGCGAGATTGAGCGATTCGTGAAAGGTGCCCTCGTTGGAGGCGCCGTCGCCGAAGAAGCAGGCGGTAACGTCGTCGCGTCCCGAGATTTGCGCGGCCAGCGCCGACCCCGTCGCGATCGGCAGACCTGCGCCGACAATTCCGTTGGCGCCCAGGATGCCGAGCGCGAAGTCGACGATATGCATCGAGCCGCCCTTGCCTTTGCAGTAGCCTTCGCGCTTGCCGTAAAGCTCGGCCATCATGCGGTCGAGCCGGCCGCCCTTGGCAATCAGGTGGCTGTGGCCGCGATGGGTCGAGGTGATGCGGTCGGTCTTGCGAAGGGCCGCGCACACCCCGGTCGCGCTCGCCTCTTCGCCGATCGAAACGTGCACGAAGCCCGGAATCTCGCTGGCGATCGCAAGATCGCGCACCCGCCCCTCGAACTGCCGAATCCGCTGCATCGAGCGGTACATCTCGAGCATCAGGTCTTTGCCGAGGTCCATCGCTAAAGCCTCCCCGTGTTGGCGAACGCTGACGGCGGCCAGCGCGCCAGCGAAAGGAAGGTATTACCGTTGAGGCCCAGCGTCAAACGAACCTCGGTTTCTTACGCGCGCGCCGGCCGTGCTAGAGGTGATCCGCCATGGCGCCCGCGAGCAAGACGCTTCGCACGGCCGCGGCGCGTTCGCGCGCGGACGGCACCGCGGCGCCTCTTGTGTTACTTTCGAAGCAACGGGAGAGAAAACTGGCCGTCCGGAGCGGGTTGCCGAGAGTCGACAACTCCCGATTCACGCGCGAGCCTGGGAAAGCGTAACTTTCCTGCCTCCAAATAACGGGACTCAAGTTCGAATGCGAGCCAGCGCCTTCTTAGCTGATCGCAAATCGCTCCGGTCGTATTCGAACCGGCGAAAATATCCACCACCAGATCGCCTTCGTTGGTCAAGAAATTAATGAAAAGCTCCGGAAGCTGCCGAGGAAAGCGAGCGGGATGCGGCTTTAGTCCAGCCTCCTCGCAATGCTTGAGATAGGCCCCGTTTGAATCGTTGTTACCCTGCACTATGAGGTTTGAACGAATCGCACCTCCGTGGTCACGTCCCCACTTTTCCGTGATGTTATGTCCAGAAGGTCGCTGCTTAGCACGGTAGCCCTTCCGTATGAGCCTCTCCATGTCGCGGCTGTACGGAACCAGAATTTTTCGATTATCAGCCTTCGGGTTGGGCGTTTTCGAAAGCCACCATAGGCAGTTGACGGAATCCTTAACCCGTATGCGGCGAACGGTGACCCATTCTGCTGGTGCCGGCATTTTACCAGGGTTATGCCAATAGAACTCTTGGGCCAAAAACAAACCGAGGTCCTCGACTAGTGAAATCAAAAGTTTGAAATGGTACAGCGACCGAGTCGGACGACCCGGTTCGTAAGCCCCGCCCAAATCGATGACGAAGCTTCCATCTTCCGCGAGCACTCTTTTCACTTCCCGCGCGAACTCCAGGAACCACGGTATGTAATCCGGCTGATCCTTGTTTCCATATTCTTTCTTGAAGTGAAGTGCGAAGGGCGGCGAGGTAATCACCAGATTTACGCTAGCATCCGGCAATTCGCGCAATAGCCGGCGGGAGTCGCCTACATACGCTGCTCCGAAGCCAGTCGCGTAGAGTGGGTCTTCCTTCAGAAGTGAACGTGAAACGCTGCCAGGTGGCTTCTTCATATCACACAGACTATGAGTATTGTCGGGGCGGTCCCTTGTCAATCCTTAACGTCCCGGACAGCCGTGAGGAAATCGTCGAACCAAAACTTATCCTTACCGACAAGAGGCACCAGCTGCATGACCTTGAGCACTGTGGGGTCGTCATCGCGCCTCGCTAGGCGACGCGCTGCGATGAAACGGAAGGTCCACTGCCCGACTGGTTGAACGTGCACGCGGCGAGCAGGTCGAAATAACCAGTCATGTAACCTCTGGTTTTCCGTCCCTCCTTGTCTCGCCCACCGCGAGTCTTCTGAATCTCGACCTTACATCCCCGTTCGGCAGAGAAGTTTTTGTCACTCCGAAGATTCTTACATTCGACGCGAAGCTTTTGGCCATCTCGAATCTTGATTTCAAAGTCCGGCTGGCCGTCTGCATCGTGCCACACAATCGAAAGGATTTGACTTTTCGCCTCTAGCCGTTTGAGATGCCGATACAGATAAAGTTCGGCCAGCTTGCCTTTGACATCAACCTGCGCCCGAAAGCCATGCTCGATCGCCTCCAGAATATCTGCTGCAGGAGCGTTAAATTTCTTCTCCAAGGGATGCGAGGGAGAAGTCACGCGCGATCCTCGCCCAGAAGAACTGCCAAACTGACACCGAACGCGCGGGCGATATCCGCCAGCACGGTGAGAGTCGGGTTGCGCTCACCACGCTCGATTCCGCCGATATAAGTCGGATGCTTTTTGGCTCTTGATGCCAGCTCTTCTTGAGTCCAGCCCCGCTCCATTCTGAGCGCTCGCACCTTCCGCCCGAACCGGCCTTGAATAGCCTTCATTTTGCGTTAAGAGGCTAAACTGGACGGTTCTCAGTTTCCACAGACGATAAGTAGTGTAGAAGACGATAAGTATTGTGTACCTTTGCTTGTTGACCTAGCCGATTCTTGCCCAAAACCTGCCCGGCCCCAGTTTTTCCCGGGGCGCCGGCCGTGCTAGAGGTGATCCGCCATGGCGCCCGCGAGCAAGACGCTTCGCACGGCCGCGGCGCGTTCGCGCGCGGACGGCACCGCGGCGCTGACCGTCAGCCGGCGCTCGCGCATCGATCGCTCCGGCATCGATCCTGTCGATCGGCGGACTATCGGCCGACTACTGAAACTGCTGCGGCGCGAGGCCAAGGGATGGAACGCGCCGGTGATGGCTCTGGAAGCCGCCGAGCATGGCGATCCGTTCCGCGTGCTTATCGGATGCATCCTGAGCCTGCGCACGCGGGATGAAACCACTGCCCAAGCAACGCCGCGATTGTTCGCGGAGGCATCGACTCCGCAGGCGATGCTTGATCTGGGCGAGGATGCGATCGCGCGGCTGATCTTTCCGGTCGGATTCTATCGCACCAAGGCCGCCGTGATTGTCGGAATTTGCCGCGAGCTTATCGCGCGCTTCGGCGCGAGAGTGCCGGACTCGATCGACGCGCTGTTGACGCTGAAGGGCGTCGGCCGCAAAACCGCCAACCTGGTCGTGACCCAGGCCTACGGCAAGCCCGGCATCTGCGTCGACACTCACGTCCATCGGATCTCTAACCGATGGGGCCTGGTGCGGGCGCGCACGCCGGATGAAACCGAGACTGCGCTCCGCGCGGTGCTGCCGCGACGCTACTGGATCGAATACAATTCGTTGCTGGTGGCCTTCGGCCAGACTATCTGCCAACCGCTGTCGCCGTGGTGTTCGCGATGCTCTGTAGCACGTCTGTGTCCGCGCCTGGGAGTAACTCGCGCGCGGTAGCCGCGCGGCGATCATGCCAGCCGACGCAATTCGCGCCAAAAAACTGGAGAAAGGATTTATTACTACGATGACCACTGAAATCGGATTTATCGGATTGGGCGCGATGGGCGAGCCGATGGCGGCCAACCTGCACGCCGCCGGATACAAGCTTCGCGTTTACAATCGCACGACCTCGAAGGCCGACGCCCTGGTCAAAGCCGGCGCGACGCGCGTCGAGCGGCCCGGCGATGCCGCGCCCGCGGGCGGCGTGGCGATCACGATGCTCGCCGACGACGCCGCGCTCGAACAGGTGACGCTCGGCGCCGGCGGTTTGGCAGAGAGGCTGGGGCCCGGCGGAATCCATATCTCGATGAGTACGGTGGCGCCGGCGACCACCCGCCGGCTCGCGGAGCATCATGGCGCCCGCGGCAACACCCTAATCGCGTCGCCCGTGTTTGGACGTCCCGATGCCGCCAAGGCCAAGCGGCTATGGGTGCTGGCCTCGGGACCGGCGGCGCAGAAAACCGCGATACGGCCGCTGCTGGAGGCGATGGGGCAAGCGGTTTTCGACTTCGGCGAGGAGCCCGGCGCGGCCAACGTCGCCAAGCTGGCGGGCAATTTTCTCATCGCCGCGAACCTCGAAGCGATGTCGGAGGCGTTCGCGATGGCCGAAAAGCAAGGCGTCGAGCGCGCGGCGGTCGCCGACCTGTTGGCGAAGACGCTGTTCGCGTGCCCGATTTACCAGGGCTACGGCAAAGCGATCGCCGAGAAGCGCTTCACTCCGGTGGGCTTCCGGATGCCGCTCGGGCTCAAGGACCTGGAACTGGCGCTGCGCACAGCGCGCGAGGTGACGATGGGAATGCCGATCGCGAGCCTGGTGCGCGACCGATTTCTCGCGAGCCTCGCCAAGGGGCGTGCGGACATGGATTGGTCGGCGATCGCGCTCAGCGTGCTCGACGACGCCGGGCTGAGTCATAAGGACTGACCAAAGCCTTGGCGGGCATGCAGGGCGCGTGCATTTTGCATCTGCGTGCCGGCCGGCTCTGGAACATTCAAGTTGCGCGCGTCGCAGGCCTAAATTATCCTGATCGCTACCTGACCGCCGATTGGCGTCGTGGCGGTGGTGCTTCCCAAATGGATCACGAAGCCGGACAACCGCGCGGCGAGGAGAAGTCCCGGCTGATCCTTGACCAAGTGGCCTCGATTCGCGGGCGGCTCAACGCGCTGGCGCTGCAGAACGGATTATTTGGCGGCCTCACCTTCATTCTGTGCGCCGCCGTACTGATCGTCGGCGCCGCTTTCGCCTTCAGTCCGCTTACTTTTCTTTTTCTCGGCATCGCCCTCACCGCCGCCGCCGTGGCCGGAGTCGCGCGCATGGCGCGCGCGGCATGGCGGATGCGCACCAGCGACGAGCGCGCGGCGCGGATCGCCGACGAGCGCGCGGCGCTAAAGGGCCGGCTGACCACGATGGTCGCGATGCGAGTCGAGCCCCGCTCCTCACTGTGGCCTTATCTGATCGAGGATACGCTCGCGCTGCGCGAGCAATTCGCCGCCGCGCGGGTCGAGCCGCGCCGGCTCTCGCGATGGTTGTGGGCGGCGTTGGTCTCGTGCGCGGTCGCGGTGATCGTGATGCGCCTCGCCTACGGCGTCCGCACCGCCAGGCTGGGCGCCAATAATCACACTGTCAACGCGCCGGGCGAGGCCACCGCCGACCTGGGCGATCTCGACATCCGGCCCGCCGATCCTTCAGCCGAACCGGGCACGGAAATCGACGCGGACCCCGCCACGCTGCGCAAATTGGCCGAGAAGTTGCGCGCGGCCCAGCGCGGAGGGCAACAGGGCAGTCCGACCTCGCGCCTGATGGCCAATGCGCGCGACGCCGCCGAGGCGCTGCAGAACAAACTTACCGGCGGCAAGCCGGCCGAGCCTGCGCCACGCTTGAGACTTACCGACAAAAAAGGCGGAAGCGCGGGTAAGAGCCCTGCCGAGAACCAAAACAATCCGCAGGCAAACGGCACCCAGGACAATCCGCAAAATCCCGGTGGCGGGCAGCAAACCGATCAGAACCAGATGCCACCCAACAGCGCGCCAACTCCGGGAATGCCCGACATGAGCGGATTGGCCGCGCTCAATGGTCTCAATAACGACGACCCGGACCCCAGCGGATCGGCCGCCCAGAACACGCCACCCAACGCCCGCAAAGTCCCGCCGGGCGGCACGCTGGGCGCGGGCGGCTCGGATCACGGCTCCGGCACCGACCCGCAGCATCTTTATGGCGAGGCCGAAAACCCAACGCTTGGCAATGACACGTTCAAGATTCCGGTCGAGGTCGGCCCGTCCGACGAAGGATCGAGCAATACAGCGCCGGCCTCGCCGCCGCAACGGACCAAGAGCACGCTCAACGCGAGCCAGGCTCCCGACGAGCCCTTCGAGCGCGCCTCCATCCCGGCCTCCGACCGGGTGACGATTAAGCGGGTGTTTGAACGATGAATGCAGTTGCCGCCACCGAAGTGCCCAGCGTGGCCGACTTTGCGCGCACTTTCCGCCACGTCCAGGCCCAGATTCACAAAGTGATCGTGGGCCATCAACAAGCGGTCGAGGAACTTCTGAGCGCGCTCTTCGCCGGCGGCCACGTGCTGATCGAGGGCGTCCCGGGCACCGGCAAGACCACGCTGGTCAAGACGCTCGGCCTCGCGCTGAACCTGAGTTTCAACCGGATACAGTTCACCGTCGATCTGATGCCCGCGGATATCACCGGCACTCGGGTGATTCTTTCGGGCGAGGACGGCCGGCGGGAATTTTCCTTTCAGCCCGGCCCCGTGTTCTGCCACATCCTGCTCGGCGACGAGATCAACCGCGCCACTCCCAAGACCCAGTCGGCGCTGCTCGAATGTATGGCGGAGTTGCAGGTAACCGTCTCCGGTATCACTCACATGCTCAAGCCGCCGTACTTCGTGATGGCGACGCTCAATCCGATCGAGATGGAGGGGACGTATCCTCTACCCGAGGCCCAACTCGATCGCTTCTTGTTCAAGGTGCGGCTGGAGTACCCCGACGAGAGCGAAATGGTGCGTATCGTGACCAACACCACCGGTCCCGAGGACGCCGGCGTCGAGCCGATCTTCTCGGTGGCCGAGGCGGCCGAACGAATCGAGGGGCTGAAACGCCTGGTGCGCGAGGTGATGGTGGCGCAACCGATCGAACACTACGCGGCGCGGATGGTACGCGCGACCCAGCCCAGCACCTCGCGCTATATCGGGCAGCAAACCAACGGCTTGCGCGTCGACGCGGTCGACCGCTACGTCAGCTTCGGCGCGAGTCCGCGCGGGGCGCAGGCGCTCATCATGGGCGCCAAGGTGCGCGCCCTGCTCGACGGCCGCGCCAACGTGGCCTACGAGGATATCGACCAGGTGGCTCCCGCCGCGCTGCAGCATCGCGTGATGCTCAACTACGCGGCCCATTCCGACGGCATCGACGCGGCCCATATCGTCGAGCGCGTCATCCAGGCGGTTCGCCCCGCCCGCGCCTGAGCGGCCTGGCCTAGATGCTCGAGGCGCGCGCATTCGAGCCCGACTTTCTCCGCCGGCTCGACGGCCTGGTGCTCGGAGTCCAGCGTTCGCGCACCGTGCGCGAAGGACGCCGGATGCTCGGGCGCGTGCAGGGCCTCGGGATCGAGCCCGAAAGTTTCAAGGAATACGTCGAGGGCGACGACCTGCGCTTCCTTGACTGGAACGCGTTCGCCCGGCTCGACGATCTGACGATCCGCACCTTTCGTGCCGAGCGCGAAATCGAAGTCAGCATCCTGGTCGATGCCAGCGCCTCGATGGGCCTGCCGCGCGAGGACGACAAGCTGGGGTTCGCGCTGGGCCTGGCGGCTTCGCTCGCCTACGTTGCGATGGCGAGCAACGACGCGGTCCGCCTCGGCGCGTTCACCGCGGAGCGCGGCAGCGCGCCGCGCCTGGAGACCTCGGCGCTCCATCGCCGGCGCGAGAGTTACCCGGCCTTCCGCACCTTCGTGGGCACCGTGCGCGCGGGCGGCGCCACGCAGATGGCCGAAGCGATCGGTCGCCTGCTGCTGATGCGCCGGCCGGCCGGCACCGTCATCGTGATCTCCGACTTCCTGGTCTCCACCAGCGAATACGAACAGGCTCTGCGCGGCCTTTTGCGCGCGCGCCATGAGGTCAAGGTCATCCACGTCCTCGGCGATCGCGAGAGCAGCGGCACCTATCCGCCGGGCCACTATCGCGTACGCGATTCGGAAACCGGAGAGCTATGCGAGGTCACCCTCGGCGCGAGCGCGGCCGAGACCTGCCGGCGGCGGGCCGAGCGGCTGTCCGCCGATCTTGCGGCGTTCTGCGCGGCCAACGGGATCATCTACGCGCGGGCCTTCGGCGCGAGCCATTTCGACGACATCGTGATGCGCGAATTTCCGCGCCTCGGAGTAGTGCGGTAGCGCGCGATGGGCCTGCTCAATCCACGCAACCTGGCCTACCTCGCGAGCCTCGCCGTGCTGGTCGCGATTTATTTGCGCGCCCGCGCCAAGCCTACGCTCGAGGTTTCCAGCCTGATGCTCTTCGACGAGATCGCCGCGCCCGTGGCAAGCTCGCGGGTGCTGCGCACCGACCTGATGTTCTGGCTGGAGCTGGCGGCGCTGGGCGCGCTCTCGATGGCGCTCGCGGGGCTGTACATCCGAAGCCGCGCGCCGACGGCCCATCATCAGGCCCGCGCGCTGATCTTCGACCTGGGCGCCGGGATGGGTGCGCGCGAGGCCGGCGGCACTCGGCTTGACGAGGCGCGGCGCCAGGCGCTGGAGATCGTCGCCGCGGCCGAGCCTGGCGACAACTTCAGCGTGATCGGCTACGCGCTGGAGGCCACGGTGCAGCGCGCTCCAACCTCGCATCTGGCCGACGTCCGAGCGGCGATTAACGAGCTCAAGCCCGAAGCACTGCCAGCACGGTCGGCCGCGATGCGGGCGGCGCTGATGCGCGCGCGCGGGACGGCCGAAATCGATCTCTTTGCCGACCGCGCGCCGGCGAGCGACCTGTTGAATTCCCCCGGCGCGGGCTCGCAAGTGCACGTCCATCAGGTCGGAGAGCCGGCCGCCAATCTCGCTATCGTCGCGCTCGAGCCCGGCACCGTGGGCGCCTCGCCGGGGCGCGTGGTCGTGCGCAACTTCTCCGACCGTCCGCAGATTTGCGAAATTGCCCTCGACCTCAACGCGCATAACATTTTAGGCAACACCATTGTGCTCGAGCCGCGCGGACAAACCGTGCTGCCCTTCGGCCCACTCAAGCAGGGCGGCTTGCTCCAGGCGCGCATCGTGACCGACGACGCGCTCGCCGCCGACAACAGCCGCTGGGCCTTTGCGCCCAACGACAAGCCCGACACGGCGCTCGTGATATCGCCCAGTCCCGAGGCGCGCGACGATCTGGCGCGGGTGCTGCTGGCCGTCAACCAGCGCCTGATCGTGACCGCAATCGATCCGGTCAAGTTCGACCTCGCGAAAGCCCCGCGCTATCGCCTGGCCGTGCTCAACGACGCCTACGACCCGGGCATCAACGCCGCCGCGCGCCTGATCATCTATCCGCCGCCGTGGCTGGAGCATTCGGCGCCGCCGTCGTGGCAGTTCCCGGTGACAGGCACCGTGGCCGTGGCCGAGATGCAGGAGCGCGCCGACGGCGAACAGCTCGGCCAGCCGCTCGCGCTCAGTCCGGCGCGTATCCTGAACCTGCCGCAATGGATGGAAGTGCTGGCGCATGGCACGGGCGCGGGCAGCAACGGATCGTTTCCGCTGGCGGGTTTCGGCTACGACTCGCGCGGCGCGATGGGCATGATCGCGTTCAGCGTGAACGACCATATGCTGCTCGATCCCGACAAGCTCGAAGCGCTGGTGCTGACCGTGGAGATGGTCAAGCGGCTGTTGGCGCCGCAGGATCTGCAGGTCGTATCGACCGGCGGCTCGGTCAGCGTTCCGGCAGTCGGGGTAGCCAGAATCGTCGCACCCGACCGCTCGGTGAGCGAGGCCCGAGCCGACGACATGGGCCGCATCCGCGTGCGGCCGCTCGAGGCCGGCCGCTACGAGATCAGTTCGGCGGGCGCCAAGGCGGTGATCTACGCCAACTATTACGACGCCGGCGAATCGGATCTTTCGGCCGCGCCGCCGGCCGCCGCAGCTTCCGCGAAAGGCGCTCCCGAAACGGCGGGGGCGATGGCCGTCCGCGCCGCAACCCAGGTGAAGCCGATCGCGATGTGGCTCGTCGCGCTCGCGCTGCTTGCGATGCTGGTGGAGTCGGCGCTGCTGACGCGCAAGGCGATGCGCTGGAGGATGCGGGATGTTTGAGCGCCCCGAACTGCTGTGGCTGCTGCTCGCCATGCCGCTGGCCGCGGCGCCGGGCCTGATGGCCCTGCGCGCGGGGCGTCGCGCGGCGGGCGCGGGCGCGGCGGCGCTGCGCACGAGCCTGTTCGTGATCCTGGTGGCCTTGCTCGCCGGCTTGCGGTTGCCGCTCAAGACCCCGGCGCAGCGGATGTCCGTGGTGGTCGCGATGGACGCCTCGCATTCGATCGCCCCCGACCAGTTACAGTGGATGCGCCAGCAGATGGAAGCGCTGCGCGCGGCGATGAGTCCGCGCGACCGGCTTGCGGTGCTCGAGTTTGGCCGCAGCACGCACCTGCTGGCGCCGCTGGGCGACCCGCGCCTGGTGCGCGTCGATCCCTCGCGCGCCGGCACCGATCCCGGCGGCACCGATATCGCCGGCGGACTCACCACCGCGCTCAGCCTGCTGCCGCAGCAGGACGAAAAACGTATCGTGCTGCTGACCGACGGCAACGAGACCGACGGCAGCGCGACGGCCGAATTGCCCGCGTTGGTCGAGCAGGGCGTGCGGCTGTACGCCGCGGCGCCGCCGCCGTCGGCGGCGGGGCGGGTCGCGATCGTCGATTTTCAAGCGCCCACTCCGGTGCGCGCGCACGCCAGTTTCGCCCTCAGACTCGACATCCTGAGCGAAGCCCGCGCGCCGGCTGTGACGCGCGTGCGGCTGACCAGCAACGGCGAGGAGTTGGGCCATCGCACCGTCGTGCTCCAGCCCGGGCTCAACCGGTTCGCCCTGCCCTACCAACTGGATCGCTATGGCGCTTACCTGCTCGACGCGAGAATCGACGTCGACTCGCCGCTGGTCGCGGTCAATCCCGGCGCGGAGACCGCGGTCTCCGTCATCGCGCCGCCACGCGTGCTGGTGATCTCGACCAATCCGCCCGACAGCCTGATGAGCGCGCTCAGGCTGCGTCAGTACGAAGTCCAGGAAACGCCGCCCCACGGCCTGCCGACCGATCCCGAGACTTATCTCTCCTACCAGGCTGTGATGCTGGTGGACGTGACCGCGGCGGCGCTTACGCCCGACGTACAGGCGGCGCTGGCGCGCTATGTCGGCGACTATGGCGGCGGGCTGATCGTGACCGGCGACGCGCTGCGCGACGAAAAGTTTCATCAGGGCGAACTGGAAAAGGCGCTGCCGATAACTTTCACTCCGCAGCCGCCCCCGCCTTCGCGCGAACCGATCGCGGTCTACCTGTTGATCGACCGCTCCAATTCGATGAGCTACAACTCGCGCTACCCGGCCGTGCGCGACGGCGAGCGCATCCGCTATGCCAAAGAGGCCGCCATCGCGCTGATCAACCAACTCGACGACACGGACTACGCGGGCGTGATTGCGTTCGATTCGGAACCCTACGTGCTATCGCATCTGCGCCCGGTGGGCGAAGACCGCACGGAGCTGACCCATCGGATCGAGCGCCTGGAACCCGGCGGTGGCACCGACTTCAAGGAATCGCTGGAAATCGCCGAGCGCGAGATCTTGGGCAGCGGCATCCCGGTGCATCAGGTGATCCTGCTCACCGACGGCGACACCAATCGCCAGTATCACGATCACGATCAACTGATGGCCGATTTCGACAAGCACCGGATCTCGGTCTCGACCATCCGCATCGGACCCGACCTCGAGAACCTCCGCCTTCTGCAGGACTTCGCCAAAAACACCGGCGGCACCTTCTATCGCGTCGAGGACATCCGCAAGCTTCCCCTGCTGCTCGTCCACCTGACCAACCAGGCGATCTCCGACAAGCGCCACGAGCAGAGCCATCTCGAGTACGCCGGCGAAAGCACGATCTTAAGCGGCATCAGCGAGCATGAAATTCCGCCGATCGGGCTGTTCGCGGCCACCGTGCCCAAGGACGGCGCCGCCGTGCCCCTTCGGATCAGGCGCAACGACACCGCCTCGCCACTGCTGGCCGCGTGGCAGTACGGCCTGGGACGCAGCGCCGTCTTCGCCGCCGACACCGACTCGACCGCGTCGCTCAGTTGGGTGCGATGGAACCGTTACGCGGAATTCTGGTCGCAGCTCGCGAGCTGGGTGATGCGCCAGGGGGATTCCGGCCCGTTCAGCTTGCGCGTGCACAACGCGGCGGGCGGCGTGCTCAGCTTGCAGGCGGAAAAGGCCGACAACGAACCGGTCAATAACCTGGTCTGCCGAATCAGCGGGGCGAGCGACGCGGAGGGCAACGCGATGGACGTGCCGATGACCGAGTCGGGCCGCGCCGTATACACCGGCGAGTCCGCCCCGCTGCGGCGCGGCAAGTACAACGTGACGCTGATGGTCAAGGATGGCGACACCGAGCGAGTGCTGGTGCGGCGCGAGGTCGCGGTGCCGGAGGCGGGTCCGGCCGACCAGGCAGAGCTCAGGCTGCGGCCGGCCAACCTTGATCTGCTACGCGAGCTGGCGCGCGCAACGGGCGGCGCGGTCGGCGCGCCGGCGGCGCAGATGCTCGCATCGCGGGGCCAACTGGTGACGATCTATCGCGACGCGGATCCCTACCTGCTGCCGCTGGTGATCGTACTGCTGTTGGGCGAAGTCTTCGTGCGCCGCCGCTATCTCGGCGACTGACCACACCCGTTCAGCGGTCGCGGCGCGCGGCCAGCTTTTGCTCCAGGTGCGCAAGGCGCTCTGCCGCCGCGGCGAGCGTCTGATCGCTCTTCGAAAATGTGAAACGCAGCATCCGACGGCCAAGCTCGTTGCGATGGTAGAAGCTGGAGCCCGGCACCGCGGCCACCCCGACCGCGTCGAGAAAAAAATCGGCGGCCTCGAAGTCGTCGCGAAACCCAAGCTCGCCGATGTCGGTCATGATGTAGTAGGCGCCCTGCGGCATCCAGCATCGCAGCCCGGCACCCTTGAGCGCGGCGAGCAGGACCGCGCGCTTGCGCTCATACATCGCTTTCAGCTCGGCGTAAAACGATTCGGGCATCGCAAGTGCGGCGGCGCCGGCCTCCTGCAGCGGATGCGGCGCGCCGACGGTCAAAAAATCGTGGACCTTGCGAATCGCCCCGGTCAGCCGCTCGCAGGCGATCGCATAGGCCAGCCGCCAGCCGGTTATCGAGTAGGTCTTGGAGAGCCCGCTGATGGTGATCGCGCGCTCGGCCATTCCGGGCAGGCTGCCAATCGAAAGATGACGCGCGCCGTCGAAGATGATGTGCTCGTAGATTTCGTCGGTCACCGCCAGCGTGTCGTGGCGCCGGCATAGCTCGGCGATGAACTCCAGTTCGGCGCGGCTGAAAACTTTGCCCGAAGGATTGTGCGGGGTGTTGATGACGATCGCCTTGGTGCGCGGGCCGAAGGCGGCTGCGAGCTCGCCGCGATCGATCGCGAAGTCAGGATCGCGCAGCGCCACATAACGCGCGGTCGCGCCGGCCAGAATCACGTCGGGGCCGTAGTTCTCATAGAATGGCTCGAAGATGATGACCTCGTCACCCGGGTTGATCACCGCGAGCATCGTCGCGACCATCGCCTCGGTCGCGCCGCAGGTCACGGTGACGTTGCGATCGGGATCGCACTCGAGCCGATTGTACGCGCGCGCCTTGTCGGCGATCGCGCGGCGGAAGTGGGGTGAGCCGTGCGTGATCGCGTACTGGTTATAGTCCTCGTCGATCGCGCGCTTGGCCGCCTGCTTGAGTTCCGCGGGCGCGGCAAAATCGGGAAACCCCTGCGCCAGGTTGACTGCGCCGCAGGCCAGCGCCCGCCGCGTCATCTCGCGGATAACCGATTCAGTGAACAGACGTGTCTTGTGTGATATGTCGGTCGGCATCGCCCGCACAGTCTACGCGCGCAACGCTACGACCGCCAAGTAGCCGCCGGCAGGCGTGAGAGCGACGGCGCGCCGCCAAAAATTGTGGAGCGTGTCGCGCCCGCGCGGCTATATGGCGGCAGGAAAATGCCGTACGCGGCGAGAATGAATTGCGACGGTCGCCTGCTGCGGCTATGGGCGCGGCGCAGTACGTCCCCGGAGAGCTCAGTGACCGATTTCGGCCCGCAACTCTTCGAGTTGCGCGGCGCCCTGCTGCAGGCGCCATTCATCGATCGCTTCAACATTGAAGCGCCAGTCACTGCCAATCTTGAAACCTGGTAACTGCCCCTTTTTCAGCAGGCGATAGATCGTCGAGCGATGTACCCGCAGATATTCGGAGAGCTCGTTGACCGTCAGCACCTTTGCGCCAGTCGATGGCATCTTTCCTTTCCCCTTTGGAGCAAACTAATCCCCAACCTCCACCCTGTAGCCTATTGACCCCGGTCTAATTATGCCAATCTTCGGCATTGGTATGCATTATTAGGATAGATTCTTCAAAAAGAAAAGCCCTTTGGAACCGCAGCTGCCACTTTTTTTGATATTGCTCACCCGGCCGGAATACTTTGATGAGTTGAGACGCGTCAAAACCTGACTCGGACCAGCCTGCGCAACTTCATCCGAGCGATCAATCGACGAAGATTGAGGATGCCCACCATGCGCGAGAACTTCCGGAGCCGCCCTGGCTCGGCTTGTTCAATCGGACGCGCGCGGATAGGTTCGATCGGGGATGGCCCCGCAGGTGAGGATCGGCGCTTCCGGCTTCAGCTACAAGGAATGGCTCGGAGCCTTCTACCCGCTCAAGCTGCCGGGTCCGAAGATGCTCGCCTACTATGCCGAGCGTCTGCCGGCGGTCGAGATAAATTATACGTTTCGTGCGATGCCGCGGCGCGCGATGCTCGAGCGCTGGGCGGAGCAGACGCCGGCGCACTTCCGCTTCGCGCTCAAGGCGCCGCAACGTATTACGCACTTCGCGCGCCTGCGCAACACCGCCGAGACCACTGACTTCTTCGCCGAGACCGCCACCGTGCTGGGCGAGCGCCTGGGCCCCGCGCTGTTCCAGCTTCCGCCCGACTTCGGCCGCGACGTGCCCCTGCTCCGCGAGTTCATCGCGATGCTTGGTGGGCGCCTGCGCGCGGCTTTCGAGTTTCGCAATAGCTCGTGGTTCGACGACGACTCAGCCCTGCAGGCGCTGCGCGAGGGCAACGCCGCACTGTGCATCGCCGAGAGCGATCGGCTGGCGAGCCCGGTCGAGCGCACCGCGCCTTACGTTTACGTGCGGCTGCGCAAAGAAATCTATGACGACGCGGCGCTCAAGCAATGGGCGGCGCGTCTGGCCCGCCTGGGTGAAGGCGCCGAAGAGATCTACGTGTTCTTCAAGCACGAAACCGGCGCGCCCGATCTCGCCGCGCGCCTGGCGCGCCTGCTCGCCGATGGGGTCTGAAGCAACACTTGTGACGGCAGCCGCACCGCCCGCCGGCGAGTATCGCTATGAGCTGCGCCGCAGCGGCGAACTGATCGCAATCGAGGAGGAAACGCTCGGCCCCGGCTTCATGCGTGGCGTGCGGCACACTCCCGACGGGCTCAACCGTCACGAGGTCGAGGCGCGCCTGGACGCGGGCGGCTTTATCGCGACGGTCGCGGTGCGCTACAGCCGCGGGCCATTCAAACGCAGCGCCAGCTACGAAGCATCCGGCGACCTCATCCGCGGCCATCTCATCGCGGCCGGCGGCCGTGAAGAGGTGACTTCCAAGCTCGGCCGCATGCATGAGGTCGACGCCGACCTGATGCTGTGCAAGGCGCTGATCATCGCGCACGTCCGTGCTCGCGGGCAGGCGCGATGGATTGGGCGGGTCGCAACGATAGACCCGAATACGCTGGTGGCCTCCTCTCCCAAGCAGACTTACCGCCGGCGCGACGAGGCCGGGCGGCTATGGATTTTCGAGCCGCGGATGGGCGACGCGGAGGAGTTCGAACTCGACGAGGCCGACCGCCTCGTGCGCCGCCGCGCGCGCGACGCCGCCGAAACCACGCTGGTCAGCTTCGTTGCCGCGGCCGCCTGAGACTTCGCGCCCGGTCTCGGCCGTGACGCTCAGGCCGCCATCCGGTCGCGCGGCATCCGGCAGTCGCCGTCGAATTGTGCGCCTTCATTGAGGATCAGACTGGGCGTGTTGATCGTGCAGTGCAGCCGCGCCGAAGACGTCAGTTCCAGGCGCTGGCGCACCGTGATTTCGCCGCTCACGGTGCCGGCGATAGTCAACCGCGCCGCCGTAATCTTGGCCGAAACCACCGCGCCTTCGGCGATCACGACCTCATCGCCAACTATCTCGCCGTCGGCTTCGCCCTCGATTCGCACGATACCGTGAAAATGCAGATTGCCCGAGACTTTGGTGCCCTTGCCGATTCGCGACTCTTCCGCTGCTGCCATTCTTCCCCCCTTGGATAGACGGCGAACCAAAAACCAGACTCGAAAAAACTATGCCGACAAAATCGTCGGTGTGCAAACCTCCGGGAAGAATCGGACCCGATTGTGGCGCTCGTCGTTGGACTGGAGCTTTTGGTAGTCTCGGATCGATGGGTGAATTTGACGGCAAAGTGGCTATCGTGACCGGCGGCACTCGCGGGCTGGGGCGCGCAACAGCGCTCAGATTAGCGCGCGATGGCGCGACGCTGGCGCTCAACTACCGCCGCGATGAGCAAAGTGCGCGGCACACGCTGGAGGAGATTCGCACCTTCGCGCCGCGCTCAATCTTGGCGCAGGCCGATCTTGGCGAGGACGAGCAGGTGCGCGCGATGATCCAGCGCGTGGGCGAAGCGTTTGGCCGCGTCGATATCCTGATCGCGAATGCCGCGGCGACCGCGTTTCGCCCGTTGCTCGAGCTCAAGCCGCATCACCTTGCCCGCACCTTCAGCCTGAGCGTCGGCGGCTTCGTCGCGGCGGTGCAGGAGAGCGCGCGCCTGATGAGTGCGGGCGGCCGCGTCGTGATGATCTCAGGAATCGACTCGATTCGCTTTACCACCGGACATGGGGCCCTGGGCGCGGCCAAGGCGGCGCTGGAGAGCATGGTGCGCGACTTCGCTTTCGAGCTCGGCCCGCGCGGCATCACGGTCAACGGCGTCAACTTCGCGCTGATCGACAGCGACTCGTCGCGGTTTTACATGGGCGAGGACTTCGAACGGATCGCACGGGCAGCGGCGGATCGCTCGGCGCTCAAACGCGTCCCGCGCGCCGACGAAATCGCGGCCGTGATCTGCTTGATCTGTAGGCCCGACGCCGCCTTTCTCACCGGACAAACCATCATGGTCGACGGCGGCCTTTCGCTGGCGTCGCCGTTCGTGCTTTGAGCGCGGCGCCGCAACGCAATCACACGGGACACTTTTGAGGTGATAACGATGGATCAGCAGGAGAAGACCGGCGAACGTGCCCGCGGCTCGTTCGTAGTTTTCACGCTCGAGGAGGCGCGCCGACACGTCGCCGGCGAGCCACAATGGCATAAGAACGACCGCGCCTCGAGGAGTATCGTCAAAAACGACGACCTCACCGTAACGTTGGTGATGCTTAAGGCGGGCGCGCATATGAAGGAGCACTCCGCGCGCAAGGCGGCCAGTGTGCAGGTGCTTTCCGGCCGCATCCGATTCAGCAGCGGGAGCGCCGCGCGCGAGCTCGGTGCGGGAATGCTGGCGATGGTTGAGGGTGCGGTGCCTCACGCGGTTGAGGCGCTCGAGGAAAGCACGCTGCTGGTGACGGCCGCGCTCTGATTAGCCGCGGCCTGCTCACACCCGGCAGAGCAGACCGCCGTCGATCGCGATCGCCTCGCCGGTGACGAAGCCGGACGCCGGCGAAGCCAGGTAGAGCAGCGCGCCGGCCAGCTCTTCGGGCTTCACCAGGCGCTTGTACGGCAGGTACTTGAGCAGGTTGGCCGCGAACTCGTCGTTGGCGAGCGCCGGACTTCCCTCCTCGTTCATCCATCCCGCTTCGAGCAGGTTGATACGGATTTTCTCGCGCGCCCATTCCAGCGCCAGCGCGCGCACCAGGTTCGCCACCGCGCCCTTGGCCGCGCAGTAGAGCGACGCGCCGGGCACACCGCGTTCCGCGAGCACCGAGCTGATGACCACGATCGAGCCGCCGCGCTGACGCATCGCGCGTGCGCCCTCCTGGCACGCCATCCACACACTCTTCACGTTGCGCTCCATCACGCGATCGAAAGTCGAGTCGTCGCCCGCCTCGGCCGGCGCGTAGTAGGGCGCGTCGAGCGCCGTCACCATCACGTCGAGCCCGCCCAGCCGCTTGACCGCGTTGTCGATCGTCGCACGTACGTCGGCGCGGATGACCGCGTTTTGTATCTGGGTTATCGGCGCTGCCTTGGCGCCAGCCGCCTGCACCGCCTTGACCGTCTCCTTGATCTGCTCGTCCGTGCCCGGCTCCTGGGAAGCGATCATTAACTTGGCTCCGGCCTCGGCCAGCGTCGCGGCGGCAACGCGGCCAGCCGGATGCTCCCCGCCGATAACCAACGCCGCTCGGTCGGCCAGCGTGAAATCATTCAATCCCTGAGGAAGCGCCATGATGCCCTCGCCTGCCTTCACGTGGTCGGCTGCGGCGCGACGCCGGTGGGCGTGATGCCGCCGGCCAGGCCGCCGCCGTCGATCTTGATCAGCGCGCCGTTGATGTGGTTGGAAGCTTCCGAGCTTAGGAAAATCGCCAGCGGACCTACGTCCGCGTCCTCTCCACCGCGGCCCATCGGGATGAACTTGCCGCCCTTGAAGAATGCCATCAGCCGTTCGTTGTGCGGAAAGATGCCGGGCACGATGCAGTTGGTCTGGATATTGTAGTCGGCATAGGTCAGCGCCATCGAGCGCGTCAATTGCAGCGCCGCGCCCTTGGAGCAGGCGTACATGTAATTGTGCTTGCCGCCGCGCAATCCGTAGCCCGAGGCGACGTTGATTATCTTGCCGCGCTTTTGCTTGAGCATCTGCGGAATCACCGCGCGGCAGCCGTAGAACTGGCTGGAGAGGTTGACGTCGATGCCGCGGCGCCATTCGTCGTCGGTTATTTTGTCGATCGTCTTGCCGAAGGAGTCCTCGCCGGCGCCGGCGTTGTTGATCAGCACGTCGACCTTGGCGAACTCCTTGACCGCCGCCGCGACCATCGCGCTCATGTCCTCCGAGCGCGAGACGTCGGTCGGCACGATCAGGCACTTGCGCCCGAGCTTGCGCACTTCGGCCGCGGTTTCTTCGAGTTGCTCGACCGTGCGCGCTGCCGCGACGATATCGGCGCCGGCTCCGGCCAGCCGCGTCGCCATAGCGCGGCCCAGGCCGCGTCCGGCCCCGGTGACGATCACGAGCTTGCCGTCGAGTTTGAGATTATCGGCAACCATGCTTCCTCCAGATTGCGCGCGCGTCGTCGATTCGTGTCGCGGCGCCCGCGCCGTCCCGACTCTAGCTACTAACACAGCGGCGCCACGCCCAGAAAGTTGCATCGGCCAGCAAGGCCGAAAGGGCCCTTTTGACCGCGTGACGGAACACGGCATATATTCAGAGACCAGGAGCAAAAGCGATGGCGATTAACATCACGATGTTCTCCGACTTCATCTGACCCTTCTGCTATATCGGCTTCGCCGTGTTGCGAAGGCTCAAGCCCGAATTCGATTTCACCTTGCATCACCGCGGCTTTCAGATACATCCCGAGTGGCCGGCCGAAGGAATGCCGGCCGAGCAGTGGCGGCCCGACATCGACTCCAAAACGCGCGAGGCGCTGTGGGATCGCATAGGCTCGATGGGCGCGGCGGCTGGGGTGGAAATGAAAGCGCCACGCACGCTCGCCAACTCGATGCTGTCGCTGCAGGCCGGAGAATTCGCGGCGGAGGCGGGCGTAGCCGAGGCCTTCGAGGATCGCGTCTTTCGCGCGTACTTCAGCGAAGGGCTCAATATCGGCCAGCGCGACCTGCTCGTGGAGCTCGGCGCAGATGTTGGGCTCGACCGCGCGGCGCTGGGCGAGGCGCTCGATTCGGGCAAGTACGCGATGCGAATTAAGAACAACGCCATGTCGGCCAGCCAGAAGGGCATCAGCGGCGTGCCGACTTTTCTGATCGGCGATTGGCCGCTGGTCGGTGCGCAAAGCGAAGACGTGATGCGCCGCGTCTTGCAACGCGCGCGCGAAGTACTCGACGCTGCCAAGTAGCCGCGAGGCGGCACGGCGTCTCGCGATCCGATTCGCCCGAGGACTGAAAAAAGACGTGCTACAATCGACGCCGTGAAGTCTACCGGCGAGGTGATTCGGCTCGACCTCAGAGGCGTCAAATGTCCGCTCAACTGGGCGCACGCCAAGGTGCGGCTGGAGCGGATGGCGCCCGGCGAATCGCTGGAACTGACGCTCGACGATCCGCGCGGCGCGCGCGATATCCCGCGCGCCGCCGAAGCCGAGGGCTACGCGATCCTCGAAACGCGAGTGGTTGATGGAGGCTGGGTACTCAGAATCGAAAAGTAGCCGGCGAGTACCAATTCTTCCGAATCGTGGCTCGACACCCGGCGGCCTAGCTGTTGGGTTCCTTGTCGCGTTCCTTAAGCATCCGCATCAGGTCCTGGTAGGTCTTCGGCATGCTCACCGTGGAACGCATCGCGACCGTTATCGGATAGCGGACGCCGCCCTTGTGCGTGCCTTCGAGTCCGGCGACGATCTCGTCGGCGTATTCCCAGGGCGCCGAAAACACCATCTCGTTGTCCTGCGCCATCCCGAAGACGCGATCGCCGGTGCAGGGGAGAATCACCTTGGGCTCGTTGGTGCTCATGGTCTGGATGACGATCTCGGCGCAATCCAACCGCCCGCCGGTGGTGCTGGCCACGCGCCCGCCGCGTTTGAAGAGCGAGGCATGCACCAGCCGCAACACTTGCGCGCTGTTGGCATAAACGGCGAAGACGTGCGGCTCGAAGCGCGCGCGCGAAAGCGGCGCGACGCATACATAGTCGTACGTGCCGGGCTCAAACTTCCAGGTGCTGGCTTCGAGCTTGGCCGCCGCGTCCTCGTTCTCGCAGTACATCCCGACCGCCGCGAAGCCCTTCAAATATTCGTCGTTGGGCTTGCGCAGGCCGAACGCGATCGCCGATAGCGGGCAGATGACGTCGTCGCGGCCAACCGCGATTCCCCATCCGTAGCGCCGCGCCACGCCAATCGACTGACACACGATCCATTGCTCCTTGAAGCTCTGGCTGGGCACCCGCACGTCTTCGGGAAGCGGCTCGCCCGGCTTGAGCATCCGGATGCCCAACGCGAAAGTGTCGGGCCGGACGTAGCGCGAAATCGCATCGTCCAGGCGCTTGAGGCGCGCGGCGGTCTCTTCATTCATTGCATCGGCTCCTGCCGCCACTTTATCGGCACCTGCCGCAAAGACCAGCGGCTCGATCGCGGCCATCTACATCCGAACGCCTACATGCCGATCAAATCGGCCCGTTCGATAACGTGACGGATGCCGCGTACGGACGCGACGTCGATCATCACGCCCTCGTAAGTCACGGCGCCCAGGCCGTCGGCCTCGGCCTTGGCGTAGACCTCGGCCATCTTGCGGGCGCGCGCGACCTCGTCCTTGGTCGGCGAGTAAACTTCGTTGGCGAGATCGATCTGGCTCGGATGAATCGCCCATTTGCCGACGAAACCGAGGATCGAGGCCCAGGTCGCCTCGCGCCGGTAGCCTTCGGGGTCGTGAAAGTCGGCGAATGGTCCGTCGATCGCGTCGATTCCCGCCGCGCGCGCCGCGACCACGATCTTGTTGCGCGCGTAGTGCCACATGTCGCCCGGATAGCCCGCGGCGCCCTTGGCCGGAAAGCGCACACCTTGCGAAGCGCTGAAATCGCCCGGACCAAAAATGATCGCCTCCAGGCGCGGCGTGCAGCGCGCGATCTCTTCGACGTTGATCAGCGCCTGCACTTCCTCGATCAGTACTTCGAGCCCGATACGCCGCTTGCGTTTGAGCCTCATCTCGACCCCCGAAAGCAACGTGTCGACGAACCACAGATCGCGCGGCGCCTTGACCTTCGGAATGATTATCAGGTCGAGCTTGTCGCCGGCCTTCTCGGCCAACTCGATCACTTCCGCGTAAGCGTATTCGGTCTCGACGTTGTTGATTCGCACGGCGCGGGTCTTCTTGCCCCAATCAAGCCCGTTGAGCGCGTCGATGACCCGCTTGCGCGCGGCGACTTTTTCGTTGGGCGCGACGGAGTCCTCGAGGTCGAGGAAGACGAGGTCGGCGTTGCTCGCCGCCGCGCGCTCGATCATCCGCGGATTGCTGCCGGGGGTGGAGAGTTCCGACCTGCGTAGACGCATCGTTGTGATCCTTCCTGTGTAGTGCTCGCGTTTTCAGCTCGCGCCTGTGTAGTGCCTGCCCCCTGCGGCCGCTCCAGCAGCGCACGTCCGCGCCGCCGGCTAGCGCCGGCGGCGCGGACGTGCGCTGCCTTTCTTCGCTGCCGCCGTGGCGCGAGCGCGCGCCGCGCCCCGCGCCGGCGGCTTCTGGCGCGCCGCCGCGCCGCGCCCGGGCGCGCGCGAGCGGGCCGGCTTCGCTGGCGTGCTCGCGCGCGCCCGAAACGAGCGGCGCTTGAGCAATACGCGCCGCTCGCCCTCGAACACCACCTCGCCGCGCTCGTTCACTCCCCAGTGGCGAAAGCGCACTTCGCCGACCTCGGCGCGGTTGTACCGCGCGAGGTCTGGCCGCCCCGCCGCGGCCGCGTCGAAGTCGCGCTTTTCGATCACTTCGGAAAACGCATAGAGCGTGTCGCCATGCAGCACCGGCGTTCGAAAGCGAATCTTGTCCAGCGCGAGCTCGGCGAGCGCCTGCTCGCCCGTATCTTCCAGCGCAAGCCCGATCACCAGCGAGGCGGTGACGCCGCCGAAGGTGATGCGATGGCCGATCGGGTTGGACGCCATCAGATGCTCGTTGAAATGGCCCTGCGCCGTGTTCATCACCAGATTGGTGATCAGCACGTTGTCGATTTCGCCGACGGTCTTGCCGCGCGCGTGCTCGTAAACGTCGCCGAGGTTGAAGTCCTCGAAATAATTGTCGCGGCCGGTCAGGCTCTGCGGCCCTGAGGCGAATCCATTTCCGGTCTTCGCTGCCATCTTGCGCGCTCCCGCCTAATCTTGTTCCGGCCTAATCTTGTTCCGGCCTAGTCCTGCGACCCGAGCAGCCGATCCGAAATCACCCGGAGCTGGATTTGCGAAGTGCCCTCGAAAATCTTGGTCAGCCGCGCGTCGCGCCAGTAGCGCTCGATCGCGAAATCCTTGGTGTAGCCGTAGCCGCCGTGAATCTGCAACGCGTCGCTGGTCACCCGCTCGGCCATCTCGGAGGCGAACCACTTCACCATCGAGGCCTCCTTGTCGCAGCGCCGTTTGCTGTCGACTTCGTTGGCGACGAAGTACATCAGTTGGCGCGCGGCCTCGATATTGGCGGCCATCTCGGCCAGCTTGAAGCGGATCGCCTGGAAGTCTCCGATCGGATGGCCAAACTGCGCGCGGCGCTTGGCGTACTCGACGGAATCGTCCAGCGCGCCGCGCGCGAGCCCAATCGCGCGGGCCGCGGTGTGCACCCGCGCGGTCTCCAGCCCCGACATCATCGCGTAAAACCCGCGCCCTTCTTCGCCGAGCAGCGCCGCGGCCGGCAGATGAAAGTTGTCGAAGTGCAGTTCGAAAGTCTTCCAGCCGAAGTAACCGATCTTGCGAATCGGCGATCCCGTAATCCCGGGCGGAAATTTTCCGCGCTCTTTTTGAATCAGGAACTGGCTGATGCCGACGTGGCGGCGTTTGGGATCGGCCGGCGGCGAAGTGCGCGCGAACAGCACGATATAATCGGCGCCGTCGGCGAACGTGCACCAGGTCTTGGTGCCGTTGATAATCCATTCATCGCCCTGGCGCGTGGCCTTGCAGGCGACATTGGCGAGATCCGATCCGGCGTCGGGCTCGGACAGCGAGAACGCGCCAAGCCATTCGCCGCGTGCGATTTTCGGAAAATAGCGGCGCTTGTCCTCTTCGGTAACGCCGCCCCACAGCGAGTTGCCGCGCGCGATGATACTCGCGACGCTCATCCAGGCCCGCGCCAGTTCCTCGGTCACCAGCGCGTACTCGAACGCGCCCAATCCCAGGCCGCCGTATTCCTCGGGAATCAGGATGCCGAAGTAGCCCAGTTCCGCCATCTTGTCGCGCAGCGACATCGGGATATCGCCCTGCTCGGGGTCGAGCTTGTTGGCGATCGGCAGGACCTGCTCGAGCGCGAAGTCGCGCGCCATCTGCTGGATGAGCTTGCGCTCCTCGGTGATGTAACTCATGGACGGGGCTTCCTCTTGCTCACTAGATTGGTGCGGCGGAAATCGATCACCAGTTCGCCGCGGCGGTTGTGGCCCTCGGTGTGCCAGCTCACGATTCCGCTCTCCGGCCGGCTCGCCGATTCGCGCTTGTCCAGCACCGTGCTGCGCGCGCTCAGCGTCTCGCCGGGGTAGACGGTGCGATGGAATTTCAGATCGTCGACGCCCAGGAACAGGCCGCCCGCCTCGCTCAGGTCCTCAACCGAAAGTCCGAACACGGTCAGGAAGACCAGCATCGGGTTTAGTACGACGCCGCCGTGGCCGTGCGCTCCGGCGTACTCGGCGTTGAAGTACAGCGGGTTGAAGCTGAGCGTCAGGGTTGAGAACAGGCTGTTGTCGCCGTCGTTAAGCGTGCGGCCCCAATGATGATGGTAGACGTGGCCGAGTTCGAAGTCCTCGTAATGATTTCCCTTGGGCCATTTTTTGGCCCGCGATTTGAAATCTTCACTCATCCGATGCTCCGAATTCATCCCGCCCGAGCCTGTTGCCCCCCGGGCGGTTCGTGCCGATGCTCGCGGTCATCAGGGCCGATCACAGATGTAAGACAACCGGCGCATATATTGGCGAGTTTGGCCCCGTGCTGGCAAGGCTATGGGCGGCGTGCGCGGCGGACGCGCGACCTTTGCGGCGGCGCAACCCGACGGCGTGTACACCCGTTAATATTTACGCTGCCCACAACGCGTGGGCGGGCGATGAAGCTCATCTTGGACCGTTGCGACGCGCGTGGTATCGTTAACGTAAAGGGGCGGAAGCGGCAAGCGAGAGGCGGGAGCATGAATATGCGCAAATGGATGACCTCGATAGCTCTGCTAGCGGTTTTGGCCCTTGCGGGCGCGCTGCCAGCGATCGCCGGCAGCGGCTCTTCCGCATGGGACAAGCTTTCCACGCTGCTCACAGGTAAGCATGCGGACGACAAGTTCAAGCTCATACACGTCACCGATCTCGCGGCGCTCAGGGCCGATCCGAACTCCCACGTCGTAGTCCTCGACGCCAACGCCGAGGACACTCGCAACAAGTACGGGGTGATCCCGGGAGCGCGTCTGCTTACCGACTACAACAAATACGACGTGGCGACGGAACTGCCACCCGCCAAGAATGCCAAACTGGTCTTCTACTGCTCCAACACGCGTTGAATGGCCTCGCATGGGGCCGCCCGGCGGGCGGTCGCAGCGGGTTACACGGACGTGAGCGTGATGGTCGACGGAATCAAGGGATGGGACGCGGCCGGCCAGCCGCACGAGGACGCGGCGTCGGACCAGCAAGCAGGGATGTGAACGTTGGCGCGTTCGTACCTGAGGATATCGCGGTAGTCATTTTTCTTCGCTGCTTTTCGCGACCAAAGGTCGCGTGGCGCGGTTGACCGGAACATCTCCGGAGGCCCGCGAGGCCGCGCCGCGCGAGATCACGCCGCGCGCGATCGCGCTGGGTCTCGTGCTGGCGTTGCTCCTCGGCGCGGCCAACGCCTATCTCGGGCTCTATGCTGGGTTGACGGTGTCGGCGAGCATCCCGGCCGCGGTGATCTCGATGGCGGTGCTGCGTGCGCTCGGCGGCGCGACGATTCTCGAGAACAACGTGGTGCAAACGATAGCGTCGGCCGGAGAAGCGGTCGCGGCCGGCGCGATTTTCACTTTTCCCGCGCTGGTGGTGTTGGGTGAGCCCGGCGCGCTGCCCTACCGCGACGTCACGATGCTGTGTGCGGCGGGTGCCACGATGGGCAGTCTGCTGGTGGTCTTTCTGCGCCGCGCCTACATCGTCGACGAGCGCCTGCCATTTCCCGAAGGCGTCGCGTGCGCCGAGGTCCTGCGCGCCGGCGAAGCCGGAGGGGCGAGTGCGTTGCCGCTTTTGTGGGGCGGACTTTTCGCGGCCGCGCTCAAGGCCGCACAGGACATCGTCGGCGCGATCCCGGGCGTCGTGCAGTCCGCGCGATGGATCGGGACGCGCGTGCTCGCCGGATCGGCCGACATCTCGGCCGCGCTTCCGGCCATCGGCTATATCATCGGCATTCGAATCGCGAGCCTCGTCTTCATGGGCGGCGCCTTCGCCTGGCTGGTTGCGATACCAATCATGAGCGCATCGCATCCCGAGTTGCGCAATCTCGATCCGCAGGCCGCGGCGCACGCAATATGGAGCGGACAGGTGCGCTATCTCGGCGTGGGCGCGATGCTGGTCGGCGGACTCGCGACGCTGTGGCGTCTGCGCGGCCCGATCGGACGCGCGCTCGGCGAGAGTATCCGGATGGCGCGCACGCCCGGGACCGTGACTGTGGCGCGCGAGGACCAGGACCTCTCGACCACCACGGTGCTCGGCGCGGTCGCGCTCGCGATCCCGCTTATCTTCGCGATCTGCCTGATTCTATCGGGCAGCGTGTTCCTTAGCGCGGCGCTCGCGATCGCGCTCGCGTTTATCGGCTTCTTCGCGACCGCGATCGCCGGCTACCTGACCGGAATTGTCGGCGCGTCGAACAATCCGGTTTCCGGCGTAACGATCATCGTGCTGCTGGCGATCGCCCTGCTGCTGAAATTGTGGGGCGTGCCGGCCGGTATCGGCCCGCACCTGGCGATCACCGCGGGCGCGGTGGTATGCACGGCGGCCGCGATGGCCGGTGACTCCTTGCACGACCTCGCGACCGGATTCCACGTCCGCGCGACGCCGCGCGCGCTCGAGATTTCCGTGTTGCTGGGCGCGCTTGCCGCGTCGCTGGTGATGGCGCCGATCCTCAATATGCTGATTCGCGGGTATGGAATCGCCGGAACGCCGGGCGCGCGCGCAGCTGCGCTCGCCGCGCCGCAGGCTTTCCTGATGGCCAAAGTTGCGCAGGGCGTTTTCGAGGGCGGATTGCCATGGGGCGCGGTCGCAGCGGGGGTGCTGCTCGCCGTCGCGCTGGTCGCCGTCGATCGGATTCTGGAGCGGCGCGGCGCGCGATGGCGGACGCCGGTGATGCCGGTCGCGATTGGGCTGTACCTGCCCTTTGGCCTCAGTGTGGCGATCTTCGCGGGCTCACTGGCGCGGTTGACGCGGCGCGAGGGCGGCCGCGACAGCAATAGCGGCCCCGGGCTGCTGTTCGCGGCCGGACTGGTGGCCGGCGAGGCGCTGATGGGCGTGTTGAGCGGCGCGCTCGTGACCGCGGGCCTCAAACTGCCGCTGATGTGATGGCAAACCGCTGAAATAGGGGATTGATCGCGGCGGCGTGGCAGATGATAATAATTATCAATGACGGAAGTTAAACTCCTTGGCGGGCAGGGGCGCGGCGATTACGCCGAGACTCGCCTGGCGGAATTCGTCGCCAACTGCCGGCGCAAAAAGATGGCCGTGACACCGCAGCGGCTCGCCGTGCTGCGCGCGCTGCTGGAGTCGGGCGACCATCCGCGCGCCGACCGGATCTACGCTCGCGTCCGCCGCGAGCATCCCCGTATCTCGCTTGCCACCGTCCATCGCACGCTCGAGCGCTTGTGCGATGTCGGCGAGGCGCGCAAAGTCACGCCGCTGCACGAGACCGCGCGCTACGACGGCAACACGCGCCCGCACCATCATGTCGTCTGCGTGCGCTGCAAGCGGGTCGAGGATGTCGAGGCGCCCGAGTTCGACACCTTGCTCGCCGGACGGCAAACGCTGGGTGAATTCCAGTTGCTCGGATGCTCGGTCGAGGTCCGCGCGCTGTGCCATCGATGCCGCAAGCGCACGGCCGGCCGTTCCCCCTCTGTAGTCTGAGCACGCTTGCGGCGCTGGGTTGTCATCGCCGCGATACCTGTCGTATCCGTGCATGAAGTGCCGTTGCTCCTCACGCTGACGGACTGCGGCCGGCGACATCATGCGCCCAGCGATGACGCGGCGCGGATGGCTGCGCGCGTGGGGCGGCGCGGCCGATTCAACCGTGGTGACCCTCAGCGCACGCGCTCCGCCTCCGGATGCGGAGTTCGAGCGCACGCTCGAAGAGACGAGGGATGTCTACCTCGTGGCCAGAGGCGCCGCATTCTTCGAGCGCCCGCCCAGCAATAATTCACCGTCGTTCTTTGGACTGCCGCATTGATTTTGAAGCGCGCGCGCCGATCGTTCGTCCGGCGCACGCACGGTACTCGCGGCAGACGCGCGATTTTTGCATAATGACCGCGACGTTCGTGCCCGCGCGAAGCTCGAAACTTCGGCCACCGGCTAAAACAGCCGCTGCGGCCGCGGCGCACACTGAGTTCTATCGCCCGGTCACATCCCGGTAGTCCATCGATGGCTGAAGCCGCTGCAACGATCGAAGCACCCGCGCAGGCGCACGTCTATGTCGAGGGCGCGCTCAAGTGGCTGATCGCGCTGGCCGTCATTCTGTGCACCATCCTAGAAGTGCTCGACAGCTCGATCGTTAACGTCGCGTTGCCGCACATGCAGGGCAGTTTCTCGGCCAGCGTCGACGAAGTCACCTGGGTCGTGACGACCTACCTGGTGGCGGCCGGCATCATGATCCCGACCACCGGATGGATCGCCGGCCAATTCGGACGCAAGAACTACTTCCTGGTCTGCATCGTCACCTTCGTTCTGTCCTCAGCGATGTGCGGCGCGGCGCAGACGCTCAATCAGATGGTGGCGTTCCGCTTTCTGCAGGGAATCGCCGGCGCCGCGCTGCAGCCGCTCTCGCAGGCAATCCTGATGGAGACCTTTCCACCCAACGAGCAGGCGCTGGCGATGGCGATGTGGGGGGTCGGTCTGATGGTCGCCCCGATCATGGGTCCGACGGTGGGCGGCTGGATCACCGACAACTGGAACTGGCGCTGGAACTTTTACATTAACGTGCCGATCGGCGTCGCCGCCGGCCTGATGGTCTACACCTTCGTCCACGATCCGCCGTACCTGCGCAAGCTCAAGGGCAAGGGCGGCGCCGACTACCTGGGGATCGTATGCCTGGTGCTCTCGCTGGGGCTAGGCGAGATCGTGATGGATCGCGGCGATCGCGCCGACTGGTTCCAAAGCGCGTGGGTCTGTTACTTCTCGGCGATCGCGCTCAGCGCCTTCATCGTGTTGATCGTGCACGAGTGGCGCACTCCGAATCCAATCCTCCAGGTGAAGCTGATCACCAATCGCTCCTTCGCTATTCCGACCATGCTGCTGATCATCCTGACTTTCACCGCGTATGGGATGCAGATTCTGAATCCGGTTTTTCTACAGGAACTGCTCGGCTACACCGCGTGGAAGGCGGGACTCGCGATGGCGCCGCGCGGGATCGGCGTGATGTCGGCGATGTTCCTGCTGGGTGCAATCGCGCGCAAAGGCTACGACACCCGCAAGCTGGTGTTCCTCGGCTACATCCTGATCGGCGTCGCGCAGTGGGAGCTGTCGACGCTCGACCTCTCGATGAGCATCTCGAACTTCGTCTGGCCCACCCTGGTGCAGGGCGTGGGCATGGGCCTGATTTTTCCGACCCTGGCGGGCGCCGCGCTAAGCTCGGTCAGCCGCGAGAACATGGGTTACGCGGCAAGCTTTTTCTCGATGGTGCGCAACATCGGCGCTTCGATCGGGACCTCGACGCTGACGACCTATCTCACCCACCTCGAGCAGACGCGTCAAAGCTACCTGGTCAACCATCTGACGGTCTTCGACGCCTGGCGTCTCGGAGAGACCGGCCCGCATCTGCCGGGGTCGACGCGCTTCAACTACATGCATCAACTCATCACTGGCCAGAAGCAGGGGCTGGCGATGATTTACGGGCAGATGCAGCGGCAGGCGATGATGCTTTCGCTCAACGATATCTACCGCGATCTGTGCTACTTGATGGTGGTCGCGCTGATCATCACCTGCTTCCTGCCGCGCACCCGCGCTCAAAGCGGTGCCGCGGCGGCGGCGCACTGAATGTGTGGACCGCCGCGCGACGCGGCGGGCGTTCGCTATTGCCCGCGTTGCGCGAATGCTCTAGCGTGATTTCGTGATCGCTGAGCCGGGAACTTCACCGAATGCCGTAGTCCGCGGCAACCGGCCCTGAGGATTCGCGTCACGCCCTTCGCCGCCTGGCGAATCATGTGAGCAAATCGCCCGGAGAATTCCACCTGATCGAGCGCCTGCTGGAGCGTCTCGGCCCGGGCCGCCGCGCCCTCCTGGGGCCCGGCGACGATTGTGCCATCCTGCCCGCCACCCGCGCCCGCCAGCTTCTGACCATCGATTCGATGGTCGAGGACGTGCATTTCAAGCTTGGGTGGGGAACGCCGGAGGCGCTCGGCGCGCGCGCGTTGACGGTCAACCTGAGCGATATCGCCGCGATGGGTGGGAAGCCGACCGTATGCGTGGTCAACCTCGCGGTGCGCGACGGACTCGGCATGCGATTGTTCGATCGCATGTACCAGGGCCTTGGCAGGGCGGCGGCCCGCGCCGGAGTCGAGGTGGTCGGCGGTAACATCACCCGCGCGGGTGCGCTCGCGATCACCATCGCACTGCTCGGCGAGGTGCGCGGCGCGGCGCTGCGGCGCGACGCCGCACGTCCCGGCGACACCATCTACGTAACCGGCACCGTGGGCGACGCCGCCGCCGGACTGCGAATTCTCTCGGGACGGCTCCGCGCCCGCGCCGCCGCCCGCCAGACCCTTATCGAGCGCTTCCTGCAACCGACCGCACGCGTGCAGGCTGGGCTCCGTCTGGCTCGCATCAAGCCGGCGCCTGCCGCAATCGACCTGAGCGATGGATTGTGCCAGGACCTCGGCCACGTTCTGGAACGGAGCCGCGTCGGCGCCGAGATCGACGTCAGTGCAGTGCCGCTTTCCGCGGCCTACCGCGCAATCCTCGGCGACGATCCGGCGCTCGCGCTCAGCGGCGGCGAGGACTACGAACTGCTGTTCTGCCTGCGCCGCGCCGTTGCGGCGTCCGCACTTACGCGCAGCCTGGGCGTGCGCGTGAGCCGTATCGGCCGTATCACTTCTGCCGGCAAGGCGGTCGGCAAGGTGGTCCTGCTCAACGCGCCCGATTCGATCGGCCGCGGCGGCGCGCCGTCGCTCGCGGGATGGGATCAGTTGCGTTCGCAGCCGAGCGGGTAGGCGATCGAGTTATCGGCAATGCTGTTACTGCTTGTCATCGTGCTGCTTGGAGCGAGCGCCCTCCTCGCCGCGTCGGAAACCGCGCTGTTCGCGCTCGCGCGGATGCAGCACACACGCGCAAGCCTGGGCGAAGCGGCGGCCAAAGCCGTCGATTCGCTGCTCCGCCGTCCGCTCGAGTCGCTGATGGTGATCATCGGCTTCAACGAAGCGATCAATGTTTTCGCCGAATGTCTCGCGACCACTTTTCTTCTGACCTGGCTCGGACCGCCGGGGGGATGGATCTCGGTGCCCGTGATGTTCGTGCTGGTGTTGCTGGTCAGCGACATCACACCCAAGACCTTCGCCCTCGGCTTTCCGGCCGCGGTGGCGCGGCTCACCGCGCGGCCGCTTGCCGCGGTCGCGCTGACCTTTCATCCGCTGGCGCGGTTTTTCGTGCCCGAAGAGACGGCGCCGCGTGCGCCACTGTCGGAGAGCGAGTTCAAGGCGCTGCTCGTCACCAGCGAGCGGTTCGGCCAGGTGGCTCCGGCCGAGCGCGAATTGATCGACAAGGTGTTCGCGTTCGGCTCGCGGCGGGTCTCCGAGATCATGACGCCCCGCGAGCGCATCTTCGCACTCGACCTCGATACCGCCGTCGACCGCATCATCGCCGAGGTTGCCCACGGACACTACTCGCGCGTTCCTGTTTACCGCGGCAATCCGAACAACATCGTGGGCGTGCTGCGGGCCAAGGATTTGGTCGCACGCCGCCTGGAGTCGACGCCGCCGCGCCTCGAGCGGCTAATCCGCGAGCCCTACTTCGTGCCGCCCGGCAAGACGCTCGGAGAACTGTTCGACGAGATGCGCCGGCGCCGCTTTCAGCTCGCATTCGTGGTCGACGAATATGGCCAACTGCTCGGCCTAGTCACACTCGAAGACCTGCTCGAGGAGCTGTTCGGCGAGCTGCGCGACGAATTCGAACTCGAAGGCCCCGACCTTACCGAAGTCGGCGACGGAGAATGGCTTGCGGCCGGCACGATCAGCGTGGCCCGTCTGACGCAGGCGCTCGACGGCGGCGAATCGTTTGCCACCCGCGGCCACGAGCGCACCTTGAGTTCGATGGTACTGCGCCGGCTGGGCCGCGTTCCGGCGCCGGGCGAGCAGCTCCGCCTGGACGGGTTCGAGGCGAAAATCGAAAAAGTGCGCGGCGCGACGATCGAGCTGGTAAGGCTCAAACGATGGAGCTAGGCGCGCTCATCGCCGCGATCGCCGCCTGCCTGCTGGTGCAGGCCTTCTTCGCCGCCAGCGAAATCGCGATGGTGGTGACCGACGAAAGCAAGCTCGGCGCCGCCAACGAGCGCGATCAGCGTGAATCTCCGCTGCTGCTTACGCTGCTGCGCCGCCGCGAACGGGTGCTCGCCCTGACGCTCACCGGGGCCAATCTGGCAACCGTCATAGCCGCCAGCGTGCTCACCACTTTCCTACATCAACTCGGGCCCAACACTTCCTACCTCGCGCCGTTCGTCCTGGCCCCATTGAGCCTGCTGATCGGAGAATCGCTGCCCAAGCTGCTGACCTTCCGTCATCCGATCGCCTTCGCGCGAATCGCCGCGCGCCCGTTGCGCGCGCTGGAGGCCGTTTTCTGGCCGCTGATCGCGGCCGAGTCCGTGGTCACCCGGGGACTCAGGAGGCTCGCCGGCGTGCCCGCCGGAATGCAGAGCGTGTTCATCACGCGCGAGGACCTCGCGCTGATGATTCGCTCGCTCGGCGATCAGCCGCAGCCATCGATGGCGGACGCAATTCTGCCGGCCGAGCGGCAGATGATCAGCCGCATCTTCCGCTTCAAAAACGCCGAAGCGCGCCAGGCGATGGTGCCGCTGGTGCGGGTGGAGGCGGTCACACTCGAGACTACGCTCGCCGAGGCGGCCGAAATCGCCCGGCGCACCGGCTTCAGCCGCATCCCGGTTTTCGAAAAGCGCATCGTGAACATCGTGGGCCTGCTCCACGTTTTCGATCTGCTCGAGGCGCCCGACTTGAGCCGCCCGGTCAAGGAAGTGATGCGCCAGGTGGTTTATTTCGCGGAGTCTACGCCGCTCGATGAAATTCTGCTCACCTTCCAGCGCACGGGGCAGAACCTCGCGGTGATCGTCGACGAATACGGCGGCGCGGCGGGAATTCTGACGCTCGAGGATTTGCTCGAGGAGATCGTGGGCGAAATCGAAGAGGAGCATGGCGCCGGCGAGGAACTGGTGCGCGTAATAAGTCCACGCGCGCTGAGTGCTTCGGCGCGCGCGCCGGTGGCCGAGCTCAACGAGCGCTTCGGCCTTAGGCTGCCGGAAAGCGGCGAGTATGCTACCATCGGCGGGCTCGTGGTCGAACGTCTAGGTCATATTCCCCGGCCCGGCGAACAGCTCAAGGCAGGCGAAGCGACACTCACGGTGGTGCGTGCGGACGCCCGCGCGGTGCGCGAGATCCTGATCACGCCGGTGCGGCCGCTGGACACCGAACAGGCGCGCCGGCGATGACCCAAGAGTATTTGCGATGACCGAGGAGCGCTTGCGCCGGCTCCTGGAGCAGGTCGCGGCAGGCAGCCTTGGCGCCGCCGCCGCGCTCGAGCGCCTGCGCCATCTGCCCTTCGAGGACCTCGGCTTCGCCAAGGTCGACCAGCATCGTGCGCTCCGCCGCGGTGTGCCGGAAGTGATCTTCGGCGAGGGCAAGGGCGCCGCACAGATCGCCGCCATCGGCGCGCGCGTCGTCGCCTCGGGCGCCAACCTGGTGGTAACGCGCCTGGAGGAGAAGAAGGCGCGCGAGTTGCGCCGGCGCCTGCGCGATCTCATTTATCATCCCGAGGCGCGGCTCGGCGTGATCGTCAAACGCCGGCCCACTGCGCGCGGGCACGGTGTCGTGCTGGTGATGAGCGCCGGCACCTCGGACCTGGCGGTGGCCGAGGAGGCGGCGCTCTGCGCCGAACTTTTCGGCAATGCGGTCGAACGCCTCTACGACGTCGGCGTCGCCGGCATCCATCGGCTCACCGCCAACCTCGAGCGCGTACACGCGGCGTCGGTGCTGATCGTGGCGGCCGGGATGGAAGGGGCGCTGCCCTCGGTGGTGGCGGGACTGACCGACAAGCCGGTGATCGCGGTACCCACCAGCGTCGGTTACGGCACCGCGTTCGGCGGGGTGGCAGCGTTGCTCGGGATGCTCAATTCGTGCGCGAGCGGAGTCACCGTGGTCAACATCGACAACGGTTTCGGCGCGGCTTTCGCCGCGACCCTGATCAATCGTGTCGGTATCGCGCGTGAGCGGCCATGACTGAAAAGCCGAACAAATCGATCACCTCGGGACGCACGCGCCGCGCGCTGAAGATGGGCGGCCTGGCCTCGCAGGTCGGCTCCAGCTACCTGTGGACTTCGATACGCAAGCCCTTCCTCGACGCCGCGAGCCACGAGCGCGAACTGCTCGACACCCACATCCGCAACGCCCAGCGCATCGTCGAAAGTTCCACCCAGTTGCGCGGCGCGTTCATGAAGCTGGTGCAAATGCTCTCGATGCGGGAGGACTTGTTGCCGATCGAAGCGATCGATCTGCTCAAGACCACGCGCGACGGCGTGCCGCCGATGGACTATCCGATGATCGCGCAGCAGATCCGCCGCGAACTCGGCAAGCGCCCCGAGCAGCTCTTCTCGAATTTCGAGCCGCGCGCCTTCGCCGCCGCCTCGCTCGGCCAGGTCCATCGCGCGCGCCTCAAGAGCGGCGAGGAGGTCGCGGTCAAGGTCCAATACCCCGGCATCGACGCGACCGTGCGCCAGGACCTGGGCAATCTCAAGCTGCTGCTGCGTACGCTGCAGGCGATCGCCGGCGACGTGATGCGGCAGAAGATCGAGACCCGCACCGTCTACCGCGAGCTCGAAGAGCGGCTGATCGAGGAACTCGACTACCGGATCGAGGCGCGCAACACGATGGAGTTCAATCGGCTGTACGCGGGCGATCCCGAGACGGTGATTCCGCGGGTCATCGGCGACCTGAGTTCACGCCGCGTGCTCACGATGACTTACCTCGACGGCTACCGTCTTTCGGACCTGATGAACCCGGCGGCCGATCTCGAGCTGCGCAAATGGGTCACGCGCAAATACTACGAGCTGGTGTGGCGTCAGTTGCTCGAATTCGGCGTGCTGCACACCGATCCGCATCCCGGCAACTACCTCGTCACCCATCATCCGCACATCTGCGTCCTCGATTTCGGATCGATTCGCCACTATCCCGAACCGATTCGCCGCGCCAATCTCCAATTCGCCCGCGCGCTGGTCGATCGCAACGACCGCGCGCTCGGACAGGCGCTGGTCAAGCTCGGTTACCTCGACCGCGGACAGAATCCGCGTCCGATGATCGAGGCCGTGCACCTGCTGTTCGAGCCGGTGCTGGAGAACCGCCTCTACGGACCCGAGGAGTACGACCTGGTCGGCAAGCTCGCGCAGGTGGGCGAGATCGCGTTCAAGCACAAACTCTACAAGTCGCCTGCGCACGGCGTATTCACCGTGCGCGCGCTGGTCGGCCTCGACGGCATCATGCGCGGGCTCGGCGTGCGCGCCAACTATCACAACCTGTTTCGGGAATGCGTAGAGCGCGTGCGGGCATAGGGGCGGCGCCCGCGCGGAAAAAGCCGGATGCGCGCGGCGCGCCGGCAGCGCCGCCGCTCGACGCGCTGGAGCGCCATCGCGACCATCATTTCCGCCGCGTCCGCCATCGCCGGATTAGCGGCGAGCGCGCCGCGCTCGGTTTCATCGAAGAGGTCGGCTTCTGCGCGGCATTCACGGCCGGGATGGGCGTGCCGTGCCTGCGCGAAGCGATCGAAGGGATGCGCGAGCCGGCGTTGCCCGAACATATTCAGCACGATCGCGCGATCATGATGACCTGGAACATCAAGGACACGCTGGCGGCTCGCAAACTGGTGTACTACGGCAAAGTGCTGGGCGGGCGGCCAGGTTTCATCGCGCGCGGCCTGCTCGCCGCCTTTTTGCGCCTGCGCGCCGAGCCGCGCGGCTATCGCGCGCTGTATGAGCGCGGGATGCTCTCGCACTGCGCGAAGCTGGTGATGGATTCGCTTACCCGGCGCGGAGCCGCCGAGACCAAGGCGCTCAAGCTCGGCGCCGGCTACGCGCAGGCGAAAATGCGCGGCGAATTCGATCGCGCGATGAAGGAGCTGCAGGAAAAGTTTCTCGCGCTCAAGGTCGAGGAACGTTACGACCCTTTCACTTACGTGTGGGACACGATGGAGCATCGATGGAGCGAAGCGCTGCGCGAGGCGCGCACGCTCACCCGCAGCGAAGCCGCGTATCGCATCGTGCGCCGGTATTTCGAGGTCGCCGGTTTCGGCAGCGAACGCGCCGTCGCGCGCCTCCTCGCAATCGATCCGGCACTGGTCGACGTTACCGCGCGCCGGCTGGAGCGCGAACGCCGGCTAAGACGCGCGATGCGCGTCGAAGGCCTGATCGGCACGCACAGCATCCTCGGCGACCTGACAGATTGAAAATAGAGAGGACTCATCCAATGAAGCAGACTGGAAACCGGGCGCTATTGATTGCGGCGCTGATGGCGGGCGCGATTGGCGGCGCGGCTTCGGCGCGGATGTGGCCCGCGCCGGCCTCGGCGTTCGCCGACCAGCAGATGTTGACCAGCATCAGCGCGAAGCAATTCGAAGTGATGGACGACCAGGGGAATATGCGCGCCAAGCTGAACGTCTCGGGCGAGGGCATGACTCATCTGGGCCTGTACGATCAACAGGGCATCGAGCGTGCCGCGCTGGTCGTGACCAAGGAGGGAACCTCGATGCTGGCGTTGTCGGGCGACGACGGAAAGCCGCGCCTGGCGGCGAACGTCGCGACCCACGACGGCCCCGCCGCGTTCACGCTGTTCAATCCCGACAGCACCACGGCGGCCGCATTGAGCATGAACAAGAATACGCGCGCGCTCGAGCTCGCGGACAACAAGGGCGGCGCTCGGGCGCGGCTGCAGACCGACCTGGGCGCCAACGGCGAGTCGGCGCTGACGATCTACGACCAGAGCGGCAAGCCCCTCAAGAAAATTCCGTGAGCAGCGCGCACAAGATCACCATTGCTCGTAATGGACTGCGCGGCGCTCGTAGCCAGCGCCGCGCAGCAGATCGCGAAGCGCAAGCACGCCCTTGCCGACGCCGCAGACGTAAAAGTGGCGGCTGCGGTTGGAGTCGGCATCGACCCAGCGACGCCGAGTCTCGGCGATCAACCGATCGTAGAGCTCGGAGGCCGGCGCAAGGAGAGGTGCGAAGTTGACGCCGGCCGCCGACCATTGCTCGATCTCCTCGCGATAGAGCAGATGCTCGGAGTCGGGCGCTGCGTAGAGCAGGCTCAACGCCGGACGCGATGCTGTGCCGAGCGCACGGCGGACCATCGGGCGAATCGGTGCGATCGCGGTGCCCTCCGCGATGAAGACGCATTCCCCCTCGGGCACGTGGTCCATCGTGAACGCTCCAAATGGTCCGGTGAACTGGAGTTCGTCGCCGACCTTGCGCTCGAACAGGTAGCGCACGCCCACGCCGCCCGGCACCTGGTTGAAGCAAATCTCGATCGCGTCGCGCTCCTGGGGACTCGAAGCGACGGTGTAGGGCCGCACGCGCGTCTCATTTTCGAGCGCCAACGAGATCGAGATGAACTGGCCCGGCACGAAGCCCAACTGTCCGCCGTCGATTAGTCTCAGAAACAACGAGCGTGTGTCGGGGTTGTGATCGTGTATCCGCTCGACGTGCGCGCGGTAAACCGGACGGCGCGGCGGCGATACGGCGGGCGCTCCCTGCTCAGCCATCGTCACAAAGCTCTCGCCGGCAATCGCTCCGCATGCTCACGATGCCGGCTTGGCTCCGCCTTCGCTTATCTGGTTGATCGTGTAGCGGGGAATCATGACCACTATTTCGGCGTCTGGATCGTCGACCACGGCCTGGCAAGCCAGGCGCGACGTCGGCGTCAGCCCGGGCGCTTTGTCGAGCAAATCCTCCTCCTGTTCGGAGGCCTCGGAGAGCTTGTTGAAGCCCGATTTGACGATCACATGGCAGGTCGTGCAGGCACAGTTGCCGCCACACGCATGTTCGAGGTGGATGTGGTTGCCGAGCAGGACATCGAGAATCGAGCCGGGCTGGCCGTCATGATGAAAGGGCGCATCGGCAGGGTTGAATTCGATAACCCGCTCGGGGTCACCGTTTTCGAAAATCACGCGAATCCTGGCCATCTTCTACTCAGTGGATCAGTTTTCGGAACGCAATGCGAGGGGATCTTTCAGGGACTTGCAAGGTACTTGCCGGTTCGCCGGATTTTCGCCATCATGGTCACGCCGCCGACGAAGGTTTCCCGCGGGAGGTTATGACCGATGGCCACGCTCACCAAACGGCAAAAACAACTCGTCGATTTCCTTGAGAACTATATCACCGAACACGGCTACGCGCCGACGTTGAGCGAGGTCGGCCAGTACTTTGGCCTCTCGTCACTCGCGACGGTACACAAGCACCTGCACAACCTCGAGCAAAAGGGCTTCATCAAGCGGGTCCACAATCACAGCCGCGCGCTCGAAATCACGGTCGAACGCAAACGCCCGGCGGCGCGAGAGCTGAAGCTGGTCGGCACCGTCGCGGCGGGCGTGCCGATCGAGGCGGTCGAGGGCAACGACACGATCGCGGTGCCCGAGGAGTTCGTGCGGCGCGACAACACGTTCTGCCTGCGCGTGAAGGGCGAGTCCATGATCGACGAGGGTATTCGCGACGGCGACTACATCATCGTCGAGGGACGTGACGCCGCGAGCCCGGGCGAAACCGTGGTCGCTTTGATTGGCGAGGAAGCCACGGTCAAGAAATATTTCCCCGAAACCGACGGCAAGGTCCGCCTGCAGCCGGCCAACGCGACCATGGACCCGATTTTCGTGAGCGAAGATGAGCTCCGGATTCGCGGGGTCGTGATCGGCCTGATGCGCCACTACCGCTAGGCGCTCATTCACGATCTCAAGGCGTGCTCAGGGTCCGCCTTCACGCTCCTGCTCCAGGCCGTGAGATTGCTTGCCCCGTCAGATGAACACGACGGGGTCTGATGCGCTGCCGGAGGTTTTGCGCGGTGATGGCGACGGCTGCTCAATCGCCGAGGGCGCAGCGGGCCTGCTCTTGCTGGTCCGGCCAAATATCTGTTTACCGGTTTTTTCCGCAGCCTGTTCGCCCACCAGATGTATCGGCGGAATTTTCACCACGAAGCGCGAGCCGCGGCCCGGCGTTGAGCTGACTTCGAGCTTGGCGCCCAGCGCCGAGACCTGCCGATGCACCACGGCGAGTCCTAGCCCGAGTCCGCGATATTTGCGCGCGCTGGACCGCGAGAGCTGCGCAAACGGCTCGGCCGCCTGCTTGATCAGTTCCGGGCTCATCCCCAAACCGGTGTCGGCGACTTCGAGCACCAGGCCAGGCTCCGTGCCGCGTGCGCGCAGGCTGGCGATCCGAACGGTCACGTTACCGTGCTCAGTAAACTTGATTGCATTGAGCACCAGGTTGGAGAGGATCGAGCGCAACGGGCGGCGCGACGTATGAATCGTCTGTGGCGCATGCTCGATATCGATCTTCAGCGCCAGGTCCTTGCCGTCCCTGGCGGCTTCGATGGCCGGCGCCAGGTCGCTGACCAGGCTGCTGATTGACACATCTTCTTCCACCCGTCCGGTTGCGCCAGCTTCCCACATCACGAACTCCATGATGTTGTCCACGGTCTGGGTAAGGTCGTGCAGATTGCTGTTCATCCGCTCCAGCATCGCCCGCGGCTCGGGATCGAACTTTTCGGCCCACTCGTCGCGCAGGATATCGAGGTAACCGATCAGCGCCTGCAGTGGCGTGCGCAACTCGTGCGCGAGATTGGCCAGCACTTCCAGCCGCACGCCGTCGGTCCATTGGCGCAGCGCACCCTTGGACTCGATAATGACTTCAGGCTTCGATCCCGGACCGTCGGATGCAGGTCGGTTGGCCATGAGCGTCTCCTGTTTGCCCTTGCGACGCATCGAGCGGCGAGCCTGAGCGGCGAAGCAGGGGCGAATTCATGCTCCGAAAGGTAGTCGATGCGCAGGAGATGCAAAATCGGGAAACCGCCCAGACACGGGCGGAAGAGTGCCTATTTTCTTAGGGAAAAGTACTTAGAAGAGGCGGCCAAGGCCGCTCAGCAGCAACGGTTTGGCCCTTGGCCGCGACGCGCAAGGGCTTGCTTGACCAGCCGCACCCGATCGCTGCGTGACGCGGCGTTGGCGCCGAGGCCGTTTAAGCGGCGCAATTCGGCGACCACCATCATGACGGCCGTATCGATCGCCCGCGCGATTCGTTCCGCCCCTGCCCTTAGCGAAGCGGCGTGGCGTCCTAAGGGGCCGGCAGGTCGATCCATCGCGAGGCCATCCTAGTCCGTATCGGGCCGCGCGCCAATCGCTCGAATCATCAGGAGGACATCACGGCGACACGCGCGGGTAACGCAAGCTGCTGGCGGCATTCGTCAACGGTTGCTATCAAGATAGGTCATGACTTCCGAACCGCTTCGGATCGCGCTGGTGCAGATGAGCTGCGAGGCCGAGCCGCGTCGCAACCTGGACAAGGCGCTCACGCGGATCGACGAAGCGGCCGCGCGCGGCGCCAAGGTCATCTGTCTTCAGGAGCTGTTTCGCTCGCGCTATTTCTGCCAAGCGGAGGACGCGCGCAGCTTCGACCTCGCCGAGCCGATTCCCGGACCGACCAGCGAGGCGCTGGGCGCGGCAGCCGCCGCACGCAAGGTCGTCGTCGTCGGGTCGATCTTCGAGCGGCGCACCGAAGGCATCTACCACAACACGGCGGTGGTAATGGATGCCGACGGACGGCTCGCCGGCCGCTACCGCAAGATGCACATCCCCGACGACCCGCACTACTATGAGAAATTCTATTTCACGCCGGGCGACCTCGACTTCACCGCGCATCGCACCGCCCATGCCACGGTCGCCGCGCTGGTATGCTGGGACCAGTGGTTTCCCGAGGCGGCGCGGTTGGTCGCGCTGGCCGGCGCGCAGATCGTTTTCTATCCGACCGCGATCGGATGGGAGCGTGGCGAGGCCGAGCCGGTGCGCCGCCGCCAGCTCCAGGCCTGGGAGACGGTGCAGCGCGGCCACGCGATCGCCAGCGGGATGTTCGTCGCGGCGGTCAATCGGGTGGGCGCCGAGGGGAGCCTTGAGTTCTGGGGCAACTCGTTCGTGGTCGATCCGTTCGGCGAGGTGATCGCGCGCGCCGGCTCGGGCGCGGAGGAAATTCTCGTCGCCGACTGCAACCTGGGGCTGATCGAAGAAACCCGGCGCAACTGGCCGTTCCTGCGTGACCGGCGTATCGACGCCTACGGCGATCTGCTGCGCCGCTTCCGCTCCTGATTCGGTGAAGCGCGACCTCATCGAGCGTGAAGAGATGAAAAGTCCTTCGCCCGCAGCGCCGCGGCTCGCGGCGGCGTACCGGATGCCGGCCGAATGGACGCCGCATCTGGCCACCTACCTGGTCTGGCCGCATAACCGCGACACCTGGCCCGGCAAGTTCGACGCGATCGTCCCGGTGTTCGCGCGGATGGCGGCGGCGATCGCCGAGTTCGAGCCGCTGCGTCTGCTGGTCGCGGACGACGCCATGGCCGAGGCGGCGCGCGCGACGATCCTGGCGGTGACCGGCCGAGCGCCGCGCCTGAATCGAATCGCGTTCACGATCGTTGCGACCAACGATTCGTGGATTCGCGACTACGGACCGATCTTCGTCAATCGCGCGGCGTCCGCCGACGCGCCCGCGCAAGTCGCCCTCGATTTCGGCTTCAATTCGTGGGGTGAAAAATACGGCGCCTTCGACCTCGACGACGCGGCGCCGCGCCGGCTGGGCGAGCGATGGGGCTTCGAGGTGATCGAGCCGCCGCTGGTGCTCGAGGGCGGTTCGATCGAGGTCGACGGCGCGGGTACTCTGCTGACCACCGAATCGTGCCTGCTCAATCCCAATCGCAACCCGGCGCTCGATCGCGCCGAGATCGAGCGGCGGCTCACGTACTGGCTCGGGGTGAGCAGCGTGCTCTGGCTGGGAGCGGGAATCGCCGGCGACGATACCGACGGCCACGTCGACGACCTCGCGCGGTTCGTCGCTCCCGCCACGGTAGTGACAGTGGTCGAAGAGGACCCGCGCGACGAGAACTATCGGGCGCTCGCCGACAATCTCAAGCGGCTCGGCGCGATGCGCGACGCAAGGGGGCGCGCGCTCAAGGTCGAAACACTGCCGATGCCGCCCGCGTTGTTCCACGAGGGGACGCGGATGCCGGCGTCCTACGCGAACTTCTATATCCTCAATGGCGGCGTGATCGTGCCGACCTTCGATTGTCCGCAGGACGCAACCGCGATCGCTACGCTTGGCCGCCTGTTCCCCGAACGCCGCGTGGTCGGGATTCCGTCGCGCGACCTGGTCTGGGGGCTCGGCGCGATTCACTGCCTGACGCAGCAGCATCCGGCACCACCCATCGCGGGCGCTTAAGACGCAACCGTAAGCCGCGCCCCGTGTAGGGACGTCTATGGGAACAAGCTCGGCGGCGCCTGATCGCGAATCACCGGAACTCCGGCGATTTGGGCGGCGGGTGAATCAGCGCGCGCGAACAATGCCGCGGCCGGATCGCGATAGAGCAGACGCCATCGGGGCTGCGCGGCCATGAAGCGCGCCGCCGTCGAATCACGAGGCATCAGCACGTAGTCGGTCGGATACGCAGCGAGCACGCGGGCGGCACCGGCGCCACCGTCGAGAAAATCCAGGTAGTCGCGCTGGACCCGTGGCGGATAGACCATCTCGAAACGGCTGTCGATAAAGACTCTGGAGCCCGCCGGCGCATGCCAGATGAGGTAACCGCCCCAGCTATATTCGCCGAGCACGTTGCCGGCAAGGCCGTGGGCCGCCATGAAACCGACGGCGCCCGCCGGACACTGCAGTCCCGCGCGCAGGGTGCCGGAGAGCAGTCCGGCACCCGGCGGCAGCGCGAGCGCGGCGAGCACCACCGCGGCCTGCAGCGCGCGCGGCATCGAGCGCGGCGCGGGCGTCGCGGCCGCCGAGACGGCGGCGGCCCGCGCCGCGACGGGCGCCGGCGCCGCCGCAGGCGCCTGGGAGTCGGCCGGCGCGCACGCGCGCCGGCCGACTCCCAGGCGCGCCGCGGCGCGGTCGGCGTGATAGGCCAGCGGCACCGCCAACGCCATCGCGGCCAGCGCCGTGTTGCGCGCGGCGGCGAACGCCGCCGCGACCATCAGCGCCGCGATCGCGAGCAGCCCCGCATCCTCGCCGCGCGGCGCGAGCACGCAGGCCGCGACCAGCGCGGCGAGCATCAACAGCATCGTCACCAATGTAAGGCTGATCGTTCCGGTTCGATGCATCGCGGCGAGCATCGTGAGCAGCGGCTTGAACTCGCTCACCCGGCCCATCGTGTACGGATTGCCGAGGCTCCGTGCAACCGCCGTCCACTCGCCGCTTCCCCACGGGTTGCATAGCGTGGCCAGCGCCGCCGCCGCGGTTATCACGGCGGGACGCAGCGCGCGGCGCGGCCCCGCGCCGCGCACTACATCCTGCATCGCGCGGGCCACGGAATAAATTCCGAGCGCGGCCAGGCCGACGAAGAACCCGCCGTGGAGATTCGCCCACAGCGCGAGCATCGGGACCGCCAGCCACAAGGGCGCGCGCCGCCCGTAGCTCTCGCGCGCCAGCATCGCGATGAACGCCGCGAGAAAAACGTAATCGAAGAGCTGCGGCCGGAACTGCATCTGCTGAATCAACACGATCGCCACGGCGGCGAGCGCGACGAACTGCACCGCGATCCAGGCGCCGGTCTCGGCCAGTCCCGCCGCCAGCAGGATCATGATCGCTCCCGCGCATAAGAGCTTAAGCAGCTTCAGCCCGACGACGCCGAAAGCGTTGTAAAGCAGCGCCACAAATATCTCGAAAAGCCATTCGTGATCGATCCATCGCCGCCCCGCCGCAGTGTAGGAAAAGATGTCCGTATGTATCAGATGGCCGGCCCTGAGCATTATTTGGCCGTAGCGGACATGTCCCCACAGATCGGCGTCGGCGTATTGCATCGAGTCCGCGACGATGGCGAGGAACAGGATGAGGGCGGGAGAGTAGTTCAGGAGCGAGCGCAGGCCGGGCAACTCGCCGCCGCTCTCGCGATCGATTGGCGGCGCGGTCACGGAAAGACGCTCGGCGGCGCGGTTCTCGCCAGGTCCGGAACCCCGGCAAGCCGCGTGGCGGGCGAGCCGGCGCGCGCGAACAGTGCGGCAACCGGGTCGCGGTAGATGAGACGCCATCCGGCTTGCGCCATCATCAGGCTGTAAGCGGCCGACCCGGTCGGCATCAGGACGAAATCGTTGGGATAGGCGTCGAGCACGCGCGCGCCGCCCGGCTCGGCGAAGTTTAGTGCGGCATAGTCGTCTTGCACCGCGTGCGGATAGTAGGCCTCGAAAAGACTCTCGATAAAGACCCTTGAGCGGGGTGCGTCGTGCCAGATGAGATAGCCGGCCCATCCGTACTCACACAGCACGCTGCCATGAAGCCCATGGTCCTGCATGAAGGCCAGCGCACCAACCGGTTTTACCTCGACCGCGGGCAGCGTCTTCGCGAGCAGCCCGCTGCGAAGCGCAATGCCGACGGCCACGATGGCCAGCAGGGCATGCAACGCCCGCCAAATGCGCGCTGAACGCTCGGCGGCAGCGGCGGGCCGCTCGAGGTGCAGGTTATCTAAGAGCAGCGCAGCGTGCCGGCAGAGCGGAATGCAACAGGCGATCACGGCGAGGCCGGTGTTGCGCACGGCATAGAACGCGGTCGCCGTCATCAGCGCGGCGATCGCGAACAGGGCGAGGTCGTCGACGCGCGGCGTCAGCGCGAAGGTCACGAACAGCCCCGCCATAATCGCGACCGCCGAGCCAAAAGTGAAGAGCGGCCGATGCGCATGGTGAAAGTCGGCGATCACGGCCAACAGCGGACGGAACTCGGAGATGTACCGCAAGGTGAAAGGGTTGCGTAGGTAGGGAACGATCATTAGCCAATCATTCAAACCGTAAGGATTGAGCAACGTCGCGAGGGCCGCCGCCGCAGTCAGCGCCGCGAGCCTGACCGAATTGCGCGTCCCCCTTCCTTCCGCCAGGTCCTGCACGCCGCGGACCGCGGTGTAGAGACCCAGCGCGGCCAAGCCGACGAAGAATCCTCCATGGAGATTGGCCCACAACGCGAGCATCGGCACGGCAAGCCATAGCCGCGCGCGCCGGCCGTAGGTCTCGCGCGCCAGCATCGCCATGACTGCGGCGAAACCCACATAGGTGGCCAAGCCGGGACGAAACTGCATTTGCGGCAAAAACGCCATCGCCGCGGCCACCAACACAATCGCTTGAATTTCCAGTGACGCTCCACTCTCCGCCTCGCCGAGCGCGAGCAGAACCATCACGGCTGTAACCGAGGCGAACTTGGCCAGTTTGAGGCCGACCACGCCGAACGTGTCATAGACGACCGCCAACATCACTCCGCCCAGCCACTCCAGGTTGGGCCAATTCGTAGGGCCGGCGGGGCAAGCGTAAGAACCCGGAGCGTGAAAAAGAAACTGATGCTGCGATAGAACAATGCGGCCGAAGTAGATGTGACTCCACAGGTCGGTGTCCGCGCCGCGCATCGCATCGGCGAGCACGATCGCGAACAGCACCACTGCGGGCGCCGAGCGCAGCAACGAGCGGCGTACGGGACGAAGCTCGTCGACGCTGACGAAGTGGCCAGGTGAATCGACCGGGGCTTGGGTCGCAGCGCTCTTCATCCGCAAATCCGCATCCGTTGTCCGCATGCTCTAGGGAAAAAAGCTCGGCGGCGCCGTCGCGCTAAGCATCGGAACGCCCGCGATGCGCGCGGCGGGCGAATCGGCGCGCGCGAACAGCGACGAGACAGGGTCGCGATAGATGAGTTTCCAGTCCTCGCGAGTCTTCATAAATCGCGACGGTGGAGAGTCGGTCGGAAATAAGATGAAATCGTGCGGGTAAGCGGCCAGCACCTCGCCAGCGCGCGGGCTTCCGACTTCGAATGCGAAATAATCATTCTGCACGGTTTCCGGATAGTAGGCTTCAAAGAGGCTCTCGATGAAAACCTTCGAGGGCGGCGCATCGTGCCAGATCAGGTAGTCGGCCCACGCAAACGCGCAGAATGTGTTGCCGTGAAGATGGTGCTGGCGCATGAAGGTCAGCGCTCCCACCGGCTTTACGCGCGCAGCCGGCAGCCGGTTCGACAATAGTCCGGTGCTAAACGCCAGTCCGAGCGCCCCAAGGGCGAGCAAGGCCTGGAGCACCGGCCGAGTCCACGTTGGATGAGCCTCCTCGCCAGGCGGGGTTCGGCGACTCAGGCGAGCCCAGGTCAAATAGGCGTGGCGGCAAAGCGGAATGCAACAGGCGATCACGGCCAGGGCCGTATTGCGAGCGGCATACAGCGCGGTCGCGGTCATAAAAACCGCAACCGCAAACAGCGCAAGATCGTCAGCGCGCGGCGTGAGCGCGAAGGTAATCAGGGTGGCGGCCAGTAGCGCGAGAGCGGTGACAAACGTGAACAGCGGCACATGCTGGCGATAGAGCTCGGCCATCCTTGCAGGCATCGAATGAAATTCAGAGATGTAGGTGAGGGTGAAAGGGTTTCGCAAATATGGAACGATCATCAGCCAATCTCTCAGACCGTAAGGGTTGAGCAAGGTGGCAAGGGTCGCCGCTGAGGTGAGCGCCGCGACCCTGACCGTACCGCGCATCCCCTTGCCTTCGGCCAGGTCCTGCACGCCGCGGACCACCGTGTAGAGCCCCAACGCGATCAGGCCGATGAAGAATCCTCCGTGCAGATTGGCGCCCAACGCGAACATCGGCACGGCAAGCCATAGCGGCGCACGGCGGCCGTAGGTCTCCCGCGCCAGCATCGCCATCAGCGCGGCGAAGAGCACATAAGTAGCGAGTACAGGACGAAACTGCATTTGCGGCACAAACGCCATCGCTGCAGCCACCAGCACAACCGCCTGAATTTCCAGCGACGCCCCGCTCTCCGCCTCGCCGAGCGAAAGCAGCACCATCACGGCTGCAACCGTGGCGAACTTGGCCAGTTTGAGGACGACCATACCGAACGTGTCATAGACGAACGCCAGCACCACTCCTCCCAGCCACTCCAGGTTGGGCCAATTCCTAGGACCTGGCGGGCATGCATACGAGAATGGGGCATGGAGGAGAAACTGATGCTGGGAAAGGACGAGACGGCCGAAGTAAATATGCGCCCAGAGGTCGGTGTCGGCACTGCGCATCGCGTCGGCCAACACGATCGCGAACAGCACCACTGCGGGCGCTGAGCGCAGCAGCGAGCGGCTGTATGGGGGCGGCGAAGCGTCCGGCGGTATTTCGAAGGTATGCCGGGGCACCGAGGATTGGCCCGCGCTTTGCCCCAGCTGCTCGAAACTCCCCCCCAAGCCCTCACCTCCGCCCGACTTCCGGGCACCGACGCCGCGGGTAAGCGCGGATTCTTACAGCCCGCGGGCTCCGCTCGATACGGTTGACACTCTAGCGGCGCGCGTCGGTAGGGTCAAAACGACCAGGTCGCGCGTCCGCGCTGTCGCGGGTTCTCGAAGCGATACGTCCGAGGAGGAAATCTTTCAGGAATGCGGTGCGTTCGACTTATGCTCGGCGCGCCATTCGTTGTTGGTGCTGCGGTCCCCCGCGAGCCACTTGCGCAAGTCTTCATGGGCGCTGGCGGAACGCTTGGCCGCAATCTTGTCCGCCGCCGGATGATCGACTGTGAACTCGAGATTCAAACCATTGGGATCGGTGACATAGAGCGACACGCAGTAGCCGTGGTCGATCACCATCGTCTCGTGGCCAGCCGCCTCCAGCCGGCGTTGCATCTCTTGCTGGCCCGCCGCATCGGCCACTTTTAACGCCAGGTGGACGAACGGCGAGTGGGGACCGTAGTGCGCGAATTTTTCGTGCTGCTTGGGATTGGCGAAGTGGAAAAACGCCAGCGCTCCGCCGTCGGCGATCTGAAAGAACAAGTGGCAGTAGTACAGTTCGTCCTCGCCGAACACCTTGTCGCACTCGCGCCACGCGGCCACCATCGGCCAGCCCAGTATGTCCTCGTAAAACTTTCGCGTCTGTTCGAGGTCGCGGCAGACGTAGGCCGCGTGATGCAGCCGAGTCGGAACCGTGTCCAATTTGCCGCGCCCCTGGCCGTTGGTTGGTTTAGTGCTCATGGCGATTTGTCCTCGTAACCCCGTTTCTAGCCCTTGTTGCGGGCCTCGCGCAATGGACCCCGGCCGCGCGCCTGCGCCAGGACCTGGCGCGGGAGCGCGGCGTCAGAGGTTGCGTCGGCGTCGAGATTGCGCTTGATGCGATCGAGCTGCTCGCGCAGCAGCGGGATTTTCTTCGCGGAGATTCCGGCCAGCGCGACCCGGTTCACTTCCATCGCGTATGGCAGCAGGACTTCGCGCAATTGCCGGCCTTCGTCGGTGAGATGGATATTGATTTTGCGCCGGTCCGCGGAGTTACGCGTGCGGCTGATGAGTCCGCGCCGCTCCATGCTTTCCAGCGCGGTCGCCGTGGTCGGTTCCATCATCCTGACCCGCCGGCTGAGCTCGCGCTGGGTGAGCCCGTCTTCCTCCCACAACGCGCGCAGAAAGTACCACATGCCGATACTCACGCGATGGCGCGACACGCGCGCGCCCAGGGCGCGGAGGAAGGCGCGATGGGTTTCGCGCACCAGGTAGCCGACGCTCTGATCGGGCGGAAAATCCGCGGCTGACTTGCGGGCCGCCGCCGCCGTGCCGCTTTTTTTGCGGGCTTGACGATAGCCGGGCGGCGGACTACTAAGAATACTTCGATATCTTTGCATTTAGGTATCCTGACATTTGACGCCCTTTCGACCAAGCTTTTCCGGGCGCGCCGCATGAGTATTTGGAGACTCTTACGTGGAAGCAGTCGAGCATAACCCTCATCGCTGGCCGCCCGAGGCTCTGGGCCGCGTACCCTACTGGGTCTATCGCGATCCTGAAGTCTACGCCCTTGAGCAGACGCGGATTTTTTCCGGCCCCTACTGGAACTACGTCGCGCTCGAGGCCGAGATTCCGCAGCCCGGAGATTTTGTCCGCAGCCATGTCGGCGAACGCCCGGTGATCGTGGTGCGCGACAAGCTCGGCGCGGTCAACGTGATGCTCAATCGCTGCGCCCATCGCGGGGTCCAGTTCTGCCGGGTCAACTGGGGCAATACGCGCTCGTTTACCTGCCCTTACCATCAGTGGACCTACGATCTGAAGGGAACTCTCACCGGAGTGCCGTTTCGGCGCGGAGTCAACGGGCATGGCGGAATGCCCGAGGATTTCGATCCGTCGCAACACGGCCTCACGCGGCTTCAGGTTGCGACGCGCCACGGCGTGATCTTCGCCAGCTTCGACTCCGCCGTGCCGCCACTGGAAAAATATCTCGGCCCCGCGATGCTGCAATATTTCGATCGCGTCTTCGACGGACGCGCGCTGCGCGTGCTCGGCTATTCGCGCCAGCGCATCCCGGCCAACTGGAAGCTGATGTTCGAGAACATCAAGGATCCCTACCACGCGAGCCTGCTCCACGTGTTCCTGGTCACCTTCGGCTTGTTCCGCGCCGACCAGCCCTCGGCGGTGAAGATGGACGACAGCGGGATGCACTGCGTGCTCATCTCCAGCAAGGGCGAACAGAACCTCAACGCGACCACCAGGGAAATGAAAAACTTCCGCGCCGACTTCAAGCTCGCCGACCCGCGCCTGCTCGATCCGGTGCGCGAGTTTCCGGGCGCGGCCACGGTCGTGATGCAAACGCTGTGGCCCAACATTATCATCCAGCAGCAGTCGAACACGCTCGCGATGCGCCAGCTGGTGCCGCGCAGTCCGGAACTGTTCGACCTGATGTGGACGTTCTTCGGCTTCGCCGACGATACGCCCGAAATGACCCAGCGCCGCCTGCGCCAGGCGAACCTGATGGGCCCTGCCGGGCTGGTTTCGATCGATGACGGCGAGGTGATGGAGTACTCGCAACAGGGCGTCCGCCAGCGTCCCGGCAGCGCCGGCATGCTGGAGCCCGGCGACGCCGGCATACTTGAGATGGACGGGCGCGGCACCGACGACCAGGACCACATGGTGACCGAGGCGGCGATCCGCGCCTTCTACAAGCACTATCGCGAGGTGATGGAGTTCTGACCCCGATGGCGCGCGCGCAGCAGGACTTGCAAAACCTGGCCTTGCGGCTCGAAGTCGAAGAGTCTCTACACCGAGTACGCTCACGTGCTCGACAACTTCGAGCTGGAGCAGTGGCCGGAGTTTTTCACCGACGATTGTCTCTACCAGATCGTCTCGCGCGAGAATCGCGAGCGCGGGTTGCCGCTCGCGCTGATGCGCTGCGAGAGCAAGGCGATGCTGACCGACCGCGTGGTGACGATCCGCCAGACCCAGATGTTCGCGCCGCGCGCGCTGCGCCACCTGGTCAGCTCGCTCAGGATTGCGCCGGCGACCGCTGACGGTGTCGGCGTGCAGGCCAACTACGCGGTGCTGCAAACCCTGGTCGACGATGAAACCCGGATCCTGAGCGCCGGCCGGTATATCGACACGCTGGTGCGCGACGGTGACGTGCTCAAATTCAAATCGCGCACCTGCGTGTATGACACCGTGCTGGTGCCGAACTCGCTGATTTACCCCTTATAAGAGGCAAACTAATTCAGAGGACATCCAATGAGTGAAACAAAATCGGTGTTCGTCGATCGCAGCGGTTACGTCACGCCCAAGCTCGATCTCTGGCCCTCGATCGTCATCACGAAGGAAGAAATCGACGCCGAGGTCGAACCGGCTTGCGAGCCTCCCGCGCCCCGCGAATGGCCGGCGCCGCTCGCTTATCGTTCATCCCGACGAAAACGGCACCGGGCTGGCCCCGGGAATCCAGCGTCGCGCTCGACGTGCTGCAGCCGGGCGAGCGCACCAAGCCCGATCCGGCATAACTCCTCGCAGGTCAACTTCTGCATCCGCGGCCGCGGACACGGCGGTGGTCAACGGCAGGCAGAATCAACTTCAGCCAGCTACGACGTCTGGAACACGCCCTCGCTGGACGTCGTACGTGCATTTCAACGACAGCGACGACCTGCAGGTGCGGCTGACTTACCGCAACGCCGCGCTGCTGGAGAAGATGAACGTCGCATATCGTCGACGAAAATCCGCCCGCCGAAGAGATCAAGGGCGCAGGCCCCGGCCGGCGAGCACCGACGCGCGCCACGTCAATCCGTTCGGCACTTTCGCGCTCGAACAACGACGGCGCCTACCTGCTCCCCTACGAAAAGCTGATCAGCCCCGACGTGCATCGAATCGCCGGTCGCTGTTCTGGCCGTGGCGCGCAGGTCAAGGAGCATCTCGACAAATTGCAGGCGCTCGGCCCTCCTACGCGGACGGCGGCTGTACCTGCTGTATAACCCGGCCACCGGCCGCACCAACGGCACCACGCACAATTTTTTCGCGACCATGACCGTGCGCCCGCCGCATATCGTCGACAAACCGCATCGCCACACCGCCGCCGCGATCAATTACTACTTCTCCGGAAGCGGCTATAGCACGGTGCAGGGCAAGGTCCTCCAGTGGAAGGCGGGCGACCTGATGCTGTCCGCGCCGGGATGGGCGGTGCACAACCACGCCTCGAACGACGAGCCGGTATACGAGCTGACTATTCAGGATAGCCCGCTCAACATCGCGATGGATTCGCTGATGTGGCAGGAGGACCTGAAGCATCCGGCGCGCTTGTTGGGCTCGAGTTACGGCTTCGACACCAACCGCGCCAAGGTCGCGTAGCCGTGCTGGCGCTTAACCGGAATTTCCTGCGCGGCTCCTATCCTCCGCTGGTTACGCCGTTTCGCGAAGGCGCGGTCGACTACGACGCGTACGCGCGGATGGTCGAGCGGCAGGTCGCCGAAGGCTCGCACGGAATCGTCGTCAACGGCACCACCGCCGAGCCGAGCACCCTCAGTATCGAGGAGCGCAACGAACTGGTGCGGCTCGCGGTAGAGACCGCGCGCGGCCGCCTTCCGGTCGTCGCAGGCACCGGGTCGCAATCGCACGCCGACACGATCGCGCTCACCGCGGCCGCGGAAAAAGCCGGCGCCGACGCCGTCCTGGTCGTGACCCCGTACTTCATCCGGCCGCCGCAGCGCGGCCTGGTCGAATACTACGTCGATATCGGCCGGCGCACCCGCCTCCCGATGCTCATCTACCACATACCCGGACGCGCGGCGGTCAGCGTCGAGGCGGCCACCCTCGAGCGCATCGCGGAGCGCGCGCCCAACCTGGTCGGGATGAAGCACGCGGCCAACGACTTTGCGCTGGTTACTCAGGTGCTCGCGCGGATGGGCAGCGACTTTCGTATCTTCGTCGGATTGGAGGAACTGAGTTTCCCGATGATGGCGATCGGCGCGTGCGGGCTGATGAACGCCGCGGGAAATCTGAAACCGCATGCGCTCGCGCAGATGTGTGAGGATGTATTCGCCGAGCGCCTCGCCCCCGCGCGCGCCGCGCACGACACGCTGTTCGAGCTCAACCAGGCGATCTTTTTCGACACCAATCCCACGCCGCTCAAATACATGATGAAGCGGATGGGGTTGCTCGAGACCGAAGAGCATCGGCTGCCGATGATGCCGGCGACGCCTGAACTCGCCGCGCGGCTTGACGGCGTACTCATCCGCGCCGGTCTGATTCGAGCGACTGCGTAATTGGAGAGCATATAGTGAGTACGCACCAAGGCGCCGACGAACCGCGGCGCAAGATTAATCCGCTCTACAACGATCGCAAGCTAAAGCTCGGCACGTTCTCCAGCAACTTGAGCCACGGATGCGCGATCACGACTATCGATGGCGTGCTGAAGGCCGACTGGCAAAGCACGCTCACCCTGGCGCGGCTCGCCGACGAGATGGAGTTCGAGGCGCTGGTGCCGGTCGGCCGCTGGAAGGGCTTCGGCGGGGTGACGAATTTCAACGGCGCCGGCTTCGAGCCATTCACCTGGGCCGCCGCGATCGGCGCGACGACGAAATACTCCGCCGTCTTCGCGACCTCGCACGTGCCGACGGTGCATCCGATCATGGCCGCCAAGCAGGCGGCGACGATCGATCACGTCACCGGCGGTCGCTTCGCGCTCAACATTGTCACCGGATGGTTTTTGCCCGAGATCGAGATGTTCGGCGCGCCGCAGATGGATCACGATCTGCGCTACGATTGCGCGATCGAATGGCTCGACATCATCAAGCGCCTGTGGACCGAGGACGAGGAATTCGACTACAGCGGCAAGTACTACCAGATCAAGAAGGGAATTCTGCGGCCCAAGCCGATCCAGGCGCCATATCCGGTCGTGATGAACGCGGGCGGTTCCGAAAAGGGCCGCCATTACGCGGCCAAGTATTGCGACGTGGCGTTCGTCATTTTCGATCCCGACGATTTCGCCGGCGCCAAGGCCCGGGTCAGGAGCTATCGCGAACTGGCGCAGCGCGAATATGGCCGCGACCTCCAATTATGGACCGCCGCCTACGTGGTGCAAGGAAACACGGAAAAAGAAGCCCGCGACTTTTTCGATTATTACGTCCATCAGAAGGGCGATTGGGTGGCCGCGACCAACCTGGTCGAAACGATGGGTATCGCCGCGAAGACGCTGCCGCCCGAGACGCTGCGTTCGATGAAGGCGCACTTCATCGCGGGATGGGGCGGCTATCCGCTGGTCGGCACCAACGAACAGATCGTCGAAGGGATGGGGCGGCTCTCGGAGATGGGACTCGATGGCGCGGTGCTCTCGTGGCCGCGCTATATCGAGGGCATGCGGCAATTCAAGCAGGAGATCATGCCGCTCGCCAGACAGGCCGGGCTTCGTTGAAGACGCGCGCCAAGTAAATTTCGACGTA
>CAVZDJ010000030.1:0-20986 GCA_963773975.1 uncultured delta proteobacterium
CCCCATCGAGAAGGAAGTGCTGATCATTTTCGCCGCTACCGAGGGCTATTTCGACAAACTCGAAATTACGCAGGTCAAGGCCTTCGACCTCGGGCTCTATGCGTTTTTCGACTCGCGCCAGAAAGAAATCCTCGACGAGATCAAAACCAAGCGCGAGCTGTCCGACGATCTGCGCAAACGCCTGCGCGCCGCGATCGATCAGTACCAGCAGACTTTCATCGCCTCCCAGGGCGCCGAATCCAAGGACGCGGCGACCGCGGGCAATGGAGCGGCCCGAGCCTAGCCGTGAGGCGCCGGGGCACCTGACTAAGCGATGGCGTCGCTCAAGGCAATCCGCCGGCGGATTTCGTCGGTCAGATCGACCCAGCAGATCACGCGCGCGATGAAGCTGGTCGCCGCGGCGCGCCTGCGCCGGGCGCAGGAAGCGTTGCAGAACGCGAGCCCCTACCATCAGGCGCTCGTGCGCGTGGCCGATTCGCTGTTCGCGACCGAGCGGGCCGCGCTCGGCCCGGCCGAGGACGCCAAACGCGAAGCGCTGGTAGTGGTGATTGGCTCGGACCGGGGACTATGCGGCGGGTACAACGCCAACATCATGCGCGCGGCGGAGGACGAAGCGCGGCGCGCCGAGCGCGACGGAATGAAGGTCAAGTTTTACGCCGTCGGGCGCAAGGCGCTCGACCATCTGCGCCGCGCGGGGCACGAGATCGCTCATCAACGGATTAACAATCCGCGCCTGGCCACGTTCGGTCTCGCGCAGGACCTGGCCTCGCGGATGCTGTCCGACTATCGCGCGGGCGGCGTCAGCGAGACCGGGCTCATCTACAGCGAATTCCGCTCGGCGCTCTCGCAGCGGCCAACCTACGAGCGGCTGCTGCCGGTCAGCGAGCAGAAACCCGAAGCGGGCGCGGGCGAAATCGCCGCACCGGTGGACTACTTGGTCGAGCCCAGCCGGGCCGAACTGGTGCCGGTGGTGTTGCGCGGCTACCTCGAGGATTCGATTTTTCACGCCCTGCTCGAGGCCGAGGCCAGCGAGCAAGGCGCGCGGATGACCGCGATGGACAGCGCGACCAACAACGCCGCCGACATGATCGAGCGGCTGACGCTGGAGATGAACCGCGCGCGCCAGGCGACGATCACCACGGAACTGATGGACATAGTCGGCGGCGCCGAGGCCTTAAGGGCCTGACCGGCGCGCGCCGCGACCCAAGAATTCGCCAGGAAAATCGCAAGCTATGAGTGAAACATCAACAGGCCGCATCAGTCAGGTTCTGGGCAACGTCGTCGACGTCGAATTTCGCAACGGCTCGCTGCCGTCGATCTTCAACGCGCTGCGCGTCTCCAACCCCGCGCTCGGCGATCGCGAGGGCAACCTCGTGCTCGAGGTCGCGCAGCACCTCGGCGAAAATACCGTGCGCTGCATCGCGATGGACGCGACCGAGGGACTGGTGCGCGGGATGCAGGTCAGCGACACCGGCAACCCGATCACCGTGCCGGTCGGTCCCGAAACTCTCGGCCGCCTGATCAACGTCATCGGCGAGCCGGTCGATGAAGGCGCGGCGCTCAACGCCCCGCATCAGATGCCGATCCATCGCGACCCGCCGAGCTTTGCCGACCAGGCGACCGAGGCCGAGATTCTCGAAACCGGCATCAAGGTCATCGACCTCATCTGCCCTTACGCGCGCGGCGGAAAGATCGGGCTCTTCGGCGGCGCCGGCGTGGGCAAAACCGTCACCATCATGGAACTCATCAACAACGTCGCCAAGCAGCACGGCGGCGTTTCGGTCTTCGCCGGCGTGGGCGAGCGCTCGCGCGAGGGTAACGACCTCTACCGCGAGTTGCAGGAATCCGGCGTGCTCTCGAAGACCGCGCTGGTCTACGGCCAGATGAACGAGCCGCCCGGCGCGCGCGCCCGCGTGGCGCTGACCGGCGTCACCGTGGCCGAATACTTTCGCGACGAAGAGGGACGCGACGTGCTGTTCTTCGTCGACAACATTTTCCGTTTCGTGCAGGCCAACTCGGAAGTCTCCGCGCTGCTTGGCCGCATGCCGAGCGCGGTCGGCTACCAGCCGACGCTGGGCACCGACCTGGGCGAACTGGAAGAGCGCATCACGACGACCAAGAAGGGCGCGATCACCTCGGTGCAGGCGATCTTCGTTCCCGCCGACGACTACACCGACCCCGCGCCGGCGACCACGTTCACCCATCTCGACGCGACCACCGCGCTCGACCGCAAAATTTTCGAGAAGGGAATTTTTCCCGCGGTCGATCCATTGGCCTCGACCTCGCGCATCCTCGACCCGCAGGTCGTCGGCCAGGAACATTACGATGTCGCGCGCCGGGTGCAGCAGATTCTGCAGCGCTACAAGGACCTGCAGGACATCATCGCGATCCTCGGGATGGACGAGCTGTCGGCCGACGACAAGCTGGTGGTCGCGCGCGCGCGCCGCGTCGAGCGCTTTCTGTCGCAGGCGATGCACGTCGCGGAGCCGTTCACCAGCATCCCGGGCGCATACGTGCCGCGCAAGGAAACCGTGCGCGGCTTCGCCGAAATCCTCGATGGCAAGTGCGACGACCTGCCCGAGCAGGCCTTCTATCTGGTCGGCACGATCGACGACGCACGCGCCAAGGCCGAGCGCCTCGCGCGCGGCGAGGCGCGCTGAGCGCGCGAAGCGGCGCAGCAGGGAGCGGTAGCGAAGCGCGATGGCGACGACATTCGCATTCAAACTCGTCACGCCGACCGGCGTGCTGTTCGACGGCCAGGCGGAACAGGTCAACGCGGTCAACCCGCTGGGCGAGTTCGGCGTGCTCGCGGATCATGTCAACTACATCACCTCGCTGGTGCCCGGCCTGCTGACGATTCGGACCGCGGAGGGACAGACGCTCGAGTACCTGGTCACGGGCGGACTGGTCGAGGTCAAGGACGGCGTGATGACGGCGCTCGCGCAAAGCGCCGAGCCGCCCGCGCAGGTCGCGCCCACCGACGAAACCGAACTGCGCCAAGCCGAAGAGCGGCTCTCGCAGATGAGCATGTTCGATTCGAACTACGATGAAGCGAAGCAATCGGTGATGGTGCTGCGGGCGCGCCACGACGTCGCCGAATTCCGCCGCGCCTCATCTCACTAGGTACGCTCCGCGTTTTCAGCGAGCTAGCCGCAGAACTTCGTGCGCTACGCTCGCGGGTTCGACAGCCGCGCGAGGTCCCGGAAAAAATCCGGGTAGGTCTTGGAGACGCATCCGGGATTCCTGATCCGGATACCAGGGGTCTTCAGCCCCGCCACCGCGAACGCCATCGCAATTCGATGGTCGGCGTAGGTCTCCACCGCCGCCGCGCCAATCCGCGACGGCTCGATCCGCATCCCGTCCTCGCATTCGTGGACCGACGCGCCGAGGCGCTTAAGCTCGGCGGTGAGCGCGCGCAGGCGGTCGCTCTCGTGATGGCGGATGAAAGCGACGCCGCGAATCCGCGTCGGCGACGAACAAAACGGAGCGATCGCGGCGAGCGTCGGCACCAGGTCCGGCATCCCGCCCATCGCGACATCGACGCCGCTTAGATTTTTTCCGCTGCCGCTCACTTTAACCCCGTCCTCGCGCCACTCGACGCGCGCGCCCATCCGCTCGAGCAGCTTCATGAACTCGATATCGCCCTGCACCGAGTTGGCGCGCAGCCCGCCCAGCACGACGCTACCGCCGACCAAGGCAGCCGCCGCGGCGAAGTAGCTGGCGCTCGAAGCGTCGGGTTCGACCTCGAAGTTTTTTTGCGCCGCGTAGCGCTGAGCGCCCGGCACGACGATTTCACTGCCGCGCATCGTCGCGCCCGCGCCCCATCGCTCCATCAGGCCGAGCGTCATCGTGATGAACGGGCGCGCGGCGTCGCCGATGACTGTGAGCTCGAGTCCGCGCGGCCACAGCGGCGCCGGCATCAGCAGCGCCGAGACGAATTGCGAGGAAGCCGCGGCGTCGACTCGCGCCGCGCCGCCGCGCACGCCGCCCTCGCCAATCTCGATTAACACCGGCGGACATCCGTTGTCGCGCTCGGCGCGCACCGAGACGCCGAGCGCCGCCAATGTATCGAGCAGTGGACCAATAGGACGCTCGCGCATCCGCTGATTGCCGTCGAGCCGGAAACGTCCGCGCCCCAGCGTCAGCAAGCCGAGCAAAAAGCGCATCGCGGTGCCTGCGCCGCCGGCGTCCAACTCGCCGCCGTGAGCCGGTATCGCGCCGCCGCGCCCGTCCACGACAATTCGCGCCGCCGCTTCATCGACGCCAAGTGCGAAGCCGAGCGTGCCGAGCGCGGCTGCCATCCGGCGCGTGTCATCATTCAGGCCCGCCCCGGAAATGGTCGAACGCCCCTTTGCCATCGCGGCCAGCAACAGCACGCGGTTGGTGATGCTCTTGGAGCCGGGAACCCTGATGGACGCGGCGAGCGGAGGCCGCGGCGGAACTATTTCAATTTCATCCACGTAGATGCTTCGATCGCGAGCTTAGCTGCGCGTGCAAACCCAACTCAAGCCGCCAATTGTGCGAGCGGAAGTTCGCGGATTCATCGACTTTCGGCTCCCACGATAGTCTTAGCGTCGCGAGTCAGCGTATTTGGCAGATAGTTCGCATTGATATGTCAAAACGTTTTGTTGACTAGCTTAGCTAATAAGCATAATTGGTATCTGTTATGTTGGCCGCCGAGCGGGGGGAAGCCGCGCGCGTGGCCTTGCGAGTGATGTAGCGGCAGAGGCGGAGATGCCGAGAATAAAGCCAGTAACTTGGCGAATCAGCCGGGCGGCACTGGCCGCCGCTATAGTCATGCTGATGGCTGGTTTGCCGCGCGCGACCGCGCGCGCGGCGAGCGAAATCGCAGTCGCGCGAGTCAGTACCCAGGCCTCGCCCTTCCCACGCCCCGGCGTGATCGAGCCCAACATCGATTTCTGGGTCAAAGCCTTCACTTACTGGAGCGAACGAGACTTTGTCGTCCACGACCGCGACAATGTTTCGCTGATCTACCAGAAATTTCACATACCCGGCGACGGCCCTCCAAGTGGCGAAGAGGTCGAGTGGGCCAACGCTTATCTGAAGGCCAAGTACGGCGACATCCTGAACCGTCTGGCCACGGGGCAGCAGGCGGTCGGATGGGAGGAGCAGCACGTCGCCGCGATGTTCAAGGGGCAATCGCCGTCAGCTTATGCTCGGGCGGCGCAGAATTTGCGCGTGCAGCAGGGGCTCAGTGAGCCGTTTCATGATTCGCTCCTGCGCAGCCGCTACTATCGGCCCAGGATGGAGCGGGTGTTCGCGCGGGCGGGACTGCCGCCGGAACTGGTGGCGCTGGCCTCAGTCGAGTCAGGATTCTCGGCGCGCGTGCGATCGAGCGCCGGCGCGTTGGGAATCTGGCAATTCACGCGCTCCACAGGCCGCGAATTCCTGAAGATCACGCGTTACCGCGACGATCGGCTTGACCCGGTGCGTTCGACCGAAGCGGCCGCGGAGCTTTTGCAGTCGAACTATCAGGCATTGGGAAGCTGGCCGCTCGCGATTACCGCTTACAATTATGGGACGGGCGGGATGGAGCGTGCGGCTTCTGAATTTGGCAGCGACTACGTCAAGATCATGCAGAACTACAACGGCGAGCACTTCGGCTTCGCGGTCAAGAACTACTACGCCGAGTTCCTGGCCGCCGACCAGGTATATCGGTACGAGGACAAGTATTTCCCCGGAATCGAAAGCGAAGAAGCGCCGCCACCGCCGGCCTCATCGCCGATTCTGCGGCGCATCATCCATCACTTCCACCTTCACCATCATCGCGGCCGCCTAAGGCAGGTTTCCGACACGCATCGCCGCAGCGCGGCGGCGGCCGCGCATCGCGGAAACAAGTCTTAAGGCGCGCGCCGGCCGCTTAGCCGCTGCGCCGCGCCGGCCTTCGGAAAACTCAGCTACGCAATCAGTGTAGTTCGCTCGCCTCGGCGACTTTGGTGCGCGGGCTTATTGCGCGATAACTCGGCCGCAGGCGCAATTCTTTGAGGTAGCGCTCGACGCGGGGAAATTCGTCCAGCGCCAATGAGTCGACTTCGAGCACCATCGCCAGCACCATCATCGGCACGTCGGCCATCGAAAAGCCGCCGCGCAGGCATCCGCCGGCGGGCGCCGTGGCGAGCACTCTTTCGATAAAAGGAAGATCGCGATGCCGCAGTCCCTCACGTCCTTTCTCCATGCGCTCCGTGTCGCGCTTGTCGGGATCGCTCCAGTAGGCCATCCAGATCGGCGGCAAGTCGCCGGCGAGCAGCGCTTCGTCGGCGAACTGCTCGAGTTGCCGCACCTGCGCGCGTGCGAGCGGCTCGTCGGGCAGGAGGCGCGGCGGTCCGTAGCGATCGTCGAGATATTCGTCGATCACGGTCGAGTCAAAAATCGTCACGCCCTCGTCCTCGATATACGGGACCTTGCCGAGCGGATGGCGCGCCAGCATCTCGGGCGGCTTTTTCCAGAGATCGCCGGGACGCAGATTTTCGATCCGATAGCGGATGCGCTTTTCCTCGAGCACCACCTTGGTCTTGCACGCGTGCGTGGAACGCAGCGTGCCCCACGGGTAATCGCGCTCGGTCGTGTACAGAACGATCATCTGAGGAACCTCCCGGCGGAGTCTGCAGAAGTCTAGCATCGCGTCAAGCCATGCTGCCATCGCATACGGCGCGGCCTTTTCCGAGGCCGCCGCCGCCGTCGCACGCGCGCCGGCACGAGGCTCTGCTATGGTGATTGACGATGCCTGAAACGGTTGTGCTCGCGCCCGAGGTTCGCGATCTGGCGGCGCAGCTGGCGCGCCTAATCGGCGATCCGCACCTAGCCGCCATCGCCACGGCCGCCGTGGCGAATCGCGCACCCGACGAGCGCCTGGCGCTCGCCTCCCTGCTCAAGCTCGTCGAACAGTCGCCGGCGGAGCTAAGCGCGGCGCTTGCCGATCCCGCGCTCGCGAACGACCTCGCGCGATGCGTGGGCGGCTCCGAGGTCATCGCCCAGGGACTCGGCACGATCGGTCCGGGATGGCTTGATTTCTTCCGCGGCGCGCGCGGCGCAAGCGTCGAGTCGATCGACGCCGCCATCCGCTTCACCACCGGCGCTAGCGCGGATCGGCAGGAAGCCGCGCGCCGCTCGGCGAATTCAAGCAACGGCTGTTTCTGCAAATCGCGATCGCCGACCTGGTCGGCCGGTTCGACGTGGTGGCGACGATGCGCGCGATGTCGCGGCTTGCCGACGAATGTATCGCAGCCGCTCTCGCTTGCGCGCGCCTCATCGCGGGACGCAAAGCGCCGGCGGCAGGCGAGTTCTGCGTACTCGGGATGGGCAAGCTCGGTGCGCAGGAACTTAACCTCAGCTCCGACATCGACCTGATCTACGTTTTCGAGGACCCGGACGGCCAGGATGCCGAAGCGGTGGCGCGGTTGGGCGAGACGCTGACCGAATTGTTGTCGGCAAAATGCTTTCGCGTGGACATGCGGCTGCGTCCGGGCGGCAGAAACGCGCCGCTGGTCACTCCGTTTGGGGGCGCGCTCGGCTTCTACCAGAGCTTCGGCGAGACCTGGGAACGGGCCGCGCTGCTGCGCGCGCGTCCGGTGGCCGGCGCGCTCGAGGTCGGACGGCGGCTGCTCGGAGAGCTTAGCCACTTCGTCTTTCGGCGCTACCTCGACTTCGACACGCTGCACCAGTTGCGCGCGATGAAGCTGCAGATCGAGCGCGAGCTGCACGCGCCTGACCTGGTCACGCGCAACGTCAAGCTCGGCTACGGCGGAATTCGCGAACTGGAATTTATCGTCCAGGCGCTCATCCTGGTCTACGGCGGACGCGATCCGCGGCTGCGGAGCGCCCAGACGCTGGCGGCGCTCGAGCGCCTCGGCGCGCTCGGCTACCTCAACCCCGCCCGGGCCCGCGAGCTCGCGGCCGCCTATCTCTTTTTGCGCGACGTCGAACACAAGCTGCAGGTTGTCGCCGCGCTCCAGACCCACGTGCTGCCCGCCGGCGACGCGGGCCGCCGTGCGCTGGCGGCGCGGATGGGCCGCGGCAAAGATGTCGGCGCGCAGGCGCGTTTCGAGGCCGAACTCAACCACCATCGCGAGCTGGTGGCGGCGCAGTTCCGCGAAATGCTGGGAGCCGCGGAGGATCGCGGCGGCCGCGCGCCTTCCGAAGCCGCCGAGCGCGCGTGGCGCGCGGCGCTCGATCCGCAGCACTCGGCGTCGAGGCTGCACGCGCTGGGCTTCACGCGGCCCGCGGAGAGCGCGGGACATCTGATGCTGCTGGCGCGCGGCCCCGAACATGCGAGCGCGGGCGGCGCGCCGCGCCGGCGCGAGCTGCTGGAGCGCCTCGGCCCGCTGCTGCTCGACGAGATTCGCGAGCTCGCCGATCCCGACCTCGCGCTGATGAATCTCGCCTGGTTCATCGCCGCGATCGGCGCGCGCAGCTCCTTTCTGGAGCTGCTCGAGCAGCATCCGGCAACCCGCCGCGTGGTGCTGAGCCTGTTCGCTTCCAGCGCTTATCTCTCGACGATTTTCATTCGCCATCCCGATATGATCGACACGCTGGTGCGCTCCGACCTCGCCCATCCGCGGCGCTCGCCTGGCGAACTCGACAAGGAATTGCGCGCGCTGCTCGCGGCGAGCCCCGACTTCGAAAGCCGTCTCGACGCGATCCGCGCTTTCCGCCACCAGGAGTTCCTGCGTATCGCGATCGCGGACCTCGCGGGCGATCTCGACCCCGACGCAGTTCAAGCGGAACTCGCCCTGCTCGCCGAAGTAGTACTGCGCCACGCGCTCGAGCTGGCGCGGGCCGAAGTGGCCGCGCGCATGCCGATTCCGCCGACGCTCGAGGCTGTGGCGGTCGCGATGGGCCGGCTGGGCGCGGCCGAGATGTCGTACAACTCGGATCTCGATCTGATTTTCGTTTACCACGACCGCGGCGACATGGCTGACAGCGGCCACGTGGCGGTCTTCAGGATGGTGCAGAAGCTGATCGCGGTGCTCGAATCGCGCACGCGCGAGGGCTACGCTTACAAGATCGATTTGCGGTTGCGCCCCTCGGGCAACGCCGGACCGCTGGTCGCGTCGCTCGAGGGCTTTCGTGACTACCATCGCACCAACTCTTCGGCCGTCTGGGAGCGCCAGGCGCTGGTTCGCGCGCGCGTCGTCGCGGGCGAACCCGAGCTGGCCGCGGAAGTCGAAGCGGCACGGCGCGAATTCGTGTTCGGCCGCGGACTGAGCCGCGCGGAGGTCGGCGAGATCGCGGCGATGCGCCTGCGGATCGAACGCGAGCTGGGCGCCGACGGACGCGGCCGCCTCAACATCAAGCAGGGCCGCGGCGGCCTGGTCGACGTCGAATTCCTGACCCAAATGATGGCGCTGCGCTACGGCCACGCGCATCCGGAGCTGACCAGCCGCGCAACCGTCGCGCTCGTGCACGGGGTCGGCGAGTGCGGCCTGCTCGAACGTGGCGCGGCCGCGCAATTGGAAACCGACTACCGTTTCCTCTCGCGCTTGGAGAACCGGCTGCGGATCGAGACTGACCAGGCCGCGTGGGCGCTCTCGACCGCGCCCGACAGCCTGGGTCCGCTGGCGCGCCGGATGGGCTACCGCGACGCCGACGGCGCGGCACACCTGCTGACCGAGCTCGAAGCCTGCCGCGCTCGGATCCGCGCGGCCTTCGACGAATGTTTTCGCATCGAAATGTCGCGCGACGGATGAGCATGCGCGAATATCACTGGAAATCCACTTTCACTCCGGCGACGAAGTTGACCTGCGGCGAGGGAAACCCGAAGACCTCGGCGTAATGGCGGTCGAGCATGTTCTGCACTCGCACGTAGACCTGCTCAGTGTGAATCAGCCGCCAGGCGATACCGGCATCGTAGGTCATCGTCAGGTCGAAGCGATTATAGGCGGCGTGGTTCTGAATCATCGAGGTTGTCGGATTCAGATCGTCACGATCGCCGACGAAGTAGTAGGCGAGGTTGGCCGCTACTGCGTCGTTCGAGCTCCAGAGCGCCTTGCGCGCGTACGTCAGCAGCGCGAAGGCCGAATATTTGGGCACGCGCAGCGGACGGATTTCCGGCGACGACGAGACGTGAGTCTCGTCGATCACGGTCAGGTTGCCGCTGAACGCGAGCCCGCGCATCAGTTGCACCGCCGGCACCAGCTCGACGCCTTGGATGTCGACGCGGCCGGCGTTGGCCGCCTCGACACATCCCGGAAATGTCGTGCACGGCTCGGCCACGATCAGGCTATGGACGCGGCGTGAGAAGTAAGTCGCGGCAACCGACGCCGTCTCGCCGAAGGTCTTGGTGATACCGCCGTCGTATTCGCTGGAGATCTCCGGATTCAGCTTCGGATTGCCGAAGTCGGGAAAATACAGCTCGTTGAAGCTGGGCGCGCGAAAACCCTCGCTGTAGCTGCCGCGCAGCGTCACGCCCCATCGCTCAAGCGGTATCGCGACCGTCCACGACGGGCTTACCTCGATACCGAAATCGCTGTTGCCGTCGACTCGCACTGCGCCGGTCACCAGCATCAGGCCGCCGAACAGCCGTCCTTCCTGCTCCAGGTAGCCGGCGTACTCCTGGCGGCGGGCATGGAATGCGGTGAACGACTGCGTGGGCGGCTCGACGGTGTCGAATAACTCTGCCGAGCGCACCCAGCGATCCTTGAAGTCGAAGCCGGCCAGCGAGCGAAAACCCTCGCCCCATCGGTAGTGCAACTCGATGTTGGTGCCGCGAGTTTCGTCCGGAACGCGGTCACGTTCGAAGATAAGATTTGCGGGGAACGGCGTATCGTTGACACGGAGATCGTTGCGCACGAAGAAGACGCTCATCCGGCCCTCCAGCCGATCGCTGAACTGGTGCGTGACGACGCCGTTGTAAAGCATGAACTCGTTGCGCTGATGGGCGTTGGGGTCGACTGGCGTAATGAAGTTGGAGAAATTGACCAGGCTGACGTTGGAGCGGATGTAACGCGCGAAGCCGGTGAATTTTGTGTCGGGCGTGAGATGGTAGTCCACGCGCAGGACGCCCGAGAGGTCGTCGAAGCTCGCGTTGCGTGGACGAAACGCGGTGGTCGAGTAGTACGACAGCGCTCCCGAGTAAGCGAGCCGCCCATCGGCGCCATCGAAAACCACCGCCTGGCGCTCGGTCGCGCGGTTGCCGCCCTCGCCGTCGTAGCTGAGCTTGAACGGCCCGCTGCCCTCGCGCGTGATGAAGTTCACCACGCCGCCGATCGCCGACGATCCGTAAAGCGCGCCGCCCGCGCCGCGCACCACTTCGATCCGATCGAGATTGTCGCTGGTCACGTCGGCGATATCGAAGCCGCCGGTGGCACCGCTGTTGACGTCGACGCCATCCATGAGGATTAGCGTTTCGGCCGCGCTCGAGCCGCGAATCGAAACGTCGGTCTCATCGCCGGCCGATCCGCTCTGATTGATTTCGACCCCGGGCACCTGGCGCAGGACGTCGCCGGAGGCATGAATCTGCTGCTCCTCAATCTGGCGTGCGCCGACGACGCTCACCGTGGTGCCGACCGTATCGAGCGGCTGCTCCATCCGCGTCGCCGTCACCACGAACACCATCTTTGGCAGCTTGCGATGCGGCTTGGCGGCCGCTGCGGTCTTATTTGACTTTTTTGACTTGGCTTGCCCGTTGGACTTGTCTCGCGCCAGTTGCGACGCCGCCGCGGCGCTACCGGTGGCGCCGACCAGGCTGGACGCTCGCGCATCGGGCGGCGGCGCAGGCTGGGGCGCAACCTGCGCGTGCGCACTGGGCGGACCAATCGACAGTCCGGAAAAAATAAAAAATGTCAGCGCAAGAGCAACGGCGACCGATCTTTTCATAGCCTCCCTCGAGCTATGCGTCAGCCACGCGGAATCGGCCGACTCAGGCGCTCGGGCAGGCTCCCGGGAAGGGAGGGACGAGGGGCCTAAGCCTCCTTCCCCACGAAAGGCGGACGGCTTAATAGTCACCCGGCCGGTCTCCTGGCTTGGGGATCATCCGCAGGCCCGCCTTCCCGCTCGTTAGCGGTGGCTCGGATGGGCCGTTGTCCCCCCGTACAGTTGCGGGGCAGCGCCGGACTCTAACCGGCTTCCCGTACACCGGGCGCAGAAGACTGATATGATTTTCACGCCGGGTAAGTCAACCATCACGAGCGCCGCGAGCATCGGAGCAAGCGCATCGTGGATAGTCAGGAACGCGGATGGGCACCGTAACGCTGATAACCGGAGGCGCGCGGAGCGGGAAAAGCGCGTACGCACTCGCGCTGGCGGAGCACGCGCCGGGTGCGCGCCGCTTTTTCGTCGCCACGGCCGAGGCGCTCGACGACGAGATGCGCGAGCGCATCGCGCATCATCGTAATAGTCGCTCCGCCGACTTCGCGACGATCGAAGAACCGATCGCCGTCGGCGCCGCGCTCTCAAAGCTGGCAAGCCGCGCCGATACCGTCGTCGTCGATTGCCTGACGCTTTGGATCTCGAACCTGCTGATGGCGAATCGCGGCGACGAAGAAATTCTGGATGAGGCTCGCAAGCTCGCCGCCACGATGGCCGTCGCGCCGTTCGCCAGTATCGTGGTGACCGACGAAGTGGGAGCGGGAATCGTACCGGAGAACGCGACGGCGCGGCGCTTTCGTGACCTCCTCGGATGGACCAACCAGGCGCTCGCGCAAATCGCGGAGGGCGTGGTGCTGATGGTCGCGGGCTATCCGATACGCGTCAAATAGCCGCCATCACCAGAAGCACCGCGAGTTCCACCAATTCGCCCGCCGCGCCGAGAAGATCTCCCGTCACCCCGCCGAGCCATCGCCGATAGGCCGCGCGCAGGGCGGCCGCAAGCGCCACGGCCACAGCATAAGCCAACAGCACTCGCCATGAGAGGACGGGTAGCGCGGCGGCCATCGCGAGCGCGCCGGCCACCGCGAGATTGCGATCGCCGCCGGGTCCCACCAGCAGCGTTCCCGCACCCTCGGCACGCAGGTATTCGATACGCCAGCCGACGGCCACCATCGCCCAGCGCGCCAAGCCCGGCGCGAGCCACAGCGCCACCGCGCGCCGCGCCGCACCCATCGACATCAGCGCCACGATCTCGAGCGCGAGAAAGAAAAAGATCGCGGCCGCGCCAAAGGTGCCGATCCGGCTGTCGCGCATGATCTCCAGCGCGCGCCGGCGGTCCGGCCCCGCGCCCAATGCGTCGGCGGTATCGGCGAGTGCGTCGAGGTGGACCGCGCCGGTCAGCACGGTGATCGTAAGCACCAGCAGCACCGCGGCGAGCGCATCGCCGAAGAGCGGAGTCAGCGCCAGATTCTCGGCCGCGAGCAGCGCGCCGAGCGCAAACCCGACCAGCGGAAACCATCCGAATGACGCCGCGAGCGCTTCGGGCGCCACCGCGGCGTGCGGCAGTAGCGGCACGATGGTCAGAAAGCCCGCGGCAAGGCGAATTTCGGTGAGCTTTCCTCCACGCGCGTCGCGGGGCGGCATCTGCGTATCGCTCTTAGGATCCGGCGCGATCTCGGGATTCTCACTCATCCGATCTTCTCCGAGACTCCGGCGCTCTCGAATGTCGCCATCTCGTGGACCAGCGCCAGCGCTGCTTCGATCACGCTCATCGCCAGCGCCGCGCCGGTGCCTTCGCCAAGGCGCATCCCAAGGTCCATGATCGGGCGCACGCCGAGTTGCTCGAGCGCGATCGCATGGCCACCCTCGGACGAGCGATGGCCGAAGAACAGATGGGCGAAGAGGCCGGGGCACAGGCGCTCGGCGGCCACCGCGGCGGCCGTTGCGATAAAGCCGTCAACCACCACGGGCGCGTGCAGCGCCGCGCCGCCGAGACACGCGCCGGCCATCGCGGCGATCTCGAAGCCGCCGAGCGCGGCGAGCGTGGCGAGCGGATCTTTGAGCGCCGCGCGATGGAGCTTGTGCGCGCGCTCGATCGCCGCGAGCTTGCGGCGCATCCCGGCTTCGTCGACGCCCGCGCCGCGACCGGCCAGGCTCGCCGGCCGAAGTCCCGTGAACGCCGCGAGCAACGCCGCCGCCGAAGTGCTGTTGGCGATTCCCATCTCGCCGATTCCAATCAGCGTGGCGCCCGACGCGACCGCGGCGCGCACGACTTCCACACCGACTTCGAGAGCGGCGCGAGCCTCCGCGACAGACATCGCGGACTCGCGCGCCAGGTTGCGCGTACCCGCGCCAATACGCCGATAGAGAACTCCGGGCAGCGCTTCGGCGCTGGTATCGGCCGCAATACCGACGTCGGCGATCCACAGCCGATAAGCGAGGCGCCGCGCGAGCACGCTTACCGCCGCGCCGCCACCCGCGATATTGCGCAACATCTGGGCCGTGACCGCCTGCGGATAGGCGCTCACGCCTTCATCGGCAACGCCGTGATCGGCGACGAAAACGCACAGCGCCCCGTTGCCGATTCGGACCTCCGGATCACGCCGGATCGCGGCGTAGCGGCGCACGATTTCTTCCAGGTGGCCAAGGCTGCCGCGTGGTTTGGTCAGCGAATCGAGCCTGCGGCTAGCTGCCGCAGCCGCGGTCTTGTCGGGTGGCGTTATCGCCGCGAGCGTTTCTTCGAGCAAACCCATCTATTCGCCGCCTATATTGATTGACTATTTCTACTGACTAATCGAAGTACGTCCGCGCGGCCGCGATCAATTTTTCATTCTCTTCGCGCAGGCGCACCGCTACGCGATACATTCCGCGGCTGCATCCCGGCAGGTCGCGCAAATCGCGCACCGCGCTGCCGCGCGCGAGCATGTGTTGAGCGAAGCCGATAGCACGCTCCGGCTCGACCACCTCCAGCATCAGGAAGTTGGCGGACGATCCAAAAGCGCGGATGCTCTCGATCGAGCTGAGCGCGCGAAAGAGGTGCGCGCGCTCGGTTGCTATCAGGGCGCGGCTTTGCGCGACGAATTCCTCGGCCGCGTCGAGGCAGGCGTGGCCGACGCGCTCGGCCACCACGTTGACCGACCAGGGCTCGATCGCTTCGCGCAGGCGGCGCGCCAGATCGCGGCCGGCGACCAGGTAGCCCAGGCGCAGGCCGGGAATCGCGAACATCTTGGTCAGCGAGCGCAGTACGATGACGTGCGGGTTGTCGGCCGCCAGGCAAATCGCGGAATGCTCTTCGCCCGCAAAATCGATAAACGCCTCGTCAAACACGCACCAGCATCCGCGCCCCGAGCATCGCGCGGCGATTTCGGCCGCGTCACCGTTACTCAGCATCGCGCCGGTCGGGCTGTTCGGCCGTCCGATGAAGATCGCGTCGGCGTCCTGCTCGAGTGCGCGCTCGGCCTGCTCGATTTCAATTGCGAAACCGCGCTCGCGGTACGTCGGCAACGCACTGGGCGCCATGCCCGCAACGATCATCGCATTGGCGATTTCACTGAAAGTCGGTATGGCGACAAATGGACGGCGCGGACGGAGCGTGCGGGCGAGCAGATGGATTAGCTGGGTTGAGCCATTGCCCACCACGACGTTGTCGGGCGCGGCGTCATGGCGCCGGGCCAGGCGCGCGGCGAGTTCGCGAGGATAAGGCGATGGGTAGCGCGCGATAAGCGCGGCCGCGTCATGGTACGCGGCGAGCGCCTGCGGCGGCGGCCCCAGCGGGTTGAGGCTCGCGCTGAAATCCAGCACGCCCGGCGGCGCGGCGCCGCCGTGTGTCCGGTCGATTAGGATTTCTTTTTCCAGGATTCTCCTTTCCTCGAGCTTCATCGTTCGAGCGTCATCGCCAGGAACTAATCGCGTGTGGGGCCTCGCGCGGGGTTCATCGTATGTCAGTAGCCGAAGAGGACATAGCGCACGAGCGCGAGCAGGCCAAACCCGATCGCCGTCGCGATCCGCATCAGGCGGCGTGCGGTTGCGATATCGCTGACCTCCGCGGCGCGCTCCGCGCGTCCTACACGCGCGCGATGCTCCACTTCGCCCGCGTATATCGCATCGCCGCCCAATTCGATGCCGAGCGCCCCCGCCATCGTGGCCTCCGGAAAGCCCGCGTTGGGGCTCGCGTGCTTGCGTGCATCGGAGCGGCAGGCACGGAACGCCGCACTGCCACGTCGGAGCGTCAAGGCCGCGGCGGCGGTGAGGCAGAGCGCGGTAATCCGCGCGGGGACGAAATTGACGGCATCGTCGAGCCGCGCCGCCGCGCGCCCGAAGTAGAGATGGCGCGCGTCGCGGTAGCCAATCATCGAGTCGAGCGTATTGATCGCCTTGTAGGCGAGCGCAAGGATCGGCCCGCCGACGAACAGAAAACAGAGCGGCGCTAGCACGCCGTCCGAGCAGTTCTCGGCGACCGACTCGACCGTCGCGCGCACCATCGCTTCGCGGTCGAGCGCCAGCGGATCGCGTCCGACCAGCGCGGGCATCGCTGCGCGTGCGAGATCCTCGCGGCCACGTTCGAGCGCTCCTTCGATTTCGCCCGCGGCGCGGTCGAGGCCGTTTAGCGCGAGCGTCGTCCACGCAATCAGCACCGCCGTTGCCAGGCCGAGCCAGCCGGCCACGATCGAAGCGACTGCGATAGCTATCCACGCCGCGAGCGCCGTCGCGATCACCACCGCGTACGCGAGCAACGCACCGCGCCAAAGGTCCGCTCGCGGTTCGCCAGTGCGCAGACAGGCTTCGCCCGAGATCACGGCGTGGCCGATCAACCGCACCGGATGCGGCATCCACGGCGGATCGCCGAGCACCAGGTCGAGCGCGAGCGCCACCGCGATCGCCGACGCCGGAAGATAGAGTCCGCTTGGCATTTTGGCGCGCGGTTCAGCGGATGCGGCGGATGGCTCGCACGCAGCCTTCGAGCACCGCGCGGCCGATTAGCTCGCCGAGCAGCGTATGCTTGCCGCAATAGCGCTCCGCGCGCACGCGCCGCGAGGCCGCGCGCGCCGGCGCAGCAATCGCGATACAGTCGGTGCCGGTGCCGGTCGCCGGCGCATCGGAGCGGACGCTTTTGATTCCGGCCTCGAGCACCGCGAGTGTGCGCGCCTCGGCGGCTATCTGCACCGCCTCGACCATCGCGGCGCTGGTCAGCGGGCGATTCACCACGACGATGATGTTGATCGTGCCGGCATGGGTGGAAAGAACCGTCGCGCGATCTCCGACCCGAAGCGCGTTGGAAAATCCGGCGGTGCACCATGCGCCGGCGACTGCGCCGCCTTTAGCCGCGAGCGCATGACCAGCGCGCGCCACTTCCGCGCCGGTCATCAGCGCGACCGTGCGCCGCGGGTCGTGCCCGGCGGCGCGAACGACGCGCGCGAGGTACGCACGTGGCGCGCGCATCGCCTCGCGTTCGTCGATCGCGACCTGATGATTTGCGAGCAGGCGGGCGATGCGAATTCCGCCGCCGAGCGGCGCCCAACTGAGCACGCGGCACGCCCCGTCCGGAACGATCCAGAGCGTGCGTGCGCCGATCCACCATCGCCACGGGGCGGGGGCGCCCTTCCCGCCATGCGCGCGGCGGCCGGCCGCCGTCCGAATCGACGGTCGCACGAAGCCGCCGCGCCAGCCGAGGCTTAGGCCGCCGCCTTGCGCGCCGCTTCGAGCGCGGCCTCGAAGTTGGGCTGGTTGGCCACTTCCTTGACGTATTCGGAATAGACGACGTTGTCGTTCTTGTCGATCACGAAGACCGCGCGTGCGAGCAGGTGCAGCTCCTTGATGAGCGCGCCGTATTTCTGGCCGAACTCGGCCGCGCGCCAGTCGCTGATCGCGATGACCTTGTCGACGCCGGCCGCGCCACACCAGCGCGCCTGCGCAAACGGCAGGTCCATCGAGATGGTCAATATCTGCACGTCGCCTGGCAGCTTGGAAGCTTCTTCGTTGAAGCGGCGGGTCTCAGCGTCGCATACGGGTGTGTCGATTGACGGAATCGCGGCGATGATTTTGACCTTGCCCTTGAATTGGTCGAGCGTCACGGGCGCGAGCCCTTTGCCCACCGCGGTGAAGGCGGGCGCCTTTTGCCCGGCCTTGAGCTCCGGCCCCACCAGCGTCAGCGGATTTCCGCGCATCGTGACCGCGCCTTTGCGTTCTTCAGCCATCTCAATTCTCCCTGGTCAGATTACCGGCCGCGGCGAACCAGTGCGGCGGCCGGCGCTACGGTTTACCCCGAATTGGCCGTCGTGTAGCGGCGGCGGCGCTCCTGCTCGGCCAGATCGGCGTCGGCCTTTTTGGGCCGCGGCGGCAGAAATCCGGGCGTGTAATCAGTCTCCTCCCATTTGCGATCTTTCGGGTCCCATACGTAGGGCAGCTCGATGATCGTGCCGGGCTTGCTTATCGTTTCAAACGCATTGAGCGCGGCGAGCACGATCGCACGCTGGTTTTCCGAACCGTCGGGCTTACCTGTCTGATGGCCGAGCGGGTAGTTGAGGAATACCGCGCGCGGCGGATTGACGGCTTGCGTGATGTCGTAGGCGGAAGTCATGCACAATGTCGGGATGCCGGCGGCTTCGACTTCGCGGGCGATCAGTCCAACGGACTGATGACACACGGGTCAGGCGGGCACCAGGTAGAACGCCTCCACGTTGCGGCTGCGCAGCTCTTCGATAATCTTCGGCGCCAGTTCCTCGCGCACCTTGCGCGCCGAGTAGATTCCGCCCATGAACGTAAACGCCGGATCGCACAACTCGCCGATACGGCCCGCGGCCTCGAACTCGCGCATCCGCTCGAGCGGAAACACGCAGTTGGGATCTTTCTCGGCGTCTTTGGTCGGATAGCCGAAGTGCCAGACGCTGAGTTCGTCGCGCCGCGCGTTCTTCGGGACGAGCCGATAGCTCGCATCCTCGCGATGGAACCGCGGCTGATCGCGATAGAGCACGCCGCCTGAACTCATCAGCGCGACCTTGCTCTGCGCAAGCGGCTTTTCAAGCGGCGTCCATGGCGGCGGCTCCTCGTTCACGACCCATCGATAGGGCGCGTAGGCGTTGTACAACTCGCGCGTGCGGGGGATGTAGTCGACAGGCATTCGATACGCTCCTCGTGAACTTGCCTCAGCTTGCGTCCGGGCGCGGCGCGTTTAGGACGCGTCGGGCGGAAACATCATCTTACCTGCATGGAATTCGCGCGCAATGAAATCGACAAAGCCATGACGCACCGGCCATTCCAGCCGGCTGTCGCGCCAGTGGATGCGGCCGTCGGGGCCCTCGAACTCATCAGCGAGGCCGGTCTCGGCCATCGCCTTGCGCGCGCGCTCGAGGTCGGCAGCCACCAGCGGAATCGCGTGCATCCGCTTCTCCCAGGCCGCGACGCGGGGAAATTCTTTCAGCGCAATGCGCATCGCATGGGCCACCGGCGGATAGCAGATCGCGGCGAAGTCGGCGAGCGAGAGCGCCGTGCCGCAAAAAAACTCCCGACCCTCAAGTTCGCGCTCCAGCCGCGCGAAGAGTGCCTTGAACTCGGCGCGCCCCGCATCCTGCATCTCCTTTGACTCCGGCGCCGCCGAGCGGACCAGGCCGAGGAAATAGCCAAAGACGGTCGCGTCGAAAGTGCGGTCGCACAAATCATCGATCGCGCGCATCCGCGCACGCTCGAAAGGATCGGCGGGAAATACCGGCGGCCTGGGATGCGCGTCTTCGAGGTACTCGCAGATGATGGTGGAGTCCGCGATCGTGCGGCCGTCGTTAAGCACCAGCACCGGGACCTCGGCGCGCTCGCTCGCCTCGCGCAAGTCGGGCTTGCGATCGAGCGAGTAGCATCGCTCGACCATCTCGCACTCGATTCCCTTGTACTCGAGCACCATCCGGGCCTTGCGCGCGTATGGACTGGTCGCAAAAGTGAAAAGCTTCATATGAAAACCTCGTTAGCGCGCGCTCAGGCCGCCGTCGACGATTAGCTCGGTGCCGGTGATATACGACGCGTCGTCGGAGAGCAGGAAAACGATCGCCTTGGCGATCTCCCACGGCGTGCCCTGGCGGCGCATCGGGATGCGTGGTGCGACGCGCTCTTCGCGATCGCCGACCAACCGGCGCACCATCGAGGAGTTGATCAATCCAGGCAGGATCGTGTTGACGCGAATCTTGTCGCGCGCGTGCGTGACCGCCACCGAGCGCGTAAGCCCGAGCAACGCGGCCTTGGTGGTCTCGTAGGGCAGACCCGAGCCGGTGCGGATCGCGGCCAGCGAAGAGACGTTGACGATCGCGCCGCCGCCGGCCTTCGCCATTTCGGGCACCGCGTACTTCATCATCAGAAACTGGCCGCGCACGTTGACGTTGGACATTGTATCGAACTGTTCGATCGTGGTTTCGAGCAGGCGGCCGCCGATCGCGATCCCGACGTTGTTGACCAGCAGCTCGAGCTTGCCGAAGGCTCGCACCGCGGCCTCGCACGCGCGGCGGCAATCGTCCTCGCGGGTCACGTCGGCGGCGACCGAGCCGGCGCGGCCGCCTTCGGCGCGAATCGCCGCGGCGGTCTCGCCGGCCAATGTCTCGGAGCGGTCGGCGACCATCACCGCGGCGCCCTCACGCGCGCACAGGATCGCGGTTGCGCGGCCGTTGCCGATCGAGAGCGTCTCGCCCGCATTGGGCGGCCCGTCGGCGCCTCCGCCGACGATCAGGGCGACTTTTCCGTCGAGGCGTCCCATCGCTAGAAACCTCCGTCACGCACCGAAGGCGATCGGGCGGGCGCGGCGCACGCTAAGCGCCGAGTTTGTGTTTGATTGCCGCGTAGCTGTCGAGCATCGGCAGCACCTTGTCGGCCGGGGCCGGCGGCAGCGCGAATATAATTTCGTGAAATCCGATCTCGATAAGCTTCTTCACCTCGTCTTCGCGCGGCGGCACGCCAAAGACCGAGAGCGTCAGCGACTCGAAGCGCCGGCCGGCGCGGCTCGCCGCCTCGCGCAACTGCTGCACGCCCTCGGCCAGCGTATGGTTGCGCCGATAGATCGGCATCCATCCGTCGCAGTAGTCGACCACGCGCTCAAAGCATCGCTTGGCCTCCGAGCCCAGCAGCACCGGCGGGCCGCCCTTTTGCACGGGCTTGGGAAACGCGCGCATCGGCTCAAAGCTGACCA
>CAVZDJ010000031.1:0-16314 GCA_963773975.1 uncultured delta proteobacterium
TGACCCGTACGTAGGCAAAATAGGCATCGGTGTCGAAAACCAGGGCCTGCTGCGGCACTACCAGCGCCTGGCCCGGGCGCGTCACGATCCGCACTCGCGCGAGCATTTGCGGCTTGAGCTTGAGGCCCGGATTGGCGACGGTGCATCGGATCTGCGCGGTGAAGGTGGTGGGATCGATGCCCGGGCTGATTCGCGAGATCACCCCTTTAAAGACGTCGTCGGGATAGGCGGTCGTCACTGCCTCGAGGTCCTGGCCTTCGTGCACGCGCGCGAGATCATCCTCGTAGATGTTGGCCGTGATCCAGACGTCGTTGAGCGTGCCGAGCGTATAAAGAACGTCGCCCGGAGCGACCGCCCCGCCGCGCGTGGCCTTATTTTCGATCACCGTGCCGCCGATCGGCGCGCGCATCCAGACCATCGGATTGGGGGCGTTGATCGCGCGGATGTCCGCCGGTTCCATCCCGAGCAGTTCCAGCTTGCGCTCGGCCGCATCCTCCATCGAGGCCGCCAGCCCTGCGGTAGCGGCAATTCCGGGCGCGCTGCTCAGATGCGCGGTCTGTTTCGCTTGCAAGTACTCGGCCTCGGCGGTCATGAAGTCGGGGCTGTAGAGCGCGACGATAGGCTCCCCCCGGCGCACGTTGTCCCATTGCGAAACGCGCACCTGTTCGATTCGTCCGGCGACGCGCGAGACGATGCTCGAGACGCGGCGATCGTCGAACGTCACCTGGCCGTTGGCCTCGAGCACCGAGGGCAATTCGGCCTCGCGCACCTCGCCGAACGTCGCGCCCGGCACGCGCGCGGGGTCCAATTGAAGCAGATCCTCGCCGTTGGTTTGGTGGATGATTTGCGGAACCGGCGCGGGCGGCGTCTCGACTGCGGCGCTGCCAGGCGACGAGCTCTCGCATCCGTTGAGCACTGCGAGGACCGCAAGGCTGACGAGCGCCGCCAACGCACGCAGTGATATCGCGGCCGTCCGAAGTCTCATCATTGATCCAGTGGCGCACCGACCGCCTGCTCGAGCGCGACCCGATTAGCTACAAACTGGTTGGCGCTCTGCAGATAGCTTACACGAGCATCGTAACCGCGGCGCAGCGCCGCGGCCAGCGCCACGAAAGGGATCTTGCCGGACTGGTATGCGGTCAGCGCGACCTCGAAATCCTCGTTAGCCAGCGGGATGAGCGACTGCCGATACAGGATCGCCGTCTGATAGCCATACTGGGCCGATCGATAGAGCGAGGTGACCGTCGCCGCGGTCTGGTTTTTCACCGACACCAGATCGTAGCGCGAAGCTTCGAGGTCCGTGCGCGCGCGCGCGACGTCTTCGTTCTGCTTAAGCCAGAAGAAGATCGGCATGTTGGCGCCGATCACCCACGAATGGTCCTCGGTGCGGTTGAGCGCCGGGGCGGCACTGGCGAGCAGGTAGTGATCGAAGAAGTAGCTCACGGTGAAATCGGGCAGATATTCCATCTTCGCAAGTTGCAGCGCGGTATCGGAATTGCGCTCGGTGAGCGACGCCTCGAGAATCTCCTGGCGCAGGCTATCAGCGCGATCGATCAGGGTGTCGAGCGGGATTTTGAGCGCTTCGAAATTGAGCGTGCGCTCGAAATCGAGCGGCGCGCCCGGGGGGCGGCTCAGAAGCTGATTCAGCGCGGTCTCGTCATTCAAGATGTTGGTCTTGTACTGAAGTTGCAGTTGCCTGGCGGCGGCAAGGTCGAACTCGGCGCTTACGAAATCGGTTTGCGTCACCTGGCTGGTGGAGTATGCGACCTGCGTTACCTTGAGCACCTGTTCGAGATCGCGCACGTTCTCGGCGTTGACGTCGGCAAGCGCAGTGTCCAGCACGAGCTGGTAGTAGGCGGTTTCGACCGCGGCCCGGGTGTCGCGCACGGCGGCCTGGTAGGTCAGCCGCGCGATCTGCGCCGAGCGCGTCGCCTGGGTGCCCTGCAACAGCGCCTTACCGGGAAATTGGAAAGCCTCGCTCACCAGCAAAGTGTGATACGACGACCGGCTAAATCCGTCGCCCGCGCTATCGCCGTTGGTATACGAGACCTGCGGATCGTTCGGCGCGTAGGCCTGCTTGATCGAGTGCTCCGCCGATTCCCATCGCGCGCGCGCCGCGCGCACTTGTGGGTTGACTTCCAGGGCGACCTGCACCAGTTGCGTCACGTCCAGCGCCTGACTCCCCGCGCGGCTTCCCGACGTAGCCCGCGCCGCCCTGGGCAGGAGTATCGCCAGCGCCGCGGCCGCCATCACGGCGGCAGCGGCCGCCTTGCTCGCCTGAATCCGCATATTCCCTGCCCCCTTCCATCGCGAGGTTGCTGGTATAGACGTTGCCGCCCGTCCCGCCAGTTGCAAAGTATTGACGTCTGTCACCGTGCCGGCTGCCGTCTAAGCATCGCTGCCCATCTCAGCCCCACTCGACCGGACGGATCAATTAGACCGCCTCTGGCGGACTTACGGAAGAGGGACGAGACGTGCCTTGGCGCACTGGTCCCGCCACTTAACCTGACTGTAACACGCGAGGCCACGGCGCTGCGGACCCTCTGGCGCGCCGCGAGCAGTGCGGCGGCGGGCGACGCCCGCCGCCGCACTGCCAGCGGCTCCGTGGCGCAAACGCTCACCCGCCTAGTGCCGCGCGGAGCGCGGCGCGCGGCGGGTGAGCGCCGATCGCGCGCAGAGCGCCCCGGCCCGCGACTCGGCCGGCGCTCTGCGCGCCGAGATGCGAGGGCGGCAATCGCCGCGCGCTCATGCGCGCGGCGATTGCCGCCGAATTTCGCCGCGGCCGCTCGGCGGCCGCTATTTCGATGCGACGACGACTACCAGCACTACTTGGCGGCGGTCTTCTGGTCGCTCGCCGAGCCCTGCGCCTGAAGCTGACGCACGTACATCACCACGTCCCAGCGCTCATTGGAATTCATCGCGTCCCCGTATGAGGGCATGTGGATTCCGCCGTCGCGGATGTAGCCGTAGATGTAGCCGTCGGGCAGGTTCTTGGTCACGCCGGTCACGAGATTCTTCGGATCGAAACCATGGGCGTGCAGCAGATGGGCAACCGGGCCGTCGCCGTGTCCGCCCGTGCCATGGCACGGCATACAGTCGTTGTCGTAAAGCTCCTTGCCTTGAGCGATATTTTCCGCGCTCGGCTTGAGCGGGTTATGGGCCTTGATGGTTGCCTGCTCGAGGTCCTGCGGCGGCGAGCCCGTATCGGTAGGCAGCGTGCCCTCCGGCATCACGCGCGGCGAAACCTCGAGCGGCTGAATCGCCGGGCCGCGGAACATGTCGATGCTCCAGGGGAAAGACCAGGCCGCGCTGGCTCCCGCGACGACGAAGGCCGCCATCGCGGCCACGATCATCGCGAGCCTCGGCTGCGCGGCGCGCGCCGCGATACGAGTGGCCCTGGCGGCGCGAATTGACTGGTTTGGCACGATCTTGCTCCGCACGCTCACGATCGACTCCTTTTCGGCTCGGCACAATAGCCTAACCTCACCCCACCCGGCAACGCCTGCCGGGCCGGCTTCGCACTTGCCTATTTGACCACCACGATGCCGGTCATGTGGTCCTTTTCATGCGGCAGACAGAGGTACTTGTAGGTGCCCGGAACGGTGAACGTATAGCTCCACTTCGCTCCCGGCGTCATGAAGCCCGAATCGAACGGCTTGGTACCCGCGGGCGCCGAAACGTCCTTGGGGTCTTGCGCGACCGCCGGATTGGTAGTCACGGAGTGGAGCGAAGCCGCGTTGTTGATCCACTCGACGGTGTCGCCCTTGTCGATCGTGACCGTCATCGGCACGAACTTGGGTGGCGTGTCGGTCATCTTGATTTCGACCGTCTTGGCCGCCGCGATCGACGGCAGGGCGGCGGCAACGAAAATCAACGCGGCCAGTACTGAGCCGGCGCGGCGAAAAGCGGTTTTAACTGTAAGTTGACGCATGGTTCGCGGCTCCTGATATAGCAAGGCAGAGTCTGCCCGCTGCCTGTCCTCAGCCCGGGTTCGCCCGGGTTTCTCCGGATTTTGTGACCTTCGGGGCTAATATCGCGTATCTGGATAATTAAGTCCAGCTAACAGTGTAGCGCCACGCGCAGAGCCGTCCAATCCCTCCGCGCGGAGGCTTCGCGACCTCAGGCCATCCGGCGTCGACGCGCGCCTGCTCGGGAACTGCGCCAGCAATTTTTATTTAGCCTGGAGTAGGTCGCCGACTCGCGCCGGCGCCGGCGTAACGCAAAGGAATGAGGCGGCGGCGCCTACGAAGGCGACTATCGCGCAGACCTCGAACGACAGCCTATAGGAGCCGGTCGCGTCCGCGAGTTTGCCGACTATGGGAGGGCCCACCATCGCGCCCAGGGTAAACGTTATCGCGAGCAGCCCGGCAATCGAGCCATAACGCTTGAGTCCCAGGGTCTCGACCTGCACCAGCGGACCCAACGCGATAGGCGCCGCGCCAGTGAGACCGCTGACGAAGGTAAAGATCACCAGGACCCAGAACATCCGAGCGAGCAGGAGGAATGCGGTATTCGCGGCGCCGAGCAACAGGCAAAGCGCAAGCGCATTCTTGCCGCCGATCCGGTCACCCAGTATGCCCATTGCCGGCTTACCGATCAGCGCCAGTCCTAACGAGATACCGACGACCATCGTGCCCGCTTTCAGCGTGTAGCCAATACCGATGAGGTATTGCACGAGATGGATAAAGCTGCCGCCGACCGCGAACGTGAAGCAGAACTGGAGCACCACCAGCATCCAGAACGCTCGCGTGCGCAGGGCCTCGTGCAACTCCAGTCCGGGCAGTGATGACAATGATTCGGCGGCGCTGGGTTTGCCAGCACTGGTTTTGGTGATGCTGGCGCTCGGCGTAGCCGGTTCGGGACGCGTCCGTACGAAGATCAGGTATAGCGGCGCGACGATCGCGACCACCGGAATCGCCAGCACCACGTAAGCGAAGCGCCATCCATAGACCGCGTCGAGGTGTCCCGCGACGATCGCGATAACCATCCCTCCCAACTCCATCCCGGCCGTCGTGACACCCAGCGCCGTGCCGCGCCGCTCGCCGAACCAGTTCGAGATGACCATCGTGGCGGGCAGGATGGTCGAGGCGCTCAAGCCGACCCCGGTTACGGCGGATCCGGCGAGCACCCAATCGAACGAGCCGGCCCGGGCCATCATCACGATTCCGATTGCGGTCAGCAGGGCGCCAACGCTCATCACGATTTGCGCCGGGATTCGATCGAGCAACCAGCCGACGAACGGCCCGACCACGAGCGCCGCCAGCGCCTGAGCCGCCGGCACTTTTCCGATTTGTTCCCGGCTCAGATGGAATTGTTTGAGCACCGACGGCAGGAGGATCGGAAAGCAGTCGTACGCGACTCCCCAGATGAAGAAGAGCGCGACGAACAGTGCGCCGGCGAGCATCCAGGCCGTGCGGTCTTGCTTGGTCGTCACCGGTTCTCCTCGACGCACGACGGCATCCGGCCGATGTTTCGATGGGCTGGCGCCCGGGCGCCGCAGCGGATTGTGGCGCATCGGCAGCGCTTGTGCAAAGACCCGCCTGCGTGGCGCTTCAAACAAAGAAAGGGGATGCGACCGGTCGCATCCCCTGACTGAAAGATTCAGCGCGGGCGGGAGCGAGCGCGAGTTATGCGGCGGCGGCCTTGGTGGCCGGCGCTTTCACCTCGAACGTCAGCCCGCGCGCCCCCGCGTCGACCACGACCCTGGAGCCGTCGCGTACTTCGCCGGCGAGGATTTTGCGCGCGAGGCCGGTTTCGAGTTCCTGCTGCACCAGGCGCTTGAGCGGACGCGCCCCGTACTGAGGATCGTAGCCGCGCTCGGCGAAATAGTCGCTCGCCTTGTCGGTGAGTTCCAGTTCGATCTTGCGCTCCTCGAGCCGCCGCTGCAGTCCGCGGATCTGAATACTCACGATCTGGCGCAGCTCGTCGCGACTCAGTGGATGGAACACCACGATTTCGTCGACCCGGTTGAGAAACTCCGGACGAAAGCTCTTGCGCAGCACGTCCAGCGCTTCCGCCTTCATCTTGTCGTAGTCCTTGCCCCGGTAGGCAAGGATGAGGTCGCTCGCGATGTTCGAGGTCATGATCACGACGGTGTTCTTGAAATCCACGGTCCGCCCCTGCCCGTCGGTGAGCCGTCCGTCGTCGAGCAGTTGCAGCAGCACGTTGAAGACGTCGTGATGGGCCTTTTCGATCTCGTCGAACAGGATGACCGAGTAGGGACGCCGGCGTACCGCCTCGGTCAACTGGCCGCCTTCCTCGAAGCCTACGTAACCCGGCGGCGCGCCAATCAAGCGCGAGACCGTATGCTTCTCCATGTACTCGGACATGTCGATCCGCACCATCGCGGCCTCGTCGTCGAATAGAAATTCCGCCAGGGCACGCGCGAGTTCGGTTTTGCCGACGCCGGTGGGGCCCAGGAAGATGAACGATCCAATCGGACGGTTGGGATCCTTAAGTCCCGCGCGCGCGCGGACTACCGCGTCGGCCACCGCCGTGACGGCCTCGTCCTGCCCGATGACCCGTTTGTGCAGTTGCTCTTCAAGATGGGAAAGTTTCTGGACCTCGCCTTCCATCAGGCGCGAGACCGGAACGCCGGTCCAGCGCGCGACGACTTCGGCGATGTCCTCTTCGTCGACTTCTTCCTTGATCAGCCGGGCGGCGCCGCCCGACGGCGCGTTGCGCGCCTCGGCCTCGGCAAGTTCTTTCTCCAGCCCGGCGAGCTTTCCATATTGCAGTTCGGCGACCTTGTTCAAGTCGTACTCGCGCTTGGCTTTTTCGATCTCGAGCCGGGTCTGCTCGATCTTGGCTTTGATGGCGGCGAGCTTTTCGACCGCGCCTTTCTCGCTCTGCCATTGCGCCTGCAATGCGTCGCGTTTATCGCGCACTTCGGCCAGCTCTTTCTCCAGGCGCTCCAGCCGATCGCGCGAGGCGACGTCGGTCTCGCGCTTGAGCGCCTCGCGCTCGATCTCGAGCTGCATCACGCGCCGGTTGACCTCGTCGAGCTCAACCGGCATCGATTCCTTCTCGGTGCGCAGCTTGGCCGCCGCCTCGTCGACCAGGTCGATCGCCTTGTCGGGCAAAAAACGATCGGTGATATAGCGCTTGGAGAGAATCGCCGCGGTCACCAGCGCGGAGTCCTTGATCCGGATGCCGTGATGGACCTCGTAGCGTTCCTTGAGCCCGCGCAAGATCGAAATCGTGTCCTCGACGCTCGGCTCTTCGACCATCACGGGCTGGAAGCGGCGCTCCAGCGCGGCATCCTTCTCGATATGCTTGCGGTACTCATCCAGCGTGGTCGCCCCGATGCAATGCAATTCGCCCCGCGCCAGCGCCGGCTTCAGCAGGTTGGACGCATCCATCGCGCCCTCGGCCGCGCCCGCGCCTACCACCGTATGCAGTTCGTCGATAAACAGGATGACCTGGCCGGAGGCTTCCTGCACTTCCTTGAGCACGGCCTTGAGCCGTTCCTCGAACTCGCCGCGGAACTTGGCGCCCGCCACCAGCGCGCCCATGTCGAGCGCGACCAGGCGGCGGTCCTTGAGTCCCTCGGGCACGTCGCCGGCGACGATCCGCTGGGCGAGCCCCTCGACGATCGCGGTCTTGCCCACGCCCGGCTCGCCGATCAGGACCGGATTGTTCTTGGTGCGGCGCGACAGCACCTGGATCACGCGGCGGACTTCCTCGTCGCGGCCGATGACCGGGTCGAGCTTGCCCGCCGCGGCCATCTTGGTGAGCTCGCGTCCGTAGCGCTCGAGCGCCTGGTAGGTCGCCTCGGGATTGGCCGAAGTGACGCGCTGATTGCCGCGCACCTTCTGCAGCGTCTCCATCAGCTTGTCGTGGGTCATCCCGGCCTCGCGCAGGATTCGCGACGCGGCGCCCGGCTCGTCGAGCATCGCGATCAGCACGTGCTCGACCGAGATGTAGTCGTCCTTGAGCTTGCCCGCCTCCTGCTCGGCGCGCGCCAGCACTCGGCCAAGGCGCTGCGTAGCGTAGACCTGACTCGACTCGGTTCCGCCGCCGGTGACGTGCGGGACCTTTGCCAGTTCGTCGGCCAGCTTGCGCCGCACGATAGCGCGGTCTACGCCACCTAGCTTGAGCACGGACGATACGAGGCCCTCGTCGTCCTCAAGCAGCGCGGCGAGCAGATGCTCGACGTCGACGGCCTGATTGTGAGCGCTCAGCGCCGCATTTTGCGCACGCCCCAACGCCTCCTGGAGCTTTTCGGTAAAACGCGATGGACTGCTCATGAAGAACTGGCCCTTTTAGCTTCCCCTTCTAAACTAACCATTTTTCGTTGACCGGCAAGTGCGGCATAGCGGACGGGCGTCGGACACTGGTTTTTCAGTTTGGCCGGTCGCGCCTCATTTGCTAAGCACAATGTGTTTAAAGACGGAGTGAGACTATGCGCCTGAAGCTAACCATCAATAACCAACAGCGCGACGATGACGTCGAGCCGCGGATGCTGCTGGTGCACTACCTGCGCGACATCGCAGGGCTGACCGGCACTCACGTCGGCTGCGAAACCTCGCTGTGCGGCGCCTGCACGGTGCTGGTCGACGGCAACGCGGTTAAATCGTGCACGATGCTCGCGGTGCAGGCGGACGGCTCCAAGGTCACCACCATCGAGGGGCTCGCCCATGACGGCCAACTCCATCCGGTGCAGGAGGGCTTCTGGGAAGAGCACGGGTTGCAGTGCGGTTACTGCACGCCGGGCATGATCATGGCTTCAGTCGATCTGCTGAGCCGCAATTCCAATCCGTCGGAGGCCGAGATTCGCCATGCGCTGGAGGGCAATCTCTGCCGATGCACCGGCTACCAGCACATCATCAAGGCGGTCCAATACGCGGCCACCAAGATGCGCGCGGGCAAGGCGGGCATGACGGCGCTCGCGCATGGCCCGCGCATGTCTCGATAGGGAGAGAAGGCGATGGCGGTGATCCCGAAGTTCGTGGGCGAGCGCATCAAGCGGCGCGAGGATCCGCGGCTCATCCAGGGCCAGGGCATCTACGTCGACGATGTGCGGCTACCGGGGATGCTGACGGCGGTCATCCTGCGCAGTCCGCATGCGCACGCGAAGATAAATTCCATCGACCTGACGGCGGCGCGCAGCGCGCCCGGCGTGGTATGCGTGTTGGCCGGCGAAGACCTCAAGGACCAGATCGGCACGCTTCCGTGCGTCGCGCCGGCCGAACGAATCCCGTTCCATCCCTCGCTAGCTATCGGCAAGGTGCGTTACGTCGGTGAGCCAGTCGTGGTCGCGGTCGCGACCGACGCCTATCGCGCGCAGGATGCGCTCGACCTGGTTGAGGTCGACTACGACCCGCTGGACGCGGTGGTCGATCCTGAAAAAGCGATTGCCGACGGCGCTCCACTTGTGCACGACGAGTTCGGGACCAACGTCGCGCACAAGCTTGAAGCGCCGTCGCCCGCGATGGACGAGGCGATGCGCAACGCCGACAAGGTGGTGCGCTTCAAGATCGTCAACCAGCGCCTCGCGCCGATCCCGATGGAGCCGCGGGGCGTGGTTGCGCAGTGGAACCCAGGTCAACGCTACCTGACAGTGTGGTCGTCGACCCAGATTCCGCACATGCTGCGCTCGCGCCTGGCCGAGATGCTCAAGCTCGGCGAAAACCACGTCCGCGTAATCGCGCCCGAGGTCGGCGGGGGGTTCGGGTGCAAGCTCAACGTGTACGGTGAGGAAGCGCTGACCAGTCACCTCTCGATGCTGCTTGGCAAGCCGGTCAAATGGATCGAGCGGCGGCGCGAAAATATCGCCGGCACCACTCATGGCCGCGACCAAATCACCTACCTCGAAGTGCCGATCAAAAAAGACGGCACCGTGCTCGGAATCAAGGGGCGCTTCATCTGCGACATGGGTGCCTATCTGCAATTGCTCACGCCGGCGATTCCCGGATTTTCGGCCCTGATGATGACCGGATGCTACAAGATTCCAGCGACCAGCTTCGAGCAGATCATGGTGTTCACCAATAAGATCGCGACCGACGCCTATCGCGGCGCCGGACGGCCCGAGGCCTGCTTCATCGCCGAACGCGTAATGGACGTCGTCGCCAATGAATTGGGTCTCGATCCGGCCGACGTACGCCGCAAGAACTTTTTCCCCAAGGACGGTTTCCCCGTCACCACCGCGTCCGGGCTGGTTTACGACTCGGGCGACTACGAACACGCGCTCGACAAGGCGCTCGCGATGGTCGACTACCAGAAGGTCCGGGCTGAGCAGGAGGCCGCCCGCAAGCAGGGCCGCTACATCGGGATGGGCCTCGCCTCCTACGTCGAGATCTGCGGAATCGGACCGTCCGCGATGCTCCCGCCGAAGTTCCAGGGATGGGAAAGCGCTACGGTCAGGGTAGAACCGGACTGCAAGGTCACGGTACTGACCGGAGTCTCGCCGCACGGCCAGGGCCAGGAGACGACTTTCGCGCAACTCGTCGCCGACGCGATCGGAATCGATATCGACGACATCAACGTCGTGCACGGCGACACCGCGATCGTGCAGTACGGCGTCGGCACCTTTGGCAGCCGCGCCACGGCGCTCGGCGGAACGGCGCTGATGATGGCGGTCGGCAAGGTGCAGGAGAAGATGAAGAAGATCGCCTCCACCATGATGGAGGCGCCGCCCGAGCAGTTGGTTTTCAATCAGCGCACCGTCGCGCTGGCGAGCGATCTGGGCAAGTCGATTCCGCTGCAGCAGGTCGTGACCGCTGCTTATGATTTCAAGCAGCCGATTCCGGGGCTCGAGCCCGGACTCGACGCGACCAGCTTCTTCGAGCCGACCGGATGCACGTTTCCCTTCGGCACGCATATCGCGGTGGTCGAAGTCGATCCTGAAACGGGCATGGTCAAGTTCCTGCGTTACATTGCGGTTGACGACTGCGGCAAGATAATCAGCCCGCTGCTGGTCGAAGGACAGATACACGGCGGTATCGCGCAAGGCATCGCGCAGGCGCTCTACGAAGAGGTCGTTTACGACGAAAGCGGTCAACTGATCACGGCCACGCTGATGGACTACGCGGTGCCGAAGGCCGACATGCTGCCGCTTTACGAGCTGGGCTCAACCGTCACGCCATCGCCGCTCAACCCGCTGGGAGTCAAGGGCGTCGGCGAGGCCGGCACGATCGGCTCGACGCCATGCGTGGTCAACGCGGTGCTCGACGCGCTGCGTCCGCTTGGCATCACGCAACTCGACATGCCGCTTAGGCCGGAAAAAATCTGGCGCGCGGTGAAGGCCGCGAAGAAGAGCTAAAGCTATGTTCCCAGCAGAATTCGAATACCATCGCGCCGCTTCCGTAAAGGAGGCGCTCGGGCTCATCCAGCAATACGGCGACGAGGCCAAGCTGCTCTCGGGCGGCCACAGCCTGCTGCCGATCCTGAAGCTCCGGCTCGCGCAGCCGCGCCATCTGGTGGACATCGCGCGCATCGCCGAGCTTGGCCAAATCGCCGAGCAGGGCGGCAAGCTAAGCGTCGGCGCCGCCGTGCGCCATCAGCAGGTCCACACCTCCGATCTCTTGCGCAACAAGCTTGGATTGCTCGCCGAGTGCGCTGGCAATATCGGCGACGTCCAGGTGCGTAACCGTGGCACGATCGGCGGCAGCCTCGCCCATTCCGACCCAGCGGCCGACTATCCGGCGGCGGTGCTCGCGCTGGAGGGCGAGGTGCGGCTGGAGGGCGCCGCCGGCGCGCGCACGGTCAAGGCCGAGGATTTTTTCGTCGACCTGATGACGACGGCAATCAAGCCGGGCGAGATCCTGACCGCGGTCAGCTTCGCGCCGCTGCCGACAGGCGCGGGTTTCACCTATCTCAAGCATCGCCAGCCCGCTTCCGGTTTCGCGATTGTCGGCGTCGCGACGTACCTCATGCTCGACAAGAGCGGCCAGTGCCATGGCGCGCATGTCGCGATAACCGGCCTGGGGGCGAAGGCGTTTCGCGCGAAAGCGGTCGAAAACGCGCTCAACGGCAAAGCGCCCGACGCTAAAGTGCTCGCGGAGGCGGCCGCGCACGCGGCTGACGGTATCGATCCGCTCTCCGACATCCATGCTTCGGCTGATTTTCGGGCCGAACTCGCGCGCGTATACGCGCGCCGGGCGCTGGAGAGCGCGGTCGCGCGCGCCAAGAGATAATTATCAACCAAGGGATAATTATCGATTCGTTATGAAAATCGCCGGAGAACAAACGCTATCAGCACCGCGCGAGCGCGTGTGGGCGCTATTCAATGACCCGGAGCGGCTCTCGCGCCTGATTCCCGGATGCGAGAAGCTCGACGTCATCAGTCCCACCGAATTCGCCGGCACGCTCAACGTCGGTATCGCCGCCGTCAAAGGCGTGTACACCGGCAAGCTAAAGCTCGACGAAGTCCGTCCGCCCCAGCATTACAAGATGTCGATCGACGGCAAGGGCAAGCAGGGCTTCATGCGCGGCTCGGGCACGCTTGATCTCGCGGCCAAGGGTCCAAATCAAACTGTGGTGACTTATGGCGGCGATATCCAGATCGGCGGGCCGCTGATGCAGGTTGGCCAGCGGGTGATCGACAGCGCGGCCAAGATGATGCTCGGGCAGTTTTTCGCCGCCGCCGACGCGGAGCTCAAGGCCGAGGCGGCGGGCACGGTCGCGCGCCAGGGCTTCCTGCTCAATTTCTGGCGCTACCTGGTGCGGCTGGTCCGCTCGCTCTTCGCGCGCGGCTGAAGCGTGGCGCTAGCGGCGCGGCTCCGCCGCTTCGCTAGCGCTTTTTTTTCGTCATCCTGGCGAGCGTTGCGCGCGAAGGACCTCGCACGATTCTTCGCGCACAACCGGGCCGTTCAAGAACGGCCCTACAAGATAATCGCCGACGTGGTAGCGCGTCGAGAATTATTCGCCCGCGATCATCATCTCGGAAATCTTGAGCGTCGGGGCAACGGTCGAAGATCGCCAGGCGAGATCGTTGCCGATCATCTCGATCGACATGAACATTTCCTTGAGGTTGCCCGCGATCGTGATCTCCTGCACCGGGTAGGCAAGCTCGCCGTCTTCGATCCACATCCCGCCCGCCCCGCGCGAGTAATCGCCGGTGACCGAGTTGACCCCGAAACCGATAAGCTCAGTCACATAGAGACCGCGCTTGACGGTGCGGATTATGTCCGCGGGAGAATAGGCGCCGGGCTGCAGGTAAAGATTGGTCGAGCTGACCGAGGGCGCGTCGCCGACCGAGCGCGCGGCGTTGCCGGTCGAGGCAAGTCCCAGCCGGCGCGCAGAGTAAGAGTCGAGTAGATAGGTCTTGAGCACGCCGCGCTCGACCAGGTTCTTTCGCGTAATTGGCAGACCCTCGCCGTCGAACGGCTTGGAGCCGAGTCCGCCACGCATCGTGCCGTCGTCGACGATCGTCACGCCGGAATTGGCGACTTCCGTGCCCAGCCGGCCGACCAGGAAGGACGCACCGCGATAGAGCGACGGCCCCGAGGCCGCACCCGCCAGCGCGCGCAGCAAGCCGGCGGCCATATCGGGATCGAACACGATCGGCGCGCGCGTGGTTTTGATCTTGCGCGCGCCGAGCTTTCTGAGCGCGCGGCGGGCCGAGGTCAGCCCCACCGAGGCGGCATCTTCGAGGCCGTCGAAGCGGCGGTTCTGCGTGTACCAATGCCCGGGCTGCATCGCGCCGTTTTCTTCCGCGATTGGCGCGACCGCGAGACCATAGCTGGTGCCCCCATACTCGCCGGCAAAGCCCTGATTGTTGGCGAAGACCACATGGTAGCGGCCCGAGTCGAACTCCGCACCTTCGGAATTTTTGATTCGGGGATCGGCCCCGAGCGCGGCGCGCTCGGCAGTGCGCGCCATTTCGAGCGCGCGGTCGGCGTCGATAATTCCGCTCGAAGGATCGGAGAGTTCGAGTTCCGGCAGCACGCGCGGATGCAGCGCCGGGTCGGGCAGGCCCGACCATTGGTCGGGCGCGGTCAGGCGCGCGAGACGCACCGTGTCGGCGACGAATTCGCCCAGCGCCTTGCGTTCGAACTCGGCGGTCGACGCCGTGGCCGACGATTTTCCGACAAATACGCGCACGCCGAGGCGGCGTTCACGCGAACTCTTGAGCTTCTCGACCTCGCCCATGCGCACCCCGGCGCTAAGCGACTCGCCGCTTACAATCAGAACTTCGGCGGCGTCGGCGCCCGCGGCGCGCGCCTGCTCGAGGCTCCACTGCGCGAGATCGACACCCGGTTCAACTGATGACATCTGCGATAATTCTCCGGCTTGCGATAGGCCCGCGTCAGGAGCGCGTGCCGCCGACCGTGATGCCGTCGATTCGAATCGTCGGCAAGCCCACGCCCACCGGCACCGATTGGCCGTCCTTGCCGCACGTGCCAACGCCCGGGTCGAGTTCGAGGTCGTTGCCGACCATCGCGACCCGCGTGAGCACGTCGGGGCCATTGCCGATAAGCGTCGCGCCCTTGACCGGGCGCGTCACCTTGCCGTCCTCGATCAGGTAGGCCTCGGAAGCCGAAAAGACGAACTTGCCGTTGGTGATATCGACTTGGCCGCCGCCGAAGTTGACCGCGTAGAGCCCATTGCGCACCGAACTGATAATTTCTTCCCGGGTGGATTCGCCGGGCAGCATGAAAGTATTGGTCATGCGCGGCATCGGGCTGTGCGCGAAGCTCTCGCGGCGTCCATTACCGGTCGGCTCCATCTTCATCAGCCGCGCGTTGAGGCGGTCCTGCAGATAGCCGCGCAGGATGCCCTTTTCGATCAGCACCGTGCGCGAGGTCGGCGTGCCCTCGTCGTCGATATTGAGACTGCCGCGGCGGTTGGGGATCGTGCCGTCGTCGACCACCGTGCAGAATTCGCTCGCGACGCGCTCGCCGATTCGGCCGGAAAACGCGGACGTGCGTTTGCGGTTGAAATCGCCCTCCAAGCCATGGCCGATCGCCTCGTGCAGCAGGATTCCGGGCCATCCCGGCCCCAACACCACCATCATCTCACCCGCCGGCGCGTCGACCGCGTCGAGGTTGACGATCGCCTGGCGCGCCGCCGTCAGCGCGTGCTCACGCCATCGGTCGCCCTCGAAGAAGAAGCTCCACTCCACCCGTCCGCCGCCGCCCGAACTGCCGGACTGCCGGCCCTTGTCGTCCTCGGCGATCACCATCACGTTGAGCCGGCAGAGCGGCTGCACGTCGGCCGCGATTCGCCCCTCGCTGTTGACCACCATCACGATTTTGCGCTCGGCCGAAAACGACGCCATCACGCTCTTGACCCGCGGGTCGAATTCGCGCGCGACGCGATCGATTTCGTTGAGCAGTTTCGCGCGTTCCTCCAGCGGCACCTCGAGCGGCGTGCTCTCGAGCTCGTAGAGCTCGATGGCGCGCCACCGGACGGCCGACCTGCACCGCGGCCGGCGCGTCACCGCCGCTGTGCGCGATCGCGCGAGCGGCTTCGGCTGCAAGCCGCATCCGGTCAACCGTGACCTCGTCGGAGTAGGCGTAGCCGGTCCGGTCTTCGGCGCACACTCGCACCCCGACGCCGTGGCTCAAGCTTTTGCTGGTACGGTTTACGATCGAATCTTCGAGGCTCAGCCCCTCGGCGCTGCGGTATTCGAAGTAAAGATCGGCATAGTCCGCCTTGCGCTCCAGCGCGGCGCCCAGAGTTCGTTCGAGCGCGCCCTCGGTCATGCCGAAGCGGCTCAGGAAAAACTTGTCAGGCTGAATTAATTCGTTAGCCATTCACGCATCCCGGCGAGTTACGATCGCGATTTCCGGTTGAGTTTATCAGAGCGCTCGCGGTTCAGCATGAAAGCCAGAAGTTTGCAGAAAGCCATTGCTTTCAGGCTGCCTTCGGGTGGTTTACCCCGTTTTGAAGCATTAATCCGTGCGCTTTGCGAGCAAGCAAAAAACCACGTCGCTCGCGGACCACGCAGGAAAGAGCGGCGAAACGAGAGCCGAGGGGCGTCGGCGACGCTCGCCGCGAGATTTCTAGCCGGCGGCGGCTGCCGCGCGGCGCTCGCCGTGCTGATGTTCGCGGGTGTCGGGCTTGCGCCGCTTCTTGCGCGGCGCGGCGGTCTCGGAGGCGCCGGTGAACTCGATGACCGAGATCGCCGCGGCATCGCCACGGCGCACACCATACTTGATAACCCGAGTGTAGCCGCCGGGACGCTCCTGAAGCGCGGCGCGATCTCGTCGAACAGTTTTTTCACCGCGCCGTGGGATCCCAGGAAGGCGTAGGCGCGCCGATGCGCGGCGAGGTCACCGCGCTTGCCCAGCGTCACCATCCGGTCGGCCCATCGCCGCAGCTCCTTGGCCTTGGCGTCGGTGGTCTTGAGCCGGCCATACTGGATGA
>CAVZDJ010000032.1:0-23633 GCA_963773975.1 uncultured delta proteobacterium
GAGTATTTCATGCCCTCGGTGCCCATCGCGATCCCGTCGCTGACCGTGATCGTGCCGAACGTCTGCGGCATCGCGCCGGCGCCGCGCACCGCGGCCTCGGCCCGCTTGGCCAGGGTGTCGAGTCCCATGTTGCAGGGCGTAATCGTGCTGTAGCCGTTGGCGATGCCGATGATCGGCTTGTTGAAGTCGCTGTCGCGAAAGCCCACCGCGCGAAGCATCGAACGGTTCGGCGCGCGCTGCATCCCTTCGGTTATCAGTGTGCTGCGCAGCTTTTCGGCCATTGGTCTTTCTCTCCCTGGATTAGACGGATATTCAAGCGCTCGTGCGTTGTGTCGGCTGAGTATCGGAAGTCTATCGCCGATGCGCCGCCGATGGGAAGCCGCAGCCGAAGGGAAGCCAAATCGGATCGCGCCCGGCGCGGCGGTTGCGCGCGCTGCAGCGCTAGTTTTGCGCCGGAACGCGTTGCTTGCGGCGGCGTTTGATGCGGCGCGGCTTTTCCACGCCCGCGCCCGGAGCCGGTTTCGCATCGACGTCCTGCCACAGCTTGATTCCGCCGAGCAGCCCCTCCGCATTGCTGACGATCTTCACGCCGTCGGGCGGCTCGAAGCGGATGAACTTGGCGTCGCCGCCGCCGAGATAAAGCCGGTCATAGTTGAAGGCGGTTTTGAGATCCTCGATCGCCTCGCGCAGCCGCTTGTTCCACCACTTTTTGCCCTTCTTGAGCAGCATCCGATGGCCCAGCTCGTCTTCGTAAGTCTTGCCCTTGTGGAACGGATGATGCCCGAGTTCGAGGTGGATGCGATTGCCGTTGACGAAAATCACCGAGCCCACGCCGGTGCCGAGCGTGATAACCAGTTCGACCCCGTGACCGCTGATGCTGCCGAGGCCTTGTACGTCGGCGTCGTTGGCGACGCGCACGGGGCGTTTCAGAGCGCGCCGCAGCTTCCGCTCGAGCGCAAAATTGTTCCATCCCTTGCCCAGGTTGGGCGCCGTGTAGATGACGCCGTCCTTGGTCACCCCCGGAAAACCCACCGAGACGCGCTCAAACTTACCCTCGCCGCCGGCCAGCTTGCGGATGATAGCGATTACCTGGTGCGGCGTGGCCCCCGTGGGCGTCGGGATGCGCGCCCGATCGGTCAGCGGGCGGCCGCGCTCGTCCAGCAATTCGGCCTTGATACCGGTGCCGCCGATATCGACGCAAAGCGTGCGCGGCGCCTTTTTCTCTGGGCGCCGTCCAGGGCGCGGCAACGCGGATGCCGGCTTCGGATTCTCCATCGAAAGTTGCTCCCGAAATTGCCCGTAATTTCTCCGGCGCGATTGTCGCACCATCCGCGCCGCATCGCCAGCGTTGATGAAAACGCCTGCGCGGGATATAGGCTGGGCGCGCCCGGCGACGCGTTCCGGCCGGGCACATAAAAGGAGGAACGCCATCGATGGAGCAAAGACTCGCCGCGTTCTTCGGTTTCGAGGCGGCCGGCACCAACCTGCGCCGCGAGCTGCTGGCCGGCGTCACCACGTTTGTCACGATGGCGTATATCGTCGCGGTCAATCCGGCAATCCTGAAAGCGGCAGGCATCCCGGAAGGGCCGTCGATGGTCGCGACCGTGATGACCGCGATCTTCGGCACGCTGGTGATGGGCCTCTATGCCAACCGGCCGTTCGCGATCGCGCCCTACATGGGCGAGAACGCCTTCGTCGCGTACACGGTGGTGCGTGTGCTGGGCTTTCGCTGGCAGGCGGCGTTGGGCGCGGTGTTCATCGCGGGCGTGCTGTTCACGCTGCTGACGGTTGCGCGCGTGCGGCAATGGATAGTCGAGGCGGTGCCGCCGGGGCTGCGCTTCAGCTTCACGGCCGGGATCGGGCTGTTCCTCGCCTTCATCGGGCTCACCGAGGCGGGCCTCGTGACGCTGGGCGTGGCCGGCGCGCCGGTTAAGATTGGCGCGCTCAACTCGGCGCCGGCGATGGTCGCGATTTTCGGTTTCGTCGCGATCGCGATGCTCACGCTGTGGCGCGTGCCAGGCGCGATTCTGGTTGGCATCCTGCTCGCCTCGGGGGCAGCGTTCGCCCTCGGCGTCGCCAGTTTGCCCCCTCGATGGGTAAGCGCGCCGCCCAGTCCCGCGCCGATCTTTTTCAAGCTCGATTTGAGCGCGGCGTTCGGATGGCGCTTCTTCGGCGTATTGCTGACCATTTTCGTGATGGCGCTGGTCGATACGATGGGCACGCTGGTCGGCGTTTCGGAGCGCGCCGGCCTGCTCGACGAGCACGGCCATCTGCCGCAAATCGAGCGGCCGATGATGGCCGACGCGCTCGCGACCACGTTCGCCGCCCTGGTCGGCACCACCACTGCCGGCGCATTCATCGAATCCGCTGCCGGCGTGAGCGTCGGCGGACGCACCGGGATGACCGCGGTGGTGACGGCGACGCTGTTCGGCGTGTCGTTGTTCTTTGCCCCGACGATAACGGCGATTCCGCCGCAGGCTTACGGCCCGGCGCTGGTGATAGTGGGTGCGACGATGATCGCGCCGATCAGGAAGATCGACTTCGACGATTACACCGAGCTGCTGCCGGCGTTCGCGATAATCGCGCTGATGAGCTTCACTTACAACCTCGGGGCCGGCATCACGGCCGGCTTCGTGCTCTATCCGTGGTTCAAGGTCGCGGCCGGCCGCGGACGCGAGATCCGCCCGGGCTTGTGGGTGCTGAACGCACTGTCGACGCTATTCTTCGTGTTCTATCCGTACTGACTAATTGCATCCTCAGTAATCGTCTTTTGCGCTTTGGCTTTCGTGTCATCCTTCACGCCGCTCGCAGACTCGCTTCGTTCAAGATGACAAGCTCCGGTATGCAATTAGATAGTGAGCAAACACACTGGCGCCAAAATAGAAACCGCCGGCCGCGAGGCGGCCGGCGGTTCGAGGTTTCAGGGCCAGTCGATTGCCGCTAATCCGCGGCGGCCGTCTTCTTGTTGTGATCGCCGCTCTTGGCCAGCTCCTGATCGATTATGCTGACAAAATTCTCTGTCGGCTGCGCGCCAACGATTTCGCGCCCGTCGACGAAGAAGGTCGGCGTGCCGTTCACATTGAGCCTGTGCCCCTCTTCAAGATCTTTCTGGATCGCCTCGCCATACTGGTCCTTGTCAAAGCAGGCGTTGAACTTGGCCGTGTCAAGCCCCAGCGTCTTGGCGGTCGCCTTGAGATCGGCGGGCTCGAGCTTGGACTGATCGGCAAACAGCGCGTCATGATACTGCCAGAACTTGCCCTGCGCGTTGGCGCAGCGCGCGGCGTTGGCGGCCGGCATCGCATGCGGATGGAAGCTCAGGGGAAAATCCATGAACACGAGCTGAATCCGGTCGCCGTACTTCTCACGGATCGCCTTCACCGCGTCCTCGGAGCGCTTGCAGAACGGGCATTGAAAGTCGCCGAACTCGATTACCGTGATCGGCGCATTTTTCGGACCGAGCGTGGGATGGCCGGCGGCGCTCAGATTGACACTGATGCGCGGCGGCTCGAGCAGGATCTTGGCGTCGCCCTCCTTGCGCAGCCGGGCCAGGAGCTGCTCGTGCTGTTGTTGGGCGTCGCGCTGGCGCAGCGCGACGATCAGGCGATCCTTGATCTTGTCGTACGCGCCGGCGGTCTTGAGTGCCGGAATCTTGTCCTTGTTGTCGTCGTAGAACTTCTTGGCCGTCGCGTCGTTGATGTCGGCTGCGGCCTTGTCGTCGACTTCGCGCTTGACATAGTCGGTGACGCTAAGTTTCTCCTTTTTGGCGGCCCGCTGGAGCAGGTAGTCGTCCACCATCTGGTCCAGCGCCTCTTTGCGCGCATCGTAAAGCTGAACCTTTATCTTGGAATCGACTTCCTGTTGAGTGATTTTGTGGCCGCCGATCTGCGCGAGCACCGGATCGGAACCGGTCGCCGCCGCGGCGCGCGCAGGGCTCCCGAGCGCGAACGCAGCGGCGATCGCCGCCGTGGTGAACGCGAATAGCGCCGCGGTTAAAAAGATACAGCCTCCGGGCGGCACTGACGCCCGGGGAGTCACGTGATGCACACTATGGATGATCTGTTTACGCACTTAAACTCTGGGTCCTTTTCGCCAAGCTAATGGCCTAAGCTCGATCCGGTCAAGACTACCATTACTTCCGGTTATCCGCGACGGGGGCGCTAGCGTCAGGTTTCACGGCGCGCCAAGGCAGACGCGGCGTTTGGATGCCGGTCTGCCAATCAGCGCCTGAATTTCCTATATTGATGGACATCCATCCGGAAAGTGCGCAATGACGCGAGAGTGGCGGAATGGCAGACGCGCCGGACTTAGGATCCGGTGCCGCAAGGCGTGGGGGTTCAAGTCCCCCCTCTCGCAATTCTTCACGGAAATTCGTACCGCGATTTTGAATTCGTAGATGGCCGAATTTTTATTCGACGGACCGAAGTCCGCGGCAATCACCCTGGTTCTCGCGCACGGCGCGGGCGGTCCGATGGATTCGCCGTTCATGGAAACGATCGCTGAAGGAATCGCCAAAACCGGCGTACAGGTCGCGCGATTCGAATTTCCCTATATGCGGCGGCGGCGCGAAACCGGGAGCGGCGGCGCGCCCGACCCGGGACCGGCGCTGATGCAATGCTGGCGCGATACGGTAGCTCAACTCGGCGACGCCGGACGGCTGGTGATCGGCGGCAAGTCGCTCGGCGGCCGTATCGCGAGCATGATCGCCGATGAAACCGGCGTGCGCGGCCTCGTTTGCCTGGGCTATCCGTTTCATCCGCCCGGCAAGCCCGCGCAAACCCGTACCCGCCATCTCGAGCGGCTTCGCACGCCCGCGCTGATCCTGCAGGGCACCCGCGATCCATTCGGCAAGCCCGAGGAAGTCGGCACGTACGAGCTCTCGCGCGCGATTCGGATTAAGTGGATAGAGGACGGCGACCATTCGTTCAGGCCGCGCGTACGTTCGGGCCGCACCGAAGCAGAAAATCTCGCGCAGGCGGTCGTGTACATGACGGCCTTCATGCGCTCGCTATGCGTTCGTCCGCACAAACGCGGCGCGCCTTAGGCGAGCCGCCGCCGACCGCGCCGGCGCTTAGGCCGCGATTCCCTGGCTCTCGCACAGCGCGCGAAAGCGCCCGTGCTCGCGCGCGCACAGCTCCTCCCAGCTTCCCGATTCCACGATCGTGCCACCCTCCACGACGTAGATCCGATCGGCGCGGCGCACCGCGGAAATCCGATGGGCAATAATCACGACAGTGAGATGGGCGATAGTGAGATCGCCGCGCAGCCGTTCGATCGCGTCGAGAATCCGCTCTTCGTTATGCGCGTCGAGGCTGTTGGTCGCCTCGTCCAGGATCAGCAGGCGCGGGTCGCGCAGCAATGCGCGCGCGAGCGCGATTCGCTGGCGCTCGCCGTGCGAGATCGACGCCCCGCGCTCGCCGATCACGGTGTCGAGCCCGGCCGGCAGCGCGTCGACGAATTGCTCCGCCGCGGCCAGCGCGAGCGCCTGGCGCAGCTCGGCCTCGCTCGTGCCCGGCCGCGCCCATAGCAGGTTCGCGCGCACCGAGTCGTGGAACAGGTAGGTGTCCTGCGAAACATAGCCGATCTGTTCGCGCCACGCGCGTGCGCGGGTCTCGTCCAGCACGACGCCGTCGACCGTGATGCGCCCCGAATCCGGCGCGAGCAAGCCGGTCATCAAGTCGGCGATCGTGCTCTTGCCGGCGCCCGACGGTCCGACCAGCGCCACTACCTCGCCCACCGCAACGCTCAGGTCGAGATCGTGCACGGCCGGCGGCGGCCCCGAGGAATCGGGAGACGGTGACCGATCAGCCGTCGATCGGCCAGGGTGTCCGTCAGACGCCGAGCCGCTGGCCCGCTGATAGGAGAACGAGACGCTCTCCATGCGGAGCGAATTTCCGAACTCCAGGGCCTCCGCGGGGGCATCCGCGGGCTCGGCCGCAGCCGCACAACGCGCAGCCAGGGCCGTTACATTTTCGAACGCGGGCAGGGCGTGCATGCATTCCTGGTACAGTTGATGGCACATCATCACCCGCGGCATCACCCGCGCGAACATCGCCAGCAGCAGCAGCACGGCGACCGGAGAGACCCCGAGCACGCGAATCGAGACGTAGAGCACGGTGGCCAGAATAATCACCGAACCAATCTCGAACAGTGAATTGGTCGCGGCCTGCTGGCCCGCGATATTGACGTTGACGCTGGCGACCTCGCGGCTGAGCGTCGCGTAGGCTTCGGCGTTGCGTTGCTGCACTCCGTACATCTTGGCCGCCTTGAGGCTCTGCAGATGCTCGACCGTGGCGCCGTACAGCGCCTTGGTCCGTTCCGAGAGCTCGGCGCCGGCGCCGCGCAACAGCGCCATACGCCCGCGCAGCAGCGCGACCAGAACGATTCCGCAACCGAGCGCGAGCGCCGTCATCGGCGGCGAGACGGCCAGCGCGATCCCGAAGTAGAGCAGAAACAGCAGCGTAGTGGAGACGAGAATCAGTACCTCAAAGGCGGCGGTCTCGACCCGATCGATCTCGGAGGTCAGCGCATGGGTCAGGTCGGAGGAGCGCATCCGCGAAAGTGCAAGCCAACTGGCGTTGGCGATCGCGTGATACACGCGCTCGCGCAGCAGGGCGCCAAAGTTCTGTTGCACCGAATACATCGCGACCGACTGCCAGCGTCCCAGGAGCGCCCGCGCCCCGACCAGGCCGGCGAACACCATCAGCAGCGGCAGCAGGCTCGGATGTATGCCGGCGGCCTCGAAGGCGGCGGCGATGGCGTCGGCATAGCGGCCGAGCGCGCCCTGCCCGCCGAGGTTGAAGCCGGAGACCTGCAGAATCGGCAGCAGCAGTGCGACCCCGATACCCTCGCTCAACGAGAAGAGCAGCATCAAGGCGATCGCGCCGGCGATCCGCAGGCGGCCGACTTCGAACAGCGCGTGAATATAGGCGCCCAGGGTTTTTCTCACCGCGATGAATGATCCGCCGGATGCGGTGCCGAACGCATGAGCCTGCGCATGGCGGCGGGTCCCTCCTTGAGAGCCACCCGCACCGGGCGCAGCAGATAGTAAAGGGGATAAAGCGCCTGGGGCAGCCGCACAAACTCGTGATCGTCGGCGCTCGGCAATAGCGCGCGTGCGGCAAGATAGCGCAGTCGCGCTCCCAGCCCGGCGATCACCCCCAACGGCACCACCCATCGCTGGTAAAACCCCGGACCGTCGTCGCTGGGGTCGCTGACGTAGCCGATGAAGCTTCGCGCGGCGCGCACGACCGCGGGCTCGCGGCAGGCCGCCTCGAGCATGCCGGCCGGCACCGGGGCCTCGAGCAGCTCGTGCGCGAGCAGCACGCCCAACTCGAGCGCCCGACGCGCGCCAGCCCGCTCGGCCCTTGCCCAGAGCTCGTCCCAGTCGATCGATAGCGGTTGCGATAACGGCTGCAAAGGGACTTGCGGCGAGGATTGCGATGAAGCCGGCGCCGAAGCGCGCGACGACGCGCGAATCAGTTCGGCCAGATCGCAGATTCCACCGAGCGCCTGCCAGCCGTGCTTGGCCCCGTGCGCGCACAGATAGAGCAGATGGTCGGCGGGTGCGAGCGTGCGCACGGGAACGCCTTCGATGTCGATCCGCACCGCGCGCCGCCACAAATCTTCGCCGTCGAGCGCGAGCGGAAAATAGGGTGGGATGAGACGCCAGTGGAGATCGACATCCGTCAGCGCGCCCACCCGCGCCATCGCGATTTCATACGCGCCCGGCCGATCGAGATCGGCAAGGCCGTATCCTGCGCGCGGCGCGTAGCCCGCGTCGCGCAGAATTTCGGCCGCGCGTCCGACTTCGCTTTTGCGCACCAGGAGATCAAGGTCGTTAAACTGGCGCATCGTAACAGCACCGTAGGCGGTCATCGCCAACGCCGGTCCCTTCAGCGCCAGCGGTTCGACGCCTCCCCGCTCGAGCAGCGCCCCTAGCCGGACCAGTTCGCGCGCGAGATGGAGGCTGCGCACCGAGTTGCCGTAAAAGGCCCGGCGAAGACTGCTCGTCGCAGCGGCCGGCAGCGCGTCTTCGAATGCGGAGGTCAGATAGCGATAAACCAGCGGCATCACCGCCTGCCCCGACGCCATGTGTATCGCCAGTTGCCAATCGACACCCTCATCGACCAACGCGCGCAGGCGGGCCGTGCGCTCGGGCGTTGCGATTGAACTCGCGCAGCAGATGAGCAGCAGAGCTTCGCGGCGCGCCGCCGGACCGGATTTGAGGGCGGATGCGATCGAATTCACGACGGCATCGGCGGCGCCACAGCGATCCGCGCTCGGCCGCCTCCTATCTTTCGCCGAGACTGGCGGCGAGGTCCGATGCGCCGAGGTCCCTGAGGACCGCTTCGCGCACTTTGGGCAATGACGAAAACCCGTCAGGCACTCTCAGCCGCCGCACCGGCACCGCATTCAACATGCGCTCGATGAAGCGCAGATTGCGGGTGAGCACCGAGCGATCGGTGATGTCGAGCATGAAGCTCGCGGAGAGCAGTTGCAGGAAGACTTCGTTGGGCCGCAGCGCCTCGATCGCGGGCATCGTGCCTTGCCCACTGCCGCTCGCCTCGCGCGCCAGGCAATAAATTACCGCCAGGCGCACGGGCCGCGTGGGAAAACGTTGGGCCGCAGGCGCATTCAGGATACGGCGCTTACGCGTGTAGTGCGCGACGGCCGGCGCGCTGGACCAATCCGTCGATAGCGACTCGGCCGAGTCGGTCCACAGACGCAGGCCCGGGTATGCCGGGATGGCAAAGAATCCGCGGTCTTCCTTTATCGCGAGGCAGTCGTCGCCCAGCGCCGCATAGCCGACGGCCGCAAAACTTGCGGCTAGCGTCGATTTGCCCGCTCCGGCCGGCCCGAGGAACGCGCACACGCCGCGCGGGGTCACCACCGTGGAAGCATGAAGCGTGGGGATACCGCGCAAACCCAATACCATCGGGAGCGCTTGATCGAGCAGCAGGTGGCCCAGCGTATCGCGCGAGCTCACGGCCGCGGCCTGCAACAGCACGATTTCCGTGCCGCGCAGATTCACCGCGAAGTCGGCCAGACCGACGTAACGCAGCAAGAAGCCCTGTTCCTGGCGCGCCGCCCACATCCACGGCTGTCCGTCGGGCAGGCTCGTCTGGAGCAGCCAATCCCTTGGCTCGCGCACACTCCCGGACGAACGCTCCATCCGTATCCGCAGCCGTCCCGGAAGAAGTGGCGACGATTTGCGCTGGGTAGTCTCCAGTTCGGACAGCGGGACATCCGAGTCGATCGCCAGCCCATAGGCGAAGTAATGGAAGCGCAGCGGCCGCCGGGGGGAACGCGACTGTAACGAAGCTTTGATCTTGCGCCGCCTGCAGTTTTTCGGTTCGCGGCGTTACGCCCGCGAGCCTGGAATTCAGCTAAGGATTTTACACTCTCCGAGAAGGCTAAGGAACAAGGCTGAAATCGTTGAGAATCCGCAGCCTGAGCATGCTGGTTTGCCATAGTGCCTTTGTCGGTACTCCAACCGGTGGTTCCATCCCAGCCGTACCAGGCGGGCAACAGCCGCGCGCGCGGCAGGCAGCAGTAAAGTCTTGATCGCCAGCTTCGCGCCGACCAAGGCCAGCGCGGCGCGCATCAGCAGCCGCTGTTCGGAAAACGGGAGCCGGAAAACCCGGCGAGCCGGCGTGCCATCGCGGTCATCACATTCGCTTTCGCGAACGTTGGCTTTGGCGGACGTTCGCGTGCGCGAAGATTTCCGCTGCGGACATTTAAGTGACGTAACACCGGCGCGATTCTGATCCAATCTTAGTCTTCGGTCGCGCGCCGGGCCCCTTGGTACGCGATGTCGTTCGGCTCTGGAACCTGAGGTCGTCGCGCAACGACGTGGCAAATCCCGGGCTGCGAGCGCCGCGATCCACGGCTTTTAAAGCTGCGAGGTCGATCTTGACGCTGTCTCGGATATCGGCCTTTAGAACATTCTTCATTTGCAGCAACGAATACTCGGTCTCTTTCGCGGTATTTGCGGCCACACAGTCGGAAGGCACAAACAACCTGTAGTCGCGCATATATGCGTCGTTGGCCGTGAAGAGAACGCAGATATTAGCGGCGATGCCGGTCACAATTAAAGTCTTCACCCGCAGGTGCTCAAGCAGAAGTTCAAGCGTCGTCGCATAGAAACCGGAATGCTTTGGCTTCAGCACAAAATAATCTGATTCGGCCGGAAGTAGCATCCGCGAAATTTCCGCACCGCGGGAGTTTGCGGCGCAACAATGCTCGACCGTGTGCCGAAAATCCGACTTCCAGCGGCCGAAATTATCATTGACGTAAACGGTCGGTATCCGAAGCCGCGCGGCTTCGCGTTTCAATCCCGCGAGCCGCCTGCCCATCGGCAACGCCTGGCGCAGCAACCCGTCCGCCCCGTCGAAGTCGAGGTCGTTGATGACGTCTATCAACAGCAAGGCGACCGGAGCCGTCTCGATGCGGGACGACGATCTTTCCTTCGAAGACTGCACGATCATCTTCCTGCTCACCTGCTATTCTTCAACAGCTCGACAGTTCTATAGAGCTACGCGAAAGGCTTTTCAGCGGAAAATGTACGCATCGGTCGCGTCTTTGACCGCACCTGCTTTTTCCGTGAACCTAGCCGATCGCTATATACTTTCGTAAATTCCGCACCGAAGTAGAAGATCAGGCCTGAATAGTAAACCCATAGCAGGAGTACCAGCACCGAGCCCGCCGCTCCGTACGACGAACTGACAGCGCTTTTGCCTATATACAGGCCGAGTCCCAACTTTCCCAGGTTGAAAAGTACCGAGGTCACGATCGCGCCGAACCATACGTCACGCCATTCTATCCGCGTATTCGGCAGGAATCTGTACATGGTGGCAAACAACGAGGCAACGATGCCGACCGAGAGCGCAAAATCCGCGATTTGCAAGATCAATTCCGGAGCGGGCAGCAATCCACCCAAGGACTTGCCCAGAGCTGCCACCGCTGCGCTCACAATGAGTGAAACTGTCAGAAGAAATCCGATGCCCAGTAGCATTCCGATAAATACGACATTCTTTTTGACTATTTCCTTGACGTCGCTGCGTTCTTCCGTGCGCCAGATCTTGTTTAACGCGCTTTTCAATTCAGACAGCACGCCGGTCGCGCCGGCTAAAAGGGAAATAATGCCCACGACGCTGGCAAAGTCGCCCTTTGCCGGACGGTTCGCAGCCTCGATCATGCCTTGAATCGCAGCGGCGCTTTGCGTGCCTACGAGACCACTTATTTGTTCGACTATTTTCCCCTCGGCCGCGTCGCGCCCCAGGACCAGGCCGGCAATCGAAATCGCGAGAATCAGCAAGGGCGCCATCGAGAAGACCGTGTAATAGGATAGCGCCGCAGCCATGCGAGGAGCCGCGTCCTCACTCCATCCGCTGAAAGTTTCCTTAAGCAACGCAAGGGCGGCCGCCGGGCGCGAACGCGGCTCGTTCCCGCTATGGATTTTCACCTCATCGGGCGTTTTTCCCGCCCTGGAAAACCAAAGTCGATGCTCGAGCAGCGCACGTTCGGCGGTCACGAAGCTATTCCTGAAGAAGGTGAATATAGCATCGGTGTAATTCAGCTCGGGATCATCCAACGCACCTTCGAAATCCAGTCGCGTCGCGATTCGGTCCTTAGGTTTATTCTTGCCCAGCTTGACCACGGCTTCGGCGACCCAAGCTTTGAGGCTGGTGGTAAAGCTGCCATTTTTTGGCGGCTCGATTTCGAGATGATCGAAGATTGGCTTTGCGTATCCTTGAATATAGCCGTCGGCCGCCGCCGCCTCGGTAAAAAGATCGACAATTCCCCGGCGCACGTCTATTTCGATTCGGTTCTCGATGAGACTTCGAACTTCCGTCAAATCAAAGTTGGTGATTTGGCAATCGGCATTAAAGGTCGGCGCTTGCGCAAAGGGATAGCCCTCTGCTCGTAACTCCAGGCTGCCCTTCGCCATAACCCGAGCCGTGCACGCAGCCTTTGCCATCAACGAAGACGCGAGCCTGGTGCTGTTCGTAACGTTATCCAGATTAAGATTGAGATGATCGATTTTGATGTCCGCTCCGTCCTGACCCGACATTCCCCGCACGTGGATTTCTCCGTCGGCCAGCACGGCGGAAGATATTCTGAAGGCCGGCAACTGTTCGGCCTTTTTCTGCCACGATGGCGGCCGGTCGGCTTGGTCGTCGCTGGTAGGCCGGTTTCCGTTATCGTGAGTTGGCTGAGAGATCCGATCCAGATCGACGATCAACCGGGGCGAGTCCAGACGGATATATGCGGTAAGCGATCCGCTGAGAAGATCTTTCCAGTGGCTGCCGACAACGATTGTGCCGACGCGCAGGAGATGCTCCGGCCGGCCACCGTCCAATTTGGCGAGCGAAACATCCCGTGCCACAAGACGCGGAGTGGTGAGGTCGACGCTAACGCGGCGGATTCTGCCACGATAGCCCGGCACCTTCTGAACGCCAAGGTTAGCCAGCCAGGTCAGGATGGCGGGCGCAGCCGCTCTTACAATCAATATTCCCGCGCCCGCGCCCGCAAGAAGCGTAATTTTTCTCGAGCCTAAATTCATTCGATCACTGAGTCCGCGAGTCTCGGATGCCTTAGCGGGGCTTGAACGGGGCAGGACGTCGGGAGTTCGGCAGTAGCCCTTTGCTGATGAAATTGGTCGCCGTTTCTCGAGCGGCCTGCCGGCCAAATAATGCAAGCGTCGCCACTCCCAGGCGCGTGACCATCCCGCCACCGACGACGAATCCCGCGCCGGCGGCGATCGCGGCGGAACGCAAGGGTTTCTCGCGGATAGTTTTTTCAATCTGCTGCAAATCGAGCTTGATCCCTGAGCGGTCGAGATATTTCTGAGCGGTGTCCCTTATAGCTCCATCAGCCTTGCTGACTGCCCCGCCTTCAGAAGTCACGGATTCGTCGAAGTCTCTGTCGTCGCTATATTCTGTAGTCATAGTTTCAACTTGCTCCGCATGGTTTGAAATTAAGCTGGTGTCGGCTCCACTCCTTCCCACCGTTTAGTCGGCTTCTAATGGCTGCGGGAGTGCCGAACGCGCAAGATGTGAGAAGGTGCAAAAGCAGTGCCTGTCACAGAACCTTGGAGCAGACGGAAGTTTCAGATCGTCGCCGGCTGACGGATTCAGGAGCGGGATTTTTCTCGCTCCCAGATTTGCCAGTACGGTCCCTGCTGAAGCATCGTCCAACCCTGGCGCGGATAGGCTCCCTCGGCCGGCCGCCATCGAAGAGGAATCGAAGAGGATATGGTGGTAGTACGCCTGCGCGGCAAGCGCAGGTAGTAGAGGCTGAACGAATCGCTCAGGCAGACCCAGTCACCGGTCTTGAGATGCCATCGGGAAACCGGCGTGAATGCCAGGACGAGACCGGCGCCGATGCTCAACGCAAGTGGCCCCAGCGCACCGCCGCGCTTTGCCCCGCCGGTGTCTTGTTCGCTGACCGGATTTGCGATCGCCCGGCCTCATCAGCATGCGGTCCGCGAACCCGTTGGCCCTGGCAATCCCGCGGGCGGCCTCAACCATGCCGCCGCCCTCGATCGCGTACCCTCGCGCAGCGCCGGCCCTGCACGCCAGCGGGCCCATCACGCCTTGCCCGCCCGAGTCCAGGCCCACGTGGCCGGGTTTGACGGTCGCGGGCAATCGCGCGCTCGTCGGCGCCGACGCGCGCATGATCGTTCAGAACAGTGACGTGCCACTCGACACAATTGTACACTGCGGCAATCAGCCCTCGGGGCCGTCGTGGACTTCGACCAGGCCGCGCACGGCGAGTTCGCCGAGCAGCGCGATCACGTCGCGCTGGCACTCCTCGCGATCGACCTCGTATTCCCCAAGCAACGCGTCGACCAGTTCCTCAACGCGCCGCGGTTCGTTAAGCATGCGCCAGACCGAGGCCCCGACGTCATCGAGTCCATAGTAAACGCCGGTTTTGAGATTGAGGATGGCGGCTTCCCCCTCGAGGTCGCAGGAAACCTGGTCCGCTACCGCGGCCACTACCGAACCCAGATCGATTTTGATCGTTTCGATAGACAAGCGTACCTGTGTCGAGGGTTAGCGCTTTGGATCGCGCGGCGATTACTCCTCGCAACTATGCCACTGGCCGCAAGACGCGACAAGGCCACAGGCGCGCGCGCAATTCGCCGCGTCGCAGCGTATGAATCGACCCCGAAACGCGCGAAAATCCCGCGGATCAGATGCGCGCGGCACGCTCGACCAGCGGCGCCAGTTCGTTGACCACCTCGACGCCGTCGCGCGCAGCGGTCTCGCCCGCCAGGATTATCACCCGGTTGACGCCGGCCGCGGCGTAGCGCTTGAGCGCGTCGGCCGAGGGCGCCGCTTGCGCGCCGATACCGAGCATCACCGAGAACTCAATCCGCTCGGGGTCGCGTCCATTCTCGCGCGCCATCCGTTTGACCTGCGGGACACACTCCTCGGCCTTCTCGGGGCTGAGGCCGCCCGGCATCCATCCGTCCGCCCATCGCGCGACCCGTTTCAACGCCGGCCCGGGATCGTGCGCGCCGAGAAAAATCGGCGGATATGGCTTCTGCACCGGCTTGGGAAAAAGCCTGACCGGTGGGAACCGGATGATCTCGCCCTCGTAGCTCGCCTCGGGCTTGCTCCACAACTCGCGCATCGCCTCGACCGACTCGCGCAGATGTCGCCAGCGGCGCTTGAAGTCGACGCCCATGATCGCGGCCTCTTCGGGAAACCATCCCGCACCCACACCGAGCATCAGCCGGCCGCCTGAATACATGTCGAGCGTCGCGGCGGCCTTGGCGGTTTCGAGCGGATTGCGCTCGGGCAGCAGACATACGCTGGTGCCGAGGCGAATGCGCGAGGTCGCCTGCGCGGCCGCCGCCAGCGCGACGAACGGATCGGCCAGGTGAGCGTAGAACTCGGGCACCTTGCCGTCGGGCGAGCGCGGATAGTAGGTCGTGTAGGCGGCCGGGATGACTAGATGCTCGGCGACCCAGAACGACTCGAAGCCGGCGCGCTCGGCGGCGGCCGCGATCGCGCCTGGATTGCCGGATTTCTCGGTGAGGAATGCGGTCACTCCGATTTTCATGTGATCCTCCTGCCGGTTCCCGCCAGGCGCGCCGGCCACATCTCGAACAACATCGCAGAATTCGCGTCGATCGGAAAAGCGCGCCGTGACTTCAACTCGCTCGGTTCTTGCCGGCGATTGGCTGGAAAGCCTTCTTAAAAAAACCAGCTCCCTTCTCGGGAAGGACCGAAAAGCGAACCGACGAAGCCCTCCACCTCAAGGTTGAATTTCACGATCACGCGGTCGGAACCGCGTGTGAGGCCGAAGCCCGGTCCGATGTTGTATTCGAGGTGATGCGGAAGTTCTCCCCAGATCACAGGAAAGATGTAGTGCTGCTGCGCACTCAGTGGATCATTGTCATCAATGAGCCCAACGCCGCCGTAGAACTCGACCCCGGGAGAGAAGTAGCGCATCCAACGATAGTAGGCGCCATTGCGATAGCCGAACTCGAAGCCTTGATCGTGTCCCCTCCCGTACAAAGGCTTCTCGAAAACGGGATTCAATATCAAGGAGACTCGCCCGAAGTCCTTCTCGATGATGGGCTTCAGTTCGAGCTCCAGGTCCGCATCATCAAACTGTGGGGTCTTGTGCCATTCGAGCTCCACGTACCACCCTAGATTAACAGGCAATACATCTTCATCGAAAAGTCTGCCTCGCAAGCGCAGCTTGTCACCCGCCCACCAGAACCCATGGCCGCTCGGTCGGGCAAAATCGACATACGCGGCGGCTTCGATCCGGTCGGTGACGCCGTATGTCAATTCGTTGCCGTTGTACCACATCCCCTGGCTCCGAAAAGTCCCCTTGGCAGTTCCATCGGGGCCCTGGCTGTGGCCGTTGGGCACCACCGCGTTGTCGGTTTCGAGTTCAACGACTCCCCGCCCTTCCGTCGCATAGGGATAGACTTCGAACTCCCACGGATCGAGTTGCGCCGCCGCGCGAGTGGAAGACAAAATAACGGCAAAGATCAGGAATGAACCGCAAATAGCTAATCGACCATGGTTTGTCATTGATTCTATATCACCAGTTGCTAGTCAGTTGTGGCGTGCGGCGCGGGGGTGGAAATTTCGGATTCGATCCACCGATCCAGCGTCGCGCGTTCGGCGTCAGTCAGCCGCGCGCCCGGATGCATCAGGCGGTAAGCCCACGGCGGCATCGAGCGCTCGCGCAACACCCGGCCCATCCACTGGAGCTTTCGCCTTCGCGTTTGCGGATAGTATGAGCCCCACTCCGAGAAGTTGAGTTCCTTGCGTCCCAACGCCACGTCGCGCGCGACCAGCCATGACACTGGGGCGACCCGGCTGTACCACGGCCATCGGGTCTGGTTGGAATGGCAGTCGTAGCAGGCGCGAGTCACAAGCGCCTCGATTTGGGCCGGCGCCGCTATATCGCCGTTCGCTGGTGAACCCGGTGAAGTTGGATTCACGCGTTCGACCGTTACCAATTGTGCCGCGAGGGCAGCCGCCGCGAGCGCGAGCAAGACGAAAAGCGCGGACTTTCTCATCGCTCATTTCTTAAGCGCATCGATTTTCACCCGCACCCGCACCGAATTTCATCGCAGATGGCGAGGCTTGTCGGCGCTCGGCGACTTGCCAGGCGCGGACACCGGGGAAGGTGTCACTTGCCGGTCACTTGGCGACGATGCTGCCCTGGGGGACGTCCTGGTGAAAGTCGTCGTAGAAATCGTAACTGCCGGGGCTGAGCGCGGGCAGGCGCACGACGATCGTCTCGCCGGGCTGGACGGCCTTTTCACGGTTGAGTCGGAAGCTCTCGAATTCGATCGTCTCATTGCTCGCGTTGACGACCCTTATAGTGAGGGCTTCGCCAGCGGGCACGGTAAGGTTGGCGGGCGAAAAACGATGGCCCTCGTAACGCAACTCGATAGGGTTGCCGTCGGCGTTCGCGGCGGCGGTCGCTATACCGACGAAGGTGACGACCGCGAGCACGGGAACCAGGAATGTGCGAGCAGACACGTTAGACCTCCGGTTGATATTGAGAACGATTCTCAATATCCATCACCCCGGCCCTCCTGTCAAGAGACTCGCCTCCTCTATGGTTCGCTCTATTTCTTGCCCATCTTCTTGTTCATCCAAGGCGGCTTCAGCCCTGCTATTCGCGCGTACATCGGGCAGCTCTCGTCGTGCGAGCCCGGCAGGTAGCCGATGCTGATCAGAAACTCGCCGGTGATCTCGCCGCCGGTGAAGACGAACGTCCGCTTGAACAGCTTCACCCACTCGGCCTTGTCGAGCGGATGATTCGCGGCGAGCCATCGCGCAAACCCGCCATGACTCTCGCGCATCGCGGCGATTCGCCGCGCATTCTCGATAGCCGCGTCGACCTTGAGGCGGTTGCGAACGATTGCGGCGTCGGCCAGCAGACGGGCGCGCTCGCGCCGCCCATAGGCGGCCACGCGGTCGACGTCGAAGCCGTCGAAGGCCTTGGAGAACGCCTCGCGCTTGCGCAGCACGGTCAGCCACGACAGTCCGGCCTGATTGATCTCGAGCACGAGGCGCTCGAACAGCTTGCGCTCCGCGCGCGTGGGAAAGCCGTATTCGCGATCGTGATAGGGGCCGTGAAGCGGATGGCCGGGCGCGATTTCGCAGTAGCTCATCGGGAGTTACCTCACGGGCCGGCGCGGCTTGAAACCCGGCGCGGATGTGGCGCTACAATCGGGGCGATTCGACGGGGCGAGATCATCGGCAGAATCATCCCGCACAATTTTGGCCAAAACTATCAGGGAGACCATCGATGGAAACGATCGCGACGGACATTCGGACCTGGCCATGGTTCTCGACTCCCCACGGTTACAACTTCAACGGCCTGCTGATCGCCCATCCGCAAGGAAATATCTGCATCGACCCGGTCCAGGCAAGCGCCGCCGACCTCGAAGAGATCGCCCGTGCCCGTCCGACCCGCGTGCTGCTCACCAATCGCAACCACGTGCGCGCGGCCAACCTGATGCGCGAGCGCACCGGCGCCCGGGTCGCGATTCATCCGGCCGACGCGGCCTACGCGCGGAGCCAGGGCGCCGTCATCGACGACGAGCTGCGCGTGGGCGAGCGCATCGGCCCGCTTCACGTCGTCGCGCTCCCCGGCAAGTCGCCGGGCGAAGTTGCGTTCCACTGGCCGGAGCGAAAGATCCTGATCGTGGGTGACGCGGTGGTGGGAAATCCGCCCGGGCGATGCGGTCTGCTGCGCGAACAGGTGATGGACGATCCGGCCCGCCTGCGTGAGAGCGTGCGGAGCTTGCTGACCATTGATTTCGACACGCTGTTGGTGGGCGATGGAGTATCGATACCGAGCGGCGCCAAGGACCGCCTGCGCGAACTGGTCGCGACCTTTGCTTAGTCAGTATTGCCTCGTTCTCCGTCCTGATTGGGGTTGAGAATCAACTTTCAAAGGACCGCTCAAGTTACTATTGGAGCAACCGCGCCACGACCTTCAGGATCTTCTCCGTACCGCTCTCCAGTGCCGCACGCCGGACATGCTCGTCAGGCTTGTGCGCCTGATCGAGATCGCCTGGCCCGCAGATCAGCGGAATCATCCCAGCCTGCGCGAACCATCCGCCGTCCGTGCCGAAGAGCGCGCCCCCAACCTCGCGCGTCCCCGTGACCTCGAGCAGCGCGCGCTCGAGCGCGGTATCGCGTGGCGCGAGCAGCGGCGGCACTACCATCGGCGGGCCAAGCTCGATCGCCGCGCGATGGTTGCGCGAGGCGTAGTCATACGGGTCGAGCGCGGCGAGCCGGCGCTGGACCTCGCGATAGATCTCGAGCGGCTCGGTGTCGGGCAGCGAGCGATAGGTAATTACGAAGCGGCATTCCTCGGCGATGATATTGGACGCGATACCGCCCGCAATCGTCCCGACGTTGAGCACGTCGTAGGGCGATTCGGGAAAGATGCGCATGAACTTCTCGCTCGGCCTGCGCCGCTCGGCCTGCAGATGGCCGATCGCCTCGAGCGCCCGGCCCGCCACCGCGATCGCATTGACGCCCTGCTCGGGTGCGCCGCTATGCCCGCCGATTCCGCGCACCGTCACCTCGAACATCACGATGCTCTTGTGTGCGTGCTGCACCTGCCATGAAGTCGGCTCGCCGATCCAGACCAGCTGCGGCGCGGGAATTTCTCCCAAGATAGAATTGACCGCTCCGCAAATGCTCCGGGCCCCCAGACATCCGACTTCCTCGTCGCTGGTGAAGATGAAAACCAGCGGACGCTTGAGCGCGCGCACATCGAGCATGGCGGCCGCCGCGACGCACTCGGCAAGGAAGCCTTTCATGTCGGCCGTGCCGCGGCCCCACACGCGATCGGCGTCGAGTCCGAGCTTGAGCGGGTCGCGGGTCCATCCCGGCTGCCCCGCGTATGGCACCGTGTCGAGATGGCCCGAGATGGTCAGGCCGTCGGGACGCGGCGGCCCCGCCCATGCGACCAGGTTGAGCTGCGGCGTGCCCGCGACCTCGATGCGATGAAGATGAGTCCTGAAGCCGTGTGCACCGAGGCGTGCGGCCAGGAACTCCATCGCCGGCGCGTCACTGTTGGAGCTGACAGTGTCGAAGGCGACGAGACGCTCGAGCACTTCGTAGAGATATGCGCTCATGGGGCACCCTTCCCGCGCCACTATAGCCCAAGCCCGGCGGGGCGCGTTACCGCAATCGCAGCGCGCGCGAAGCTGCGCCGCGACTACTCGCGACCGAGAGATAGGCGCCCGCGGCGCCGCGCAACGGCTGCAAGAGCATTCGATCGAGCCTCATGCGGACCTCGATTTCGACGTCACCACCCACCGGCGCGCGCTTCCATTCGCTGGAAATAGTTATCTCGATGCTCATCAAGATCGCCGCGGTTGTCGCCTCGGCGCGCCGCCGCCGGCCGCGCTAATTTTCGAGGTCGCGCTCAATGCAACTTCGATGTTCAATCATGGCAACGTGCGAATCCCGCGCGCCGCGGACCGTCGCTTCCGATGGCTGCTGGTCACGCCCGAGATGCATCGCGTCCATCACTCGGTCGTTCGCGCCGAGACCAATAGCAACTTCGGCTTCAACCGCTCATGCTGCGACCGCGCCCTGGGAAATTACCGCGCCGAGCCCGAGCGTGGCCAGCGCGGGATGACGATCGCCTCGAACAGTTCCGCGACCCGGCTGCATCCGATGGACCCGCCAGAGCGCCGGCACCGCATGGAACATCACATGTTGCAGGTAGATCGTGAGATCGAGAGTATCACCGACAATAGAAGGATCTCGGCGCGCGGCGAGTGACGTTCGATCGCGAGCCGGAGTATGTTGAAGAGGCCCAGTGCTCGAGCCCGCCGGCGGCGGCGACCACGACCGCCGCTCCTGGCATCAAGACTCGCAGCAGGATCGCGTTACACGCGGTTACGCCGAGGTTGTTAGGCCAGCGCCAGCGGCGTCGTAGCGCCAGCGGCCGGCCGGTCGCGGGTCGAATAAAGGTCGCGTTTTCATCGTCAACCTGGGCCAGCCGGACGAGGCGCAGCCGTTAGCGAATCATCGCCAGGTTCGCCCAGATCTGCCCGACCATCCGCGAGCCTCCGGCCAGAAGCGCGAGACTCACCAGCAGGGTGAAAGCCGTACCGAGCAACCTGGTGGCGAAGAAATTCCTCGTCGCCAGGCACTTCTGTCCGGCGACGCGAGAGCATTGTCCGCTGCCGCCGCTCAGAGCGGTGGGTCGTTGACCGAGCGGGTTTGCGACCAAATGCAGGCGCCCCTCCCTGTTCGACCGCGCAACGCGTCGAATTCCAACTTGAGCCTGCTCAGCGATGTGGCTAAGGTCGTGACTCGTCGGGCGCCCCCTTAGCTCAGATGGATAGAGCACAGGATTCCTAATCCTGGGGCCGTGGGTTCGAATCCCGCAGGGGGCGCCAACCAAACCATCAAAAACCCGTACAAAGCAAGCGCCTTCGCCTTGCATTTGCGTGCGCTTGTCGCCCGCTGCTACCCGCTGTCGCCCGCTGTTTCGGGCACAGTTTGGGCAATTTCTATGAAACACTTCCAAGGCTCGCCACGAGAGCAGGCGCGGGCGCGCATCGTCACGCCGCATCTCACGCTCGCGCGCGTCCGTGCTTCCCGTCCGCTCGCGCTGCGCGCCTCGGCTGTCTCGCCCGAACCGCACGTGCTCGAACTGGACAAAACCGAGCGTAGGTAGACTCTACGAACCGTAGAGCGTCGCTGTTCCGCTCCGCGCGGCTCCCTATACGGCCGCGCGCGCGGCATCGTCTATCGGCTCGGCTGCGGTCGCTGGAAATGCGGTCCGTGCGCGCGCCGCAACGCGGCCGCTGTCCGCGACCGCTTTAAACGGATTCTCTGGGGGCGCGTGCCGGCGCTGGTGACTCTGACGGCCGCGACGGCTGATGATGCCGACCCGACGCCGGAGGCAATGCGAATCTTCGCGCGCCGCGTGGCTTCCTTTCGGCAATGGATGACTCGGCACTATGGGCCTTTTCAGTGGGCCTGGGTGCGCGAAATAGCGGAGCGTGATCCGCGTTGCGTCTGTCACACCGCGTTCGCCTGTCGCTGCGGCGCGGGCGGCGGCCGGTTGCACGTGCATATGCTCTGGGACGCGCCCTACGTGCCGCAAAGGGCCTTGAGCGCGGCGGCCGTGCGCAGCGGCCTTGGGCCGGTGCTGGACGTGCGTCGCGTCAGCGGCCGGCGCGCGGCACGTCGCGAAGTATTTGGTCAAGTCGGGCCAGCATCCCGCCTTTGTCCGCACTCGTTGTCGACGCTTCGCGATGCGTGCGCGGCGGGCTCCGCGCGGAGAATCCGATTGGCGCTACGATCCGCGAAGCCCGGTTGGTTGGCGAGCCCCTGGCGCGAGAGGCGGCGGCGCTACGCGAATCGCTGGCGCGACGCGCGTGGCCGGCTCTCGTAAGTCTGGAATTAAAAGCGCGTCCCGCTCTCGAACCCGCGTGGAGCGGGCGCGCCTGGTTTGAGACGGACGGGGGAGCCTCGCGGGCGTGCCGAACGGCTGCGACGGCGCGCTCGCCGGCGAGCCGCGCCTTCGACTCCCTACTTCACTTGATTCTATACACACAAGCTCGCCGCAAATGAGGCTTGCAGGCGACAACGGGCGACAAAAGGGGACAGAGATACACAACAGCCGCGCCGTGAGAAACTACTAAGTAGCAAATGGAAGTGCCCGACTTGACTTCGCCAAGCCGGGCGCGGAAAAGAAGTTGTATGCTATTATGGACTTGACCCGGTTTCGTAGACGGTGTTGGGGAGAAAAGGAGGAAGGAGGTCCCCAATGCCAAGAACGCATCCACCATATGCGCCGGAATACCGGCGCCGAATCATCGAGTTGGCGCGCTCGGGGCGGAAGATTGACGAGCTGGCACGCGAGTTCGAGCCCACGGCCAACGCCATCCGCAAATGGGTCAAGCAGGCAGAGTCGACGAAGGTCTGCGCAGCGATGGCTTGACCACCAGCGAGCGCGAGGAACTTAACCGGCTGCGCCGGGAGAACCGGGTGCTGCGCGAAGAGCGGGAGATACTTTCAAAAGCTGCGGCCTGTTCGCTCAGGAGACCGGCGCGACGCCGTCGCGGCGTTCGGGTTCGTAAGGGTCAACCAGGCCATGCCTCGGATTGCAACCATGTGCCGCGCGCTGGGCGTCTCCCTCGGTGGGTTTTATGCGCGGCTTAGGCGTCCGCCGTCGGCGCGGGCCGGGGTGGATGGCGAGTTGAGCGCGCGGATCGCGGAGATCCATCGCCGCTCGCGCGCCACCTACGGCGCGCCGCGCATCCATGCCGAACTCAAGGAACGGGGCATTAGGGTGGGCTGCAAACGCGTGGCGCGGCTGATGCGCGCGGCGGAACTTAAGGGCGTAAGCCGGCGCAATTGGATAATCACCACGGTGCGCGACCGCGCCGCGCGCCCGGCCCCCGACCTGGTCGAGCGCAACTTCCAGCGCGCCGGCGCCCAACCGCCTGTGGGTCGCCGATATAACTTACATCCCACCTGGGCGGGCTTTCTCTATCTGGCCATGGTGCTCGACGCGTTTAGCCGCAAGATCGTCGGCTGGGCGATGGAGACCTACCTGCGCACCGAGCTGGTGCTCAAGGCGCTCGACCTGGCGCTGGGACAGCGGCGAGCAGTTCGCGAAGCTGCCGATAACTCGCAGCTACTTAATGCCGTTCTGCGGCAACTTCAATTCCGGCAAACCGCATCGATCCACACCTCCTCCTCGTCACGCTTTGGTCCCAGAGTCCTCGCAACCGCTGTTCCACGCTCGGTCTTGTTCATACGAGGACGCGATATGCGCCTCAGGATACCGTTCGAGCTCCCAAACACCGGGCGAGGGCGCCAATCTCCGCTGCGAGAACCTTGTCTCTTACGCAGGTGCGGCGACTCCTCCGGAAATGTTGTTGCCGGATCATTTCTTCCGGCATAGGCAAGATACAAGATGCGGGTTGGGGGGCGTGGTTAACGGATGGGCGCGAGCGGCATAGGCTGCTGAGCCCGAGCGGGCGTCTCACAGCGGCGACTCCGTGATAATCAGGCTAGCGCCGAGTCGGAAGATAGGCGTCAGACTCATCAAATAGAGCAGTTCAAAAACGATATGGAGGTTTCCGTTCCGCCCAC
>CAVZDJ010000033.1:0-37973 GCA_963773975.1 uncultured delta proteobacterium
CAACGTCCTTGTAGGCGTCGGGGCTCGCGAAGAAGACACATCCAAAATCCATTTTGTACCTCGCGTGTACTGCGCTCGCACCTTTCGTCAGGGAGTTGGTTCCAACCTGGGCGGCCAGATCAGAGTTCCGCCAGATGAGGGCGGACTTCGCGCGCAAACATCTCCAGCGAGCGGCGCGACTTGGCCGGGTCCATTCCGGGCAGCGGCGTCGCCATGATGAAATGCGTGCAGGCGTACTGGCGGCTGAAGGCCTTGAACTTCGCTATACACTCCGCCGGCGTGCCGACCATCATGTGCTCGGCATACGGCGACGTGCGCAGATCCTCGGGACGCTTCAGCTCCCAGACCGCCTTGTCGCCGGCCACGTCGTTGGCCTCGCCCAGCCACATCGCGTACTCGCCCATCATATAGTTCAGGTGATCCTGGATGTCGTGCCAGGCGCGGTCGGCCGATTCGGCGACGTAAACGACCCGCAACTGCGCGATCGAAAATTTCGCCGGGTCGCGGCCGAGCAGCTTCAGTTCGTCGCGGTACGGGATCGCGGGGTCTGGCCCTATCGTGGCGAGCAGATGATGGCCCAGCCGCGCGGCGCGGCGGGCGGCCTTGTCGGTCCGCGCGCCGATCCAGATCGGCGGATGGGGCTGCTGCACCGGCTTGGGATATAGCTCCATCGCCTCGACCTGGTTGAACTTGCCCGCGAAGGTGACTCGCTCCTCGGTCCACAACCGGCGGATAAGCTCGACGCCCTCGGCCAGGCGCGCCGAGCGCTCGGGCCGCGGCTGCTTGAACGCCGCGAACTCCTCGGCGCGGTAGCCCTGCCCAATACCGAGGTCGAAGCGGCCGTTGGAGATGATATCGACGCAGGTCGCGTCTTCGGCAACGCGCACCGGGTTGTGGAATGGCAGCAGCAGCACGAACGTCCCGATGCGGATTTTTTTGGTGCGCGCGGCGATCGCCGCGGCGGTCGGCAGCACCGCCGGATTGTAACCGTCGTCGACGAAATGATGTTCGGTCAGCCACACGTTGTCGTAGCCGAGTTCGTCGAGCAGCGCGGCCTGATCGATCATGGTGGCGTATAGCTCCGGAAAGGGACGCCGCCACTGTTTGGGATTGCGAAAGTCGTACATTACGCCGAACTTCATCGCGCTGTCCTCCGTCTGGAGACTCCGCGGTCGCGGGTCTATCGATTCACTATCCTGCGATTCACGATCCTGCGATTCACGATCCTGCGATTCACGATCCTGGGACTCACGGGACTCGCCCCGCATCTTGTCTAGACTTTATTGCGTGCGGAGGCAAAGGCTTGCAACGGCGGCGAGTTGGGCGATCGCTTCAGCGCGGCCGCGCGGCGGAATCCGGTCGGGCGCCGCTTGCGCCTCGCCGCGCAGTGGAGCATAAAACCAGTGGAGCATGAAACACGACAGGGGAAGAACGTGGCAATCGTCATTCCGCTCCAGCGCCGGCGTCTGCTAAATGCCAATCCGTATTCGGCCGAGGCGTTCTGGCACAAATCGATGGTGCCGGCGTCGATCGCAATGGGCGTCATCATCCTGGCCGCCCTTGCGATGCTGTGGGTCGCGGTGAAGACGGGATGGCTCGGCGACGACTTCTCGAAGTGGGTGCTGGTGGCGGCGCTGGTCTCGGTTATCGGGCTGACCAAGATCGTGCTCGCCAACATGTTTTTCTTCCTCCTGATGCAGGACGAGGCGCGGTTGGATCCGCCGCCCGCGCCACCGCCGCCGACGCCGGGAATACCGGTTGAGCGTCCCAGGCGTGCGTTGCGGATGAAGCAGCGGGCGATTTCCGCACGGCCGCGGCGCCGGCCCGACCGCCGGCAGCGGACCGCGACCTCGTCCGCCGATTAGCGTCGCCGGCCACGAGCAAGCGCGTCGGTTGGAACCTATCGCGAACGCCGGACTTTCGCAGGAGCTTTTCGTCGCAGGAGCCTCTGGCCGCAGTAGCGCTTCGTCCAGCCGCCGCCGCGCCGCTTTCCGTTTTTCACGATGACTACCGAACTGCGTGCCGAAGAACTTGAGCTTGCGCGTTACATCCGGCGCGGCGACACCGTGATTTGGGCGCAAGGGGCGGCCGAGCCGCTGACGCTCTCGGAGACGCTGGTCGCGCAGCGCCACGCAATCGGTCCGGTCACGCTGTTTCTCGGGCCGGGATATTCGGACACCTTGGCGCCGGAGCATGCCGATTGCCTGACTTTTCTCGGCATGAGCGCGATCGGGACGCGGCGCCGGCTGATCGACGCGCGCGTGCTGCGTCTCATCCCCTGCCAGCTTTCCGACGTCGAGTCGCTGTTCGACAGCGGCATCCTCCAGGCCGACGTCGTGATTCTCCATCTGAGCCCGCCTGCCGACGGCGGCGGCGAATACAGCATGGGGCTCGTGAACGATTATTTGAAAATCGCGATGCGCCGCGCGCGCACGGTGATTGCCCAGGTCAACGATCGTCTGCCCTGGACCTATGCCGACGAGCCGCTCGATATGGCGCGGGTCGACTACCTCGTGCGCAGCTCGCGTCCGCCGATCGAACATTCCACGCGCGAGCCGAGCGAGGTCGATAAGAAGATCGCACGGCGGGTCGCGGAGCTGGTGCCCGACGGCGCGGTAATCCAGATGGGAATCGGTGCGATGCCCTGCGCGATCCTGGACGCCCTGCATAGCCATCGCCGGCTCGGACTGCATTCGGGGATGGTCAGCGACGCCGTGGTGGATCTGATTAAGTCGGGCGCGGTGACCAACGAGACCAAGCCGTTCGATCGCGACGCCAGCATCACCGGAACATTGTTGGGAACCCGGAAGCTCTACGACTTCGCCCATCGCAACCGCGCGCTGCGCCTCGTGCCGCTCAGCGTCACGCACAATATCGAGCTGCTGGCGCGAATCGACCGATTCGTTTCGCTCAATTCCGCGATCGAGGTCGACCTGAGCGGCCAGGTCAACGCCGAGGTCGCCGGCGGAACCTATATCGGCGCGGTCGGCGGGCAGGTCGACTACGTGCGCGCGGCGCGGCGCTCGCGCGGCGGGAAATCGATAATCGCGTTGCCGGCGACGGCGCGCGGCGGCAAGGTCAGCCGGATCGTGGCGTCGTTGAACGATCCGATCGTGACCACGGCGCGCTCCGACGTCGATATCGTGGCGACCGAGTATGGTGCGGCGCATCTGCGCGGCATGAGCCTGGAGGAACGCGCGCGGCGCTTGATCGCGATCGCGCATCCGGCGTTTCGCGAGCCGCTGGAGCGCCACGCGCGAGCGGTTTTCGGGCCGATTTATTAGTCCGCTACGGATGACCGATTTGCGGCGAGGTACGCGCTCATGAAATTCGGCACCTTCATTACCAAGCAGCGCGGCGAGGCGATCGCCGCCGACGTGCGCCAGGCCGAGCAGCTCGGTTTCGAATCGGCCTGGATCGCCGAGCACCTGATCATGCCGGTGAACCAGACCTCGGCCTACCCATACACGCCCGACGGCCGCTTTCTGGTGCCGCCCGACGCGCCGTTTCATGATCCGCTGCTTGCGCTCGCCTACGTCGCCGCGCTGACCACGAAAATTCGTCTCGCTACCGGCATCTTCGTGGTGCCCCTGCGCAACGCCTTCGCCACCGCCAAGGCGATCGCCACGCTCGACCAACTGAGCCACGGCCGCGTCATCTTTGGCGTCGGAATCGGATGGCTCAAGGAGGAGTTCGAGGCGGTGGGGATGAAGTTTGAGGACCGCGCGCTACGCACGCGCGAGTACCTGGAGCTGATGATCGAACTGTGGAGCAAGAGCGATCCGCTCTATCAAGGCAAGACGGTTGCTACTCGGGGGATGAAGTTCATGCCCAAGACCGTCCAGCAGCCGCATCCGCCGATCGTCTTCGGCGGCACCAGCGAACTCGCGCTCAAGCGCACGGTCCGCCTGGGCGACGGATGGTACGGGATTGCGCACAATTTGGAAGAGGCGCGGACGCTGATTTCGCGTCTCGGCGAGTACGCGCGCGCGGCGGAGCGCACGCGGCCGATCGAAATCACGCTGAGCCTCCGCACCGGCAAGCCGCTCACCGCCGACGACGTGCGCCGGATGGCCGAGCTCGGCGTCGACCGCACGCTCGCCGGGCTTCCGATCAAGGCGCTCGAGGGCGCGGAGCTCGAGCGTTTCCGCGCCGAGATTATGGACAAGCTATAGCGCCCAAGACCCAGGGATTAGGCGAACTTCGAGCAAGTTTGAGATTGTCGGCCACGAAGCAAAAATTGTGGGAGCCGTCGCCCGAGCGCGTCGCTGACGCCCGGATGACCGCCTTCATGCGCGCGGTCGAGGCGGCACATTCCGTGTCGATTTCCGACTACGGCGCGCTCTGGCGATGGTCGGTCGAAAATCGCGAGCTGTTCTGGCGCACGGTGTGGAATTTCTGCGGCGCGATCGGCGATCAAGGCGGCGCGATTGTCGCCGACGGCGCGCGGATGCCGGGGGCGCGATGGTTTCCTGAGGGGCGGCTCAACTTCGCCGAGAATTGCCTGCGCTGGCGCGGCGCCGACGACGCGCTGGTCTTCTGGGGCGAGGACAAGGTGCGCCGGCGTCTTAGCCGCGACGAACTGTACGCGCAAGTCTCGCGCACCGTGCAGGCCTTGCGCGCCGCCGGCGTCAAGGAGGGCGATCGCGTCGGCGGGTATCTGCCCAATCTGCCCGAGGCGGTGATTGGCGCGCTGGCTGCGGCCGCGATCGGTGCAATCTGGTCGTCATGCTCGCCCGATTTCGGCGTCGAGGGCGTGGTCGATCGCTTTGGGCAGATCGAACCCAAAGTCGTGTTCGTCGCCGACGGCTATTTCTATGGCGGCAAGACCTTCGACACGCTGGACAAGGTTGGCGAGCTGCGCGCGCGGATAAAAGGCGTCGAGCGGATGGTGGTGGTGCCGTATGTAAACGTGCCATCCGATCTCCGCGCGCCGGCCGGCGCCGTCACCATCGACGAATTTCTCGCCCCCTTTAAGTCCGGCGAAATAGAATTCGCGCGCCTCCCGTTCGGCCATCCGCTCTACATCCTCTATTCATCGGGCACTACCGGCGTGCCCAAATGTATCGTGCATGGCGCGGGCGGCGTTTTGCTGCAGCATCTCAAGGAGCATCAGCTCCATACCGACGTGCGCCCGGGCGATCGGATTTTTTATTTCACCACCTGCGGTTGGATGATGTGGAACTGGCTGGTCTCGGGGCTCGCCTCGGGCGCGACGCTGCTGCTCTACGACGGCTCGCCGTTCCATCCGCATCCGGGGGTGCTGTTCGACTACGCCGAGACCGAGCGGATGACGATGTTCGGCACTTCGGCCAAGTATATCGACGCGATTCGCAAGGCGGGACTCGAACCGCGGCGCACGCATCGGCTGGGCGCGATGCGCACGATGTGCTCGACCGGATCGCCGCTCGCACCCGAGGGTTTCGACTACGTGTACGCGGCGGTCAAGGAAGAGCCTGTGCCTCGCCTCGATCTCGGGCGGCACCGATCTCGTCTCGTGTTTCGCGCTGGGCAATCCGATCGCTCCGGTATGGCGGGGCGAGCTGCAATGCCGCGGCCTCGGAATGCGGGTCGCGGTCTGGGACGAGAACGGCAACCCGGTGCGCGAGACCAAGGGCGAGCTGGTTTGCACCGCGCCGTTCGTCACGATGCCGCTATTTTTCTGGAACGATCCTGACGGCGCGAAATACCGCTCGGCTTACTTCGAGCGCTTTCCCGGCGTGTGGTGCCACGGCGACTGGGCCGAGCTCACCGCGCACGACGGGATGATCATCTACGGGCGTTCGGATGCGACGCTCAATCCGGGCGGCGTGCGGATCGGGACGGCGGAGATTTATCGCGCGGCCGAGCAACTCGACGAAGTGGCCGAATGCATGGCGGTCAGCCAGGAATGGGACAACGACGTTCGGATCGTGCTGTTCGTGAAGCTGCGCGAAGGACTCACGCTCGATGACACGCTGCGCGACAAAATCCGCGAGACGATTCGCCGCAATCTCACGCCGCGTCACGTCCCGGCCAAGGTGATCCAGGTCCCCGACATCCCGCGCACCCGCAACGGCAAGCTGATGGAACTCGCCGTGCGCAACCTGATCCACGGCGCCGCGGTCACCAACCGCGAGGCGGCGGCGAATCCCGACGCGCTGGATTTCTACGCCAGCATCCCGGAGCTGAAGAAATCGCCGCCCAAGCGCACCACCGCGCGCGCGCGCCGTCCGCGCCGCCGCGTTTAAGCCAAAGAATCATGGTCTTTTCACACGCCCAGTAGCTGTGGGAGCCGCGGTTGGCGTGGCGGCGGGAGTGGAGGCCGGAGTGGCCGACGGATGGCTTTCGGGACCAGTACCGAGCGCAGGTGTGACCGTCGCGGATGGGGCAGGCGACGCGGCGGTTTCGGAGGAGGCTTGCGGCACCGCCAGTGTCTCGGACGCGGCAGGTGACGCCGCCGGCGACGGCGCAGCCGGAGCCAGAATCACTGTCGGTGCGTTCGTGACTACGGGCCGCGCGGCAATCGTCACGCGATGCGAATCGAGCGGCGTCCACGGGCGAGCGCGCGCCAGGTAATGCATCGCGGCTCGCGGCGAAAGCGACCACCACCCCGGATGCCACGCGTCGTCAAGCTCGAATTCGTAGGTGGTAAGGCCTTGCGCCTGGGACAGGGCCGCGGGCTCGAGGCTCCCGACGATCGCGTCCGCGCTCTCGGCCGTCGCCGCCGGCGTCAGCGCGCGCAGGTACCATCGCAGTACCGGCGAGTCGTTGGCAAACAACGCGCTCGCCTTGTGCGGCGGTAACTGGCTTGCCACTCGCGCGCATTCGACCGGCGTCTGCAAGGTGGTTGCGGGCGTGGTCCAATATAAAAGCGCGGTGCGCGCCCACGGCGCCTGGCCGGCATCGGGCGCATACCAGATGAAGTTGTTCGCCACCTGCACGCTGAGCGTCAACAGCGCCAGCACGGCGAGCGGATAGCGCACAAGACTCCAGGCCACGGTGTGATGCAGCGACTCGATCGCGAACGCCCCCAGCAGCGCCATCGGGACGATCATCTGGATCACGAGCGCCGGGGAGCGCGCGGGCGTCCAGAGATAGAAAGCGATTGCGAGAGCGCTCCAGACGAGCGCGGCTGTCGCCAGGCGCGAGCGGACGCGCAGGGTTAAAACGCTCAATGCCCCAAGCAGAGCGATGAACACGACGAAAAATTCGTAGAGCGAGAGAATCGGCAAGTAAAAATCCAATCCGGCCGTGAAGCCGCGATGGTCCATCGGATCCGCATGCAACAAGTCGGACGGCAGATTCGATCGAAAAGCGGTCACGATCGCGCCGAGCGGCGAGTGGGCGAAAAAGTCGCTCTCGCATCCCAGCCACACCAGCGCCGCGACCAGGGTCGTGATCAAAAACAGGCCCTTGCGCCGCGTCCACCAGACTCGCACCTGGAGCCGCACGCGCGCCCCCGCCAGCGCCGCCAGCAAACCGACAATCGCGAGCGCGGTGAGCATCAACAGCGCGGTGATCGGGGCGCTCGGGTCGCTGGCAAGTCCCAGGCCTATCGCCGCGCCCAATCCGGCCGCGACGATCCGTCCCGGCTCGTCCGCCAGTTCGAGGAACATCGCCAGCGCGAGCACGGCGAAGGCCAACGCGGGCACGACGCTATCGGTCGCGCGCGAGAAATAGGCGACGCTCGGCGAGAGCACGAGCAGTCCCGCAAACGCCATCGCACCGGCGCGGCCAAGCTGACGGCGCATCCCCAGGCCGGATGCGATCAGCAGCAGCCCGCTCAGCGCAAAGATCATCCGCGCTTTGAAGTCGCCGGCGCCGATGGAGGCGAACACCGCGGCTTCCAGCAGATGAATCCACGAGAGATGCGCTCCGGCGGGCGGCCCGCTGCGCAGCAATGCCAGTTCGCCGAGCGCATGGCTCGCCTCGGCGGAATCCAGCGGGCGCGCACCGAGCATCACGAGCCGGCTCGCGAGCGCCAGCACGCCGACCGTCAGCCATCCAAGATGCTCCGCCGTGACAACGCACAGCGGCTGTTCCAGCCGCTCGGCCGAGTAGTTGCGTGGCGCGGCGGCCTCTTCGGGAGTTTCCGGGGTCTCGTGCGTGCCGGGCTCGATACCGAGCCGCCACTCTTCGGGTTCCTTGCCGCTGGCTGCCATCTGGTGAAAACCGGTATTTGGCCCTGTCTCGATTGTCAACGCGAACGGTGATCGAGATCTGCCGTTAGCCTCCGCGATCGAAGGCATCTCGCAAAGTCGGGTCTTGCGGATTCTTCGGTCAGGCGGCGGCGGGCGCCAGGCTCAGCCTCGAAGCTGCCCGGCTCGAGACCTTCCATCGCGCGCAGCACGATCTTGATTCCCACCCGGCGCTCGAGCGCTTCGAGGTCGCGCGCGCCGTGGTCGTAAAGATAGCGCGCGACCGCGGGATGGACCTTGACCAGCAGCATATCGTCGCCGCTGCTGCGGCGGGCCTCGCGATGCACTCCGCGCAGCACCTCGGCGGCGAGCGTCGGCACGGATTTGACCACGCGCCGGCCCTCGCAGTGCGGACAACTGTCGGTGAGCAATTCCTCGAGGCTCTCGCGCGTGCGCTTGCGGGTCATCTGGACCAGCCCGACTCGGAAATCTTGAGCGCCGAGGTGCGCGCCTTGTCGCGCCGCTGCGCTTCGCGCAGCACGTCGCTGACTTTTTTGCGGTCGGCCTCGCGCGACATGTCGATGAAGTCGACGATGATGATCCCGCCGATATTGCGCAGGCGCAGCTGCTTGACCACCTCTTCGGCCGCCTCGAGATTGGTCCGCAGCACGGTCTCGTCCTGGTTGGTCTTGCCGACGAAGCGGCCGGTGTTGACGTCGATCGCGGTCAGCGCTTCGGCCTGGTCGAAAACCAGGTAGCCGCCGGACTTGAGCCACACCTTGCGGTCGAGCGCGCGCTCGATCTGCGGCTCGATCTTGAAGTGGTCGAAGATCGGCTCGGCGCCTTGATACATCGTGAGACGCGCGCGCAATCGCGGCATGTAATGCTGCACGAATTGCACGACGCGCTCGAAGGTCTCGGGGTCGTCGCACCAGAGCTTGTCGATTTCGCTGGAAAACAGATCGCGCACGGTGCGCAGCGCGACGTCCAGATCGCTGTAAAGAATCGAGGCCGGGGGGCTGCTCTCGCTCTTGGCCAGGATCGATCCCCATAGCCGGGTCAAAAAATTCGCGTCGCGCTGGATTTCGCGCTTGCTCACGCCCTCGCACGCCGTGCGCACGATGAACCCGCCCTGCACGCGGCCGAGTTCCTTGACCGCCGCGCGCAGCCGGGCGCGTTCCTCCGCGCTGCCGATTCGCCGCGAGACCCCGACGTGCCCGCTGGTCGGCATGTAGACCAGATGACGCCCGGGCAGCGAGATCGACGAGGTCAGCCGCGCCCCCTTGGTGCCCATCGGCTCCTTGGCGATCTGAACGATGATCTCCTGGTTGCGATGCAATTGCTGCTCGATCGGGAGACGGCTGCGCTGTTCGTGCACGCGGGGCCGCCGCTTGTGCGCCTTGCCGCCGCGCCGGCGCCGGCGCCGGCTGCGCCGGCGCTTGGTGCCCGGCGCCGCTCCCGCTTCGCCCGCGGCAGCGGGCGCGGCCGCCGCGTCGGCCTCGCCCTCGACGGGCGTCGCCACGGCCGCGTCGCCGAGATCGCGCCGGTCACCAATTTTTTCTGCTTCCGGCGCTTCGTTTTGCCGCGCGCCTTGCCGCACATTCTCACGCGCATCTTGCCGCGCACTTAGCCGCTCTGTTTGCCGCTCGTCTGGCGGGTAGTCGCGGCGCGGGTAATCTCGCCGATCGTCTCGTCGATCATCTTGCCGATCGGTTTGCTTCTCTGACGGCTCTTCGAGGTTTTCCAGCTCCGCCAACTCTTGCAGGTCCTGAGGCGATTTCGCTTCATCGCCGCCGCCGTCACTATCGCCATCGACCGGATAGGTCTCAACGTCGTCCTCGCCGATCACCTCGGCGATCGAACCTACGGCCTGAACGTCGTCGTGAAAATCCGAGACGTGCAGGAAGCCGGCCTTCTCCAGACCGATATCGACAAACGCCGCCTGCATTCCGGGCAACACGCGCGTGACCTTGCCTTTATAGATGTTGCCGGCGAGGCCGCGATGCTGCTGGCGCTCGAGATAGAGCTCGGTCAGCGAGCCGTCTTCGAGTAGCGCGACCCGCACTTCGAGCGCGCTCGCATTAATGACAATTTCACGTTTCACGAGAGAGACCTGGATGCGACGGAGGAAGAGGCTGGTCAGGCTGGGCGGCGATGCGGGGCACAATGCCGGCGCCGGCAACCTGCGCCACCGCTTTCGGGCCCTTCAGATGCAAGCGCGGCTGCGGTTTCGTCGCTGACCCCTCCACCCATCGAGTATGCCATTGAAACTTCAAACGAATCATACGGAGAGGCTGCGAAGTCCGCAAGGCGCACTGGCGCGGGGCATAAACGTGTTTTGCGCTGAACCCTATCACCTTGACTTGGCTCTCGGGGGCCGATAGTCGTTTTCTAATGTCTGCCGCGGCCGACAGTTTGGCGATCCGCTCCTCGGGGATGGCCCTGCTCAATAGCAAGGTCCTGATCCTCAACCGCTCCTATCTGCCGGTCCACGTAACCTCGGTCAAGCGCGCCTTCGCGCTCCTCTACCAGGGAGTGGCGCGCGCGGTCGACGAACAGTACCACACCTTCGATTTCGCCAGCTGGCGCGACCTCGCGATCGAGACCCATCACGAGCGTCTGGGTGTGGTGGGTGGGTTGGTGCGCGTGCCGCGGGTGCTCTTGCTGACGGCCTATGAGCGGGTGCCGCGTCGTCACGTGCGCTTTTCGCGTTTCAACATTTTCGCCCGTGACAACAACACCTGCCAGTACTGCGGGCGGCGGTTCGCGCGCACCGAACTCAACCTCGACCACGTCATGCCGCGCTCGCGCGGCGGCCTTTCGACCTGGGAGAACATCGTTTGCTCCTGCCACAACTGCAACCGGCGCAAGGGCGGCCGCACGCCCGATGAGGCGCGGATGGCGCTGGTGCGCAAACCGATGCGTCCGCACTGGACGCCTTTCAGCGCGGAGATGTTCAGCCTCAAGCGTTATCGCGAGTGGATGCCGTATCTGACGGCGGTCGATAGTGCCTACTGGAACACCGAACTGCAAGAGTAGAATGTAATTTACACCATTAGCAGCGTTTGAATCGGCCTCCGCCAAGTTTCGCACGATATCCACAGGCCGCTCTCTGCGTAGGGGATACGATACGCCGCGGGCGGTTTCATTGGCTCAGGGCTTTGGGCTAAGCTTTAACGCGGCGGATGTGGTGAGGTGGAGGCGATGATGGTATGCGGCTCAAAAGCCTTGATTTAGTAGGCTTCAAGTCATTCCTGGAGCCGACGAGCGTCGGCTTTGCACCCGGAATCACGGCGGTTGTCGGTCCCAACGGCTGCGGCAAATCCAACGTGGTCGACGCCATTCGCTGGGTCCTTGGCGAGCAGGCGCCGACGCGGCTGCGCGGCAAGAGCGCCGAAGATCTTATCTACGCCGGCAACGATTCCAATCCGGCGGCCGGGATGGCCGAGGTCTCGCTGCTGCTCGAGGCCGACGTCAACTGCGCGCTCCCCGAGCCGTACTTGGGGCTCAGCGAAGTCTGCGTCACGCGCCGCGTCTACCGCTCCGGCGAATCCGAATATCTCATCAATAAAATTCCCTGCCGGCTGAAGGACATCACCGAGTTCTTCATGGCCGCGCAAATCCACAGCCGCGGCTACGCCCTGATCGAACAGGGCCGGATCGAGGAGATCATCCAGTCCAAGCCGGCCGAGTTGCGCGGGATGATCGAAGAGGCGGCCGGGCTTTCCCTGTTCAAGGGCCGGCGCGAGATGAGCGAGCGCAAGCTCGATCGCGTGCGCGAGAATCTCGCCCGCGTCGACGACGTGCTGGCCGAAATCGAACGCCAGCTGGCGTTCGCCCGCCGCCAGGCCAAAAAGGCCGAGGCCTATAAGGCGATTCGCGTCGAGCTGGCCGAGCTGGAACGGCTGACCGCCGCGCGCCGGCTGCTTGAAGAGCGCGCCCGCCTCGAGCACAGTCGCGCGCGCGCCGAGGAACTCGGCGCCCAGCGCGAGGCGACGCGCGAAGCGCTGGCCGAGCTGCAATCGCGCACCGACGCGGCCGCCGCACGCCTTGCGGCCGAGCGCGATCGCCTGAGCGCGCTCGGCCGCGAGCTCGATAATTTGCGCGCGGCCGCCGCGCAGCGCGGTCATACGCGCGAATTCCTCGGACGCCGCTTAGGCGTGGCCGACGCGGCCGCGCCCGAGCTTGCCGCGCGCGTCGAAGAGCTCGAGGCCAAGGCCACCGCCGCGCGCGCGGCGCGTGCCGAGGCCGGCGCGCGCCGCGCGCGCGAGCACAACGAGGACGACGGCGGCGAGGCCGCGCTTGCCGCGCTCGGCGAGCGTCACGACGAAGCCGCCGCGGCGCTCGGCGAGGCCGAGCGGCGCGGCGAGGACACGCGCGACGAAGTCGCGGAGCTGATGCGCGAGGCGGCCGCGATACGCGGCCGCCTCGGCGCGCTCGGCGGCGAGCGGGCCGAGCTCGAAGAGCGCCTGCGCGCCGCCGCCGAGCGCCTGCCGGCGCTCGAGGAGGCGCTGGGCGCCGCGCGCCTGGCGCTCGGCGCGGCGGACGGCGAACTCGCCGCCCGCCGCGCCGGGCTCGGGGCGCTCGACGGCCGCGGCAAAGAGACCGCCGAGCGCGAGCGCGAGGCCCGCGCCGCGCTCGACGCCGGCGCAGCGCGCCTCGCGCTGCTGCGCGAGGGGCTTAGCGCCGCGCGCGCGCGCGCGGAGCGCGTGGCGCGTGCGGGCGCCGGCGGCGGCGGCGGCGCCGCCGAGCGCCTGCGTGTTGTGCTCGAATCGCTCAACGGCGATCGGCCGGCCGAGACGCCCGCGATGCTGGCCGAGGTGCTGCGCGCGCCGGCCGCGATGCGCGCGGCGCTGGGCGCCGTGCTCGGCGCGGAAGCCGAAGCGGTGATCGTCGATTCGCCCCATCTGGCGCTCCGCGCGATCGAGATTCTCAAAGAATCGCGCGCGGGCCGCCTGAGCTTCATTCCCGAACCCGAGTTGGCCGATTCCCATCCCGCGATCGAAGCGCCTGGAATCGCCGGCCGCCTGCTCGACATGCTTGAAGTCGAGCCGCGCTTTCGCCGCGTGGCCGAGGCGGTGCTTGGTCACGTGCTCGTCGCCGACGATCTGCGCTCCGCGCTCGCGGCGTCGAATCTCAATGGTCATGGCACGCTCTTCGTCACGCGCGAGGGGGATCTGATAGCGCCGGGGAAAATGATCGCCGGCGGCAGCAGCGCCGCGCCGGTCGACGATGACGAAGCGGCGGCGTTTGACGCTCCGGCGCTGGAAGAGGCAGCCGCGCGCGTCGAGCAGGCCGAGGCCGAAACCGCGTCGCTGCGCGCGGCGTTCGAGGCGGCGCGCGCCCTGCTCGAGACGACGCATCGCGAACTCAACGACGCGCGCGACCATCTCTCGCGCGCCGAGCGCGCGATGAACGAGCGGCGAAGCGCCCTGGAGCGCATCGAGAGCGAGGCGGCCGGCGCTCGCGACCAGCGCGAACAGGCCCGCCTGCGCCTTGAGGAGATCGCCCGGCTCATCGCGGAGTCCAACGCGCGGCTGGAGGAACTCGCCCATGCGGAGGCCGCAGGGCGCGAACGGCTGTTCGCCATCCGCGCCGAAATGAACGGGCGCAAAACGCGCGCCGAGGAACGTGCGGCCGCGATGCTCGAAGCGGCCACCAGGGTCGAGGCGCGGCGCGCGCGGCTGAGTGCGATCGAGCAGGAGCTTGGACATCTGCGCCGCCTGGCCGAGGAGCTCGAGGCGCAAATCGGCAAGGATCGCGCGTCGCTCGCGCGGCTCGGCGACGAGCGCGTCGAGCTGGTGCGCGAACTCGATCAGTTGGCCGCACAGGCCGAGGCCTCGCGTATCCGCGAGGCGGAGCTGGACGCCGCGACCGAAGAGATGCGCGTCGCGTGCGAGGCCGCTGCCGCGGCGCTCCAGGCCCTGCGGGCCGAGCTTGCCGAGACCCGCGCGAAGGCCGAGGCGCTGGAGCGCGAGGCGATGGAGTGTGCGCTCGAATGCGAGCGCGCGCGCACGCTGGCGACCGAGCTCGGACGTGGCTTTGCCGAGAAATTTCAGACCGAATTCGCCGCGGTCGAAGACGAACTCTCGGCCGCGCTCGCCGCGCGCGATGCCGTGGCCGACGAAGCTCGCCTGATCGAACTGCGCGCCAAGGTCGAGCGCCTGGGCGAGGTCAACCTCGCCGCCGAAAGCGAGGTCAAGGAACTGGAGGAGCGCTCCGGGGTGCTCAGCACCGAGCGGGCCGACCTCGAGGCGGCGGTCAAGGACCTCACGCATACGATCCAGAAGCTTAACCGTGAGGCGCGCCGGCGCTTCAGCGAAACCTTCGAGGGCGCGGCGCGCAACTTCGCCGAGCTTTTCCCCAAGCTGCTGCGCGGCGGCAAGGGCCGGCTCGAGTTGCTGCCCGCCGACGACGTGCTGGAGGCCGGCGTCAATATCCTGGTGCAGCCGCCGGGCAAGAAGGTCAAGGAGATCGGGTTGCTCTCGGGCGGCGAGAAGGCGCTATGCGCGATGGCGCTTATCTTTTCGCTCTTCCTGCTCAATCCGAGCCCGTTTTGCGTGATGGACGAGGTCGACGCGCCGCTCGACGAGTTCAGCCTCGCCGCGTTCACCAGCCTGGTCGGCGAACTCAAGGGCCGCTCGCAGTTCATCGTGATCACGCACAACCAGCGCACGATGCAGCGCGCCGACCATATCCACGGTGTGACGATGGAGCGGCCGGGAATTTCGCGGCTGATCTCGCTGGCGATTCCGCGCGCCGCGTAGCCCGCGGTCAGGGGCGGCTTCGATAAGCGCGGTGCGTTTCCGAGCCCTTGCCCACATCATCGGGTGGGAGAGGGTGCGGGCGAGGTTCCGAGCCGCGGCGCGCCGAGTTCCACTGCGTGCGCCGCGTCCTGCTGATGAGTCTGCGGCAGCCAGTTACAAAAGGATATTTGCGTTTTTCGGTTCCGATCACGTGCCGAGACTGTTATTGTGTGGAGCATTCGGCATCGGTCCGCTGACAGATACGCGCGGCCGCCCCGCCGGACACAAAAAAACTCCTGAATTTTTTCCCAAGGATCGTTCTCCGCGTGGCCGATTACACAAACGAAATTCGCGACAGACTGTCGGCCGTCGTCGCCTGGTCTGTGGCCGAACTGTCGGCCGTCCTCACCTGGATTCTTGCCGAACTGTCGAGCGTCGAGCGCCTCGGCCTGACAGAAACGTTCGCCAGGCTGTCGTTCGTCGAACGTATGGTCCTGGTCGTGGCGGGCAGCCAGGTCGTGATGCTGATTGTTGCGATTCTTATCGAATTCAGCGCGCGCAAACGCCGAAGCGTTCACGACCTCGAGCACGCCGCCCAGCAGGCGCCGCACGCGGCCCAGCCCGAAGTCGTTCTGGCCGAAGAGGTCGCGTCTTGGCCAAAGTCCTTGCCGCCGGAGCACGCGCCCCCGGCCGTACCGCCTGCAGTCGAACCTACTATCGAGGCTGCTCGCGACCAGGACGCTATCGACCGTATCGAGCCCGCGCCGGCAGAGCCTGCGCCGGCCGAGCCGGCCGCTCCGCCGCCGCCTGCCCCGGTCCCGCCCAAAGCGCCCGCGCGAATCGGATTGGGACTACGCCGCACGCGTGAGAATTTGCTCGGCCGCATCCGCGCCGCCATAACCGGCAGCGTCAAACTGGACGAAATCTGCGAGGGCCTCGAGGAGGCGCTGATCGCCGCCGACGTAGGCGTTGAGGCGAGCCTCAAATTGGTCGAAGCCGTGCGCGGCCGGGTCAAGGGCGGCATCCGTCCCGACGCTATCCGCGAGGCGCTCAAGGACGAAATCGCACGGATGCTCGCGGCGAGCGAGCGCCCGATGAACGTCCCGGCCGAAGGACCGCTGGTGGTGATGCTGGCCGGGGTCAACGGGGCAGGCAAAACGACGACCGTGGCCAAGCTGGCGGCGCGGATGAAGGCCGAGCGCGGCACCGTGATCGTTGCGGCCGCGGATACCTTTCGCGCGGCTGCGATCGAGCAGCTCGAGGTATGGTGCGGGCGGGTCGGAGTCGACCTGATCAAGCAGAACCAGGGTTCCGATCCGGCGGCAGTAGCTTTCGACGCGATCAAGGCGGCGGTGGCGCGCAAAGTATCGACGGTGTTGGTCGATACCGCCGGCCGCTTGCAGACCAAGGTTAATCTGATGGAAGAGCTGAAAAAAATCGCCCGCGTGACCGGCCGCGAACTACCGGGCGCTCCCCACGAATGCTGGCTGGTGCTCGACGCCACCACGGGGCAGAATGCGCTTAGCCAGGCGAAAATTTTTGGCGAAGCGGTACCTCTGACCGGCGTCGTCTTGGCCAAACTCGACAGCACGGCCAAGGGCGGCGTGGTGATCGCGATAGCCGAGCAGCTCAAATTGCCCGTGCGTTTCGTCGGCGTGGGCGAAAATATAGAAGATTTGCGGGCCTTTGACCCGCGTGAATTCGTGCAAGCGCTGTTTTCCGAGGACGATACGCAGGCTGAAGCTTCCAGCGGTTCTTATGCAGCTTGACAGCTTTACTAATCAAAAATTAAAGTGAAAGTGGAAAACTCATCGGCCATGACTTTTGAGGCTCTTAAGCAACTCGACGAGAGAATTCAGGCATCGGTCAATCGAATCCAGCAGCTGCAACACGAAAATGAGCAACTGGCGAAGCGGTTGGCCGAAAGCGAACAACGTTTTAACGAAACTCAGGCTCGCTCCAATTCCGAGCGCCAGCAGCATGAGACCGAACGCAACGAAATAAAGGCGCGGATTGAAAAAATCCTCGCGCGCTTCGATGGGCTGGATCTGGGCTGAGGGCGTGCGCCTCAGCAGGCCGCCGCTGGATAGACGATGAAAGGCATCAACGTCGAAATCATGGGCCAGAACCTGACCGTGATGAGCGATAGCGGGGACGAATGGGCCAAGGCTCTGGCGGCGACCGTCGATGAAAAGATAAGCTATATTCGCGCTAACAGCCGCGCGGTAAATTCGGTAAGCGTGGCAATTTTGGCGGCTTTGAATTTTGCCGACGAACTCGAACGACTCAAACGGGATCATCAAGCGTTAATCGATCAGATAGAAGCACTGAACCGGCGGCTGTCGGTGGCGATGGATTCGTAGAGGCCGCGCGCAGCTCGGTTATTTTTGGAGGCTTCCGGTCGGCGGGTTCGGGTAGGTATGGCGGGGGGATGGAAGATCAGATCTTTGGAGGATCTCAGCTAGAAGCGCGATGCGGCGCTCGGAAAATATAAGACCTGTGCCGGTTCTCAGTTATACATGACGCGGCCCCGGGCCGCGTGGCCTTATGGAGCCAGCAACGCCCGCAAGGCCGCCGCAATGCCGACGGCCGAGGGTGATCGATCGCACAGCGCAACCGCCGACCTAGCCCGAACCCGCCACCGCAAAAAGGCAGTGGCGGACGAGAAACAATATCTGCGCGCCGTCCTCTCCGAGGCGCGCTCCAGCCTGTCTGTTGAACGCGCGTCTGCCCTGTCCAGGCGTGTGCAGCAGCGTCTGCTCGCCACATCAGCCTATCGCACCGCGGCCACAGTCATACTCTACGCGCCGCTCGGCCGCGAGGTCGAAACCGCGCTGATCGCCGCCGCCGCGCTGCGCTCGCATCGCCGGCTCTACTACCCGATCGTCGATCGCGGCGCTCGCCGGATGAGGCTCGGGACCGTATCCGATCTCGGCCAATTGCGTTCCGGTGCCTTTGGAGTCCTGGAACCGCCCATCACCGGGGCGCTGGAGGCCGAAGCGCTCGTGACCGACCTCGGCGCCGCGCTGGTATGCGTCCCGGGGATCGCATTTACACCCGCCGCCGCCCGCCTGGGCCGCGGCGGCGGCTACTACGACCGGCTAATCGCGGCGCTCCCCGCAGAAGCGGTGACCGCCGGGCTTGGCTATTCGTTTCAGTTGATTGACCGGCTGCCGGAGCAGACTCATGACCGGCGGCTGGATCTTATTGTGACCGAGTCCGCCGTTTACGCGGCCAGCGGAGCGCCACACGCGGCTACGCAAACGGCGGACCAAGGAGGTTTACCAAAATGGGCGTGCTGACAGGCGTCCTGTTCCTGATAATCGGTGGCGCGATGATGATCTACGCGGTCTACCTCGCGGGTCGGCGGCATACCGGCGCCGACACAGAGGTTGCGCAACGCGAAGTGCAAACGATTGTCGAAGATGCAAGAAACAAAGCCGAACTGATCGTCAAGGAGGCGGAACTAAAGGCCAAGGACCTGCTCGTCGAGGTGCGCGCGCAGGCCGAACGCGAGGTGCGCGAACAGCATCGCGAGTTGACCGCGCTCGAGAGCAAGCTCGCCGCGCGCGAGGAGAGTATCGACAAGCGCCTCGAGGCCTTCGAGCGGCGCGAGGGCGATCTCAATCGGCGCGACCAGAACCTCCGCACCAAGGAGAAGAGCCTCGCCGACCGCGAGGCCGAACGCCAGGAACTGATCGAGGCGGCGCGCAACAAACTCGAGGCGGTCGCCGGGCTGACCCGCGAGGAGGCTCGCCGCCAGGTGGTCGAAGAGGTGACCGGGCAGGCGCGCCATGACGCGGCCCGCCAAATCCGCGTGATCGAGGAGGAGGCGCGCGAGGAATCCGACCGGCGCGCCAAGCGCATCGTGTCGATCGCGATCGAGCGCCTCGCCGGCGAGTTCGTCACCGAGCGCACCGTCTCGGTGCTGGCGCTGCCCAACGACGAGATGAAGGGCCGCATCATCGGACGCGAGGGGCGCAACATCCGCGCCATCGAGGCCGCCACCGGCGTCGACATCATCATCGACGATACGCCCGAGGCGGTCGTGATCTCGTGCCACAACCCGATCCGGCGCGAAATCGCGCGGGTCGCGCTGGAGCGGCTCATCTCCGACGGCCGGATTCATCCGGGCCGCATCGAGGAGGTCGTGCGCAAGGCCGAGCAGGAAGTCGAGGAATCGATCCGCGAGGCCGGCCAGCGCGCGATCATCGAGGTCGGCGTTCACGGCATCCATCCCGAGCTGGTCAAGCTGCTGGGGATGCTGAAGTACCGGTACAGCTACGCGCAGAATGTGCTGATGCATTCGCTGGAGGCCGCGTTCCTGTGCGGCGCGATGGCGGCCGAACTCGGGCTCAACGAAAAACAGGCCCGCCGCGCCGCGCTCCTGCACGACATCGGCAAGGCCCTGACTCACGAGGTCGAGGGCTCGCACGCGCTGATCGGCGCCGAGCTGGCGCGCAAGTACGGCGAGTCGGCGAAAATCGTCAACGCGATCGCGGCCCATCACGAAGAGGTCAAGGCGGAAACCATCCTGGCGCCGCTGGTCGACGCGGCCGACGCGCTTAGCGGGGCGCGGCCGGGCGCACGGCGCGAGGTGCTCGAGAGCTACGTCAAGCGGCTGGAAGATCTCGAGACCATCGCCAAGTCGTTCAAGGGCGTCGAGAAATGCTTTGCCGTGCAGGCCGGGCGCGAGATGCGGATCATCGTCGAGCCGGGGCAGGTCTCCGACGACGACGCGACGATGCTCGCGCGCGACGTGGCGAAGAAAATCGAAACCGACATGACCTATCCCGGCCAGATCCGCGTTACGGTCATCCGCGAAACCCGCGCGACTGAGCTCGCGCGCTAAGCTCGCCGCGGGCGGCGCCGGCCTTGGCCCGGTGCCGTCCGCGGGCTATCATCGCCCCCACGATGGCCCCCACGATGCCGACGACGCGCGAAGTTCTCCTGGCTACGATCGCCCTGGAAAAACGCAGCATGGCACTCTACGCGCGCTTCGCCAAAACCTTCGCCACCCATCCGCGCCTGCACGAGTTCTGGTTCGGGATGGCGCGTGACGAGGCCCGCCACGTCGGCGCGCTCGACCTCGTGACCACGGTGCTCGATTTCGAGGGGATGCTCGACCGGCCAAGCCCGGTCGCGCTCGACGACGCGACCGTGGCGCGGCTCAGTGCGTTGCTGGAGCGCGGCGCGCGCGAGGCCGCGGGCGGACTCGCGATCGAGCGGGCGCTCGCGCTGGCGCTCGAGGTCGAAGAGACCGAGCTCGAGGACAGGGTCGGCGACCTGCTCAAGGCGCTGCAGCAGCACGACGAGTATGAACGCTGCATGCGCCTGCTGGTCCACGATCTCGGCGAATTGAGCTACATGATCGAGCAGTATTGCCAGGATCCGGCGTTGCTCCAGCGCTGCGACGAGTTGGTCAACCATCACGCCGAGACGCTGCGGCTCTCCGCCGCGCACTGAAGGGGCGGCCGTCGCGCCGGCCCGTCCTCGGGCGACCCGCGCATGGACGCATGCCGCGCCGTCGGTTATAAATGATCGTTCGCGCTGAGGAGTAGCCGAATTGGCAAGGCACCTGACTCTGGATCAGGGGATTGGAGGTTCGAGTCCTCCCTCCTCAGCCAACTCTCCCTTGTGAAGGGAGGCGCTTATCGACTGGTCCCATCGTCTAGTGGTTAGGACACCGGCCTCTCACGTCGGGAACGCGGGTTCGACTCCCGCTGGGATCACCAAATAAATCATCTAGCGATTGCAGTCCGCGCGCGCTGCCCGCGGGACCTTAGGGTATGCGCGGCCAGCAGTTGCTATATCATTTGTCACTTGAGTCGATCTCTGCGATTCGTTCTTCTTCCGCACGCTGTCATTTGGCGCCTTTAACCGACCTCTCGTCCGATTGGGGGATGTTTCGATCGGTCCATTCTGCAACAGGCCGGTCCAATCGAGAATGGGCAACGATAGAACACTATACCCCCTACCGTGTCGCAGAATTCAAACATCGCGGCCGCTAACCGGCTGGACTCCCGTGCTTCCCGAGTGTAATACTATATCCCCTAGGGTATCGGGAAAAAACTATATGAGCCATACTATCAAGGAAAAGACCAAGCTCTTGAACCGAGTGCGACGCGTTCGCGGCCAGGTTCAGGCGCTGGAGCGCGCGGTGGAGGAAGAACGCGGCTGTGCCGACGTGCTGCATCTGGTCGTCGCCGCGCGCGGCGCGATGAACAGCCTGATGGCGGAGATCATCGAGGATCACATCCGGGAGCATGTCGTCGATCCGGATCATGAACGCGGCTCCCGTGCGCGGGGCGCGGAAGAGCTGATCGAAATTGTCCAGGCTTACCTGAAGTAGCTGGGGGTCCGTCCTATGGATCAACAGGAACGAATCGGGCGCGAGAGTTCACTCGACCAAACGCAGGCCGGGACGTTTACGCCTGCGGTCGAGGAGCGCGCGAGCGGCCATGTCTTCGACGGGGTCGAAGCCGCGCGGATCATCCTGGTCGCACTTGCCGCGGCGGCAGTGTGCTTCCATCTGTGGGAACCCTTTCCGAGGATCAGCCTGATTGGCGCATTGGGCGTTCTGATCGGCGGTTGGCCAATCTTCAAGGAGGCAGCCGAGAACGCCGCCGCGCGGCGGATGACCATGGAATTGTCCATGAGCATCGCGCTGGTGGCGGCCGCCGCGATTTCCCAGTTTTTCACCGCGCTCATCATCACGCTGTTCGTGCTGATTGCCGAGGTCCTCGAGCGGATGACCGTTGCTCGCGGGAGACGCGCAATCCGGGATTTGATGGATTTCCTTCCTCGGTCGGTCACCGTTCGGAGCGCCGGCGGCGTACGCGAAACTTCAATCGATCAGTTACGCGCCGGCGATTCCGTGCTCGTCAACCCGGGCGGTCTCGTGCCGATAGACGGCGTCGTGATAAGCGGCCACTCATTTGTCGACCAGGCCCGGATTACGGGCGAGTCGATGCCGGTTGGGAAAGTAGTGGGGTCGGTCGTGTACGCCGGAACGATCAACCAAACGGGAGCGCTCGAGGTCCGTGTCGAGCGCATCGGCCGCGACACCAGCTACGGCACAATTATCGAGGCCGTCGAGCACGCCGAGCGCTCCCGCGCGCCGATACAGCAACTGGCGGATCGGCTCGCCGGATATCTCGTTTACTTTGCGCTCACGGCCGCGGTCCTCACGTTCATCATCACGCGCGACCCGCTTTCGACGATTTCGGTGATACTCGTCGCCGGCGCGTGCGGTGTCGCGGCGGGCACGCCGTTGGCAATTCTTGGAGGCATTGGCCGCGCGGCGCGCCTTGGAGCGATTATCAAAGGCGGCCTGTACCTGGAAACCCTGGGCAAGGTGCATACCGTCGTCCTCGACAAGACCGGAACGCTGACTTTCGGCCGCACCGAAGTGCAATCGATAGTTCCGGCCGCGGGTGTCTCCGAAGCCGAGGTCCTGGAGGCGGCGGCGTCGGCGGAAATGCGCTCGGAGCATCCGCTGGGCAAAGCGATCGTCAATCTCGCCTTAGCGCGAAAAAACCACGCCCTCGACGAGCCCGAGCGATTTGACTACGTGCCCGGCCGCGGCATCACGGCGATAGTGAACGGCGCGACGATCTTCGTCGGGAATCGGCGACTCCTGACCGAGCATGCGATCGAAGTGCCGGGCAACGTCGTCGCCGGCGCCGATAGTTCCTCGGAAGCTTTGGTGGCTCGCGACGGACGTTTTCTCGGCGCGATCGTAATAGCGGATACCATACGGCCGGAGGCCCGGCGCGCGATCGAAGCGTTGAATCGGATGGGCGTCCGTAGCGTTCTGCTGACCGGAGACACTCGGGCGGTTGCCGAGACCGTCGCCCGCGCCCTTGGAATCAGCGAAGTTGAAGCGGACCTGATGCCGGAGAAGAAGCTCGCGCGCATCAGGAGCCTGGTGGCGAGCGGCCGCATTGTCGCGATGGTGGGCGATGGCGTCAATGATGCCCCCGCGTTGGCGGAGGCGAACGTCGGTATCGCGTTGGGCTCGGGCACCGACGTTGCGCGCGAGAGTGCGGACGTGGTCTTGCTCGGCAACGACCTGATGAAATTCACCGAGACCCTGGAGATCGCGCGCTGGACGCGCCGGATTATCTGGTGGAATTTCGCCGGCACAATCGGAGTCGACCTGATCGGAATCGCGCTCGCGGCCGCGGGTCTTCTCAGTCCGACGCTCGCCGCCCTCATTCACGTCACCTCGGAGCTGACCTTTATTCTCAATTCGGCGCGGCTGCTGCCGCGCGCCAAGCAAAGCGCCGCGCCGTCAGAACTGGGTGCCGCATTGGAACATAGACCACTGGCGAGGGCCGCCTAGCGGATCTTTAAATCAAGTTCCGGCGAACCATCCACACTTTCACCGCTTGCGTTAGCGCGACATACAAAAGAAGCGTCAGCAGCAAGAAAGGCCAATACTGGGAAGGCAGCGGGACCAAACCTAACCATTGCCCGATTGGCGAAGATGGCAGCCACATCCCAACGAGCATGATCGCTCCGGAAGTCATGATCAGCTGCCAGCTCGCGCGGCTCTGAATGAACGGAACCTTGTTAGTGCGTATTACGTGGATAATCAGGGTTTGGGTGAGCAACGATTCGACGAACCATCCGGTCTGAAAGAGCGCCGCCGCGTAGGTGGAATCGGGATTGGCGGCGCTGGCATGGGCGAAGCGGGCGGCGAGTTCCGGGGGCGGCGCCAAGCCCAAGTCTCTGCACTTGAAGACAAACCACATCAGCAGATAGGTCGTGTAGTCGAACACCGAGCTGCACGGGCCAATGAACATAATGAAACGCGCAATCTCGCCCATCGACCATGGCCGCGGCCTGGCGACCTGTTCGGGATCGACTTCGTCGGTCGGGATCGGCACTTGCGAAAAATCGTACAACAGGTTGTTGGTCAGGATCTTGATCGGCGCCATCGGCAAGTAGGGCAGCCACAAACTCGCGCCCAGCACGCTGAACATGTTGCCGAAATTCGAGCTCGCACCCATCCGGATGTACTTGAGGATGTTGGCGAAGACCGCGCGCCCCTCGATCACGCCTTCCTCGAGCACCATCAAGCTTTTTTCCAGCAGGATCGCATCCGCGGCTTCCTTGGCGATATCCACGGCCGTATCGACCGAGACGCCCACATCGGCGGCGCGCAGCGCTGGCGCATCGTTGATACCGTCGCCCATGAATCCGACCACGTGCCGCTTGCTCTGCAGCGCCCTGATGATGCGCTGTTTGTGGGCGGGCGAGAGCCGGACGAACAAGGTGGTCTTTTCCGCGGCCTCGGCGAGCTGCGCGTCGTCCATCGCTTCGACTTTCGCGCCGGTCAGCACCTCTTCCAGCGAGAGACCGACTTCCGAACAGATCTTCCTCGAAACCAGCTCGTTGTCGCCGGTGAGGACTTTTACCGCGATACCGTGGCTCTGGAGAGCGGTGATCGAGGGCGCAGCCGACTCCTTGGGCGGGTCGAGGAACGCGATATAGCCTTTCAGTATGAGGTTCTGTTCGTCGTCCTTGCCGTAGGCGGGTTTCGGGTCGCAGTCGCGATAGGCAATAGCCAGGACCCGGAAACCGTCCGCGGACAGCCGGTCATACTCCTCCTTGAGATCTTGCAGCAGCAGCGGATCCATCGGGAAGATCTCATCGTCAAGCTCGAATCGTGAACAGCGCTCAAAGACTGACTCGGGAGCGCCTTTGCAAATCAGGCGAAATTCGCCGTTCGGAGTTTTGACGATGACCGACATCATCTTGCGGCTGAAATCGAACGGAATCTCATCGGTCATCGAAAACTCGCCCAGGGAAAGTTTCTGATGAAGCTCTTGATATTGCAGGACTGCCCGGTCGAGAACGTTCTTCAGGCCGGTCTGAAAGTGGCTATTGAGGAATGCAAATTCAAGCACCCCATCATCCTCTTTCAGGGCGACGTCGTAGTGATGCTCGAGGATCACGTGGTCCATCGTAAGGGTGCCGGTTTTGTCGGTGCACAACACGTCCATGGCGCCGAGGTTCTGGATCGAATTGAGCCGCTTGACGATAACCTTCTTGCGCGACATCAGGAGCGCGCCCTTGGAAAGGCAGACACTCACGATCATCGGAAGCATTTCCGGCGTGAGCCCCACCGCGACCGCGAGCGCGAACAAAAATGCTTCGCCCCAGTTGTACTTGGTGAAACCGTTAATCAGGAACACCAACGGCACCATGACCGCCATGAATTCGAGCATCAGCCAGGTGAAACCGCTCACTCCCCGGTCGAACGCAGTTGGCGCAGGCGCGTCGGTTATCGAGCTGGCCATCTTGCCCAGGTAGGTATTGAGGCCGGTCTCGACGACAACCGCGGTCGCAGAGCCGCTTTCGACGCTGGTGCCCAGGAAACAGACGCACTTGAGCTCCAGCGGCATCTTGTCGCCGAGTTCTTCCGGCGTGTCGAACTTCTCGACCGGAAACGACTCGCCGGTGAGGCTGGCCTGGATCAGAAACAAATCCTTGCAGCTCAGGATACGAATGTCCGCGGGGATCATGTCGCCGGCGGCCAGCTTCACGAGGTCGCCCGCGACCAGCTCGGCCAGCGGGATCTCCCGGGCGGTCCCACCGCGCACCACCGTGGCGGTGACGGTAATCATCGCCTTCAGCTTGGCCGCTGCCGAATCGGCGCGTGCTTCCTGGATGAAGCGCAACGAAACACCAAGCACGATCATCACCACCATCAACATTCCGCCGACGATGTCCGAGGTCACCTGAGCGGTTGCGAAAGATACGGTTGCCAGGACCGCCAGCAGGATCACGAGCGGGTTCAGGCACGACCTGATGAACAGACGCAGGCGGGTGAACCGTTCGTCACGGGCGACTACGTTGGGACCGAATTCTTCCAGGCGGCGCTGAGCTTCCGCTTCCGTGAGGCCATCGGTCCCGGTGTCAAGCTGGGAAAGGGCCTCCGCGGCCGAAAGCGCAGCGACGCGGATGAGCCTCGGCGAAACCTGGATGGAGCCGCCCTCGCGCTTCGCGGCTGCGCGGATGTTGCGCGGGAGAACGGAGCTAGCACTAAGCGCCATGAGTATCTCCAAAACCTGGTGATTCTTTCGCGTCAGCGAATTGTGATTCGCGATCGGTCACATTTCGATGTGCAGCCGAACGCCGGGTACTATGACAGGCCCCCGGCCCCGGTTGTAGCCGGGATTATTGATGTACTGGGGGTCAAATGCCGCGAAGACCCCCGGTCTGAGTGGCACCGGAAAGTTGTAGTAAGTCTCCATGATCTCTTCCGGGCCATACGACAGGTTTCCATCTCCCAGCAGGAAACCCAGTCCTCCTAGCGCCAGGTATTGCCGATGACTGCGCGATATACCGTTGGCGACGAACGCCACCCCCCACTTGTCTTTGGCCCGCCGCCACCAGTCTCCGCGTATGTCTCCCCCGAACGACAGCGTTTGATCGACTTCGGGTATAGTCGCCCATGTTGGCGAAATTCGTAAATCCGAGGACACGAATCACCGCCGGTCAAGGTTTTTAGTTCTCCGGCTGGTGGCGCATTTTCAGAGCGACTAGCGGACGCGGCGGCGGTCATCGCCGCGCGCAGTCCCGCTTTGTAGCCGTCAGCGTAGCCGCGGTCGTATTCGGATTTGGCGCCCTGGGTGTCATCGCCGCCTCCTTGAGCCAGCGCCCGCGAGCTACAAGAAAGAATCAGTCCGATGCTTAGGGCGATACCGGCCGCCGCCGATCTGGTCACGCGGGAACGCCGGGATGTCGATCCAGGCCGCTGTCGGTAAGCGTTCTTAATTATCATCCTGGCTTCTCGAGCATCGGATCGATACATCACTTGTCATTCCTCAAGACCTGGCCGCCGTACGAATGGCCAATACCTAATTCGTAACTTGGTCTGATTCGTAACTTGCGGCAGACGAACGACGAGCCGGTGTCGCCCGCTATCGGAAAATCCGAAACCGGGTGCGAAGAACCGATCCGCAGGTCTGGAATGATCTAGTCCGGCCGCGAGATTTGGGCAACCGGTGAGATCTTTGCATCGACATCGGCCGCCGCCGCGTAAGCCGAAATCACGAGCGGGATCGGTTCCGTCTATCGAAGGAAGGCGGCCTCGGTCCTATCGATTATGCGCGGGCAATCTTAACAATCGATGATCGCCATTTTACGAGCGCGTGACGTATTACGAGCGCGTGACGCGTTGCAAAATGAAAGATCCCGAGGCTGGCCAGTGGCTATTTCGCCGGGGCGGCGGGGATGAAATTCAGCGCCGCGGAGTTCATGCAGTAGCGCAGGCCGGTCGGCTTCGGGCCGTCGTCAAAGACGTGGCCCAGGTGCGCGTCGCATCGCGTGCACAGCACCTCGGTGCGATTCATGAAAAAGGAGCGGTCGGCTTCGGTGCGCACGTTCTGTTTGGCGATCGGCTGGTAAAAGCTCGGCCATCCGGTGCCCGACTCGAACTTGGTATCCGAACTGAAGAGCGCCGTGGCGCAGCAGATGCATCTATACAACCCCCTCGCGTGGTTCTCCGCATACTTGTTGGTATACGGCGCCTCGGTGCCTTTTTGGCGAGTGACGTCGTATTGCTCGGAGGTCAGGAGCTTGCGCCATTGGTCATCCGTCTTTACAACTTTGCTTACCGTGACCACCCCTTTGCTCTGACCGTCATCGGAGAACTCCATAATCGCGACCACGTTGCCCGCGCTCGAAGTTGGCGTGGCGGCATCGGAGGCATCCGAGGAGCGGCGTTTGGCGGCGAGCTCCCAGGCGATCGCGAGCGGGAGAGCGGCGAGCAGCGCGAGCGACATCCTGCGGCTGAGCGTTCTCGCGCCGGCGGGTTCGCGGCCTTGTTGCGGGCCTTGCTTGTGAGGTTGTTGCATAGCGCGGTCAATCTCCCACGTACGTCTCGCTTGATCAGACAACCGCATCAGGCCGCATGCGGTTCCCCCACGCCCCTCGGGCCGCGGCCACCCTTCCATAGTTACTACTCTGCGGGATCGCGAAAAGTTACAAACCGCGAGAGCTACAAATGAGGCGGGTTGCATCCGTGCGCAGAGCCGTTCTACCTCAGCGTCTAAACCCGAAGAAGAAATAGCCTCTGGCGTGCTCGTCGAGGTAGGCGCGTAGCGCTTCTTCGCCGGTTGTACGCCTCTGATTGCGCGAGTATCGTGCAGTTCGGTTCGGCGGGGCATTAATGAACGACCGCCTCTGCTGTGGCTTGACGGAAGGTAGTGAGTGATAATCCGGCTCGTCTTTGAACGGAAACGAAAGGGTAGCAGGCAACGATGATTCTGAAGGTCGCCCGCTTGGGTTATCCGGTGCTGCGTGCGATGGCGCAGCCGGTCGCGCCTGCGCGCATCAACACGCCCGAGTTCCAGCACCTGCTCGACGACCTGGTCGACACGATGCGCGAGTACGTCGGCGTGGGACTCGCCGCGCCTCAGGTGCATCTGCCGCTGCGCGTTGCCGTGCTCGAGGTCGAGCATCATCCGCGCTACCCGGAGATGCCGCAGGTGCCGCTGACGTTCCTGGTCAATCCCGAGGTCACGATTATCAATCGCGCGACGATCGAAGACTGGGAAGGATGCCTCAGCATTCCGGAGATGCGCGGGCGGGTGCCGCGTTTCAAACAGTTGCGGGTGACCGGACTGGGACGGCACGGCGAAGCGCTGGATTTCGTCGCGAGCGACTTTCACGCTCGCGTCATCCAGCATGAGATCGATCACCTAAATGGCGAGGTGTACCTGGACCGGATGCCGAACATGCGCTCGCTCGCGCATCTGGCGGAATGGCATCGTTTCGCGCTGACGCCTGAAGAGCAGAAGTAGACGGGCTTCCGTAGCGCGCGTTCACTTCGGCGGATACGGGAGCTTGTCGGGAATCTTGCCGGTCAGCTTTGCCTGTTCCAGGGTCTTGGCCAGCAGATCGTTTTCGGTGACCTGGCGCTGTTCCTCGGCCTGCACCTTGGCGAGCGCCGCGTTGAGCTGGTTGTTCTGGTCCTGAAGCTGTCCGACACGGCCAGAAAGCTCACTGATTTGCGCCTGCTCGCGCTGATGCTCAGCCTGGTCCTGCCGATACCACTTCCATCCGATCGCCGCGGCAATCACCGCCACGACAATCGCGCCAACCAGATAACGATACATCGCGTATAGTGTGCCGAGCGGGGATGGGCGCCGCGCGCGGCTGTCCTACTTATGCCGCCCTTGCGGGTCTTGATCGCCAGGGTCTTGAGCGTGCGGGTTTTGCGAAGGCGGGGGCGGGCCGACCTCGGCGATACGCGCCTCCAGCTCGACGCCGCTGACAATTCCCTTGGCGGAGAGCAGCCGGGTCAGCGCGCCGAGCCAGTGGCGGTAGTAGTCGGTGCCGCCGCTGACGGTGCGGCCGGTCTTCTCCACCGCGCCGATCTCTTCGATCAGGCTTTGTTGGAACTCCGCCCACTGGAACTGGCCTGCCTCGCTGAGCGCCACCGCGACGGCAAACGCGCGCGCTTCCCACGGCTCGCTGAAGACGGCTTCGGGAGCCAGCGCGCGAGCAGCCGTGATCAAATCTTCGGCGGTGTTGCCGGACATTTTGGCGGACATTCGATCAACCCCGTCGCCGTGCGCTACCTGGCTGCGCGGCTCTCACGCGCGTGCCGCTCGGGAGATTTCGGCAGGCCGGTGCCGATCATGGAATCGCGTGTGACCAGATCGGCGAGTTCGTCCTCGCTCAGATTCTCGGTGCCGGCGGGCCGCTCGGGGATCACGAAATAACGCATCTCGGAACTCGAGTCCCACACGCGGACTTCCTTGTCGCTCACGTCGATCCCGAACCCTTTGAGCAATCCGCGCGGATCGTTCACGGCGCTCGCCCGGTAGGCCGTGCTCTTGTACCACACCGGCGGCAGTCCCAGGACCGACCACGGGTAACATGAGCAGAGCGTGCAGACCACGAGATTGTGCACGCGCGGCGTGTTCTCAAGCACCATCATGTGCTCGCCCTGCGGACCGGGCGGAAAGCCGAGCTCCTCGATCGCCATGGCGGCGTTGTCGAGCAGGCGCTTACGGTACTCGGGGTCGATCCATGCGCGCGCGACCACACGAGCGCCGTTGCGCGGACCGACGCGCCGCTCATAGGTGTCGATCAGCTCGTCGAGCGCTTGCGGATTGATCAGTCCCTTCTCGACCAGCAACTGCTCGAGCGCCTTCACGCGCTGGGCCGGCTCGGACAGCGGGGCATTGTGATGATCGTGCCCGTCGTGATGGCCGTGTCCGTCGTGCTCTTCGCTCATCGTTTACGTCCCTTCCCGGCGGCCGCGCGTGACCGGGCTTTAGGCCTGGCGGCCGGCTTTGAAGCGCGCGCCGTGGTAACGAATTTTGCCGTCCGTGTCTCAGCCGGAGACTTGGCTCGAGGTTTGGCTGAAGGCTTGACTCGGAGTTTGCCCGCGGCTTTGGGAGCGGACTTGACGGCCGGTTTGGCGGCGGTGCGGTCGCGTTCCAAGTAGTCCTCCCAGCAATCGAGATATACTGGCGCGCGCTGGTTCTGGTCGGGGCCCCACAGCTCCCTGGCCCCGAACGCCACGGTATAGACGTGCTGCGGTTTGCCGCCCTGGCCGTGCGCGTGCGTATCGGGAAAGACAAAAACCCCCTGGTCGTAGCGGACGACGCCGCGTTTGCCGCGCGCGTAGCGCGGCAGGCGCGTGTGATGCTCGGGATTGAAATTGCGCGCGACAACGCGGTCGCCAACCTTGAAGCCGGGTTTGTGGCTTTTGTTGAACCGCAGCTTGACCGCGGAGTTGTCGAACGACTCGACTCCCCCGCCGCCGCCGTCGGGCGATTCGGCCGCCTTGGCCGGTGCGGACGCCGCGGCATGTCCGCTCGAGAGTTCCGCGCGCGTGACCACGCCCTTTTCCACCAACAGCGCTTCGAGCGCATAGAGCCACTTCTCGTAATAGCTGGCGGCAAGATAGTCCGCCGGCGGCATGTGCTCGATCGCGCGGCGGAACTCATCGACGTTGCATACGCGGCGGCCCATCGCGGTCAGGGTCATCCCGAACACGCGCTTTTCCCACTCCGAGTGAAAGACGGGCTCATTATGCTCGCGGACCACCGGGCCGAAACCATGCATTCCGCCCAAGTCGTGAACGCCATTCATAGATCTCGCCGCCTCTTAAGTGCAGCCCGATATTGCAATGTAAGCTAGGCTTGCGTGTCGCTGGCAGTCAAGGCGGACGCGCCGGGCGCGGGCTCCGCACGTGTCAGCTGCGCGTAAATTTGGCCCGCGGCCTTGGCGCGCAAAATCAGATTGACCAGCGCCATCTGGCGCGTCAGAAATTGTTCAGGCTTGGGAGACACCATGAAAAGAGGATTTTTTGCCAACGCAGTAGTGGCGGCGATCGTGTTCGCGGCGCTGGCCGTGAGCGGATGCACTCGCGCCCGGACGGGTCTCGCGCAATATTTTCCGCTTAAGGCCGGGATGGCCTGGACGTTTCGCTTCAGCGGCTCGACCGGGGCCACTGGGGAACTGACCACGGCCAATCAGGCGCCGCGCAAACTCTTCGGCTTCGCGGCGGTGCCGCAGCAGAACGCGGGTGGCGATAAATCCTACACAGAGTTTTACGCCGACGACGGCTTGGGAATCCGCCACGTCGCGATCGACGAAGACGACGGGCTCCAGTCGCGGCTGAGCGATCATTCCTACGTGATTAAACTGCCGATCAGCGTCGGCACCAGTTGGCACGAGATCGATCGCACCTTCGACGGCACCGTGTACGACGCGACGACCAAGATCGAAAGCCTCGACGATAAGATTACCGTGCCGGCCGGGACTTTCAGCCGATGCGTTCGCATCCACAGCACCGGCTCCGCCTCGGCGATGAAAGGCAATGCGCGCGCGCCCGGCAGCACCTCCGGCCTGCGGCTCGTGGCCGCCGAGGATTTCAGCGTCGAGGACTACTACTGGCTCGCCCCCGGCGTAGGCCCGGTCAAGGCGACTCACGAGGAGAGCCGGGGCGAGGGCGTGACGGCCGAGTCGATTGGTTTCACGCTGGAGTTGGAGCATCTCAAGCGCTAGCCGCACCGTTTACGCATCGCGCTCTCGCGCCACCGGCGCCGGGCTACCACGCACCCGTCATCAGCAAGCCCAGCCGCGCCGGATCGCGCTCATCGGCCCCCACCGCGCGCAGGCGGCCGCGGCTCAACACGGCGAGCCGCCCGCAGAGCGCCGTGAGCTCGTCGAGGTCGCTCGAGATCAGCAGCACCGCGCCGCCTTCGGCGGCGAATGCGGCCAGCATCCGGCGCACCTCGGCGGTGGCGGCGACGTCGAGCCCGCGGGTAACGTTATGCGCGACCAGCACGCGCGGCCTGCTCGCGAGCGCCCGCGCCACGCACAAGCGCTGGCGGTTGCCGCCGGAAAGCTCGGCGGCGAGCGCCTGCGGACCAGCGGCCCGGATGTGAAAGCGCTCGAGCACCTCCGCGCAGAGCGCCGCCGCACGCGACGCGCTGAGCCATCCGAAGCGCCCACACGCGCGCGCGAGCAGCGGGCGCGCGAGCAGCAGGTTTTCCCATAGCGGCATCTCCAGGATAAGGCCGTCGCGGTCGCGATTCTCCGCAATCACGGCGAGCCCGCCGCCGTCGCGATCGTGCGCGGGCCCCGCGGCGATACGAATCGCGCCGCTTTTGGGCCGGCGCATCCCGGCCAGCGCCTCGACCAACTCGCTCTGGCCGTTGCCGTCGACACCCGCGATCCCGACGATCTCGCTCGCGGCGAGTTCGAGGTTGACGCCGTCGAGCGCGCGCCATCCGTCGCGCTCGACCACCAAATTTTTTATTTCGAGGATTTTTAGTTCGTGCGCGACTGCGCCGGCGCCACCAGCCGTGCGCGCATCCGTGGCCGGCAGTGCAAGCTCGCCGATCATCAGTTTCGCCAGCTCGTCTTCAGTGACCTCGCCGCGCAGCGGACGCGCCACCACGCGGCCGCGACGGAGCACCGCGATGCGGTCGGCGACGGCGAGCGCCTCGGCGAGTTTGTGGGTGACCAGGATCACGATCCGGCCCTCGCCGCGCAGCCGGCGCAGCAGGTCGAGGAAAGCGGCTAGCTCGTCCGGCGCCAGCAATCCGGTGGGCTCGTCGAGGATCAGTACGCGCGGCTCGAAGCTGAGCGCGCGCAGGACTTCCATCCGCACCCGCTCAGCCATCGAACGCTGCTCCATCCGCACTCCCGGCGCCGGCAGCGCGAAGCCCAGCCGTGCGGCCATCGCGGCGGCGCGCGCGGCGACCTCCCTCAGATCTATTGTGAGGCTTGCGCGTCTCGCCCGCGCGGTGTCCGCGGTGAAGCCGCCGAGCGCGAGATTTTCCTCCCACGTCATCCGCTCGAACAGCATCGGGCTCTGATGCACCGCGGCGACACCGGCCGCCAGCGCGGCGGCGGGCGAGCCCGGGCGCAGCGTGTGGCCGAACAGCTCCATCGAACCCGCGTCGGGGCGGAGCCGCCCGGCCAGGATGTTCATCAGCGTGGTCTTGCCGGCGCCGTTTTCGCCGAGCAGCGCGACGATTTCGCCGGGGCGGGCGTCGAAATCGACGCCGTCGAGCGCGAGCAACCGTCCGAAGCGGCGCGTGATGTGGCGGGCGGCGAGCATCGGCGCGAGGCGCTCAGCCCGGCGGTGGCGGCGGACCGTAGCGCGCGCGCACGTAGTCGACCGCCTCGTCGCGCGAGGCCAGCGCGCCGTCGAGTTGCTGATCTTCGACGTCCTTCAGGATCGATTTGAAATGCGGCCCCGGCGCGAAACCCATCGCGATCAGATCATCGCCGCCGAGCAGGCGCGGCGGGCGAATCTCCTCGTGGCCCATCGCGCCCAGCGCGCGCGCACAAAAATGGTAGAAGCCGAGGTTGGAGCTGGAGGCGAGCGCGTCCAGGCGCGAAAGCTCGAGCAACTCGCCGAAGCCGTCCTCGGCGAGCATCCGCTTGAGCGTGGCCCGGCGCATCCGCGGCGCCATCACCAGGCGCAGATGGTTGCGCACCAGGTAGGCGACGCGTTCCTGCACGAAGCGCGAGCGCCGCATCCGCCGCATGATTCCCTGGGCCATCGCGGCACCCTGTTCGGTGTGCCCATAGAAGGTGACTTTGTCGCCGGTCCGTGCGCGGCATGGGGGCTTGGCGACGTCGTGCAGCAGAACGCCGAACGCGAGCGTCTCGGCGCATCCCGCCTCCAGCATCGAGAGCGCGAGCCAGGTGTGGCGGTAAACGTCGCCCTCGGGATGAAAATTTTGCGGCTGCTCGCATCCGATCATCGGGAGCACTTCGGGCATCACGACTTCGAGCAGTCCGCTCTCGCGCATCAGCTCCAGCCCGCGCCCGGCGCGGCCGCCGGTCATGATCGCGACGACTTCTTCGCCGACGCGCTCGGCGGCGATACTGGCGACCTTGGGCGCGGCCCGGCGCATCGCGGCCCACGTTGCGGGATCGATCTCGAAGTTCAGCCGGGTGGCAAAGCGAATCGCGCGGAGCACCCGCAAGTGGTCCTCCTCGAAGCGCTCGCTCGCATTGCCGATCGCGCGCACCACGCCGGCGCGCAGATCGCGCATCCCGCCCACCAGGTCGATAGTTCGTCCGCTTGACGGATCGAAATACATCCCGCCGATAGTGAAGTCGCGCCGGCGCGCGTCCTCCTCGACCGTGCCGAAGCGCACCGCCGAGGGACGGCGGCCGTCGACGTAGGGCGCGTCGGCGCGGAAGGTGGCGACTTCGAAAGTGTCGCCGTCGACGACCACCACGATCACGCCGAAGCGCGCGCCGACGGCGACCGTGTCGTCGAACAATTCCTGTACGATCTCGGGGCGCGCGTCGGTGGCGATATCGTAATCCTTCGCCTCTACGCCGAGCGCCCGGTCGCGAACGCATCCGCCAGCGAGGTAGGCGACGAAGCCGCGCTCGCGCAGGCGGTCGATTATCGCCAGAGCCTTCTTTTCCTTCTCGACACCCATGGGTCGTCCGATCAAGTTTAATTTAGCCTCGCGCGCGGCGCGCGGCCACGGGTGGCAAGGCGGGGTCTTATTAGATGAATGACGACGGCGGACGCGCGGCGTAGCTGCGGCGGTAAACGCGGATGAGCGCGGCGAACACCGCGATCACCGCGGGGCCGGCGAACAGGCCCAGCGGTCCGTAGACCTCCAAGCCGCCGGTGATGCCGAAGAAGAGCGCGACTGCGGGTATTCCGCTGCCCTGGCCGATCGTGATCGGCTTCAGCAGGTTGTCGATTACTCCCACCACGATCACGCCCCACACCAGCAGCACCACCGCCCAGCCCCATCCCGCCGTGACCCATAGATAAATCACGGCCGGGACCCAGATGAAGGCGGTGCCGCCGATCGGCAGCAAGCCGGCGGCGCCGGAGGCCGCGCCGAGCAACAGCGCGTTGGGCACCCCGGTGACCAGGTATCCGAGGCAGAGCAGGATCCCCTCAAGCAGCGCCGTCAACAGCAATCCGCGCATCGTCGAGGACAGGATCGAGCTCAAGGTCTCGAACACCATCATCTTATCCTCATCGTTGAGCGGAGTGAGCGCACGCACGAATTCGAAATACTCCTCGCCGTCGCGCAACAGGTAGAAGAAGCTGAACAGCATGATGACGACGCCGACGACGAAAGTGACCAGGTTGCGCGCCAGGGTCGCAACATTGGCGGTGAAATAGCCGGTCAGGTAGGTGCTGGTCTTCTCCATCCAGTGGCGTACGTCCTCGATACGCAGGCCCTGCTGCTCGAGCCAGTTCTCGATAGACGTGATAGTGCCGGATTGGAGCGCCCGGTTGCCGGCCTGGGCGAATCCGCCCTGATGAACGAATTGGCTCAATGAAACCTTGGTCGCCTCCAGCGCAAGCTTGCTCGAAAGCCACGCGGTGGGGACCGCGATCACCAGCGCGAGGACCGCGGTGATTATCAGCGCGGCGGCCGTGCGGTTGCGGATGAGGCGATCCAGTTGGAGGAGCGCCGGATGTGCAATGAAGGCGAGCAGCATCGCCCACGCGAGCGGCACCAGAAAGGGGCTCAGGAGCAGGTAAAGCTCGTAGCCCATCAGGGCCAGGAAGCCAAAGAAGAAAATAAGTGCGATTCGTTCGCGATCCATTCTGGATGCCGATGGCGCACGCTGCCGTTGGCGGCAGAGCTTATCAGATAGGCCGCGGGCGGTCGCTCGCGCTGGCCTTAGTTGCCCGGTCGGCGGATATTTGTTACCGGATCGGGGTTGCGGCCGATTGAGGCCGCCCGGATTGGCAACGAAGGCACGTAGCTCAGTGGTAGAGCACTTCCCTGACACGGAAGGGGTCGGCGGTTCAAACCCGCCCGTGCCTACCACGCTGTCTTGCGCTACAATAGCGCCATGAGTTTCCCCGCTCTCCAACCCCGCAGGTGCGCCCGTCTCATGAATTCGTGCATTCGTTCATGATTGCCCATAGCTTGCCGACTGCCGCCGCCGCCGCGCGGCCACGCGCGGTGTTTAGCGCCGCCACGTCCAGCCTGGCGAACTTCTCTCTCGAATGAGCGCGAACGTCACCGTATCGCTCGACGGGCAAAGCCGCAGCGTGCCGCGCGGGACCACGGTCGCCGAGGTGCTCGACGGCACGCGCGCGCGCGAGGTCGTCGCCGCACGCCTCAACGGCAAGCTGGTCGATCTAAGCCGCCCGATCGAGGATGACGCGACGATCGAGCCGGTCAAGGCCGACAGCCCCGAAGGGCTAGACGTGCTGCGCCACTCGACCGCCCATCTGATGGCCCAGGCGGTGCAGAGCCTTTACCCCGGCACGCAGGTGACGATCGGCCCGACGATCGAGGATGGCTTCTTCTATGACTTCGCGCCGCCCGCTCCATTCACGGTCGACGATCTGCCGAAGATTGAAGCGAAGATGCGCGAGCTGGCGAAGGCCAACTTCAAGGTCGAGCGGATGGAGATCGCGCGCGCCGAAGCGATCGAACGCTTCGCCGCGATGGGCGAGCACTACAAAGTCGAAATCCTAAGCGGCATCCCCGACGATCGCGTGTCGATCTATCGCCAGGGCGAATGGATGGATCTGTGCCGCGGGCCGCACGTCCCGGCAACCGGCTACATCCGCGCCTTCAAGCTGACCAGCGTGGCCGGCGCATATTGGCGCGGCGATGAACGCAACGCGATGCTGTCGCGGATTTACGGGACCTCGTTCGCGAGCAAGGAAGCCCTGGAAGAGCATCTGAGGCTGCTCGAGCTGGCGCGCTCGCGCGACCATCGCAAGATCGGCCGCGAGATGGGCCTGTTCGTGTTCGACCCGATCTCGCCCGGCTCGCCGTTTTTTCTGCCCAAGGGCGCGATCGTTTACAACGCGTTAGTCGACTACATCCGCCGCCTGTACCGGCGCTACGGCTTCGAAGAAGTGATCACGCCGCAGGTCTTCAAGAACGAGCTGTGGCATACCTCGGGCCACTGGGACAATTTTCGCGAGAACATGTTCCTGACCACCGATCGCGAGGGCGCGGAGGCCGACCAGATCGATTCGGGTCCCCAGGGATGGCGCAAAGGCTACGCGTTCAAGCCGATGAACTGTCCGGGACACACGTTCATCTACCGCGCCGAGAAGCGTTCGTATCGCGACCTGCCGCTTCGCATCGCCGACTTCGGCCGGCTCCATCGCGCCGAGCGCTCGGGCACCCTGCATGGGCTCACCCGCGTGCGCTCGATGGCGCAGGACGACGCGCACGTCTTCTGCACCTCGGCGCAGATCGCCGGCGAGATCGACCTCAACCTGCAAATGGTGCGCGACATCTACCAGGCGCTGGGTTTCGAGCGGCTGGAGTCCAAGGTCGCGACGATGCCCGAAAAGCATCTGGGCACCGAGGATCTGTGGCGGACCAGCGAGGCGATTTTGTGCGAGGCGCTGACGCGCAACGGCTTCGCATACGAAATCAACCCGGGCGAGGGCGCGTTCTACGGACCGAAGATCGAAATCTACGTGCCCGACGCGCTCAAGCGCCGATGGCAGCTCGCGACCATCCAGCTCGATTACAACATGCCCGAGAATTTCGATCTCACTTTCACCAACCCGGCCAGCGCCGAAGAGCGCCCAGCGATGATCCATCGGGCGATCCTCGGCTCACTCGAGCGCTTCATCGGCGTG
>CAVZDJ010000034.1:0-10514 GCA_963773975.1 uncultured delta proteobacterium
GATACTCTTGCAGCGGAAATCGTCTTTTACCTGGTGGCGGCGATCACTATCGGCTTTGCCGCACTGGTCGCATTCTCGCGCAACATCGTTTACTCGGCATTCGCGCTGGTCGGCGCCCTGATGGGTGTCGGCGGGATTTATATTTTGCTCGCTGCCGATTTCGTCGCGATGGTCCAGGTGCTGCTCTACGTTGGCGGCATCGTGGTGCTGACGATCTTCGCGGTGATGCTGACGCAGGGAATCGGCGACGTCGCGGTTTCGAATCGCGCGGCCGGTCCGGTCGCGGGCCTGGCCGTGACCGCGCTGGCCGGGGCGGTGATGCTGTACGCGACGATGAAGACGCCGTGGCATCTGGCGTCCAATATCAGTGTTTCGGCGACGACCTATGGCGTGGGCAACGCGTTCCTGGGCGCCTACGTGCTGCCGTTCGAGATTGCGTCGCTGGTCCTGTTGGCGGCGCTGGTCGGCGCGGTCGTCATCTCGCGTCAGGACCCGGTTGCGCGCGAAGAAACGACGGCGCCGGTCGCGGGCAAAGCAGCGGGGACGTCGGTGGAGAAAGCGGGGATCTGATCAAAATGGGTGGCGGGATCACGCTCGATCATTTTCTCGTCCTGGGACTGATCCTGTTTTTGCTCGGCGCGTATTGCGTGCTGACGCGGCGCAACGCGATCGGCATCCTGATGGGCATCGAGCTCATCCTCAACGCCGCCAATATCAACTATCTCGCCTTCGCTTACTTCGGCGGCGCCCGCTATGACGGGCAGATCTTCGCGATCTTCGTCATCATGCTGGCCGCGGCCGAGGCCGTGATTGGTCTCGCCGTGATTCTGGCCATCTACCAGAACCTGCGGACGATCGACGTCGATGCGACGGAAACGCTCAGCGGCTAATCGTCCTCGCCGCGAGCGCCGCCGCCCTGGCGCCGCGGCGGGCCCGGCCGGAGGTCGTCGTTCGCGCGCCTTGTTTTCGTCGCGCGTTCTGCTTATATCGACGCGATCCCCGTTGGCGATCCCGCCTCTAGTTGGATCGGCGCGATTGCGGTGGGGCTGAGGTGAGGCTGTAGCGCGATGGAGCATCCGCTCGCGGTCGATTTCGTGCGCTGGATCGTATTGCTGCCGCTGCTCGGCGCGGCAGTGAACTTTCTGGCCGGCGCCGCCTTGCAGCGCGCGCTCGGCAAGCGCGCGATAAGTATCGTGGGATGCGGGACGGTGGCCGCGGCCTTCGTGATCGCCGTGTACGCGTGGGCCACGATGCTGTCGACACCGCCCGCCGATCGCTTCATGCTTGACCATCTCTGGCGCTGGATTCAAGTCGGCCCGCTGCGGCTCGATATCGCGTTCTGGCTCGATCCGCTGTCGATGCTGATGGTGCTGATCGTCACTGGCGTCGGCGGCCTGATTCACATCTACTCGACCGGCTACATGCACGACGATGAGTCTTACTGGCGCTTCTTCGCGTGGCTCAACTTGTTTACGTTCGCGATGCTGGTGCTGGTGCTCGCGGACAACCTGTGGCTGATGTTCGTTGGATGGGAGGGCGTGGGGCTGTGCTCGTTCGCGCTGATCGGCTTCTGGTACAAGGATCTCGCGAACACTACCGCCGGCAACAAGGCCTTTATCGTCAATCGCGTCGGCGATTGGGCGTTCGTGGTCGCACTGTATTCGCTATTCACCGGACTTGGCACGGCAGGTCATGCGACACTGGTCATCCGCGACGTTGCGCACTGGGCGCCGGCGCTGGCCGGGATACCGGGCTACTTCGGGATGTCGCTGGTCACGTTCGTGACGCTGCTGCTGTTCGCGGGCGCGACCGGCAAGTCGGCGCAGATTCCGCTTCACGTGTGGCTGCCCGACGCGATGGCGGGGCCGACGCCGGTCAGCGCGCTGATCCATGCGGCCACGATGGTCACCGCCGGCGTATACATGGTGGCGCGGCTCAATTTTTTGTTCTCGATGGCGCCGGCGACGATGCTGGTGATCGCGACCGCCGGCACGCTGACCGCGTTTTTCGCCGCCACCATCGGCACCACCCAGGACGACATCAAAAAGGTGCTGGCCTATTCGACCGTGAGCCAACTTGGCTACATGTTTGCCGCGGTTGGCGTGGGCGCTTACGTTGACGGCGTCTTTCATCTGATGACGCACGCGTTCTTCAAGGCCTGCCTGTTCCTCGGCGCGGGTTCGGTGATCCATGCGATGGGCGGTGTGCAGGACATGCGGCAGATGGGCGGTTTGCGCGAGCGGCTGCCGATCACTTTCTGGACTTTTCTCGCCGCCACGCTCGCGCTGTGCGGCATCCCGCCGTTTGCCGGCTTCATGTCGAAGGACGCGATCATCTGGGACAGCTTCGCTCACGGCCATCCGCTGCTGTGGGCGCTTCTGTGGCTGGGTGCGGGAATCACCACGTTCTACATGTTCCGCCAGGTTTACCTGACGTTTTTCGGCGAGTTCCGCGGCACGCACGAACAGGAACATCATCTGCACGAATCGCCGCCCTCGATGACGCTTGCGCTGGTGGTGCTCGGCGCGCTGTCGGTGGTCGGCGGTTTCGTCAAGCTGCCGGACTTTCTGGAGCGCCTCGGTCCCTTCGGCCATCCGTTCGGAAACTTCCTCGCCCCGGTATTCGCTTCGCCGGCGACCCGCCGGGTGATCGAATCCGCCAGCGAGAACCGTAGTGCCGAAGCCGGGTTGGCCGTGCTGTCGCTGGCAATGGTTGCCGCGGGATGGTTGCTTGCCGACCTCATCTATCGGCACGGCTCGACCGCTTTCAACTGGGTTAACGAACTGTGGGGCGGTGCGCTCTACCGCACGGTGCTCAATAAGTACTACGTCGATGAGGCGTACGCGGCGGGCCCGGTGGCCGCGACGCTCGAGGCTTCGCAAGCTGCATCCTGGTTCGATTCTCACATCATCGATTGGATCGTGAACTTTTCGGCGACTGCGACCGTTTTTAGCTCGTGGCTCTCGGGGTTGCTCGACCGCTACGTGGTCGACGGGCTGGTCAATCTCGCCTCCAACGTGACGCTGGATGCGGGTCAGCGGATGCGGCGGCTGCAGACCGGTTCGATCAACGGCTACCTATACGGCATCCTGGCGGCGGTTACGTTCGCCCTCATCGTTCGTGCGGTATTGCGGACGTGAGGCAGAGGCGGGGAGGGGCGGCAAAGCCAACGGCCGTATTGCGCAACCGACGATGACGCATCCGCTGACCCTCATCACTTTCATTCCGCTCGCCGGGGTGGTCCTGATCCTGCTCTGCCCCAAGGGTCAGGAGAGGTTTATCCGCTGGATCGCCGCGCTCTTCATTTTTCCGCAACTGCTGATTGCCGGATGGCTCTACGCCAATTTCGATACCACCACCACATCCATTCAATTCGCCGAACATCGCGCTTGGATTCCCGCCTATCACATCTTTTACTTTCTCGGCGTCGACGGGATCAGCATCTCGATGGTTCTGCTGACCGCGATCATCTGTTTCATCTCGGTGTTCGCTAGCTTCACTATCGATCGTGGCGAGCGCGGCTACTACGCGCTGCTGCTGTTGCTCGACACCGGCATGATGGGGGTGTTCGTCGCGCTCGACTTTTTCCTGTTCTACATTTTCTGGGAAGTGATGCTGCTGCCAATGTATTTTCTCATCGGCGTCTGGGGCGGGCCGCGGCGCGAGTATGCCGCGATCAAGTTTTTTCTCTACACGCTGCTCGGCTCGGTGCTGATCCTGCTCGCGATGCTGGGCTTGTACTATTACGGCGCGACGCCCACCTTCGACATGATCGAGCTTGCCGCCAACGCCGGCCACTATACGATGACCTTTCAGCGCGTGGCGTGGATCGCCTTGTTTATCGGCTTCGCGATCAAAATCCCGGCGTTTCCGTTCCACACCTGGCTGCCCGACGCGCACGTCGAGGCGCCCACCGCGATCAGCGTCATCTTGGCCGGCGTGTTGCTCAAAATGGGCGCCTACGGCATCCTGCGCATCAACTTTTCCATCCTGCCGGCCGCCAGCCACGAGTTCGCCTTCTGGCTGCTCGGCGTGATCGGCACGATCAACATCGTATACGGCGCGCTTTGCGCGATGGCGCAGACCGACTACAAAAAGCTCATCGCCTATTCGTCGGTCAGCCACATGGGTTACGTGATGCTGGGGATGGCGGCGCTGACCACGGCCGGGATCAATGGCGCGGTGCTGCAGATGTTCAACCACGGCACGATCACCGCGATGCTCTTCCTGCTGGTCGGCGTGATCTACGATCGCGCGCATCATCGCGAAATCGCCGGCTTCGGCGGGCTGGCCAGCCAGATGCCGATGTATGCGGCGCTGACCGGCTTCGCGTTCTTCGCCGCGATGGGGCTGCCGGGGCTCTCCGCCTTCATTTCCGAGGTCCTGGTGCTGATCGGCGCGTGGCAGCGCTACCCGGTGATGACGATGCTGGGCGCCGGCACCGCGATTCTGACCGCCGGCTACATGCTATGGACCTTCCAGCGCATCTATCTCGGCCCGCTCAACGAAAAATACAAGAGCCTGACCGATCTCACGCTGCGCGAGGCCTTCACGCTGGTCCCGCTCGCAATCATCGTGTTGATCCTCGGCGTTTATCCGCACGCCATTCTCGATCTGCTCGGCGCCTCGCTCAATCACGTAAACCAGGTCGTCCTGATGGCGCATGCGCCAGCGGCCGCGATGGCGCCTTAGGCGGTGTGCGCGCGCCGCCACGGATTAGCGGACGAGTTGATGGAAAGATCAACGCGGAAAGATTCGCAATGGACCTTGGCAACCTAGCCAGCCTCGGCCATTTCCTGCCTGAATTGCTGCTCACGGCAGGAGTCGTCGTGCTGCTGGTCGTCGATCTGATCGTGCGCGACAAGGCGCCGCTCGGCGATCTCGCGCTGATCATCACCGCCGGAGCGCTGGTGCTGATCGCGATCGAGCCGGCGCAACGCGGCGCATGGCTGTTCCATCGGATGCTGGCGTTCGACGCCTTCGGTTTTTTCTTCCGGGCGCTAATCGCGCTGGCCGCGCTGGTCGCGGTCTGGATGTCGATCGGCTCGGTGGAGGTGCGCGACTGCGACCAGGGTGAATATTACGCCATTCTGCTCGCCAGCACCCTTGGGATGTTCCTGATGGCGGAGGCGACCAACCTTCTGATGGCGTATCTCGCGCTGGAGTTCGTGAGCCTGACCTCTTACATCCTGACCGGCTTTCTGCGACGTAACCGCCGCTCGCAGGAGGCCGCGCTGAAATACCTGATCTACGGCGGGGTCGCCTCGGGCACGATGGTCTTCGGGATGAGCTGGATCTTCGGAATCGCCGGCTCGCTCGACTTCGGCGCGATCAACAGCGCGCTGAGCACGCCCGGCCATATCCCGGTGCTCACCGTCTTCATCGCGCTGGTGCTGATCCTGGCCGGTCTCGGCTACAAGATCGCGTCGGTGCCGTTTCACATGTGGGCGCCCGACGTTTACACCGGCGCGCCGATTCCGATTACCACCTTCCTCGCCGTCGGCTCGAAGGCGGCGGGGTTCGCACTGCTGACGCGGTTTTTCTACCCCGCCATCTCGCGCCTGGGCGCGGGCGGAACCTGGCAGCCGCTTAACGGCGTCGATTGGCCGCAACTGCTGCTGGTCGTATGCGTGATCACGATGACGCTCGGGAACCTCGCCGCGCTTCAGCAGACCAACATGAAGCGGCTGCTCGCCTACTCATCGATCGCGCAGGCCGGGTACGCGCTGATGGGTATCGTGATCCTGACCGACGACGGCATCCGCGCGATGCTGTTTTACCTGTTCGCCTACTACGTGATGGACGCGGGGGCGTTTCTGGTCGTGATGATCGTCGCCAATGCGACCGGGCGCGAGGATATCGAAGCCTACCGCGGGCTCGCCTGGCGCGGCGGCGCGGTTCCGGCAATCGCGCTGGCGATTTTCCTGCTCTCGCTGACTGGAATTCCCGCGACCATCGGCTTTATCGGCAAGTTCTACATCTTCGCCGCCGTCATCCGCTCGCGATTCTACGTGCTGGCGGTGATCGGCATTTTGAATTCGACGGTTTCGCTCTACTACTACATGGCCCCGATCAGGATGATGTTCCTTGAAGAGCCGCGCGGCGACGAGACACCGATCACGTTCGAGCCGTGGAATTATGGCCTGATGGGCGTGCTGGCGTGCGCGACCATCGTGCTGGGACTGTACTGGACGCCGATCATCGCGTTCGCGGACCGTTCGATGCATTTCTTCACCGGTCCGTCGTAGCGGCGCGAGGCTTCCAAGCCTGGCGTGGCTGAACTTGGCGCTCGATCTCCGGGCCATGTTCAACTTTCAGGCTTTCAAGGTCGTAGTGCGCCTGGAGATTGATGCAGAATTCGGGACCGGTAGCGAAGTAGCGGCCCAGCCGCAGCGCCGTATCAGCACTGACGCCGCGCTCGCCTTCGACAATCGCCTAGAGCCGATTGCTTGGCACGCGCAAGGCCAACGCCAACGCGTTGATGGTCATTCCCAGCGGCTTCAGAAACTCCTCGTTCAAAATTTCACCGGGATGAGCCAGCGGAACCTGCCGCTTGTTTCGCGCCATCGTGCCGTGCTCCCTCTAGGTATAGTGATTGGTGATCTCAGCATCGTAGGCGTCGGGTGGTTGCCACTTAAAACAAAGCCGCCATTGTTCGTTGATTCTTATGCTGTGCTGTCCGAGGCGGTTTCCTTTGAGAGGTTCCAGCCAGGTCCCAGGCGCTGCCGCGAGCGCGTTGAGAGTGGTCGCGGCGTTCCGCATTTGTAACTTTCTGATCGCAACGCTCGTGAAATCCGAAACCGTGCCACGCGGGCGTCGCCCCAGAACGCTTCAGGGTCCGCGTTCCTGAAGGATCTGATCGGCACAGCGTGTACACTACGCGCAGCGTATGACAACCGGGAGCTAGGGTTCATCCCTTCGGCAGCGGGAACTCGTCGAGGTAGTGCTGGTACTCGGGCTCGACGTCGATCTGCAGCGTCGCCAGCAGCCGCACCACGCCGTTGTACACCGCGATCGTCATCACCAGGTCGACCAGACGCTCGTGGTCCAGTTCGGCGCGGAGCGCCGCGAACGTTTCGTCGGTCACCGCGAGGCCGAGCGTCATCTCCCGCGCCGCGCGCAGCACCGCCTTCGCCAGTGGTTCGAGTTTGCTTGGCCGGCCGGCGGTTTCCTCGGCGATCGCGCGCAGGTCGTCGTCCGAGACCCCGAACTCGCGGCCCAGCTTCACGTGATGCGAATATTCGTAGGGCGAGCGGGCAAGGTAGCCGACTTGCAGGATGGCCATCTCGCGCAGGCGCGGGTCGAGCCGGCTCTTGAAGCGGATGAACGCGGCGAGCGCGCCGAAAGCGCGCGCGCCGTCGGGGCTGTGCACGAGCGCGCGCACCAGGTTGATGTTGCGGGCCAACAGGTCCTGGTTCTCCGCCGACAGGTCCGATTTGTCGAGATAGGGTAAGCGTGCCATCGCCTGAAACCTCCCCGCCGCGATCTCGCGCTTGATGCGCAAATGATCGCAAGCTAGATGCTATAGCGCTTGAGCGCCGCGCCGAACAAACGAGGCGGCGAATCGAAACGGAGTGAGACGGACATGGGCAAGCTCGACGGAAAAATCGCACTGATCACGGGCGGCGGATCGGGAATCGGACGCGCCACCGCGCTGCTGTTCGCCGCGGAAGGCGCGAAGCTCGCGGTTGTCGATCGCGCGGAGGACAACGCGCGCGCGGTCGCCGCCGCAATCACGCAGGGCGGCGGCGAGGCGATCGCGATTGTGGCCGACGTGTCGAAAGCCTCAGACACCGAGCGGATGGTGGCGGAGACGGCAGGCCGTTTTGGCGCCCTCGACATCCTGTACAACAACGCCGGCATCGGCTTCGCCCGGCGCACGCATCTGCTCACCGAAGAGGAATGGGATCGCACGATTGACGTCGATTTGAAGGGCGTTTTCCTCGGCTGCAAATACGCGCTGCCGGAGTTGATGAAACACGGCGGCGCGATCTTGAGCACCGCGTCAGTCGCCGGTATCGAGGGTTTCCGCCAGATGGCCGCGTACTGCGCGGCGAAGGCCGGCGTGATCCTGCTGACCAAGTCACTCGCGATGGATTACGCGGAACACGGAATTCGCGTCAACTGCATCTGCCCGGGATCGATCGAAACGCCGCTGTACGAGAGCGGCTTCGATCACCTGACGCCCGAGAGACGCGCCCGAGCGCATCAGATGTTCGCCGCGATGCATCTTTTGGGACGCGCCGGAGAGCCCGAGGAGATTGCGCGGGTCGCGTTGTTTCTATGCTCGCAAGACGCGTCTTTTATCACCGGGCAAGCCGTAGTCGTGGATGGCGGCTATTCGACGGGTCATCGAATGATAAGACTGACCTAAAGAAAGCAGGAACGAGTGAAAGTGAACGCCTTTGTGAGCATGATCGATTTCTATGGCCTACCTGAATACACAAATGTATGATGATTATTGAAAGTTGATTCGTAGGCTCGAGTTTCCGCTGTTAGTCGGCGCATGCAGGGGGCGCATCGCCAGATCGGAGGAGAATGAGATGTCTTCCGTAATGTTCACCCTGCTTTTCGGCATGCTTTCGGGTATTGCGGGTTTCGTCGACAGTGCGTCGTTCGAGACGGTGCTGCTGCTGGGGCTGCTCGGCCTCATGCACCTGAGCGTCGTCGCCGCGCGCAAGACCAGCGGCGCGATGATTCGGGAAGACATCCAAAGATAAAAGCCGCGCGTGGCGGGAATGCTCTATGTCGTCGCGATGCCGATCGGCGACATCGCCGACCTGAGCCCGCGCGCGCTCGCTATCCTGGCGCAAGTCGATCTGATCGCGTGCGAGGACACGCGGCGAATCGCGCCGCTGCTCGCCGCACATTCGATTCGCACGCCCACCCTGAGCTTCTTCGAGCATAACGAAGAACGCCGCGCACCCGCGCTGGTCGAGCGGATGCGCCGCGGCGAGCGAATCGCGCTGGTGACCGACGCGGGCACGCCCGCCATCTCCGATCCGGGCTTCAGACTGGTGCGCGAAACGCTCGCGGCGGGAATCCGGGTCGGCGCGATTCCTGGGCCCTCGGCCGTGGTCGCAGCGCTCTCGATCGCCGGCTTGCCGACCGACCGTTTCACTTTCGAGGGTTTTCTGCCATCGAAGCCGGCTTACCGCCGAAGCGAATTGAAAGCGCTCGCGGGCGAACGGCGCACGATGGTGTTCTTCGAGACGGCGCGACGCCTTGGCCCGACGCTAACCGAGATGGCCGAGGTTTTCGGCCCGGGTCGCGAGGCCGCGGTCGCGCGCGAGATCGGCAAGACCTATGAAGAAGTGGTGCGCGCGAGCCTCCAGGAGCTTGCGACGCGCTTCACCGCGAATCCTGCGCGTGGCGAGATAACGCTGGTGGTGGCTGGGGTCGGTCGTGAGCAGGGCGCGCAGCAACAGGCCGGCGGCGGCGATTTGGCCACGGTGCCGGCGCTCACCGCCGAAATGCTGTGCAAGGCCGGGCTCTCGCTCAAGCAGGCGAGCGCGGTGATGGCGCGGCTGGGCGGGCGCAGACGGCGCGAGGTGTATCAGGATGCATTGGCTTTGCGGCGCACACGCCAAGACGACAATCAAGACGATTAGTGATGATTTGGCGCGTCGCCTCGCATCGCGCTGTTAATGCGCGCGCCGGCGGTTGCTTGAAAGCCGTGGGTTGGTAGGCTTCAATGCCGCCAGAGATGGCGACGACAGGGAAAGCGGGTGCTGGGGAGGCCGCGACAGGCAACGCGGCTCAGACGCTTGCCACGGTGCTGGTAATCCACGGACCGAACCTGAATCTGCTCGGCCAGCGTGAGCCGGAAGTTTACGGACACACGCGGCTGGGTGATATCGACCGTTCGCTCAAGCAGTTGGGCCGCGAACTGGGCCTCAAGGTGGAGACCTTCCAGTCGAACAGTGAAGGAGCGATCGTCGATCGTATCCAGCAGGCGCGGGGGCGCGCGCGGGCGCTGGTGATAAACCCGGCCGCCTATACGCATACCAGCGTGGCGATTCGCGACGCCATAACCGCTTGCGAACTGCCGACCGTCGAGGTCCATCTTTCCAACGTTTATGCGCGTGAACCGTTTCGTCATCACTCGACCATCGCCGGCATCGTGGTCGGCCGCATCATGGGATTCGGCGCGGAGGGCTACCTTCTGGCGCTGCGCGCGGCGAAGCGGATGATCGAGGTGGAGCGCGCCGCGTCCGGCGCCTGAAGCCTAGCGCCGGTTTGGCGTAACGCGAGACGGCTTGCGCCGTATCCTTTGGAGCGTCGATGGAATTGCGGGAAATAAAAGCTTTGCTCGCCCTGATGCGTGACTTTGGGCTGAGCGAGCTTGAAATCGAAGACAAGAAGGGCAAGGTGCGCCTGGTGCGAGCGTCCAATTCGGCCGAAGAGCATCATTCGGCTCCGGTTGGCGCGCCCAAGCGCGGCGCGCCGAGCTCGGGTGGCGAAGCGGCGGTGGGTCTCGGTGGTCCAATTTCGGCGGCACGGCCTCAGGCGGC
>CAVZDJ010000035.1:0-7103 GCA_963773975.1 uncultured delta proteobacterium
AGACCACTCGGCCGTCCTCGCCGGCGATCACCGCCGAGCGCAACTCCCATTCGATCTCGCTGAACGGATCGACGCCGGGGCGGGTGAAAAAGCGCTCCAAGGCGAGGCCTGTTCGCGATGCCATCTGGACGTGTTCAGGTGCTTTAGGTGGTTTTTTATCGAGTCCAGGCATCGTCATTTCGCCAGCCGCCATGTCCCATCCTCCCCTCCGCCGCACTCTTTCCTGTTCCGCATAAAGACACCCCATTTGAGTGTCTTTGTCAAGGACAAAACCCCTACATGTAGTATACGACAACCTGTGGACAACCCATAGGAAGGGCTGTTGACAGGATTTTGATCGATCTTCGCTGACATAAGACCATCTAATTTCAGCGCTCACAAAAATAACGAAAATTTGAGCCTACGATGCCTGTGGACACATGATCGGTTTGGCTCATGCGACGCGCCTTGAATGACTATCGAGCCATTGCACGAGGCTTGCGGAAGGTTATCGTAAAGCGCGATGGCTGTACGGCGGCGCAGGGCTCCCGAGCCGATCGCGAGTACCCTCGGCTCGATCATCGACCGGCTCGATTCCGAGGGCCATTTTGCGATCGTGCGGCTCGTCCAGGCGTGGCCCGAAATCGTCGGCGAAACGATCGCGCGGCGCACCGAAGTGCTCGAGTTGAAATTCCACACCGCGGTGGTCAAGGTCTCGGGCGCGATGTGGATACAGGAACTCAATCTGCTCAAGCCCGAGATTCTCGCGCGGCTGGCCGCGCGTGTGGGCGACGACGCGGTCCGCGACCTGCGCTTCGTGCAGGGGCGGCTGAGCCGCCGCCCGGTCCACCCGCGGCTGCGCACGGTGGCGCGCGCGCCGCGGCGCGCGATCGAACTGCCGGAGTCCAAGGACCCCGAGCTGCGCCGCGCTTTCGAGAGCCTGATCGAGGCCTGGGGACGCGCGCCTCGCTAGCATCGAGCGATGCGGATTCGTAAGATACGCGGGACCTTGCAGGTTACGCTCTTTGGGGGAGCGGCTCGACGGTTGCGCAAGAGCGCAACCGCATGGTAGTCGCAGCGGACTAACACAACCTGACCCGAGGGAGGGGACGAGGCATGAAACGGATCGCTTCAATTTTAATCGGCGCTCTCTTAGCAGGAGCCGGCTTGGGTATTGCGCTCGCGCAGGAGGGCGCCCCGCCACCCGCTGCGCCGGCGGCGCCTCCGGCTGCGGCAGCTCCGGCCGCTCCGCCAGCGGCAGCTCCGGCCGCTACCGAAGATCATGCGGACGAAGTGGCGGCTTTTCACCGCATGATCAAGATGCACCATCGGATGTGGAAGCGGCTCAAGCAGAACCCAGCCCTGGCTTCAGACGACTCGTTCGTCGGGAAATATCCCGACCTGCGAGACTTCTTCAACAAGTACCAGGGCTCGAAGGATCGCTTCCTGGCCGACCCGGGGCTTTATCTCAAGATGAACAAAGCGAAGGCGATGCATCGGGAACAGACTCGAAGTCCCGGCGCAGAGTAGAGCATCCGCAAGAAGTGGGGCGAGCCATCGGGCTCGCTCCACTTTTGGGTTTGGGGCCAGGCCTCCTGGCGCGGTGAACGAGGTTTCGCACTTCAGCCGCACTGCCACCGCGTCCCCCAGCGCCGTCCTCGAATCCGCAACACGAACGTTGCCCATTGCGCAGTCCTGTCCGTAACGCGGTTGTACGCGCGCCAGGCGTGCCGCGCGGCGGCTATATCTTCCGTGACAACGTAAACTGCGGAAAAATCCCGCTCAGCTTTCGGCGGGCGCGGTCGAACGAATACTGATTGAATGGCTTGACGATGTAATCCAGGGCGCCATCACCGATAAAGGTTCCACGAACCTTTTCGTACGGGATGGAGCTGGCAATGATGATAGCGGCGTCGGGCGCTTCTTTCTTGATCATGTCAAACAGCTCGCGGCTGCCGATGCCTTGTGACTCGGGCATCATCAGATCCAAAATGATCAGGTTTGGCGCGCGCTCGCGAAACAGCGCCAGGGCCCCAAGCGCATTTTCGGCCTCGTCGATCGTTCTGATGCCATAAATCGCCAGTTGATAGCGAATGGCCTTGCGGACCACCGGTGAATCGTCAACGACCAACGCACGAACGGACATCAAACTCTCCTCTGCTCGGCCGCATGAGCATCATTGATGAGCCCGCCGACCAGCCCGAGGGCTTGGACCCATCGAATTTCGTACCCGCCGTCGCCACCGCGCGGTTCATCAGGCCCGCGCCTCCACGCCCGCCTTCTCGAGCCGCTCAGGCAAGCCTGCCGCCTCGTCGATAAGCGTCCTGGCGCGGAAGATCGTCTCTTCAATTTGCGGTCCTTGAGCGCTCATCTGAACGCCCTCGCACAGCGCCCCGAATCCGGCCGCGCCGAGCGTGAGCGAGGAGCCTTTGAGCGCGTGCGCCAGCTTGCGAATCGCCTCGGTATCGCGACTGGTGACCGCCGACTGCAGTGCCACGACGCCTGCTGACAGCTCCGAGCGATAGACCTCAACCAAATCGAGAAACACGTCCTCGGCCGGCACGCTTGAAAGCGCACGCAGATCCCTGATGGTCGAGAGATCGAACTCTTTTTTCTGAGAGCCGCCGCCGGGTCTGGCCGGCGGCGCAGCCGCCGTCCCCGCCGCGCCTGGTTGGCCCGTGGACTCGCCGAACGCCCATCGATCGAGCATTGTGGCGAGCGGCAGCAGCTTTACCGGCTTGGCGAGAAAGTCGTCCATGCCAGAGGCGAGGCAGCGCGCGCGCATACTCGCCATCGCATGGGCGGTCATGGCGATTATGGTGGTTCGGTGGCCGGAATTTTCTCGCCGTCTGATTTCGGCGGTAGCCATGTAACCGTCCATGCCCGGCATTTCGCAGTCCATCAGGATGATGTCGTAGTGCCTGAGCGCAACCGCCTCGAGTGCGCCATAGCCGTCGTTGGCCGTCTCCGCCGAATAGCCGAGCCGCTCCAGCTGGGTGCGGGCGAGTGAGGAATTCACCAGGTTGTCGTCGACCACCAGCACGTTGACGGATTTGCGCGCCGTCAGATTCTCCATCTCGATTCTCGCGAGCTGGTCTGGCGCGGGCGGTAGGAGCGTGGCCGGCCGATTCCCGCGCAAGAGCGCCATCAGGCAGTCGAGCAATTGCGACAGCCTGATCGGCTTGGAAATGGTGGCGTCGGCGTCGGTTGCGACAGGAACCGTTCCAGCCGGCGCCAACGGACCAATTGCGAGCACCTTGATTGCGGCTAATGCCGGGTCGTGCTTTATCTGTTCGATCAGGGTCGGCCCGCCAACCTCGGCCAGGGTGGCGTCTACTAATGCCAGATGAAACGGCGCTCCTCGCACCGCCGCTTCGCGCAGTTCCTTCAGCGCGCTGGCCGCGGAGTTCATCGACATATTGGAGATGTCCCACAGGGTAAGGTACTCGGAGAGCATCCGACGATTGGTCGCGCTGGGAGCAATCACCATCGCACGCGTCCCGGCAAAACTGTCTTCTTCCAGATTCAGCTTGGTCGTGCCGGCCGCGGCTATGTCGCGTTCAAAGCGCGCGGTGAAATGAAAGGTCGAGCCCTTTGTGGATTCGCTCTCGAACCCGATCTCGCCGCCCATCTGTTCGACCAGGCTGGCCGCAATCACCAGGCCCAGGCCGGTGCCACCGTATTTGCGCGCGGTCGAACTATCGACCTGCACGAAGGGCTGGAACAGCCGCGCCTGGACCTCGCGCGGAATCCCGATTCCGCTATCGCGCACCTCAAAGGAGAGCACCACATCGTTATCGATTTTCTGCAGCTTCGCTATCGAAAGCGAGACTTCGCCCTGGCGCGTGAATTTGACCGCATTCGAAAGCAAGTTGTTGAGAATCTGGCGCAGGCGGTTCGGATCGCCGCGCAGATTTCCGGTTATTCCGGGGGTCACGAAAAGCGCGAGTTCGATTCCCTTGTGCGCCGCAATCGGGACGAAGTCATGGATGGTTTCCTCGACCAGATGGTCGAGCGAGAAGCTGACCTCTTCGAGTACAACTTTGCCCGCGTCAAGTTTCGAGAAGTCGAGAATGTCCTTGACGAGGGTAAGCAGCAGCTCGCCGCTGGAGCGCACCTGGTCGGCCTGCTGATGCTGCGCGGGAGAAAGGTCGGACAGCAGAAGCAATTCCGTCAGACCGATGATCGCGTTGAGCGGCGTGCGCACCTCGTGGCTCATGCTGGTGAGAAATTCGGACCGCACCCGAACCGCCTCGAGCAGGGCGGCGGTCCGTTCGGTCACCTGCTGCTCCAGGGTCGCGTTGAGTCCTTGCAGTTTCTCGCGACTCGCCGCCAAATCCCGGGCGCTTTCGCGCGCGCGCGCCGAAAGTCTGATTGCGTGGAAGCCGAGTATCAATAGCCAAAAGATCACCACGGCGCCGGTCGCGATCGTCGCCACGCTGCGCCGGGATGCCGTGCGCACGGCTGCGGTCCGCAGCCTCATGAGCCGGTCTTCCTCTGCCGTCATCTCGCGCAGTATCCGCGCAACCTCGCCGAACCCGCTACTGAGCTCGGCCGCTTCAGGCGCTGCCGCGACTTGCGCGAGGCTATGGGTGAGGGCCATCTCCGTAAGTTGCCGGCCCAAAGTCACCTGACGTTCAATGAGCCGATCGAGCTGGTCGACCCGTCGCTGCTGGACCGGATTATCGGCGGTAAGAGTGCGCAGCGCGGCGGCCTGATGCTGCAGCCAGAAAAAGTCGGCCGGGAGCCCGTCCAGGCGCTTTTGGTCTCCACTGCGGTAGTATTCCTGCGTTGCGGCGACGCCGAAAAAGGCGTCCGCTCTGGCCACTTCCAATACTTCCAGCACATTCTGCGTATGGGTTATCCAGTCGCTCCGCTCGGCGAAACTGTTCGGGTTGCCTAACGCGCTCCATATTACGATCGCGGCCGCAACCAGCGCCGTGGCGAAACCGATCCAGACGAGCCGGCTGCTGTTACTTAAATGAGGCAGCCATCCTGTGACGATGGAGCGACGCTTTGCTGTGGTTCGCGGCTCGGCCATTTGGCTTCATATTCGAGCAAGCCATGTGCCACGCGAACGTGCTGGAGCTTCTCTTTGCCGATAGGGGCCATAGTGACCAATTTGTAGAGAAATGCTCCTGCCGCCATGGGATGCCGGTCCTGACGTTCGGATGCGATACAAGTGCGCGACAATCTATCGCCGCCAGTGGATCAATCTAGGGCATCGGTCAGGCAAAGAGAGCCGAAACCGCACAGGCCTCGCGGTCGTACTCCCAAGTTGGCCGGAGTAGTCTCTGGCGAGGCGTCCGATGCTTAAAGTCGGCAACATGCCGCAGGAAAAACGCGCGCTCCACGCGCTAAATCGGCTGGCCTTCGGGCCGCGCCCGGGCGACCTTGAGCGCCTCAACCAGATCGGCCTCGAACGCTACCTCCGCGAACAACTCGATCCGCAATCGATCCCGGTGCCGCCGGAACTCACGCAGCGCGTCAGCGCGCTCAGAACCTTGCAGATGACGCCGGTCGAGCTGTTTGTAACCTTCCAGCTTCCCATGCAACAAGCCAAGGGCGACACCGACGCGCAAAAAGCGGCGCGCCAGCGCTCGCAGGTGATTCTCCAGGAGGCGGTCGAGGGCCGGTTGATGCGCGCGATCTACGGACCGCGCCAGTTGCAGGAGGTGATGACCGCCTTCTGGTTCAACCACTTCAATGTTTTCGCCGGCAAGGGACTGTGCCATCTTTGGGTCGGCGCGTACGAGCAGGAAGCAATCCGGCCACATACGATGGGCCGCTTCCGCACGCTGCTCGGCGCGACCGCGAAGCATCCCGCGATGCTCTTCTACCTCGACAACTGGCAGAACAGCGCGCCCAACAGCGGGGCGCGGCGGGCCAAATTCGAGGGCATTAACGAGAACTACGCGCGCGAGGTGATGGAACTGCACACGCTCGGCGTCAACGGCGGCTACACGCAGGCAGACGTAACCGCGCTCGCGCATATCCTTACCGGATGGGGCCTGCAAAAACGCGGGCAGGCCGGGATGGGGATGGGCGCCCCGGGCATCGCCAATCCGGGCATGCATGCTCCGGGGGGAATGAGAGGAATGGGTGGATGGGGGCCGTGGTGGCGGCGTCCGGCGCGTCGGGCGTCGCTGCCCGGCGCCCAAGGCGATCAGTACGGCTTCTATTTCGATCCGAGCCGCCACGACTTCAGCGACCAGGTCGTTCTTGGCCGCTCCTATAGCGGCAGTGCCGGGATCGGGGCGGGCGAGCAGGCGCTCGACGTGCTGGCGCGCGCACCCGCCACCGCCCGGCATCTGAGCTACCAGCTTGCGCAATACTTTGTGGCGGATAATCCGCCACAAGCGTTGGTGGCGCGGATGGCCGAGCGCTTCGAGCAAAGCCAGGGCGACATCCGCGCGACGCTCGAAACACTCTTCTTCAGTCCCGAATTCTGGGACGAGCGCTACTACGGAGCCAAGTTCAAAACTCCCTATGACTACGTTATCTCGGCCGTGCGCGTGACCGGCGCGCCCGAGATCACCAACTACCGCCCGCTGTTCGGCACGATGACGCTGCTCGGGATGGCGCCGTATGCGCACGAGACGCCCGACGGCTATGCGAACACCCGCGAGGCCTGGCTCAACCCCGACGCGATGATGACGCGGCTGAGCTTCGCCACCGCTCTCGGCCAGGGCCATCTGCCGCTGCTTGCGCCGCCGTTCGAGGCGGGTGGCGGCGGCAGCCCGGGGTTTCGCGTGAAGTTCAAAAGTGGGGGCGGCCCTGGGGCGAAGATGTATGAGTTGAGCGCGCCTGGCAATGGTTCTCCAGGGAACACGAATGCTCAGATGAATCCGCCGGAGCCGGCGCGACTGGTCGCGTCGCTAGGCGGCAATCTTTCGGCCAACACGCGCGAAGCGATCGAAGCCGCCCCGGTGCGATTGCGCTCCGCACTCGTGTTGGGAAGCCCGGAGTTCATGGTGCGCTAGCGAGCGTCAGGGTAAAGGAAAATGGCTAGCAAACACGAAAAATCTCGGTACTGCGACGCGCGGTGTGGTGACAAGGGCGCGCAGTTTGGGAGCGGCGTGACGGGCCTGGCGCGCGTTACGCTTGATCGGCGCGCATTCCTG
>CAVZDJ010000036.1:0-207045 GCA_963773975.1 uncultured delta proteobacterium
GAGAGAAAATCCCTCAGTGAAGCGGCCGGGTAGTCCGGCCGGCCGGAGTAAAAGTCCGGCACGAGATAGCCTTCAGCCGAGGAGGGTTGAAGGCGGAGGGATGAAAGGCGTGGAACTGTATGGGCAGGTGCGGCGAGCGGTTTACGTTGAGGGACTGAGCCGGCGCGAAGCAGCGCGGCGATTCGGGATCGATCCGCGGACGGTGGCGAAGATGCTGGCGTTCTCGGTGCCGCCGGGATACCGGCGGGGCCGGCCGCCGGCGCGGCCGAAGCTGGATCCGTTCGTCGGGATCATCGATCGGATCCTGGCCGAAGATAAGGAACAGCCGGCCAAGCAGCAGCATACCTCGAAGCGGATCTTCGAGCGGCTGCGGGACGAGCACGGCTATACCGGCGGGATCACAGTTGTAAAGGACTACGTGCACGAGCGGCGCCAGCGGTCGCGCGAGATGTTCGTGCCGTTGCGGCACGAACCGGGACATGCGCAGGTCGACTTCGGCGAAGCGCTGGCGGTGATCGGCGGCGCGGAGCGGAAGATCCACTTCTTCGCGATGGACCTGCCGCACAGTGACGGCTGCCTGGTGCAGGCCTATCCGGCGGAGAGCAGCGAGGCCTTCTGCGAGGGTCATCGCATCGGCTTCGAGTTCTTCGGCGGCGTGCCGCGCTCGATCCTGTACGACAACCTCAAGCTGGCGGTGGCGCGCATCCTGGGCGATGGCCGGCGATTAAGGACCCGGGTTTTCAGCGAGCTGCAGTCGCACTATCTGTTCGCCGACCGCTTCGGACGACCCGGCAAGGGCAACGACAAGGGCAAGGTCGAAGGGTTGGTGGGCTATGCGCGGCGCAACTTCATGGTGCCTGTTCCACACGCAACCAGCTGCGCCGAGCTCAACGCGCGGTTGCTGGAGTGCTGCCGCCGGCGGTTGAACGACCGATTGCGTGGCCATGATGAGACTATCGGCGAGCGACTGGGGCGAGACCGTGCCGCCTTCTTGCCGCTGCCGGCGACTCCTTATGAAGCTTGTGAGAAGAGGACCGCGCGCGTCAGCTCGCTCTCCCTGGTGCGCTATCGGAGCAACGACTACTCGGTGCCAACTGCCTACGGCCACCGCGAAGTGCTGGTCCGCGGCTACGTCCATGAGGTGGTGATCGCCTGCGGCGCTGAAGAGATCGCCCGTCATCCGCGCTCCTACGAGCGCGAGGACTTCATCTTCGATCCGCTGCACTACCTGGCGCTACTGGAACGGAAGATCGGCGCGCTGGACCAGGCTGCGCCGCTCGTTGGCTGGACCTTGCCCGAAGAGTTCGCCACCCTGCGCCGTCTGCTCGAGGCCCGCCTTGGCAAGCCGGGCAAGCGCGAGTTCGTCCAGGTCCTGCGCCTGTTGGAAGTGTTCCGCGCCAACGATGTATCGGCCGCGGTGAGAGAAGCGATCGCGCGCGGGGTGATCAGCTTCGATGCGGTCAAGCATCTGGTCTTGTGTCGCATCGAACGGCGACCGCCGCGGCTGGACCTGAAGATCTATCCCTATCTGCCGCAGGCCACGGTGACGACCACCTCGGCCAAGGCCTATCTGAGCCTGTTGGCCGGAGCAGCGTCATGAGTGATACACCACAGGTTCTGCTCGCCCACCACCTCAAGGCGCTGAGGCTGCCGACCTTCCTGCGCGAGTACGACAAGCTGGCGCGCCAGTGCGCCGCCGAAGGCGTCGATCACTCCCGTTACCTGCTGCGCCTGGCCGAGCTTGAGATGATCGAACGGGAACGGCGGACCGTCGAACGCCGGATCAAGGAGGCCAGCTTCCCGGCGGTCAAGAGCCTCGACAGCTTCGACTTCACCGCCATCCCTTCGCTCAACAAGACCCTGGTGCTGGAGCTGGCACGCTCGGAGTACATTGCTCGCCGCGAGAACGTAATTGCGCTGGGCAACAGCGGCACCGGCAAAACTCACATTGCGCTGGGACTTGGGCTGGCTGCATGCCAGAAGGGTCTCGCGGTCGGCTTCACCACCGCCGCGGCCCTGGTCAACGACCTGCACGAAGCACGCGACGAAAAGCGTCTGCTGCGCCTGCAACGCCAGCTCGCCGGCCTAAAGCTGTTGATCGTCGACGAGCTGGGCTACGTGCCGCTCTCGCCGACCGGGGCCGAGCTGCTGTTCGAGGTCTTCAGCCAGCGCTACGAGCGCGGCTCGATCATCGTTACCAGCAACCTGCCCTTCGACGAGTGGACCGGGGTGTTCGGCTCCGAGCGCCTGACCGGCGCGCTGCTCGATCGCCTCACCCACCACGTCCACATCCTCGAGATGAACGGCGACAGCTTCAGGCTCAAACACAGCAAGCGTCAGATCGCAGACGATCCTCAACTGACCGAAACCGGATAAGACCTGCCTAGATAGTTGCTCGATCACCGGCAGTTCCTAGAGCTGGCGAGGGGGAGAAATCCCCCTCGCGCTCCCCCTGCCCGGAACTCAAACCAACGCCGGCCAGACTGATGCATTTTTACTCCGGCCTGTTGGTGTACTTTTGCTCCGGCGTTGACACCGTGGCCAGCGCACTCGCTTCCAGTACCGAATCGCCTCCTCGTCGCGCTCCAGCGCCCGTCCGGTGGGCCGCTGGCAGCTCCACCCGAGCTGGCGCAAGATGCGCCAAACGTGGGCTTCGTGATAGCGCACCCCGCACTGGTCCTCGATCAGTGCACGCACCCGGCCCGCGGTCCACAGCCCGCTGGCGTAGCCGAGCGCCTCGGGACCGCGTCTGAGCGCCTGCTCAATCTGCCGCAGTTGGCGCGCGCTCAGTTTGGGCTTACGCCCGGCCCGTCCAGCCTGCTTCAACCCCGCCCGACCGGACTGCGCAAGCTGCCGCGCCCAGCGAATCACCGATTGCCGATGGACGCCCAAGCGCCGCGCTACCTCACTCTGGCTCACGCCCTGCTTGAGCAACTGCGCGGCTTCCATCCGCCGCCGTTCCAGTCCCTCAAAGTTCCGCCGCACACCTGCTGCATTTCCCATAGCAGCAAGCTATCATATGTATCTATATTATGCAAGAGTCAATAGTCCAGCGCTTAGCGGCATGGTGGTCGAGCTGCCATGACGGAGGTTGAAAGTCCAGGTCGCGTCGCTGGATCTCACATACCAGCCACCTCCCAGCTGGTAACTGATCATTGGCTGAAAGGTTAACCTGGAGATTGGAGTTCGCTCAGAGGACGTATAAGCGAACGAAGTAGCTTGCTGCATCAGTCCTGAAATCTGCAACCCAGAAAACGGACGGTACCTGAATGCCGCGGCCGGACCGGCCTGCCATGCGCCTCGTCCCGCCGATTCTGAAGTTGCTGTGGGAAAAACAAAATATGGTCCCATCGCCCATCTGAAATCGATCCCTTCCGTCATCGATCGCGGCATCACAAATAGATCTACGAGTTGCAAGTCGCCGAATTCGGTGCGAGTTGAAGCGCCCTTGTTTCGAGCTATTGTCACCAGAGAAAACGTGGGTCTCGCGATCTGCGCAAGAGGCAGAAGTCCGTGTGGGAGAATCGCTAGGATGAACCTGCCCTGCAGCGTGTTGGGCTGAGCGTTCGTGCCGTACTGAGATGGAGTAAAAAACTCCTGAATCTGCGCCTGAGTCAGAGTGGCAGTGGGGTCGTTAACCTCCTCGCTTAGGCTCTCAGCCAAGGTCGTGCTCGGTGTTGTAGTCTGCTGCGCCAAGCACTCAGCACCAAAGCTCCAAACCAGCAGAGCAAGAGTCAGCACAAGAGATCGCGTACTCACCCTGATCAACCTTCGCTCTCCACCAACAGAGCCAAAGCCTCAGGACGCGTAATCACGACCCGATCGCAGACTTTGACATTACTGAGGTGCTCGGGATTGGAAACCATTATCCGGCCACGCATCTGGATGTTAGCGTTTGGCGCGAGGAATGAATTGCGTCGACGTTGAACCGTCGAAAGGCACAAGCAGGTCACCGATGAGAATCCTAGTGGCGATCGCCGTATGCATGGCACTAAGCTCACCTATGCAAGGCTTGCGATTGCGGGTGATCAACCGCAACCGGGGTCAGCCGCAGATTCCCGGGTTTCGTCTGCCACAGGAGACTACTTCACTTCGTCAGCGTGCTGACGGGCTCTTGCAGCTATCGCGCCGCCAATTGCACCGATCGCGGCACCACCTGCACCGCCGCGCAGCAACCCGCCTTTTGGCGCTTCGCCTGTTGGAGGTGGACTCGCAGTGAGGCGCGCCGCCGGATCGAACATTCGGGTTTTCGGTCTTGGTGGGAAGGTGGAAGCCATATCGCCGTCGTGATAATGACTGAGCAGCTGGTGGCGCGTTCGGTTGCTATCGTCGCTACAATATATTGACTCAGCGGGCTGAACGGGCGATCGAACAATCTTCTGATGGTCCGCATAAGCGCTTTTCGTCACGCTTGGAGAAAAAAGAAATGAAAATCTCGCCGAAGCTCAGTTTTCCCGTGCGTTTATCCTTCAGCCTCTCAGTTTTCCTAGTCTTCTGCGCTCCAATAGCAAACGCGCAAACTGACATGTTTATCTACCCGGGGAAGGGACAGGACCAAGCACAACAGGATAAAGATCGCTATGAATGCCATTCCTGGGCGGTCCAACAAACGGGATTCGACCCGAGTAAGCCGCAGAGCGCAAACCCCCAACCCTCTCAGCAACGTCAGACTTCTTCCGCTCCAATCCTACAAGGAGCAGGTCGAGGAGCCGCACTCGGAGCAGTTGGCGGAGCGATTACGGGTAACGCCGGCAAGGGCGCTGCTGCCGGAGCAGCAATGGGAGGCATGGTAGGCGGTTTTCGCCGTCGCGACGAGAGAATCCGGCAAGCAGACGTTAGAGCTGATGCGGAGTCGGCGTCTAATCCCGGAAGACCGGCATACATGCGCGCGATGTCGGCGTGTCTGCAGGGACGCGGCTATACTGTCAATTGAGGTTGCTGAAAGGTCTAGTAAGGGCATCTGTCGTCCGCAAAAACTCAACGACCCTCATGCAGCGCGAGCCAGGAGGCTGTACTCGTGGTGAAGTCCATTCAGGACCGGGTGCGCCACAACTCGGCTTGATCGGTCGAAACGATGTCTCCGGCGTTGCAAAATGCACGCGGAAATTTAGCGGCGGATCGGGCAGGCCCGGCCCCAAAGAAGAGTGTGGTCGGCCGCGATTGTAATGCCGGAGCCAAGAGCGCAGGGTTTTTCGCAGATGCTCCTCGGTCAAGGGGATCATCCAATCCAGACACTCACGCCGGAGCGTCCCGATTAGCCTTTCGCAGAGCGAATTCGCCTTGGGGGTGCGCACGGGTGTTTCGATGACTTCGAGGCCCAGGTGCGCTAGCGAAGCATCGAGTCCGGTGGAGAAGATCGCATCGCGGTCGTGGACGATAAAACGGTACGTGTGGTCTGAAGGGATGGCTTCACGGAGCTGTTGGAGGGTCCAGGCCGCGGTCGGATGGGCAGTCACGTTGATGTGAACAATTCGGCGTGAAGCATGTTCCATCACCACGAGCACGTAAAGAATCCGAAAAGTGGCGGTCGCTACGACGCAGAAGTCACAGGCGATGATGGCGTCGGCGTGATTCTTGAGAAAGGTTGACCAACGCTGATCGCGGCGAGGGTTGCCGGCTGGTGCGGCCGGCAACTTTGGCAGATACTTCCGGATCGTGCGCGGCGACACGCGCAGGCCGAGTTTCAGCAACAACTCGTTTGCAATTCGCTCCTCGCCCCACGAGGGGTTCTCACGAGCCATCCTGCGGATCAGATGTTGGAGCTCCGGCGGAATCCGCGGCCGGCCAGATTGGCATTTCCGACGCCAGAAAAGCTGGAAGCCTTTGCGGTGCCAACCGATGAAGGTCTTGGGCGTCACGACCGTCAATGCGCTTCGCCAATTGAACCAACGGCTGAGCCATACGAGGGTCAAGCGGGTTGGATGGGAAGTTCGTCGGGGCTTGACTCTGCGTTCCTGGTAGAACGCGAGCTGTTTGCGTAGGAAGAGATTCTCGGCCGCGAGCGAGCTTTTGGATCGTAAAGTGAGAATCAAAAAGCGGAGCAAATCGGCAAAGAGGTTCAGCCAAAGCAGGCAGGATCTCATCATGGACGGATGTCTTTGTTTTCGATCTCCTCCCTTCAAATGGGTGGCAATTTAGCGCACTCCCAGCCAAGCCGGTAATTTTTGCGGAGGACAGTCGGTCCACTGGTGGCGACGGCTGTGGTCGCGGCGATCGGTAATGCGCGGCAATTCACCAACGGCCGCGAGCTCAGCGCCTGGCTGGGGCTGGTGCCGCGCGAGCACTCCAGCGGCAAGCGCACGGTGTTACTCGGCATCAGCAAGCGCGGCAATCGTTACCTGCGCACGCTGCTCATCCACGGCGCACGCGCTGCCACTCGCGTGGTCGAGCGCAAACGCGACGCGCGTAGCATCTGGCTGAGTCGGCTTAAGCTGAGAGGCGGAACCAACCTGGCGACGGTGCCCTCGCCAACAAGAACGCACGAGTGATGTGGGCACTGCTGGCGCGCGGCGACTCCTATCGTGTGCGAACAGACACAGCGGCCGCGGCCTGACGGGAGAAAATCAAAAACTGGAGTACTTGCCAAAGGTTGCGAAGGTGGTCTTGCAATGTTGATGGCGAACCGGTCAGGACCGAAGTCTTCCGAACCTGTGAATTTCCAAGGCCCTTTGAGGCCGGCAAAACGGTAAGGCCATGAAGACGCGCGGAAATCCATCAGGGCCCGGGGCAAGCACAATGCCCCATTTACAGAGGCCGGATATACGGATGCAACCGGAATCACGTCATCACGCTCAACATCCCTTTGCATAGGGGCTGGGTCCATATACGGAAATTCCAGGCTAGTTCCCAACCCCCTCAAGTGCTAGCCAATCGTCTGACTTTTCGTAAACCAAAGTCACCGCGCAATTCGGGCAATCTGGTACTGTCGCCTTGAGCGCACCGCCCAAAATTCGCCAACATGAAAGTACTGGTCGTAGGGATGACTGGTGGTACTGCTCGTGTTGACGGAAGAACTTATGACGAAAGCGATGCATTATCGTGGCCTTGAAAAACCGCTGAAAGCTGATAAGTGTGCGATGCGGGTTATTCATAACGGGAGAACGAGATTCCCATATGTGCCTAGATCTGCCGGTCGCTATAAGTAGCGACGAAGAGATGATGAGGAAACGCCACACCAGATTCACTAGACCCAGCTATGTTGATCCGTTGGGTCCAGCATTCGATTTAGAATGCAGTCTCATCCACTCGAGATTTGTTACCTTCACGGGGCGGCTTCCTCCACTGCTAGCGATTCGGGCCCTGGACATGCGGACATACCTTGGGAAGAGTGCACGACCAAGGCGCGTGAAACCCATACCGGACTGTATACGCGCAATCACAGTGCTTCCGTATGTGCTGCGCAGCCACTTTCCGGTGGAATTGGATCGCATTCGGACGCTGGCCTATGCTCTGACGCTTGGGGGCCTGTACGCAATGGCGGAGGACAAATTAATCGATTCGCAAGTGGATCCGGAGCTGGGCCTGGCCCTTCTCGTGCCGACTTTGCATTGCGAATTTGTAAGAACGCTTCATCAGATTTTTCCGCCGACTTCCGATTTCTGGCCGTACCACGACAGGTTCTTCCGCGAGTACCAAATGGCGGAACTTACGCATCGAAAGGGAGTCGGCCGCCGACCGATCCAACCGCGCAAATACTACAGCATCATCAAAGCCAAATCGGCCCCCATTAAACTGGCTGTCTGCGGCATGGCGATCCTTGCCAGCCGCCGGGAGCGGCTTGCTCCCCTATTAAAAAGTTTCGATGCCTGGATCATCGGATACCAGCTCTATGATGACGTTGTTGATTGGCAGGAGGATTATTTCGCTCGCAGGCACTCGCTGATCGGGGCGAGGATCAGGCAGTTGGTTCGCGGGAACAACAAGCGATATCGATTACCGGAACTTACAAAGATCGTCCATTCTTCGGATGTAATCGAGTCGGCGTTGGAGGAAAGCACACGGTGGTTTATGCGGGCTGAGAAATCGGCCGAGGGAAACCGATGCGATGACTGGATCAGGTTCTTGCGAGATTTCGCCTCGATAACAACCGCTGCGGTTCAGGACTTGGTGACTCTCAAAGTAAGAATCTTGTTCGGGCACTGAGGAAAGGCGAGAGGAGGATTATTATGGCTACGAAGAAATCTTCCCAGGCGCGGAAGAAAAAGGCAGGCAAGAAGAAGCCTGTGGCGACCGTCGGGAATCTGGTAAATGACGCTATAAGGGATCCAGATATCCGATCGGCGCTCTATAAAAATCCGCGAGTCGTTGCGAAACAGTACGGCTTGACGAGTGCGGAAGGGAAAGCAATGGAGGTCCTTAAGCGATCCCTTCTATCCAGCCTGGATCGCAATCAGGTTAAGCAGCTGGAAGCGATCATTCGGTTGCCTGTCGCAGGATGGGGCGGTTGCAACCCATCGCAAGCCCCACCGTGTGGCCCGTCGACGACTTGCAACCCCACATGCTTACCGGCTTGTCTTCCCAATCCGTGCGCCCCGAGGACCCTCTAATTTGGCTCGGCGGAGGTGTCGATTTGAGTAAGTCAAAGGTAGTAGCAGGAACACGCTGTCGTTCTAACGCTGTCCAGAGCGATCCATCGTTCAAGGGCCTTAGTTTCCTTTGGCTGGAAATCACCCCTGGATGCAACCTGCATTGCCGGCATTGCTATACTGAGTCATCGCCTGCTCTTAGGAATCCGAGGATTGTCGATTGGGAGAAGGTACTGACGGACGCATACCGCGCTGGTTGCAGACAGGTGCAATTCATCGGAGGAGAGCCGACGTACAACACTCCACTCCTTCAGTACATATCGACGGCCCGGAAACTTGGCTATACGTTCGTAGAAGTATACACAAACCTCACTCTTATCTCGGAGACCCTAGCTGATCAGTTGCGTAAGTATAGGGTGCAGCTTGCCACTTCATTCTATAGCCCCCGCAGGGAAGCCCATGAAGCGGTGACAGGAGTCAGGGGAAGCTTCGACAAGACGGTGAGCGGAATCCGGTGCGTGCTGCGAAAGAAGATTCCTTTGCGGGTTGGCGTCATTTCCCTGGAAACGAATAAGAATGAAGCCAGAGACTGCATCGAGTTCCTCGTTCGAATAGGCGTTGACAGAAATAACATCAGAATCGACCATACAAGGCCGGTGGGCAGAGGTGAAAATCTCGTAAAGCTCCAGAGCCTGGAAGAAACGTTATGTGGTCACTGTTGGGAGGGAAAATTGGCGGTCTCCTGGGATGGTACTTGTTATCCATGCGTTTTCTCAAGGGAGGTTACGGTTGGCACAGTTACTGCCAGCAACCTGGGCGAAGTTCTTCGCTCGGAGCGGCTGGAGCAATTTAGAAAACGCATATTCAATTACTCATCTCGTTTTGCCGTGAGAACGGGTGGGCAGGATCTGTTGGGCAGCCTTTTGGCGCTTTTTTCCGGCAACTCTGGCCACGAGAGCGGGCCGTCCTAACCAGCCATTCAGCGGTACCTTCCGCTAGCGGAGAGTACGGGAGTCAGACCCGCTAGCCTCTTGCGAGAACTTGGGTTTAAGCAAGACGACTAGCAGACATGCTACCTTACCCTCCGGCCCACAAAGCTGCACCCTGAGGCAATCGATTCGGTACATTACTGAAAACGTACACCGCGCTCCGAGTGAGCAATCGGGTAAGCGAGACCGGCGCGCCCGATCACAATCAACTTGGTAAACCTTCTTTTCAAAGATCAGGTTGTTCGTCGAATCTGTCACGGTTGTCCAACACCAAGGATGGAGTCGCGACCCGGATTCAACAGCCAAATACGCCCTCGTTGCGACATTTGAAATTCTCGGGCAGGAGATACCGATTTACGAATCGCTCCGCACCGCAGTTATCGAGTTGCAGCAGATTGAGGCAGGAGTAGAGGTCGAGGCGCAGGTGTGAGTTCGGCAATTGGCCCTAGCCATCCGCCACGCAGCCGCATCGACAGGCGGTCTGCGGTCCGAAAACGTTGACTTTCCCAGCCGTCCCCAATCGCGGCCCCGCGAGCGTCGTGGTGACCATCGACCAGCCGCAGGTCGAGCATAGGGTCCGAATCAAAGACTTTGAAAACTGGCTCGACTCGGCAGGGAAGAGTCCCGCCGAGGTGGCGTTGAAAAGCCGTCTCCTGGATATTCTCGAACGCTAGACATCAGCGCGCCTTAGGGTTCCCTATGGAATGGTAAAATCGTCTTCTTGTCTTCTTAGAAGAAGACAAAGGCTCGGACCACGACGTTCTTGCGGCAGGGAGCGTCGTCGGGCGCGGTTGGGTCGATGCAGGCAGTGTGGAAAGACCAGCGCGAGACGGAACCGTCGGTGACAGAGTCGTAGCACTTGAGCATCGAGACCTCGGTCGGCTTCTGCTGGGGAAACCAGTACCACTCGTGGTCGGGGCGGTAGGTGAAGCGGGTGGTCTCGCCGACGCGGTCGTCGTAGACGCGGTAGTTGGTGATGTACGGCTGGTCGGCGAAAGAGGGCCAGGCGCAGAGCACGAAGGGGTTCTGGCGCACCGTCTCCATCGGCTTGGCGAGGTTGATCGACACGAACCGCCGCGACATCTTCGCGTCGGCCTGCTCCTCCGTATAGTGCTGCTCGCGCCCGAAGTTCCGCAGGTTCTTGGTGAGCAGCTCGCGGCAGCGCACGCGGCCGCTGTTGTCGTTCAGGTCGTTGTGCACGATGTAGGCGTAGTTGGCGTTCACGCCCGGATTCTTGTTGTCCTGATCCTCTGTGCGGTCGCCCTTGTAGTCCTTGTCAAACACGTCGTGGTTGTACACGAGCGCATCCGTCGCGTCCGGGAAAAACTCCAAGAGGAGCTTCTCCATCTCCGGGTAGAACACGCGCTCCACCTCCGCCGCGTCGTAAAAGTTCCCGCACTTGGACTCGCAGTGCGCCAGCGCAACGCCAAGCTTGTCCATGCACTCGGGGCTGCTGGGCGAGAGACCTGGGTAGTACTCCTCCATTCGTCGCGCGTCGCGCAACAGCTGCGGAAAATAGAGGCATCGGCGCCCGATGTCCTGCTCTTCCTTGCGCAACGCCTTTGCCTCGGCCTCGCGCGCAGGGTCCCGCCAGAGCGCGTTGGACGAGACGATGGAGTAGGACGGTTGCTCGTACACGGTGTAGCGCAGCGGAACCGCTACGCCGCCTTCAGGGGCTTCGATGTTGTTGGCCCGAATATATTCCAGGCACTCTGAGTAGCTACGAAACCCGACGCCCCACTTGGTCTCGGATCGGGCCGGGGGGAGCGTTGTCGAGCAGGTCGCTAACCGCCTGTCCTTGCCCCTCGGCAAGCTGGTGGAGCGCCGCCTCCGTCGCTGCAGCAGTTCCCGCATCCCCGTCTCGATCGAACGACATGTAGGATAAACCGCCGTTCGCAGCGATGGGTGGCGGCTGCCCTTCCGTGAGTTGGAGGGGAGGCACATAGACTGACGAAACACTCTCCGTAACCCCCGCAACGTGATTCTCGATGGAATTGAGCCGGTCCACAGCATGCTCCCTAGTTAAGAATACCCAATCGTGGCAGACAGGGCTGGTACTTTTTTAGCGTTTATCTCTATCACTTCACGTTCTACTCAGCCGCCGCGCCCGCCGCAAGACAGCAGCGGGCCGGGCGAGTGGGGAAACTCTTCGAAGTCCGCCGGGGAGAGATCTCCCTGCTAAGCTGCCTTCTTGAACGTGCCTGCGCCTTTAGGCTCCGCGGCGACTGACGCGCGTCCCTGCGACCGAGCCACTTCGTCAGCCTCGTTTGCCACGTACCGAAGCATAACCGAAAGGACGACCAACACCGCGGTTCCGATGACCCAGGTAACGAGGGAATAATCATGTTTCTCCTTTTACCGGGAATCTATACGAGCAAGGAGGATGCCGCAGGCGACTATGCAGTTTTCATAAGGCTTTTCTTCAGCATTGCTTCGCGCACTTTGCACCTTCACTAGCAAGATGCAAATGAGAAGACGAACCCCGCTATAAGGCCCGTTGCGACGCTCAGGGTGGTCGTGCTGTCGGCGCCGAGCCCAAGGCGAAAAGTGCGCCGGCGAGCGCAAATTGTATGTGCCCTGTCGCGGGCCATCGGCTGAGAATTGTGTTCGAGAGCTACGCGAACCGTTGTGATCGCTTGGCGACAATACCCGTGCAATGCCGCGAACGTAGCTGTACAGCGAGACCCAGAGCTGGTGCTCGTGAGATCCCGGCGACATCATCCCTCTTTCAGCCGGAGGCGATAAAAAGCTGCAAGAATCCACCCTCTCGCCCCACACTCTTCCACTTCTTGCGACTACTTGACGCTTTCGGATGGCTTACTGACGGTTTACAAAGTCTCCTGGCAGTTCGAATTCACCTCGCTCAGCCAACGAGTCTCAGGTTGTAGCCGTTCTCCGGGAAACCCGCCAGAAAGCGCCAATGTGGCGGCGAAGTGACCATTTCATCGAACCGGAGAAGGCCTCCAGGTCGCGTTTACATCTAGTCGGGTCGACCTTCTCTCTGTTGCGCGGGTTGTCCACGTCTGACAAAGGGCGCGCGAACTGACGTCAGACGCGCTCGATAATCGTCGCGACTCCCATCCCACCGCCGATACACATCGTGATCAGCGCGGCGGATTTGTTCTGGCGTTCGAGTTCGTCGAGCACCGTGCCGATCAGCATTCCGCCGGTTGCGCCCAGCGGATGACCGAGGGCGATCGCGCCGCCGTTAACGTTGACCGTCTCAGGATCCATCTCGCAGTCGCGCATCACCTTGAGCGGCACGGCGGCGAACGCCTCGTTGATTTCGACGAGGTCGATATCCTTGATTGTCATGCCGGCCTTTTTGAGCACGCGGCGGGTCGCGGGCACCGGTGCAGTGAGCATGATGATTGGTTCGTCGCCGGCGGTCGCCGTCGCGACGACGCGGGCGCGCGGCTTGAGTCCGTGCGCCTTGGCGTAATCGGGCGAGGCGAGCAGCAACGCGCTCGCACCATCGACGATGCCCGACGAATTGCCGGCGTGATGCACGTGCGGAATCGACTTGACATTGGTGTAGCGCGACATCGCCTTCTGGTCGAAACTCAGGGTGTCGCCTCTCTGCACGTACTTGCCGATTTGCTCGAACGAGGGTGACAGCTTGCCGAGCCCTTCGAGCGTGGTTGTGCGCGGATGCTCGTCATGATCGAGGAGGACGCGGTTGGCCGCGTCGCGCACGGGAATCAGGCTCTTCTTGAGCCGACCTTCGGCATGGGCGCGAGCATAGCGGCGCTGGCTTTCCAACGCGAAGCGGTCGCAATCCTCGCGCGAGAAGCCTTCGATCGCCGCGATCAGATCGGCCGAGATGCCCTGCGGGACTAGAGGATGGAGTTGGCGCAGATGGGGATTGTGGCCGTCGATACCGCCGCGATCGGCGTCCATCGGCACCCGCGACATTGATTCGACGCCGCCGGCAACTACCAGATTCTGCTCGCCCGCCTTTACGCCCATCGCGGCAAAATTCACTGCCTGCTGGCCTGAGCCGCAGAAGCGATTGATGGTGACTCCGGTCGAATCGTTGGGCCATTCGGCGGCCAGCACCGACATTCGCGCGATACACATCGCTTGGTCGCCGTAAGCGGTGACGCAGCCCACGACGACGTCATCGACTTCGCGCGTGTCGATGTGGTTGCGCTCCTTGATCGCGTTCAGCGTTTGCGCCATCAGCTCCTGCGGATGCAATCCAGCGAGCGCGCCGTCTTTCTTGCCGCGTCCGCGGGACGTACGCACCGCGTCGATAATCCATGCTTCGCCCATCGCCATCTCCTTACGGCTCTTAATATCATGAACTGGGGCGCCTATGTACAAACCGGATCGCGCCGGGCGGACAAATTCGAGACTGTCGTCGACACGCAGTCGGCCGCAACGACAGCACGTTCAATGCGCGGGACGGAGTTGCTTTACGCGCTCACCTCGCTACAGCGTTGATCGAGCGGCTGCTCCAAGTCACGCTTGGCGGCTAGGAGCCAGACTGCGATAATGCGGCCGAGGAAAACGAGGGGGGTAGCGGCACGTTCGGCTGGCAACGCGAGTTTAGAAACCGGTACCGTCAGTTCGAATTCACTTCCTCTCCGCCATCGAGTCTTCTCCCTTTGCAATTCCTTTGCAATTCGTCGAGAGATGATCGAAGATACGCGTGAGAGAGCGGGTCCGCACGCGCATTGTGATGTCCGCAGTCGCGTGAAGAATTCTAAAAACGCGGATCCAATGAACAGAAGAGCATTCCTGAAAGCAATCGGATCGGCGGCGCTGCTGCCGATGTTGCCGCGCCGCCTCCTCGCTGATGCCGCTCCGGCCGCTAGCGGATTCCGTCGTCGCCGCCCGTCCGATGCCGCGTGGCCATCGCAGGCCGACTGGAAGCGCCTGAACGATGCGGTCGGCGGAAATTTGATTCGCGTCGACTCTCCCATCTCCGTCCTCAGCACCGATCCCGATGGCGCCGCAGCGAAAGAGCTCGCGGCGAATTTGAAAAATCCCTACTACATCGGCGAGCAGCCCGGGCTCACGCAAAGTTCCGGATGGCTCGATGCGTGGGCGAGCAAGCCGAGCGTCTATGCGGTCGCGGCGCGCAATGCCAATGACATCGCGGCGGCAGTTAACTTTGCGCGCGACAATGACTTGCGCCTGGTGGTCAAGGGCGGCGGTCATAGCTATCAGGGCACCTCCAATGCGCCCGATTCGCTTCTCATCTGGACGCGCCACATGAACGATATCGCGATGCATGACGCGTTCGTTCCGAGCGGATGCGAGCACACGATGCAGCCGCAGCCGGTGGTTACGTTCGGCACCGGCATCATTGGAATGCAGGCTTACGACGCGGTTACAACCAAAGCGGGAAAATACATCCAGGGCGGCGGATGCCTGACCGTCGGCCTCGCGGGTCTGATCCAGGGCGGCGGCTTTGGAAGCTACTCCAAGCGCTATGGCACCGCCGCGGGCAGCTTGCTCGAAGCCGAAGTCGTCACCGCCGACGGCCAAATTCGAATCGCGAATGCGTGCACCAATCCCGATCTGTTCTGGGCTTTGAAAGGCGGCGGAGGTGGCACCTTCGGTGTCGTGAGCAGGATGACGGTGCGCGCGCACGAGCTGCCCGAGTTTTTCGGCGCGGCAAACATCACGATCAAAGCGTCCTCCGATGATGCGTACCGCGGCCTCATCCGCGACATCGTCGCCTTCTATCGCGATCATCTCTTCAACGAGCATTGGGGTGAGCAAGTCCATGTGAGGCCCGACAACACGCTCGAGGTCAAAATGGATTCGGCGGGCTTGAGTACCGAGCAAGCAAGGCAAGTCTGGCAGCCGTTTCTGGATTCGGTGAAGCATTCGTCACAATGCTCGATCAAAGGCATCACGTCCATCGGGAGCATACCGGCGCGGCACTGGTGGGACCCGCAGTGGTGGAAGGAGCACTGGCCGGAGATCGCGTTTCCACGCGACGGCGCGATGCACGCGATCATCGACGACGTCCTGCTGCATGTGATGCATCAGCCTGTTTTCACATTCGACCCGCGGCCCGGTGCGAGTCCCAACAACGCGTGGTGGGTCGGAAACACCGGCGAGGCATCGATCTTCTGGTGGGCATATCAGTCGCTATGGCTGCCCGAATCGCTACTCGAGACTAGCTCGCAGCAGCGCCTAGCCGATGCGCTATTCGCAGCGTCCCGCTATGCGGGAATCGAACTCCACTTCAACAAGGGTCTTGCCGGAGCACCTCCCGATGCGATCGCGGCCGCGAAGGACACCGCCACGAATCCATCGGTGCTGTCAGCATTTGCGCTGGCGATCGTTGCCGATGGGCAAGGGCCGTCGTATCCCGGCATCGCTGGCCATGAGCCATCGGTCGAGGCTGGGCGCAAAGCCGCCGCGCGCATCGATCAGTGCATGAGTGAGCTTCGCGCGGTCGCGCCTAACGGCGGAGCCTACGTGAGCGAGAGCAATTACTTCGAGAAGAACTTCCAGCAAGCATACTGGGGCAGCAACTATCCGCACCTCCTCGAGATCAAGAAGAAATACGATCCTTCAGGACTGTTCATCGTTCACAATGGAGTAGGGTCTGAGGAGTGGAGCGCCGACGGCTTCACTAAGCTCTGATTCGCTCTGCTAGCTCTCGGAGTACTTCCTATTGCTCGGCAATTCGCCCGACGGAGAGGCAGAGGTCGGTGATAGACGCCTTACGCAGAATACATTTGCGCCATCTATGATGAATGCTTCAAATGGCGCCGATCACGCGACGCGCCATACCGAGCGCTTCCGACCAGAATCCACTTCCCGAGTGCATCATCTCGACGATGTCGCGGAGGCGCTCCATCACCAATATGCTAGGGTTTAGCTTTTGACTCAGGACGTCTACCAACAATGATCCAGGCTTACTGCGAGGACATGGAACAGGTACTGTTCTTTCTGCGAAGAGCTGCTCGACCAGACGCGGAAGTGTGGCTCAACCGCTGATCCCAAAGATGTCGTTTTGCCTTCTCGACGTCCTTCATTATTCCCTCGTAAACGCTTCCGAAGGTCTTGGTATAGGTAGTCCCCATATAGTTTGTACGTGAGACCTTATCGTGCGCCGGCAGCACGCGAGCGATACACGCGCTTTATGCGACGATTGCCGGATGATACCTCACATCTGAGGCTCGTTGGCGGAACGAATTGGGATCGAACTATCAGTGGACTCCACAAATCTGTCAGTAGGCCGTCCGAAAGGCGCCAAATAGCTCCAATAAACAAGGATGGACAAATGGTCGACATCCTTACGGAGGAAAACGCGACAGACTCCAGAAGTAACCGAGGAGCCAGCAGACTAAGGTCGTTGTCATTTGCGCTGCTTGGCGTGGGCCAAGGCCTCGAGATTCGCTACCCGGATAGGTGCACCATCAGCGAAAGCGACTATTGCCTCCAGCGTATCGGTATAGAAGGCCCTCAGCGTTTCGTAAGTGACATAGCCAAGGTGCGGGGTGATGGTGACGTTATCCATGGTGCGGAAGGGATGATCGGCGGGAGGCGGCTCGACATCGAAGACGTCGATCCCGGCGCCGGCGATGCGCCCGGATCGAAGAGCCGCGATCAGATCAGCCTCCACGACGATCGGTCCGCGCGAAGTATTGATCAAGTAGGCCTCCGGCCTCATCAGAGCGAGTTCTCGCGCCGTGATCAGGCCGCGAGTCCGATCGCTGAGTTGGACGTGGATCGAGAGAACGTCGGAGAGGCGGAACAGGTCGTCCTTCTCCACACGCCGCGCCCCGACCGCCGTCGCAATCTGGTCGGTCAGGTTCTGACTCCAGGCGATCACCGGCATTTCGAAAGCGCGGGCGTATGCCGCCATCCGCTTGCCGATGCGTCCTAGCCCTAAGAGCCCAAGCGTGCGTCCAGCCAGGATCGTTCCCATTGTGCTCTGCCATCCGCCAGCGCGCATCCGCCGACTCTCGAGGTTAAAATGGCGAACCACGGCGATCATAAGTCCCCAGGTCAGCTCCGGGGTCGCATTGAAGACGCCTGCGTAGATGGGGTTGGCGAAGTTGGAATGCGCAACGATCACTCCGTGCTCCGTCGCCGCCGCCATGTCCAGATTCGGCAAGGACATCCCGATGATGGTGACGAGCTTGAGATTGGGCAAGCACTGGAACAGGCTGCGCGGCAAACTCATCCGCTCGCGGACTGTGCAGAGAATGTCGAAGGGCTGCAGCAACGTTGCCGCCTCGTCCTCCGACAGATGCTGATCAAAGGAGGTGATTTCCGCCTTACCCTTAAGCACGGACCAGTCGGCCGATTGAAGAGCGATTTTCGCGTAATCGTCGAGGATGGCGATCTTGAGCATTGGCGTGGTCCTTATGATCGGTTTGTCATCTTCCTTCTTAGACCTCTGCTCTGACAGTTCCAAACGAACGAGAGGCCGGCACGTCGAGCGTTTCATTCGGCGCGAAATCGAGCTAGCACGGTTAGCGATCTTGCGCCCGGCCGAATTCTCTCTCCTCGCTCGTATCGCTCGTACTACTTTCGCTGGCGGGTCAGCAGCGCGATCGATTCAAACAGCAGCGCAGGGGGGCGGGTTCGCTTCGGCGACTTAGAGCTGGATTTGCGGTGTCGCCATGAAATCAGGCTATCGCCAAGAGATCGAAATCACCAATGAACTGGTTTGGATTGAGTTTGAGAATGGACATCGCGTCGGAGTTCATTGCCGATTGCAGGAGGGAATTTCCGGTACCTCAACATCTCCGACAGGCAGGACTCGTTGGCGAGCCAGGTGAATTCGAACTGTAGGGCGACTTCGCCAGGGTCAGCAGGTCGCCTCAAAGCGTCAATTAGTCGGTACCGACGGTTCGAATCGATTCCCCTTCGCCACCCTGTCCTCGATTCTCACTATTCTCTTGCCAAGTGTACAGATAGCGCCCACTTGGTCCGAACAACAACCAAGTCAGAATCGCGGCCCGACAAGGTTTTGAGAGGCGACAGCGGTCCGGAACGTATCTCAACCGCTGTTATCTTTCACGATGCGGTATATCTGCTGCCCGTACCTCTCCACGGTCGTCATTCCAATACCGGAAATGCCGAGTAGCTCGCGGGCTGTTCCTGGGCGTCTGCTGGCCATGGCTTTCAGTGCCCGGTCACTGAAGATGCGAAACGCCGGAACTCTGCGTCGTCGGGCCTCGGCCATTCGCCACTCACGCAGGGCCGCTTCGATACGGGAATCCGATCCAGCGTGTTGGGCCGATGACACGGGCTTTTGCCGGACTACCTTTTCCGATCGCTCCGAACGCTTCCGTTTCTCTGGCGTGGCGGCTCTCTTCTTGTTCTTGCCGGTTGCCGAGGCCGGCGCCAGATCTTTTATGATGAAACCGATGGGAGTCTGTTCGTCGACCGAGTGAGCCGCGGGTGTGAGACTCACCTTGCGATACGGGATCTGCTTGCCATCTTTCTCGAACACGGCATCCGAAAGGCGCACCAGTCCGGCCCGCGCCATTGCGCCCAGGACTTCTTCGAAGGCGTCACGGCTCATCACACCGTTCGGACACAACTCGCCGTGAAGCTTGCCCGTTGATTTCGTATCGCCCGCGCGGAGGGCCGCGATTACACGGAACAGCGCAGTGCGTTCCGCCTCCGTGGCGGTCCGGAACCGTTGGGCGACACACTGCGCAGGAGCGCAAAAATCGCAGATCCCGCACGCCGTCTGTCCATCTGCAAGATCGCCAAAGTGGCGCACTAGCGTGGACATGCGGCACTGGTTGCTCTCGGCGTACCGGATCACCAAGTCGATCTGCGCCCGCTTCTGCTTCCCGTGAGCGATGTACGACTTCCGCCACTGGGGCTGGCCGCAGCTGACGTTTTCGGCAAAGTCCATCACGGCGCCCCCGTGGATCCATAGTTTTTCGAGAGCTTTGTCGAAGATGTCAGGTTTCATCCGCAGTCGCTTCTGCAGGGCTGTCTTCTCTTGAGGCTCAGAGCGGAGCTGGGCAAGAATCCCGTCCAATACCGCGACATCTGGGTAATCGCGTTCGAAGAAGAAATCGTGCGTGTAGCGATCGGCGTAGGAGTGCATTAAGATTGCACGGCTTGGTCTTCCATCGCGCCCTGCTCGTCCGATCTCTTGGTAGTACGCCTCCAGGCTTCCCGGCAAGGCCGTATGGATAATGGTGCGGAGATCCGGCTTATCGATTCCCATGCCAAACGCAATCGTCGCGACCATGACTTCAATTCTGCCGACGAGGAATTCTTCCTGGACCCGCTCGCGATACTCGGCCTCGAGCCCAGCGTGATACGCCGCCGTGGCAAAGTGCCCGGCAAGTTCCGCAGCCAACGTATCCGCCTGCTTTCGAGTCGGCGTGTAGATGATGCCTGGCCTGCGGCCGGCATCGAGCAGTAATTCGCAGGCGAGCTCAGCTCGTCGGGACGGTGCAATCTCGAGCACCTCAATTGCGAGATTGGCGCGTCGAAACCCGTGAATGAAACGAGCCGGTTGGGCAAGTCCTAACTGTGCGCAGATATCGTCCTGAACGAGCGGGGTAGCTGTCGCGGTGAGTGCAATTACAACCGCCGGTCGCAACGATGGCAGATATTGACCGAGCATCCGGTAATCCGGCCGAAAGTCATGCCCCCACTGCGAGATGCAGTGGGCTTCATCGATAGCAATTAGTGACGGCTTGCGTTTCCCGAGCATCTCAGGGAAACCCGCCACGCGGAGTCGTTCCGGCGCGATGAACAGGAATTGTAGTTTGCCGTTGAGGTAATCCATGCAGGCCTGGCGGGAGGCTCCGCGGTTGCGGCCAGAATGAATACGGTCTACCGCGAATCCCCGCTCTTTGAGCTTGGCCACCTGATCTTCCATCAACGCGATGAGCGGACTGATCACGAGCGTTGTCCCTCCACGCGCGATCCCAGGCAACTGGTAGCACAGAGACTTGCCGGATCCAGTCGGCATAACCAGCAAGGCATCTTTGCCCTCAACCGCTGCCCGACAGACCGCTTCCTGGTTTGGACGAAACGAGGAAAATCCGAAGGCGTTCTGCAAGAGGCTCGGCAGCGAATCGCTCGTGAGTGGCGCTGCCGTATTGGCCGGTTCTGGCTGAATTTGGAGCCGTTGCGGATCTCCGACCGCGGCGGCCCCTACAGCCTTTGCAGCCGTAGCCGGTTTCCCGACTTTGCCCACGACCTGCCGCACGTAATTTTCGATGCCCTCAAGGAAAGGCTCCAGCGGCTCAGCCCCGCGCTGGATCCGCTTGAGGTGTGCTTCCCACTGGCCAGTCATGGCGGGACTCTTGACCTCGATATGCACAACTTCGATGAGCCGGATGCCCTTGTCGGTTGCCTCCAGGCTTTTTCCATTGCGCACGATGTAGCCGCGCTTGAGCAGCACCTCGATGATGGCCGCACGCGTCGCCGGAGTGCCGAGACCAGTCTCCTTCATGGCCTCCGAGAGTTCCTTCTCTTCAAGTGTCTTACCAGCGGTCTCCATAGCCGTGAGTAGCGTCGCTTCCGTGAAGCGCTTGGGAGGCCGCGTGCTTTTCTTCACGGCGTTAATTTCGACCACTGTTTGAAGTTGGCCCTTTTGAAGATCCGGGGGTAAAGTCTCCGGGCGCCGCTGATCCTCCCTCCCGTCGTCGTCTTTTGTCGTGCTCTTCTCGGCCGAGCGCTCCAGCACTTTCCATCCGGCCTGTTCCACCGTGGTTCCTGAGGTGTGATAGCGGTCAACAATATCGCTGTTGGCGATGCTGGTGATCACGGTTGTAACCGACCAGATATAATCATCGTGCCACGCACCAAGCAGGCGGCGGCAAATCAGATCGTAGATTTTGCGCTCGTCAGCGGATAAGGCGACCTTGTCGGGCGAGGTGGCGGTAGGAATGATCGCGTGATGATCGGTGACCTTTGCATCATCGATGAATCGTCGCCCCAGCGGGCGCTCGCCGGTACGCGGAGCCAAGTGCTCTCGATACGGTGCCTCGATCGCCTTCACAACTCCTGGTAACGTCTGACTCACATCTTGCGACAGGTACCGGCTGTCCGTGCGCGGGTAGCTGACGAGCTTGTGGCGTTCATACAGCGCCTGTGCGAGATCTAGTGTTTGTTGCGCACTGAATCCGAAAAGGCGGTTCGCATGCCGCTGTAACTCCGTGAGGTCGTACAACGGTAGCGGAGCCATCCGCTGCGTTTCGGATTTGATCGATTCGACTGAGGCGCTACCGCTGTGCGCACGCTCGACGATGCGTTTTGCTTCTTCGCCATCGCTTGGCAGTCGCATAGCCTGTTGCAGCGACTCCTGTCCCGGTCCATCTTCCTGTCGCTTGCGAAACCAAGTGCCCGCATAGCTGTTATCTGTCCTGCTTTCGATCGGACAAAAGCTGGCCACAATTTCCAGATAATCCTCAGATACGAATTTCCGGATGGCGAGTTCCCGTTCGACTAGCATAGCTAGCGTCGGAGTCTGCACGCGCCCCACGGAGAGCTCCTCGCTATAGGCAAGGGAGTATGCACGCGACAGGTTCATCCCTACTAGCCAGTCGGCCCGGCTGCGTCCCCGTGCGGCAGCGGCCAGTGAATCGTAATCGCTACCGGGTCTCAGCCGCTCGAAACCCTTGCGGATAGCCTCGGGTGTAAGCGAGGAGATCCACAGCCGACTGACGGGTTTTTGGCATCGTGCGGCTTCATAGATGTAACGAAAGATCAACTCGCCCTCTCGGCCGGCGTCGGTGGCGCACACCAGGCGCGAAATTCGCGGCGAATCCAGGATCTTCTGTACGACTTCGAACTGCTCTCTCGTCTTTTCGTACGAAACGAGTGGCCACTGCTTTGGCAGCATGGGCAGCATGTCACGCCGCCAAAAGCGCCATTCGGGGTTCATCTCGTGCGGCTGTGCGAGTGCAATCAGGTGGCCGAGGGCCCAGGTCACCACGTAGCCGTTGCCGTGCAGATATCCTTCACCTTTTTTTGCGGCGCCGACAACACGCGCGATGTCGCGCGCGACTGAAGGCTTTTCGGCAAGTACCGCGATCGTGTCGGATTCTGGAAGCGCCATCTTGAAACTCCCAGTTTTGCGATGCGGCAACTTCGGATGCAGCGCTGCAGGCTGGACGTTTGGCAAATACGTCAATGCCGAGCCGAACTTCGGAGTCGGGCGCCGGCTATAGTCGACCTCAAGTCCTGACAGACCATCACCTCCGACGACGTCGCGCCTCGGTTCCTTTGCGCTCTCGCCACTGCTATCGCGGTTAGGTGAAACCCGCAAGGTGGTGGGTTGCTCGAAACAAACCTGTACCCACAACCCACCGCCCCAGAGTGTTGACAACCGCAGACCAAGTCCGCCCGGTCCCACTTGAAGTGCACAGTTCCCAGCCGCTGGACCGAATGCGATGCACTGGTGGTGATTATGACGTCTCTCTGTCACTGCTGCGATTGCCAGTGGTTGCGCCACATCATAGCCGCGATCACGCCATGCCAGCGAACTTGACGGCGAGCAACCCCATATGAGAATTCACTCGATCGAGCGTGGGCGAACGCGCCGCGGTGGAGTTCGAACGCCTCGACCTTCAGAGCTATGATGCGTCAGTCGACCCAGGCCAGAAATTCAGCGGCTTCACCGCGGCAGGACAGGCTCCAATCTTATCTTGCCTAAGGTCGAGCCAATACGGACGATTGCGGAGCAATGTAGAGCGAACGACCCCTTGTAGGTCAATTTCGGCTCGGGCTCGCTGAGCCGAAGCTTCGGAAACCGGCGCAGCATCTCGCCGATCGCGATTGCTCCCTCGAGCCGCGCGCCCTTTGGCGGCGATGGTGAACGAGGGGGGCGGTAGCCGTCAATCCATGAAATAACGAGCGATTGATCCATTTGATCGATCATCCTCAACACCCGCCACAGCCGAGCAGTTTAGTCTCAAAATTCGTTCTTGGGGCCTGGACTTTTCAGCTCATCTGGACTTTTCGACTTTTGAGTACACTCCCAGTCCCGCTGTGGCGCGATGACGCTGCTGCTACATTGGCGTAGATTCGCGTCAGCTCCTTTCTTAGTCCCGGTGCCAACAGGTCCACGAAGATGCGGGAACGAGATTGGGCTGGATACGGTTCTCGAAACCCTGAAACTCTATCGAAGCCGGAAACGACCCAATGTCGATGATCTGATGAAATTCGCTCGCGTCTGCGGCGTGGAAAGAGTGATGCGCCCCTATGTGGAAGCCGTGTTGTGACAAAGTCGGACAACAAAAACGTTGGCGCCTCAGTGCGGTAACGACCTCGTTCCGCTCGCCATGGCGTTGTGACTCGATCCGGTGATGTGGGCTCGTGACGCTCCCGATTTTGGGGATGGCTCCTTGCGTCGAAAGTGGGTTTAATTAGCCGAAATGGCAAAAATGAATGCCGGGGGAGCAGCCGCAGCCGGGGGGTTCAGCGTTCAGGACCAAGTTGGCGCTGCGATTGCAGTGGAAATTTTGGCGGAGACTCAGAGTTCCGGGCGCTGGGACTTGCCGGCTAATACCGCCCTGCGCGAGCTTTGGTGTGAGACTCAGACTTCCGTTGATGACATCATCGTCCGGACTTCGGAAGACGGACATTTATTCATTCAGGTAAAAAAGGGTCTCAAGCTGTCTAAGCAGAGCGGGTCACGCTTTGCGTCCGCATTGGACCAATGCGTTCGGCTCTTCATCGATAGTGAGTACGGGGGGGCCGATCTCAAACGCCGACTGAATCCTGATAAAGACAGGGTCGTCATCGTCACCGACGAAGACGCTTCCGCGTCCGTCAGAAAGCAGCTTCCTGATGCCCTGAAAAGATTGCGCGAGTCGCCGGCGGGAAATTTGGGGTTGGCTGCTAAAAGCAAAGCTGAGAAAGATGCGCTGGATACAGTAAGTCAGCTAGTTGACGGCGCGTGGAAGAAGCTCACCGGCAAAGTACCGTCGGACAAAGAACTCCGGAGTCTCCTCGGCCTGCTTCGCGTTGTGTGGCTCGACAGAGCCGGGTCCGAAACCGAGGCCAAGAGTTTGTTGGCCAGCACGGTTCTGACAGACCCAAGCCGCGCCGGCGACGCCTGGAATGCTCTGCTGAAAAGATGCCGGGAGTTGACCGAGACTCGCTCCGGTAGTGATGCATCCGGGCTGCAGAAAGTTCTTCTCGACACGGGACTGCCCCTGAAAGCGGTCCCGAGTTTCCGCGGAGACATCGGGCAGCTTCAAGATTTGACCGGTGAGAATCTGAGACTCCTGGAGCGTCATGCTTCGATCCGGATTGGCACAGATTTGCTGCCGGTTGCGCGGCGTGTGGTTGGAGAGCTTCGGCGCGTTGCGGAAGGGCAGTCGGTCCTTGTGGTGGGGGAGCCTGGCGGCGGCAAGTCTGGAGCAATTCATGACCTCGTCCATCGGCTTCGCAAGGAGAATCGTGATGTGGTTCTCCTGGCAGCGGATCGCGTTGGCAGCCCCAGCCTACAGAGCCTTCGGACGGAACTGAGCCTCCAACACGAGTTGGTTGATGTTCTGAAGAATTGGCCGGGGCCGCAACCGGGCTTTGTTGTCGTCGATGCGCTCGATGCCGCACGAAACGCGAGAGCATCTTGTGCATTGCGCGAGCTGATCGAGCTTACGTTGCACGAGACGGGCCGCTGGCGAGTAGTGGCTTCGATCAGGAGCTTCGATTTGCAGTACGGGACGGAGTATCAGCGGCTCTTTCCGGCAACGGCGGTGGTGGAGGTCGAGGAGCAATTTCGTGCGGCGAAGTTCCATCGAACCAGCCACGTTAACGTACTGCCTTTCAGCGACACAGAACTGCAGGAGATCGGAAAGCAATCGCCGGCGCTTGCTAATTTGATCGATTCAGCTCCGCCGGCCTTACGGAAGCTTCTGGCCGTTCCCTTCAATCTTGAACTTGCCGCCGAGCTGCTCACTGACGGACTGTCTGTCAAAGACCTGACCGGTATCTCCTCTCAGCTCGAGCTGCTCGACGGCTACTGGCATCAGCGGGTGATTTTGAACCGCGGTGTCAATGACGGCCAGGGCGACGGGCGTCAGGACGTGCTTCGACGTTCATGTCAGGAAATGGTAAGGACCCGCTCTCTTCGAGTGGGCCGAAGCACGATCGGGGACGCGACCAACAGTCAAGCGTTGAACGAAGTGTTGAGCGCTGGCGTGCTCAACGATGATCCAAGGCGCTTTACTTTGTCGTTCTCTCACCACACGCTTTTCGATTACGCGACCGCCCGGCTGGTTCTGACTTCTTCGGCTTCCGGCCTGGCCAGTCAGCTCGCTGGCGACGCCGAGCTTGCGTTGATTATCCGTCCCAGTCTCGGCTTCCACTTCCATCGCATCTGGGGTTTAGACTCCGCGCGAGAGGAGTTTTGGAAGACGGTCTTCGCCATCCTTCGGGAAGAGAAAGTTCCGGAGATTGGCAAGCTGATAGGGCCGTCTGTAGCCGCCGATCAGACGGATGCGATTGCGGAACTTGCGCTCCTCTGTAACGCGCTGGCCGAGTCCGACGAGAACGCCCGCCGGTCGGCTGAGGAGGCCCTTAATCATTTGGTCGGCGCGTTGGCGAACGCGCCATCCAGTCCGCAGGAGCTTGCGGGGCCCGAGGCTGGTCCTTGGTGCTACCTCGCAGAGCGAGTCAGCGAGAAGCTCACCGATCGCTCGGCGTACGCACTGGCTTCGCTGTTTTCCCTGCTGAACGAACAAAGCGGTTCCTTTATGGCGGAGCAAAGAGTCGCAGCAGGCAAGGCAGCGCGCCGCCTTTTTGAGTTCGCCTGGAGCCTGTCACGTTACGACCGTTGGCTGATAATTCGGAGTATTCAGTCGGTCTGCCGAACTTTCGCGAGTGACGCGGATTCGTCGCGTGGACTTTTGCGGCGACTGATCGAGCCGGAACGGCTGAGCCAGCATGGTTTTGAGGAGCTACCTTGGCTAGCGCGAGAAGTCACCGGTCTTGTTCCGGCCGATCCGAATCTCGTTGAAGAAATTTATCAGTCCGCTTTCACCCATCCACTACCGGAGGAGGAAAAAACCGAATTCCTTCCAAGCCGCATACTGGGTCTAGTGTCTAATAAGCGGCAGGACTTCGAACACGGGTTGTGGCAATTGGCGGAATGCTTTCCGACTTTCCTCGACCCGGCCCCGCTTCAAGCAATTCGCGCGTTGATCTCGGCACTGGAGAAGTACGTCGAGCAGCACCATCCAACGTTTTCTGGTGAGGTCGTTGAACGAACGTTCGCGTTCGATGGGGTCACGGCGCGAATTTGGCCCGACCTAAGCCATTCCTGGGACATCGGAACCCTGTACGTTCAGGACAACCCAGTCCGAATGCTTGATGCCCTCACTAGCCACTTGAGCAAGCTGGCCGCAAACGAAGAAAAGATGTCAGAACTGGCGCATATAGTCGACATTATTGCTCGCGAAAACAGGATGGCCGTGGTTTGGCGTCGTCTTTTGGGTTCAGCCGTGCAGTTCACCGATACGTTGGGCGTGCTAGTCAAACCGCTCCTTTGGGCCACGCCGATCATAACAGAATCCGATACTACGAGGGCTGCGGGAGAACTTCTAAAGGTTATCTTTGCGAAGCTGTCGGCTGAGGATCGAGAGCGAATTGAGCAAGTAATCCTGGCTATTCCGGCAGAGGCTCCGCCGAAGCAGAAGGAAGCCTCGGAATATTGGCGTAACAGGTTGTTGGGCTGCCTAGAAGCCGCGGCATTGGTTACAAGCGAGGCAAAGGAAACTCTCAAAGGCCTGGGGGTCGCTGGCACACTTCCGGCAAACGAGCCGCTTGTCCGGATTGGGCCGGGAGAAGTTGGGGCTTTTTCGGAATCGGATTTTCTACGGATGAAAGGAGTGTCAGTTGACGATGAGGCGAACCGGAAGATCCTGAGCTTAGAGGAACCGGTTAAGGCATTTGCTCAACGCTACGCCAATAGTGTGCCCGAGCTTGCTGAAAGCGAGACCGTCCTTTCTGCTCTTAAGGCGTTGCGATCAGGGCTCGATGAGGCAGAGGGTGCTGATCCAAAACAGCGTGATTACGTATGGGGCGTCCTCGCTCGGGCCTGCGCCTGCATCGCGAGCCAAAAGGGGCTTTCATCTGCATTGGGTGCGTTTGTCCGTGAAACGCTTTTGAAAGCGGCCGAATGTGTTGAGCCCGAGTACGTGCCTGAACAGGAGGAGCAATTCCAGCGCGGCCCCGCGTGGGGGAGTGCAGCTCGCATCGAAGCCGCAGCTGGGTTGATGACGCTGGCGCGGGATACTGGTTTCGCGGACGCTGACGTTCTCGGCTGCATCGAGCGGCTCGAAGAAGAGCCTGTATCCTCTGTGCGTTACCAAATCGCATGCCGGCTGGCATTCCTCAATCAGACGACGCCCGAACTGATGTGGAAGCTTCTGGAGCGGGAGTGCAGCGAAGAGAAGAACTGGGGGGTACTTCAAGGCACGCTCAGTACACTGCGCAGCATTGCGGGGCCAAACGCCGACCGCGTTGCCAGCCTGACAAAGGAGGTCCTTGCACGCATTCAAGAAGGTCCGCGTGGTGGGCGACCTGTTGAGGAACTTTGCCTCTCCATACTCACAGGGTTGTACATTTGGCAGGAGAACACCAGTTGTCGCGAGATAATCGAGGGAATTATTGCCCAGCCGACGAAGTTCCCCGACCAGATCTCCATTATTCTGCTGAACTTGCGGGAAGCACTGAGTTACGGACCATCGCAGCCCGAAGATCCAAAAGCTGAAGCTGTTCGACGACGAAGCATCGAGTTGGTAGTGCGTATTCTGGAAACGGCTCGCTCAGGGATTCATCAATTCGAAAGTGACCACGTCGGAAGGCCTGAACAATCATGGTCGGAAGACGAAAAAAAGACCGCACAGGCCCTCGGCAAGGTCATGAACGTGGTCGCGGAACAGGTCTTCTTCGCATCGGGAGCCCTTGCGCTTCGGCTGCCATCCAATGCTCAACGACCGGGCCTTACACAAGAACAGAGAGCGCGGTTCTTCAAGGAAACAAGTCAGCTTATCGACCAGCTCACCCTGCTCGGCTTTTCGAGCACCGTGCACCACGTGCTGCAAACGCTTGAGTCGTTTGTGGAGTTCGACGCGGCGGGAGTTTTTCTTAACATCGGTCGAACTCTAAAAACTGCCGCGCCGTATGGTTATCAGTTCGAGCAACTTGCGGCCGATGTCTTCGTGCGGCTCGTCGAGCTTTATCTCGCCGACCATCGGGAAATATTCGAACAGCGAGCCGACTGTCGCAACGCGCTCATTGAAACGCTCGACATCTTCGTGAAAGTGGGTTGGCCCAACGCCCGTCGTCTGACCTACCGGCTCGAGGAACTTTTCCGTTGAGTCGGGTCAACAATGCTACCGACTTTCTGACGAAGCTGAAGGAGCTACGGGATCGATATGATACCGTGCACCGGCCTCAGGTCGAGCGTGTACGGAAGCGCTATGCAGACAATCCAGGTCTCACGGAACCTGCTTGGCCGCGGCGGGGTCAGCGCAGTCGCGGTCGAGTTCCATGGCCGCCGCTACGTGCTGGTGCCTCAGACCTGAGACTGAGTGGCGGAGAGAAGGGGATTTGAACTCCCGAGACCCTTCAGCATTCGATAGGCCCTGCTTGTCCCGATCGTTGGCGGAAAAATTCAGCCTGCTAGAGCTTTTGCATGTAACGAATAAGGTGTCATCACTCCATCAGCTTAGAATGGTTTCTTCTCCAATGTCCGGCCTTCTGGCGTTATATTAGTTCCAGAAAGTCTCGCGCAGGAAGTCGTCGTTAACGTCTATGTAAGTATGGTGACCGAGCTCGGCCTTATACCCTAGCCGCTGCTACTACGGGTAGCGGCGGCTAGCGAACCGGCGACACGCCCCGTGTGGGGCTCGCCGGGAAGCAGCTTGCCGTCGCCAGAATTGCGGCGCCCGCCGCCGCCCCGCGAGCGAGCGTGCTGCACGATGCTGAACGAACCGGGTTGTGCGAACGTTCATTAGCAACCGTTTTATGCTGTTCATTTCTTTTCCCCTGAAGACCTTTGCACTCACGCTCGCGCCGCGTTCACTCTTTTCGAGTGTCTTCATCGCGCAAACGTGCTCGTCGCGCCGAGCAGTCGGTGCGACCGCTTCATCAAACTCCTCCGCTCGCGGCCTTGCTGCTATGCTTCCCCTATCCGATTCAAATCCAGGGCAAATAATTGAGCCCTGCCGTATGCGATGGAAGGTATCGCCTATGGGTCCGTGAACAGGAGGAAGACTGCTATTAAGATGCGCAAACGATTCGCATGGACGCTCGCCCTAGCCATCGGATTTACGCTCGCGCCGTGTATCGCTCGCTCGCAACCTACGGCTCAGCCGGACGAAATCCGCATCGTCGTGAACGGCGTGCGCAATCAGAAGGGCTCGGTGATTTGCTCGCTATGGTCGAGCGCGAATTCTGCGGAATTTACCACCGTCGGCACGGAGTTCCGCAAAATTTCGGTGCCGATAGAAGGCAGCAAGGGCGTGTGCGAGTTCAAGGGGCTGCCGGCCGGCCCCTACGCCGCTACCGTGTTTCATGACGAAAACGGCAACGGCAAATTCGACCGCAGGTTCGGTTACCCGCTCGAGGGTTACGGATTCACCAACAACGTATATCCGACGCTCAGGGCGCCGTCATTCGATCAGTGCGAGGTTCAGTACGCGGGCAAGGGCGTGCTCGCACTTTCGATCAACATGATCTATCGGTAGTTGAGCAAGGGATCAGCGCACTGCGCGAGTTTCCGCGCCGTACCGGTGTCGCCGGCTGGATGCCGCGTCATCCGTATCCCGTGGCGCGGACGCAGTGTGACCAGCGGATGGAGTTCTACCGGATGCCCGGACACCAGGCGCAGCCGATAGCGCTGAGCCATCGTCGCCACGACCAGTTGCGCCTCGGTCATCGCGAAAGCGTTGCCGATACAGCACAGCGCATGCGTATTTCGCCTACGCTGCGTTGGCCCGATCTAAAGCTAGTCCTTAAAGTCGCGCGGTGGTCGCTGGACGGACTCACGACCGGGCAGGCGGCTGCGAAGCTGGCAGGTGGAGTTCCGCCGGCAGGCGCTGCACCCGGTAGCGAAGAAGAACATCGCATCCGCATCGACGAAGAAGGTCGCGTCCGCGAAAGCGAATGTATTCGTCGTGGTTTGCCGTACTCGGAATTGTATTGGCCGCGGCGCATCCTGACAACGAGGGTAGATATGTTCACTGGTTGAGTATCAACAACACGGCGCGCTGACCTAAAACTCGAAAGGCGAGCCACGGGGGATTTTGTGCCAGCTGGCTAACTAGAGAAGTTGGGATGGGAGGGACCCGGGAATGGCAAAGCGGAGATACACGGCGGAGGAGATCGTGACGGTGCTGCGGCCGCTGATCAACCGCTTAACTTTGCGGCACCCCTTCTGTGCCGACGCGCTGCTCGTATTCCGACGTCCCGCCCAGCTTGCACCACTCAGATCTAGTGACAAATCGGCTGGTGGGCGGTTCAGCCTTTGCCGATCACATACTTAGCAAAATCGGCGATCACCTTCGGCGCTCCTGTGCGGGTGCCGCCATGCACCGCGATCTGCTTTACGCCCATGCGGCGCAGCGCTTTTACCCTCTTCGCTAGTTCCTCGGGGGTTCCGGTTAGGGTTGTCTCTTTGAGGATCTTCTCATTGACCAACGGGGCGTGCTCTTGTTTGAACTCATGCACGTAGCCTGAATAGAGATCGAGATGGCGCGTTTCGATCGGAGCATCTGGAGTGCGATATGCGTCGCGGAACCTCATCATGTCGTCGCGTATGTCAGCGGGGAGATCATTCGGATCCTTCACCGACAGGGCAAAGATGTTGCACTCGGAGGTGACGTAGGAGCCGACTGCTTGCTGCATCTCGGCGAGGTTTTCGCCCGGCTTCGCCACATGGAAAGCGGTCAGCACGCATATGTACAGATCCTGGAAGCGCTTGCCTGCGCGCTCGGCACCGCGCCGGACGTGACTCAGGGCGTACTCCAATAGGCTATCCCCAACGGCGCCGAACAGGATCACGCCGTCGCCTATTTCCCCTGCCAGCTCCAGCGTCCTGGGTCCACTTGCGGCGACATAGATAGGCACCTTTTTCTTGAGGTTGATCCATCCGCCGGTCGGATTGAGGAAGCGAATCATCCGTCGCCGGCCGTCCTCCTCGTAAGGTACCGTCTGCCCGCCGAGCAATCCCCGACAGATCTCCACATGTTCGCGCAGCTCCGAGAGTTTAGCCGCCGGCATTCCCAGCGTTCGTCGCGCCGTATTGCCGGTGCCGATACCCATGATCGCCCTTCCCGGAGCGAGCAGGTTCAGAGTCGCGAAATTGTTGGCGGTCACCGGCGCGATTCGCGAGAGCGGGTTGGTCACGTTGGTGCCAAGTTTGATCCTGTTGGTCTTGGTCGCGCACAGCGCCAGGCACTGAAACACGTCTGCGCAGATCATCTGCGTGTCGTACAGCCAGGCGTGGGTGAAACCCTTTCTCTCGGCCAGCACGACGTCCTTGTAAATGTCCGTCGCGGAAAGAAACGCGAAGCCGTAGTCCATCTCTGCCTCCCTGCCGGGTGCTCTGTTCCGGAGGATCCATTTTGGGCCCCAACTCTCACTGGCGTTTAGTACAGAACAACCTGCTTTCGCAAATGGCCCAGCCTGAATCGTGAACATAGCTGGCTGGAGATAGCCAGCTACACGACCGCGGGCATCGACGCAGACTTTCACCGACGTGCCGCGCGCGCGTAGAGCACCTGGTGATCAATCCGCGGTTCCGCGATTGGGCGAGGCGCGGATTGCTATGATCGCGTGATCGAAGGATCGGCCCTCGGTATGAAGTGCGCCCTTGCGGAAGGAATTGCGGTAAGTCCCTCTATATCTTAGATTGCTTTACTCGCGTAGATAGGAGGCTTGCAGGCCTCTTTGATCAGCATGGCTTCGATTTCGACCGAGAAATAGCTGACTAGCGTGATTTTGGGTGAGGACCCGCTTAGATTCAAGGAATGAAATTCTTGAGAGCGTTAATCGGGTTCGGAATCGATGGAATTGCCGATCCCGCCGACGGTTTGCCGACCAACGATCCCACCGCGTTCACTCCGCGGCGGACTATGTTGCCGGGCGTGTTGATCGTACCCATCGCCAGGCGCTCCGCCAATGTCGGCACGTCCGGCAGCACGATCACCGCGGGCAGTTTCCCGGTCACGTAAACCGGGATCGCAACCTGCAGCCCGAGCGTGAGCCGGATGTCGGAGTTCATGCTGATGTTGTTGTCCATGTCGAACCAGCCGTCGCCGGTGATCGCGTAATCTGGTGACTGCACAAACAGGTCATGCGTCGTGAACCGCGGCCCCACCTGCTGAAAGCTCATGCGGGCTGATTGCAGCTCGGTGTCGGGATCGACCAACAACCCATGATGACTCGACATGAATGCCACGGTCATGATCTGGCTGACTCCCGGCGCCTTGCCGACTGCGTTGAGCGCGTCGGCCACTATATTGACCCCCGCCAGCTTGCCGTTCGCGATTGACACTCGTCCGCTGCCGCGCAACGTCTGCCTGATTCTAAGCCAGCTCGCGAAGCTGCCCGTCGCCACAACGTTGCCGGTAAGGAGGCCGTGCACGGCGCTGGCCGTGCCGACATTTTGCGAGCGCAGCGCTTGTTCCAGGTTCAGATTCTGCATGGCGAGCGTGACGTTGAATGTCGGCGTGGCGCCGAAAACCGCATCTGCATCGGCCCGTAGCGAGCCGCCGAACACGCCAACGTTGAGCGGACGCGCCGACGCGCGGCCGTTCAAGTATGCCGCTGTCAGATCGAGATTGTTGTACGAAACATTTTCGAGCGACTCGTCCGACGATTGGATCGCCGCGCTGATTCGCGGCGAAGTTATCTCGCCATCCGCAGTGCCTTTGACCACGAGCACGTTGACAACGTCGCTCGGCGGGCGGCCCGCGAATATCTGCGCGAGCTTCACCGAGTCGGCCTTCAGCGTATAGCTTGCCTTCAGCGGACTTAACGATTCGACGCGTCAATCGAGATTCGCGTGCGCCGAACCGAACGTGAAACTGGTCGGCTCGACAACTTCGATCCCGTCGGTGAGACGAATCCTGCCGCTTAGCTCGCTGATTCCGCCCTGCACCGACGGCCCCAACTTCATCGCAACCTGTTTCAGCGTCACGGTTCCATCCATTGCCGGCGGATTGCTACCCAGTTTGACCGTGCCGTGAACTTCACTCATGCCCGCGACGTCGTATCCGGCCGCCGCATTTATCATCGGGCTCAGCTTGGCAAGGTTGAAGCTGTTCGAATCGATTTGCACGCTCAGGGGTTGCGCGCCACCACCCGAAAACCGGCTAGCCGTCAACTCGAGATCGGACAGCTTCAGGCTCACTCTCGCTATCTCGAGCTGATCACCCCAGATGCCGTTCGCATTCACCGTCATCGCGGTCCCGGCCGGCTTGTTGAAAATTGCCGAGTAAGCGACCCGGTTCGCGGTCAGATCGGTGTTGAGCACAATCGCGAGCTTGCCGAACGAGCCGCGTGCCGTCCCGCTCACAGACGCGGCGTCGGGAATCGAAAGCCCCGGCGGTAGCTTCGATCCCACGTCAGCAAGCGGCCGGAGACGGTCGAGCACGATCGAATCGAGCTTCAAGTTCAGATCGACGGGTATCGCCGATGCGTCCAGCACGCCTTGATTGAGCAGCGGACCGAGCTTGCCCGACGCCTCGATGTTCTGCTCATCGCCCGGAAAAGCAAACTTGGTCTCGACGTCGAACACCGACGCTGCGTTGAAGTCTGTTGCGCCGAAATCCAGGTGATGGGCGCGAATTGGCGCCGCCTTTTCGCTGAGATCGTTGAAGTAGATCTCGCCGTCCTCGATGCTGAGTGCCTTTATTGACAATTCGGCGAGCGGATTTCGAGCGATTCTCCGAGAAGTACAAAAACTGATGGACTGGATGGTGGAGGGAAGTGGATTCGAACTGTCGGTACCGGTCTTGGAACACTCCGACGTCAGGCTTCAGTAGAATTTCACAACATCCTGGCGAGCGCCCGGCGAGCGTGCGTAGCAAACGGATGTTACAACTTTTTGTTCGCAACGGCTACGCAGCCGCCCAGTCGGGATGAATTCCTAGGCGGGACAAAATAGTCATGACCCGCGGAGGCTCGCCGAGATCGCTCCATTCTATGCCGTGAACCGGAAGCACGCCTAGATTAGTCGGATAGCGCTCCAGCACTTCATCCGAAAAACTAGCCGTTGGGGTGCGCTCGTACAGTCTTTCGATGCCGCCTGGTTCCCGCGCGGTGCCCAGCAGATCGTAAATCTTCGAGAACGAAACGAACAGGTCGGGCAATGCCACCAGTGTCAGGCTTATCAGCGTGGAGACCCGCGCCACCATTACGAAGGTGTTCCACATACAACCGGCACGCAATAGTTCGCCCGCGACGTCGCAGAGCGGCCGCTCGGCATGTCTGCGAGCACTCCGGCGTCTCCCGCTTTAGCTTGGCGCCACTGCTATCCGTCCTTATTAGCTCGATAAAAACCTCTCGAGCGCGAGGCACCTCGGCTTTCAGCGGGATCAGAATGTTGCGCGGTAACGCCTCCGGCTACGATCTCCCGCTAGAACTACGCTTCGCCTGAGCGCGCGAGATTGCCAAGTGCGAGCACCATGTCAGCCTGATGAGTCACCCGACTTCGCACTCGGCCTGCGGCGGAAGCAGCCGACAATGTGGTCGTTCACGAGGCCGACGGACTGCATGAACGCGTAGCAGATCTTTGGGCCCACGAAGCGGAAGCCGCGTCTGATCAGGTCCTTGCTGAGAGCGCGCGACCGAGGCGTCTCCGCCGGCAGGTCCCGGAGAGAGCGCGGCGCGTTCACAATCGGGTGGCCGTCGACAAATCTCCAGAGGTAGCGGTCGAAGGTCCCGAACTCGCGCTGCACTGCGAGGAAAGGCGCGCGCGTTCTGGATAACGGCCTCGATCTTCGCGCGGTTGCGAACGATGCCGGGGTCGGCGATGAGACGCCGTACATCTCGGGCCGTGAAGTGTGCGATGGCCGTTGGATCGAAGCGAGCAAAGACCCGGCGATAGTTCTCGCGCTTGGCCAAGATCGTCGACCAGCTAGCGGAGACGCCGTGCTCGCCGCTCAAATACGAGTCCCCGAGGACAGTCTCTTTGGCTCTCCTGCGGCATGCCACTTCGTGATCGGACCGGACCGCGGGCCGCGGATTCGATCAGCTGCGAATCAGGCTGCCAGCCGTTCGTAACGATGGTGAAGGCCACCGACCTCCTCGATGGCGATCACCTTGGCCCGATTCTCCGATTGGACGGGGCGAGGGTCGGGACAATCCTTCCGCAAGGAAAGATGGGTCCGCGACATTGCTTAAGCAATTCGGATGGGGCCGCGCGCAGCTCTCTATGCTGCAGGGGTCGCTCGCGATCTCGGCGGGAATTTCAGCACCGCTGGTTGGCTGGCTACTCGACAAGGTCGAGGCGCGAATCGTGATGGTGGTTGGCGCGGTGCTCGCGGGCGCCGCCTATCTTCTCGCGAGCCAGGTGCATTCGTTCACTCCGATGCTCGGCGCCTATCTGCTTTTGGGCGTCGGAATTGGCGCAGCCACGCTGCTGCAGGCCGCACTGGTGGTGTCGAACTGGTTCGGTGCGAATCGGGGACTGGCGTTGGGCTTGACGAGTTCGGGCATTTCGCTGGGCGGCGCGGGGATGACTTTGGTGGCCAACGCCGCGATCGCACGCTACGGATGGCGCGGTGGCTACATAGCGCTCGCGATCCCGATGGTCGTGGTCGCCATTCCGATCATCGTCCTGATGGTCCGAAGCCGGCCGCCGCAGGTCGGCGGGCGAACCACTATGCCCGGTGCGGCGCCAGCGCTCGACGTGCCGGGGTTTGAGCTGGCAGAGGCGGCGCACACGCGATCATTTTGGATGATTTGCGCCGCTCAATTTTTGTTCGCATACGTATCGGCCAGTGTCGCACTGCATCTCATCACTTACCTGATCGGAATCGGCTACACGGCTGGATTCGCCGCGAAGATGATGAGCCTTGTGCTGATGATCGCGGGGCTGGGCAAGCTGCTGATGGGAGTCTTAGCGGACCGCGTCAGCGCGGCGCGCGCTTGCGTTCAACTTCCTCGCGGCGGCTGTGGGAATCATCCTGATGTTCGGCGCCGCGCGCGCCGTCCTGCTGGTTCCATTTGTGATCATCTTCGGGCTCACGATCGGCGCGCCGCTGGTGCTGCTGCCGATGCTGATAGCGGAGTCGCTCGGGCTGAAGCGCTTTGGCTCGATCGCGGGAATGAGCGGAGTGTGCCAGACGATCGGCGCCGCGCTCGGTCCGATCGGTACGGGCCGTATCTACGACCTGATGGGTTCGTATAGCTACGCGTTGGATTTGTTCGTGATCGCGTGCATTCTGGGCGCGCTCGCGACGCTAGGCTGCCTTTCGCTGGAGTCCGAGCAATCGCGCCTGATGCCGGTTGCGGTAACCGCGGCTTAGCCGCTCACCACTCGGCCACGGCGGCCTCCTTGCGCGTGCAAACTGTCCCAACTGTTTATTGAAAAGAAAAATCCTGGCTCGATTCAATTGACGGGCGCTGGCTAAGTTTTGACCGAACTCATGCCGAGGGCTAGGTATTTGCCATGTGCTCAGTGGTTCGCGCTTGCTTTGTAAGAAGTGAGGGTTGCTAGCGTTCCGCTTGCAAAACAGGTAATCGGTGAACGGAACGTGACCGCGCCCTGCTCTGACGTCAAACCCGTGATTTTCCGGAGTACCATACCAATGGGGTGTCCACGCGGCGCGGTGGGCGTTGGCACGCCCCGACCGTATTCAGCAGCCGCGGAGCGAGCTTCGCGTAGGCCACTTCTCCCCGCTCGTCCAGTCGCAGACATATCTGGTTACCAAAGCTGCACTGGTGGGCCTACGCAATAACTTTTGGGAGGAGACCTGTGAAGATGTCCACGCAATTTCGGCAAATCCGTCGACCAAGAGGAGGGCGGGGTTCGGGGCCGTCGAATGCGAGTGCGTTCGCGGGAGCATTGTTTGTTGCCATTGCCCTTGGCGCTGCGCCGGCTGCTGCTGCGACGACGGCGTGTGCGAATTTGACGACGCTGTCTATCGCGAACACCACGGTCACGAGCGCCACTCTCGTGGCCGCCTCCGGAGGGACGCCGGCATATTGTGACGTCCTCGCTACCTACGCGCCTGAGACCGATATGGAGATCCAACTACCCGTCAGTTGGAGGGGGCGGTATCTGCACCTTGGCGGTGCCGGCTTTGACGGCACCATAGCGACCACTGCGCCAGCCTCGTTCAACGTCAACTTGATCGCAGATCAATTTGTCGTCGCGGGCTCCAACGGCGGTCATCGTGCAATACAATACCCAGGGGTGTCGTTCGCCAGCGACCCAACGCTCGTATTGGGCTATGCGCACACCGCGATGAGCCAGACCGATACGGTTGCCTATGCGCTCATGAATGCATACTACGGTCATGGTCCCCGATACCGATATTTCGACGGATGCTCCAATGGCGGGAAGAACGCGTCGATCGCCGCTTCGCTCCTCGGCAACGATTATGACGGGGTTATCGGCGGGGACGGCGTGTACGGGCATGCCGACGACCACACCGGCGGTTCTGATATGCCGGGCTTGACCGCAGCGTGGGCACGGGCGACTCAGGTCGGCACCGCAGATTTGAATCCGGCGACGTTGGGTCCAAAGTTGACGGCGCTATACAATGCTGAGGTAGCGCAGTGTGACGCCCTGGACGGCCTTACCGACGGCATCATATCAAATCCTTCGGCTTGTCATTTCAACCCTGCTTCGCTTCAGTGTCCGAGCGGAACCAACAACAATTCGTGCCTGACGCCGACGGAAGTCCAAGCCGTTCGAACAGTGATGAGAAACCTGGTCCTCAACGGAAGGGTCATCGGAGCGCCTTACGGTCTCGGAAACCTAGCGGTCGCTAACAGCACGTTGGGTCTGCCGGGCGCCTTCGGAGGGGGCGCTTTTGGCCTCGGACAAGGCTTTCTTGCTCTGGCTTACGGGAATCCAAGCTACAGTCTTCTCTCGAGCTGGAACCTCAAACAAGATTTCGGCTTCATCGTGAACCAGTTTGATAACGTCGACGACATGGTCGGTCCCCTCGGAGGATCGACAGGTATCGCCCACTTCGTCGAAAAAGGCGGAAAGCTCATAATTTGGAACGGCGGTGAAGACACACTCATACCCGCGGCCGACTCGGTTCGCTTCGTCGCCCATTTGTTCTTCGATCTCGAAGTCTCTTTCCCTTTCGACCAAAGCACGAACAATGTGCGCTATTATTCACTGCCGGGTGTAGGGCATTGTGGTGGCGGTCCGGGAGCCGATTCGATTGATCTACTGACGCCGTTGACTGAATGGGTCGAGCATAATATTGCGCCCGATACTCTGACGGCGTCAAAAGTCGTAGACAATGCGGTGACGTTCACGCGACCAATGTGTGTTTATCCGCAGTATCCTGTGTACAATGGGGTGGGCGACACCAATAATGCGGCGAGTTTCCACTGCGAAACGCCCATCGGGATGCCAAACCCGTGGTGGTTCAGCGCACTTATCCCCTAGGCCGTCGGGAAAAGCCGCAAGACCGTGCAGAAGCGGAACCCGGGGCGCTCAGCATGATGAGTTAATCGCTCGAATTCAAATAGATGGCTCGCATTCTTTGATCGGGTCCATTAGTTTCCTCTTGTCAGCGCTTGGCCTCGCGCAGGCGCGCCGCAGTTTGAACGGCGCATGGTCCCCCGCTCAGGCTAGTTGCTCAACTCGTCGAGCAGCGCCTTGGCGTCCTTGAGGTCGGCGGTGTCGAAGCCCTCGGTGAACCAGCCGTAGATTTCGGCCAGCATCGTGTGCGCTTCGTCGCGGCGGCCCTGTTTCGCCAGCAGACGGGCGAGACGTGTAGTGGCACCCAGCTCGAAAGATTTTGCGCTTTGGCTTTGCGCGATCCGAATCGCGGTGCGAAAGCTTTGCTCAGCCTCCACGTCGCTGCCCTGGATGCGCGTCAACTCCCCCTTTAGTGAATAGAGCTGTGCCTCTTGGAAGCGTTCTCCACGGTTTTCTACAAGCGCGAGCGCCTCCGCCAATACCTTAGCACCCTTTTCCCTTTGGCCACTTCTTAGGCGCGCCTCCAACAATTCGGCAAGAAACTGTGTCATGTACCCAATTGCGCCCGCGGCCTTCCAACCAGCGATGCCCTCAAGCATTCCGGCGATTCCCGCTTCCTCCTTGCCCAGCCTCACCAAGGCATAGCCGCGACCGATTGTTACTGCCGCCGACCAAGATGGAAAGCCCCGCTCACGCGAGAGCGCTATCACGTCCGCAAGCTTCAGCCCCGCCTGCGCTTCGCCACGCCAAGTGTGGACCCAGCTAGCGAATCCCGAGGCATATATGAGGCTGGTAGGATGAGCTACCTCCCTAGCCAGGGTCAGTGCCTCACTGATCTTCTCAAGGGCCTGATCCGGATAGCCTGATTCCCATAAGACCCAAGAGGCAATGGAGCGGGCTGACACCCCGGCTTCCATTCCGATCCCGGAGAGGAAACGACGCTGCTGTTGGGAATTGTAGAGCGCGATACTTGCTCAAGGTGCGCGCGGGCTGGAACAAGCTCACCGAGAAAATACAAAGCTGTTCCCAATCCGTAGTGGGCTTCCAGAATGAGGCCCGGATCGCCGGTGCTGTCTGCCAATCGCACAAGCTGTTCTCCCAGCTCACGGCTCGTCTGTAATTCTCCATGCAACATGTAGAAGTAACGGAGCCCCGCCAGTACCGGGAAAAGCTGTGGGGTTTCCCCAATCTGGCGACATAGCGCTAGCGCCCGCTGGTAAGCCGCTCCAGTTTCCGGTGCCCCAAAGCCTTTGATAGCGAGCAACGAAGGGCCCATCGTTACCTGCAGCGCGAGTTCTTGTTGAGCGCGCTCCGGTACATCCGGCAACGTCGCCAGCAGGTCCACTCCTCTGGAGAGATGGCTGACTGCCTCCAGATGCGCGGAACGGCGACTCGCCAGCTGCCCTGCCTGCAGCCAGTATGGGACGGCATGCGCGACGAGGCCGGCTTCGGTGTAGTGACGAGCCAGCAGTTCCGGCTGAGTCTCTTTTATCTCCGGAAATCGCTCCGCCAGCGTTTGCGCGATGTGCTTGTGATATTGCTGGCGGGTGCTTCTGAGTAATGACTGGTAGGCCGCATCCTGAATTAACGCGTGTCGAAAGATGTATCGCGCCTGCGGCAACAGCCCACGCTGATGGAGGATTTCGGATTCGACCAGCTTCTTGAGCGCCTCCTGGAGAGCTGTCGCATCCAACGACGCGACCGCCTGCAGCAACTCATAGGAGAACTCCCGCCCAAGAGCAGCCGCGAGTTGCGCGACTTCCTTGGCGGCACCCAACCTGTCGAGGCGGGCCATCAACGAGTCGTTTAGCGACGACGGAATCGTCAGCGCGTTCCGCGGGCTCGTTAGTTCGTAGTGCCCGTCGTGCTCCCGCAGCAGTCCCGATTCCATGACCGCTCTGGTCAACTCCTCGACGAACAGTGGTACGCCGTCGGTTTTGCTTAAGACCTCCTGCATCACCTGGACGGGCAATCCCTTTCCGCCCGTCATCCGCTGCACCATCGTCTCCACCTCTCGTTGTCCAAGGTGAGCGAGCATCAGGTGGGCGATATGCGAGCGCGGTGGCCAGGGAGGCCGAAAGTCCGGACGAAAAGTAAACACGGCGAGCAGTCGCGTAGCGGGCACCTGATCGAGCAGGAGTGGATAGCATTCCAGACTGGAGGGATCGGCCCAGTGCAAATCCTCCCAGACGTAGTACACGGGCGCCTTTTCCGCCTCTTCGATGGTCCACGCCACCAAGGCTGCTCGCGTTTTCTCCTTCTGCTTCTGCGGACTCAGGTTGGGTGGAGCGGAATTGACGGGAAGCGGCAACGAGAGCAACGAGGCCATCAGCGGGAGCGTATCAGGCTCGGTGAAGTGGTAGCTTGCAAGCATCCGGGCGAGTTTGTCCAGCTTCGATTCTGCGGGCTCTTCGCGCTGAAACCCCAACAGCCGCTGCAAGTGATCGATGATCGGATAGAAGGCGCTGTTCCGATGATAAGGAGAGCAGCGAAATTCAATCCGTGTCGCACCCTCCGTCAGCGCTTCTTGCCCGAGCGTTTGCACCAGCCTGGACTTGCCGATTCCCGGCTCCCCACTGAGTAGCACCACCTGGCCTTTACCTTGCCTGGCGTCTTGCCATCGCTCGCGCAGCATGCCCAATTCGTGCTCGCGCCCGACCAGCGGCGTCAGCCCGGTCTTGACAGCGACTTCGAAGCGGCTCTGCGCCTCGCTCTCCCACACGACCCGATACAAAAACGATGGGCTGGAGATGCCTTTGAGCGTTCGCTGCCCCAGGTCCTCGCATTCGAACAGGCCGGCCACCAGGCGGTAGGTCGCAGGGCTGATGACCACACTGTCGGGCATCGCCTGCTCCTGCAGCCGGGCCGCGAAATTGGGCGTCTCCCCTACTATCGCGTGGTGTTCCGGATAGTCTCCGCTGCCCATCTCGCCTGCGACCACCAGCCCGGTGTGGATACCGACACGGACGTGGATCGGATGGGGCAATTGCGCGCCCCGTAGTTTCTCGACGATGGCTAGGCCAGCCCGCGCCGCGCGGGCGGCATCATCTTCGTGCGCGGCCGGATAGCCGAAGTACGCCAGTAATCCATCGCCGAGATATTGGGCAACGTAGCCATCGAAGGAGGTGATCGCGCGGACGCAGACCTCCTGGTACGAGCGCATCAGCTCGCGCAGTTCCTCGGGGTCTAGTTGCTCCGAGAGCGGAATTGAGCCGACCACGTCACAGAACATCACCGTCAGCTGGCGCCGCTCGCCCTCGGGCACTTCGCGTGGTTTGTCGTGTTCGACCACGACGGGTGCGGCTGCGGGCTCGGCTGACCGTGGAGCGGCCGTTGATTGGGAGAGATTGGCGCCGCAATCGCCGCAAAATTTCTGGCCGGCAGGATTCTCGACACCGCACCTCGCACAGCGGTTGCCAAGCGGCGACCCGCAGTCACCGCAGAACCGTTTGCTGTCTGGATTCTCAGAGCCGCAGCTGGTGCAACGCATCGGCTTACCCGGAAAAACAAGCGACTGGCCCCTCTTGTATCACCCGACGCTGGGAAGGGGCAGCGCTGCGAAAAGACGATTCGAGCGCGGCACGAAGATGGATTTGACCATCTACGATGATCGCGAATCGCATCAAGCCTACTTGGGAGGTAGAGCGGGGCCGCGCGGCGTGAGGGCCGGCCTGAAAAAAACCTAGCGATGGCCCCGGTTCTAATTATCGACGGTCCGTATCGCAGCCTACGGTACACGGCGGACTGCGGCGCGTTGCGCATTGGTCGTTATCAAACTAGGCTTCGGGGCGTGTTTTCGCCGGCAAGCTAACGTCGCGCCGGAGTGGTATAGTTATGGTCTGGAAAGTGACCCCGGACTGGCAACCTGGCCGGGTAGGGACCGCGAGCGGCGGGAAGGGGATGAAGTGCTCCGAGACTGGAGCGCTGGGATTTTGCAAGCCAACGGACGTAGCTCAGGAGAAAATTTGCGCCGACTTGGCCCACGATTTGGGCTTGAAAGTGCCGGAAGTGCGCCTCGATCAAGCAGATGGATTTACGAAGACCGTTGCGGTATCCATAGCCTTCGGGAAAGTGAGTTTGGATTGCCGTCATGCGGCCGCAAATCCAGCGATCCTGAAGTCCAACGAATTTCAAACTGCCCTGCGTGATGCTTCTAGCCTCCTCGCATTCCATGCATGGGTAGGCACGGGCGACTTGAAGGACGACCATCTGCTTTACGCTGAAGATGAGCAGGGCCAATACAGTATCGCCGCGATTGATTTTGCTTCCGCGTTACCATGGCGGCGCGGCGACGCGGTGCCGCCAGTATCCGCGCCAAGCGGACCTCCAATTCTCACCGCAGCCCCGGACAAGACAACGCTTGCGGCCGCTGTTCAACGAATCGAGGACTTTACAGACGAAGCACTCACGCGCATTGTTGACGCGGTGCCGGTTGATGTATTGCCCGCCGAGGAAAAGCACCGCATTCTCGACGGCCTCAAAGTTCGTCGCACACAGGTCCGTCCAGCGATGAAAGGGAAGGGATGGATATGAGTCAGGTTCAAGGACTTCGCGTCGAGTTTCAAACAAACCTACAGAAACCGACGCCCCCAATACCTCTGGGCGTAGTCGTCCATGTCACATTGGGCAAAAATCGCAACCTTGTCGCGCTCTTAGGGAAGCAGCCCAAACCAGACCGGAAACCTCCAGAATGGCAGGGTGTAACAGGATTAGGATTGCAACTCGTGACAAACTGGATTGACGCATTCTGCAAAGACCTCGCGGAGAAGTCGCCGAATGCCGAAGATGGCCCTCTCGCCCACCTTTGCTCGCGCTGGTATTCAAATCTTTATGCCACCGCACCCACCAAAATTACGCCGAAGAAGGGCGAATCACTGAATGACATTATCCTGAGGTTCTATAAGGAACATATGGGCGAGGCTTTCCCCAAAGAGGCGATCCCACCTCGTCAATTGCCACGACCACGAAGCAAGGCGGCAGCACGAAAAAAAACGCCCCACGCGACGTACGACTATCAATCTGTTGAGCGGATGGCAGCCAGCGCCGCAGGTTGAGCGACCTACGATTCGGAAGGTCCTCCGCCTCCGGTGAGGTAAGGTTGCGGGCTGGCTTCGGCCAGCCCGCATTTCGTATCAGCAACACAGAATCAGAGCACCGCCCGCTGCCGAGCGGTCTTGACCGAACCGTCTCATTTCGCGAGTGTAGGTGCCATTCTTCGCCCCACGGCGGATCGCAGGTACGCGGCGCTGATCGTCTGGCTTTAGGCAGCTTGGCATTGGGCACGTGTTGGCTTCCCTTCATCTCGTCGGTGTTGTCTCAGATACTCATGGTTTGATTCGGCCCGAGGCACTAGATGCTCTCCGGGACTCGGAGGCTCGTCGTTCACTGTGGCGACATCGGTGGCCCAGCGGTCCTGGAAGCGCTGGAAACCCTTGCACCTGTCCGCGCGATCCGCGGCAATAACGACAAGGGCGCTTGGGCTTCCAGCCTTCCGACATACGACGTCGTCGAGGTCGGCACCCACGCGATCTATGTCCTTCACAACCTCTTGGAGTCTCGACCTCGATCCGGAGGCCGCTGGCTTCACGGCCGTCCTCTCCGGTCACTCTCACAAGCCTGTGATCGAGAAACGCGGCAAGATTCTCTTTGTTAATCCGGGCAGCGCTGGTCCGCGGCGGTTCAGGCTGCCGGTGACAGTTGCCACGCTTGCCCTGCGGTCCGGTCGTTGCGAAGCCAAAATTGTTGAGCTCGCATTATGTCAGCAGAGCCGCAAACCGGGACGTTCCAACTGATCAACTGCGATGTGCGAGGAACACGACGGGTGGGGCATGATCAAACCATAACACACCCCGTATAGTTACGCCGCCGTTGGCATCAGTCACGGCGCAGATCTAAACAGAACGACGGCACCAGCCGCGACACTTCGGCAAATTTCACTTCGGTAGAATCGAAATTGATGGCGTTACCTATGAACGTGACGTCGTCATTGACCGCGGCAGGATTCGCAAGCGCAAGAAGAAGCCCTCGAAAAGATTCCGCGAGGAGTTCGGACATACCCCGGTCTCGGTCGAGGAGAGATACCCTGGAAGTGCCTGGCCTAACTTCACTTTGACTTAAGCGCGCGTCGGTGGGACTGTTTGGCTTGCGGGGGTACAGCACACGGTCCTCGGCGGTTCCTCCTTTTTGGGGCGGGGCGGTGACGAAGCCGCATCGCCGCTCCGCCCACTTTTCAGATACCAACCACCAATTCAGTCCCGGTCAGCGATGGCCGGGGCTTTTTGCTGCCCCGCAATCGGCACACCGCGGAGCGGGTATGATCGCCTCGATGGCTAGGAACCTTGCGACCTTCGACGTCGGCAACCGCGCCGGCGAAAAGCTGACCCCCGAGACCCATGAACTGTTCTGCAACACGCTGCGCGTCACCGGCCGCATCTCCATCTCCGCCTCACGCTGCTGCATCGCCCTCAGCACCGCCAGAGCCTGGTTGCGCCGCGGCGCGCGCGAAGAGACCGGCATCTATCGCAGCTTCCTGGACGATGTCGAAAAAGCGCGAGCGGAATTCCTGTTGCTGGCTTCGCGCCGGCTGAGCCAATTGGCGGTCGGCGGCGTCGTGCAGTTACCTGCGTACGACAAGAAAACCGGTGCGCCGCTGCGTGACCATCGCGAGGACTGCCCGGCCATTCCCGGCGTCCCATGCGGCTGCGAACTGATCGTGACCGAGCGCGTGCTCTTGCCGAATGCGAACGCTCTCATGTTTCAACTCGACCGCTCAGACCCGCAACCGAATGGCGACCCGGCGCCAGACCTACCCGAGCACCCAACGCTGACCGCCGCGGAAGCGCTCACCAGGGCGACGGTCCACTTCGACCTGCTCACCGAGGCAGTAACAATTCTGACGCAACTCGGGGTCCCCCTACCGCAGGTAATCCGCGAGCAGCCGGCCATCGAAACCACGGCCACGGCCGCGCCAGCCGAATCCGAGCCCGCGAAAGTGGGGTCCGCAGAACGGACACCACTCGAGCCCGCAACCGCGACTAAGCCGAAGTCCGACCCCGAACCGTTCTAACTCGCGTTTCCTTGCATTGTTTTGAAATTAGCCGCGATCGCACGCGATAGCAGCGGCGAAGAGTAGAGCAGAGACGCACGCACATATCGCGGCGGCGCGATTCCATTTGGCGGACTTTTTTCAGGGCAGCGAGTATCGCTAGGGGATTCTCGGAGAGACCAGGCCAATCATCGCTGAGTTGTGGCGTTTTGCGCGCCGCTGAGGCGAACCAGAAGCAAGCCGCAGCAAGAGAGAAAATAGCGGTTCCAGTGTTGAGGGCGACCTCGATCACGCAGTCTGTCCCTGTTTCCCATTTGTCCACGATTCCGCTCAGCACCGCAACAGAACCGCACCGCACCGCGCACAGCGCTACCCACGCGCGAACGCTGGACCATCCGCGCAAGGTCTGGACCGACCCGGAAATCCGAGCGCTCATATCGGTCCGCAGACCCCAAAAACCCCTGTAAAACCGTCGCAATTTCACCGCGAATCTAACCGCGCGACAGTCCAAGTTGAGTCAAAGTCATCGAATAGTTCAATAGTTATACGGGTTTTTCAGCGCGCATCGAATGCTTAGTTCGCTGTACGGTCCCGCGCATCCAAGCCGCTAACCGCGCAGATTAGCCTACGCGGCGTGTGGTTTCGCGTCGATCCGGTTCACGGCGGTAGAGCTTTGCGGCCTGAAACCTCGCGCGCGTAGGCAGGCACGAAACGGGCAGCCGCCAGGCGCCGTCCAAGTTAAAAAGTCTAGTCAAAGTCAAAAGTCAAACCAACGTGCAGAGAGACCCCTATACAGAGCACTAAGAGATCACCCCTTACAGACAGAGAACTGAGACACTCTTATATATATTTTGAACTAATTGACTAAATGACTTATCTTATAGGGAAAGCCTTTATCTGTGCGGCTTTTTCGCTAGTCAATTTGCAAGTCAAAAATCCCGCCTTTCGCGAATAGTTTGACTTTTCGGCCGCCGCGTTTTCGCGATTCACTAAAAAAGCCGGTTCGCCTGGCTCTGAGACCGGGAAAGGGAATGGCCCGGCCATAATTTTTGACTTGGACTCTGGCGGGGTGTCGCGCTGCTCCGCGCGTCTCCGCACAGCCCCTTTCGCGAAGAGTTATGCACAGCCTCCTGAATGGTTTTTTGCGCTGCTAGGGCCGCGCGAACCTGTGGAATCCCTATTGACAAGGGGGTAGCGCAGCCCGTCCCAGGCCGATATAAACGTCGCCCGCTCCAGCTTCGGGTGGGACTCTCGACCCGACCCGAAAAATAAATCGGTAAAAATTTTTGAATTTCCAAGCGCGGCACACCAAAACGAAAGTAGCATTTAGAAATGGACGACTCGACACGATTTAAAGCAGATGAAGACGACCCGCTGCTGACCTTTCGGCAGGTCGTGAAGATGCTCCATAGTTCGCATCGGCGCCTGAAAAAAGCGCACGCGGCTGGTCAGTTCGAAGCGATTTTAATCGGCAAGCGCTGGGCGATACCTAGACGCGAAGCGTTGCGGTTGCTCTCCGAGAAGGTCGCGAAGTAGTTCCGGTGGACGTCGCGATCGAAGCCAGACCCAAGGTCGAATTCGCGCTCGACTATGCGCGCCTGGGCTGTCGGGTCTTCCCCTGCCACTGGATTTACCCTGATGGCAAATGCTCGTGTCGCAAATCGGACTGCGGGAGCCCCGGCAAGCATCCGATTGAAACCGGCTGGCAGGCATCGGCCACCACGGATGAGGAAACGATTATCCGATGGTGGACGCGCAAACCGCAGGCGAACATCGGCATCGCCACTGGCAAAGGCTCCAACCTTACGGTTCTCGACGTTGACGTGCCCAAGCCGAACAAGCCTTCGACAGAGGACGGGCGCGACACTTTGCATGAGATGCAGGCGAAGCACGGCGCGATACCAGAGACCCCAATAGTCATCGCGGGCAGTGGCGGCCCTCACTACTATTTTCAGTATCAGCCGGAAATTAGGAACGAAGTGAGATTCGCGCCGGGGCTCGATACTCGGAACGAGGGCGGATTTGTACTTGGCGTCGGATCAAAGAACGAGTACGGCGAATACTACTGGGATGCGTCGGCCCGGCTCGGTGACCTGCAGCCCACGAAAGTGCCGGCCTGGTTAGTCGAGCAAATTGTCACGACGACTCGCTCGAACAACGGAGCCGGGGTCAAGCTGCCCGACCAAATCCATGAGGGCGAGGGCCGCAACACCGAACTGTACCGCGTAGGAAGATCTCTCAAAAGCAGGAACATGCCGGAGTCGGCGATTCGCGCAGGGATGCTCGCGGCTAATCAATCAGTCTGCAAGCCGCCGATGGAATCGAGCGAGATCGAAAAGTTGATCAATAACGTCATCAGGCAGCCGGACAGCGCGGCGTTCAAGGCCGCGGCCGAGCAAGAGCTGAATACAGGTGACCAGCGTCAGGCCGGTCCATATCTGGCGTCGCCGCGGGGTCTGTTCATAGATCAAGGACGGGCGGGGCTCATTAAACTCGCGAACTTCTGGAGCTGTATCACGCAGCATCTCAAGCGCGATGACGGCCTCGAGGCGGCGCACGAATACGAAGTCGAGTGCCATCGCGGCGACGAACTGGCTACTATTTCTGTCCCGGTTAATAAGTTCGGACAGATGGCTTGGGTGCCTGAGAAACTGCCGCCGCGATTTATTCTTTGTGCGGGCTCGAGGGTCAAAGACCAAGTTCGGGAAGCAACACAGCAATTCAGCGATTTCAACATCCCCGAGTCAGTCATTTACACCGCGCCAGGTTGGCGCAAATTCGGCGAGCAGGACGGCTATGTCCACGGCGGTGGAGTGATAGGTGTTCCCGGCAACTTCCGTATCGAGCTTCCCTCAGACCTTGCACCATTCGTCCTACCTGACGCGCCGAGCGGCGAAGAACTAATCGGGACGGTGCGCGCCGCATTAGAGTTGCTCCGCTTTGGACCGCCGCAACTCGCGGGCCCGCTGTTCTGCGTGCCCTGGCGGGCCGTGGTCAAGCCGGCGGATTTCGTGGTCTGGGTATACGGTGAGACGGGAGGGTTCAAAACCGCGCGGGCGGCTCTGGCTATGCAGCATGTCGGCGCGGGCTTCACGTCCAAGCGGGTATACGTTTCGTTACACGCGGACAGCGTCGCCGCCATGCGCGAAAAAATATTCCTCATGAAGGACGCGCCCTGCTTGTGTGACGACTATCGCCCAGGTCTGACCGGTCTGGAGCGTTCCACACAGCAACAAAATTTAGACCTGATAATGCGCGCCACTGGTAATATTGCCGGTCGCTCAACCTTGGGTACTGATCGACGGCTAATCTCCGGGCGACCTCCGCGCTGTTTGCCAATACTCACCGCTGAAGATCTACCCTATGGCGAGTCCACCAAGGGCCGCGGCCTTCTCCTTCAAGTACATCACGGTGACTTCCTCAAGGAGACGCTGAGTAGGCATCAGAGTGCCGCCGCGAAAGGCATGTTCGCGGCCGCGACGGCTGGTTTCTCGCTTCGCTCGCGCCCAAGCTGAAATCGGTGCTTGAACAATGGGAAATTAAATTCGTCGAGCTGCGCAATAGAGCCGAAGAGGGGCACGCGCGCACGCCCGGTATCGTGGCCGATCTTTATCTGGGCGCTGAACTCTTCGTCGAGTTCGCGATCGAAGTGCACGCCATTTCACCGGGCGATGGTGCGGTTGCGTTGAACACCATCTGGAATGGGCTGCTCGAGGCATCCGCGGAGCAGGCAGCGTTGCTGAATTCGGACAAGCCGGAGGTCAGATTCATTGAATTGCTACAGAGCAGCATCAGCTCGGGGCACAGCCATTTAGCCGATCGTAACGGCGGCGAGCCGAGCAAACCGGCCTCATGGGGTTGGCGATTCTACCCCTTAGTCAAGCCGGAAGACGTGGAACGTGGCGGCGACGATGTGGCAGACGCACAAAAAAGACTGTGGCGTTGTGGGGGCGACCGCATCGGTTGGGTCGATCTCGAGAAAGGAGAGATTTATCTCGATCCGATCGCCTCGCATAAGGCGGCCGCCGCGATGGTCGGCGACGGCGACGCGTTCACCGCGAGCGTGACTATGCTCGCGAAGCGCATGGATGATGCCGGGCTTCTTATACGGACCGAAAAAAAAGCCGGCTTAAAACGCAAGAGTCTTAGATGGCGCGAGAGGCTGCAAGGCGTTCAGCGCGATGTGCTCGTCGTGAAAGTCGCGACGTTGCAGCCGGAAATTGAAGACGAATGATGCTTCCTGACGACATCGCGAATATCCCGGCAAACATCCCGCGCGAGCGAATTCCGGCGCTGATTGCCCTGTTGGCGGCGCGCCTGCTCGAGCCTCAGCTCGAACCGGAAGCCGTCGACGATCATGATGATCGTCTGCTGACCGCTGCGGAAGCGAGCGCGATCTTGCGGCGCTCGACGAAATGGCTCAGCCGAAATCGCGCGCGGCTGAACTTCGCACGGCGATTGGGGCCGAGGTCTTGGACGTACAGCGAGAAGGGTTTGCGCCGATGGTTGACTCGGCAAAAGTCGTAAAGGGGTGGGCATGATCGCGAGCGCAGATATGTTTCCGAAACTACCGGCGAAAGAGAAGCATGAACCGCCTAAGCTTCGGCCCTCTGCTCTGCTTGCTTCGTCTTCAGACGCTTGGCCTTGCGTCGCTTCATCACCCGATAATGAGGTTGCGGATGCGTCTTTTCGTGATACTCGTCGCACGGGCGGCAGAAAAAGAACAGAATCGTTTGAGCGAAGGGATGGCCCATGCCGCCAGTTTCCGCAACTGGCAGGTAGTCGTCAAGCGCACTACGATGACGCCCTGAGGGGAAATCATCTTACCCTGAGGGGGCGCATCCGTGACAGACCACCAAATTCTGCTCGTTACGCTAATTGCCACGATCATCGGAATCATCGGAACTTTCTATTTGACCCATCGCGGCAACCAACATTTCGCGGAACAAAATCGCATTATGCTCAATCAAGGGGGTGGTCGCGTGCCTGAACAATACAGACCACCCAAATGGCCGATGCTCACAATGGTGGGCTTAGTTGTCCTCGTTTGGATTGTGGCTGGCTACGACATTTATCTGAGACGCACAGCCGCTGGCAATCTTGGATCCCTTTTTATGCAGTGGTTGGGCGCGAACGAAAATAAGCTTCCGGGAGGACCTTGTACAGCGGTCATTGACAGCTCGCAATTACTACAATGGAGCGACAAGTATCGATTAAGTGTCGCATGTGGCATCGTCGATCCAACCGAAGATGCATTGGAGGATACGAGGATTTCAATCAGCCATCCTTTCATAATTACCGGGGTAGCGATAACGGTTACTACTAACTACAGCAAAGAGATGGCCGACGGCGTGACGACAATAGTGAATACAGCGATAAAGGGTATGCCACCTCCGCCAAAGGGAGCAGGAATCGTGGTGCAATGGTACAGGTGGTATCGAGTCATATTACTTCCGGTTGGGTTTGATATGGCGGCCATTCACCAATTATCGGATGTCACGAAATATGGCGGCGTGGTGCTTCCCCAAAGCCCTGCGGCGCCGATGATGATGGTCGCGATTAGTGGTAAGGCTCCATGACGGAACAAAATCGAATAGCTGAACCGGCTCGCTGGCGTCGTCTTCAGTCCACTGAAAGCGACCGCCAGTATCGCTTGTGGACAAGCGAATCGACTGTGTGACGCCATGACGCCATTATGACATCATGTCGATTGAGGTGATCGATATGAAAAAGCAGCGGACAGAGAGAGCGAAACCGGATCAAGCGAGGGCGACGGTGCGGATGGACCGCGACGTGTGGGCCGCCGCGCGCCACGCCGCGCTCGACCGAGGCGTCTCCTTCGGGAAGCTCGTCGAGGATGCGCTGCGGGCGTACCTGGGGGTGAAGTCATGAAGAAGCAAAATCGCGGAATGGGTTTTCTGTTTCAACCGACCTATCACGACAAACGCACCGGCGAAAAGAAGACGAGCGCGGTTTGGTGGATCAGCTTTTCCACGCACGGCAAGCGCCACAAGGAGTCGAGTGAATCGACCAATCGCGCCGATGCCGTGCGGTTACTCAAGAAGCGCATCGCCGATGTTGGACAGGGCAAACCGGTCGGCTCGATGATCGAAAAAACCACGCTCGATGATCTAATCGGTATGGTGGAGGCCCACTACAAAGCGAACGCGCTCAAGAGCGGAAAGAGGATTCCGATCGCTGCGCGGCATTTGCGCGAATACTTCGGCGGCGATTGCAAGGCGCGAGAGATCACGTCGGACAGGATCACGTCCTACGCTGCGCATCGCCAGGAGCAAAAAGCCGCGAGGGCGACAATCAACGTTGAGCAGGCGTTCTTGAGCCGCGGGTTTCGGCTCGCCACCAAGGCCGGCAAAGTTGGTGCGCGGCCCGAGATGTCTAGGCTGAAGCTCGACAACGCGAGGCAGGGTTTTTTTGAGGCCGCGCAGTTCGAGGCGGTCGTGCGTCATCTGCCTGAGCACCTGCGACCGGTCGTGCAGGTCGCGTATTTGACGGGATGGCGACGGTCCGAAATTCTAAGCCGCAGGTGGAAGCACGTCGATTTAGAACTGGGATGGCTCCGCTTGGAGCCGGGCGAAACGAAGAATGGGGCGGGCCGAAGCTTCCCCTTCCACAACTTCCCCGAGCTGCGCGAGGTGCTGATGGTACAGCGCGCGCGTGTGAGCGAGATTGAAAAAGCGAGCGGGCAAATTGTCCCTTGGGTCTTCATCAACCCCAACGGCATGCCGCTCGTGGACTTCAGAAACGCTTGGCGGACAGCGTGCCGCGCGGCCGGCTGCCCTGGGAAGTTGCTGCACGACTTCAGGAGAACCGCAATCAGAAATTTTGAACGGCGCGGCGTGTCGCGCTCGGCCGGGATGGCGCTGTCGGGACATTTGACCGCATCCATCTACAGCCGTTACAGCATAACGGACAGCAAGGTGCTCGAAGAGGCGGTCGAAAAATTAACGTCTCAAATGTCCACATCGTTGAGTCAAAGTCGTGTCCAAGTCACAGCACTTCCGGTGAAGCGCGCGCGAAGAAACCCTTGAAATACGAGCTAAAAATAGACACTGTGCGTGCGACGCTGCGGGTTCTCGATTCGCTGACGCGGGGCCGCGCGGCAAATGCGCGAGCGGCCTGGGGAGATGCGGTTATGGCGGCGCCTGAGATGTTCAACCTTGACGGCCGCGTCGCGGTGGTCACCGGCGGCAACGGCGGAATCGGCCGCGGGATCGCGCTGGGGCTGGCGGAGGCCGGCGCGGCGGTCGCGGTGCTCGCGCGCAACCAGGACAAGAACGAGGCGGTGCTCGGCGAGCTGCGCGCGCTAAGCTCCGCGTCGATCGCGCTTAGGCTCGACGTGACCGAGCGCGACGCGCTCGCCCCCGCGATGGCGGAGGTCGAGCGCAAGCTCGGCCCGGTCGATATCCTGGTCAACAACGCGGGTATCGCGCTTCCCGGCGGCGTGCTCAAGGTTGATGCCGCGACCTGGGACCGCGTAATCGAAACCAACCTCAACTCGGGCTTCCTGCTCTCGCAGATCGCGGCGCGCTCGATGGCGCCGCGCAAGCGCGGCAAGATCATCAATATCGCCAGCGAGTACTCGCGCTTCGGCAATCCGATCGCGCCGTCGTACGCCGCCTGCAAGGGCGGGCTCATCCAACTGACCAAATCGATGGCGGTCGAGCTGGCGGCGCATAACATCCAGGTCAACGCGATCGTGCCCGGATGGATCGAGAGCGAGATGACTGCGCCGATCAAAGGGCGCCCGTTCTACGACGACATCATCAAGCGCACGCCGGCCGGCCGTTTCGGGACGCCCAAGGAATGCGCGGGCGCGGCGGTCTTTCTCGCCTCGCACGCTTCCGATTTCGTAACCGGCGCGACCATCTTCGTCGACGGCGGCTACGCGATTCGCTGACCATGACGACGATCTATCGTGCCGAGGTGATCGGGTCGATGCTGCGGCCCGCATGGCTCAAGCAGGCGCGGACCGATTTTGCCGCCGATCGCATCTCGACCGCCCAGTTCAAGCGAGTCGAGGACCGCGCGGTTGACGAAGCGATCGCGCTGCAGGAGCGATGCGGCGTCGACGTCGTGACCGACGGCGAGATGCGCCGCTCGGGCTTCGTCGCGCCGCTGACCGATTACGTCGAAGGTTTCGAGGCGGTCGCGTTCGACACGCGGCGATGGCAGGGCGGCGGCGGCACGAGCGGCGAAACCAGTCTGACGGTGCCGCTCACCGTGACCGGCAAGCTCCGCCGGCGGCGCTCGCTGGCGGCCGAGGAATTCATCTACGCGCGCGCCCGCGCGACGCGCCCGCTCAAGGCGACGCTGCCGAGTCCGCTGATGCTCGCGATGCGCTGGTCGCCGGAACATTCGGCGGCGGCTTATCCCGATCCGTTCGCGCTGTTCGCCGACGCCGTCGATATCCTGCGCGCCGAAGTCGCGCGAACTGGCGAGCCTGGGATGCGAATATATCCAGGTCGACGCGCCGGAACTCGCCACGCTGGTCGACCCGTCAACGCGCGAGCGCGTCTTCGAGGCGCATGGAATCTCGACCGCGCGGATGCTCGGCGAGGGCGTCGAGATGCTCAACGCGCTCGCGGATACGTCCGGCGTCACCTTCGGGTTGCATCTGTGCCGCGGCAACAACGCCGGCCATTGGCTGAGCACGGGCGGTTACGAGGCGATCTCGAAGGAGGTCTTCGCGCGCGCCACGCGCTACGACATTTTCCTGCTCGAATACGACAGTCCGCGCGCAGGCTCGTTCGAGCCGCTCGCCGACCTCCCGCGACGACAAGCGCGTGGTGCTGGGGCTGGTGTCGACCAAGAGCGACGCGCTCGAGACGCCCGATACGCTGATCGCGCGCATCGAAGAAGCGGCGCGCCATTTTCCGCGCGAGCGGATGGCGCTCTCCACGCAGTGTGGTTTCGCCTCGGTGCTCGCGGGCAATCCGATCGCCGAGGCGACCCAGGAAAAAAAGTTGCGGCTGGTCGCCAACGTCGCGCATCGGGTGTGGAGCTAACCCTCTGCGCCTTTAACCGCTGGCGCGCAAGCAGGTATCATCCCGCATCATGTTGAGATCGCGGACAACATTATGAAGCGCACGCAACAAATCGACGGACGAAGCGGCAACCGCCGCGGCGCCAAAGCGCCGCGCGCCGTCGCCGACGGCGGCGCCGGCAGCGGGCGGGTCGAGCTTCCGTCGCTCAAGCCGCTGCGCGTGCTCGTTGCCGGCGAAGTGATCCTCGACCGCTACATCATGGGCGACGTCGCGCGCGTCTCGCCCGAGGCGCCGATCCCGATCCTGCAGGTCAACCGGATCGAGGAGCGCCCCGGCAACGCGGGCTTCGTGATGGCGAATCTGCGCGCGCTGGGCGCGCGAGTGAGCGCGCTCAGCGTGGTCGGCGCCGATCGCAACGGCGAATTGCTGCGCGAGATGTTCGGCGACCTCGGAATCGACACGCGCTCGGTGCTGGTCGACCCCGATCGCCCGACGATCGTCAAGGAGCGGATGCTGGGGTCGGTGCAATCGGCCAACCGCGCCACCCAGCAACTGCTGCGCGTCGACCAGGAAGCCCCCCACGCGCTCAGCCTGGCCAAGGAGCGCGCGCTCACGCGCCATCTCGAGCGTGAACTGGCGCGCGTCGACGGCGTGCTTATCTCGGACATCAACAAAGGCCTGCTCACGCCGGGGCTGCTGCGCGCGCTTATCGACGGCGCGCGCCGCCGCAAGATTCCGGTCATCGTCGATCCGCGGCTGAGCGAGGATTTTTCGATCTATAGCGGTGCGACCGCGCTCACCCCCAATCGTTACGAGACCGAGTTCGCAACCTCCACGCGTCTGGTCGACCGCGCGGCATGGATGCACGCGGCGGACGAGCTGATGCGCCGGCTCAAGCTCGACGCCTGCCTCATCACGCTCGACCGCGACGGGATGTACCTGAGCGAGCGCCGCGGCCCGCATACTTACATCGCGACCACGCCGCGCGCGGTTTACGACGTGACGGGCGCGGGCGATGTGGTGCTGGCGGTCTTCGGCCTGTTTGCGATCGCGGGGCTCAGTTTCGCCTCGGCGGCGCGGCTGGCGAACCTGGCCGCGGGGATCGAGGTCAGCCGGCTGGGCACCGAGATCATTTCGCGCGAGGACCTCGCGCAGGCACTTAGCCCGGGGCCCGAAAGCGCGCAGCGCAAGATCGTCGCGGTCGAGGAATTGCGCCCGGCGCTCGAGCGCGATCGCGGCGCAGGCCGGCGCGTGGTGTTCACCAACGGCTGCTTCGATCTGCTGCACGCGGGGCATGTCGAAATGCTTTCGTTTGCGCGCGCGCAGGGCGACACGCTGGTGGTGGGAGTCAACAGCGACCGCAGCGTGCGGCTGATCAAGGGCGATGGCCGTCCGATCTATCCGGCGGTCGAGCGCGCGCTGATTCTGGCCGCGCTCGAGATGGTGGATTATGTGGTGGTGTTCGACGAGACGCGCGCCGAGCGTATCGTCCGCGCCGTGCGCCCCGACGTGCTGGTGAAGGGCGAGGATTGGCGTGACAAAATTGTCGACGGCCAGATCTTCGTGGAGTCGTACGGCGGGCGAGTCGCGCTCGCGCCGCTGCTGCCCGGCTACGGCACGACGCTGACGATCGAGCGCCTGCGCGCAACCAAGGCGCGCGGCGCCGGCGCCGAGCTAGCGCTTAAGGGCGCGCAGGCCAAGCCGCGCGGCAAGGTAGTTGCCCGCGCGCTCAAGCTCCGGTAGCCGCATCCACCACGCGATCCCGAGATAGACCCCGCCGAACGCGGGCAGCACCGCGAGCGCCATCAGGCGCGGCCCGGCATGCCCCATCGCAAGCTTCACCGCCCATCCGGCCGCACTCGCCATTAGCGCGATTCCCCAAAGCCGCGCCACCAGTCCGCGTCCCAAGCCGGTGTGGCCGATGCGCGAGTTGAGTTTCCATCGCAACAGCGCGAATTCAACCCAGGCGGCGACTCCGGCCGACGCGGTCAAGCCCGCCGCGCCCCATCGCTGGGCGATTCCCAAAGCGGGCGGCAGTGGAATCGCGCACAGATATCCCAACGTCAGCGTGAGGGTGAAGCGGACGAGCGCGAACTTAAGCGGCGTGCGCGTATCCTCCAGCGCATAGAAGGCCGAGTTGTACAGCCGGCCCATCGTCGCCGCGAGCATCCCCACCGCCGACCCGGCCAATACCGCCCATACGTAGATCGCGTCGCGATGGGTGAAGCTGCCGGACTGAAAGATCAGCGCCGAGACCACGTCGCCGAGAAATAGAAACGCCGCCGCCGAAGGCACGACCAAAAACGCGATCTGCCGCAGGCCCGCGTCCAGGCGCATCCGCAAAAGCTGCGACACCTCCTCGAAGGTGCCGGCCGCGCGCGACATGCTCGGTAACTCGGCCGCCGCGACCGACATCCCGAACAGGCTTATCGGCAGCAGGTAGAGGATGCTCGCGTAGCTGAGCGCCGAGACCGCGCCGGTCGGCAGCAGGCTCGCGAGCAGGTTGTCGACGTAGCCGGAAATCTGGCTCGCGCCGCGTCCGGCGACGACCGGCGTGAGGTTGCGAAAGACCGTGCCCAGGGCCGTGCGCGTGCGCGCGAAATCGACGCGGAGGCGGCCGACCAGCCGCAGCGTCTGCGGCGCCTGCACCGCGATCTGCAGAAACGCGCCAACGACCGCGCTCCATGCAAGCTCGACCGCCAACACCTCCTGCGAACTGCGTGGTCCGTAGTAAATCAGCGCGGCGATGATCGCGACGTTCCATGCGACCGGCGCCGTGTACGAGGCGAAGAAGCGATGGTGGCTGTTGAGCACGCCGAGACACCAGGCCGATAACACCAGCAGCCCGGCGCCGGGGAACAGGATACGCACCAGCGCGACCGTCAACTCGCGCTTGGCTCCGGTGAATCCCGGCGCGATCGCCGCGATCAGCCAGGGCGTCGCCCACACTCCCAGCGCGACCAGGATCGCGACCCCGAGCGCGAGCAGCGCGCCGACGCCCCACGCCAGCGTCTCGGCCGTCTCCGCGTCGCCCTCGCTCAAGAGCTTGCTGTAGACCGGAATGAAGGAGGCCGAGAGCACGCCCTCGCCGAAGAGGTTTTGCAGGATGTTGGGGATGCGGATGCCCGCCTTGAAGGCGTCGGCGGCGTCGGAGTTGCCGAGATAATGCGCGAAGATGCTTTCGCGGACGAGGCCGGCGATACGGCTCAGCAGGATACCGGTGGCGACCAGCCATGCCAGGTTGGGGCCCAGACGCGCGGCGAGTAGCCGGCCGGCGGCGGAATCCGCTTTCGCGCCGGCAGAATCCGCTGGCGCGTCGGCATGCGTTTCGGGATGCGCTGGTGGCGCCGCTGGTTGGTTGTGCGAGCCGGTTACGATTTTGAAGCGCGCTCCTTTGGGCGTCGCGCTAGAGTATAGCGGCGCGCCGCGGCGGCTTGTAGGCGGCACGCCGCATCAGTTGTGACGCTCGAGCGTTGCTGACTCTTTCCACCTGTTGTCTTGGGGGAGGGTGTTTGTGCTTGTGCGCGAGACATGGGTAACGGGTGTGTGAGGACATAGGTAACACCCAACCTTTGCAAATCGCGCGCGACGTTCTGGCTCTGACCCCCTCCCCCGTGTCTTGGGGATGGTCGGTTGGGGGGTCGAGCGAGGAAGCGGCGGTTGCTTTTTCTCTGCGGCGCTTCCTCGCTCGTATTGTTTGCCGATCCTCACAAGCGCTTGCTTGTGCCGTGCGGCAGGCGTGTCTAAGCTCGTGAATTCGGCGTGGCCGGCCGCTCGCCAGGGAGGGTAAAGCAACGTTCGCGGTCAGCAATTCGACACCACCGGACCGTTACGATATCGAACAATGGATCAACATCGAGGCGATCCAGTTGCTCGTGCATCACGCGAGCGCCGTGGTTGCCGCGATCGTGATTTTTGCGTTCGTCGCGCGCCTCGCAATCTGGCTGCTCCCGCACGGGTTCGTCCGCAAGGTCGTGGTGATCATCGACGACGTCGTTTTGATTGGGCTGTTGCTGTACTTCGGGTACGAGATGCTGGTCTATCTGTGGAACCGGCGTCCGCCGGTGCAGCGCAACGCCGCGCTCGGAGCCGCTTTCGCCACCGTCCAATCTTATCTGCTGGCTTGCTTGCCGGTGCCGATCGCGAAACCGCTTGGCGCGGCCTCGCAGGCGCTCGGGCGGCTTTTCGCCGTCGCGTGGTAACCGGCGCCTCGCGGGCATAAGCTTGAGTGAGGCCGGAGCGGCCCGCGATGCTTACCGGAAACGACAACCACCACGACGCGGCCGCGTTCTCGCTCTATCTTCATATTCCGTACTGCCAATCCAAGTGCCCGTATTGCGATTTCAACTCGCACGCCGTTGCGAGCTGGCCCGAGGACGACTACGTTCGCGCGCTCGTCGCCGAGATCGAGCGCCGCGCCGGCGAGGCACCATGGACGGGACGGCGGCTCAAGACGATCTTCTTCGGCGGCGGCACGCCGTCGCTCTTTCGGCCGGAATCGATCGCGGCGGTCCTGGCCGCAGCCGAGCGCCACTTCGGCCTCGAGTGCGACGCCGAGGTCACGCTGGAGGCCAATCCGGGCACGGTCGACGCGGCCAAGCTCGACGGGATGCGCGCCGCCGGAATCAACCGAATCAGCTTCGGCGCCCAATCGTTCAATGACCAGAGGCTTAAGTTCCTCGGCCGGATCCACGGCGCTGCGGAAACTCGCGCGGCCACTCGGCTCGCCCATCGCGCGGGCTTCGAGCGCCTCAACCTCGATCTGATCTTCGCGGTCCCCGGGCAGAGTATCGACGAGACGCTCAACGATATCGCGGAGGCCGCCGCGCTCGGTCCCGACCATATCTCGGCGTACAATCTGACCTTCGAGGAAGGCACCGCGTTCTTCACCGAGATGAAGCGCGGACGAATCCGGCCGATCGATTCCGACCGACAGGCCGAGTTCTATGCCGCAGTGCGTGAGGAACTGCCGCGGCGCGGCTATAAGATGTACGAGATTTCCAACTACGCACCGCCCGGCCACGAGGCGCGGCACAATCTGAGCTACTGGCGGCTGGAGAGTTACCTGGGGCTGGGTGCCGGAGCGCATAGTTTCGCGCGCGAGGAGAATGGCGGCGGCGGGCGGCGATGGTGGAACGAGCGGATGCCCGCGCGCTACGTCGAGCAGGCGCTCAAGGGCGGCCTGGCGGAGGCGGGCGGCGAGACGGTCGACGCTCGCGGTGCGCGCGGCGAGTTCGTATTTTTGAATCTCCGGCCGCGCGACGGATTTACGCTCGCCGAGTTCGAGACGCGTTTTGGCGCGAGCTTCGACAGCGTCTTCGGGGCGCGCGCGGCGCGGCTATTCGACGGAGAATTGCTGCTTCGCGACCGGGGGCGGATTTATTTAAGCGACCGCGGACTGGAGCTGGCCGACTCGGTCTTCGCCGAATTCATTTGAAGCATTTCCGATTTCTGGCTTCTCCAATCGCATCTCCTCGAATCGAAACCGCAGCGGATTGTGTGGCTTCGTGAAAGCGTCAGGCTTGCCTCCGCTGGTGCAGGTGCGCTACCTCAGTTTCTATACCTACCTTATTTAGTTTTTGCTCTCGTATCCGAGGCCTGGGTTGGCGTCAAGTAACGATATCGAGAACCAGTTCTCCAGCGCGGTAAAATCCGCGCTTGAGACCTCAGGGCCGGCCGCGCCGCCGCCCGAAGCGCCCACCTCATCAGTACTGGCGGTCCGCCCGAGGCGCACCCGCGCGTGGGCCGTTGCTCTGTTATGCCTGGCGTGCACTGCGACAGCGGCAGTCGTTGTGCTTACGGTCCTGCACCTACGACCCATCGGCGTGGCGCCGTCAGCGGTCGAGATAGCTCCGATACGGCCAGGGGGCGGCGCCGATCAACCTGACGCGACGCCTCTCGCACCCAAGCCAACTGCCGCGGCCGAATCGGCGCCGGCCGCTGCTTCGACCCTGACGACTACGGCCACGACACCGGCACCGACCGCCGACGCGCCGGCTTCGACGGCGAGTGTCAACTGCGAACTGCAACAACCCCTCGCCACGCCGTCGGCTCCTTCGCGCCATGCGCAAGTGTCGCGGCACCTACGCGGGCCTGCGGATGCGTCGAGGAAAGCCTTCGCCACCGCTCAAACGCGCCATCGAGCCGGAGCGGCCGCGCGAGCTTCTGCCGGTGGTCATCAGCCCGGGTTGTCAGACCGATTCGCAAAAGCGCCAAGCCCGGTCTCTGAGACGCGGATGGCCGCAACCGCCGCCGTCGCTCCAGCGACTCGAGCGACTGTTGAGAGCGCGAGCGTGCCGGCTGTTTCGACTGCAACGACGCGCTCCGTCCTGGTTTCATCGCCGGACCAGTCGGTTTACTGGGCGCTGGAGGACTTCGGGGTGATCTTCCGCTCGACCGACCGAAGGGTCTGGCAGCTACAAGGTACCGGCGTGCGATCCGATTTGTTGGCCGGCGAGGCGCCATCGAACACGGTGTGCTGGGTGGTTGGACGCCATGGCACGATCTTACTTACGACCGACGGCAAGCGATGGCAGCGAATCAAATCGCCGACCAACGCCGATATTGTCGGGGTGTCGGCGCTTAGCGCCGACGTCGCCGACATCGTTGCCGCGGACGGTTCACACCTGAGTACTTTCGACCGTGGCAGCTACTGGATGCCGACCATCTGAGCGGGCGCGGCCTGGAACTCGTAGTTTCGCGATTAATCGAGCCTGGCGTCGACGATTGCGGCCACGCGCGCGGGGGTGGTGAGACGGATGAACGCGCCCAGGCGCGGGCCGCGCTCCTGGCCCAGGATCACGCGATAGAGCAGGGGGAAAATCTTGCCCGGCTTGTCGTAATGCTGGCGCCCAAGTTCGTAGATCGCTTTTTCGATATCTTCGGCGCCGGCCTCGCCGTTTTGCGCGAGCCACGCGCTGAGCGCGCGCAACTGCTCGCGCTCGCCGTCGCTCGGCGTGTAATGAAACTTGGCCGGCTCGATAAAGTCGCGGTAGAAATTGAGCGCGCATTCCATCAGCTCGCGCGTCAGCTTCATCGTGTCCGCGTCGCCCTCGATCGCGGGATCGTAGTGCACCAGGTAGCGCCAGATAAGCTCGCGCTCAGAGCTTCCGAGTGCCGCAACCAGGTTCATCACCAGGCCAAAGCTGAGTGTCGAGTTGAAGCGCCGGGCGCTTTGGCTCTGCAGCACGAACTCCAGCGGCGAGTTGCGCCGCGCGCGCCGGTCCGCCGCGCCCCATGCGCGCAGCGCGTCGAGGTATTCGTCGGTGTACTGCGGGATCGATTCCAGGAAAAGCTTGCGCGCGCGCCGCGGATTCAGAATCAGGAAATATTTGAGTACCTCGATCGGCGCGTACCGTCGCCACTGCTCGACCCCGACCCCGCGGCCGATCGATTTCGAGACCTTGTGCCCTTCCTCGTCGAGATACATCTCGAAGGCGAAGCCGAGCGGCGGCCGGCCGCCGAGCAGGCGCAGAATCTGGCCCGAGAGCCGCGCCGAATCGATCAGGTCCTTGCCGTAAAGTTCGTAGTCGACGCTCAACATGTACCATCGAAGCGCCCAGTCGACCTTCCACTGCACCTTGGCTTTGCCGCCGAGCACGCTCTGCTCGCCTCGAAAGCCGCATCCGTGCGAGCCGCCGAAACTGCGCTCGCAGGAGAACTCGACGGTGGCGCGTTCGGGATGGTACGCCGTCACCAGGGTCGAGTTGATTTGCCCGCACGCGGGACAGAGCGGCATCACGGGCGACCATCCGGCGCGATTCTCCTCGCGGAGCGTCGGCGTGACGATACGGATTATCTCGGCGTGCTTCTCCAGAATAAGTTTCAGCGCGTCATCGAAGCGGCCACTGGCGTACATCTCACTGGAGCGCATCAATTCGTAGCTGACCTCGACCGGCTCGAGGAATTTCTCCAGCAGCGCGATCATGTGGGCGGCGAAGCTTGGATGGCACTCGCCGAAGGGGTCGGGAATTCGCGACACGGGCTGGCCCAGAAAGGCCGCGCTCGCCTCGCGGTTGGGGATGCTTTCGGGGACTTTGCGCAGGCCGTCCATGTCGTCGATGAAAACGACGAGCCGGCTTGGGCGGCGGTACGCGGCGCTACTAGAGTCAGCCTCCTCGAGGACTTGGCCAAGGACCTGAAAGGCGTGCTGCACATAAGCGGGACGCAGCACCTCGCCCATCGTGCCGAGATGTGGCAGTCCCGAGGGGCCGAAGCCGCTTTCGAAAATTACCGCGCGCTCAGGCGGGTAACTGCTGACCCGCTCGGCGAGGCGGCGGGCCTCTTCATACGGCCAAAGGTCCAGTTCCGTTCGCTCAGCCATCAACGGTATTGCCTTACCCGCATTGCCTTACCTGTACCGCCCTACGGGGCTCAAGCCTTACGGTCATACTCTGCCCTTGAGCACGCGCGCGAGCGCTTCATGCAGCCACGGATCGATCTGAAGGTCGCGGTTTTTTTCCGAGGCGAGGCGTAGTTTCACGCCACAATTGGCACAAATAAAGGCGTCTTGGCTAAATCCAGCGCGGTCCTCCACGGCGAGATGCAGGAACCACTCGTTTATCGGACGCCGGCAGATTTCGCAACTTTGCTCGCTCATTGTAGGCAGACAGACAGGGCGCCCTATGGTTATATCATTGATAGGGCCGGGCGGGGCGTGTTACAGGAGTTCTCCGATCAGTGGCTGCCCTGCAAAACCTTCGGCCTGCATACTACCCCTAAACCTGCAAGGTTCGGCGGCATCGGAGCGGCGGACCGACAAAGCTTGGGTTGAGCTGGATCGGCGGAGCCGCCTTGGGGTTTTAGGGGCGAAGATTTTTCGCTTCATGGAAGAAAATCTGACAAAGCACAAAATCAAGGAATTGCGGGCATTGGTGTCGGAGGGCGACCGGGTCGCCATCCTGCTGCAAGACGATCCCGACCCTGACGCGATGTCGAGCGCGATTGCGTTGCGGACGCTCCTGGGCCGAAACAAGCTCACCACGCCGATCTTCAGCTTCACTCCGGTCACGCGGCCGGAGAACAAGACCATGATGCATCTGCTGGAGATCGAGATCGCGCCGGCCGATACCGAGGAACTTGCCGCGTTTGATCGGGTGGCGATGGTCGACGTGCAGCCGCCCTACTTCAACGGCCGGCTGCGCCGCGCCGACATCGTGATCGACCATCATCCGGGCTACGCGCCGAACAACGCCGCCTTCCAGGACGTGCGCCCCGGCTACGGCGCCACCGCCACCATCATGACCGAGTACCTGGTGGCCGCCGACGAGCGGATAAGCGAGCGCCTGGCCACCGCGCTGCTCTACGGCATCCGCAGCGACACGCTGATGCTCAAGCGGCGGGTGACCGACAGCGACATGCAGGCCTTCACCCATCTTTACCCGCACGCCAATTACAACCTGCTCCGCCAGATCGATCGGCCCGAACTGCCGACGCGCTTCGCCCGCGTGCTGGCGCGCGTGATGCGCCGTTTCGAGGTTCACGACGGCGTAGCGCTGTTGCACCTCGGCCGCGTCGAGCGCGACGACCTGATCGTGCAGATGGCGGACTTCTGCCTGCAGTTCGAGGGCGTGGAGTGGGTAGTGGTATCGGGCAAGCTCGAGGGCAACCTGGTGATCGCGGTGCGCAATCACGGAACCGGGCGGCGCAACGCGGGCGAGGTCGTGCGCAAGCTGTTCGGCGAGATGGGCAGCGCCGGCGGCCATCGCAACATGTCCAAGGCGGTGATCGCACTCAAGGATTGGCGCGCGCGCGAGCATACGCTCCGCGATAGCGCGATCGAAGCCCGCCTGCGCGAGCTGTTCGAGGCGCAAATCAGCGGCGACAACGACGCCGCCGACTGATTCGTACGATTCAGGCGAAACCGCGCCCCCCTTACTCCGCGTGCCCCGTTTACCGGCCGACCCCCACCGTCTATCGTAGAGTGGATGAGTGTGCTGGAGGGGACAGTGGAGGTTAGCAATCGGCTCGGACTCCATCTGCGCGCCGCCACCAAGCTGGCCGAAACCGCGCGCAGCTTCCAGTCCAAGGTGATGATCGTCGGCAAGGACGGCCAGGCCGACGCGCGCAGCGTAATCAATCTGATGATGCTCGGCGCGGCGATCGGCGCGCGGCTCAAAGTGCGCGCCGACGGCCCCGACGCGCGCGCCGCCCTCGAGGCCATCCAGAGCCTGTTCCAGGATCGCTTTGGCGAAGACTGAATCGTTTCGACTAAGATTGACCGCTGAGCGCGCGGCGGTCAGCGGTCCGGCGGTTAATGTCTTATTCGGACGCTGCGCGTCCGGTGAGCGAGCGCCTTGATCGCGCGTCAGCGGTTGGCTATACCAAGGCATCGTTCTTCGTTCCGAATGAAATACCTTCTTTTATCGAGCGTTGTGCGGCGAGCGCTCGCTTCGCGATCAAGCAAACATTACGTTGCCGCTGGGCCGGACGAGCGGGCTTCGCACTGACGCGGGACGCTTGCAAAGACCGGCACCCCAAGGAGACATCGCTAAATGCCGCTCAAGGATTTTCTTTTCACCTCGGAATCGGTTTCCGAAGGCCATCCCGACAAGATGTGCGACCAGGTCTCGGACGCCGTGCTCGACGCACTCATCGCCGAGGATCCCAACTCGCGCGTGGCCCTCGAGACGCTGGTCAAGACCGGACTCATCGTGCTGGCCGGCGAGATAACCAGCCGGGCGCATCCGGACTTCGTGCGAATCGCGCGCGATACCGCGCTCGAAATCGGCTACAACCATATGGACACCGGCTTCGACGGCAACAACTGCGCCGTGCTGACCGCGATCGAGCCGCAATCGGCCGATATCTCGCAGGGCGTCACCGAGGGCGAGGGCCTGCACAAGGAGCAGGGCGCCGGTGACCAGGGTCTGATGTTCGGGTTCGCCTGCGACGAGACGCCGGAGCAGATGCCGCTGCCGATCGCGCTCGCGCATCGGCTGATGGAAAACCTCTCCAAGCTGCGCCATCAGGGCAAGGCGGATTTCCTGTTGCCCGACGGCAAGAGCCAGGTCAGCGTACGCTACGCGGGCGGCCGCCCGGTCGAGGTCAGCACGGTGGTGGTCTCGGCGCAGCATCGGCGCGACGTCGGCCATGCGACCGTGCGCGAGGCGGTGATCGAGGAGTTGATCAAGCCGACCATCCCCAGACAGTTCCTGACCAAGGACACGGTCATCCACGTCAACCCGACCGGCAGCTTCGTGATCGGCGGCCCGCACGGCGATTGCGGCCTGACGGGGCGCAAGATCATCGTCGACACCTACGGCGGGTACGGACGCCACGGTGGCGGCGCGTTCTCGGGCAAGGACCCGAGCAAGGTCGATCGCTCGGCCTGCTACATGGCGCGCTACGTGGCCAAGAACGTGGTCGCGGCCGGGCTGGCAACCAAGTGCGAGATCCAGGTGGCGTATGCGATCGGCGTGGCCGAGCCGGTTTCGATCCTGATCGACACTTTCGACACCGGCGTGGTCCCGGACCAGAAACTGTCCTCGGCGCTGCGCGAGCTGTTCGACTTCCGGCCCGCGGGGATTATCAAGACGCTCGGCCTGAAGCGGCCGATTTACAAGGCCACCGCCGCCTACGGCCATTTCGGCCGGGTGCCGCACAACGGGCTCTTTCCGTGGGAGCAAACCGACATGGTTGACGCGTTGCGCAACGCTTTCGGGCGCGACGGCGGCCGCTAGTCAGAAGAGCATCGCGCATGACAACCCTGGGGCGCGCGGCGCTTTCGCGTACGCGCGCCCTTTGAAATTCAAAGAGGATTCAGATGGAGGCGAAAGCCAGCAAGCGTAGTAAAACCCCGCCGGTCGCGTCACGCAACGGACGCGCTCTGCCTCACGACGTGCGCGACCTCGGATTGGCCGAGGCCGGGCGGCGCAGGATCGAATGGGCCGACGAACAGATGCCGGTGCTGCGGATCATCCGCGAGCGCTTCGCCAAGGAGAAGCCGCTGCGCGGCCAGCGCCTGAGCGCCTGCCTCCATATCACCACCGAGACCGCCAACCTCCTGCGCACGCTCAAGGCCGGCGGCGCCGAGGTGCTGTGCTGCGCCTCCAATCCGCTCTCGACCCAGGACGACGTCGCCGCCGCACTGGTCAAGGAATACGGCATCCCCAGCTACGCCGTGCACGCCGAGGATCGCGACACCTACTACAGCCACCTGCGCGCCGTGCTCGAGGCCCATCCGACCATCACGATGGACGACGGCGCGGACCTGGTGAGCCTGTTGCACACCGATTTTCACGATCAGGCCTCCGAGGTGCGGGCCTCGATGGAAGAGACCACCACCGGCGTCATCCGCCTGCGCGCGATGGAGCAGGACCGCGCGCTCCGCATCCCGGTGGTCGCCGTCAATGACGCGCAGACCAAGTACCTGTTCGATAACCGCTACGGCACCGGCCAATCGACGCTCGACGCGATCATTCGCGCAACCGGCGTGCTAGTGGCGGGTTCGGTATTCGTGGTGGCCGGCTACGGATGGTGCGGGCGCGGCGTAGCGTCGCGCGCGCGCGGACTCGGCGCCAACGTGATTGTGACCGAGGTCAATCCAATCCGCGCGCTGGAGGCGGCGCTCGACGGCTACCAGGTGATGCGGATGGTCGAGGCGGCGCGCGTCGGCGACATTTTCGTCACCGTTACTGGCGACAAGGAGATCATCGGCGCGAGCCACATGAGCGCGATGAAGGACGGCGCGATTATCTGCAACTCGGGCCACTTCGACGTCGAAATCGATCTGCCCGCGCTGCGCAAGCTCGCGCGTCGCGTCGACCGCCAGGCCGAGCGCGAGGTCGAGACTTTCCATATGCGCAACGGGCGCAAGCTCTATCTGCTCGGCCAGGGACGGCTGGTCAATCTCGCCTGCGCCGGAGGCCATCCCGCGCAAGTGATGGACATGAGCTTCGCCACCCAGGCGATGGCGGCGGCGTGGGCCGCCGGGGCGGCGCTCGAAGTCAAAGTGCACAACGTGCCGCTCAAGATCGAGGACGAAGTCGCGAGCATGAAACTGGCCGCGATGGGAATCAGAATCGATCGGCTATCAGCCGAGCAGAAGCAATACCTGGCAAGCTGGCAGAGCGGAACCTAAGCGGGTAACTCGAGCAGGTGCGCGCTCGATTACGGCGCGGCCGCGAGCACGCCTCGTGCGAAGAACCGCCGGGCTAGCTGCTTGGCAGCCAACCGCGGCGGCGCGCCAGCTCGCCGCCGGCGAAGCACAGCGTGATCAGCGCGAGCGCGAGGAAAAAGCGCGGCGAGGTCGGATGCCATAGCGCGTCGCCCAGGAACGCGAACAGGATAGTCCCGGGAACCATCCCAATCATGCTCGCCCAGAAGTAGTCGCGGAAGGTGATGGGGGAGGCTCCGGCCAGCAGGTTGAGCGCGTTGTAGGGGATGAGCGGCACCAAGCGCAGATAGAAAATGATCTGGAAGCCGTGGCGTCCGATCTTCGCCAGCAGCTTTTCGAAGCGCGCCCCGACCAGATGCTCCACGAACGAACGTCCCAAAAACCGCCCCGCCGCAAACGCAATCAGCGCTCCCGCGTCCGCACCCAGCAGCGAATAGACCGAGCCCCACAGCGTCCCGAATGCGAGCCCGCCCGCGATCGTCATCACCGCGCCCGGCACCAGGAATGACGGGCCCACCGCGTAGAGCAGCATGTAAACGACCGGCCCCCAGATGCCCCAGCGCAGCACCTCGACCTTGACCAGGCTCGGATTCTCGAACCACTCGGAGTGCGCCCATAGGAGCCATCCCGATCCCAGTACGAGGACCAGCACGATTACGATTTTGACGACACCCAGCGGAGTGAGGAGGCGAGGCTGGTCATCGGGAGTTTGTATGGGACTAGTGGCGGCCATCGTTGGCCCGCACGAGCGCGGGTAATTCATGATACGGGCCGCTATGGGACACAGACAAGCTGGTCGCGCGCAAAGAGTTTCGCTGCGATTCAGGGACCGCGGCGGCTCAGCGCGCGATATCGTTGTGGCGCACCTGGAGGGCGACGCCCTCCAGGCCCAGACGCCGCGCGAGTTCGTTGACCAGCGTCGGCGATCGATGGCGTCCGCCGGTGCATCCCAGGCCGATCGTCAGGTAGCTTTTCCCCTCGCGCCGATAGAGCGGCACCAGAAAAGCGAGCAGCCGCGCGATCTCGTCGACGAAGCGCCGCGCCTCCGGCTGTTTCATCACGTACGCCCTTACCCGCTCGTCCATCCCGTCGAGCGGCCGCAGTTCGGGCATGAAAAAAGGATTCGGCAGAAAGCGCACGTCCAGCACCAGGTCCATCCCGACCGGAATCCCGTATTTGTAGCCGAACGAGACCAGCGCGATTGTCATCGCGGCGCCACTGCCTGCGCCCAAAACTTCCGTCGTGATGACCTCGCGCAACTCGTGCACCGTAAGCGTGCTGGTGTCGATCACGCGGTTGGCCCGCTCGCGCATCTCGGCCAGTGCCAGGCGTTCGTTGCGGATGCCGTCGGTAACCGAGGCGCCGCTTTCGGCCATCGGATGCGGCCGCCGGCTCTCCGAATAGCGCCGCACCAGGACCTCGTCCGAGGCGTCGAGAAAAAGCACTTCGGGACGGAAGCCGTCGCGTTCAAGCTCGTTGAAGACGCGCGGCCACTGCGGGAAGAACAGCCGCTCGCGCGCGTCGATGCCGAGCGCGACGCCGGCGAGTTGCGGGTCGCGGCTGGTCGCCAGCCGCATCACCGACTCGGCCAGCGCCACCGGCATATTGTCGACGCAGTAGAAGCCCAAGTCCTCGAGCACCCGCATCGCGGACAGGCGCCCGGAGCCCGAGACCCCGGTGACGATGATGAGGCGCGGAGGCCGATTGGAAGTGACTGAACTGACAGAGGCGGCGGAAGCTTTTGCCACAGCCGATGCGCCCGCTCCACGCGTGCGCGCCCGCCGCTGCCGAGCCATCGCAGGGTCAAAGGCGCGCCGGCAGCACCACGCCTCAGTGCCGGGCGTCTTCCTCCTTGATCAGGCGAAAAATCTCGGCTGCGTCGGGCGCGCTGCTCAAGCGCTCGCGAAACGCCGGATCTTTCATCAGGCGCGAGACGCGTGCGAGCGCCTTCAGATGCAAGCTGGCAGAATCCTCGGGTGCGACCAGCAAAAAGAACAGGTACGTGGGCCCGCCGTCGAGCGAATCGAAGTCGACGCCGCGCTGATGACGCCCGAAGACGCCGATGATGCTGTTGACGCCGGCGAGTTTGCCGTGGGGAATTGCGATGCCGTCGCCGATCGCGGTCGAGCCCAGCCGCTCGCGCTCGGCGAGCACTGCGGACAGCGCAGCGGGATCGATCTCGCGATGTTTACTGGCGAGGTACCCCGCCAGCTCGTGCAGGACATCGGGTTTGCTGTTGCCCTTGAGCTCGGGCAACACCATGTCGGGGCTCAGGATATCGGTAATTTTCATCGCCTGCTCAGCGCACCGATTATTGCATCGAAGGACAGGTCCGGGCGAGCCGATGTGATCGAGCGAGCCGCAGTGGCGGCGAAGAATCGCCAAGCCACCCGGCTCCAACTGCGCGGGCGCCGCAGGACCGCCCTAGGATCGGGATTCGCTCTCCGCTTCCTCAGCCGCGCTCAGGACCTCGCCCGCCGACGGGGCACGCCACTTCTTAGCCTCAATCTTCTCCAAGTGTTTTTTGAGTTGCCGCTGGACTTTGTCCGCGAGCAGATCGATGACCGAGTAGAGGTCCTTGGTCTCCTGCTGCGCCGCGACCACGGCCAGACGGCCCGACTTAACTGTAACTTCGCCGCACTGGCGGTATTTATCAACTGACAGGATCAAATGCACGGTGCACGGGCGCTTGAGCGCCTCGGCTACGTGACCAAGCTTGCGTTCGCCATACCGGCGGATTGCCTCGGTCGGTTCGACGTGACGGAAAGTCACGGTGACCTCTGCTACCGGCCGCGCCTTGAGCGCCTCGCGGCGGCGCAGTTTGCGTTCCACCACCCGGCTGCGCTTGCTTGCGGGCTCTTTCGTCACCATCTCAATACCCCTTCTTCCGCAGCCCTTTTCGTCACCGCCGGCTCCTGCCGCCGCAAAGCGATCAGCCTACCTTCTTGCGGCGCGCCGAGGGCAGGATGCCGAGTGCCTGGCGGTACTTGGCCACCGTGCGGCGCGCGATATTGATCTGGTCGCGGCGCAGAACTTCCGCGATCGCCTGATCGGATAGCGGATCATGATGCTGCTCGACCGCCACCATCGCGCGAATCTTCTCCTTGACCGTCTCTGCGCTCACGTCCTCGCCACTGGCCGCTTTGACCCCCGAGGTGAAGAAGAACTTCATCTCGAAGATTCCCTGCTGGGTGTGAGCGTATTTGTTGGCGGTGGCGCGGCTGATGGTCGACTCGTGCATCCCGATGTCCTCGGCGACGTCCTTGAGCACCAGCGGCCGCAGGTGAGTGATGCCGTGGTCGAAGAACGCGCGCTGGAACTTCACGATCGAGCTCGCGACCTTGAAGATCGTCTGCTGGCGCTGGTAGATCGACTTCACCAGCCATCGCGCCGAGCGCAGCCGCTCCTGCAAATATTCCTTGGTATCGTCGGCGACCGCGCTGTCGCTCAGTACGCGCTGGTAGTAGCCGGCCAGCCGCAGGCGCGGCACCGCGCCCTCATTGAGCAGCACCACGTAGTTCTCGCCCATCTTGTGGATGAAGACGTCGGGCACGATGTAGGCCGGCTCCTGGCCGCCGTAGTCGCGGCCCGGTTTGGGTTCGAGCAGCGAAACCACCTTGGCCGCCTGCCCCACCACCTCCATCGTGACTCCAAGCGCGCGCGCGATCTCGGCGTAGCGATGCTTCTCGAGCAGATCGAGATGGTTGAGCACGATGCGCGCCGCGAGCGATTCCTCCATTCCGATGTTGCTGAGCTGCTGGTAGAGGCACTCGCGGAGATCGCGCGCGGCCACGCCCGGCGGATCGAATCGTTGCACGCGCTTGAGCACCCGCTCGACGGCGGCCGGTGCGGTTTCGAGCTGGGTCGCCAGGTCCTCGATCGGCGTTTCCAGGTAGCCGTCGTCGTTGAGGTTGTAGATGATGGTCGCGCCGATGATCTGATCGTTGTGCTCCAGCGCGGACATCCGCAGCTGCCACATCAGGTGCTCTTCAAGCGAAGTGCGGCGGGTGAGCGTGTTCTCCAGGGTCTGGCGGCGTTCGTCGTCCTGCTCGGACTCCTGGTTGTCCTGCCAGTTGTTGGAGTAGTTCTCGAGATATTCGCGCCAATCGAGCTTGTCGAGGCGGCCGTCTTCCTTGATCTCCGTCGTGGCGTCGCGCGCCTCGCTCGTCATCCCCTCGACCGTCGGCTGCTCGTCGCCATTGCCGTTCCATTCCGACTCGGCCGCCGCCGCGCCCAACTCGGGCTCGGGCGGCAACAGGTCAGGCTCGGAGCCCGGCGTGGGATCCGGCGCGGCGGCCATCTCGTCATCGGCCGCGGTCGCGGTGGGGCTGCGCTCCTCGACCATCTCGAGCAGCGGGTTGGACTCCAGTTCGGTCTGGACGACGGCTTCGAGCTCGGGCAGGGACAATTGCAATATCTTGATCGCCTGCTGGAGCTGCGGCGTCATTACGAGCTGCTGACGCAGCCGCAGGTCCTGACCTAATTTGAGTTCGGGTGCCATATCGAGCGCTGTTAACTAATGCGACTTAGCGACGGTCGTCTTATTATCGCGGGTTTTCTGCTCCTTAGGGAAGAACACCGCTCGTGCTCCTTCGACTTCGCTCTTGCCGGTGTCAAGATGGACCGTGATCTTGCTGCCGGTGACCTGATCCTCGCCGTCGTGCACCACGGGGCTGCCGGTCAACGTGACGGTATGCTTGGCCTGGTCGAGCACGGCATGGTCGCCGGTCGCCCATCGCGTGCCCTGACTCATCCGCACGTTGTTGTTGGCGACCATCTCTTTGACCTCGTGGAAGTCCTTGCCGTAGGTCACCGTCAGCGTGTCGCTGGTCAGGAGCGCATCGGCCTGCGCCGCACGGACGTGGCCGCGAAAGGTCACCACGTTGCCCTTGTAATCGAGATCGAGCGCGTCCGACTTGATATCGATCGGACCCTTGTTGCCCGAGAACTGGAGCGAGGAGAACGGGCCCTGCTGATCTGTGCTGGCCTTCGAGTCCGCGTTTGTATCCTTGGAATCGGTCTTCGCCGATGCTGACTGCGTGGCATCGTTGGAATCCGCGCCGCGCGCGGTCTTGGTATTGGTCTTGGACTTCGTCCTGGTCCTCGCCTTGGCATGCGCGGAGGGCGTGGCGAGAGCGGCGGGTACGCCGGCACTTTCCATCGCGCCGGGCGCCGCAAACGATGCGGTCGCCGACGCATCGCTCGTAGCCGGCGCGCCCGGATTATCCGCAGACGCCGGCGCGCCGCCTGCGGCGGCGGCCCCGGGCGTCTTGCGGATGCTCGCGCCGAGCATGGCCGACGGCGTATTCTGCGCCGCGGCCGCGCCCGGCGAATCCGCGGCGCTCTGCGCGAGCGCGCCTACCGGCGCGCTCGCGCAGAGCGCCAGCGCAATTGCCGACGCGCCAATCGTCCTGAGCGCTCCGGCGATCCACCCGCTGATCGCGTTTACGCGATCAGCGGTGCCGTTACGACTTGCCTGATTTGAGTTCACTGCTCTTCTTTGGAACCACCACGGTGTTGGTCTGACTTAGCAGGCTAAAGTTGCGCTCATTGGGATGGCCGCTCAGGCCCACGCCCGTAACCGTCAGCCCCTGGCCTTCAACCTGGACCTCGCCGGGCGCGCTCACCATGTCCTTGTCGGGGGCGAAAGTCGCGTCCCCGGTTTTCAGCACGAAATCGCCATAGTTGATTTTGAGCCCGCCGCTTAGGTGGGCCTGGTTGATATGATTGCCGGTCACCGAAATTTCCGCACGCGGCGCGTTGACCTCGACATTCTTGCCGTCCTTCGAGACCATCGACAGTTCCGCGTCGGTCAGCACCAGCGAGGTCTTGTCGTGCGAATAACTGGCCTCGCGCGCGCTCAGATGCCATTGACTCAGTCCGCCGCTCATTTGTGTCCATTTGAGATTGTGCGCATGCAGCAACGCGTTGGGCATCACGTCCGCCACCTGCTGCAAGGTCGTTGCGGGTGAGCGATGGCGCACCACATAAATGGCGACCGCGAGCACCACGGCCAGCGCCGCGGCGCCGAACAGTCCCATCGCCTTGGCCACCCGCCTTGGACTCATCGCGTCGCTCCCTCGATGAGGCTATCAGCGGCGGTTTAGAGTGTAAATCAACCTTGGCCGGCGCGCCGCGTTCGTTCGCGCCGCGATCTGAAACGGGCGGCCAACGCGGTCAGCGCCGCGGCCCATAGCAGGCTGTTGGGCACCGACAGCAGCAGAAAATAATCGTCCGTGCGCGATCCTGCCAGATGGACCAGCGGCATGCCCAGCAGGCCGAACAACACATACCAGTCTTCAGTGCGTGAAGCGTTGGCCCACGCCAATGCCTGCGCAATCCAATGCGCGACAAAAAAACTGAGGAACACCGCTCCGGTCGCCAGGTTGTCCGCCAGCGCCATCCAGGCCGACCGAGGACTCCCGGCGACGGGCTGCGTCTTGACGCGCCGCAATTGGCTAGTCGCGGCTTGCCGCTTCGCGCGCGGCGGCGTCGATTCGCGTGATGTCGGCGAGCAGCGCGGGCAGCAAATCGAGCGGATACGAATTGGGACCGTCGCTTAGCGCATGGTCGGGGTCCTCGTGCACTTCCATGAATAGCGCGTCGACGCCCACCGCCGCCGCCGCGCGCGCCAGCGGCGCCACGAACTCGCGCTGGCCGCCCGAGCGCTCGCCGCCCGCGCCCGGCAATTGCGCCGAGTGCGTGGCGTCGAACACCACCGGGTAGCCGAAGGCCCGCATGATCACCAGCGCGCGGAAATCGCTTACCAGGTTGTTGTAGCCGAAGGAGAAGCCGCGCTCGGTGACGATCAGGCGACGGGTGCCGAAGCTTTCGGCCTTGGACACCACCGCGCGCATGTCCCACGGGGCGAGGAATTGCCCCTTCTTGAGGTTGACCGCCGCGCCGGTCCGCGCCGCCGCTGCGATCAGGTCGGTCTGACGCGAGAGCAGCGCCGGAATCTGCAGAACGTCGGCGACCTCGGCTACCGGCGCCGCCTGGGCGGGCTCATGGATGTCGGTCAGCACCGCGAGCCCGGTTTCGCGCTTGACCCGCTCGAGCACGCGCAACCCCTCTTGCAGGCCGGGCCCGCGAAACGAAGCCTGGCTGGTGCGGTTGGCCTTGTCGAACGAAGATTTGAACACGATCGGAACACCGCTTGCGCGCGAAATCGCGGCCAGCCGCTCCGCATGCCGGAGACAGGCCTCGGGGGTTTCGATCACGCACGGCCCCGCGATCAGCACGATCCGCGGTCCGCCGAAAACCACCGCGCCCGCCTTTACCTGCCGCTGGCTCACGACACCGCTTTGAGCGGCCGCACTTTGGCCGAGCGCTCGAGCGTGGTCTCGGCCCGCCGCACCACCGCCGCGCGGATGAGCCCTCGGAACAGCGGATGGCAATCCCAGGGGCGCGAGCGCAATTCGGGATGGAACTGGCAGCCGAGGAACCATGGATGGCCCGGCAGTTCCATGATCTCGACCAGTTGATCGTCGGGCGAGGTGCCGGTGGCTTTGAAGCCGGCCTCCTCCAGCGCTTTGCGATAGGTGTTGTTGACTTCGTAGCGATGGCGATGGCGCTCGGCGATACGGCTGCGGCGATAGAGCGCGAGCGCGAGCGATCCCGAGCGGATGACGCACGGGTACGACCCCAGACGCATCGTGGCGCCCTTGCGGTCGACTCCTTTCTGGTTCTCCATGATGTCGATCACGGGATCGGGCGTGTCTTCCTGGACTTCGCTCGAGTTGGCTTTCTTAAGCCCGACCAGGTCGCGCGCGATCTCGATCACCATCATCTGCAGGCCCAGGCAGATCCCGAGGATTGGCACCTGGTTCTCGCGCGCGTAGCGCACCGCGCGAATCTTGCCCTCGATCCCGCGCTCGCCGAAGCCGCCCGGGATGATAATCGCGTCGGCCGCGCCGAGACGCGCCGCGGGGTTGCCCTTTTCCAGTTCTTCGGCGTCGACGTAGTCGATCGTGACCCGCGCCTCGTTGGCGATCGCACCGTGGGCGATCGCCTCGTGCAGGCTCTTGTAGGAATCGACCAGGTTGACGTACTTGCCGACCACCGCGACGTTGACGGTAGCCTTGGGATTCTGCACGGTCTTGACGATACGCCGCCACTTGGCGAGGTTGGGCGCGCCGGTCCAGATGTTGAGCTTTTCGACCACGCGCTGGTCCAAGCCTTCCTCGTGAAAGCGCAGCGGCACCTCGTAGATCGATTCGACGTCGCGCGCCGAGATGACGCAGTTCTCCTCGACGTTGCAGAAATGCGCAATCTTGGCCTTGACCTTCTTGTCCAGCGGACGGTCGCTGCGGCAGAGCAGGATGTCGGGCTGGATGCCCAGGCCGGTCAGTTCCTTGACGCTGTGCTGGGTTGGCTTGGTCTTGAGTTCGCCCGCGGCCGGGATGAACGGCACCAGGGTCAGATGGACGTAGAGCACGTTGTCGCGCCCGTAGTCCCAGCGAAATTCGCGGATCGCCTCGAAGAAGGGCAGGCTCTCGATATCGCCGACGGTGCCGCCGACCTCGACGATCGCCAGGTCGAAACCTTCGGCGGCCTCGCGGATGCGCTTTTTTATCTCGTCGGTGATGTGCGGGATGACCTGGACGGTCGCGCCGAGATAATCGCCGCGGCGCTCCTTCTGGATCACGGTGTCGTAAATCTGGCCGGTGGTGCAGTTGTTGCGCCGGCCCATCCGGGTCTCTAGAAAACGTTCGTAGTGGCCGAGATCGAGATCGGTCTCCGCTCCGTCGTCGGTAACGAAGACCTCGCCATGCTGCAACGGGCTCATCGTGCCGGGGTCGACGTTGATGTACGGGTCCATCTTGAGCAGCGTGACGTGCAGTCCGCGCGCCTCGAGCAGCGCGCCGAGCGAGGCCGCCGCCAGGCCCTTGCCCAGCGAAGAAACCACGCCGCCGCTGACGAAGATGAACTTGGTCTTGTTGTCGCGATCCACTGTCAGGCCCTCCCGGCTTCAGCCGCCAAGCCGCCGTGCGTGCGCGCGCGCGCGCGTGAGGTCCTCGGCTGTATCTACCTCAAGCGAAGGCGCCACGGAAGCTACCACCCGGATCCGAAAGCCGCGCTCCAGCGCGCGCAGTTGTTCGAGCTTTTCCAGCGCCTCGAGCACGCCTGGCTCAAGTGCGGCAAAGCGCAGCAGGAAGTCCCGGCGGTAGGCGTAGACGCCGATATGGCGGCGCGCCTGGGCGGGCGGCGCGGCGCCCTCGCGCGGCCACGGAATGGGCGCGCGCGAAAAATAGAGCGCATCGCCGCGCCCGTCGCATACCACTTTCACCACGTTGGGATTGTGCCACTCCGCGGCCTCCACGATCGGCGTCGCCAGCGTAGCCATCACGATATCGCCGTCGGCGCGCATCGGCGCGGCCAGCGCGTCGATGTCGTGGGGATCTATAAACGGGAGATCGCCCTGCACATTGAGATAAATCGCGGCTGGCACCTTGGCGGCGACTTCCGCGATCCGGTCGGTGCCGCTTGGATGTGCCGGCGAAGTCATCATCGCCTCGCCGCCCGCCGCGACAACCGCGCGCGCGATGCGCTCGTCGTCGGTGGCCACTACTACGCGCTTGAGCGCGCGCGCCTGCGCGGTCTGCCGCCACACCCGCACCACCATCGGCACGCCCTCGATTTCGACCAGCGCCTTGCCCGGCAGCCGGGTCGAGGAAAAGCGCGCCGGGATGACGCCGACAATTTCAGCGGCCATCGAGGGGACTCCGAAAGAGCTGTGTAGGAACCGGGGACTCTGAGCGCAACCGCACAATAATTAGTAGCTGTCGGCACCCCATGATGTCAATTTCGCGCCAGGAGGTTGCTCCACAGCGCGCCGCCTCATGCGGCAAATAAGGCGACGTCAATGCACTGATATTTCTTCTTTCGGGCACGGAGGACCGCGCGAGATCCTGCCACTGCGCTCGCAAACTCGCTTCGCTCAAAAGGACCGAAAGCGGCCTGGCGGGCCTTCAAACGTTTTCTGCCCTCAGAACGGGATATCTTCTTCGCCGCTTTTTTTGTGACCGTCCCTTCTGCTCTCTTGCCTGTTCTCTTGCCTGTTCTCCTCCGGTTTGTTGCCGCTCTCGGCCTTGGCCGCCGCCGCGTCGTAAGGCGTGGTCTTGAGTTCGCCCTGAGCGTTGCGCATCAGCAGTTCGACTTTGCGCTCGACCTCGTCGAGCTTCTGGTTGAGCGAGCGGACCAGGCCGACGCCGCGCTCGAAGGCCGTGATCGAATCCTCCAGCGAGAGTTCGCCGGAGTCGATCTGCGCGACGATTCCTTCGAGGTCCTTGAGCTCGTCTTCGAACTTCCTGCGGGTGATGGCCATCGCTAAGCCTCTGATGTTGTGAGACGTCCCGATGCGTGTGATGCGGATGACGCGCGCACGCCTCAGGATTGGCGCGCCGTCGTGCGGGCGCGCAGGCGTCCGCGCCTTAGCCGCAGGTCGAGTTCGTCGCCGACCTCGACCGCGGCGGCGTCGATAACGACGCGGCCGTCGCGCAGGTTGGTCGCCACCGCGTATCCGCGCTCGAGCACCTTGAGCGGCGAGACCGCGTCCAGGCGCGCCGCCAGCGCCGCCAGTGCGGCGCCGCGGCGTCCCTCGGCGCGTTCCATCGCCGCGCCCAGCCGCACCGCCGCTGCGGCCACCGCGGCGCGCCTGCGCTCGGCCATCGCGCGCGGCGCCGCCTCGCCGAGGCGCGCGCCCGCCGCGTCCACGCCCATCCGCATTCGCTCGACCCGCGCGCCCATCGCCTGCGCCAGATGGAGCGCGACGCGCTCCGCCCCAAGACGGAGCGCGCGCACGAGCGCGCCGGGCGGCACCAGGTGCGCGCCCAGCGCGCCGACGTGGCGGCGCCAATCGCCGAGGTGCGAGGCGAACGCCGCACCGAGCGCCGCCGCTGCTTCATCCGCGCGCTGGCGTGCCTGGCGCAACGCCGCGCGCGGCTCGCGCAATTGCGCGTTGAGCTGGTCGACGCGGCGGCGATGGTTCGACAGCGCGCTGACGGCGGCGCCGTTGAGCGTCGCCGCGGTCTCGTCCAGCCGCAGGCGAAGCGCGGCCTTGTCCGGGACCACGAGCTGCGCGGCGGCGGTCGGCGTCGGCGCGCGCACGTCGGCGACGAAGTCGGCGATCGTGTAGTCGATCTCGTGGCCGACGGCCGAAATCACCGGAATTCGCGAGCGATGGATCGCGCGGGCGACCGTCTCTTCGTTGAAGGCCCACAGGTCCTCGAGCGAGCCGCCGCCGCGGCCCACGATCAATACCTCGGCGCGGGCGTCGGCGTTGAGGTCATCGATCGCCTGCGTGATTTCGGCCGCCGCGCCCGCGCCCTGCACGCGCGCGGGCCGGATGATGATCTGCATATTGGGATAGCGGGCGAGGAGGATGCTCACGATGTCGCGCAGGCCCGCGCCGCCGAGCGCCGTCACGACTCCGACCACTGCGGGCAGGAACGGGAGCGCGCGCTTGCGCGCCTGATCGAACAGCCCCTCGCGTCCCAGCCGCTCCTTGAGCTGCTCGAAGGCGAGCTGCAACGCGCCGAGCCCGCGCGGCTCCATCTCCTCGGCATAGAACTGCAGCGCGCCGCGCGTTTCGTACAGGTCGACCCGGCCGCGCACCACGACCTGCATCCCGTCGGCGACTTTGAAGCGCAGCCGCGCGGCTGCCGAGCGGAACATCACGACGCTTATCGCGCTGTTGGGATCCTTGAGCGTGAAATAGAGATGGCCCGACGGCGCGAGGCGGGCGTTGGAGACCTCGCCGACCACCCAGCACTGCCCGAGGTTGGCCTCCAGCGTCTCGCGCACCAGCCGCACCAGTTGCGTGACGTTGAGCGCACGCACCTGGCCGCGCAACGAGAGTTCCAGTTGGCCGGCCATGCGGCCAACTTACCAGATGCGCGCCGCCGAGCGTAAGGCGTGCTCACCGATGGGCCTGGCAGGGCGGCCGCGCGAAGTGGCGAACGGGTGGCGCGTGCAAAACGAAAGCATTCTGACTTACCCCGTGTCTAGGTGTCGATGCACATCAAAAATGGCTCCGCTTCGATCCTTCACTCCGGCAGCCTTCGTTCAGGATGACAACAAAAAGCTCTCTCGCCGTCATCCTGAGCGTTCGTGAAGGATTTCCGCGAAGCAATGGATCCGTTTTTCAGCATTTGCAGATGCCTTCGAATTTACAGGGAAATGAAGAGAGTGCGCTTCGGGTGCGCGCCGCGGAGCGGACCCTCACCCACACCCTCTCCCACATACTGATGTGGGCGAGGGCTCAGAGAGCGCGTCGCGGGCGCGTGCTTTTGCCTCGGATTCTTTTGATGCCCTCGCCCGCGATTGTTCGCGGGAGAGGGTTAGGGCAACGGTCTCTTAGCAATTCCTGATTCCACGAAGGAAAAGAGCACAAGCACTGTTAAATGTCCCGCCACTGCAAAAAATGTGGCGGGTCAGAAGATGACCCGCCACTTGCAAACCCTGAATTGTCAGCGCGGCGTTATTGTCCCGAGCCGTCGGAGCCGGAATCGTCCGAGCCGTTCTGAGCGGTCGCCGTCCTCGGCGCCGCCTGTGGCGGCGGGATGTCGTTGCGCGCGAGTTGGAGTTTGTAGCTGCGCCAGTTATCCAATACCTGGATCGCGCGATCGAGCTGCACGTCCGCCGGCTCCTTGAAAGCGCCCGCGCCTTGTTCCTTGCTCGCGCGCGTGGCCTTGGAATGTTTCGAGGATCCCGCGGCCGGGGCGGCGCCGTCACCGCCGGCGGGAGCATTGGGGGCCTTCAGAACCCCATTGTTCTTGAAGTGATGCAGCAGGTCGCTCTCGCGAATCTCGGTGTCTTCGTTGATGGTCGCGCCCTCCTGCTCGAGCGAGGCCAGCGTGGTCTTGGGTGGCTCGGAGGTTACATCGGGCGTGATGCCGACGGCCTGGATCGATCGGCCGTTGGGCGTGTAGTAGCGCGCCGTGGTCAGGCGCAGCGCGGAATGATCGTCAAGCGGCAGGATCGTCTGCACCGAGCCCTTGCCGAAAGTCTGCGTTCCGACCGTGATCGCGCGGCGCTGGTCCTGCAACGCGCCGGCGACGATTTCGCTCGCGCTCGCACTGCCGCCGTTTACCAGCACCACCATCGGGTAGTCCACGAAGTCCTTCTTGCGATGCGAGAAGTACTTCTGCTGCTGATTCTCCTGGCGGCCCTGGGTATAGACGATAAGCCCGCCGTCGAGGAATTCGTCGCCGACCTGCACCGCCTGGTTCAACAGTCCGCCCGGGTTGTCGCGGAGGTCGAGCACCAATCCCTTGACCTGGCCGTTATGCGACGCGCGGAACTTGTCCAGCGCCTTTTGCAGATCGTCGCCCGTGCCCTCTTCGAAGCTGCTGACGCGGACGTAGTCGTAGCCGTGACGCAGCTCCTTGGCCTTGACCGACTTTATTTTGATCACTTCGCGGGTCACGGTCACCGTGAACAGCTCGGGCACGCCCTTGCGATGGATGGTCAGGCGAATTTTGCTGCCCTGCGGCCCGCGCATCCGCTTGACCGCGTCGGTCAGCGTCATGCCCTTGGTGAAGTCGTCGTTGATCTTGACGATCTGGTCGCCGGCCTTGACCCCGGCCTTGTAGGCGGGAGTGTCCTCGATCGGCGAAACCACGGTCAGCAGATCGTCCTTGACCGTAACTTCAAGACCCAGCCCGCCGAAGCTGCCGCGGGTCTCGACCTCAAGGTCGCGATAGAGGTCGGGCGTGAGGTAGGCGCTGTGCGGGTCGAGCGACGCCAGCATCCCGGTTATCGCGCCATTGATGAGTTGCTTGGTGGTGACCGGCTCGACGTAGTTCTTCTGCACGATCGCCAGCACGTTGGCGAAGGTGGCCAATTCCTTGTAGGTGTCGTCGGGCAACGCGTCGGCGCGCCGCACCGCGATCTCGGCCAGTAAAACCAGGATCGCTACCGCGCATACGCCAGCGACCAGAAATGGTGAACGATTGCGTTTCATCAATTACTCGCAGCTAGAGCCCGCTACGGTGAGCGCACGGGCCAAGTGTCAAGCATATTCTTTGCGCGGGCGGGACGCCACAACCCTGGCGTCCGATAGTGTCCTTTAGCGGCACGCTCGAGTGACCGCGCGCCGCGGATGCGCCTGGGTCGCTCAACCCTTGTTGTCCTTGAGCAACTCCTCCAGCGCGTCGCGAATTGCGGGCTCCGACCAGTCAAACGCGCCCGAATGATGGGCCACGATACGCCCGTCGCGATCGATTATGAAGGTCTCGGGAACTCCGCTCACTTTGTACGCCTCGGCGACCGCGTTTTTCGGATCGAGCAGCACGTCGAAGTGGTAGCCGTGCTTCTTGACGTAGGCCGCGACCTCGTCGCGGCCCTCGGTGTCCTGGCTGACGGCCACCATCACGAACCCCTTGTTGTCGCGCAGGCGCTGGTAGAGCTTCTCCATCGAGGGCATCTCCTCGCGGCATGGCGCGCACCAGGTCGCCCAGATATTAAGGAACACGACCTTGCCGCGCAGATCGGCCATCGAAACCGAATCGCCGCTCAAATCCGTCAACTTGAACGGCGCGGCCTTTTCACCCGCGGCGATCGGCCCATGCCCATCCAGCCCCGATCCATTTTGACCGGGACTGCTGGTGGTGTCCTCGGGTGGTGGCGGCGCCGGAGGGGTGGCGCGCCGAATTTGCGTGGCCGCGATCAGCAACACGCTCGCCAGCAGCGCCGCGCCGGCGACCATCGAGAGCAGCCTTACCCGCCGAGCCATCCGGTCCTAAGCGTGCGCGGCGGCGCTACGCCCCCGCCGCCACTTTTTGCGCCGTGGGACGGCTCGGCAGCGCCCGTTCCTCGCGCGTCCAGCCGGAGAAGACGCCACCGGTCAGATGCAGCGCGACGACCCCGGTCACCACCATCACGAGCGCGATAACCTGGGCTTCGCTCAACCCAAAGAGCACGCGGGGATTGATCCGCAGGAACTCGACCATGAAGCGGCATGCTCCCACCAGCACGAGGTAGAGGCAAAAAATGCGCCCCTCGACGCCCGCGCGCCGGCGCATCGACCACAGAATAAGGAACACTCCCGTGTAGAGGATGGCCTCGTAAATGGGCGTCGGATGCACTCTCACGCCGGGGAAAAATCCCGACACGAGTTGGTGATGCGGCCCGAGCTTGAGCACGGTCTGCGGACCCCATCCCACGATCGCCTTGGGATACGCGACCGCCCACGGCAAGGTCGAGGGCGCGCCCCAATCGCCGTCGCCCGACAGATGGCATCCGATACGGCCGAGCGCTTGTCCAATCGCCAGCGCCGGGCCGCACATGTCGGCCGTCGCGCCGACCGAGACCTTGTAGTGGCGCGCGACGAAGTAGGCGGCCGTCACGCCGCCGATAAAACCGCCGAACCAGACGAAACCCGAGCCCGACCATACGATCGTAATCGGATCGGCCATGTACAGGCGCCAGTTGTCGATCACGTCGTAGAGGCGAGCGCCGATGATTCCGCCGAGCGCGCCCCACAGCACCACGGCGGTGGCGTATTCGGGATCGATACCGCGCCGTGGACAATCGGCGGCGATCACGAGGTCGGCGGCGATAAAACCAAGCGCCATCATCAGGCCATAGCTGTAGATGGTGAGCGTCAGCGGATGGCCGAGCAGATGGAAAGGTCCCAGACGCAACAGAATCGGAATCATTGCATCGACAACTATAGTACGGAGCGAGCGCCACAAACCAGACAGGCCCGCTCGGCGGTTTTTTTCACTGACCCTCGCGATACGCGTTGCGCAAGGTCGTGCGCTATATATGACGCCGGGATGCGAGCGGTCATTCAACGCGTGAGCCGGGCCGAGGTCAGCGTCGGCGGCAAATGTCTCGGCAAAATCGGCGCGGGCTTCGCCGTGCTGCTCGGCGTGGCGCGCGACGATACCGAGGCCGACACCGACTTCATCGCCGATCGCATCCTGGGCCTTCGCGTATTTGCCGACACTGCCGGCAAGATGAACCTCGCGCTGGACGCGACGGGCGGCGAGCTGCTCGTGATCTCGCAATTCACGCTCCTCGCGGACATCAGCGGCGGACGGCGTCCGTCATTCATCAAGGCGGCGCCGCCCGAACTTGCGCGGCCGCTGTACGAGCGTTTCATTTCACTCGTGCGCGCGCGCGGTGTTAAAGTTGAGACAGGTGAATTCGGCGCCCACATGGAGCTGGCGCTGGTCAATGATGGGCCGGTGACAATCATCTTGGACAGCCGGGTGCGTTGAGATGGCACGGGCAGGTTTCTACGCCGTCGAGTCGGGCAAAATCTCCTTTCGCCGCGACGGCCACTGGTACAGCGACGACGAGCGGATCGACAATCCACGCATCGCGCTCCTCTTTAGCCGCAGCATCCAGCAAAACCCCGACGGCAGCTACTACCTGCAGGTCGCCGAGGAGCGCGCCCCGATTACGGTCGAGGACACGGCGTACGTGGTCAAGGCGATCGAGGGCGACGCGCAGAGCGGCTTTACGATCGTGCTCAACGACGAAGAACGCGAAGAACTCGAGCCGACCACGCTGGAAGTCGGCGCGGACGACGTGCTCTATTGCCGGGTCAAGGGCGGCAAGGCGCGCGCGCGCTTTTTGCGCAACGCGTACTACCATCTGAGCCCGGGCTTCGAGGCCGACGAGCGCGGCGGTTTCTCGATCACGATGCGTGGCCGGCGCTATCCGCTTTTGCCCGCGGGAGCGGCGGGCGGGAGCGATTGAATCCATCGGGCGGCCAAAAGCACGATCCTTACGTCCGCGCGATCCGGAACCCGGATTTGACCATCCCAACCTTTCATATCGTGTTGGTGCGGCCCGAGATTCCGCAAAACACGGGATCGATCGCGCGCCTGGCGGCGGCGACGCACTCACGCCTGCACCTGGTTGGCCCGCTCGGCTTCTCGCTCGAGGACCGCTACCTCAAACGCGCGGGACTCGACTACTGGCCGCTGGTCGATCTGTGGACTTACGCGGGATGGGACGATTTCGCGGCGGCCGAGCATCAGCGCACCAGCGACGGCGGGGGGCCGCGGCTGAAATATTTCTCGGCCCGCGTAAAGAGGTCCTACGTCGAGGCCGACTACGCGGCCGGCGATTTCCTGGTGTTTGGCAGCGAAACCAAGGGGCTGGGCGAGGAGTTTATGCGCCCGCGGAGCCAGGCGGCGTACCGAATTCCAATCTTCGAGCCGGGAGTGCGCAGTCTCAACCTCGCCAACGCGGTGTCGATCGTGCTCTACGAAGCGCTGCGCCAGTGCGGAGGGCTGAGTGAGTAACGTCAGCTGCCGGCCGCGTGAATCCCAACGAAAAACGGCGGGACCGGATGACTCCGGCCCCGCCGCTGCTATTGCCTCGGACTGTCCCTACTGCTTGATCTTGGCGATCTTGGTGCCCCAGGCACTTGCGCCAGCGACCTTTTGATTGGTGATCCAGCCTATGACGCTTCCGGCAGTTCCGCTGGAGGAGGTCGCCGGATCGAATCGCGCGGCCGAATAGTCACCCCAGCGCTCGAGAGTTGTACTTCCCGTCGAAAGATTCCCGGTCAGGCAGACCGAACTACTCGCCGCCGGAGTGGCACTGAGGGTCACTGCGCCGCTTGCGAGCGCTCCGCCAAACAATACCTCGGGCTTCACAGTACCGGTTGGATCGGTTGCGGTCTCGGTCACGAAGATGTCACCAAGGCCGTCGGCCGCGATCGCCGGGTTGAAGTCGTCCGAGGTGGCGCTACGAAAGAATGTGCCACCGAAGGGGGCAGTGTCCGTCGAAGGATTGATCGCTAACCATTGGGGCATGGGGAACCCTGCGAAGTTTATGGTATGCACGCAGTATAGGAGGCCGTCGGAGAAGCTGCCGGTCGGAGGAATCTGGTAGCAAGCGTTCTGGAAGCGCCCGTCCAGCGTGTCTATCACCTTGGGGGCGCATCCCGGCTGTACCGCACTGGGCGGTACGGAGAAGACGGTGCCGGAGATAGCGAAAGGCCCCGAAAATACAGGTGACGTGCTGGCGTTAGCCATCGCGTAGATAAATACCCCGTTGCCCGCGCCAGGCACTGCCATGGCAAAATAATCTATCGGGAAGTGCCCATAAAAGGGCTTGCCAAGCTGAACCGGCGGCATCAGCGTGTCGATGCTTTCGGTAAATGCACCGAAGCTAAAGCCGAGCCCGTTGTAAGGCCGGGCCTTCGCGACCGCAAATGCGGTCGTGGTGACATAGGCGCCGGTAGTGTTGTTGAAAATATTGGCGGTGAACAGCAGGGCATCCTGATCCATTCCGAGATGCGGGTAGTCCAAAAAGTTGGCCGACGTAAACGGGCCGCCGCCGAATGAGATCTTGTAGATGAGCCACGCGCCGGTCGCATCGTTCGTCGCCGACACCGCCAGGTATAGGTTGCTGAATGAGGAGGGAGGCGTAAAGTCGTCTATTGTCAGAACCCATCGTCTCCAGGTGCTGTCGTACAGAACCTGCACGTCACCCAGGCCGTCCGTCGTGCCAAGCAACGCGTTCAAGGAGTGCCGCGCCAACACGGTGCCGGTTTTGTTGAAGACCCACAACGATGCATTGGTAATCTGGACGACCTGTGCCCCAGACACATCCGCGTCGTCGTCCGAAGGATATTCGTTGCGGCCGACTGCGCCCTCGGTTGCACCCAAAAAATTCACCCCATCGAGAACGGGTATCTCCGCTATGGGGCTGGCCGGACGCGCACTCCCGGGCTTTGCCGAGGGCGTCTGCGCGTTTGCGGCCGCTTTAAGTGCCGCGTATCGGCTAGCAGGCATCGTGGGCAGCGGCTCTAAGGCGAAGCCAGGCGCGGGACCCGAAGGAGCGAGCACTTCATCGGCGGCGATCGCCTCCGGAGTGCGCTCCACTGGTCCGGATGCACTCCCTGAGCCCGCGACCAATACGTTAGGACCGGCAGGGTACGCCGCAGGCACCTCGCTTTGCGCGCGCGGAGCCTGTTGAAGCGCAAAAACCCCTAGCGTCGCAGCCACGCTTACGGCCACCAGCGGTACCAACAATTTCGAACGTCTCATGATCCCCCTCCGAGTATGATAGCCTTATATAAGCGCTTTTTCCGCAGGACGAGCCCGATCTAACGCGCCTTTCGGCTCCGTGCGATTTTGATGAAGCATACTCATGTGCTTGCGTTAGTGCAAACGGATTTTCTTCAAAGAGCGTCAATAAGCCTCCACTCGCGCGATGTGTTCACATATGAACGAGGTTATCCACAGGCAGATTCCCTTGGGGACGCCAAACGTCTATGAACGTGCAAAATGGTGCACAACATACGCTCGGGCTGCGGCTCAAAACATGCTCGCGAGCGTGGCGCTCATAATCGTGATGGCCATATCAACGCGCGGTGCGGCCCGGGCTCAAGACACGCCCGAAGCTCCCCCTCAAAGCGAGGCCACGGTGACTCAAGAAGGCACCGTGACAGCCCCGGGCGCGATCGTCAGGACGCCCGCGGACATCGAGAGGGATAGCAATATCGTCCCGCAGGGCGATCTACCGCGAGAGGTTCCGAACCCTCCCACAATGCCCTTGGACCAGTATCAGAAGTTGAAGGAGGGGAGCGGCGAAACCACGCCCGGTAACGAGCAAGGCGCCCCAGCGCAAAAGTAAGATTTTCTTCACCTGTCACGGGCGAGGGGCAGCGGGGTTTAATCAAGGCGGCGACCAGTACAGGTAACTAAGATGCAAGTCGAAGTCTTTACCAAGGATGGATGCAAATCGAGCCGGCGCGTGAAGGAGTTTTTCGTGCGCCACGGCATCGGCTTCGTCGAGCGCAGCCTTTCGGCCGATCCCGCCGCGCGCGCCGAGCATGCGCGGATCGGCTATCGGGGCGTTCCGGTGATCCGCGCCGGCGAACGCATCATCTATGGCTTTCGGGAACAGGCGCTCGGCAAACTGTTGGGAATTTCGTAAGGGCAGATGCGGCCGCGCCGTCTAGTGGCCGCGCGTCCCGCAGGTTCCGCATCCGCTGGCGCATCCGCCGCCCGCCGCTTCTTTCTCGGGCGGCGGGCCGAAGTAGTAGCCCTCCTGCTCGAGCTCGCCGGCCTTGATCCAGCGCACCGGCTCACCGATCTCAGCGTCGCAATGCACGCAGCTCCGGCGCTCGCGGTCGCCCTCATCGAGCGTGACGTGCACCAGCACCACGCGCTCGCAGGCGGCGCAATGCGCGGTGGGAAAACTCGACGCGTTGAGTGACAAATCCTTCATCGTCAAGCCGATGCCGTGTATAGCAAGTGGCTGGCGGATAGTCTAATCCTTTGCCGGCGCAAGATCATCAGCGATGGAATAACGATGGACTGGAAAGACCCATGGCTATGGATTGCGGTGATGCTCGGCATTGCCGGCGGAATCGCGATGTTCGTTCCCTTTGCGCGGGTGCTGAAATGGCGCGCGCGGATGCTCGAGCGGATGGACGCCGCGTCCAACCGCACGGCGCTATCGATCGGGATGGAAGCGGGGACGCTCGGATGGACGGTTGCGGGCGCGATCGTATTCCTGTTCCTGCCCACGATGCTGCTGCCGCGTCCGAACGGAATCTTCTACCTGGCCGGATTCATGATCGGTATGAGCTATCGGCGGCCGCGCTTCAATCGTCAGATGGAAGCGCTCGGGATTGCGCCTCACGCCAGCCGCCGCCGCCCTGGGAGTGAAGAACCGCACTAGCGCGCGCCGGCCATTGGGGGAGCGACTGTGTCGGGAGTCAAGCGGGAGGCGAGTTCCGCGCGGCCCTCGTCACGTAGTTGAGAGGGCGCGCGCGCGGAACTCGCTTTAGAGATTTGCCGGGCATGGGCTGCTCCATGGAGTGCGATGTTTAAGGATGGCGTTAAGGATGGTCAGGAGCTTGCGCATGGCGGCGGTGAGCGCCACCTTGGCGGGTTTGCCGGCCGCGCGCAGACGCCGATAGAAAGCCGCGATCGCCGGGTTATAGCGGGTGGCCACCAAGGTCGCCATGTAGAGGGCGGCACGCACCGGGGCGCGTCCGCCCCACACTGTACGCCGCCCGCGCATAGTGCCGGAGTCGCGGTTGAGCGGGGCTACCCCGACCAGCTTGGCGATCTCGTGGCGCGAGAGCGCGCCCAGTTCGGGCAGGTCGGCCAGCAGCGTGGCGCACAACACCGGACCCACTCCAGGAACCGCGCGCAGCAGGTCTTCGCGCTCGCGCCACAACGGCGAGCTGCGCAGCATGCGGTCGAGATCGCGGTCGCGCTCCTTGAGCCGCCCCTCCAGCCAGCGGATGTGCGCAGTGATTTCCTTGTGCAGCACCTTGGGCGCGCTGCCAAGCCGGTTGCGCTCGGCTGTGATCATCTCGACCAGCTCGCGGCGTCGTGCGACCAGCGCCTTGAGTTCGAGTTCCTGCGCGTCGGGCAGCAGGCGCACCTCGGGGCGCATCCGCTCGGCGAACAGCGCCAGTATCCGCGCATCGAGCGCATCGGTCTTGGCCAGTTGTCCGCTCGCCCGCGCGAAGTCACGCACCTGGCGCGGGTTGACCACCACCACCGGCATCCCCGCCGCGCCCAACTCGGCCACCAGCGCGGTCTGCAGCCCACCGCTGGCTTCCACCACCACCAGCTCAGGCTCCAACTCCACCAGCCGTGCGACCAGCGTCGCGATCCCGCGCCCATCGTTCGCCGCGCTGAACAACTCACCCGCCGCACCCAGCGCCACGTCCAACCGCGCCTTGCTTACATCGATTCCCACCCACACCTCAGTTCCCATCCTTGCACCTCCCCGTTCGGGCCGTGCCCGTCCTTGCGCGATTCGGGCTCGTCCCAATCCGACGGCCCCGGCGACTGTGCGGGCTTTGACCTCGTGTTGCGGGCGCGGCGACCACGGCTCCCCCTCGGCCTCTTGCGACCCAGGAAGCATCGGCCTGCCGCGCCCATGCTTCACTCCATATCTCGAATCGGATTCAGAGATACAAGGAAGTCAGAAAGGAAATTCTCTACTTAGAAGAGCTTTGCATAACCCATGCGCTTTGGCATCTTCTAACCTTTCCTTGACCTAGGAGAGGTCGCCGCGAGCATCGCGAACGGCAGAGAGGTTCGTCTGAATTCAACTCCGGCACAGGCACTTCGAGCGGCTCGCGAACATCAACCATCGTAGCTCTCCCTAACCGTCTCCTTGGACAGGGAGAGGGCCAGATAAGGATTAGTCGCAGTTGCAAGACTATCTTGGACAAGCATGGGGGGCCTGGAAGGACCGACGTTAGTCACGCACAGTTCCCCGCTCACGGGCGCACGTAGGGCTCGCCTAGCGCGCTCGGCGCGGCCGCCTGGCCGCCGAAGCCCGCCAGCACCACCAGGGTCAGCGCGTAGGGCAGCGCGAGAAATACCTGGTAGGGCACCGCCGTGCCGAGCGCCTGCAGGCCGAACTGCAGCGCCATCGCGGCCCCGAACAACACCGACGCCGCGGCGCATCCCCACGCCTTCCAGCGCCCCAGGATCACCACCGCCAGTGCGACGAAGCCGCGCCCGGCCGACATCCCCTCGACGAAGGTGCCGGCGTAGGCGAGGGTCAAAAACGCGCCGCCCAGTCCCGTCAGCACGCCCGCCAAAAGCAGCGCCTCCCATCTAAGGCGATACACGCCGAGCCCCAGCGCGTCGGCGGCTTCGGGCCGCTCGCCCGCCGCGCGCAGCCGCAATCCGTAGCGGGTGCGCGAGATCACGAGCGCCAGTATCGGGACCATCGCGAACGCCACGTATACCAGCACGTTCTGATCGAAGAACGCGCCTCCGATCACCGGAATGCGCGCGAGCGGTCCGAGCGCCATCGGGCCGAACTGGCGCACCACGAAGGCGCTGCCGGTCACGCCGAACATCCGGCGGTAGAAGACGCCGGTCAATCCGAGCGCAAGGATATCGAGGGCGGTGCCGGCCACGACCTGGTTGACCGCGAGATTGACGACCAGCAGCGCCAGCAGCGCGTTGAGTGCGACGGCGGCGGCGATTCCCGCGAGCAATCCGAGCGCGAGGCTGCCGCTGAAGTAGGCCGCCGCGAGCGCGAAGAACGCCCCGGCCAGCATCGCACCCTCGATCCCGATATTGATCACGCCGCTGTGCTCGACCAGAAGCTCGCCGAGCGCCGCGTAAAGAATCGGCGTCGCCATCGCGACCGTGGAAGCCAAAAACGCCTCAAGCATCGCTGCCGCTCCCCGGCACCACACCGGCTTCAGGAGCCACCACGCCGCCGCCGCGCCATAGCGCATCGCTCAGTCCCGCCCACGCCCGAGTGTCGAACGCGAGCAGAATCAGGATCACCATCCCCTGGATCACCTGCACCAGCACCGGCGACACGCCCTGGCCGCGTTGCATCGCCTGCGAGCCGTTATCGAGCGCGCCGAACAGGAGCGCGGTCAGTATCACGCCGAGCAGGTTAAGCCGCGCGACCAGCGCCACCGCGATCGCCTCGTAGCCCCATCCGGGCGAGAAGCTTTCGTACAGCCGATGGGTTATTGCCGAGACCTGGACCGCGCCGCCCAACCCGGCCAGCGCCCCGCTAAGCGCCATCGTCGCGATTCCCAGCCGTGCGACCGGGATGCCGAAGAACGCCGCGACGCGCCGGTTGCGGCCCATCGCGCGCAATTCGAAACCGCTCGGCGTATGGAACAGCCAGAACCACGACCAGAGCGCGAGCGCCACTGCGAGAATCATCCCGGCGTTGAGCCGGCTTGGCGGCGCGAACGTCCACAGCTCGGCGGCGCGCGCGATCGGCGCGCTCTTGGGATAAGAGCGCGAGGGCTCGATGAGCGGGCCGTGCACGGCGTAGCTCAGGAGTTGCACGGCGACAAAGTTGAGCATGATGGTGCTGATGACTTCGCTCACCGCGCGCCGCTCACGAAGCCATCCGCAAATCCCGCTCCATAGCGCGCCGCCCGCCGCGCCGGCCAGCAGCACCAGTCCCACCGCCAGCGGCCGGGGCCATCCGTCAAGCGCAATTCCCAGCGCACCCGCGGCGAGCGCGCCCACCAGCAACTGGCCTTCGGCGCCGATATTCCACAGCGCCCCGCGAAAAGCGATCGAGACCGCAAGCCCGGTGAAGATGAGCGGCGTGGTCTTGACCAGCGTGTCGGTCGTGGCAAGCCAGTTGCCGAAGGCGCCTTCCCACAGTGCGGCAAAGACGGCGAGTGGCGAAGCGCCGAGCGCGAACAGGATGAGCGAGATGAGCGCGGCCGCGAGCGCGAGCGCGGCTGTAGGCTTGGCGAGCCGGACGAGCATCACGGCGCGACGTTAGCCGGATCGCGCGCGTCTACCTGTTTCACCGACACTCGCGACGCCGCCTCGTTGTCGTGGCCTTGGCAGTTGCTTCGATTGCGCCGCTGGCTGACTCGCGAGTCGGTGCATGGTGGTGTCACATCTCAAAGTGGCTGGCGGCTTTGACGTGATGCGCGTCGTCGCGATGCGCCAGGTCGGGATTGCATCCGCGCTTCACCGCCATCCAGTAAGTGAAAAGCTGCAGCGAGAGCAGCAGTGCGAACGGGCTCAGCGCCTCGTCCTCGCCCTCGACCTGGATTCCGACGTCAACCGCCTCGGCCAGCGCCGAACCCGAGCGGGTATAGATGCCGAGGCGCTCCGCCCCGATCTCGCCGAGCGCGTTGGCCACCTGTTCGGCGCGCGCGCCGGCCGCGCCGCCGCCGCTTGCGACAACGACCAGGGTGTCGCGGTCGGCCGAGCTTATCGGGCCGTGGAGAAATTCCTCGACCTGCATGCCCTCGGCATAGACGAAGCTGGTCTCCTTGAGCTTGAGCGCGATCTCGCGGGCGGTCGGGTAGTTGGGACCGCCGCCGAGCACCACGATCCGGCGGTAGTTGCGCAACTGCTCGGCCGCGTCGCGCTCGCGCGAATCGTCGCCCAGCCGCCGGCGCATCAGCTCCGGAATCGCCTCGAACTCCGCGCGCAGCCGCTGCGTTTCAAGGTCGCCGCTGCCCGCCTGCGCGCGCAGCTCGAGCGCCAGCGCGAACAGCAGCGCCATCGCCGTCGTCAGGCTCTTGGTATGCGCCGCCGACTGCTCCTGATCGGTCGTGAGCAGCAGATGGTCCGCCTGGCGCGCGCCCTCGTCAGGTCCCTGCCCGCAGATCGCGGCGGTCACGATTCCGGCGGCCTTGGCCTCGGCCACCGCGCGCGCCGAGTACTGTTTCCATCCGCGATGCGACAGCACGAGTAGCGCGCCGCCCGGCGCGGGCCCCAGCCCATAGTTCACGGCGTCGAACGAGCTGACGGCCCTGACCGACGCCGTCTTCCGGGTGGCTCCAGCAGCGCCCATTCCCCCGATCGTCCGCAGCCAGTACTCGCCGTACATCGCGCCGTTGAGCGAGGTGCCGAGCCCGGCCAGCGTAAGCGCCGGCGTCTCCTTGAGCGCGCGCGCTAGCGCCGCGACGCCGTCGCGGTTGCGCGCCACCACCTCGGCGATCGCCGCGGACTGGGCGGCTATCGCGTCGAACATGTAAAACGGATGGCCGGCGCGCGCCTTGGACGGGTCGATTACCGATTGGGTCTTTGATGGCACTATGGACCTTCGATGTGAGTGGCGACGGTAGGAGTCGAACCTACGACACTGCGGATATGAGGCGACTCAAAACGCCATTGGTAAACAAAGGAAACCGCGGGAATACTGACATTTTACTCCGTTGGAGTACGCCGGAGACCGTCCGAAACCGGTATCTAACGGACACCAAAACGGACACCGCGGCCACTCATGCATTCGTAATAGCATGCTCGCGCACCGCCGCCCAAGGCTTCGGCCCCGGCGCGTCCAGCGTCGCGACCGCCGCGCGCAAATGCTGCGGGCTAAGATGGGCATAGCGAAGTGTCATCGCCGGCGTTTTGTGCCCCATCAGAATTTGCACCCGGTACAGGTCAACGCCCTTCATCACTAGCCGCGACGCGAACGTGTGTCGCAGATCGTGGAAATGCAGGTCCGCGATGCCGGCCCGCCTCAGCGCCGGGTACCATGCCCGCGCGAGGTTAGCCACGAAGCCGCCCTCGGGTGCTGTGAATACGAAGCGGCTCGCCTCGATCTGGCTTACGACGCGCGCGCCCAGACGCTCGCGCCTTGCCTGCCACAGAGCATTTAGCGTGCGCTGCGCGGTTGGACTCATCGGCAGTCGCCGGCCCTCCCCCGACTTTGACGTGCGCACAAAGATCGTGCCGCTCACGAAGTCGATGTCGTTCCACGTGAGCTTGAGCAGCTCTCCCTTTCGCATCCCGGTATGAAGCGCGATGGTGATGAGCGGCCTCAGCCACGCGGGCAGCGCCGCGATCAGCCGAGATTCCTCGTCGTCAGTGAGGTAGCGGACTCTCGTGTTGTTCACCCTCAGGCCCGCGATCGCCGGTAACGCCACAGCGCCCAGCTTCCGGTTGCGCACTGCGAGGCGGAGCGCCGCGCGCAAGATCGCTAGATGCAAGTTGATGGTCGCGGGCGCAAGCGCTTCTCGCATCCCGTCGCGCCACTCTTCGACTTCGGCAGCCGCGATCGTGTCCGCGCGCCGTCCGCCGAAGCGTTCCAGTAGGCGCCGGTAGCCGACCTCGCTTTTCATCACGGCCTTACCCTCGCGCCGCTTGGCTTCGCGGTAATCATCTAGCAGCGCCTCGAACAGCGGTACGCCCTCGTGCCGCGCGGGAAAGAAGCGGCCTTCGGCGATCTCGGTCTTGCGCTGCATGTACCGCTTGCCCGCCAGCTTCTTCGGTCCGACCTTTTCCCGATGCTTGCGGCCGTCGGCATCGTGGTAATGAATCCACCAGATGCCCGAGCCCTTCGGACGCTCGAACAGCCCGCGATCCTTTCCGTCTTTGCGTGCCATTGTGATTACCTCACTTGTGCGCGCGGCCAATCAGGGCGAGCGCGCCGAGCACGAGCGTGCCCCAGAACAACCAAAACCCCAGCAACGCGACCAGCGCGCGAGGCCCTTTGACGTAGACCCGCTGGTGGTACGGATGGAACGCCCGCGGGACCATCACCAATTCAGCGCCGCAGCGGCGGCATACGCGGCGAAAGGCGAACCGCATCGGCTCACCACACTCCGGACAGCTCAGCGCCATCCGGTTCAATGACCCGCGCCGATATTTCGCCGGCGCTGGCCGCTGCCACTGTGGCAGATCGGAAGACTCGCCATCGAGTCGCGCGCCGCAGTGGGTACAGAAGCGCGCGCCCGGGACGTGTGCGACCGCGGCGCAGCGCGGGCAGGTCGGACAGCTAGCGATTGGATTCCGCCGGGCCATGCTCATCTCACCGTGGTTTCTTTGATCGTGTACGGCGCTTGGCCTTGTTGGTGTGTGTCCGCTTAAGATCGTTGCGCATTACCGCACCCATCCGGCGGTCGTGCTTCTCACACCCTTCGGTGCTGCTCAGGCGCGCCTCACGCTCGCGCTCGATTACATCGAGCATCGCCTTGAGCCAGACGGGGCGGCCGACAGCTAATTCGCCGCGTTCCCAACGCGCCAGCGTGTTCCAGTGGACACCTAGCGCCGCCGCCAGCTCGCTTTGACTCATTCCCATGCGACAGCGACGGCGTACAATCTCGCTTTTGGTTACTGCGCGGGTTGCCACTGGTTCCCCGGTGTGCCCGCACCTACTGGCAACCCCTGACTAGCCGGCGCAGCAGGCGCTGCTGTGACCGGCGCAGCTGCTACGGGTGTCGGTGCAGCCGCGGTCGTGTCGGCTATCACGCCTTGGCACTGATAAGCTGGGGTGAGTCCAAAGTTGAGCACAGACAAAAGAACGGTCTGAGTGTGCCCCGTGATTTGCACGTGACCGCCGGCCAGCTCATCCATCTTTTCTTGACAATCCTCGAGGGTATACGCGGATGCCGTCACTTCTTTGCGGTGGTTGGCTGCGTCCTCTTGGAGAGATTGTCGCGTTGCACATCCTGACACCGTGTTGAGCACCAAGGTTAGACACGCCGCCGTCCAAAGCCCTCTCGCTCCGATCATCTCTCCTCCCTCCCATGCATAGTCTCTATCCGCTGCGTCTGCTATCCGTGGCGGATAGCATTGCCCGCGCCGCGTTGCAAGCCGCGCATGGTCAGCCTGCCGCCGGCTGCCGGCGTGCCTTGAGCCACTCGATCAGGTCGATTAGCTGATAGCCGACGGCCCGCGCCCCAAGCTTCACGTGCGGCAATTCGTGTCGATAGGTCATGTCGCGGACGGTAGGCTCAGCGAGCCCAAGAAAACGCGCGGCCTCTTCCGCGCGCATCACCCAATACAGCTCCTCGACTTTGGCGCCGCCGCCGGTCGCGTGAAGCACAGAGCGCAGCGCGCGGATCGTTTCACCATTCGCAACGCTGCGAGATTTGCCGCCCGCTCTCATCTCACGCCAGTTTGTGCTGCTCGCGATCACACCCCGCGGCCGCTGCCGGCGCGCTGTTGCTTCGCGCGCGAATGGTAGCGACACGCAACAGGCGCATAAGTTCGGCCGCGCGGCCCGGCTTCAGCATCGCGTCGAAGCACGGCCAGTCGAGCGCCGCGCGCCCATCGCCCAGTTTGATTGCGGCACTCACGCGGGCCTCGTCGATGCCCCTTCCGCACTTCGCGCACCTCATCTTCGCCTCCGTAACTCGCTGTAGGGTGTCGCTACGACCAGGCGCTTGAAGCCCACGGCATCGATCGCTATCGAGGCGCGCTTGCGACCGAGCCCGATCACCACGCCGGCGCGCCATCGCCCGCGATGCTCGATCCACACCGCGGCGCCCTCGCGCGTGTTCCACCAGGTGAAGCGGAAACCGTCGCCGGCGTCCGGCCCGAGTCCCGCAAGGGCAACTGGCGAGGGCCGGAATCTCGTCATCGCATCCCGCTCCGCCGGATATTGTCAGTTTTGTCAGTACCCGTTATGAGCACTTGTCCATGGGAAACGCCTATGAACGGGTACTGACAAAACTGACGAAACCTTTGCGAGAGACCCTCATTTCCACACCTTGGGATTGATCCAGAACCTCGAACTCGGGACGCCCCTGCTTACCGGACGCCGGCGCTTCCGACCGCACCCAGTTGCACTCTTCAAGCACTTCAAGCCCGGCTATTACGTCGCCCCTCGCTTGAAGCCCGGTCCATTGCTTCCGTTGAAGTCGCGCACGCTGAACGGGTTCGGCAGCCGCTGTTCGCGAAGTTTCTCTGCGATTAGCCGCGCCGCCGTCTCGCCGGGACTAAGCGCAAGCTGGTAGATTCGCCGCGCGTGCTGTTCGAGGTATTGAGCCACGCCCATGCCGATCGATTGATTCGCTTCTCGTTCGCACTCCGTCGCTGTCGTGCCCGTCGGCCAGGCGCAGCGCGTGGAAGATCAACGCGAGAGCCGCGATCAGCTTCGGGTATTTGGAGAAGTGCGAGCGCAGCACCGGATGCTCAGTCGGTCGAGCGCGCGAGCCCCATGCACCACGCGTGCGCGCCGATCCAGACGCTTTGCGCCGCCGGCGTGAAGCGCACAAACGGCGCCTCTTCCTCGACCTTCACCGCGTGGAAGTCATCGGCACGTCAGCGAGCCTAGCCGCTCCAGCACGTGAAACGCCCGTTTCGCGCCGCCTCAGTCAATCGGGCGATCCACGTAGTCCCACTTGTCAGGCAGGTCCGGGTACACGAGAAGCTGAAAGCGTTGGATGAAACCGTCAGCGCGTTCGCCGCTGAAGGTCGCGCGCAAGTAGCGCTCCAGCGTTCCAGGCACTAGGGCGCCAAAAACTGAGAGGCACGCCGCCTCGATAAAGAGCGAACCGCGGCCGATGCGGTCGTACGTGTAGGCCGTCTTGCCGCTCCATGCGCTCAGGTAAAATGCGCGCGCGTTGACGTGCTCCGGCTGCTCCATCAGCCCCATCCAACCGGAAAGCTCATCGCAGAGAAGCGCGAGCCCATCGGGGTTCTGGTTCAGCAATTCGCCGACCTTCTCAACCGTGACATCGTTGACGATGTAGCGTCGGCAGACAGGTTCCTCGAACGCAACTTCACTAAGCTGGCGGGCAAGCTGCTCCCGCTCGCTATCGCGAAGGTCTTTCCCTCTTAGTCGATTCCGGATGATGGTGCGCTGCGACTCCGCGATCTCCCGCGCGACCTCAGCAGTGCGCTTGGCGTCGTCGTACTTGGTGCGCGCATCACGTTCGAGCCGGAATAACGGATGAAACGCTTCGCGAATCGCCGGCGACTTCATAAAGCCCGGCGGTGCCACGATGCCGCCCCACAGGTTGGCGTGCTCGTACCAGTTGTCGTGCTGCTTCGGCCGGATCGCTATCTTTCGCCCGAGAAGCTGCCCCGCCTCGACTAGGGCGGCCACGCCGAAGTAGTCGGGCGGACACTGAAACCGTTCGGCTGTGTCGAGCACCCATGACCTCAGGGCCTCGGGAATCAGCGTCTCTTTGAGGTTCGGCACGGCTAGCAGCTCGCCGCCGATCTCCTCGGGCTCAGGCCAGTCATAACCCTCGACACGTGCACCGCCAGCACCGTTGAGGCTCGCTTTTGCGAGCGCGAGCAATTCACCCTCGCCGTTCACCGCAGCGAGATAATCGTCAAGTCCGACCTTCTGTCCGTTGGCGCCGTCGGGCAGATAGACCACGCTGACGTGAGCGCCGCGATGCTCCAGAAAGCCGCGGAGACGATCCAGCGCCTGAGCGACTTCACGTTTGCGCGCGACGTCGGAATCGAAACAAATGAGTATCTCGCGGCCGTTGAGCGCGATTACCTCCCAATCGGCGAGCGCGGTCTTGCCGCCCTTCTCGTTTGTACCGCGCCAATTCCAGACGCCTAGAAAATCAACGCAACAGAGACCTCTGGATGCCGCCGCATCGGCCTTTCGCACCCCTTCGGTTACAAGCAGCCTCGCCTTGGGGTCTCCCAACATCGGCCGGCACCGCTGCGGTACATCGATCACCATCCGCATGCCGGCGGGCGTCTCGTACTTCAGCGGCTTGCCGTCTCGCTCGCGCGGATCGTCTGGCCGCAATTGATACCCGGCGCATTTACCGTTGACATCCCAAATGGGAATGACCAGTGCCGGAGTGCGCCGCTGTGCCGGGCTGAAGCCAAGCTCACCCAGAACTTCCTTCACGGTTTCAGTTCGGTAGCCGCGCTCGCGCGAAACTTCCTCGCTTATGCCGGACGCGCGAATCAGATCGAGGTGGCGTCGGTAGAGAAAGGAATTTTCTTTCGAGTATCCGGAGCGGGTTATCTCTCCTACCTCACCTTTCCACCCTTCAACCATGCTCCGCTCCAACGTGACTACTCACTTAATAGTCGCTAGGCTTCGAATAGCTAATTGCTTGTCCCTCGACTTGGATATCAACTCCGATCGGATCGTGGCTCATATCGGCTCTAATCGTTGCGGATGGTGTACTCATGTTTGATTCCTGCTTTTTGAGCGCCGCCGTCGCCGTTTGCGTGCGGGCTTCCGGTAGAGCCTGGGCCAGTGCTTGTGCAACATCCGCTGGTGGTGCGCGGCGAGCGAGCGCCCGGAACGCCTCAGATATTTCCGCACAGCCGCGAGCGTCGGGCTAATTGGCTTTTCGCCGGATCGTTCGGTAGGGTCTTCCACGTCAGTTGCTCATGGCCGCAGTTGACGGCCATCTCACGGCGGTCGATCAGGCTCAACACTGATCGGACGCCCTCGTTTTGAGGCCGCGCCCGTTAACTGTCATGCGAAGCGACCTCGATGCGCTTCAGCCACGCCGCTATCTGCGCTCGCGTGACGTACCAGCGGCCACGCACGCGGCAGGCGGAAAGCCGACCGGCGCGAATCTCCGCCTGAAGCGTGTGGCGCGAGATGCCGAGCAGCTCCTCAGCGTCCGAAATGTGCAGGGGAACTAGCGCCCGATCGGAAAGTTCAACGCCTCGGTCTGCCGCGCTCTTGGTACCCATCGCCCACAATATGCAGGCATGGTGAGAGCGGGCGCGAGACTCCGGCGCCACAACTTCCGGAACGTACGATGATAATCATCGAAAATTCCGGAAGTCGTGCGCCGTATCGTTCAGCCGGGCTCAGGAAGGTGTCGCAGCGCCGCCGCCGTGTGCGGCCACAGCAGCTTTCCGCCCGGCCGCGTGGCCGCGGCCCTCGCCAGGCTGGCCAGCTTGCACAACGGCGTGGTCCCGAGCAGACGGCGCGTTCCGGCGCCCGCGATCGCTGCTCGGAGGCGGTTGTAATTAGGCACCCGTTTGCCCTCATACCGAAGCGGGTAGCCGACTAGGAACGCCTGAAGAAAGTCGCGGCGGACGTGATCGATGCGCGTAATCTTGGCTCGGGCATCATCGATCTTGGCTCGCGCCACCTCGGTCCAGTGGCGCAGCTCCTCGATTGGTTTTTGGACTTGCCTAAGTAACTCAGCACGTTGGGCAGGGCTCAGCGTCGTGTTTAGCCCGTAGCTTGCCCGCTCACGCAACATGTAAGCGCGTCGCCCCTTAGCCTTGCGCAGCCACTTGCGCTCCTCATCCCTTTGGCCTTCCAGCTCTGCGATGCGCTCAGCGGCAAGGTTGAGATAGTCGCGCAGCACCTCTAGCGCCCGCACGGTTTCAGCACCGTGTGGTCCGGCCGCCTCGCGTTGTAGCGCGAGGCGCGTGGCGCGCTCCGCCTCGTCGTCTCCGTGCTTTTGCCGGCGGTCGCGCTCGGCTATATTCTTGACGCAGGAATCGGGTTGGTCATCCACCGGCCAATCTCCTCCAATGAAGGGCTCAGCCCCACCGGCTGAGCCCTTCTCTGTGTCAGCTTACGCGCGGACCGCACGCGCGCAATCAGTCATCGTCGGGGCGATGCACAGCGGCGAGGACGGGCGCGCGCGAAGCCACGATCGGCGAGGCACAGCACGATCGTACTGTGCCTCGCGTCTCAGCCGCGATCGTCGACGAGGCTCGCGGCGAGCCTTGCAGGCTTTCCGCTCGCGCCATGGCGCGAGCCAGCTGTAGCAACACCCGCCCTCGGGCTCGATCTTCATAGCTAGCCTTGTTTCCGCCCCAGCGCGGTGCCTTGCCGCTGGCCAGCTCGGCGACCTGGGCGCCCTCGATTAGCGGGGCTGCCGTGGGACACTCATGTCGATGACCTCCCACTGTATCGACATTAGGTCCGAATACTTCGGCTGGTAGGTTCGCGGCCTGCCGCAGCGCACGTCCATGATCCGCATCCCTGGCGTGGTTATCAGCGCCGGCTGCTCGGGCGGACCGGGCGGCAGCACCGCCAGGAGCTTCGGATTACCCGCGACCGCTCGCAGCGCCTCGACAATGGTCACGGTAGATATACCTACAGTGTGGAGAAAATCTTATCAATCTGTAAGGTATAAAAATTTGTCGGACCGGCTCCAACCCAACAAATCGAAAAGAAATGCCTTGATTTTTTCGGCGTAGATGGCCTGCGCCGGGCGACGGGACCCGGTCACCTTCATCGAGCGGTTCGCTCCGCTTCGCCGCTCAAGGCGCTCCCCTCATACAGGAAGGAAAGCTCACTCCCGATGGAGCCCCAGCCCGGCGGCATCGTGGGTTCGCTGTCTGCGCGGCTGGGACTATATTCCCCGTCATGGAGACCACAACGTCGGGAAAGCCGCCGCGCCAGAACATCACGGTTGCCCGATTCAGGTTGTGGAGAGAGCGCAGCTTGCCGCGAGCCTCGTACCAAATTACGCCGCGTTTCTGGACGCCGGACACTCTTGAGTCCGCGGCAGCGCTGAAAGATTGGCAGCGCCGCGCGGCTAAAAGTTTCGCGCCATCGCTAACCGGCTTGGCGTACACGCCACGCCGGCTCTATCTCGTGGTCGCCGCGGGCGCCGCACATTATGAGCATATTGCCAAGCTTGTCCACTGCCGCGCGCTCATGCGCGCCGATCCCGACTACATCGAGCACAAAGGCAAGCGCGTCACGATGCTCTTGCTCGCCAATCAGGTTGATCCCTCGATCGCCGATTTCGCGCGCCGCTCGCGCGTGCGGGTCTGCGTTCCGCCTGCCGCCGCAGGCTCCGAAGCCGAAACGCCGCTCCCGGTAACGGACACCAAAACGGACACCACGGCCATTCAAGACTCTGGCAACGGCAGCGTGCGAGGTTAGAAAGCTCTTCTCTCCGTGTCGGTTAGTTGAGTGGCGACGGTAGGAGTCGAACCTACGACACTGCGGATATGAGCCGCATGCTCTAACCAACTGAGCTACGTCGCCACCGAACCGTCAACATTAGCCGGAGCGGCGTAATTCTAAAAGAGCTTCGGCTCGATCTCGAGTCTTCGCGTTGTGGTGCCCTCGCCCGCGTTGTTGTTCGCGGGAGAGGGTCCCTTGGATAATACTGTCGCGATCGATCACCTATGAGCGCCCTCATCCAACGCCGCCAAAATCCGCTCCAATACTCCGTCCGTATCAGTCAGCACCTGATCGTTCCAGAGGCGCAAGACGCGAAATCCATGGCTCTCCATGAATGTGCTCCGCTTTTGGTCCGCTTCGACCTGCTCCGAATGCTGTCCGCCGTCCAGCTCGACCACCAGGCGTCGCTCGACGCAGCAAAGATCGGCGATGTAAGGCCCTATTCGAGCTGTCTTCTGAATTTCGCGCCCAATTGTCGGCCACGCAGGCGCATCCATAATTCCAGTTCGGCGTCAGTTTGGTTGTGCCGCAGTTCGCGGGCTCCACTGCGAGAAGTGGTCTGCACTGTAGGGATCAGACCATAATTTCGAGCGCGTGTCATAATCCCTTGACGAAAAGGAATTCTTAGGGACCCTCACCCTAACCCTCTCCCGCGAACGAACGCGGGCGAGGGCATCAGACGCGCGAGTCACGCGGGGGGCATCAGACGCGCGAGTCACGCGGGGGGGCATCGGCCGCGCGAGTCACGCGGGGGGCATCAGACGCCCGAGCACGCGGGCGAGGGCCCTGACAAGCCTTGGTGCCCAATTCCAAAGGAGCTTCAGCTGAGCGCGATAGCGCTGGTTTTGGCTTGACGGCTGCGCCGTCCGACCTGGTACAGCACGCCCTCGGTCAACTCGATACAGGTCAGCTTGCCGCCATAGACCAAGCCGGTGTCGATGCCCAGCTTGTACGGCAGATCGACCATCACGGCCCGCATCGGAGTATGTCCGAAGACCACGGTCGAGCCGAGCTTGTGCGGGCTGAAAATAAATTCCTGGCGAATCCAGAGCATGTCCTCGACGCGTTGTTCCTCGAGCTCCAGCGCGGGCACCACGCCGGCGTGCACGAACAGGTAGGGCGGGCGCAAATAGCTGGTGGCCAGGCGTTTGACGAAATCGAGATGCGGGTCGGGGATGTGGTCGCGCGCCTCGGGCAGCGTCTGCTCGTTGACGCCGTAGCTTTCCAGCGTGGCGGCGCCGCCGTTGAACAGGAACGACTCGCCATAGTTTCCCGGCATCCCGAGATACGAGCACATCATGTCCTCGTGATTGCCCTTCAGGAAGACGAACTCCGCGCCGCCCATCCGCTCGCGATCGAGCAGCAGCTCGATGACGTCGTGCGCCGATGGCCCGCGATCGACGTAGTCGCCGACGAACACCACCGTGTCGCCGCGCACCGGCTTGATCGCGTCGAGTATCACGCCGAGCTCGTCGGGGCATCCGTGGATATCCCCGATGGCGAACAGGCGTCCGGCCGCGGCAGCCTGACGTGATTTGTGGTTTCGCGTCGCCATTGAAAATGCCGTTTGCGGCTAATCGCGCCCGGCCGGCACCGCCGTCCCTGCCGGCGATCCTCCCGAAGATCCTGCGGCCGAGCCTTCCGCGAGCAGTTCGCCCAGCGCCTTGCGATCCTCGATCACGCGGCGCGCCGCGGTGTATGGATTGAGGCTTCCGGCGCGGACTTCGCTGACGACGCCGTTGACCCCGCCGCTTTTGACCGCGCGCGCGGCCCGTTCCTCCATCTCGGCGCTCAGCACCTCGACGAATTCGCGCGTGCGCCGCTCGCGCTCGCGCTCGGGACTGCGATGGGCCGCGACATACTCGGCGTGGCGCGCGATCGCCGCCACCAACGCGTCGACACCCTGGTCGGCCGCGGCCTGCGTCAGCACCACCGGCGGCAGCCATCCGGCGTCCTGGCGGCTCAGATGCACGCCCAGCTCGAGTTCCGCCTTGACCCGGTCGGCGCCCTCGCGGTCGGCCTTGTTGACCACGAACAGGTCGGCGATTTCATTCAGCCCGGCCTTCATCACCTGCACGCCGTCGCCGCCCTCGGGCACCGTCACCACCACCGTGGTATCGGCAAGGTCCATCACCGAAAGCTCGGTCTGGCCGACGCCGACGGTCTCTATGATGATGATGTCGAAGCCGAAGGCGTCGAGCAGCTTGACGACCTCGCGCGCGGCGCGGCTCAATCCGCCATGGCTGCCGCGGCTCGAGAGGCTGCGGATGTAAACGCCGGAGTCGCGGTAATGGTCGGTCATGCGCACGCGGTCGCCGAGCACGGCGCCGCCGGAAAAGGGGCTCGAGGGATCGATAGCGAGCACGCCGACTTCCTTGCGCTGCGCGCGGTACTTGGCGATGAGGCGGTTGACGAGCGTCGATTTGCCCGCGCCCGGCGCGCCGGTCACTCCGATAATGTAGGCGTGGCCGAGCCGCGAATAGACACGCTCCATCACGGTGCTGACCACGGCGGCGCGGTTCTCGACCAACGTGATCAGCCGGGCGAGGGCCAGGCGATCGCGAGCCGCAAAGCGCTCCAGCAGTGAGTTAAGACGCGTGTTATCCACCGGATCTATAAGACTACCCTCTTTGCTCGATTGATGATAACCGCCGGAGCGACGCGGGCGCAATTAAAGGGCATTTATGGGAGCGGCACGGCGCGCCAGCCTGTTCAAGATTGTTGCCCGCCTGGTTGTCTTGGCCCGGCGGTCCGCCTATTGTGCAGTCAAATACTGGTCAAACTGCACTGATGAAACTGCCCGAGGTTTACACCGACTGGCGAATCGTCGCCGGACTCGCGTTGATTGTGCTTGGCGCGTTCAACTGGGAAATCGGCCGCGCCCGGACCCAGGAATACAGCCGTATCGTCGTCGGCACCACCGACGTCTCTGCCGACGAGGCCTACCGCAGCTTCGACGAACTCGATCCGCATACCGACCGCGAAGTGCTGGCGCCATTCACCAACGCGCAGCGCCAGGTCTCTTACGCGACCGCGCGGATGGACTTCTATCACGCGACGTTTCTCACCGGGCAGGCGCTGGTGGTCGCCGGCTTGGCGCTGACGCTGATCGGCTTCATCGTGATAATCCAGCGCGACAACCGCCACGTCCATCGGAGGCTTCGGGCAACCTTGGGCGGCAACGCGCCGCCACACGTGCACTAGCTGACGGTGCGGACGCGCACTCTCGCCTCGGGGCTAGTCTCACCCTTCCGATGCTTTCAGGAACGCAGGCATGGTCAAGCTGCTCGCCGAGCCGGCGCCGGCCAAGATAAATCTCTTCCTGCGGGTTGTCGGCCGGCGAGCCGACGGCTATCACGAACTCGATTCGGTCTTCGTCCCGGTCTCGCTATGCGACCAGGTGCGGGTGGAAATTCGCGTCGAGCCGCAAAGCGCGGCCGATACCGCGACCGATACGACGATCGCACTGCGTTGCGATCGCGACGGCCTCCCCGTGGGCGAAAAAAATCTGGCATGGCGCGCCGCTGACGCATTCCTTCGCGAGTTCGGCGCCGAGATCGACCGCCCGCGCACGGTCGCGATCGATTTGCGCAAGGAAATCCCGATAGGCGCGGGCCTCGGCGGCGGCTCGAGCGACGCCGGCGCGGTGCTGCGCATGATGGCCGCGCTGTGCCGCGTCGACGACCGCTCGCGGCTTGCCCGGGTCGCGCTCGCACTGGGCGCTGACGTCCCGTTTTTCCTCGACCCTCAGGTCGCGCACATCGGCGGCGTGGGCGAGCGCATCGCGCCGCTTCAAATCGATACGTCCGGCGCGCGCGCGCCCAAAGCTCCCCTGTGGCAAACTCCATTATGGATGGTAATCGCGGTGCCGCCGGTCGAGGTCTCGACCGCCGAGGTCTTCCGCGCGCTTTCGCCCGAACAATGGAGCGGCGCCGCGCCCGCCGAGGATTTGCACGCGATCGCCTCGGGCGCTATCAGGCCGTCGATGCTGCAAAATGACCTGGCGGCGGCGGCGACGGCGCGATACCCGGAAATCGCGCAACTCAGTACGATGCTGCTCGCGGCCGGAGCGGAGGGGGCGTCGATGTCGGGCAGCGGCGGCGCGGTGTTTGGAATTTTCCCCAGCGCAAAGGCGGCTGCTGAAGCCGCGGCCGCGATGCGCCAGAATCATCCACAGGCACGGTATTACGTTGTAAATTCGCTTTTCTAAATTATGCCGCGATGCCGGCCGCCCTCCCTGCCGCCGCTAAATTGTCCCCCCCACCGCAACTTGTGGAATTAGTCGAAAGCTGCGATTGACACCCAAAAACACCATCAATTAACATCCCTGTCACAAAGCCGCAGCGCGCCAAAGCGCTGCGGCCAATAGTTTGGGCCGATCCGCTGGCAACAGTTTCGCGTCACAGCTTCATCAGAGGACCGGGCGGCGGCGGGCGGCCCGGCGGCGCGTCGAACCTCGGCACGAGCGGCCTCCGCCATGGGCCTGTGATATGCTCGATGGCCCTTCAGCGTGAGCGCGCATGGGAGGGACACGGCTCGTGCTGGGCGGTCGCCAAGCTGGTAAGGCACCAGGCTTTGGACCTGGCATTCGAAGGTTCGAATCCTTCCCGCCCAGCCATCAATTTTTGGCCGCCCGCGCGAGTGCGGAAAATCGGCCTGAACGCGAGTGACGACGGCGAAGACATAATGAGCGCAGAATTACGATTTTGGCTTGGCCGGAGGGGCCTAGATGCCTGAGCGGGCGAAAGACGAACTGGAGATTTTCACCGGCAGCTCAAATCCGGCGCTGGCGCGCGAGGTGTGCGAGCATCTGAACGTGCGGCTGGGCGAGGCCGAAGTCGGGCGTTTCCCTGACGGCGAGGTGATGGTCGAGGTGCGCGAGAACGTGCGCGGCGGCGATTGCTTCGTGCTCCAGTCGATCTGCACTCCGCCCAACGACAACCTGATGGAGTTGCTGCTGCTGATGGACGCGCTCCGGCGCGCCTCCGCCAAACGCATCACCGCCGTGATTCCGTACTTCGGCTATGCGCGCCAGGATCGCAAGGTCGCCCCGCGCGTGCCGATCAGCGCCAAGCTGGTCGCCGACGTGGTCACGGCCGCCGGCGCCTCGCGCGTGCTCACGGTCGACCTGCATGCCGGCCAGATCCAGGGCTTCTTCAACATCCCGGTCGACAACCTGTACGCGATGCCGGTGCTGATCCAGTACCTGCGCAAGCGCCTGGAGGGCCGCCGGGTCTCCGTGGTCTCGCCCGACGCCGGCGGCGTGGAGCGGGCGCGCGCGTTCGCGCGGCGGCTCAACGCCAACCTCGCGATCATCGACAAACGCCGTCCGCGCGCGAGCGAGGTGGCCGAGATGCAACTGGTCGGCGAAGTGCGCGACTCCTCGGCGCTGCTGGTCGACGACATGATCGACACCGCCGGCACGATTACCGAGGCCGCCAAGGTGGTGCTGAACGCCGGCGCAAGCGAAGTGCTGGCCTGCGCGACCCATCCGATCCTGTCCGACCCGGCCTGCGAGCGCCTGAACAAGTCGAATATCAAGGAAATGATCACCACCAACACCATCCCGCTGCGCGCCAAGGCGCAGGCGGAACTCGGCTCGCTCAAAGTGCTGTCGGTCGCGAGCCTTATAGCGGAAGCCATCCGGCGCATACATAATGAAGAGTCGGTAAGTTCGCTGTTCACCTGAGTTGGTTATTACGTGAAATTCCGGTTCAGCCGATTTCCAATTTGATTTCGCGTCGAACCGAAAGATCCTGAAAGATTTACGCCGATACTTTAAGCCGCCGATATTTAAGCGAGAGGGACGTGATGGAGACTGTCGAACTGGCCGCCGAAATAAGAGAGACGCGGCCCAAGAGCCGCCGCCGTGGACTGCGCCGCGAGGGTAATATCCCGGCGGTCCTGTACGGACCCAAGACCAAGGCGACCGCGATCGCGATCAGCAGCGTCGAGCTGCGCTCGCGCGTCTCGGCCAGCGCCCGCCAGCGCCTGATGCGGCTGAAGTCGAGTTCGCCCGAGCTCAACGACCGCCATGTCATCGTCAAGGAGATCCAGCGCGCACCGGTCAGCGGCAATTTCGTCCACGCCGATTTCTACGAGGTCGATCTCACACAGCCGCTCCGCGTTGCGGTGCCGCTGCGCTTCACCGGTAAGGCGCACGGCGTCGCCGAGGGCGGCATCCTGCAGCCGCTGGTGCGCGAGGTCGAGGTCGAATGTCTGCCTTTGGAAATTCCCGACGCGGTCGAAGTCGACGTGAGCGGGCTCGACATCCATGATGTGATCCACGTCTCGGCGATGACCTTCCCGGGCAACCTCAAGCCGATTTTCGATACCGACTATCCCGTGGTCACCGTGCTGCCGCCGACCGTCGCCGAAGCGCCGGTCGCCGCCGCCGCGGCCGAGGCCGCGCCGGTCGAAGGCGCCGAAGGCGCCGAGGGTGCGGCAGCCGCGCCGGCGGCGGGCGCCGTCGAGGCGGGCGCCAAGGGCGGCGCCAAAGAAGCCGCCGCCGAAAAGGGCGGCGGCCAGAAGAAGGGCTGACGCGCCGCACCGTGCGCCTAAGCGGGACGCGCGCGAAGCCGCGCGCGTCCCGCTTAGGCGGCACACTTGCGGGCGGCGCGCCGCGCGCCGCCCGCAAGTGTGCCGCCGCCACGCGCGTTTCACGCGCGTAGCGGCGCTTCGAGCGGCCGGCCTGGATTGCGGCCGCGGATCGCGGCCGCAATCCAGGCCGCGGGGCTGGCGAGGGTGGTTGTTGCGAGGAGGAGGTTACGTTCCCTGATGAGCTTCGCCCATCTCCACGTTCATACTCAGTACAGCCTGCTCGACGGCGCCAACAAGATCGAACCGCTGCTCGAGCACGCCCACGCCTCCGGCATGTCCGCGATGGCCATCACCGACCATGGCAACATGTTCGGCGCGGTCGAGTTCTTCAGCAAAGCCACCCATCACGGGATCAAACCAATCATTGGATGCGAGGCCTACGTCGCGCCCGGCAAGCGCACCGATCGTTCGCAGGTGCCTAAGGGCGACGACTTTGACGGCGGCGGAAACTTCCATCTGATTCTGCTCGCCGCCTCGCGTACCGGCTATCGCAACCTCTGCCGCCTGCTGAGCGCGGCCTACCAGGAAGGGCTCTACTACAAGCCGCGCATCGACAAGGAGATTCTCACCGAGCTCAACGAGGGCATCATCGCGCTCTCGGGATGTCTTTCGGGGGAGGTCGCGCGATGGCTCCGCGCGGGACGGATCGACAAGGCGCGCGAGGCGGCCGAGAGCTACGCGCGCATTTTCAAGGACCGCTTCTATCTCGAACTGCAGGACAATCGCCTGCACGCGCCGCTCAACAACGCGCTACGCGAGATCGGCCGCATCGCCGGCCTGCCGCTAGTCGCCACCAACGATTGCCACTACCTCCATCGCGGCGACGCGCGCGCCCACGAAGTTCTGCTCTGCATTCAGACCGGCAAAACGCTCGCCGACGAATCGCGATGGCGCTTCGATACCGACGAGCTTTACGTCAAGACGCCCGAGGAGATGGCCAAGGCGTTCGGCGCGGAGTCGGAAGAATTCCGCAACACGATGGAGATCGCGCGGCGGGTCGACTTCGAGTTCGAGTTCGGCAAGTTCCACTTCCCGATTTACCAGGACGCGCCGCCCGCCGATCTCGACCAGGTGCTGGAGGCGCGGGTGAAAGCGGGGCTCGATGCGCGGCTCGCTGAAATACACGCGCGCCGCGGCGAATTCGACGAGGCACCCTACTACGAGCGCCTCGATCGCGAATTGCCGGTCATCCGCGAGATGGGCTTTTCGGGCTACATGCTGATCGTCGCCGATTTTATCGACTACGCGCGCAGCCAGGGCATCCCGGTCGGACCGGGCCGCGGTTCGGTGGTCGGCAGCCTGGTCTCCTACGCGCTCAGGATAACCGAGGTCGATCCGATCGAGCACAAGCTCTTGTTCGAGCGCTGGCTCAATCCGGGGCGCAAGTCGATGCCCGATATCGACGTCGACTTCTGCTACGAGCGACGCGACGAGGTGCTCAACTACGTGCGCGCGAAATACGGCGCCGACCGCGTCGCGCAGATCATCACCTTCGGCACGATCAAGGGTAAGCAGGCGATTCGCGACGTCGGCCGGGTGCTCGGGTTGTCGTTCGCCGAGACCGACCGCATCGTCAAGCTGTATCCGACGCCCAAGCAGGGCCGCGACTTCCCGCTAAGCGCGGCGCTCGAGATGGAGCCGCGCCTTAGGGCCGAGCGCGAGAGCCATCCCGATCTTTTCGAGTACGCCTTCAAGCTTGAGGGGCTCTTGCGCCACGCCTCGCGCCACGCGGCCGGCGTGGTCATCTCCGACGTTCCGCTGGCCGAGGTCGTTCCGCTCTACGCCGACAAGGAACGCACCGATGGCGCGATGGCGATTACGCAGTACTCGATGAAGGGGGTCGAGGAGATCGGCCTCATCAAGTTCGACTTCCTGGCGCTCAAGAACCTCACCCTCATAGTTGAGACGCTCAACTTGCTGCGCGCCGGCGGCAAGGAGCCGCCGGATTTGAACCGGTTGCCGCTCGACGATCCGGAGAGCTACCGCTTGCTCGCGCGCGGCGACACGGTCGGCGTGTTCCAGATGGAAGGGTCGGGGATGCGCCGGTTCCTGACCGAGCTCAAGCCCTCGAACTTCGAGGACGTGATCGCGGCAATCTCGCTGTTCCGCCCCGGCACGCTGGACTCCGGGATGGTCGATCCGTTTATCAAGCGCAAGCACGGCAAGGAGCCGGTCGAATACGACCATCGACTGCTCGAGCCGGTGCTGCGCGACACTTACGGCGTAATCATCTACCAGGAACAGGTGATGCGCGCGGCGCAGGCGCTGGCCGGCTACACGCTGGAGGAAGCCGACATCCTGCGCGCCGCGATGGGCAAGAAGAACAAGGCCCAGATGGAGCGCGAGCGCGCGCGCTTTCTCGACGGCGCGAAGAAAAACGGGCTGGAGGCGGCACTGGCCAAATCGATCTTCGAGAAGATCGAAACCTTCGCCTCCTACGGCTTCAACCGCTCGCACGCCGCCGCCTACGCGCTGACCACCTACACCACCGCCTACTTGAAGGCGCACTATCCGCACGAGTTCATGGCGGCGCTGATGTCGCTCGACATGGACGACGTCGACAAGTCCTACAAGAACATCGCGGCGCTGCGCGAGATGCGGATCGCGCTGCTGCCGCCCGACGTCAACCATAGCGGCGTGAAATTCACGGTCTCGGGCGACGCGATCCGCTTCGGCCTGGGCGCAATCCGCGGCGTGGGCGCCAAGAGCGCCGAGGCGATGATCGCGGTGCGCCTAAGCGGTGGCCCGTTCAAGGATCTGCTGGATTTCTGCCTGCGCGTCGGCACCCAGCTGGTCAACCGGCGCGTGCTCGAGGCGCTCATCAAGTGCGGCGCGTTCGATTCGATCTCACCCTCGCGCGCGCCATTGATGGCGATGGTCGAGGACGCGCTCAAAGTCGCGCAAAAGGCCGAGAGCGACACGGCCAAGGGCCAGCACGGACTGTTCGGCGCCGCCGCGCGCCCGCAGGCGCTGCCGCCGCCGCGCGATCCGGTGGCGCTTTGGGATCAGAAAGAGATGCTGCGCAACGAGAAGGAGGCGCTCGGCTTCTACATCACCGCGCATCCGCTTGACAAATACGACCGCGAGCTGCGCCGGCTCGGCGGCGTTTCGACCGCGGATTTGACCTCGCTGCCCGACGGCAGCCAGGTGCGCATCGCCGGCGTGGTGCAGGCGGCCAAGCTCAAGAACAACAAGGCCGGCAAGCGCTATGCGACGTTTTCGCTGGAGGACCGCGAGGGCGCGGTCGAAGTGATCGCGTGGCCGGAGACCTATCAGAAGCACGAAACGCTAATCATGGGCGACGAGCCGGTGGTGGCGCGCGGCAAGCTTGACGTCGACGACGAGCGCGCGCAGGTGATCCTGGACGAGATGCGGCCGCTCGGCACGGCGCTGGTCGACGCGGTGCGCGAGGTGCATATCACGGCGCCGCGCGAGCGTCTGGCCAACGGCGCGCTGGAGGAACTCAAGGCGGTGCTCGGACGCCATGGCGGGCGCGCGATCACGTATTTGCATCTGGCGCTGGACGACGCGCACGAGGCGATCTTTTTGCTCGGCGACAGCTACCGCGTCGCGCCGACCGACGATTTCGTCGCCGCCGTCGAGCACACGCTCGCCCCGGCGTCGGTGATGCTGCGCTAGGGTTTTCACTCCCGGCAACGTCTTCTTCTGAGCCCTCAGCAAGCATCATCGAGGGAGTCAATAAACCCAAAAAAAATCGCTTCGCGTCGATCCTCACTTCGGTAACCTTCGTTCAGGATGACCGCAAAAAGGCTCCCTCTATCATCCTGGGCATCAGCGAAGGAATTCCGCGAAGCGATGGATTTAATTCGCCGTTTGCCCTTTACCAGATGCCGGGGATGAAGCGCTCGGTCTCCTGAAGATAGCGCGCGTAGTCGTTGCCGAACTGCGCCAGCATCTCGGCCTCTTCCGTCGCGGCTCGCATCCGCCCCATCACGATCCCGAAGATCAACGTGAGCGCCGCCGTGGTCGGTGCGCCGAACTCGAGCGCCCAGGCGAATACCACCAGAAACTCGCCGAACCAGATCGGATGGCGTATCGTGCCGTAGAGCCCGTTGCGCACCAGCGCGCGGGGACCGCCGACCTCCGGGGTCGAGCTGAAAAAGCCCAGCTGGATGCGCGCGCCGAGCGCCAGCCACAGGCCCAGCAGCTCCATCAGCAAGCCCATCGCCTGCACCCATCGCGCCACTTCACCACCATAGATGTAGGTGCGCTCGAACGGCGCCGCCGCGAACAGCAGCAACACCGGCAACTGGCGCAGGATCGATCCCGAAAGCAGCGCGGTGTCAGGCGGCGGCTCGAAATCCTCGCGCACCATCACGTCGGCCAGACGAAACCCGGCATACGCGATCAGATAAGCCAGGGTGTATGGATGCTCGCCGAAGTATTGGCTGATACCCAGCCCCAGCGCGACCGCGCCGACCACCGCCACCAAAAAAACGATAAGCTCGGAGACCCGGATATCGATCCGGCGCCACCGCCGCGGCGCCACGCTCGCCGGAATGGGGCCGAGACCGCCGGTGGGCGCCTTGAGCTCGCCGGTCAGCTTGCGCGGCGTGGCATGCGTTCCATCTCCCCCTTCCATGCCGGCAAATCTTGGCAGGATGGTAGCTGCGATTCAAAGCGCGATTCAAAGGAGGAACGGCGCGCGGCCGAAAAGCGGCGCTGATTGCGCGTCATTAGCCCAAGCGGCGCAAGGTGTCGCGGTCGCCGATCGCGACGAGGAAATCGCCCGCCTCGATACGGGTTGCGGGATCGGGAATCAACGTGCTCGGACCGCTGCCGCGCTTGAGCGCGACGATCCGCAGCCGGGTCGAGCTCTGCTCGACTGCGGTGATCGTCTGGCCGACGAGTGCGCTGCCCGCGGCCACGCGAATCTCCTCAAGGTCGATCTCGGCCCCACGTCCCGGAAACGACAGCTCGAGGAAGTCGACCACCGACGGGCGCATGATGCTGGCCGCCAGCCGTAACCCGCCCCACTGGTAGGCCGAGATTGCCTGGTCCGCGCCCGCCATCCGCAGGTGCTGCAAGCCGGCCTCCGATTCGCCGCGCGCGTGAATGGCGATTTTCGGGTTCATCGCGCGCGCCGAGAGCGTGATATAGACGTTGTCGGCGTCGGAGGCAGTGGCCACCACGATCGCGCGCGCCCGCCCCACGCCCGCCTCCTCCAGCACGCGATTCTCGAGCGCCGATCCGATTACGTAGAGCAGCCCCCGCGCGGCTAAATCGGCCTCGCGCACAGGGTCGCGCTCGATCACCACCGCCTCGCCGCCGCTGCGCACCACTTCGTCGGCGACCACCCGGCCCATCCTGCCGAAGCCGCAAATGACGATGTGGCCTTCGAGTTGTTCAATCTTGCGCTTCATCGCAACCCTCCCAACCATCTCGCGCAACTGACCCTCGACCACGAACTGCGTGACGGCGGCAAATAAATAGAACGCGGTGCCGACGCCGGTCGCGATCAGTACCATCGTGAAGATCCGTCCGCCCGTGCCGAGCGGCTTCACCTCTTCGTAGCCGACGGTGGAGATCGTGATGACGGTCATATAGAGCGCGTCGAGCGCCGACATATGCTCGATCGCCATGTAGCCAACCGTGCCGCCGGCCGTGAGCACCACGATGCTCGCGATCGCGAACAGGAGGTTGCGTCCCGGGCTCATCGGATACGGTTCCGCGCCGCCGGCGGATCGGCTGTTTCCCCGCTACGCAGAATTCAGTGCACCTCGCGCGCTTCGAGCCAGCGCTCCGCGTCGATCGCCGCCATGCATCCGGTGCCCGCCGCGGTCACCGCCTGGCGATAGACCTTGTCGGCGACATCGCCAGCAGCGAACACGCCGTCCACGTTGGTGTAGGTCGATCCGTTGCGGACCTTCAGGTAGCCGGTCTCGTCCATCTCGAGTTGGCCCGTGAACAAGTGAGTATTGGGCTGATGCCCGATCGCGACGAACACGGCGTCGGTGCGGAAGTCGCTGACCGCGCCGGTCTTGAGGTTTTTGAGCCGCACGCCGCCGACGCCGGCTTTCTGCTCGCCGAAAATTTCCTCGATCACGGCGTTCCAGATGAAAGCGATCTTCGGGTTGGCGGCCGCGCGATCCTGCATGATTTTGGAGGCGCGCAGCGAGCCGCGCCGATGCACGATCGTCACCCTGGTGCAAAAGCGGGTCAGAAACGTCGCCTCTTCCATCGCGGTGTCCCCGCCGCCCACCACCACCGCCTCCTTGTTTTTGAAGAACGCGCCATCGCAGGTGGCGCAAGCACTCACCCCATAGCCCATCAGCCGTTTTTCCGATTCGATCCCGAGCAGCTTGGCCGACGCGCCGGTAGCGACGATCAGGGCGTCGGCGCCGATGGTCCTGCTGCCCGCCGTCAGCTCGAACGGTCGCTTGCGCAGGTCGACCGCGGTCACTTCGCCGATCATGAATTTCGTGCCGAAGCGTTCGGCCTGGCGCCGGAATACGTCCATCATCTCGGGACCCTGGATGCCGTGCTCAAAGCCGGGGTAGTTCTCGACCTCGGTGGTGATGGTGAGCTGGCCGCCGGGCTGATGGCCCTCGATCAGCAGCGGATCCAGATTGGCGCGCGCCGCGTAGAGCGCGGCGGTAAGGCCCGCGGGACCGGAACCGAGAATCACCAGGCGATAAATTTCGTCTGCCATCTATTGTTATCGACTGCCTTTGTGCCAACGCGCCCGCCCATTGGGCCCCGCGCGGCTCGTCTTCTTTGGCTATCGTGCCGTCTATTGTAGCGCTTTATTGTATCGGCGCATCGCGCCAACATAAGCTCTTAGCCGCCGTCCCCGATGCCACGCAAGAAGCCGACCACCATCCGTTCCGATTCCGCCCGGCGCGGCACTCTCACGCATCTGGACCGCCGCGGCCGTGTGCGGATGGTCGACGTCGGCGAAAAAGCGGTGACCCGGCGCGAAGCGCTCGCGCGCGGCGCGGTCAAGATGGAACCGGCAACGCTCGACGCGATCGTCGGCGGGCGGCTCAAGAAGGGCGAGGCGCTGGCGACGGCGCGCCTGGCCGGAATAATGGCCGCCAAACGCACTCACGAACTGATCCCGCTCTGCCATCAGATTCCGCTGGAGGTCGTCGAGATTGAATTCCGCCCCGATCCCGCCCGCGCGACGCTCCATATCCAGGCTCGCGCGGCGACCAGGGCGCGCACGGGGGTCGAGATGGAGGCGCTGGTGGCGTTAAGCGCAGCGGCCCTTACGATCTATGACATGGCGAAGGCGATCGATCGCGCGATGACGATCGACGCGATTCGGCTGGTCGGTAAATCGGGCGGGCGCAGCGGCACCTTCAAGCGCGCGGGCGAGCCGCGATGGCCCTCTTCCGGCGACAGTTAAAAAGTTGAAAACTTGAACCGCTAGAAAGTTGAAACCTTGAACAGCTCTCGACCGAACGGCGCGTCGGCTACGCCGGGGCGGGTCTTCCTTAAAAAAGGCCGCGAGGGCCCGGTTCGCGGCGGCAATCCCTGGGTCTTTTCGCAGGCGATCGATCGCGTCGAGCCGATGGCGATCGAGCGCGGCGCGCGCGTGTGGGTGCTCGACGCGGCCGGCGCGACGATTGGACACGGTTATTACAATCCGGCGACCACGATCGCGGTGCGGATGCTCGCGCTCGGCGGCGAACCCGGTCCCGCCGAAATCGTTCGCTGGCGTATCGAGCACGCGCTCAAGCTGCGCGAGCGCGTGGTTGCGCCTGACACGGATTGTTACCGGATACTCAATGGCGACGGCGACGGCCTCTCGGGCGTGGTCGTGGATCGTTACGGCGAGATCGCCGTGATGCAATTGCTGACCGCGGGCGCGGAGCGGATGCGCGCGGAAATCGTCGAGCATCTGAATCGGATGATTTCGCCGCGCGCGATTTTCGAGCGGAGCCAGGGCGCCGTGCGCCGGCAGGAGGGACTGGAAGATCGCCTGGGCGTGATCGGAGATGCGCTCGCCAGCGAAGCCCTAGTGAGCGATGTGGTGGATGACCGCGGCTTGCGCGAACATAGCGTGCGCGAGAACGGGCTATTGATGACCGTCGACCTGGAACGCGGCCAAAAAACCGGCGGCTTCCTCGACCAGCGGGAGAATCGCGCACGCTTCGGCGCGCTGGCCGCCGGCGCTCGCGTGCTCGATCTGTGCTGCTACGGCGGCGGCTTCGCGCTCAACGCGCTAAAAGGCGGCGCGAAACAGATCGTCGCGGTCGACACTTCCACCCACGCGCTCGATTGCGCGCGGCACAACCTAAAGCTCAACGGCTATCCGTCGGACGCCGTCCGCTTCGTGCACGGCGAAGCGGGAGAATTCCTCGGCAGGCGCGACGAGTCGTTCGATTTGATCGTCCTCGATCCGCCGCCCTTTGCGCGCAGCCGCGCCGATGCGCGTCGCGCCGAGCACCTTTACGTCGAACTCAACGCACTCGCGCTTCTGGCGCTCAGCCCGGGCGGCTTCCTGATGACCTTCAGCTGCTCGTCGCATTTTTGCGGCGAGGATTTTGTCCGCGCGATGCGTATCGCCGAGGGCCGTTCGGAGCGCCGGATGCGCCTGCTCGCGCGCCTCGGCCCCGGCCCCGACCATCCGGTGCTGCTGGGCCATCCCGAGGGCGAATACCTGACCGGAGTGCTGCTGCGCGACCTCGGCTAGCCGAGGCGGAATACACCTCTCATTGGACGAGAGAGCTTGGTCAAGGTGAGGTTAAGCGATGCCGACCGCGTGGGTTATGCAAAGCTTCCTTGGACGAGGAGGGGGATATAATTTCAATGAATGAAACTCGAGCGGCTTGATCATTTCGGAATCGAGGTCAGCGACCTCGCACAAGCCGAGCGCTTCTACACCGACGTCCTCGGGCTCGGCGTGGTCACCCATTTCGGCGACCAGGTGCTGCTGGATTGCGGGGGACAGAACCTCGCGCTGTTCCACGTCGCGCGCGCGCCGATCTCACCGGCGGAGCGCCAGGCGCGGATTTCACACCCGCTCGGCCGTGGCCATCATGCCTTTCGCGTGAGCCGGGCCGATTTCGCCGCCGCCAAGGAGCGCCTCACCAAGGCCGGCGTTGAAAGCGCGCGCCCGATCGATTGGGGTGACCACGATTGCCTCTACTTCCTCGATCCCGACGGCAATCTGCTCGAGATCGTGAGCTACCGCTAGTTGACTTGATTAAGGACGCGAAGGCGGCGCAGTCTTCAGCGGCGCACGCGCAGGCCGAGCGCCATGCTGGAATCTGAAATCTCGTTGACCAGGTTGGCGGTCTCGCTCAGCTCGGTCCGATTGGCCAGTTCCAGCCATTGCGGCTCGGCGCTTACCGGACCGCCCTTGAGCGAGATCGCGCGCAGGTTGATCGCGATGTCAAGCAGCATCAGATCGCGTGGCAACGGCGAGCGCGTCGGCGCGTCGGCGGGGTAGTACTCAAGTTGCGCAACCAGCGCGCCCAGTTCATCCTCGCCCATTCGCGCGAGGTGCACGACGTCGTTGAGGTTGATCCGTTCCATCTTTCGCCACCGAGCGACGCCCGCACCAGCATAGGCAGCCGTCTCGACCAGCATAGCAGCCGTCCCGCCGATGCATATCGCGCGGCGACGCGGGTTGCCGGGGGCCAAGCGGTGTGCAATGAAGCTTCAGCCGCGCGAGTGCGCCGGCGCGCCGCGAACAGTGGGCGCGAAGGAGTGCGATCGTGAAGTTCGGTCTTTTCTACCAGCTACCCTGCACCGCGGAGCAATCCGAGCTTGCGCGCTACCAGGAAACCATCGAGCAGATCGTGCTCGCCGACCAGCTCGGTTTCGACGTCGCCTGGCTGGCCGAGCTGCACTTCTTCAGGAATTTTTCGATCATGCCATCGCCGCTGATGGTCGCGGTCGCGGCTGCGCAGCGCACCCGGCGCATCCGGCTCGGCACTGCGGTGACGCTGCTGCCGTTCCATCATCCACTGCGCGCCGCCGAGGAAGCGGCCAGCGCCGATCTGTTGACCGGCGGGCGGTTGGAGTACGGCGTGGGGCGCGGCACGATCGCGGTGCACTTCCAGGGCTTTGGGATGGCGCGCGACGAGAGCCGCGAGCGCTTCGAGGAGGCGCTGGAAATTATCGTGCGCGCGTGGACCGAAGAGCGGCTCACGCACAAAGGCCGTTTTTACCAGGTCGCCGATATAGCCGTGGAGCCGCGGCCGCTCCAGAAGCCGCATCCGCCGCTGCGAATCGCCGCCAACAGTCCGGAGACCGCGGAGTTCGCCGGCCGCAAGGGCTACGACGTGCTGGTCGCCTCGCCCATCAATCCGGTGCCCGGTTTCTACGAACATATCCGCGCCTACCGCGCGGCGCTCAAGACCGGCGCCCGCCCCGAGCATCCGGGCGACGTCGCGGCGCTGTTTTTCGTCTGCCCGCACGCCAACCGCGCCGCCGCGCGCGCCGAAGCCGAGCGGAGCCTGCTGCACTACTTCCGCACGATCGGCGAACAGGCGATGCTTGGCGGCCGCGGACAGTACGAGGGCTCCTACGCCTATCTGGAACAGGTGCGCGAGCGCGCGGCGGCGATGACCTACGAGACGGTCGACGAAACCATGGCGGTTTACGGCTCACCGGAGCAATGCATCGCGCGCATCCACGACGTGTACCAACACAGCGCGATCGATCAGCTCGTATGCTGGTTCAACGCGGGCGGCCTGATAGCGCATCGCGACGTGATGGCGACGATGGAACGCTTCGCGGCGGAGGTGATGCCGGCCGTGCGCGGCCTGGGTTCGCGGTAATACCTTCTCGTCTTCTCTTTATGCCCTCGCCCCCTTGGGGGAGAGGGTTAAGGTGAGGGGCGAATGGCGAGCACTGAGTATTGGATGAAAGTAGTCACTTACCATCAATTGGCATACTGTGACCGATCGTCCTGAAATAGCCACTTTCCCGCGCGGCGCGAAGCGGCCGGGCGCGATTGACGCGCTCGCCGAGGCGATCGAGTCCGACGGCGGCGCGGCGCTGGCTGCATACCAGGAGCCGCTCGGCGCGCACTGGCAAATCTTCGCGCTGATTCCGGCCGCGAGGCTCCAGGGGACGCCCTTCCAGCGCGATCTCAGCCCGGCCCATCTCAAGCGCCTCGGCGAAGTGATGAAGAAGCTCCGCCGCTTCACCGAACCGGTGGTCGTGGTCCGCGCCAACGGCGGCTACTGGACGCCCAACGGCAACCATCGCCGCGCGGCCGCCACCAAGCTCGGCGCGAAAACAATTCCGGCGATCGTGATTCCGGATCCCGAGGTTGCCTACCAGATTCTCGCGCTCAACACCGAGAAGGCGCACAACCTCAAGGACAAGGCGCTGGAGGTCATCCGGATGTACCGCTCACGGCTGGAGACGGCGCCGCGCGCGATCGAAAAAGACTTCGCCTTCGAGTTCGAGCGCGCCCACTTCATCACGCTCGGCATCCTGTATGACCGGACCACGCGCTTCTCGGGCGGCGTCTACGCGCCGCTGCTGAGCCGCGTCGACGGCTTCCTGACGAAATCGCTGCGCGAAGCCGCTGAAGAGCGCGAGGAACGCGCCGCGCTGGTCGCGCGCGCCGACGAAGTGCTGACCGTGCTGGTCGCGCGCGCCAAAAAGCGCGGCCTCATCCATCCCTACCTCAAGAACTATATCGCCGCGCAATGCAATCCGCTGAGCCGCGCGCGCAAAAACCTGCCGGCCTGCCGCACCGCGCTGAACGGCATGATCAAGGCGCTCGAAGAATTCGACCTCGCCAGGCTTCATTTCGGGCAGATTCAAAGCGCCGCCGCGTTAGTCGCGGCCGCCACCGTCGAACCCTCCTAGCGCGAGAAAAAGAGCGGACCTGGCTGGAAATCGCGACCGCAGCCAGCGCGCGACCTCGCTTGAGCCTGTGTGCCGGAGCGTTATGCTGGAATCTTCGCTGAGAACTTGAGCGGCGGCGATGGAGCAAGCGACGAATTCGCGGAGAATCTTCGGTGGGGCGGCCTCGATCCTGATCGTGGCGGCCCTGCTCGCGCTGTTTTTCGGTTTCCGCAGCTACGTACCGGTGCTGCATGGGCCGCGGCTGAGCGTCTCGGCGCGCCATCTGCCCTACTACGCGTGGTGCTCGTTCAACCGGATGCTCGCCGCATACGCGTTCGCGCTGGTTTTTTCGATCGCCTATGGAATGCTGGCGGCGCGCGGGCGGTTGTGGGAGCGCGTGATGATCCCGGCGGTCGACATCGCGCAATCGGTGCCGGTGGTCGGTTTCTTTCCCGCGGCGGTTTATTTTTTCGTCGCGCTCGCGCACGGCAGCCGTCTCGGGGTCGAGATGGCGGCGGTATTCCTGATCTTCACCAGCCAGGCGTGGAACCTCGCGCTCGGCGTGTTCGAATCAATCCGGACCATCCCCGACGATTCGCGCGAAGCGCTGGAGGCCTTCGGCGCCAGCGGATGGCTGCGGTTTCGCAAGCTCTCGCTGCCCGCCTGCGTGCCCAAGCTGGTCTACAACTCGATCCTCTCGTGGGTGGCGGGATGGTACTTTCTCATCGCCTGCGAAATCATCACGGCCGGACCCTCGACCTACCGGCTGCCAGGGCTCGGCAGCTTTCTGATGGAAGCCGCCAACCGCGGCCGCAACGGAGAGATGGCGCTCGGCCTGCTCGCACTGCTGCTGATCATCGTCGCGATGGACCTGGTGGTATGGCAGCCGCTCTCGGTGTGGGCGGAGAAGTTTCGCTACGAATTCACCGCCGGCGCCGAGGCCGAACGTTCGCTGGGGATGTTGCATGCGATCGGGATGCTGGGTCCCAGCGTCTATCGCGCGGTGCACCTGGTCGTGCATCCCTTGGTGATCATCGCGCAAGGACTGCTCGGCGCCATCCCACCGCTCGGAGCGCGCGCGCGCGAGCGTGTGGCCCGTGTCGCGCGTTTCGCCGGCGCCGCCGCGTTGGTCGCCTTCGCCGCACTTTTCATCTACGCGATCATTCGCGGACTCGGCGCGCTGGCGCGGGTCCTGCTCACGCCCTGGCCGCCTGCGGTTCGCGAGATTCCGGCGGCGACCGCGGCCTCGACCGTCCGGATGGTCGTCGCGTATGCGATTTCGCTCGGCTGGACGCTGCCGTGCGCGCTTGCCGCAACCAACAGTCCGCGCTTCAGGCGATGGCTCTCGCCGATCGCCGAGATCGTCGGCTCGATGCCTGCGACCGCGCTGTTCCCGGTGATCGTGGTGTTCGTGATCCGGGTGACCGGCGGAATGAATCTCGCCTCGATTCTGCTGATCCTTACCGGGATGCAGTGGTACCTGCTGTTCAACCTGCTGGCCGGGGTCAATCAGATTCCCGAAGAACTCAAAGAGGCCGCGCGCGCCTATCGCTTGAGCCGCTGGACCACGTGGCGCAAGCTCGACGTGCCGGCGCTGGTGCCCTCGATTGTCACCGGGAGCATCACGGCCTGGGGCGGCGGATGGAACGCGCTGATCTTGTCGGAATACTTCGTCTATCGCGGGCACATCTACAAGGTCGTGGGCCTGGGAGCGCTGCTTGACGTCGCCACCTACGAGACCGGGAACAACCTGATGATCCTGCTTAGCCTGCTCTCGATGGTCGTGGTAGTGGTAAGCCTTAACCGGCTGGTATGGCGCCGGCTGTATAACGTCGCGACCGAACGCTACAGGTTCGACTGATCCCGTAGGCCGATCCAGTTGAGCATCGACGATGTGTGATTCCGATTCCTCCGACCCATGGCCCTGCTCGAGCTCAAACAGGTCTCCAAGAGCTACCCGCACGCCAAGGGCAGCCTGCGGGTGCTCAACGAAATATCGTTCAGGGTCGAGCGCGGCGAGTTCATCGCGATCGTTGGACCGTCGGGATGCGGCAAGTCGACGCTGCTGCAGGATCATCAACGGCATTGTGCCGCCGACCTCGGGCCAGGTGCTCTACAACGGCCAACAGGTCGACGACATCAATCCCGAGTGCGCGATGGTCTTTCAGTCCTTCGCCCTGCTGCCGTGGCTCAGCGTGAAGGCCAATATCGAGCTGGGCCTGGAGGCACGCCGCGTCGCTCCCGCCGAGCGCGAGCGGCTGGTGACTCACTATATCGACAAGGTCGGCCTCGACGGTTTCGAGGAAGCCTACCCGCGCGAGCTTTCGGGCGGGATGCGCCAGCGCGTAGGGCTCGCGCGCGCGCTGGCGGTCGAGCCGGCGGTGCTCCTGATGGACGAGCCGTTCTCGGCGCTCGACGCGCTGACCGCGATTGGGCTGCGTGAGGAGTTGCTCGACCTGTGGCAGGCGGCCGACAGCCCGGTCAAGACCATCATCATGGTCACCCATATCATCGAGGAGGCGGTCGAACTCGCCGACCGCATCCTGGTGCTCTCGACCGGGCCCGGACGGCTGGTCGGCGACCTCACGGTGGAACTCCAGCGCCCGCGCGATCGGCGGGGCGAGTCCTTTAACCAGCTTACCGACCGGGTCTTCTCGCTGATCGAGGAGCGCGCCTGATGGCCTCGCCGTCGCCTCCATTGATTCATCCGATTCCCGACGCCCAGCTCACGTGGGTCTTCGGCCTGCTCGAGATGCTCGAGGATCGCGGCGGACGCGAGGACGGCTACAAGATCGCGCGCGACCTGAGCTTCAAATTCTCCGACCTGCTCAAGGTGATGAAGGCGGCGGAAATCCTGGGGCTGGTTTCCACCCCGGCCGGCGACGTGGCACTGGAACCGCTGGGGCGGGAGTTTCTCGCCGCCGACATGAATACGCGCAAACGCATCATCCGTGAACAGCTCGAGAAGCATTCGCTGTTCAGCTACTTCGTGCGGCTCCTGCGCAGCGAAGAAAATCATTCGCTCTCGAAGGAACAGGTGCGCGAACACCTCGCGATGCTCCTGCCGGACGAGCGGCCGGAGCGAATGTTTACGACGATGGTCGGATGGGGCCGCTTCGCCGAGCTGTTTGGGTATAACAAGGATGACGACCGCTTCTACCTGGATGAGGAAGCGGACAAAACCTGAAGCTCAAAAGAACAATTCAACGAAGGAGAATCGCCAAGGAGATTTAACGATGGCTACCGAAAATGAACGAGTGGTAAGCGAGTTCTGCAAAACCTGGGAGACGCTCAACATTGACAAGGTGATGGAGTTCTTCACCGACGATGCCGTCTACCACAACATCCCGCTCGCGGCCGCCAAGGGCAAAGCCGCGATCCGCAAGACCATCGACGGTTTCATGCCCGGGACCACGAAAATCGAATTCAAAATTCTCTCTACCGCGTCAGCGGGCGCGACCGTGTTCAACGAACGCCTCGATTCGTTCATCGTCAACGGCCGTCCCGTGGCGGTGCCCGTGGCGGGCATATTCGAGATCAGCGGGGGCAAGATCAAAGCCTGGCGCGACTATTTCGATCTCGCGACATATATGAACCAGCTCAAGGGCAAGTAACGGGTGCCTGGCCTGGGGAACTGCGGGAGGATGAGGGGGAGTAGGGACGTGGCGCCCTCACCTCCGACAGTCCCCGTCCGATGGCGCCTGCCGTTCTCTCGAAATCAGGTGCCTGAACGTCCCTGTTGCAATTCTTCCATAGGAAATCTTGCAACTTCTGCGTGAGTTGTAATAGCTACGCGCGCAAAATTACCAGGGTTAGAAAAAGACCCAGACAAATTTGCGATTTTCCGGCCTTTCGCCCAACCATAGGAAGGCACGAAACCTGCTGTAAAAAAAAATGTTCCTGAGCTCACTTGGATGGGCGGGCCCGGTTCTCTCCCCCCTACCGGGCCCGTCCGTTGGGCTTCTCTCCTCCCTTTTTTCCACACCAGACCAGACAAAGAGCATCGAAAGGTCGCGATTCCACGCCGCTCTTTTTGCGCGGGCGCCGCGCGGAGTAAGCTCACTGTCTCGCCATGGCTGCCACCGTCACCCATCACGCCGTCACCCATGCCATCATTGGCACGGCCGGCCATATCGATCACGGCAAGACGGCGCTTATCAAGGCGCTCACCGGCCAGGACACCGATCGCCTCAAGGAAGAAAAGGAACGTGGGATTTCGATCGACCTGGGCTTCGCCTATTTCACCTTGCCCAATGGCACCCGCGCGGGCGTAGTTGACGTCCCCGGCCACGAGCGTTTCATCCGCAACATGCTGGCCGGCGCGCACGGAATCGACCTCGTGCTGTTCACCGTCGCCGCCGACGACGGCGTCATGCCGCAAAGCGAGGAGCATCTGGACATTCTTCATCTGCTCGGCGTCGCCAGCGGTATTTTCGTCATCACCAAGGCCGACCTCGCCGACGCCGCGCGTCTTGGTGAAGTGCGCGACGAGATCGAACTGCTGGCCGACGGTACGCGTCTGGCGGGCGCGCCGATCGTCGCGGTTTCGTCGATAACCGGCGCGGGCCTGGACGAATTGCGCGCGGCGATCGCGCGCCAACTCGAGGGCTTCGAGGCGCGCCGCGCGACCGGGCTCTTCCGCCTCCCGCTCGATCGCGCGTTTACGATCAAGGGCCACGGCACGGTGGTGACGGGGACTGCGATGGGCGCCGAGGTGCGGGTCGGCCAGAAGCTGCGCGTGCTGCCCGCGGGCGGCGAAGTCCGGGTGCGTTCGATCCAGGTTCATTCCGAGCCGGTCGAGCGCGCGGGGCTATGCCAGCGCGTCGCGCTCAACTTAAGCGGCGCCGAGCGGATGGAGCTTAAGCGCGGCGACGTGGTGGCCGACGACCGGCTCGAGCTGACGACCACACGATTCGATGCGCGGCTGGAGATTCGGCCAGCCGCCAAGCGGCCGCTCAAGAATAACGACCGCGTGCGCCTGTTCATCGGCACCGCCGAGACTATCGGCCGCGTGATCGTGCTCGAGGCGCCGGGCGAAATTGCGCCCAAGAAGAGCGCGCTGGTGCAGCTCGTGCTGAACGAGCCGATGGTCGCGCTCGCGGGCGATCGCTTCGTCATCCGCGACGAGACCAGCCGGCGCACGCTCGGCGGCGGCGTCGTGCTCAACCCGCTGGGGCGGCGCGTGCGCAAGCCCCTGCAAGCTTACCTCAAACAACTCGGCGCGCTCGAAGGTCCGTTCGCGCCCACGACCGTCGAAGCGCTGATCGATTTGCAGGAGAGCTTCGCCGTCACCGCGGCGTGCGTCGCGCAACTGCTCAACGCCCCCGCGCGCGAGGCCGACGAGGCGCTCAAGGATCGCCGTTTCGTCAAGCTCTCGCTCGGCGACGAGGAGGGCTACACCACCGCGGGCAAATGGGAGGAGCTCAAGCGCTTCGCGATCGCCGCGCTCTTGGCGCATCATCAGGCCGAGCCGCTCTCGCCCGGGCTCGAGATGGAAGCGCTGCGCGAGCGGTTGCCGTACGAGGTCAGCGCCCGCGCGTTTCGGGCGCTGATCGACCGGCTGGCGCGCGAATCCGATCTCGTGCGCGAGGAAAGCGTGCTCCGCCTCAAATCGCATCGGGTCAAGCTCGGCGGCGACGAAGGCCGGCTCGGCGAACGGCTCGCCGCGGCGCTCGCGAGCGCGCGGTTCCATCCGCCCGACCTCAAACAGCTCGCCGAAGAACTCAAGCTGCCGGCCGCGGAACTCGCGCGGATGCGCACGCTGCTCGGCGCGCTGGAGCGCGAGGGCCGCGTGGTGAAAATCGCGACCGACCTCTATTTCAGCCGCGAGGCGATGGAGGCCGCGCGCCAGCGCCTGCTCGACCATCTGGGCACCGCGCCCGAGATAACCGCGGCGACTTTTCGCGACCTTTTGGGCGCGTCGCGCAAGTTCGCGATCGCGCTGCTGGATTATTTCGACCACTCGGGCGTGACCACGCGGGTCGGCGACGCCCGCCGCCTGCGCGCGCGCCCCTGATGGCGCGGCGCCCGGGCTTGCGCCAAAATAGCCGACGATGCCTGAACAGCGCAGCAACAACGCGACGCGCGGCGAGCTTATCCGCCTGACCGCGCGCTGCAAGGCGGCGGGTTGAGCCGGCAAGCTGGGTCCGGAGGACCTCGCAGCCGCGCTTAGCCGGTTCGACCCGGGAAGCCATCCCGATCTGCTCGTCGGTATCACCACCGGCGACGACGCCGGAGTGTATCGTCTGACCGACGAGATCGCCGTCGTCAATACGGTCGATTTCTTCACCCCGGTGGTCGACGATCCGTTCACCTACGGCCAGATCTCGGCCGCCAACTCGCTCTCCGACATTTACGCGATGGGCGGGACGCCGAAGACCGCGCTCAATATCGTTTGCTGGCCGCAGACCGGATTGCCGGGCGAGATGCTCGGAGAAATTCTGCGCGGCGGCGCCGAAAAAGCGCACGAGGCCGGCGTCGTGATCGTCGGCGGACACAGCGTCGCCGACGAGGAGGTGAAATACGGGATGGCGGTGACCGGCGTGATCGACCCGCGGCGAATCGTGCGCAACGTTGGCGCGCGCGCTGGCGACGCCCTGCTGCTCACCAAGCCGCTCGGCACCGGCGTCCTGATGACCGCGTTCAAGCGCGACCGCCTGGCCCTCGAGCACTACGACGCGGCGGTGCGTTCGATGACCACGCTCAACGCCGAGGCGGCGCGCGCGATGCTCCGTCACGAAGTCCATGCCGCGACCGACATCACCGGCTTCGGCCTGGCCGGCCACGCAAGCAAGCTGGCCGACGGCAGCGGCGTCACGCTGTGGATCGAGGAATCCGATCTTCCGTTGTTGCCCGGCGCGCTCGATTGCTGCCGCGAGGGGATGATTCCCGGTGGCGGACGGCGCAATCGCGAGTTCTATGGCGCGCGCATCAGGATCTCTGACGAGGTCGCCTCCGAGATGGCGGAGATCTTCTTCGATCCGCAGACCTCGGGCGGCCTGTTGATCGCGCTACCCGAAGCGCAGGCGCTGCCGTTGCTCGCCGAGTTGCAGGCCGGCGGCAATCTCGAGGCGGCGGTGATCGGCCGGGTGGGGGCGCAAACGGCCTTCGCGATCGAGTTGGTGTGATCGATTACAGCGGCGTCCGCTTCCCAAGCCATCGCGCGCGCGAGGGGCGAGGTTCTGAGTACTATGTACGATTACGATCTGTTCACGATCGGCGGCGGCTCGGGCGGTGTGCGCGCGAGCCGGATGGCCGCGCAATTCGGCGCCAGGGTCGCGCTGGCCGAGGAGCGCTATCTCGGCGGGACCTGCGTTAACGTCGGCTGCATCCCGAAGAAGCTTTTCGTTTACGCCTCCGAGTTCAGCGACGCGTGCGACGATGCGGCCGGCTTCGGCTGGACCGTGGGCGAGCGCAGTTTCAACTGGCCGACGCTCATCGCCAACAAGGACCGCGAGATCGCGCGGCTCAACGGGGTCTATGAGAAAGTCCTCACCGACCATGGAGTGCGAATCCTGCGCGCGCGGGCAACGATCGCCGATGCGCACACGGTGGTGGTCGGAAGCGAGCGCTTGACCGCCCGCTACATCCTGGTCGCCACTGGAGGATGGCCCACCGCGCCGTCAATTCCCGGCGGCGAACTGGCGATCAGCTCGAACGAAGCATTTTTTCTGCCGCAGTTTCCCTCCCGCGTGATAATCGTCGGCGGCGGTTACATCGGCCTGGAATTCGCGGGAATCTTCCATGGCCTCGGGGCGAAGGTGTCGGTGGTGCATCGCGGCGAACTGTTCCTGCGCGGCTTCGACGAAGACGTCCGGCGCGCGCTCGCGGCCGAGCTGGGCAAGCGGGAAATCGCGCTTCGCTTCAATCGCCAGGTCGCGCGGATCGAAAAGCTCGCGCCCGGAATTCGCGCGACGCTCGACGACGGCGCCACTGTCGAGGCCGGCCTGATCATGTTTGCGACCGGAAGAACCCCCAACACGCGCGACCTCGGGCTGGAAGCGGCGGGAGTGAAACTCGACTACGAGGGCGCGGTCGTCGTGGACTCGTTTTCCTGCTCGTCGGTGCCGAACATTTACGCGGTCGGCGATTGCACCGACCGGATGCAGCTTACGCCGGTGGCGATCGCCGAGGGCCAGGCCGTCGCCGAAACCTTGTTCCACGGAAATCCAAAAACTCCCGACTACGAAAATGTGCCGACCGCCGTCTTCAGCCAGCCCCCTATCGGTACCGTCGGTCTCACCGAGGCCCAGGCGCGCGAGCGCTATCGCGCGGTCGACGTCTACAAGTCGAGCTTCCGGCCGCTGAAACACACGGTCAGCGGACGCGACGAGCACACTTTTATGAAACTGGTGGTCGATCGCGAAACCGATCGGGTGCTCGGATGCCACATGGTGGGCACCGACGCCGGCGAGATTATCCAGGGGCTCGCGATCGCGCTTAAGTGCGGCGCAACCAAGGCGCAATTCGACGCGACCGTCGGAATTCATCCGACCGCGGCCGAGGAGTTCGTGACGATGCGGAACAAATCCTGAATTGATGTAGACTCGCCCGTGCCAGGGCTGCAATATTTGCCCTTGGGGGACCCTGGCGGGTGGTGCTAGCCGCGAAACGCGGCTTTGCTCATTCGGATGGACTCCTGCCGGCGATGATCGACAAGGGAATAAATTCAAGCGCGTTGACGCCATCGGCTATGCGCGAGGCGCACCGCGACTCCCAACGCCCTTTTGTCGCATCGCCAACCGGAGGCAAAAATGGCTAACCAGTCGGCTGATGCGTCGCTGATCACTCTGGAGCGTTATCTGCGCGGCGCTCACCCGCGAATCGAGCCGGGATTGAGCGCGACGCTGGGACAGGTGGCCTTGGCCGTCAAGCGAATCTCCAACGAGCTTGCCATCGCGGCGCTCAAGGGAGAGCTGGGCTTAAGCGGCGCGACCAACGTGCAAGGAGAAAAAGTCGAAAAACTCGATACCTGGTCCAACAACGTGTTCCTCGATTCGTTCGCCGGCGGTCATCCGATATGCACCTTGATTTCGGAGGAGCTAGAGGATGCGCGGCACTCCAGAACGCGACATTCGCACGACACCTATGCGTTGCTGTACGATCCGCTCGACGGTTCCTCCAACACCGGCGTCAACGGCTCGCTCGGGACGATCTTTGCGCTCCGCCGGCGCAAGCCCGGCCACGGCGACGATGTTGCGGACGCGCTCGGGCCCGGCACTGAGCAGATACTGGCGGGTTACGCGCTCTATGGGCCGGCGACGATGCTGGTCTGGACCGCGGGCGACGGCGTCAACGCCTTCGTGCTGGAGCGCGAGGTCGGCGAGTTCGTGCTGTGGCGCGAGAAGATCCGGATGCCGGAGCGCGGCAAGACTTACGCGGTCAACCAGGCCAACGCCGCGCGATGGCATCCCGGGGCGCGCGCGCTGCTGGAGCGGCTGACCGGACCGAAAGACCAGGGCGGCGGCTACTCGCTGCGTTACTGCGGCGCGTTCGTCGGCGACTTCCATCGCTGCCTGCTGACCGGCGGAATCTTTTTCTATCCCGGCGAAGTGAGCGCCGGCGGCCAGAGCAAGGGCAAGTTGCGCTTGATGTACGAGGTCGCGCCGCTCTCGATGCTCGCCGAGCAGGCCGGCGGCGCAGGTTCCACCGGACGCGGGCGCGTGCTCGATTTCGTCCCCTCCAGCATCCACCAGCGCGTGCCGGTCTATATCGGCAGCCCTGAGGAAGTCGCACTGGCGGAGAAGCTGAAGGCGGAAGGCGGGTAGCGATGGCCGTGCGGACCAAGGCTGCGGTTTTGGCCGGAGATATCGGCGGCACCAAGACTCTGCTGGGCCTTTACCGCGTCGAGGGCGGGGCGCCGGTCCTGCTCCGCGAAAAGCTCTACACCACGCGCGATTTCAAAACCCTCGAAGAGGTCGCAAGCGATTTTCTAAGCGGCGCCTGGGCGATCGACGCGGCCTGCTTCGGCGTCCCCGGACCGATCATCGGCGGAGTCAGCCACGCGACCAACGTTCCGTGGACGATGGAAGAGCGGGCGCTGGCGCGCGCGCTCGGCGTGCCCGGCGCGCGGCTGATCAACGACCTCGAGGCGACCGCGTACGGGATGCTCCAGCTTAAGGAGGGCGAAATGGCGGTGCTGCAGGCGGGCGAGGCGCCGGCCTCGCGCGCGCCGATCGCGGTAATCGCGGCGGGCACCGGTCTCGGCGAGGCGGGACTGGTCCCGCTCGAGGACGGCCGCTGGCGTTCGATCGCCACCGAGGGCGGTCACGCGGACTTCGCACCGCGCGGGCGCGAACAGATCGAACTGCTCGAATATCTAAGCGGCGAATTCGATCACGTAAGCTTCGAGCGCGTGTTGTCCGGGCCAGGACTGGTCAACATCTACAAGTTTCTGAAATCGCGCGGGCCCGACGCCGAGCCGCCATGGCTGATCGACGAATTTGCCGGCGCCACCGACGCGGCGGCGGTGATTAGTGAAGCCGCGCTCAAGGGCCGCGACTCGCGATGCCTCGAGGCGCTCCGAATCTTCGTCGATATTTACGGCGCCGAGGCGGCCAACCTGGCGTTAAAGTTCATGGCGCTGGGCGGCGTCTATGTCGGCGGCGGAATCGCGCCCAAAATTCTCGCGGCGCTCAGCGCGGGCGGATTCGTGCGCACCTTTCTCGCCAAGGGCCGACTCGATAAAGTGTTGGCAAGCATCCCGGTGCGGGTCTCGCTCAATCCGGCCGCGGGGCTGATCGGAGCGGCCCGCTGCGCGATGGAGATGCTATAATTCCTGGCGCGAACGTGGCGCTGCTTTGCGCGCGGGACGCCCTGTCTGAGGAATATCGAGTTGTGAATCGGAGGCGGTTATGACCAAGCGAGCCAGGGAAATTTTGGATTTTTACCGCTCGGAGAACGCGGGCGTGCTGAGCAACCTTGCCCGGATGATCAATCACGGGCGGCTCGCCGGCACCGGGACCTTCGTTATCCTGCCCGTGGACCAGGGCTTCGAGCACGGCCCGGCGCGGAGCTTCGCGCCCAACCCGCCGGGCTACGATCCGCGCTACCATTTCTCGCTCGCCTGCGACGCCGGATGCAACGCCTACGCGGCGCCGCTTGGCTTCCTGGAGGCGGGCGCCGCCGAGTTTGCTGGCGAAATCCCGCTTATCCTTAAACTCAACAACCATGACCTGCTGCACGACTCGCCCGATCCCGAGCCCGCCGTCACCGGCAGCGTCAAGGACGCGCTGCGCCTGGGATGCGCCGCGGTCGGCTTCACCATCTATCCCGGTTCGGCTTCGTGCGTGCGGATGTACGAGCAGTTGCGCGAGATCGCCGAGGAGGCCAAGGCCCACGGCCTGGCGGTGGTGGTGTGGTCGTATCCGCGCGGCTCGGGTATCAGCAAGGAGGGCGAGACCGCGATCGACGTGGTCGCATACGCAGCCCAGATTGCGGCGCAACTCGGCGCCAACATCATCAAGGTCAAGTTGCCGACCGCGCATCTCGAGCAGCCCGAAGCCAAGAAGGCTTACGAGGCCAACCGCGTAGCGCTCGATACGCAGGCCGCGCGCGTCGCCAACGTCGTGCAGAGCTGCTTTGACGGGCGGCGGATCGTGATCTTCTCGGGCGGTCCCAAGGTCAGCGACGAAAAGCTGCTCGACGAAGTGCGCGCGATCAAGGCCGGCGGCGGTTTCGGCTCGATCATCGGACGCAACTCGTTTCAGCGCCCGCGCGCCGAAGCGATCAAGTTGCTCGGCACGATCATGGATATTTACGCCGGCGCGTCCGCGCGCTGAGCGCAGCCGTCCGCGATCCCCAGGCGTCCGGCGCACGATAACCGCCGCGGAGATTTTCAACCATGCAGCGCGACGGCGATAACCAGGCCACCCTCGGAATCCTGGTGGGCGGCGGCCCCGCCCCCGGTATCAACGGCGTGATTTCTTCGGCTGCGATCGAGGCGATCAACTGCGGCCTGCGGGTGGTTGGCCTGCGCGACGGCTATCGATGGCTCGCCGAAGGCAATACCTCCCACGTCGTTGAACTCAAGCTCGACGAGGTGAGCCAGATCCATTCCACCGGCGGTTCGATCCTGCGCACCTCGCGCACCAACCCGGCGCGCGACGAGGCGAGTCTTACGCGCACGATCGGCGCGCTTGACGCGTTAAGCATCCGCTACCTGGTGTGTATCGGCGGTGACGATACGACTTACGGCGCCTTCAGGATCGCCGAGCGCACCCGCGGAAAAATCGGCGTGGTGACGGTGCCGAAAACGATCGACAACGATCTGCCGCTGCCCGAGAACGCGCCGACCTTCGGCTTCGAGACCGCGCGCGCCGTCGGCACCACGATCGTCGAATCGCTGATGGTCGACGCCCGCACTACCGGCAGGTGGTACCTGGCGATCTCGATGGGCCGGAAATCCGGTTCGCTGGCGCTCAGCATGTGCAAGTCCTCGGGCGCAACGCTGGCGGTGATTCTGGAGGAGTTTCACGGCGAGCGTTTCGATCTGTCGCTGGTCGTCGACACGATCGTCGGCGCGATAATCAAGCGCCGCGCCGAGGGCTACGACGACGGCGTGGCGGTGGTGGCCGAAGGGATCGCCGAGCGCATGGACCCCAGCACTCTGCCCAACGCGCCGGGCTCCGAGGCCGACGCTTACGGCCACGTGCATATCGCGGATATCCCGCTCGGCTACCTGCTGCGCGACCGCGTGCGCGCGGCGCTCAAGCAACTCGGGATCGGCGCGACCGTGGTCACCAAGGATATCGGCTACGAACTGCGCTGCGCCAAGCCGCTGCCGTTCGACGCCGAATATACGCGCACGCTCGGCTATGGCGCGGTGCGCTATCTGCTGAGCGGAGGCTCGGGCGCGCTCATCGCGATTGCCGGCGGACGAGTGACGCCGGTCGAATTCACCGCGCTCGTAGATCCATCCACCGGACGGATCAGGGTGCGCCTGGTCGACGTCAACACCGAGTCGTACGAGGTCGCACGCTCGTACATGACCAGGCTCGAGCCGCAGGACTTCGAGGAGCCGGCGCTCTCACGGCTCGCGGCGTTCGCGAACCTTTCCGCCGAGGCGTTCAAGGGGCGATTCCTGCCGACCGTGCAGGCGACCACGTCTCTCAGCCGCCCGACTCTAAGACCCGTCGTGACCGCCTGAGCCCGCGCCGGTCGCCGGATCGGGCCTTTTCGGTCTTCCGGAGCCTTTTCGGTTTTCCGCAACAAGCGCCGCGGCGCTTTGAGGAAACGCGCGCGCTGCGCTAAGGAAGACACCAGCCAATCGATTCGGAGGCTCGCGATGAAATACGAAGAATATCAGCATCTGCTATTCGAGCGCCGCGAAGACGGAATCCTGCTCATCACGATCAACCGTCCCGACGTTCTCAATGCCACCAACAACCGCCTGCACTGGGAGTTGAGCCGGGTCTGGAAGGATATCGACGAGGACGCCGAGACCCGCGTGGTGGTGATCACGGGCAAGGGGCGCGCGTTCTCGGCCGGCGGCGACCTCGAGATGATCGAGCGGATGGCGGGCAGCGCGGCCAACATCGGGCAGGCGTGGCGCGAGGCCGGCGACATCGTCTACAACATGATCAACCTCGACAAGCCGATCATCTCGGCGATCAACGGCGTCGCCGTCGGCGCGGGCCTCGCCGTGGCTTTCATGGCGGACATCTCGATCGCGTCGGAGAACATGCGCATCACCGACGGCCATATCCGCCTCGGCGTGGGCGCCGGCGACCATGCGGTGATCATCTGGCCGCTGCTGTGCGGGATGGCCAAGGCCAAGTACTATCTGCTCACCGCCGATTTCATCGACGGCAAGGAGGCCGAGCGCGTCGGCCTGGTCAGCCTCTGCGTGCCGGCCGACCAATTGATGGCCAAGGCGATGGAGGTCGCGCAAAAGCTCGCCCGCGGACCGCAGCAGGCGCTGCGCTTCACCAAGCGCGCGCTCAACAACTGGCTGCGGACGTTCGGGCCGTCCTTCGATGCCTCGCTCGCGCTCGAGATGCTCGGATTTTTCAGCGACGACCTGCACGAGGGCGTGGCGGCGCTCAAGGAACGGCGCGCGCCCTCGTTCCCGAGCACGCGAAGCAAATGAAGGCCTGCGTGTACCGGGCGCCCGGCGCTCCGCTGGAGATCGCCGAGGTTCCCGATCCGATCGCCGGTCCGGGCGAACTCGTGGTGCGGGTGAAAGCCTGCGGCATCTGCGGCTCCGACTTGCATGCCGCGGGACGCAACTTCCGCATGCCGCCGGGGACCATCCTCGGCCACGAGTTCTCAGGCGTGGTCGAGACGCTTGGCGACGGCGTCGCGGGCTTCGAGCGCGGCGACCCGGTCGTCGCGATGTCGTACGTCGGATGCGGCCGCTGCGAGTTGTGCCGCGTCGGCGAGGCGCAGCGCTGCCGCGAGGTCAAGCTGGTCGGCTTCGGCGAGGTTCCGGGCGCGTATGCGGAGCTGATGAAGACCCGCCCCGCGAGCGTGTTCAAGCTGCCGGCGGGGATGAGCTTTCGCGAGGCCGCCACGGTCGAGCCGCTGGTGGTCGGACTCCACGGGCTGCATCGCGCGGGCTTCCAGGCGGGCGAGAGCTGCGTGGTGATGGGCGCGGGCCCGATCGGAATCGCCACGATGCTGTGGGCGCGTTTTGCCGGCGCGCGCGCGATCGTCGTCTCCGAACTGAGTGAGCCTCGCCGCCGCCTGGCGCTTACGATGGGCGCTGACGCGGCCGTCGATCCGCGCATGCACAATCCGGCGGGGAAGGTCGAGTTGCTCACCGGTGCGGGACCGCAGGTGATCTTCGAGTGTATCGGCGCGCCGGGCGCGATGGCCGAAGCGATCGCGTACGGACAGCGCTCAAGCCGCGTGGTGATAATCGGAGTGTGCACCGAAGATGATGGTTTCGCGCCGATCACGGCAATGAGCAAAGAGCTCGACCTGCGCTTCTCGCTCGGGATGGAGCGCGCGGAGGTCGAAATGGCAATTGCGGCGCTCGCGTCCGGCCGGGTCGCCACCGCGCCGATGATCACGCACACGATGGGAATCGACGATCTGCCCAAGGCGTTCGCCGCGCTCGCGCTCCCGACCAATCAGAGCAAGGTGATGATCGAGTTCTAACCGCACGAGTCCAACCGGGCGAAAGGCTCTTTTAGGATTCTGACGTTTTTGACATACTGCGGGAGCTTTTGAATCGCACTTCTATGCGCAGGGGAAGATCATGAAGAAAACATCAGCGGTCGTTGCCTCACTTGCCGTCGCGATTGCGCTAAGCCTTCAGTTCGGCGTATCCAACCTTTACGCAGCCAATAAGGTCGATTGCGCGCAGGTGATGACCGAACTTCAAAGCGGCAAAAAGCCGGCCGCGGTCGCCAAGGACATGAAGATCTCCAAGAGCAGTGTCTACCGCTGCCGCAAGGCGGCCGCCAAGGCGAACGGAGGTATGGAGACCCCGGCCCCGATGGGCAGCCCGGCAGCTATGGGAAGTCCGGCAGCGATGGCGAGTCCGGCGGCGGCTCCCGCTGCGCATTAAGACTTGCGCTGTTTGGCGGGCGCCGCGCGCTATCAGGCTCCGGCGAGGTCCCGTTCGCGCCATTAAGGGCGTCCGATCTTTCGATGCACTGACTTTATAGCCCCTCCTTGTCCTTGCCGGGAGGTAGTCATGCGCAACGCCGCAACATCCGTCGCGCTCCTCGGCGCGGCTCTGCTCACGACCGTCGCGATTTCGGCCTGCGTGCGCGATTCGAAGCAAAAGCTCGCCGCCAAACCCATCCCGCGGGCAGCGCGCGACAAAATCGAATCGGGGGTCTATGGGTTCTCGGGCGCGCTCAAGGGCGGGAGCCCCTCAGGCGTGATTGGCGAATGCATCTGGATCTACGACGCCGATAACAAGCAGCAGCTCGCCAAGGGCGATTGCGCTGAAGGCAATTTCCGAGTGGTGCTCAAGCCCGGAATTTACGTCGTGCGCGGACCCGGCGGGAACCAGAAGATTGAAGTCAAGCCGCACCAGTGGATCAAAATCAGGTCGGTGGTTCAGCTCCCGAGCTCGTTTTAGCGCCGCCGCCCATCTCCTGTTTCTGACGGCCGGTTGCCGCTAGGCAACCTTTCTGAATGCGCTCGCTTCGTCGTCCTCAGCGAATCGCGTTCCGCGCGGTGAGAGCGGATACCGGCGCATGGGCGTCATCCCCCATACGTACCAGTCCATCACCGCCAGAGCGGCGAAAACTGCTGCGCCAAGAATCAAAGTAGTGATCGATGGAAAAATCATCGTCGGCTTCTCTCCTCGGCGAAGTCCCATGCTCTGAAGCTATGGGCTTCGCGAAAAAAAACGGTAGCAACATCTCTCTAAAACCCCTCGATCGACACATGCGTGAAATCAGGCTGGACGAAAGACGAAGCAGCCATCGTGCCATCGGCCCGTTGCCATTGGAGATCGCAAAAAGGGCCGGTTTTTCGACTGAATATAAGGCCCGGGCATCGTTGCTCACCGCAACCGGCCCGAGCGAACTTTTGCGAAACGCGAGTCAGACGCAAAACGGGAATTCATCCAGTCGAACGATAGCGTGCGAAACTGATACGCCGCTGAAGTTGCTCTACTACATTCATCAGCTATTGCGATTTGGGTCACAAGCTCGTAATGGTTGCTTAAGTTGAAATTGAGCAAGCTGAACGCGCCGATTCAGCGGGAGGAGGAGCCAATGACGTCAAAGTCCTTAAAACTGACGATGTTGGGTCTGATAGCGGTTTGCGTCGCGGGCGTCTATTCAACCCTCTCGTTTGCCCAGGGGGCGACATCACCTATGGCCGAGCCAACCACCGCTCAGGCTCCATTCGGAAAAAAGAGCGGCACGTGGCAGAAGTACCGCAAGGAAGACGTACAGGCAGTCATGACCAAGGTCGCCCAGGATGTTTGGCACGCGCAATACTCAGGGGCGAGCGGACAACACATGGAGCAGTTGTTTCTGGACGGTCAGCGCGCCTATTTTCACGGCGATTATGACGTCGCGATGCATAACTTCATCGCCGCGGAACGTATCGTTTCGAAATATCCCAACGACATAACCGCGGGGGCGCGGCCCGCGCCATAACCGGGCTGGCCCTGCGCCGAGGGCTGGCTCGGTATTTCCGGCCGGTGCGAGAGCGCGGATCACAGGCATCGCCATCGACCGGCGGAAAACCAATGAGTTCGTATCGACCCGGCAATTGGGGGTTCGGCGATTTCATCCTGCGCCATCGCCGTTCGATCGGCATCCTGCTGCTGCTGATCACCGCCTTCATGGCATGGAACGCGGCGCACGTCAGGGTGGCGACCAGGTTCGAAAGCCTCTTTCCGTCCGGCCATCCCAACGTCAAGCTCTACCAACAATACGAGCGGCGCTACGGCGGTGCGCAGACGCTGGTGTTGCTGATGCGCGTGCGGCGCGGCGACGTCTTCAACCACGACACGTTGCGCAAGATCGTCGAGGTCCAGAACGCCGTCAACAGCCTGCCCGCGGTTGACCACAACCAGGTCTTTTCACTGGCCTCTTACCGTGTCGCCTTCACCGAAGCGGTGCCCGGCGGACTGGCTTCGAAATGCTTCATGTATCCGGAGCCGCCCAAGACGCAGCAGGGGCTGGACGAGCTGCGACAGAACGTCCACGCGCATCGCGATCGCGTTCAGGGGCTGCTGACGTCCGACGACAAGGGGGCGTTGGTGCTGGCGGCGTTCAACGCCGACCGGATCGACTACGGCGCGCTCTTCAAAGACATCCAGGCCATCGTCGATCGCTACTCCGACAGCAACACCGACATCTATATTGCGGGTCTGCCGGTGATCGTGGGATGGGGCTACTACTACTTCGACGACATCGCGATCATTTTCCTGGCCTCGCTCGTACTGATGCTGCTCATCCTGTATCTCAGCCTGGGCCAGCGCTCGAGTTGGTGGGCACCGATTCTAACTGGCTCGTTCTCGGCGCTGTGGGGGCTCGGGTTCGTGGGTCTGATGGGCTACAACTTCGACCCCATCATGATGGTCATCCCATTCATCCTGACCGCGCGCGATTTGAGTCACGGAATCCAGTGGCAGGGCCGCTACTACGACGAGCTCGACGTGCTCGACGACAAGTTCGCGGCTTGCGCGGCAACTACCGACGTGATGCTGCCGCCGGGGTTTTTGTCGATCATCGCCGACATCGCCGGCATCATCTTCATCTCGCTGGGCGGGATTCCGGTGCTCAAGGAGATCGGGCTGGCGGGCGCGGTCTGGCTGGCGGGCAGCCTTACGATGGTGTTCGTGTTTCAGCCAATTTTCATGAGCTACCTGCCACGGCCGCGAATCAAGCCGCGAAGCTGGGCGGAGCGCGGGCTGTGGGCGCATGGCTCGAGGCTGGGTCGGATGATCGAGGCGCTGGTGCGAGTGCCGGTAACGCCGGGAGCGCTGCGCGCGGCAATCCTGATTGGCGGCGCGGCCTTTATCGTGTGGGGCGTCGCCTCGGGCCAGCGCGCCAAGATCGGCTACACGACGGCCGGCACGCCGCTTTATCCGCCCGGCTCGAAGGTCAACCGCGACATGGCGGAGATCGGAAAATATCTTCCGCTCGATGAGGGATGGATTGTGCTGGAGACGCCCGACTGGCCGAGTCGCCAGTCATCGCTGGGGCCGCCGGTATTGCGGATGGAGGATGACCTTGCGATTTACCTGCAGGCGCGCGGGCAGACCGCGGCGGTGGTTTCGTTCTCGGGCGGCGTAGTCAAGGGACTCAACCGGCTGCTGCATAACGGCCACCCGAAGTTCTTCGGGATGCCGCAGGTCTCAGCGCTCAACGGCAACATCTGGTGGATGTTCATGGCCGGCACGGCGCCGGGCGAGATGGAGCGCTTCTTCGCCAATAATCCACATGTCACCAGCACTTGCATCCGCGTATTGCTGCCCGACCACACCTACGAACGGCTTAGCCAGCTGCACAACCAAATCCGGGACTTCGTCAATTTGCGCGTCGACAACGATCCCGCACTCAAGGGCGTCAACGTACGGTACCTGGGCGGCGAGGCGGGACTTTACGCTGCGGCCAACGACGTGCTCTATCGCCTCGATTTGATCAATATCACGTTCGTGCTGGCCGCGATCTTCATCTTCTGCGCGATTTCGTTTCGCTCCGTTGTGGCGGGCGCGCTGTTCATCGTGTCGTGCGTGATGGCCAACTTCGGCGCCTTCGTTTACATGGGCGCGCGCGGCATCGGACTCACCGTCGACACGATCCCGATCATCTCGCTCGGCATCGGGCTGGGCGTCGACTATGGGATCTATATCGTCGCGCGCATTCGCGACGAAGTTATGAACGGGCGGCGGCTCGACGACGCGATCGCCACGGCGCTGCGCACCACGGGTGCGGCGGTCTTCAGCACGTTTGCAGTGATGGTCGGCGGAATTTTGCCGTGGGCGTTCTCGCCCTTGCAGTTTCACAACGAGATGAGCGTGCTGCTGATTTTTCTGATGGCGACCAACATGATCGCGGGCGTGCTGATTCTGCCCTGTTTCATTTCGTGGCGTCGCCCCGCCTTCATTTGCAAGTACGAAACCGCGCCGTCTGCCAGCGAGGGCGCCAGAGCGCAATCAGCCGCCGGGCGCGCGGGCTAGCGCGCGGGATACGCGCGGCGCCGCCGTAGCGCGGTCGGTAGTCACGTTACGTGACTTAGAGTCAAGGACCGCCGTGTTAAATCGCATCACCGGTTGACATCGCGGTTGATTCCAGAGTAAACGGGCTTAGTGAGTTGATTTCATGCACTTTTGTGCGCATTGCGAGCAGCGGTTTGGGGGGAGGATTGAGCGGCTAATTAACTAGAAGCAAACGGTTGATTAAACTTCATCGCGCGGTCCGTATTCCGTCGGTTGCGGAACACGATGAGGCGGGACTCTCCAAGACTATGCGAGTGCGAGTAGGAGCGTTCTGGGCGCTGGCGGGCGCCATTGCCGGGGTGGCTTTGATAGCCGGAGCGCTGGTGTCCAGCGCCGCTATCGGCGGCAGGGCGGTTAGCGGCGCGCATCCGTGGCAAGCGCTTTACGGCGTCGCGATTCGCCCCGACGGCACTATCTACATCGTTGGCTCGAAGGGTCTGCTGATGGTCTCGGATGACCACGGCAGGAGCTGGAACGAGCAGGTCCTCCACGAGCGCGACGGCAACGTCCTCTTCCAGGACCGCGACCTGTACGCAATTCAGTTCACGCCAGACGGCACGAGCGGCTGGATTGCGGGCGAGATGGGAATCGTTCTGCACTCCGGGGACAGCGGCAAGACCTGGAACCGCCAACAGACCGGGGTCGCGAGCAACCTGTTCAATGTCTCCGCGGTCGATGCGCAACACGCGTACGCATGCGGTGCGGAGGGACTGGTGCTCAGCACCGTCGACGGCGGACAGCACTGGAATGTCTACAAATATAAAGACCCGATAATTTTTTTCGACGTCCACTATACCGATCCCGACAACGGCTGGATGGTGGGTGAATTCGAGACCATTCTTCACACCACTGACGGCGGCAAGACCTGGAACGTCAGTCACGGCGGCAACACTGGCGACTATACAGTCGGCCCCAGCTTTTCGATCGCTTTCAACGACCCCCAGCATGCCTTGGTTACCGGGCTGAATGGCGAGGTCCTGACGACTGAGGACGGCGGCAAGACCTGGAAGGCACTGAAGCTGCCGGAGCCCCTGGCGACTTACGCCGCGGCCGTGGCGGCCGGACGGTTCTGGCTGGGCGGTGAAGGCGGGCGGCTGGTCGGAATGGATGCGGCCGGCAAATGGGTAGTTCATCGGCCTACGTTCAGCGACATCGCTGCTGTGGCGTTCCTGGGGAACGTCGGCTACGCAGTGGGCCTCAACGGGCTGATCCTGCGGACGAACGACGCGGGTGAGCAATGGCAGGTGGTAAAATAAGAGAGGGGCAGGCTGTCGGCCCGATCGGCGTATTCGTCCTTCGCTACCGCGCACCGATCGGCATCGTGCTGCTGCTTTTCAGTGCCTTCATGGGGTACGAATGTACCCGGGTCCGCATCGCGACGGACTTCGACGAATTCTTTCCGCGCACCCATCCAAACGTTCAGCTCTATGAGAACTGGAAGAGATACGGCGGCGCCCAGACCTTGGCCATGATGGTCCAGGTCAAGCACGGAGACATCTTCAATTTCGACACCCTGCGGCGGATCCAGGGCATCCAGCGCGACGTCGACAAGCTGCCCGGCGTGGACCACAACGAGGTTCTTTCGCTGGCCTCCTATCGGGTGAGCTACGCGGAGGCGGCACCAGGCTCGCTCACGATCAAGCCCTTCATGTTCCCCGATGTCCCGGCCACGCAAGACGGACTCGAGGAGCTTAAGCGCCACGTTTTCTCCAACCGCGCCCGCATCGCGCACCTGGTTAGCGCCGACTACACGTGCGCGCTGGTGATGGCGTCATTCAACGAGCGGGGGCTGGACTACCGCGAGCTGTTCAAAGACGTCCAGGTGATCGTCAGGAAGTATCAGGATAAAAACAATCAGATCTACGTCGCCGGCGAGCCGATCATCCGCGGCTACGGTTACTACTACGAACACCTGATAGACCTGCTGTTTCTGGCCGCGGTCGCGACGATGATCCTCATCCTGTACCTTACGCTCGGCCAGCGCACGCGATGGTGGGCGCCGATCGTCACTGGCGCGCTGTCCGCCGTCTGGGGTCTCGGCTTCGTGGGATTGATGGGCTACAACTTCGACCCCGTGATGCTGGTCATCCCGTTTATCCTGACTGCGCGCGACATGAGCCACGGCATCCAGTGGCAAGGCCGCTTCCACGACGAGCTCGACCGGCTCGGCGACAAGTACGCCGCCTGCGAAGCAACGACCGACTTCATGCTGCCACCCGGCCTCCTGTCAATTCTGGCCGACGTCGCGGGCATCATCTTCATTTCCTTCGGCGGCATCCCGGTCCTCCAGCATATCGCGCTGGCCGGCTCGGTGTGGCTCGCCGGCAGTTTGACGATGGTCTTTATCTTCCAGCCGATCTTCGTCAGCTACCTTCCGGTTCCCAGGATCAAAGAGAAGCGGCGGGTCGGCCCCGAGCCGGAATGGCGCAGAACGGCCAGAGGTTTCGTCGAGTGGCTGGTCCACATACCGGTTACGCCGGGACCGGTGCGCACCGGCCTGCTGGTCTTCGCGCTGTGTTTCCTCGCCGCCGGGATCGCGGCCGGCATCCGCCAGGATATCGGCTACAAGACACCGGGGACGCCGCTTTACCGCTCCAGCGCCAAGGTCAATCGGGACATCATCGCAATCGGCAAGAAGTTTCCGCTGGAAGAGGGATGGGTCATCCTGACCACGCCGACGGGCGCGATGGCGGGCAAAGGCGGTGTCCAGTCAGTCCTGACCCCGGGGGTGCTCAGGATGGTTGACGATATGCGTGCCTTCCTGCTCCAGGATTCCCGCGTCGCGGTGGTCGTCTCCTTCTCGTCGACCATTTCATATCCGCTCAACCAGATGTTCCATTATGGCCATCCCAAGTACCTGGCCGACCCGGACTCGATCCAGCTATCGGGAAATCTCTGGTTCCTCTATCTCAATGGATCGGCGCCGGGAGAACTGGAGCGGTTCATCTCCGACCGCTCCAACCACGACACCTGTATTCGTATTTTGTTGCGGGACCATACCTACGATACGCTCAACGGCCTGCGCGACCGCATTAGCCAGTTCGTCGACGAACGGGTCAGGAACGATCCGGAGTTGACAAATGTGCACGTGTGGTATCTGGCGGGCCTTGCGGGACTCTATCAGGCCGCGAATGACGTTTTGTATCAACTGGATTTTCTCAATATAACCTTTGTGCTCGCAGTGGTGTTTCTGTTCTGTGTGATCTCTTTTCGTTCCTTCGTGGCCGGGTGCATGTTCCTGTTTTCCTGCGTACTCGCCAACTTCGGCGCCTTTATATATATGCGACTGCGTGGTATCGGTCTGACTATCGACACGATACCGGTGATTTCGCTGGGAATCGGCCTGGGCGTTGACTATGGAATTTATACCGTGTCGCGCATCCGAGACGAGGTAATGGGCGGGATGGCGGTGGAAGATGCAATCGTGCTCGCTCTGAAAACCACCGGCCTGGCCGTTTTCAGCACCTTCATGGTGATGATCGGCGGAATTTTCCCCTGGATTTTTTCACCATTGCTGTTTCACAACGAGATGAGCACGCTGCTCATCTTCCTGATGGCGTGCAACATGGTTGCGGGCGTGCTGATTCTGCCGTGCTACCTGCAGATCGCGCGGCCCAGGTTCATGTTTGGAAGTGGCCAGGCACCAAAGTCGGAGAACGGACAAAACGACGTCGTCGCGGCATTTTAGGCGCGAATAGTTTTTGGCTCTTGGAGAAAAAGGAGTGTTGATGATCCGCAGAATGTCTATTTAGCAACCAACTCTTGGGGAGGCCTCTATGGGGACTATGAGGACCGAATTTGGTTCGCGGACATGGTGGCAGACTGCGCTCAGATTGGCGGCCGCGTTTGTCCTGGTGATGGCGGGACTTGGGATCTGCGCCGCACCTTCGCGGGCGGATGACTCGTCGGCAAAGGCCTCGGCGGCGGACCCGCATGGAGGGCCGCCGATGGCGGATGTCCTGGCCCAGACAAACCCTCCGAGTCAGCCTGAAAGGAGCATCTGGAGCAATTTCCATCTCTCGGGATTTCTCAATGAGACCGACGGGATGTGGATTAACCCGTCCAACCTCAAGCAGTACACGCCGAGCCGCAACAGTCTGGCCACGGCGCGCACCTGGCTGCAGGCGGACGAGAACTTCCACCTTGGCTCCAATAACGACTTCTTTATGCGCGAATGGTTCGTGTACGAGCCGCCGTATGCCTTTGACACCGCCAACAACGCGGCCAGTCCAGGCATGAAGCAAATGAACGAGTTCTACAATCAGTACACCGTGCGCGACGCATGGTGGAAGCTGACGGCCGGACCCCTGACGTTGTATACTGGAAACCAGATTGTGGTGTGGGGGCAGTCGCTCGCCTTCCGCGTGGGCGATGTCATCAACCCGGTGGATACCAACTGGAACTTCGGCTTTTCCAACCTCGAGCAGTCACGCATTCCGCAATGGATGATCCATCCGATTCTTAACCTGCCTGACCTGGGTCCGTTGACGTCCAATTTCGTGGAAGGAGTACTGATTCCCGGGGCGCAACCAATATGGAACAGCTGCAATCATCCCGACGGCCGCTACAGCGCATCCGGCGACGACGGCTCAGAGTGCGATGTCGCTGGACGGGTGAACAACGGCTTCCCGGGCGCCAACCATGCGCCGAGCGCCCGCTTTGACGCGCACTACACCGACTTCGCCAGTCCGGGGCGAGAGCTCTCCACCAACGGTTTCCCGTATCCGGTGAATCCGGGTGGCGGAAACATACTCGGATGGCCGTTGCCGCGCGTCTTCTACTTCTGCTCGCAGCTCCAGGGCTTGTTCGCCGCGACCCATCAAAAGAACCCCGTGGCGGCCAACCGGCAAAGGATGTGTAACCTCGCCGGCGGCCCGGTCATCATCGGCCAGTGGCACGTACCGGCGGTGACGTTCGCCAACATGGAGGAGGGCCTGCGCTTTCACACGCTGATCGGCGGCAACGAGATCACGGCGCTCTATTTCAACAGCTTTCAATATTATCCGATCATTACGTGGGTGCCTTACAGCAATCAGTTCCCAGCGGTCTTCGAACCAGTGCAGTACGCGGGTATGACGATCGATCGGCCGCTGCCGATGCCGCCGAGTCTCGCCGAATACTTTCCGCTGGTGGGCCGGGCCGAAGCGGTTTACCAGAACCACGCACCTTTTGGCACCTGGAGCGTCAGTGGGACTAACCCGGTGAAGTACTCCGATATCCTGACCTGGATGTTGGCGGTGGACCTCGACCAGGCTTACGCTCCATGGCTTACGACAACCGGCAACCTGTCAGCCAATTTTGAGATCCTCGACCAGATAAACATGGACACCAGCAACGATATGATCGACGGGCCAAACGGCGCGCTGGTCAATGAGGCGGTGCAGAAGAACGATATCAGTATGTTGTTCAATATCGGGACGTCGTACTGGTGGAACGCGATCGCGCCGACCTGGACGATGATCTACCAGCCCAAGGGGACGTCTTTCGCGTTCTTTCCGTCGATCCAGTTCAACCCTCCGTGGACCAACAAGTACTTCGCCAGGATTGGCCTCATCTACGTGCTGGGCTCGGATATGAACTACGTCGGCGTGCCGTTGTTCAAGGGTCAGAACATGCTCACGATCACAGGCCAGTACAACTTCAGCGCCCTGTAGTGGGGGAACAAAACCTGAGGTTCTGACGGTTAACAGGATTGGAGCATCGTTTGACTGCTTTTCGTAAAGCCTATGCTCCTCATAGTGTCCGTGTCCTGACGCTTCAGGTCTTGGGGGACCGATGCGGTTAATGACTGGATACGTTTTCGGCGAACGATCGAGGACTGACGAGCGCCGGGCGCGCCGCGTTTGCGGCTCGCTCGGCGTTTGTGCTGCTGGTGTTTTAGGTTCCAAAAAAACTCCGATAAGGAGGGAAAGAGGCATGAGCGAGGCGCGTAAGCTGCTAATCGGACTGCTGGGCCTGCTCTTGTGTCCCCTGGCTCTGGGCGTGGCACAGGCGGTGGAGGACAGTATCCCGCCCGGTACCAAGATCACTATGCAGAACTGGCAGCAGTACAAGGCTTTCATGCCCGACGGCATGGTGGCGCTTTTTTCGGGCCAGTATGCGTGGAAGATGCCGGACGATGTCGAGATGGACGTGGGTCCCACCACCATCCATCCCTTGCCGAAACCGTTCTGGGATGCGGTGGAAAAATATTCCGCGCAGACGCGCCTGGTTAAGCTGCCCAACGGCGCGTACAACATCGAAAACTACGTCTCGGGGGTGCCGTTTCCACATCCCGAAGGTCCTGACAAGGGCACCCAGATCGCGGACGACGTGACGTTCCGTCCCGGCGGGGTGCTTTACACCGGGTTTCCCGATCTGCCGGGCAACGGAGAATCGTCCTTCTGCACGGTGGACCGCTTCGGCAGCAAGGCCTGCTCACGTGTAGACTACGACTATCGCCAACTCGCCTATAACTGGTTTCCTGGCGTTCCACATTTGGATCCCCACGCCGCCGGAGCATGGTATGGCGAATGGCTAATGGTCGAAGAGCCGGAGGAGTCCAAGTACCTCGCCGACCTGACCCTCTTCTGGCAGGACGTGACGCGGAATCCTGACGATTTCGCTTTTATCCCGGCGCTGCGCCGTTCGCTGCGGCTTTCGAGTTCGGCGCGCTGCGCGCCGCTGTTCGGCAGCGACATGACGCACGACGACCAGCGGGTGGGATGGAACGGCGGGGCCTCGGTGTTCGAGGGCACCTTTTTGCGCGACCAGAAGATCCTCGCACTGGTCGACATGACTCACGAGGATGGGAAGTTCCCGGACAATTACGACATGCCGCTGGGATGGGCGCGGCCGTCGTGGGGTCAATGGGAGGTCGTCCCGGTGTGGGTAACCGATGTCCATCGGATCCCCTCGATGGCGCCGGGTTACTGTTACGGCAAACGCATCATGTATACCACGCAGGCGTACTATGCCAATGTCCATCTCGACCTCTACGACGCCAATGCGAAGCTCTGGAAAGTAGTCAATATCGGGCTTAGCCCGGCGGTCGACAGACTGCATCCGGAGTGGGGCAAGCAGTATTTCGGCGGGATCATCGAGCAGTACTGGGATCTCCAGAATCAGCACGCCAGCCACGTGTTCACCGCCGATCGCGCGGGCAATGATCTCACGCCCGACATCGGCTTTGGCACTCCGTACGACAGCGTCCAGAGATACCAGACGCCCAGTGGACTGATGCAGTTGATGCGTTGATGCACATACACGCCTGGTAAGCTGGCCGGGCGCGGCGCCTCGGAGCGCCGCGCCCGGCTTTTTGTGAGGCCTGTGCGATGATTCGTATCTGCGACCGCGTTAGGATCTGGCTACTGATCGGCGGGGCGGCTTGCGTCTGGGTGGCGCTCGCGATGGCCGAGTCGACGCCCTCTCCATACCAATTGATCGATGCCCACTTTGCGATGACCGTTACGCTGCTCGCCGATGGCGCGGTGCTGATCGTGGGTGGCGGCGACAGTCATGTTTCGGCGACCAATATTGCGGAAATTTACAATCCCGCGACCGACGCTTTCACACCAGCCGGCAGCGGACTGATGCCCACCGAGCGCACATATCATACCGCGACCTTGCTCAAGGACGGCCGCGTGTTGATCGCGGGCGGGATGAATCGCATGGGCAAGGCGCTCAACGACGCAATCCTGTTCGATCCCCAAAGCGGCAAGTTCATCCCGACCGGCCGCATGGCCGAGCCGCGCTACAACGCGGCCGCCGTGCTGCTCCCCGACGGTCGCATCCTCATCAGCGGCGGCGCTTCGACCCCGGAGGGCTACGCCGGCGCCAACCAGGAAAGCCACGAAGAACAATCGCTCGATTCCGCGGAGCTTTACGATCCCGCAAGCGGCAAGTTCCTGCCCGCGGGCAAGGTCGAGCGCGTATACGACCTCACCAGCAACAAAATCATGATGCGCGCGAGCATGACCACGGCACGCCGCGAGCATACCGCGACTCTGATCACGGCTGGGCCGCTGACGGGGCAAGTCCTGATTGCGGGCGGAATCGGCGACCAGAACAAGCCGATCGCAAGCGCCGAGTTGTACGACCCGGCGGCCAACACCTTCAAGGCTGCCGGCGAGATGACGGTCGCGCGCACCTACCACGGCGCGACCGCGCTGCATGACGGACGAGTGTTGATCACCGGCGGCACCGACGCCGGCGATCAGGCGCTCGCCACCGCCGAGGCTCTACGACCCTGCCGGCGGCAGGTTCGCGCTCACTGCTGACCCGATGCACCATGCGCGCTACCGCCATGTCGCGGTCCTGCTCGCTGACGGCGACGTGTTGCTGGCGGGAGGCGCGAGCAACGCAGGCGTGTTGGCAAACGCCGAGATTTTCGATCCGCGGACCGGCAAGTTTAGCGCCACGGGACTGATGAAGGACTACCGGATGGCGGCGGGCGCGGTGCTACTCCGTAACGGTATGGTATTCATCGCGGGCGGCTACAATAACCGGCCGACTTACGCGCCGGGTGCGGTCAGTATGGGGTCGGCGTCAGTATCACTCCGGGTGCTAAACACGGCCGAACTCTATAACCCGGTGAGCGGACAGTTCGTCGACACGCGCTCGCTCGGACACGGCCCCGACTAGCCCGGGCATCTCCGGGCGCGGTTTGTCAAAAAATTGGCCGGCGACTAGAAGGCCACCGCGTTGAACATCAGACCAAAGAGGCTCGCGCTCGTCATCGCCGCGCTCGTCATCGCAACGACGTTGGCAATGACGTTGGCCATGACGTTGCTCCAGGGATGCACCGCTGGCGCGCCGCAGTACGCGGAGTCGGCGTACACCTCGCCGGTTGCCACCGCCACCGTCCAGGGCGATGCCGCTGTGAGCGCGCAGGGGCCGGCCGCACCTCTCAAGACCGGCCAGACAGAAGTGACCGGCGTGTGGCGGGGAACATCCTCGGCCGAGTGCGCCATGCTCATTCCCGATGATACGCGATGCGGCGCCGTCAACGACATCACGCTCACGCTGCTGCAGCAAGGCGCCAAGGTGAGCGGTTTCTACAAGTGCGGCTACGGCAACATGGACTGCCGCAACGGCAACGAAACCGGCAAGGTCGCCCTGGGCACGATGGGCACCGTTGTTCTTCAGATGCGGGTGATGATGCCAGACGGATCGGACTGTATTTTCAACGGCCAGCCCAAAAGCGACGCAATCGAAGGCAGCTACCTGTGTCTGCAAGGCGGCGGGGTCGTCGAACGTGGCATCTGGCGAGCGCGACGCAGTTACTAACCGACAAGACCGTACATGAAGCGACCAGCGACGACACAAAAGCGACGCGCGCGGTGCCTCGCGCCCTCGCTCAACGCGAACATCACGCCCGCGACCGGCTTCGGCTGTTCAGGATGTGAGTCTCAGTAGCATCGTGTGATTCGGCATCGGCGCGCCAAACCTTAGACGGCTTCTTCGTGCCCAGGACGAGAGCGCGAAACCACGGAAGGGTCATCCCCAGGCTGACTCCCCGTTCAGCACGAGGTCGTAGTCCGGCGTCGTGGCCGCTGCGCGTCGCTTAGCTCAAGTGCGGTTCAGGTCCGGCCGCCTCAAGCACTGCCGTCCGCCATTCGAGCTTGACGGGCAGGATCGGAGGCATCGGAGCGACGTCGGACTCCGCCGTTGGCGCCGCGACTGCTCCGATTTTTTGGGTCTGTGAGGCCTTGCGCATGAATAGATTGTAGATAAGCCATTGTGCACGATGCCGCTTATTGCGCAGCGGGAACCGGCTGGCGATTGAAGAGGTCGAATAGAAACTGCCATAAGCGCTGCGGAGGCCGATACCGAGCTCGTCCGCTGACGTCTGGGCCGGGCGATAGACGACGTGGCCCTGATCGTACATCGACCAGTCGAAGGAAACGATGCGGTTCGCTTTCTTCATCTCGTACCAGGTGAGCGTGCCCGGATAGGGTGTCAGCGCCGAATAGGCACAGGCATCGTATTTAGCGCCGATATTGAAGTTGACGGTTTCGTCGAAAACCGAGCGATCGTCGCCGTCGAAGCCAAACATGAACAGGCCGAATACCATAATTCCGTAAGAGTGCACTTTCTCCACCAGGGCGGCGAAAGTCTCGGGCCGATTGACATGCTTGTGCACGCTTTTCAGCGTCGCGCGCGAGATCGACTCAAAACCGATACTCAACATCGTGCAGCCGCTCTCGGCCGCGAGCTCCAGCATGCGGTCGTCATGCGCAAGTTTGGAAGTGACGCCCGCCTGCCATTGGATACCGCGCCCCTTCAACGCGCGCATCACTTCCTTGGGGCGCTCCGGCGTACCGAAGAAGTCGGCGTCGTTGATTGAGATGTTGCGCGCTCCGCAATTCTCCATCTCGTGAATCACCTCGTCGACCGGCCGATAGCGGAACTTGAGACCGTTCATCAGCGGCTCGGCGCAGAACGTGCACCCTTGATGGCAACCGCGCGACGTCTGGACAAAGGTGCGGTTTACGTAGCGGTTCTTTTTCAGAAGATCGTAACGCGGCATCGGCATCCCGACCATCGGGTGCAACCTGTCCGACTTGTAGGTGCCGCGCATCGACCCCTGGCTGAGATCATCGAGCAGCTTGTCGATCACGAGCTCGACTTCGCCGATAACGACAGCATCGCAATGCTTGAGCGCTTCCTGCGGCATGAAGCTTGGATGCACGCCACCCATAACCACGGGCACGCCCCTGGTGCGGTATTGGTCGGCAATCTCGTAGCCGCGGTTGACGTAACTCGTCATCGCGGAAATCCCGACGAGATCTGCCTTAAGGTCGAAGTCGATCGTCTCGATGTTCTCGTCTGTGAGCATCACTTCGTACTGCTTGGGTGGAACGGATGCGGCAACCGCGAGCAAGCCCGCAAGCGGAGAGTATAGCGCCCGATTCATGTAGACCGGGCGGGTCGTAAGCGAATCGGTCTTCGGATTGATGAGATGAATGACGCGGGTACGCATGAAAATTCTCCTGGGGACGCGATGTAAATTAAGCCAAGCTCAGCGCGTAAGTTTCCCTGAGACCGATACCCTGCATGGATTGTACCTTTACCCTGCGCGTCACCTAGGCGCCGTGCAAAATACGCCCGTGTAATTTTGCGATCGCCACAATCTCCGCTTGAAAGCGGCGATCTGCCGCGGATGACCCATGCGTTCGCTCGTTTGGAATGTGGCACAAATCTTGTTACTAAGGATACAGATTCAGCCTTTTTAAAGCCTTGCGGAGCGATGCATCTATGTCGGAAAGTGGAGACTGAGCCTACAAATTGCAACCGGAGGCTGCGATGAGATCCCGCGGTAAGGCGAGGACGAAGAAGCCTGCCGAGCCACGATGGGCGGACCGCATGACAACGATAGCGCTGGATGGCTTGGAAAAGGCGCTGACCGGAATCGCTGGCCTCGATGAAGTAACTTTCGGAGGACTCCCGCGCGGACGCGCGACTCTCATTTGTGGCAGCCCGGGGTGCGGCAAAACCATGCTCGGCGTCGAATTCCTGGTCAATGGCGCGCGCATGTATTCCGAGCCGGGCGTTTTTGTGGCCTTCGAAGAAACCCAGGAGGAGTTGACTGCAAACGCCGCTTCCCTGAATTTCGACCTCGAGCAGCTCTCGCGCGAGGGCCTGCTTGCCATCGACCACGTCCACCTCGATCCCAACGAAATCGCCGAGACCGGCGACTACGACCTTGAAGGTCTGTTTATACGGCTCAAGCATGCGATCGAGTCGGTCGGCGCCAAACGGGTGGTCCTCGACACGATCGAAACGCTTTTCTCGGGCTTCTCGAACACCGCCCTGTTGCGCGCGGAGATTCGCCGGCTGTTTCAATTCCTCAAGTCTTTCGGTGTAACCGCGATCGTCACCGGCGAGCGCGGTGAGAACTCGTTGACTCGTTACGGGCTCGAGGAATATGTCGCGGACTGCGTGATCCTGCTCGATCAGCGCGTGCACGACCAAATCACCACGCGCCGGCTTCGAGTGGTCAAGTATCGCGGCAGCAGGCACGGCACCAACGAATATCCATTTATCATCGACGAGCAGGGGTTTTCGGTGCTGCCGGTGACCTCGATGGCCTTGCGCCACAAGGTTTCGAGTGAGGTCATCTCAAGCGGCGTTCCTGACCTGGATGCGATGCTGGCGCCGGGCGGCTTCTACCGCGGGAGCAGCGTCCTGATGTCGGGGACTGCCGGCACCGGCAAAACCAGTTTTTCCAGCGCCTTCGCCCGTTCGGTATGCGAGCGCGGAGAGCGTGCGTTATATTTTGCCTTCGAGGAATCACCCGATCAGATCGCTCGCAACATGAAATCGATCGGGATCGATCTCCAGCCCCACCTGGAGAGCGGGCGGCTGCGGATTCTCGCGCAGCGCCCTTTCCTGTATGGCCTGGAGATGCACCTCGTCTCGATGCACAAGGAAGTAAACCAATTCCGGCCCAGCGCGGTGATCGTGGATCCGATTTCCAATCTGATCTCCGCCGGAAGTACCCGGAGCGTGAACGCGATGCTCACGCTGCTCATAGATTTCCTGAAGACCGAGGGTATCACCGCATTTTTGACCGTGCTTACGCAGAATGGCGGGCACCTGGAAGCCACCGAACTTGGGATCTCTTCGATCATTGACACCTGGTTGCTCGCGCGCGACATTGAAATTTCCGGCGAACGCAACCGCGGTCTTTACGTGTTGAAATCGCGCGGGATGAATCACTCCAACCAGATACGCGAGTTCATCCTGCGCGCCGAAGGAATCAAGCTGGTCGATGTTTACCTTGGCCCCGCCGGGATGCTCACGGGTTCGGCGCGCGTGGCGCTCGAGGCGCAGGAACGCGACGCCTCGCTCCAACGCGCCAACGAGAGCGAGCTCAAACTCACCCAGCTCGATCGCAAGCGCAAAGCCATGGAGGCTCAAATAGAAGCGCTGCGGGCTGAGTTCGCGGCGGACGAGGCGGAGGTGAAAAGATCGATTTCGATCGAAAGCCAACGCGAAGAAAAATTGATGGACAATCGAACGTCGATGGCAAGGAGCCGCAGGATTAATGGCGGGTCGTCTCGAGTCGACGGCCGTCCATCTCAAACTCCACGGCAAGAGTAGCGCAAGCGTCGCTTTTCGCGGAGAGTTGTTGATGAGCAAGATTGCCACATCGAAAAAGCCGGTCCGCAAACCGCCTCTCTCCAATCCGCGAGCGCTCAACAAAACTAGCCCGCTGCCCGAAGAGAATTGGATGATGCGTTTGTATATCGCCGGACAATCGACCCGCTCCATCGCCGCGATCGCCAACTTACGCCGCATTTGTGACCGCTACATGTCCGGACGATGCACGATCGAGATCGTCGATCTGATGCGCAATCCCGAACTCGCCAAGCTCGACCAGATAATCGCAATTCCGACCTTGGTCAAAAAAATCCCCGCGCCGGTAAGGCGCATAATCGGCGATCTGTCCGCCACCGAGAAGATTCTTCTAAGCTTGGAACTCGCTTAACACGGAGACACCATGGCGCGCATTCATCAACTGAAACCCCGGGCACGCCGGGTGCGCAAGACAGCGGATGCTGCGACGCACTACGTTCTGCGCCTGTTCACCACTGGCACCACTCCCCGTTCAACTCGGGCGGTGCGCAACTTGTCGGAGATTTGCGAGGCCAATCTCAAAGGCCGGTATCATCTGGAGATTATCGACATTTGTCAGGAGCCGGGGCGCGCAACCGAATCCGACATAATCGCGGCGCCCACGCTGATAAAGGAAGAACCGCCTCCATCGCGGCGCATGGTCGGAGATCTCTCTGACCGTTCCAAGGTGCTTTCAAATCTCGCAATTGCGGGTGGCTCGAAATGAAGGCTCACCTCAGCACGTCCGTTCGCCTTGAACTCGAAGAGTTACGCCAGCGCTTGCAGGAAGCTGAAGAAACCCTGGAGGCGATCCGCTCCGGGGAAGTCGATGCGCTCGTGGTCTCTGGACCATCGGGTGAAAAGGTCTTCACCCTCGAAGGTGCCGAGCATCCCTATCGCGTGTTAGTCGAGAGCATGAACGAGGGTGCGATCTCGCTCTCGCTTGACGGTACGATCCTCTATTGCAACGCGGCATTCGCACGCTTGATTGAGTCTCCGCTCGATCAAATCATGGGCCGCGGCTTAAGTGAGTTCGTACCCTTTGAAGAACGCGAGATGCTCGAACGCCTGATCAGACGCGGACACCTCGACGCCGTTCGTGCCGAGTTGACCCTATTGGCGGCGCCGGGACGCAGACTCCCGACCCAGGTCTCGCTCAATCCGATTAACCTGGAAGAAGGCCCCTCGATTGGTGTCATCGTCACCGATTTAAGCGAGCGCAAACGCCACGAGCAGGCCGAGGCTGCGGTACGCATGCGCGACGAGTTCCTCGCGATCGCCTCTCACGAGCTGCGCACCCCCCTTACCACGCTGGTCCTTAGTCTGGGCGTGGTCGAGCAGGACAGGATGAAAGGCGATTTGAAACAGATTCAAAAGAGTTTGCGCCGGGCACAGAAACAAGCCGAGCGCATGGGCCATTTGCTGGATCGCATGCTCGATGTTTCTCAGATGGCCGCGGGAAAGCTTGAATTGGATTTGTCTCCCTGCGACTTAAGCGATGTCGTCAGAGATATCGTCGAGCGCCTCTCGGAGGATGCGTCCAACGCCTGCTGCGAGCTTCGTATGACGCTGTGCGGCGGAATCGTCGGACAATGGGACAGATTCCGTCTGGATGAAGCGTTTTCCAACGTTATTTCCAACGCAATCAAGTATGGCGCCGGCCATCCGATTGATATCGAGCTGCAGGCCAGCGATAAGAAGGCGGTGTTGGTGGTCGAAGATCACGGCATTGGTATCGCCCCCGATGACCTTTCTCGAATTTTTGGGCGTTTCGAGCGGACAATCGCCAGCAAAAATTATGGCGGCCTCGGTCTCGGTCTCTACATCACCAGACAAATCGTCGAACAGCACCGCGGCTCCATCAGGGCCGAAAACCGGCCGTGCGGGGGAGCACGATTCGTTATCGAGGTTCCTTTGGTTTCAAGGACAAGAATCTCTGAAGAAATTTAACACGGGCCTCTGGTCCTTCGCGCCGCGTTGGAGAAACCACAGCCCTTTGCAGGAGAGTACCTATGCGCCTGGCTGCAACGTTGATCACCGGATTCAGCCTGCTTCTTGCTGTACCTGCGGCCGGACAGGAGACCCCGCCGACCGTCGTTCAATCCGAAACGCAGACCGCTAAGCCGCTTGGCGCCGTGCAGAGTGGCAATACCACGATCATATTTGCCCCTGCGGACAGCCGCGACATCGATACGGCCCGTCTTCGCACGTGGGAAGAATTTGCCGACGCACATCCAGGAATTGCGCGCACGCTGGCATACAAGCCATCCCTGATGAATGATCCGCGCTATCTGAAAGGCCATCCTGAGCTGGATACATTCTTCCGAGCGCATCCCGACATCAAATCGGCCATGGCAGACGACCCGGGAAATTTCGCGGCAATTCCGCCACGCCCCGGCGAATAACCGTCAGAGGCCGCAGTCCGTGGAATTATTACAGAAGGCCAGACGGTCGATGTGGTCAGCACGTTTTAGACGCACCAACTATCGGTGACTGGTCAAATCAATAAGATGGCACGATTGCTGCACAATCCCTCCTTATCGTTATCGTTTAGAGAGGGAAAAGACTATGCGTTCACATGTGCGTCTTGGTTCATTGATAATGTCGCTCGTCGTCGGCGGAATCCTATCCGGATGTTTTTCTAGTACTAAGGAGGTAGAAACGGTCCCCGCCCCCGCTCCTGTGGTGCAAGCGCCTCCGGTAGTTCAGCTACCGCCCCCTGTTGTGGTCACCGGCCGCGGATGCGAGTCAGACCACTACCTCGACCAATTGGAATAATGGAGCCGTGGAGCAAAAAAAGACTACCAGATATGTCAATGGTCAGGTACAAAACCAGACTACGACTACGTGGGGCAATGGAACGCCGTCGTCCGAGACGACAACAACGACTACGACCAGCCCGTAGGCTGCCAGAAACTCTTCCGATGGAGTCGCTCGTGAAAAACAAAAACTGGACGACGCTCATGACCGGCGCAGTGTTGCTGTTGACGCTATCCGCCATTCCCGGCTATGCAGCCGACCATGTAACAGTCAAAACGGGCTATCTGACCTGCCATGAAGCTGGCGGATGGGGTTTTATCATAGGCTCATCGCACAGCATTCATTGTACGTACACCTCGAGCAAACATGGAACCGAGTACTATACCGGTACAATTTCCAAGTTCGGCGCCGACATAGGCTATCTGCAGTCCGCTGTAATTCTATGGGCTGTCGCTGCTCCAACTAGGGATCTTAATCCTGGTGCCTTGGCTGGCGACTATGGAGGGGCGCAAGCGAGTGTGGCGCTGGGTGTGGGTGGCGGAGCTAATGTGCTGTTCGGCGGGTTTCATAAATCCATCGCGCTGCAGCCGGTTTCGGTCGAGGGGCAAAACGGTTTGAACGTGGCCGCCGGTATCGCGGCTATGAGCCTCCATTACGAGGGAAGGCGCCCTCCGCGCCACTGACATAGCTTTCCCCTCTGCTCGGCCGAGGTCAGGCGCTCGCTATTACTCGCGACCGAGTGGTAGCGAGCGCTGCTCTATGCAGTGGCACACCGACACGCGCATCAGTGAACCACTGAAGACCCCGCACTATCGGAAGCGTTTGCGTACCCACCAGAGTAGTCCCGAAACAGCTAGCCAGACTAGCGTGGCGCTCGCCAGTACAGCCCCCGCATTGTGGCCGGGCAACGCTCGCCAAACGATGAAAGCGAAGCCGAGCAGTCCGAGACTTCCGATGGCTGCGCCTGCGGCATCGAGGCCGGCCGCCTGCCTTCCCCGGGTCGCGCCATTCAGCCCCACCCGGCTTTTTTTCTTTTTTTCGTGGCTATCGACCAAAGTAGCAGCGGCAGGAAAGATCGAAGGAAAAGCGAGAAACAGGCCCCCTACTTTAGGGCCGAACTCTTTCGCGATAACGCCGAGCAGAGCTGTAACCAATCCACCAGCCAGAAACCTGATGGCGAATTCGTACCATTTGGTCCGCTTGAGGCCGGACGGGTCGATACCTATCGTCAAAACCTTACCTCAACCAGAGCGCCGACATAGAAACCGAAAGACCGAGCCACAGCACAATGAGCAGGCTGGCAATCACAAATACGCGAAATCTATATCGCATCAGCAGGTAGCTCACGCCGCATGCATACAGACAGAAAGCGATTGCCCCTGCGATCATCGAACGCGCTTCCATGGCCGCATAAGCGGAGCCTTCGCCGGCAATCGTCAGAGCCAGGGTAGCCAGCGCCACTGACGGTGCGGCTCCAAACAGCCCTGCGAAGCTCTTGGGCTTGAACATGTCACCGAGGACCGCGAACGCGGATACTAGGATTCCGCCGACGGCGAATCGAAGGAATAGCTCACTCATCGGATCATGGCGCCAAAGCGCTAGCGATGCGACTGCTTGTAGTCCTTCCAGTCTGCCTCAACGGCTTTGGCCATCTGCTTGGCGGCGATTCGGAGCCAAGCGGACTTTCTTCGCTGAAGATCGTTCAACACGTTGCGGATCTGACCAGTCGTTCCGAGATGGATGTTAGCAGCCTCGCATCCCATCGCGTGAAGCAGGAGATCCTCGTCGCGCTTTACCGGCCAATCGGCGATCTCGATCGGATTGGAATCCGTGGAAAGCCGGCGAATCAGCCATCCTTGAATGATTGTCTGAAACGGGTCGTGTGATCGCATTGCCCTTTCGATCGCGTCTTTGTAATACAATCGCGAACCGGTTTTTCGCCCTTGAAGCCAGGCGCACGCAGAGGGAGTCACCGCTTTAGCCTCTCTGGCTATATAGCCTCCCTTCCATTCACCAATCGCAACGAATCGCTGCCGCCCAAGGCTTCCCATGCCAGCCTCTCTCCGAATGACTCGGTAGTCCAGGGCCTTGGGGAGCTCCATTTCCAGTGCCGCCTTTGCAACACTGGGTATAGCTGGAACGGAAGGCCGCTGACTCAGCTTTTGCCAGAAGTCCTTCGAGGCACAATCACTTTGACACCGAGTCTTTCCAGGTTGCGTTGCTGCTCGGCCAACACGAAGGGACAACCCTCCGGCTTTGAGGGTGTCCCGATATCCATTCACAATGACACTGCAAGCCTCCTTAAAAGCAACGGTTAGCGTTTCCGGATCGATGGCTATCTTGACGCTAGCCGCCAGACGCACCAGATCGTTGGTGTAGGACAGTGGATACGACTCGTCGAAGTCGTCAACGCCCCAGGCCAGCCGCCCTTCGGTGTCGCGCCACGTTCCAAAGCTGTCGACGTGAATATCTCCTACGGCGATTACTTCAGGAGCGCAAGCCAAATCGCCGCAAACTTCAGGCCACAGTTGAGCTCAGCGGTAAAAAGTGCCGCAGAAAAAAGTATAAAGGTCTTTTTTCATTCGGCAGTGCCTGTCCCGTATTTGAGAATCTACGAGAGTCGTGCGGGTCGCATCCAGGTTTCGTAGCTTTTAGTCGCCTGTAGAATATTCATTTATGGTCGCGCAACGAACTCCCTGTTAGTCCGGGGCTCGGACATGTGATGAAACAGCTGAACGGCTGGGCGAAGGACTGCTGACGGCGCGCTTGGCTGGTTTGAATGAAAAGCGGGCCCTCACATGGGCCCGCCTTTCGGTTCAAAATTGATGCTCCGGCGCCATTCTACTTGGGTTTTCCGCAGCAATCCTTGTAGGCCTTTCCGGAGCCGCACGGACATTTGTCATTCGGCTGTGGCATAAATCCATCCTCCTTTCGATGGACGCTGACTGAACTCCATCACGATTTCGGTGCATGCGGCGTGCCATCGCCTCGAATTATCCGGCAAAACTTTCTGACGATATGTAGTCCGCTCGAAAGCAACTAACGCGTGCTTGTGGTTTCCCCAACGAGACTGATTAGGAAGGTTTTTCACTGAAGTAGGTTTCCCAAAATGACAAATTACAATTCCTGATCCGCACTTGTAAGAAGAGGGTTCAGCGAGAACAAGAAACGCTGCACGTATCGGCACGTCCATTGCTTCATTTTACGGCGTCCCTACGAATAAACTTATTTTGCCGCTTTTATGCAAAAGCGTCTTAGTGGAGTTAAGTCAAATGGCAACGACACATCGTAATGGCGCTCGTCACAGCGCGTCTTCCAAGGCACCACAGCGGAAAGGGCGAATGCCCGTGGGCGAGGAATGGTTGAAAGATTTTCTGTCGGAGATGCTCGCAGTGGAAAAGGGTGGGGTAAAACTTTATGAAAAGGCGCTGAGCGAACTCGAGCATCCCGAATTGGAGCAGAAGCTCACGGATTTTCTCCGCCAGACCGAACGCCATGTCGAGCTTTGTACGGAAATGCTGGAGGCCGCGGCGGGTGACTCGAGCTATCAAAGCCCCGGTGCACAGGCGGCCGATCACAAGGCGGAGGGCCTGCTTTCGACGCAAGTGCCGCCAGAACTGACGGACTTGAACAATATCGAGAACCTGGTTTTGGCGGAGACGAAGGATCATTGGGACTGGGAGTTGCTGGCTTCGGTTGCGTCAAAGATCGGCGACCCGGAGTTAAAGCGCATAGCGTCAAAAGCGATCCGGGAAGTACGTAAACAGGAGCAGACCCACGTGAATTGGAATGAGCAGACGCTCACCAAGCTCGCCCTGGAAATCGCGACCCAGACTGAGCAGCATGAGGGCGCCGAAGATGCGGAGTCGCTCGAATAATCGGCAAGCTTTGCAATCGGGAGCATGATCGTGGCGACCAAAAAACAGCGCTTCGCAGCGCGCGCGAATATAAAAAAGGCCGCGGCCGCGGCGAAGAAAAAGCGCACGATAGCACACCTCTCATCGAGCGTTCGCACTGCATTGGGCAAAAAGGGTGCAGCGCCGGCAGCGCGCAAGAAGCGCTCGCGATAGCTGCGGCGTCGATGATCCCGGACCTTGTTGGATGACGAAAACTAGTTGGACGCTTTGATCAAAGCCGATTCCGGCAAAGCGCGCGCAATTTTCTTGAGGTCCGCGACGAACTCTTGCATCTGAAGGCGCCGAGCCTCGTCATTTGGCGCCCTGAGTATCGACGACGGATGGACGGTAGCGGTTAGCATCGGACCGAAGGCGGCCTTCTTAAGTTCTCCGCGTTGTCGAGTTACACGATAGTCGCGGCTAATCAGAGCCTGCGCGGCGCTGGCGCCTAGACAAACCACAACTGTGGGACGAATGGTTGCGATTTCGGCGTCCAGCCATGGACGGCAGGCAGCGATTTCCTCGGCGTTGGGCCGTTTGTGAATTCTCCACTTGCCGCGCTGAGTCGAATTGAAATGTTTGACGACGTTGGTGATGTATATCTGGTCGCGCGCGATTCCGGCGGCGAGCAGGGCCTTGTCGAGCAGTCTTCCAGCCGGCCCGACGAACGGATGACCGGCGAGGTCTTCCTGGTTCCCCGGCTGTTCACCGACGAACATTACGTCGGCACGCGGGTTTCCTTCGCCGAACACGGTCTGCGTAGCGCGACTCCAAATGTCGCAGGCGCGACAAGTCTTAGCGGCTTCTGCGAGCGTTTTAATTGAGCCGCTGAAGGGTATCGCGCCCTGGCCTGACTGACGGCTACGCTTCTTTCGAATCATCGTGGAACTAGAACTATCCGCGGGATATCGACCTCAGAATATATTAGCCCTTCACCCGGCTCACCGGAACCTGCGTTGTGACGACTTTAAATCTGGCGCGCCGCGATCCGAAACTCCTGATCAGACGGCGCGCTTCGTTCTTGCTCCAGCAGACTTGCGAACATCCGGCCATGAGCAACTTGGAAGGCTCGCTCGTTGCTGCTTCTCCGCCGGCTATAATCATGAGTTGGGGAGAATCTTTTTTCAGTTCCTGGATCAGTTCGACCGCGCCCGCCAGGTAGTCGCTTACCGTGCAAGATAAGCACACGACGTCAGGAGTAAAGCGTCTGGCAAAGCCACGCACCTCTTCATCCGATTTGCCATCGCCGACAAAGCTTGCGGCCGCGCCCTCCTGCCGCAAAAGTTCCAATAGCATCAACAACCCAAGGCTGTGCCCTTCTCCGGGTGCGCACACGCCCAGTATTCTAAGCCTGGGCGCCGTGTGCGGTTTGCTCAGTCGATTGCCTAACTCGGCGATGAGTTCGCGAGTTGTATCGATAATAAAGTGTTCGTTCTCCTGGCTAATGTGATCTTCTGAGCGCTCTTCCCCCATGAAGACCAGCGTCGGCCGAATGATGTCGCTGAAAGTGGCCTCTAGTCCATGCTCATCGCAATACCGAACCGCAAGTGTGCGAGCCCCACTCTGGTCGAGTTCTAGAAGCATGCGATAGTATTCGTGATAGTCTTCGGAATGCCCATCAACGCCGAGCAAGACCGCCAGAAAGCCCAGTTCGGGGATATAATCTCCCGCGACCTTGAGACAGGCGGTTAAAGGCGTGGCGAGCAGTAGCCCCGGAATTCCCCATATCCAGGTCCAATACATGGCCGAAAACAGCAATGCCACCGGCGACACACCAATCCCGTGGCCGATCAGGAAGGGTTCGACGAACTGCGCTGCGAGTTGATCCAGCGCCAGAAAAGTTCCGAGCACTTCCAACGATTTACTCCACCCTGGAAATACAGCGAAAGCCACCAAAGTCGGCAGAATCGCCGACGCCATCGCTCCGACATAGGGTATGTATCTAAGCAAAAAGCCGAGGCCGCCCCAGAATGCCGGATTGGGCAACCCGAGTAACCAGACTACGGCGCCGGTCGCGATTCCGAACCCTAGATTGGTCAGCGAAAAAAGAAAAAGGTAGCGGCCAACCGTGTCTCCGGCGGTCTCGATGCCCTGCGCAGCGATCGAGATCCGCGCGCGTGCGGCGAGCCGAACCAAACGGTCACGCAGGTCCCGCCGGCTGTATAGCAAAAAGAAAAGCAGGACGATAACGAGCAGACCCTTGCCGACCGCTGCGAGTACCGGCACTGCGGGCTTCAGGACTTCCGTCAGCGCCGACGAGGTCGGAAGTGTCTGCACTGTTGCTGGTTTGCGCTTATCTTTTTTGTGATTCGCTTCTTGCAGTCTCTGCTCAACCTCTCCGATGCCGGACTCGACTCGCTGCAGCCATAGGGGAGTTCCTTTTTCCAGCGCACTCAATTTCACCGCGATATTGTCTGAATAGCCAGAGACTTCCACCGCGACCTCAGTGAGCTCGACAGTCAGAAAATAACCGACCGCTACCAGAGCGACTACCGCCGCCAACACCACCAGGGCTGCGCTTATCACGCTGCCAACATATCGCTCCAGCCGAGTGGCGACAGGACTGAAAATTACGGCGAGCACGGATGCCATCGCCAGAGGCATCAGAATGTTCGCCCCCAAATAAAGAACGGCGGTTGCGACGATAACGGCTAAAATCGGCCGAGCAGTTCGACCGGGATCGAAACCGTCGTCCCTTTCTTCGTCATTTGAGCTTGGACGGATCACCGCTTATTTCCTCGGCCTCAGGAGCGAGGTGCGTGTAAGGCTCGCCATCGTGTTGCAGGAAGAGCAATGGCTGTGCCAAACAAATCGGAAGTGGCATTTGCAAATCTGTTTCGCATCTTTTCGCGACGCTCACAATCCCAATACTGCAATGTTGCATCTATGGAAGAATTTATTTCAAAAAGACGGAATTCAAAGCTTACTCATCACATCCGTAATCACAAATGCGACATGCGCTTCAGAAAGGACAAAACAAATCCCTCAAGATGCGCCCAGAACATCGCAAAGTATGGCGCCGCTTAGAACAAAAAACCGCTCGGATCATTGCGATCCGAGCGGAGTCTAGCGGCCCGTTCATCACCGGGTCGAATATTCAGTCAGCCTTCTTGTTATTGGCCGGATTCTCCCGGCTTCCCATCACCCTGTCATCATGGTGGAGATTTTGCGCCATTTTCAGATGCGCTTCGAGTATGGGGATTGTCTGATCGATATAAACTGTTATTTGAGAATCTCCCGCAAACTCGCTCTTCGCACGGCGAAAGGCAGCGAGTGCTTTTTCATGATCGCGGATGTCCATGCTCAGAAAAGTTTCATTAAACTGCCCGCCTTTCTGATTGTCGAGCTGATCCTCGGCCGCCTTGTTCTTTTCGTATGACTTCAGCGTGACATTTTTCTGGCCAGCCAGCGCCTCGAGAGCCGTCTGATTGGCTTTATGATCCTCCCGCATGGTTTCAGCCAGTGTGACTAGAGCTTGATTATCACCGGCCTTACTTTTCAGCTCCTTTGCCATGTCCTGTTCTTCATTGTTCATTTGACTGGCCTGGTTGAAAAATGACGTCAGTTTTGCGGCTTGGGCAGATGCTAGAGCCGGAGCGCCAAGCGCGAACAGCAATGCAGCGGAGGCTGCAAGCGTACTAGTCTTCATAATATCTTCTCCTCGATTGTGTCTATACAAGGTTGGTTGTCAAATGTTTCTCGAAACTCCAAAGAAGTTCGTTGCGCCGATCGGCCAGAGCTTTGGCGAGCGATCGGGTGAAGGCGACTATCGCAGACATCTTGACTCGTGCTCCGTTAGTGATGCGATTCGATATCCGCAGCATACCGCTGGCCAATTGATTATATCCGTGGAAGCCTAGCGGAACGACGCAGTACAGCACATGCGCATTCTCTTCCGCTCATTCACTTGTTTTTGGCCTCACGGTCCCAAAATCGAAGTTGTCGACAGGCCTTGACGAATATCGCCACGTCGTCGATGGCTTTGATCGGAACAAAGCCTTTGTCTAGATCGTTATCGCCAATAGCCGCCGTTATCCGCGACGCGGCTGACTCGGTATAGGCGATGAATTTCGAATGGGCAAAGGCATCTGCAACGAAATCGCGCGTAGCCGAGTCCGCCTTTAATTGAGGCACGGTACTTTCGGCGACCAACAATGCAATAGCATCGTAAAGCACGGAGGGACCGCCGTGGATGGATTGCTGGGCTTCGATCCGTTGACCATCTTTGGCCTTGACCCCGCCAACACTCAGTGCGACGATTTCCAACTGAGCGCCCTCCTCGTCAAGCACGCGTCGCAACGCACTCACCAATTCTCCATCGATACCGTCCGTGACGAGCGCTCCGACTTTCCGGCCCTCAAAGCTGCCAGGGGAATTGCGTAATATACTGAGGGACGGTGACGCCTTCAGATCGGTGCGGGTGGGCCGAGCGGCCTCAGCGGGTTTCGGCATCGGTCGGAGACCCAACGCGCCGGCGACAGCTTCGGCAAGGCCTTTGTCGACATTTAATAAATGAGAGACCATTCGGCTCCTGATTGCAGGCGTCTGAACCTTGCCCAGTTCAAAAGCAAAAGCGGCAGCGACATGCTCTTGTTCGATCGGGGTTTGGCTGATGTAGAACTGACGTGCCTGGCTGTAATGGTCGGCAAAGCTCTCCGGCCGGCAGCGCGACTTAGGGCCCACTTCCTCTGAAGCGTAGGATTCAAATCCGCGCTCAGGGGATTCACGAGGACCGCCAAGCTCCTTACCCCAGGAGTTCGGCTCATAGTTAACTCGGGTTTGCGGATTAACCAAAGCCATATGACCGTCTTGTTGAAGGGTGTGATAAGGGCATTTCGGCGCATTAATCGGCAGGCGCGTGAAATTGGGACCTCCCAATCGTTTAAGCTGGGTGTCCAGGTAGGAAAAATTGCGCCCTTGCAGTAAAGGGTCATTGCTGAAATCGACGCCGGGCACTATATTCTGCGTGCAAAACGCAACCTGTTCCGTCTCCGCGAAGAAATTGTCTACGCAGCGATCAAGCACCAGTCTGCCCACTCTTCTTATGGGGACCTGCTCCTCCGGAATGATCTTGGTAGCGTCCAGAACATCGAACGCGAAATTGTCCGCGAATTTGTCATCGAACAACTGGAAGCCAAGCTCCCACTCGGGGCAATTGCCCGACTGGATCGCGTTCCATAAGTCTCGCCGATGGAAGTCGGGATCCGCACCGTTGATCTTGACCGCTTCATTCCATACGACCGATTGCAGGCCGAGCTTCGGCTTCCAATGAAACTTTACGAAGGTAGACTTGCCGCGCGCGTTAACCAGACGGAACGTGTGCACTCCGAAACCTTCCATAAAACGGAAGGAGCGCGGTATGGCGCGATCGGACATGATCCACATCGCCATATGGATACTTTCTGGAGTCAGGGATATGAAGTCCCAGAAATTATCATGCGCGGTCTGCGCCTGAGGGAATCCGCGGTCGGGCTCCTCTTTGGCGGCGTGGATCAAGTCGGGAAACTTGATCGCGTCCTGAATGAAAAACACAGGAATGTTGTTCCCGACTATATCCCAGTTGCCTTCCTTGGTATATAGCTTCACAGCAAAGCCACGAACATCACGCGCGAGATCGGCCGAGCCTTTGCTTCCCGCTACGGTGGAGAATCGCACGAAGGCCGGAGTTCTTTCGCCTGCGCGCTGAAACAGATCCGCTCGCGTGATAGTGGATAACGATCCATAGTTCTCGAAGTAGCCGTGAGCCCCGAACCCGCGGGCGTGAACGACTCGTTCCGGAATGCGCTCGTGGTCGAAATGGAAGATCTTTTCGCGAAGGTGAAAATCCTCCAATGCCGCAGGACCCCGACTGCCTATTTTCAGCGAATTTTGATCGTCCGCTACAGGTATCCCTTGTTGAGTAGTCAAATCCGGCACATCATTGTCGGCGACCTGATGAACCTCCCCACCGGAACCTCTCATTACCTTTTGGTCCATCAGTCGCGCTGTTACGCGGCGGTCGCCCGGCGATTTGTTCATCGTAATCTCCTCAATTCCTTGGTGCCAAGGTTGTGAGCATGCGCAGAACTAGCGCGGCATTGACGCATGATCCGTCTTAGAGTGGGTCTCCGGCGCTGAAGTCTCCGGCGGTGCGGCAAGTTCCGCGAGCGCCTCATCCACCAATCGTCGGTCTTCGGTGGCGGTTACGACGTAACCGTCCGCCTGCGAGGGACGAAAAGCGCCGTGGCCGCGGATATCTTTTGCACAGTCGCTACTCCGTCTAGCGTCGGCCGCCGGCATCATCGCCTTTGCTCGCGCGTCGCGCGGTTTCCTGCGCGCGCTCGAGCCTCTTCCCGCTCCGGACCCTCGAGCGCCTGCTGCGCTTCTTTAGCCGCTCTTTCGACGCGACCGGATTTGGCAAAATCCTTAACACCTTTGTCGTACGCGCGCCCCGCCTGCAGGCCAGTAGCATCCTCTTCCTGTGCCACCTCTCTTTCCGCCTGCTGCCAATGTTCCACATCCCGGCCTTCCGGTCGGCCCGCTTGTTCCCAGATCAAATAGGCCCGTAAACGTATGCGCCGTATGTAGTCATCCATTTAATCCCTCTTGTTTGTCATTGTCGGCTTTCACCCGACCGCTAAAGTCGTTCGCATTCGGCGAAATGTCATGATCTCTACGCTGGGGCATCTTTAGATTCTCTCATGACGATCTCAACTGATGGGGTATACTCTGACCGGCACCGACTTAGCCGCCGGCACTTTGCTGCGCTCCGCGTGATGCCAAAGCGGAATCAACACATTAGACTCGGGATAATATGTTCCGACGCAGCCCTCCGGAATGTCGTACGTGACGACCTGCAGGCCCTTTAGTTCGCGGCTTATTTTATCATCGCTTACCGTGGCGGCAGCCACGTTCTGACCATCCACTAAACCGAGCCGAGCGATGTCGTTGCGATGCATAAGTATTACGCTACGGGTGCCGCGAATGCCTCGAAGCCGATCGTCATACCCATAGATAGTGGTATTGAACTGATCGTTACTGCGGAGCGTTATCATCCGGAGCACATCGTGTGCCTCCGGAGTGTCTGGATCCTCGCGTAGGCTTTTAGGGCTGATCAAATTCGCTTTGCCCGTACTGGTCTTCCATTGGCGCTGGCGCGCGGGGATTTTTCGTTGAAAGCCTTCCGGCTGCCACATCCGCCGGTTAAAATCCGCAAAATCCTCGGGATAAGTCGCTTCGATCGATTCACGAATGCGGCCGTAGTCTGCTATCCAGCCATCCCAATCGATGTTGGGATTTGGAGATAGGGTCGCTTTTGCGATCTCCGCCACGATTTTGACCTCGGACATCGCATGGCGGCTTGCCGGCTTCTGAAATCCACGAGAAGCATGAAAAAAGCCGGTGCTGTCCTCCGTTGAAACTGCTTGCCGGCCCGTCGCTTGGCGATCGATCTCAGTTCTTCCGAGGCAGGGCAGAATATAGGAGACTTCACCATGCACCAGATGGCTGCGGTTGAGCTTGGTCGAGATCGAAACGGTGAGGCGCAGCTTTTTCCACGCCTTCTCCATTCTTTCCTTCTCAGGGATTGCTCTAACGAAATTACCGCCAAGCATTACAAAGGCCGTAACGCGGCCGTCGATTATTCCTTCGCAGGCTTCCACCGTATTCATTCCCTTTTCGCGTGGAGGCTCAAAGGCAAATTGCCTGGCCAGGCGATCCAACGGAACCAGTTCCGGCTTTTCCGTGATCCCGACGGTGCGCTGGCCCTGAACGTTTGAATGTCCGCGCACGGGGCAAATACCGGCCCCTGGTTTGCCGATGTTCGCCCGCAAGAGGAGCAGGTTGACGAGCATCTGGACCGTTTCCACGCCTGCCCGATGTTGCGTCAAGCCCATGCCATAGATCGCGATCACGCGTTCGGCGCGCGCATAAGTAGCCGCCGCCGCTTCGATAGCGATGCGGCTCAAACCAGATTGACGCTCAAGGTGCTCCCACGAACAATTTCGAGCGTTTGCAGCGAAATCATCAAAGCCGTGGACGTGCTCGTTGATAAAGTTGTGATCGAGCACCGATAGGCCATCACTGGGACCGTGATCGTCTTTCTCGATCAGCCATTTACAGATGCCCATGATTGCCGCAATGTCGCCGCCAGCTTTCAATTGGTGGTACTGAGTGCTAATCGGGGTAGAAGAGCCGGTCAACATCTGAGCCGGCGACTGGGGATTGGTGAACCGCTCCAAGCCGCGCTCGCGCAACGGGTTGAAAGTAACTATTTGGACGCCGCGTTGAACGGCATCTTGCAACTGATGCATCATTCGCGGGCTGTTGCTACCAACATTTTGGCCGAAAAAGAGAATGCAGTCGGTTTTGTCGAAATCGTCGAGGGTAACTGTGCCGACGGGCACGCCGATACTTTCGGGTAGCGCTACAGACGTGCTTTCGTGACACATGTTGGAAGAATCAGGAAGGTTGTTGCTGCCGTAGAGCCGGGCCATCAGTGCATACAGGTAGGAAGTCTCAAGGGAGGCGCGACCAGAAGTATAAAATACCACTGATTTAGGATTGCAAGCCTGAAGTCGATACCCGATATCGCGAAAGGCCTCTTCCCATCGGATGGGTACGTACTTGTCGCTCGCTTTGTCCCATCGGAGGGGATGAGTCAGGCGCCCTTGGCGCTCCAATTGAAAGTCGGACCACCCAAGCAGCTCATCGACAGTATGATTCGTAAAAAAATCAGGGGTGGCCCGACGCGCGTCGATTTCCCAGGCGGTCGCCTTTGCTCCATTCTCGCAGAACTCCAACAGCCGCGATTTCGGCTTCGCCCATGCGCAACTGACGCAAGCAAAGCCCTTATTTTTGTTCTGATGCAGCAGAAGGCGCGTACCGCTTAGGGGGACGCGATTGCGGATCAATGCCTCGGCGACCGATTTTGCAGAACCCCATCCCCCGGCCGGTCCCTTGTAGGCAGCGACGCGAGTGCGTCTTCTCAAACCAAGCTTGGCCCCCAGCACGAATAGGGCCCCGCAGAGTAAAAGACCGCCCGAATATGGAAGAAGGCTTACGCTGCGATCGAGAGTTTTTAACATCGATCAAGACTTCTTTTCAAAAATTTGGATTTTCTCGTCGTATTTGCGGACGAAGCGATTCGGTGGAGAAGATGAGCAACAAATGCGCCACCTCCTCTCAAGTCTTTTGAGGGCGCCACTGATGCCATTTGAAAGAAATGCAGACGAGAGGCTGCGCGGCTTGATCCGTAACAGCGGCGCCGTCTTGCGTATTCTGGTGGCGTAAAGGGCGTAAGAGTGTCACGTGGAAGATTCCTTCAGCTCTCGCGCGCCGAACCAGTTCGGTTTGACGCATGACGCGGCAATCGTCGCCGCCAAGACGGCACGACTGCGATACGTCAATGATCGACGGCGAGGAATCGTAAGGGAGCGCAATAGCAAAGGGTTTGTCTATCGCGATTCTGCGGGCGCGATCATCGTCGATCGCAATGAACTCGCGCGTATCAATGCGATCGCGGTGCCGCCGGCATGGACGGAGGTATGGATTTGTCCCGATCCCGATGGCCACATCCAAGCCACCGGCCGCGACGCTCGCGGCCGCAAACAGTATCGCTACCATGCGCCGTGGCGAAGCGTCCGGGACGACTCAAAGTTCGAGCACATGCTGATGTTTGGGCGCTCGCTGCCGGCGATCCGCCGGGCAGGTCGATATGGACTTGATGAGGCCGGGCTTGTCGCGCGAAAAGATGCTGGCTGCCGTAGTGCGACTGATGGAGCGCACTTTGGCGCGCGTCGGCAATCTTGAGTACGCTAGACAAAACGAAAGCTTTGGCCTCACGACGCTCCAGAATCATCACGTTCGCAGTTCCCTACAGGTGGTCAAGCAAGTAGCGAAACAGCTCGGTAATACACCCGCCGTGTGCCGCAAATGTTACATCCATCCAGCGGTGTTGGAGAGCTATTTGGCGGGTTCGCTGCAACTCAAAAGGGCGGACGCATCTGAAGAGCAAGCACTGGGGATGTGGGCGATCGAGCGCGAATTGATTCGCTTTCTCGAACGGCGGCGGCGTGAGAATCGATCCGGCGTTACGCTGACGGCGGCGCTCAGAGCTTCGCTGAAAGCGACGAAATCGACGCGCGCGCGAGCGGCGCGCCGCTAGTCCATTAAAGACGAATTTTCAAAATCAGCGTCGCCGTCGGCGGCCTGGTACCGTTGATCGATCTAGCGTCTCCGCCACCAGCTTCGCGGGCCTGATTTCGCGTTCCATCTGATCGAACGTGCACTGTTCGGGCGCTTTATCCGGGCGCCAGCGGACAAGCCTGGTGCCATGCCGAAAGCGATCCGCGGTGACCTGATCGTAACGGACTTCGACGACGAGTTCGGGGCGCAGCGGTTGCCATTCTCCGCTGCGTTCATTACTCCATCGACTCGGTCCGCCCGGCGCATTGCCGGTAAATCCGGGTTGAGCGATTATCGCCTCGAGCCGCCGAGTCAGCGCCTCGCGATCCATGTTGGCGATCGACGAGGTGAAGCCGACGTGATCAAGCTTGCCGTCTCTGTTGTACAGGCCGAGCAGCAGTGATCCGACAAGCCGGCTATTCTGCTCATATCGGAAACCGCCAACTACACAATCCGCCGTGCGCATCCGCTTGAACTTCAAGGTCGCGCGCTCGCCGGGATGATAGGCGCCGTCCAGGCGTTTGGCAACGATTCCATCGAGCGCGCCGCCAGCGCGATCGAGCCATCGCCTAGCTTCGCGATACTCACGTGTATATGGGGTCAGTTTCAATGCTGCTTCATGACCGGCGGAATTGAAAAAATCCTCGAGCGCGGCACGACGATCCGTCAGCGGCCGATCGAGCAGGCTCACCCGATCAACGGTCATCAGACAATCGAACAGAATGAAAATGGCCGGCGTTTCCGCAGCCAGTTTACGCACTCGGCTCTCGGCCGGATGCAAGCGCGCCTGCAGGGCGTCGAACGACAGGCTATCGCCAACCGGAATGGCTAGTTCTCCGTCGATGACAAATGCTTGGGGCGCCAGGGCGTCAAGCATCGCTACAACTTCGGGGAAGTAACGCGAAAGCGTCTTGCCCGACTTGGCCCTGAGCTCGACCTCGTCGTCGGCTCGAAACGCCAAACATCGAAAGCCGTCCCATTTCGGCTCGAACTGCCAGCCTGGTTCCCGCGGTAGCTCGGCTACCAGCCGCGCTTCCATCGGACGCGTGCTGAGCGGCACCGCGAGCGCGCCCAGTCCCTTTGGTTTCCTCGCAGCCATTGGCAAAGTCTACGCCGCCCTGGCTTTGTTCAAGCGTTTGATCGCCGGCCCCAATGGGCGTTCGGCCTCGCAGTAGTCGAGCCACGCCGCGCTTTTGGCGAGCAGGCCCGGAGCCGTGCGAATCGTGAAGCGCATCGGATCCAACCCGGGCCGCATCTGCGTCCATTCCAATGGCATGGAGACCGGCGCCCCGTCGCGAACGCGCGGCGATAGCGGCGCGACTGCGGTTGCCATGCGATCATTACGCAGATAATCGAGGTAGATTTTGCCCGGCCGCGCTTTCCTGGTCATGTTGATCAGATAGCGATCCGGGCTATCCGCGGCCATCTGCATACACAGTTCGCGTGCGAATGATTTTGCGACTGACCACTCCAATTGCTCCTTCTTGACCAGAACAAGCGGTGTGACCACGTGCAAACCCTTGCCGCCGGTGGTCTTACAAAAGCTGATCAGGCCAACTGCCTTCAATCGGTCATGAATTTCCCGCGCGCCCTCGATGACCGCCGCAAAACCGACATCAGGGGCCGGATCGAGATCGAAAACGAGCCGCCCTGGCACCTCCGGCTGTCCTGGTTGACAATTCCACGGATGCAATTCCAGACCCGCCATCTGCGCGACCGCCGCCAACGCCTCTACCCGGTCTATCTGTAGATAAGGCTCCGCGATACCCGAAACCTTGGTCGCTGCGAACAGGCCGGACGAACCTGGCATCGCATGGCGCTGAAAGAAATGCTGGCCGCCAATACCGTCAGGTGCGCGAACGATCGAGCACGGCCGTCCTTTCAAGTGTCGAATCATGTAGGGGCTGACCGCTTCGTAATACCGAGCCAGCTCGACCTTGGTGATCGGACTGCCATCACCGCCGTCGGGCCATAATGCCTTGTCAGGCTTTGAAATCGCCACGCCCATCACGAGCGCATCGCCAACGGATGTGGGCTTGCGGGACCTGCCCGGCGTAGCCTTGGCCTTGGCTATCTTTTCGGACGGGCCGGATGTTTCCACGGTCGTCATGTCAGAGCTGTAATCCGCAGCTGCCGCGGCTCTCTTTTTCGTTTTGACAAAGAATGGCGTCGCGCCCGGACCTTTGCCGGCGGCGATCTCAGCCATCGAGCGCGATGAAGCTATCGATCGATCCTCAGCCAATAGCGAGTCGTTATCGTCGGGTTGCGCGAATTGGTCACGATGTTTAATCAGAAGCCAGTTGTTCCGGTTATCCCCAGCCCGATTGTGTTTCATCCGCACGAGGACCCAGCTTCCGTGCAGCCGTGCGCCTTCGAGCCTGAACTTCAGGTTGCCATCCTTCAGCGCGGCTTGCGGCCTGCCGGGACCTTCGGTCGTCCAGTATCCGCGATCCCATAACTGTACGGTGCCCCCGCCATACTGACCCTTCGGAATCGTGCCTTCGAAATCGCCATAGTCAAGTGGATGATCTTCGACTTCGACCGCCAGCCGTTTGTCATGCGGATCCAAGGAGGGTCCGCGCGTGACAGCCCACGATTTTAAAACTCCATCCAACTCAAGTCTGAAATCGTAGTGTAATCGCGACGCTGCATGCTTCTGAATTACATAGCGCCGTCGATTCGAAGGGCTGAAAGGGATTTCGCCGCTCGGCTCGAGGGTTTTGCTGAAATCTGTTTCGCCCGATAGGTGGCGAGCTTTTTGTTCCTCACGGCGATCTGCTCAATTTCATTTCAAAAATTCGATCGGAAACACACGTCCCGGAACTCTGATGGCATCGACCACATCGCGCCATTGACATCCCTGAGTCGTCGGCAAAGTATCCGTAATGAATCTTTTGCCGCGTTCCGGGAACGGCGCTGTCCTCGGGTTTAGGCGACGATCTTAACACGCCAAATGGAAGGAGTATCGAAAAATGAATAAGAACGTAAAACAGCCGAGCAATCCAAAAAAAGGTGACGGCAAACGCCAAGGAGACCTGCAACCCAGAACTGTCCTGCCGGCCGAAGAAATCGCGGACGATGAAGTCGAAATTGGAAGCACAGGTGGCAAGCCCGGCGCGCAGGGCAGGCCTATAACGAAGCGCAAACCTTGAAGCGTGGATCCAATATTGCCCAGGCGGCGGCGCGGGTAGTGGCGCGCGCCGCCGCCTCACGCGAGCGTTCCGGTTTAAAGAGACTACTGCTGGAATGACGACTCCGGTGCTGCCGCTAGGCGGTTCGGCGAGCCGTCCTGTTGGGCGAATTGCTGCGTAGATGAAATAGACGTATGCACTGATGCTGAGGTGCATACGCCGAATAGCTGACAGCAGCCAGATATCGCCAACAAGGCTGTAAGAGCCAACAAGAGTTTAAGCATGAGATTTATCTGCCTTTAGGCGCGGACCCACCAAGACCCCTTCGACTTGCGATTGGCGGTTCTCGATGTGTCCGACCGAATTTAGGGCCTTCGATGCAAGAATATTAATCCGAGCACAGTGAACGTGGCCTTACCCTAAAGCAATCAACGTGCCTCAATTGCTTCTTGTGAAAGACCTCGCTGACTGAACAACCGTTACGAGAAAATGAACGATTCGGCATTACCCAGATTTGAAAAATATTCCGCGTACGAATTGCCCTCAATGTCTTTTCTGGCCTCGGGATAGCACCCGCGCGATACGATTTCACGCGGCGAAGCGATCTCATTTTCGCAGGGCCCTACCTGCCGTTTGGTGGGCACATTCATTGCGTTGCTGACGCACATTCGCTGCCGCGCGCGATTAAGCGCGCGACGCGACAATAGAAAGCGGGTGGGGAGGTTAAGTTTGGCCTCCTAAAAAAGGGGTTCCACAGACATCGGAAAATCTTTTATGAAGCATAATTATCAGCGCATTGAAAAACTAAAGCGCGTACTTACGCAAGGGCGTGAAGCTCTCTACGAGCGAGTAAAGGCATCACGGCATGGCTCCAATCTGGAAGCGCTGTCGACGCCGGGTGACGCGATGGACCTTGCCAAGTCTCTGGTCGACGCGGAGATCAATGCGAGCATCGTCGAGCGCGTGGAGCAGCGGTTGGCGCAGATCGATAGCGCCCTGGCGAGATTAGATGACGGCCGATACGGAATCTGCCTTGGCTGCGGGGAAGAAATTCCGATTGAGAGACTGAAGGCGATTCCTTCCGCGATTTATTGCGTCGGCTGCAAAGATGCTCGAAGCCGCAGCGACTGAGCGGAGTCACGGACGCCGCCAGGCAGACGAAAGGCTTTTTTCAATATTGTAAAAAAGCCGTTCAAAATATTTGTCTCGCTTTCTTGAAAGAGAGTCCTGCGGGCACGCCCAATCCGCTAACGCCGTCGAAAGCGGTGCTTTGGCCCACTCAAAATCGGCCAGGTGTGTGCACAGCTGACTCGATCACGATTGTTGAAGACGCTAGACCGGAAACCACATCTTCGGGAATCCAGGCACGGTATGTGCTCTCTCTAGTGAGAGACGATGAAACGCAGATCGCGGAGAGCATTTGCTCCACGCGATTTTTTTGAATCAAAACCAACTTAAGATCAAAACCAAGTTAAGAGAGGGTTAACCACTATGCGCTATGGAATTGCCTGGCTATTGGGAGTGCCGGTATCGGTTCTCGTGATTTGGTGGCTGATCACACACGTCCTTTAAGATCTCAACGGACGATTTGGAGGATCAGGATGGATAAGAGAATATTAGTAATAACGCTATCATTTCTGGCATGCGGAATGTTACCTCGTGCTTTCGCGCAAAACCCTTCGCCCAGTCCCACCGCCACCGCCCCGGATAATTCGGGCATCAACACGCGGGATCGCGCGAACAACGCCATGACTGCCGGGGAACAGTCCGGCGCCCAGGGCGATCTGAAGCTGACTGCTCAAATACGCCGCGCAATTGTCAAAGATAAATCGCTTTCGATGATGGCGCACAACGTTAAAATCATCAGCGTCAATGGCCAGGTCACGCTGCGCGGACCGGTGAAATCGGAGCAGGAGAAGACGACCGTAGGATCCAAGGCGCAAGCAATCGCCGGCACGGAAAGAGTCGATAATCGGCTCGAAGTCGCCGGCCAGTAAAAGGAGAGTGGCCATGAACAAAGCTGTGTTCGGCATTGCCAAAACCGAAACCCAGGCAATCAATATTGCCAATCAACTGCAGAGCGCGGGATTTTCGCCAAACGATATTTCGGTCCTTTTTCCGGACAAGACCGGAACGCGTGATTTTGCACACGAGCAGCATACCAAGGCGCCCGAAGGCGCAGCCACCGGTGCTGGCAGCGGCGCGGTGCTCGGCGGGGCGTTGGGCTGGATGGTTGGGATCGGTGCATTGGCGATCCCGGGGCTCGGACCATTCATCGCCGCCGGACCGATTATGGCGGCGCTTGCCGGTGCCGGGGCTGGAGCCGCCGCGGGCGGAATAACCGGCGCTCTCATCGGGATGGGCATTCCTGAACTTGAGGCAAAACAGTACGAAGGGAAGGTTAAAAACGGCAATATACTCATGCCCGTCCACACGGAGGACGGAAGAGAGGTCACTCGGGCTAAGGAAATCCTGAAGAACGGAGGGGCCGAAGAGATTTCCTATACCGGTGAAGCTTCCGTTCCCCACAGTTCACGCGCCTGACGAAAACGCCAACAGGGTAGTGATGGGTTTGCTTGTCTGCTTGGACCCATCACTACCCGAACCTTTTGTGGCCGCATCATGCGGTCGCAGAATCCCATAAATAATCCGCGGAATTTATCCGGACGTTTAGGTCTTTGCGCTAAAACTTCAAGGATCCCGCCTTATCGTGCAGCGGCGGCCACCGGGTCGAGAAAAATCTGCGGCACTATTTCGTGTGACGTGGGCTCGATTAGCCGGTCGTAGACCTGTTCGTATCGATCTATCATCCGCTCGGTGGCGAATCGTTCTTCGAAGTAGCGGCGGCATTGTTCGCGCGGAATCGAATCGATCTTATCCACTGCGGCCACCAATTGATCGAGTTCGCGCGCGACGAAGCCACTGACTCCCGGTCGCATTACTTCAGGAACCGATCCGCATGGGCGCGCGATTACCGGAGTTCCACAGGCGAGCGCTTCAACCATTGCCAGCCCGAACGGCTCCGGCCAATCGATTGGGAATAGCAGCGCGCGCGCTCCTCCGAGAAATTCACTCTTTTCAGCGTCGTTGATTTCGCCAATGTATTCGACGTGCGGCGGCTGAATTAGTGGCTTGATCACCGCCTCGAAATAGTGACGATCGGCGATATCCACCTTGGCCGCTATCTTGAGCGGTACTCCGGAGCGGCGGGCGATTTCTATCGCAAGGTCCGGTCGCTTTTCCGGCGCGATGCGCCCGATGAAGGCCAGGTATTGGCCAGGCGTGGCATTGAATTTCAGAAGATCGCGCGGCAGGCCGTGATAGATGGTGTCGACCCAATTCATATTGGGCAATGGGAGGCGCTGCGAGTTGCTAATGGAAACCAGCGCCGCTTCTGGGAACCGCCGGTAGACGGGGTGCAAGTCCTCGATATCCATGCGCCCGTGCATCGTCGAGAGCGTCGGCACTCTGGTTATGCGCGAAAAGGGAAGAGTCCAGTAGTCGATATGGGAGTGAACGATGTCAAAGCGTTCGCGCCCTTTTTCGTACACCTCTGCCAGCATCGCCAACTGCAGTGATGCGGCAAGTTCGGGTTTGCCCGATAGACGCAAAGCCTCATCGCAGCACGGCACGAGTCGGGCGCAGGTCCGCGAGTCTCCCGAGGCGAACAAAGTAACTTCGTGGCCGCGCCGCACCAATTCTTCCGTAATAAAAGAAACCATGCGTTCGGTGCCGCCATACAATTTCGGCGGCACGCGCTCGTATAACGGGGCGATCTGGGCGATACGGAGGCGTCTGCGCTTCAAAACTGAGGAATTCCCTTGATTAGCCAATTTCGCCTCCCCGCGCTTAGCTGTCGGGAGACGGCGCTATGCATGAGCCTCCCCTCCTCTTGGAGCGCAGATGTTAAGGGCTGCGTCAGGCAGTCTGGAACCAGGCCTTCTCTCTTGCCCAAACGCATCGTGTGTCTTCCCCTCATCATCAAATTCCCTCCGCATGACACCCGCAGAGCCACCGTGCGAATGGACACCGGGGCAGATCGAACCTGTCGTGTCCAAAACAGATTCTGAGGGCGCCTGCTGGCACGCGGGGAATCGGCCCCCGGCGAGCGCAATCCGCGTCACACTTCGGTGTAAAACCGAAGCGAAACCTTTAGATTCGCTTCAGAGTACGATGTCCCGACACAGCCGCTTTTTACTGTCATCAGGTGGCAGCTTTCATGTCGAGCAAAACATATGCCCGCGATGATTCGGGAGTTCTATGGATTTTAAAGAGTTTATTTGACGCTAAGTTGAGAATATCCGACCTTGGAACATCTCAGCAATGAAAAAAGTCTCTCATGCACTTGGACCTTGTTTTCAAATCTAAACTGGTGGCGAAAGGGTTGCTCGCGGATCGGAGTGCCTGTTTAGGCAGGCGATGGCCATGTTTAGGACAGGCGCCGCAATACTCATGATCCTGGCTCTGGCATCACAGCCTCGACTAACCTCTTGGCGGTCACTCCACGAGCATCCTCTTCCCAGTTGTCGAGCTGCTACGGATCCACCTGGGAAGTCCCACCAGGAGATATTCCGCCAGGCCGCCAAGAAAGGGTTCGTAGGTCGCGCGGAACTTGGCTAAACGCGACTCCGCATGTGACTCGGCAGCGAATCCTTGAAATTGCGCGGCGCTCCGTGCGACGCTACGCGCGTCGACAGCCCATGGGCATACGCGCACGCGTATGACGCCCCCCGGATTGCTCTAGCGTTACGGCGGACTGCGCGAAGACCGCGTCGCGATCAATAGACGCTATGGAGGGAGACCGTGAGTACTGAAATCAAGCCGGGCCTTGTCCTGCCGGTCGAGACCATTCGAGATCGGCTGAACCGAGATGCGGAATTTCTATTGACGGCGCGCTTCTGGTACTGCGACATCCGTTTTTTCATCGGCCAGGATCTTTATTTCATGCGGATCGAGAACGGCAAGGTCGATCACTTTCAGCACGGCACGCAGGGTTTCGATCCATACACCATCAATATCGGCGGTCCCGAGGAAGTCTGGAACCAGATGATGGAGCAGCGGCCGAAGCCCTTCTACCACGACTGGTTTGCCGCTTCGTTCCATCACGAGTTCACGTTCGGCGGCGATCTCGAATCGGCCTACGCGCACTACTACGCGATCCGCCGCATCAACGCGATCATGCGCCAATCGGTAAGCGAATCGCGGGCCGTCTAGGAAGTATCAGGGCCAGGGGGTACACGGGCGATGGCGAAATTTTCCGACATTATCGGCCGTTATATTTATCTTGAACTGGACGGTATCGAGTACCGCGTCTATATCGAAGAGGCGGGCAAGGGGATTCCGTTGGTATGCCAGCACACGGCGGGATCGGATGGGCGCCAATACCGGCACCTGCTCGAGGACCGCGACATCACGTCGCGCTTTCACGTGGTCGCCGCCGACCTGCCCTATCACGGCAAGTCGCTTCCCCCGGCTTCCGTCAGGTACTGGGAACAGGAATACAAGCTGACCAAGGATTGGTTCATGCGCTACTGGGTGAAGCTGTGTCACGAGCTTGAACTGAATCGGCCGGTGTACATGGGTTGCTCGATGGGCGGTCATCTCGCGCCCGACCTGGCGCTCAACTATCCGAATGAATTCCGCGCTTGTATCGGGTTGGAAGCGTCGATGTGGAGCGGCAATACCGATCGCCTGGTGAATCAGTGGTTCCACCATCCCCGCTTATCCAACGAATCGAAGCCGGCTCTCATGTTGAGCCTGTGCTCGCCCAACGCGCCGGAAGAATACGTTCGCGAGACGGTGTGGGAATATAGCCAGGGCGCGCCGCCGGTCTTCAAGGGCGACCTGTATTACTACTCCTTCGAGCACGATTTGCGGCAGACCGCGAAGAATATCGATACGCGCAAATGCGCGCTCTACGTACTCAGTGGCGATTACGATTGGTCGGCATATCCGGCGGCGGCAAAAGCCCTGGCGGATGCGGTGCCAGGCGCGAGCTACACACTGATGGAAGGGATGGGCCACTTTCCGATGGCCGAGGATCCGGTTCAATTCAAAAAATATCTGATGCCGGTGCTCGCGGACATTCAAGCCAAATCCTAGCTTCGTCAGCGACTAGCCCGAACCTGGTTGGGCGCTATTCGGATCGTTCGACCGCATAGAGGCTCCACTCGCCCGGGACTCCTTTCAAGACGTGGCGGCTCAGCTCCCTGAATTTAGTGTCGCCGCCCGCCATCAGCTCTCTTGCGGTGTTCGAAACCCTATCTGGCTAAAATGTCAATGTGAAGCAACGCGCTCCGGGTCCTTGTTGTCCGCAGCCTCGACGGCGTCAGCTCACGCGAATAGGGGGTTCAGCCCGGGGCTCAGCCGGCGATAGTTCATAAGACGTGCGAGTGTCCTACAGTTTCTTAAACTCGCCCTATAAGACCTATTACTGTCACTACCGTCGCCGGCGCTGCTTTCTTCAGCACGGCGCGCACCGGTTTTTGAGTGCTCATTGAAGACATCGCGAACTGCCGGTATCGCTCAAAGCGGCAGAAAAAGCGAGCCTGCGCCGAAGATTAGGGGAGATTGGGGATGGCCGAGAATCCTTGAAATTTCGCGCCGCTCTATGCAACCGTACGCGCGTCAACGGAAGGCGCGCGCCCGTGCCGCGCACGGCACGACCTCTACGAACCGTGAGGACAGGATAAACGATGGCGTCGGAGGTTCTCGATCTCGGGCAACCTGCCGACGTCGCATAATCAGAGGCAGAGAGGGGCATTACGATGGCGCAGACCCAGGATTTCATGGTGAACTGTGGCACCACCAAGGTTCCCGCCCGCTTGCCACGGGAACGCACTCGGATCGCGCCTGGTCCGCCGGCCTCGGCCACGCCACTGCCCGACGCGGCGGCAAAGTTCCGCCAGGCGCTGGCCGATCCTGTGGGCATGCCGGCGCTGCAGAAACTGGTCCAGAAAGGCGCCAAAGTCACGATCGGAATCCAGGACGGGCGCGCCGTCCACTATCATCCGGAAGATCAGGACTTGCGCATTCTCGGCCTGCCGATCCTGTTGGAATTGCTCCAACAATGCGGTGTGCGGCCCGAAGATATTCAGATCAAAGTTGCTAACGCCTTGCACCGCATGTGGACGCGCAAGGAAATGACTCACATCCTTGGGCCCCGGCTGCCCTATACTCTGGGCGGACGGCTGTCGTGCATCGACGCGACCGATATTAGTCAGTTCGTCAATCTGGGTATAACCAAACGCGGCATGGAGGTGATGGTCCATCGCGCGGTCGTCGAGTCCGATCTGTTCATCTTCATGTCCACGCCGCAAGGGTTCTTCCAGGGCGGCTGGAAATCGATCCTGGTGGGCATGAGCAACTGGGAATCGATTCGCTATCATCACCGCCCCTGGCCTTTCGCCTCGGGTCACTCGGTGCAGGACCCGAAGAACAGTTCGTTCCATAAGTTGTTGAACGAGATGGGAGAACTGGTCGATGCCGAGTTGGCGCGGCGGGGGCATCCGCCAATCATGAAGATCGAGGGGATACTGACCACCAGCAAGCCGCAGAAATTCGCCGCGATCGACGCCGGCCTGATCACGCCGGTGCGCGAGATGCACCTCGACATGCTGCTGTCCGAGCTGGTGACCGACGTGAAGGGGCAGACCGACGTCCTGCTGATCGGAATGGCCGACGGCGACAGCTACTCACGCCTGTCGGTTTTCAATCCTATCCATTGTCGCAACAAGGCGCTCTCGGGATTGTTCAACGCGTATCATGAGAACCCGCTGGTGCGGAAAGGCGGAATTTTCATCGTTGCCAATCCGTTCGAGCCCAAATTCAGCCTGCTCAACCATCCCTCATACCAGGCACTATATGATGAAGTCCTACCGGCAACGAAGGACCCGGTGGAAGTATGGGATACGTATTCCGAGGAATATGCTCATCGACCGGAATTCGTGCACAAGTACCGCACTGGCTTCGCATTTCATGGCGCGCATCCGTGCATTCTGTATGGACAGGGAATGTACGCGCTGAATCATTTGAGCTCGGTGTTCGCCGCCGGTGTGCCGAAGGAGAATGAAGCAGTGGCGCGCCGCATGGGCTTCGAGCCGTTTTCCACGATCGACGCGGCCCTGCGGGAAGCCGCGGCTCGTCTGGGAAAGGATTGCTCGATCACCTATCATCCGCATCTGGAACAACAGACGTATTTCACGCGGGTGAACGTGAATGGGAGTTAGCGCATCGCACACAGACTCTTTCCGCGCCGCTTTGCGACTTCGTGGATCGATAGGGGTCGCGGTCGAACTCCTGTTCAGACTCGCCTTTTTGGCCTGCATCTTGCTATCTATCCGGCCCGCAACGAGCGCCGCCGCACCGGTTGGCAACGCAGCAACAGCGCCGAGTGATCAGTTGACGGTGCCGCAAGGGATTGGATGGGAGGACTGGCAGGTCGTTCGCGAGCAGCACGCCGATCGCGGCACGGTCAAGGTTTTTGTGCCTAAGGGCGAGGCGCCCGCGACCGCGAAAGTGCGCCTGGTGCTCGCCCAAAGGCCCAAGCCAACCTTCGATTCGCCGCAGGCAATCCTCGATGCGATCGTTCAGACTGCGAAGCAGCAGTGCCAGAAGATCGGCGCCAAGCCGATTAGTAAGAGCGCCGGAGAACTGATTTTCGAGCTGCGAGGTTTCGGATGCGCCGGGCAGACTGGCGAGCGCTATCTCTTGCAGCGAATCGCCTTCATCGGGCAATGGGAACTCGAGGCGACGTATGCGCCGATGGGCCCGACCGACAACTTGCCTCCGCCTGAAAAGCAACATGCGATCAAACTCCTCTCGTCGGTCACAATTTCTTCCGGTTCGAGTGCTAGCGCGGAAGCAGGTTGGTTCCTGATCACTCCGCCCCTGCGGTCCAATGGTCACTACGACGCCACGGCTCCCGTTTCGAAATGGAAGATCGAGGAAGGCGCGGGCTCGCAAGACAAATGCGACAGGCTTCGGACCACTCTCAATGCGCTCGCACTCAAGCAGGGACAGCCGGCCGATGTCGAACAAGTGAAGGCCGCGCGATGCGTCTCGATGGACGATCCCAGCCTGGAGGCAAATTAGACGCCCCATGCCGAGATCCGCCGACGCTGCCCAAGGAATAACCGTGAATCGAACCTCCATTGGCTACAGCCGCAACCCGGCGGGAGCTATCGCTCACGCGCTCACACGACGGGAGGTAATCGCATGGGGCGCGGTCGCACTCGGCGGTCTGGCGATGACGCCCGGCATGGCGACGACCGCTTCCGCGCAGTCGGGCTCGGACGGCAGACAAACAAGCGCTCAGGTCTCGCAGCGCGACCTCGACGCACTTTCCACCGCCGGCATTCTATATATAGCCACGATCCGCAAAGACGGTAATCAGAGCACGGCGGCGCCGGTCTGGTTCACGGTATCGCCAAACCATCTCGTGCTTATCCAGACCCAGCCCACAACCTGGAAGGCAAAGCGCATTCGTCGCGGCAGCCCCGTGATCGTCTGGATAGGCAGGAAGCATGGCCCGGCGTTTATCGGCAAGGCGGAAATCAGCAGCGACCCGGCTGTCGAGCGCCAGATCATCGAAGACTATCCGAAGAAATACCTGATGGCGCGTTTCGGGTTCCACAAACCGAACCAGCAAATGTTCGACAAGGGCGGAATTCTCTCCATCGTGATCACCCCGGTACGCGACCTGCCTCAGAGTTTCACTTCGCAGCCCGGCACGCCCGCTCCGAGTATCGACGGCGAGCACAAATAACCCGACGGACATGACATTCCAGTCGGCGCGCCGCGCAGCGAATCTGCTAAGTGCGTCGCGCTTCGTGCTGGGCGCAATGTGGCTGGCTGCGTTTGTCTACGGCGCTCGGCGCTCCGAAGTGCTCGGCCCGATTGCGCTCGCCGCTGCGGTTTCCGATTTCGTCGACGGCCGCGTCGCCCGCCTGACGCCTTCCGTCGATCAGTTCGGACGATGGCTCGACAGTGTGGCCGACATCGCTTTCGTTCTTACCGCTCTCATCTGCGAAGCCCAGGTCGGAGCTATTCCCACCTACATACCCGCCCTGATCGGCGTTTCGTTTGCTCAGTATGCAATCGACTCCATAGTAATTAGCGGTTCTCCGACTCCGGTGAGGAGCCGGCTCGGACATTTGGGAGGTATCGTCAATTTCGCGCTGGTTCTTCTATTGGCGTTCGGAGCCGACGCGCGATGGCCCGGTATCGTGGCTCGCGAAGCCTCGCCGCTGTTAGCCATTTTCTATTTCGCCGCAATCTTTGAACGGATGCTCGGGTACGTCGCTACTTATCGCCAGGCGCCGTCGCATCGAGCGCGGTCAATTCACGGCTAGCGCGCGGCAAATAGAATAGTCCAATCAATCCGTTGCAGAGCATGAAGGTGAAGTGTGCAGCGAGACTGTAAGCAAGAATCTTCGCGTTTGGCGCGCTACCGGAAAAGAACAGCAGCCATGCCGCCTGGCTGGTGCCCAGATGGGCAACCGAGATCGGTAGCGCCGCCGCCAGAAATACCAATGGCAGAAACAGCATCAGCTTGACGAACGGAATCGCTATGCCAAACAGCGCGAGCGCCCAGTATTGCGCCAGCACCGACAGCATAAAGCCGGGCGCCTTGATTCCGAGCACGATCGCATAGTCCAAGGGATGCGCCGCCAGAAACGTTCCGGCGATCGCACCAAGCCTGCTACCGACAATCCACGCGCGGAGGCGGTTGCTGCGCCGCGCCTGGGCGAAAAAGGCAATGGCCGCGGCCAGTAGAAGCCATGCCGCAATGTAGGCAATTCGGAGGACGCGAACGATCGCAAATTGAGCGGGCGCGTTTGGATGATAGAAGATCACGCCCAGGGTCGAGAAAAAAAAGAGTTGATATACCTCCATCAGTGCGATGAACAGGATCGAGCCCAGCATCTCCAGAAACGGGACTCCCGTTTTTCGATGCAGGTACCAGGCGACGCCGCCCTGCCCGAGATTGCTGTTTATCAGGGCTAGCAGGTACATGCTGGCGCGAATCGGCATGATGTCGCGCAATCGGAGGGCCGCGTTGAAACGGCAAACGACCCAGGTCAGGCACAGAGAATCGACGAGCCAGTAGAACGCGCAGAACGGGAGGAATACGCCGAAAAATTTCACTATCGGCGCCTGCTCCAGCGCCGCACCGACCTTGGCAATCGGGATGCGCCAGAAAATCAGGCCAAAGATAAGCAGCGTCCCGAAGTACGGAAGCGCCCGTCTCCATCTCGCGCTAAGCTTGCTCACGCCGAAGCTGCTGACTTAGCGGGCCGTTGGGAACAAGCGCGTGCAAACACTCATTCGTTTCAATTCTTTCCATGATCGAAATCCCGCTCGGCGGCGAGGAATCGCGTCATCGCCGCATGCGGGATGCGCGACTCAAGCTTCGGATTCAGCACCACCTTAACCATGCCGTCCTCCATTCCGAACTCGAGCATCGCCGGATGAAACTGATTATTTTTGACCTCGGTCGCAATTCTGAGAAAAGCCTGCGCGGTTGAGGTGATGGCGCTGGCAAGGACCACGCCAGGCACCACGTCGTTCTGATCTCGAATCGCACCAAACGCCAGGATGTGCGCCTGCGCGGCGGCCTGAAAAACGCCCAATCCGGCCGCGTCAGCATCGTGCACAATAAGGTCTGCGCCCTGGCTGATCTGCGCCAAAGCCGCCTCCTTTGCGGCCCCCACGTCATCGAACTTGCCGATATAGCTGACCAGCATCCGTCCTTTCGGCCGCACCGATATGAAGCCGCGCTTGAAACCCTCAAAGGTCTGCCGGATCGAGGGCAGCTCGATACCTCCTATCGCTCCGACGACTCCGGTTTTCGTGACGCCGCCAGCGAGCACACCTTCAGCGTAGGCCGCCTGATCGAATTTGAAGGTCAGCGAAGCCACGTTGCGCGACGATTGGCTTCCGGAACTGACTACAAAATAAACGTTGGGAAAATCTCGCGCCACACTAATCGCGGAATCCGTGTATTCGTAACCATGTGCGAAAATCAGGTTGAACCCGCGCGCGGCAAAGTCGCGAAATCCGTCCTCAAAATCGGCGGGCGATCTGGTCTGCACCAGCGCGGTTTCCGCGCCGAGCTTATCTTTTATGAGCTGCAATCCATCGAAAGCCGCGGCATTCCAGCCGGCGTCGCTGACCGGTCCGGGAGTCAGCAGCGCGACACGGAACCTGGAAGAATCGGCCGCGTTCTTGCGTGGCGAGGTGCAAGCTCCCAGAGCAATTGAAACAAATACAATGAGTATCGCGGTCCAGCCGGCTTTGACTACACAAATACTTGTATCGGTCCTTGTCATGTGGTTTGAAACACTACGGGCCTTTATGCGCACAGATTATCATGCGGCGTGTTTCGATCCCGTACGACTCGCCATCGAAGCCTCCGAACGCCTCGATGCTGTGAAATCCGACGCGCTCAAGGAGCCGCGTCATCTCGGTTAGAGTGTAAAGCCGGATATCGTGGCCGATCGAATCATGGCGGCCTCCATTTGGGGCCACGATGACAAAGCGCACTCGCATGCGGCTCGACAGGAGATCGAGCGCTCGATGCTCTACATATAAGGTCCCGTCAGCCTCGGCGTGCCAGTCATTTTGAATGTAATTTGCGACGGCCCATTCGCGATTCAGCATGTCCAGCAACAGCCGCCCTCCACGCTTGAGAGATCGTGAGATCGACTCGAGTACCTTGAGATCCTCGGTTTCCGATTCGAGATAGCCGAAAGAAGAATACATGTTGATCGCGGCGTCGAAGTGGTTATTGAACGGGATCTGCCGCATGTCGGCCGACACGGTGTCGAATTCAACCTTGGAGTCGAAGGCGGCGCGCCGTGCGAGGTCGAGATAAGACTCGCTCAAGTCAAGGCCGGTTACCTTGTAGCCCCGCTTTGCCAGGAGCGCGCTGTGGCGGCCTGGGCCACAACAGAGGTCGAGCACGCGCGCGCCTGCGTCCAGGGCGAGTTTTCGCTCGGCGAAGGCGACCTCTTTTTCGGTCCGCTCGGCGTTAAGCGTATGACGATAGATGTTAAGATAGTCTTCGCCAAAGAAATTCACGTACCAGGCGTTTTGTTCCGTTGCCATGAGGGTGCCTCGAATTGCGACGAATCCGCGCTATATTAGATCGAGTCATCGATGGGGAGAAACAGTTTGGACAGAATCGCAGTTTTAGCGAGTGGTGGCCTGGATAGCTCCGTGTTGCTTGCGGAGGAGGCTAAGACCGCAGAGGTCTATCCCATCTATGTGCGATGCGGACTTGCGTGGGAGGAGATGGAGCGTGAGGCGCTCGAGGCTTTTTTGCGCGTTTTGAATTCTCCGCGGATCAAGCCGGTCACCACGTTATCGGCGCCGATCGAGACGATGTACGGCGGCCACTGGAGCGTCTCCGGCGACTCGGTGCCGGGAGCGGAAGAATCGGATAGCTCCGTTTATCTCCCCGGCAGGAACATCCTCTTAATCGGTCTCGCCGCGGTCTGGTGCAGCACGCACGAGGTGTCGCGAATCGCGATCGGCTCGCTGGCCGGAAATCCCTTTCCCGACGCGACGCCGAAGTTTTTCAACGACTTCGCATCCGCGCTAGGCAGCGGGCTGAATCATCCCATCGAGGTGAAGGCGGTGTTCCGGGAGCTGCGCAAGTGGGAGATCATCCGGAGGTTCAAACATCTATCGCTTGAATCGACCCTGACCTGCATGGCTCCGCGCGGTCGAAGACATTGCGGTCAATGCAACAAGTGCAGAGAGCGGCAGGTCGCCTTTGAAAAGGCAGGCGTTCGCGATCCTACCGATTACGTGTGACCGTCACCGCGGAGAGATCGTACAAAACGAAGGATCGCGTGGGCAAGGAAAGAATCGCCAAGTTTCTGTCCCGCGCCGGGGTTGCCTCGCGCCGCGAATCCGAACGGCTGATCGAAGCGCGACGCGTGGCGCTCAACGGCATCGTTGTGACCCATCCCGCGACACTGGTCGGCACGGACGACGCGCTCGCGGTCGATGGCAAAGTCATCGCGGGCCTTGAGCAATCGAGAATCTGGCGCTATCACAAACCCGCCGGACTGGTGACGACGGCGCGCGATCCCCAGGGGCGCCCGACCGTCTTCGCCGCGTTGCCCAAAACGCTGCCGCGTTTGATTTCGGTCGGACGCCTCGATATCAACACCGAGGGGCTTTTGCTCCTGACCAATGACGGCGAACTGGCGCGCTATCTCGAACACCCGGTGCAGGGGATTTCCCGCACTTACCGAATCCGGGCCCATGGCGACGCGGATGAGAGGGCGATCGGCAAATTGGCCGAAGGCGTCACCGTCGATGGTGTCCGCTATCGCCCGGTTCAAACTTCGCTCGACAGCCGCCAGGGCAGCAACTGCTGGCTTACCATGACGCTTCGCGAAGGGAAAAATCGCGAAATCAAAAAGCTCCTCGAACCAGTGGGGTTGCAGGTGACTCGGCTGATCCGTACCGCATATGGACCGTTCCAGCTCGGGAGGTTGACGCAGGGTGCGGTCGAAGAACTACCGCGCCGCGTGCTCTCCAAGCTCCTCGCTGGCTATTTCGTACGATGAACTAAAGGAAGGTGTTGTATGGCAACCGGCAATACTCCTTGCGGCATCGCAATCCCACAAGACTTCGCGAACCCCTCGATCGATGCGGGCCTCGTCCGCCAGTTCATTCCACGAGCAGAAGCGCTCGGCTACGAGGACCTGTGGGTCCAGGAACAGATAATCGGCGATGCTCCGATCCTCGAGCCGGTCACACTACTCACATACGCGGCCGCCCTTACGACGAAACCTTACTTGGGCACATCGGTGCTGATAACCGTGATCCGCAATCCCGTTCAACTGGCTAAAAGCCTGTCCTCGCTCGATCAACTGAGTAACGGACGGCTAATCGTCGGTGTCGGGGTCGGTGGTCCGCACGTGCCTGAGGCGGTTTTCGGTGTCTCCAGCGAACACCGCGGACGGCGCTTCGTTGAAAGCCTTGAGGTCATGAAGGCGCTATGGACGCAGCCCCGCGCGACGATGAACGGCGAATACTGGCGGTTTGAAAACGTTGCGATGGAGCCGAAGCCGGCGCACAAGCCGCATCCTCCGTTGTGGTTTGGCGCTCGTGAGGCCGTGGCCCTCAAGCGCGCGGCGCGCCTGGGCGACGGCTGGATGGGTGCCGGGTCGTCTTCCTCGGCCGATTTCGTCAAGCACGTCGAGCTGTTACGGCGTTTTCTGGGCGAAACGAAGCGCGACCCGAAAGAATTTCCGATCTCCAAGCGGGTCTACATCGCCGTCGACAACGATCGCGCACGTGCGGAGCGCAGACTGCGCGATTGGTTTGGCATGCGCTACAAGAACGCAGATATGGCTCCGCGCGTTTCTATCTGGGGCAGTCGCGCCGAATGTATAGACAAGCTGGGAGAGATCGTTCGCGCCGGTGCGCGACATCTAATGTTGAATCCGGTTTTCGATGAGATGGAGCATCTGGAACTACTGGCAAGCGACGTGATCCCGAAGCTCTGAAGGAGTGGTTGGCTATCGGCAAGCAGGTTTGTAAGCTCCATAGCGGGCTTGATAAACTCGGCCTCAGTTGGCCGAGCGGACGAGGAACTGCGATCGCGCGGTCCTGCCGGGGCATCGCATCATGATGAACGCACAGCGCAATGAGCTGATCACGCATACCGGGCCACAGACGCCGGCCGGAAAGCTGATGCGGCTTTACTGGCAGCCGGCCGCGCTGCTTGAAGAGCTGCCGGCGGAGCGGCCGGTCAAAGCGATCCAGCTTCTCGGTCAGCACCTGGTGCTGTTTCGCGACGAGCAAGGACGCTACGGACTCGTCGACCGCGCCTGTCCGCATCGCGGCGCGGATCTGGCCTTCGGACGGCTCGAAAACGGTGGGCTGCGCTGTGCGTTCCACGGATGGCTGTTTGACATCGGCGGCAAATGTCTCGACACGCCGGCGGAACCGGAAGGGAGCAAGCTTTACACCAAAATTCGGCACAATGCTTATCCGGTTCGCGAACGTAACGGCATCCTGTTCGCCTATCTCGGACCCGGCGAGCCGCCCGCGTTTGCGCACTTCGATTGTTTCATCGCGCCCGACTCTTACACCTTCGCTTTCAAGGGACATGTCGCGTGCAACTGGCTCCAGACGCTCGAAGTAGGCATCGATCCCGCCCACGCTTCGTTCCTGCATCGTTTTTTCGAGGACCACGATCCGGCGGGAAACTATGGAATACAGTTTCGCAGTACCTCGGCGGACTCAACGTTGCCGATGACGAAAATCATGCGGGAGCATCCGAGCCCGCAGATTGACACTGAATACACGGACTATGGTTTTCGGATCATTACGCTGCGTGTGCTCGACGATTCGCGAACTCACATCCGCGTCACGAACTTGCTATTTCCCAACGCATTCGTCATTCCCTTGAGCTCTGAGATGACAGTTACGCAATGGCAGGTGCCGATCGACGACGTGAGTTGCTACTGGTACGCGATTTTTACCAGCTTCGGCGGTCCAGTGGACAAAGAAACGATGCGCCGTCATCGGCTTGAACTGTACACGCTCCCGGACTATAAGCCACGGCTCAACGCCGCGAACGACTATGGATTCGACGCGGCCGAGCAGTTGCACAAGACCTACACCGGTATGGGCGACGATATAAACGTGCACGACCAGTGGGCGGTCGAGTCACAAGGGCCAATCCAGGACCGCACGCGGGAGCATCTCGGCGCGTCGGACAAAGCTATCGCGGCCTATCGGCGGATTCTCATCGATGCGATCGAACAGGCCGCCAAGGGCAAGCGGCCGCTGATGGTTCTGGATGAGGCCGCCGCGGAGCGCATCCGTGGTCCGGTCACGCTCGACGGGATCGCCGACAGCCGCGCACTCGACGCGTACTGGCGGGAATTCGACGCGCGGCGCCGAAAGGGCTCGGCGTGGGCGGCAATACACCTGGCCGAATGACGCGCCGGCCGGGGCGATGCTCTGAATAGGCAATGGCGCATGCGAAGGTGCGGAGCGCGATGAGTTTCGTCGAACGTCATGGTTTGTGGACCGACGAGCGGTCGAAAACCGCGAACGAGGTCGAGAAGCTCGTCGAGTCGCACAAGCTCGACGTCGTGCGGCTCTCCTTCGCCGACCAGCATGGGGTGTTGCGCGGCAAAACGGTGGTTGCCGGCGAACTGCCGCGGATGATGCGCGAGGGCAGCACCTTTCCGATGACACTGCTGGCGAAGGACACTGCGCATCGCACAGTGCCTTCCGTTTTGTCGCTGAGCGGCGCCGGCTTCAGCCAACGCGACATGGAAGCCGCCGCCGACGTAGTCATTGTTCCCGATCCGGCCACGTTCCATGTCCTGCCGTGGGCTATGGGCACGGGATGGCTGCTGTGCGATCTGTATTTCACCCGCGGTCAGCCGGTTCCGATCTCGACGCGTTATCTGTACCGGCGCGCGCTGGAGCGGCTGAGCGAAGCGGGCTTCGACTACGTAGCGGGCCTTGAAGTGGAATTCCATATTTTCAAACTTGAAAACCCGCGGCTTGCGCTCGACGATGCCGGCCAACCCGGGCCACCACCCGAGGTCAGTCTCCTCACGCAGGGCTATCAGCATTTGACGGAGTTGCGTTACGACCAGCTCGATCCCGTCCTTGAAATTCTGCGCCGCAATATCGTTGGGCTTGGTCTGCCGTTGCGCACGCTTGAGGTCGAATACGGTCCGAGCCAGTGCGAGTTCACGTTCCAGCCGCGCCAAGGGCTCGAACCGGCTGACATGATGATGCTGGCGCGCAGCGCGATGAAGCAGGTCTGCCGCCGTCACGGCTATCTTGCGAGCTTCATGTGCCGGCCGCGAATTCCTAACGTGTTCTCCAGCGGCTGGCACATGCATCAGTCGCTGCGCGACAAACGCACCGGCGCCAACGCGTTCGTTCCGGCCGCCGGCAGTGGAGTGTTGTCGCCGGCGGGACGGCACTACCTGGGTGGGCTGCTCGAGCATGCGCCGGGCGCGGCCGCACTGGCGACGCCGACCATCAATGGCTATCGGCGCTTCGGCAGGCATGCGCTCGCGCCCGACCGCGCGGTATGGGGACACGACCATCGCAACGTAATGGTCCGCGCTCTCGGAGGGCCGGGAGATGCCGCGACGCGGCTTGAGAACCGGGTGGGTGAGCCGGCCGCGAATCCGTACCTTTATATGGCGTCACAGGTGCTTTCGGGCCTCGACGGGATCGCACGCCAACTCGATCCGGGGCCGCCGACGGACGCGCCGTATGAGGCGACGGCGCCAATGCTGCCGCACTCGCTCACCGAAGCGATCGCGGCGCTGCGCAAAGATGAGTGCTTACGCGCCGGACTCGGCGGCACGTTCATCGATTACTATTCGCTGATCAAGGAAGCCGAGGTCGCGCGCTTCGAACTCGAGGTCACGGAGTGGGAGCAGCGCGAATACTTTGAGATTTTCTGACGAAGTCCATCGCAGCCTCCACACCGATCCGCAAACCTTCGAACTTCAAGCGACCGCCGCGATTGCTTCGACCTCGATCAGAAACTGCTCACCGACCAGCCGATCCACTATCAGCAACGTGTTGGGCGGATACTGGCCGCCCGGATAGATCCTGGCGAAGAGTTCCTTGCGAACCGCCATGAAGCCTTCGACGTCCTGCGAGTGCACGAGGTAGGTGGTGAACTTGGTGACGCTGGCGAAGCCGAGCCCTTCGCTTTCCAGTGCTCGCCCAAGGTTGACGAAGACCTGGTGCATCTGGGCCGCGAAGTCGCCTTTGCCCACCAGTTCCCCGGCTTCGTTGACCGCGAGCTGGCCAGCGATGAATAGCAATTCGGAAGCTTCGACTCTGGCAATATGGCTATAGGCGCCCAGCGGTTTGGGGAGATCGTTTGGATTGTTATATTTTACTATCGGATCGGACATACGTTTCCTTGTCGATTGCTTAATCCATCATGCATGTTACGTGAAAGCCGCAGCGAAAGAGCCGCTGAAGGACAATGGCTAATTAGCGCGGCTGCTCGGCGGCGCGGGCAAAGCGCGGCCAGGCGGGTGCCGGAAGTCCGGTTTCGCGCTCGCAGTCGCGCTTGAGTTCCTCCAGCGGCGGGCCGAAATCAAAGACCCGCACTGCGCCGCGCGCGGCCGCCATCGTCTCGCGCAGCTTGCGCGTCGCCGCCTCGTCCACGGCTGAATCCGGCCCGAGCACGACTCCGTAGCGGCGCGCGCCGGCGGCGGTCATCAAGCCGCGGGCGGCCTCGGCGGCCACCAGCGCGGAGTCGCGCTTGAACGGATCGCCCCATCCTCCTCCGCCCCACGTGATGTAGTGCAGCAGGTCGCCGGCGTAGACCTTCACGTGGTCGCACTTGGAGCTCAGCACCTCGGTCGCGCCGTCGGAGCGAACGATCAATTTACGGCTTCGTGCGCCGGGCAGTCCGCCGTTTACGCCCCATGGATAGGTGAGCCAGCGATCGTCGTGGATCGAAATCTCACCGGGTTCGAGAAAACGATAGACGATCTCGATGCCGTTGCCGCCGCGATGCAAACCGGGACCGCCGCTATCGGCCACGGTCTCGTAACGTTCGATCCGCAGTGGAAAGTAGGCCTCGAGAAACTCGTTGGGCACGTTGGTGAACGAAGGCCACATCGAATGACCGTCCGGACCATCGCCCACCGGCCGTCCGGGAATTCCGCCGAAGCCGATTTGGTAGAGCTGATACCATTCGCCGCGCGCATTGAAACCGGAGTACATCAGGTGCGGCGACGAGGAGAAGCCGGCCGCGCATAGAAACTCCGGGTGACGCTGGCCCAACAGACCGCTCAGCACGTCGAAGATGCGGCCGAGCGCATGCGTGCGGCACGAAAGCGCCGCCGGAAAACGCGGCTTCAGTAGCGAGCCCGCGGGAATGTGCACATCGACCAGGTCATAGAAGCCGTCGTTGTATAGAATCTGCGGGTCGAAAATCATTATCATGTAGATACCGAAAAACATCCGTAACATATTCTCGTTCAGGTAAAAGTTTATCGAGCCCTCGGATTGGGGATCGGTCCCGCTCCAATCGAGCCTCACCCGTTCGCCCACGCGCTTCATCGAGCAGCGCAATTTGTAGGGACCATAGCCGCGTCCGTCGTCGCAGACGTAGTCCTCGAACACCATCTCCTCTTCGGGGATTGAGCGCTTGATCAACTCGGCCATCGCGCGCCGGTTTCTTTCGAGCGAGGCTTCCAGGGCGGAGACGAAGCGGTCGACCCCGAAGCGATCGCACATCTCGATCACGCGGCGTTCTGCGGTGCGGCAGGCCGCGACGATCGCATTCAAGTCGCTGCGATTCCAGTGCGGCATCCGGACCTGATTGAGCACCAGTGCGATCAGATCCTCCTGCAACGCGCCGCCGCGATAGATTTTGATCGGCGGCGCAAGCATCCCTTCCTCGAAGATGCTGGTGGCGTCGGTGGGCAGGCTTCCCGGCACTTTGCCGCCGACGTCGGACATGTGGCCGAGCATCGCGGCCCATCCGACCAGGCGGCCGTCGCGATAGTAAATCGGCAGCAGGACCAACCAGTCGGCCGAGTGGCTAATCGCGCCGTCGCACTTGTATGGATCCGAGGTGAGAAAGATGTCGCCCTCCTCGATCGTGCCCTCGTACGCGTCGAGGAAGCCGCCGATGAACGAGCCGAACTGCCCGACCACCATGCGGCCCTTGCGCTCGGCGATCATGGGAAACTCGTCGTGCTGCTCGCGGATCCCGGGAGACATCGCGGTGCGGAACAGCACCGCGTCCATCTCGTAGCGCGCGTTGCGCAGCGCGCTTTCGATGATGTCCAGGGTCACCGTGTCGACTTCGAGCGGCCGAAACGGTTCGTGGTTGCGCTCGATGATCCGGGTTTTTGCCATTTTTTAGCATCTCCTTCATGCTGAACGCCGGCGAGCGTGTCAGGCTTTGCGTCGCGCGATTCTATTGCCGCGGGCGGATCAGGATATTTCCAAACCCGTCCACTTCGCCAAGATGTCCGGGCAGCATGAGCGTGGTGCTGTCCATCTCCGCGACTATTGCCGGTCCTTCGATCACATTGTGTGCGAGCAGCTTCGCGCGATCGTAGAGTTTCGCGCCGAGCGAGCGCCCGTGCGCCCAGATCGGGGTCTCGCCCCTGAGCGCGGCGTCGGGCTTGGGCCCGCCGTCGGCCAGGCGGGCTGGTTTTAACTCGCGGCGATGCTCCTGCACGATCGCGCGCAAGTTTACGAACTCGTGTTCCACGTCGAGGTTGAAGGTAAACAGGCGGCGATGGATTTCGTCGAACGTGTTGCGCAGAGCCTCGATCCCGCCGCCCTGCCGGAAGCCGTCCGCGTCCACCGCGACCGGAACTTCGAAGCCCTGGCCGTGATAACGAACGTCGGCCTGGTACACGGTCGAGCGGGCGGCGCGCGGCAGGCCTTCCGCGTCGAGCATCGCGCCGGCGCTTTCGCCCAGTGCGCCAAGGGTTTCCGCGACGTCGCTCCAGGAGGTGTCGGAGAAGCGCCGGATGTAAGTGCAGGCGGCCTCGTTGCGAAGCCGCGTAGTCGCGTCGCCGTAAGCGCAGAGCACGCCCGGACTCGGCGGTATGATCACCGGCCAGCATCCGAGCAGAGCGCCGAGCGCGTTGGCATGCAGCGGGCCCGCGCCGCCGAAGGCCACCAGCGCGAAGCCGCGCGGATCGTAGCCCTGCTCGACCGAGACCAGGCGCAGCGCGCCGAACATGTGTTCGTTGACGACGTCGATTATTCCCGCCGCCGCTTCCATCAGCCCAATGCCGAGCGCGGAGGCGATCTTTTCGACCGCGCTTTGCGCCGCTTTGCGATCGAGCTTCATCTCGCCGCCGAGCAAATCGGCCGGCAGATAGCCGAGCACCACGTTGGCGTCGGTAACCGTCGGCTGCGCGCCGCCGCGGCCGTAGGCCGCGGGACCGGGTTCCGCGCCGGCGCTCTCGGGTCCGACTCGCAACGCGCGCGTCAGCGCGGGCACCTTGGCGATCGACCCGCCGCCGGCGCCCACCGAGCGGACATCGAGCGATGAGACCCGCACCGCGACATTGCCGACCATAGTTTCGCGCCGCACGCGCGGCTCTCCGTGTTCGATGAGACAGACGTCGGTCGAGGTGCCACCCATATCGAGCGTGAGTACGTTGTCGAAACCGGCCTGCCGGGCGACCCACAGCGCCCCCGCGACGCCGCCCGCCGGCCCGCTGAGCAGCATGTTCACCGGCGCTTCCTCGGCCGCCTCGAACGACATCAATCCGCCGTCGGAGCGCAGCAGTTTGAGCAGCGCGCCGACCCCGCGCGATTTGAGCTCGCTTCTCAGACTTGAAAGGTAACGCGCCACCGTCGGCCGCACGTAAGAGTTGGCAACCGTGGTGATGGTGCGCTCGTACTCGCGCATCTCGGGCAGAATCTCGCTGGAGAGCGAGACCGGAAGTTCGGACGCTTCCTCTTTGGCAAGCTCGCGGATGCGCCGCTCGTGCACCGGGTTCGCGTAGGCATTTATCAACGATACGGTGATCGCCTCGACCGCGCGCCGCTTGAGCTTTCCGAGCGCCTCGCGCGCGCTCGTTTCGTCCAGCTCGCGCACGATCTCGCCGCGCGCGCCGATCCGCTCGCTGACTTCCACCGTGTCATCGAGCGCCGCGAGCGGCTCGGGCTTGGGCCAGATTATCCATCCCGCAAGACCGCCGGGCACGTAGGAACGCGCTACCTGAAGAATTTGGCGATAGCCTTCGGTCGTGATCAGCCCGACGCGCGCGCCTTTCCCTTCCAACACTGCATTGGTGGTGACGGTCGTACCATGCATCAACTCGGTGAGCGCCGACGGCTTGATCCCCGCGCTCGCACAGACGCGTTCGATTCCGTCCAGCACGGCCGCGGCCTGGTTGGCCGGAGTCGTAGGTACCTTGGCGCGGAAAGTTTCGCCAGTGTCTTCGTTGATTAGCAGCAGGTCGGTGAAAGTCCCACCCACGTCAACGCCGAGTCTGTACGCCATCTAGACCTCCAAAACGGTGCGAGTATCTCACGCCGCCGCCTGAGCGCCATTTGTAAATTGCATACAGCTTTGCTTGAATCCAGAAAATCGAAGGCCGAGCAGTTTCCTCCAACGCGGGCGCTCTAGAGTCGACCCATCGCAGGCCCGCTGGGTGAATCTCGCGCGATGCGTTGTGGAGACGGCGGCACGAGCCTGCAGTTGGGTTGCCGGCGCCGGACGCGGAATGGTGTCGAAAGCTTCATAGCCAACGGAGCTTTGATATGTCTAGTGATCTGCTTCTCAAAAATGGCCTGGTAGTCACTCCCAGTGGCGCGATCCGGGGCGGCTTGGCGATTGCCGGTGAGCGGATCGTGGGGGTCGGAACCGAGGAGATGCTCGGCAGCGCTCGGCGCGAAATCGACCTTAGGGGCAAGATCGTGATGCCGGGGCTGTTCGATCCTCACGTGCACCTGGGCCTCAGCGGCGACACCTTCAGCGACGACGCGATGGCCACGGATTTCGAGTTCGATACCCGCGAGTGCCTGGTCGGCGGCGTCACCACGATTGCCACCACGACGCTGATCGGCCGCGAGCCGCTGCCCGAACTTTTCGCGCGCGCGATCAAGTGCGGCGAGTCGCGCAGCTGGTGCGACTTCAAGGTCACCTGCGTGGTCAACACGCTCGATCAGGTCAAGCAGATTCCCGCGGTCGCAAGCCAGGGCGGCGTCTCCTACAAATTCTTCACCGGCTACGCGGGCGCGCAGGCCGAGGGCTTTGGCATGAGCAAAGAGGGCATCAGCCCGGCCTTTTTCTACGAGGCCTGCCGCTCGATCAACGCCGCCGGACGGCCGGTGTTTCCGATGATCCACGCCGAGGATCCGTTCGTGCGCGGGATCCTGATCGACGAGCTCAGGCGCCTGGGGCGGCGCGATCACCTCACGGCGTGGGCTGAGAGCAGTCCGGAGTGGGCGGAGAGCGTGCAGATATATACTTACGGACTGATCGCCAATCAGCTCGGATGCCCGCTTTATCCAGTGCATATCTCGGCCGCGCAGAGCGTCGATACTATCGCGTCGCTCAAGGCCCAGGGCCTGCCAATCGTGGGCGAAACGATCGCTTATTTTCTCTCGACCACCGCGCCCGAGATGGACGCGATTAACGCCGGTGGCAAGGGAAAAATCCAGCCGCCGATCCGCTTTCAGAAGGACCGCGATCGGCTGTGGCGCGGGATCAAGGATGGCACGCTCTCGGTAATCGGAACCGACAGCCTCACTTACACCGCGAGCTTCAAGGAGCGCGGCGATTTCTGGGACTGCCGCGTCGGCGTCAACAATCAGGTAGCCGACACGCTCGCGCTGATCTTCGACGAAGCGGTGAATCGGCGCGGAATCGATCTCGTGACGGTCGCCCGCGCGCTCTCGGAGAACGCGGCCCGGATGTACGGCATCTATCCCAAGAAGGGCGTCATCGCGGTGGGCTCGGACGCCGACCTGGTGGTGGTCGATCCGGAGGCCGAAGCCACGCTCGGCCGGCATCGCTACCGCGGGCGCACTGACTATTCACTATGGGAAGGCCGCAAGGTCAGGGGCATACCGGTGATGACCTTTTTGCGCGGCCAGTTGGCGATGGAGAACGGCGAGATCGTGGGCGAAAAAGGTTTGGGACAGGCGGTCGCACAGGTGATGAAGCCGCGCGGCTTATGAAGATCGCGCTTTGCGGTCGCAGGCGTTCGACCATTGCCGGGAGGCCAGGTCATGAGCGACGACAAACGATCAATCTATAACCGCAGCGGCCTGGGCCATCGGATTGGCTATGGCAAACGGCCCGCTTTGTTGGTGGTCGACATGCAGATCGGGTTTACCGCGCCCGAGAAATCGCCGCTGGCCGGCAACCTCGACGCGCAAGTCGCGGCGATAAACAAGCTCATCCCGGCCGCGCGAAAAAAGGACGTGCCGATCGTCTTTACGGTCGTCGGCTATGACCCCAAAGTGCCCGGCGACGGCGGCCTGTGGCCGGAGAAAGCGCCGAGCCTGCTCGAGCTCAAGCTGGGCTCGGATCTGGTCGAGCTCGATCCACGCATTCGTCGCGCTCCCGAGGATTTGCTGCTGATTAAGAAGTACGCCTCGGCGTTTCTGGGAACGCCGCTCTCCGCAACCCTGGTCACGCGCGGGGTCGACACGCTCATCGTCACCGGATGCACGACCAGCGGATGCGTGCGCGCGAGCGTGGTAGACGCGCTCTCGCATGGCTTTCGGCCTATCATTCCGCACGAAGCGGTCGGCGATCGCGCAGAGGAGCCGCACGAGGCCAACCTGTTCGACATGGACAGCAAGTATGGCGACGTGGTGTCGCTCGCGGACGCGCTCGCTTACCTCGAAGAATTGAAATCCTGAGCGCCGCCGTGGAACGTCTCGGTATCGCTCTGGGCTCCGGGCTGTCGCCGGCCAACACGGTCGAATGCGCGCGGCTCGCCGAGCAAGCCGGATACGAATCGGCGTGGGTCGTCGAAGGCCATGGCGGCGACCAGTTCTCGCTGCTGACCGCGATCGCACTCGCCACCAGCCGGATGCGCCTGGGCACGGCGATCAGCAGTGTGTTTGTGCGCACCGCGCCGACGATTGCGATGGCCGCCGCGTGCATCGATCATTTTTCCAACGGCCGCTTCGTGCTCGGCCTCGGCTCCAGTCACAAGGTCCAGGTCGAAGTCGAGCACGGCGTCCACTACACCGAGCCGGTAACGCGCGTGCGCGAGACGGTGGAGGTGGTGCGCGCACTGCTGCGCGACGGCGCGGTCTCTTTTCGCGGCAAGACCATAACCATCGAGCATTTCGATCTGTGGTTCAAACCGGCGCACACCACGGTACCGATTTATCTGTCCGCGCTGTTTCCGCAGATGCTTGGCCTCTGCGGCGAAATCGCCCAGGGCCTCCTGATGGTGTTCAGCACGCTCGGTTCCACGCGCGCCGCCATCGAGCATCTATCCGCCGGAGCCGCGCGCGCCGGGCGCAGCGCTAAGGAAATAGAAATCGCCTCGCTGCTGCCCGCGAGCGTTGCGCGAGATCGCAAAACCGCCTACGACCGTGTGCGTCCCGTCCTGGCCTTTTACGTGGGTTATTTTCCGCGCTACCAGCGCGTCGCCCGGGAGGCGGGGTTCGGCACGGCCGTGGATGCGATCGCCGAGGCTTCCAGGCGCGGCGACTCCGAGCGCACGCTGGCCGCTGTTCCCGATGAAATGGTGGCGGAGTTGACCGCCTCCGGCACTGCGGCTGATCTGCGAGCGCGAATCGCCGAGTATCGCCGCTCCGGGATCGCTCTACCGATCCTGATGCCGGTCGCAAGCGGGCCGGATTCGATGGCGAGCGTGGTCGAGACGTTGCGCGCGAGCGCCGGCTGACGCGCATCCCGGGCGCCTTCGCGCGGGCGCAGACCAGCACCTTCGGCCCGCCGCCCGTGTGGCGCTGTTGCGCGGAGCGATCGATCACCCCTTGAACGGATGGCGCCGCCGGAACTCTTCCGCCATCTCTTCCATCGTGCACCAGCGCGCGCCCGAGTGTCCACTGATGTATTCGATGAGCCGCTCGAGCATCAGGAGCACCTGCGGACGGCCCGATACGTCAGGATGAATGGTCAGCGGAAAAACCGCCCATTCGCATTCGCGGTATACCCAGTCGAACTGATCGCGCCACAACTGCTCGATGTCGCGCGGATTGACAAAGCCGTGGCTGTTGGGTGAAGCCTTGATAAACATCATCGGCGGAAGATCGTCGAGATACCAGTTGGCTGAAATCTCCACCAAATCGACCGCCTTTCCGCGTTTCAGCGGCTTCATCCACTGCGCGGCGGTTTTGGAGTAATCGACCTTGGTCCAGCTTTCGCTGATCCGCGCATAGTACGGCTGAAAATCGTTGTGACCCTGGCTGTGGTCGTAGCGAAACCCGTACTTGAGCAGCAACTCGGCGGTGACGGACGACATCTCCCACCATGGCGCGACAAAGCCGCGCGGATTGCGGCCGGAAAGTTGTTGGACCAAATCGACCGATCGCGCGAGCACGTCTTCTTCCTGGCGCGGGGTCATCGACACCGGGTTTTCATGCGAATAACCATGTGCGCCGATCTCGTGACCGGCCTGCGCAACCTCGCGCATCTGCTCGGGGAAGGTCTCGATCGAATGGCCCGGGATAAACCACGAGGTTTTGATTTTATAGCGGTCGTACAGGCGGAGCAGCCGTGGAGTGCCTACCTCGCCCGCAAAAAGACCGCGCGAAATGTCGAACGGGGAATCCTGCCCGCCGTAGGAGCCGAGCCAGCCCGCAACCGCGTCGACGTCGATGCCAAACCCGCAAAGAATCTGTTTGTTGGCGGCACTCATAGCGGCCTCCTTCTCCGGCTAGATCGGCCGAAAGACTTCGAGCACCCGTCACTGGCGGATTAAAATAGTGCATACACCGGGCTTTGGACGGCTTGCAAACTCCGCTCGCAGAGCCGTGTCTTGATCGAAACCTTCCGGCCTTTAGAGTGGCAAAGGGACCGCGCATTGCATACAAAGAACCTCCGGATGGTAGAATTCAGCGCAGTTTTCCACGCGGGCGGCGTACGGCGCCACGCGGACCGCTGAGTCCAGGGAGAGAGCACATATGCCTGATACACGCTCGCGCCTGCGCAAGCTCTTGAACGGGCCGGACATGGTGATCGCGCCATTCGTTTACGACTGCCTGCAGGCAAGACTCGCCCAGCGCGAGGGATTCAAGGCGATCTATATGACCGGCTTTGGAACCGCCGCCGCGCGCGGCTTTCCCGATCTCGGCCTGCTCACGATGGGCGAGATGGTGGAGAATGTCCGCGCGCTGGCGCGCTCCGTGGACGTCCCGCTCATCTGCGACGCCGACACGGGCTATGGCGAAGCGATCAATGTCCAGCGCACCGTGCGCGAATACGAGGACGCGGGCGCGGCGGCGTTGCATATCGAGGACCAGGTGTGGCCCAAGCGTTGCGGCTTCCTTGAAGGCAAACAGGTTATCCCGCTCGAGAACATGGAGGCCAAGCTGCGCGCCGCGCTCGACGCCCGGCGCGATCCGGATTTAGTGATCATCGCGCGCACCGACGCACTGGCCCCGCTGGGTTGGGAGGAAGTGACGCGGCGCGCGCGCGCTTACCGGGCCGCCGGCGCCGATCTCATCTTCGTCGACGGCATCAAGACGCTGGAGGACCTCAAGAACTGCGCGCGGCTGCTCTCTGGGCTGCCGCTTCTGTATAACGGACAATTGCTGCATCCGGCGGAAATCGCGCGCTATGGTTTCAAGCTGATGATCCATATCGCCACCCTTTTCGCGATTTACCAGCGCACTCGCGACGCGATGAGCGAACTTGCGCGCACGGGCGCGATCTCCGGCAGCGCCGGCTTCGAGCTTTTGCCCGAGCTAACCGACCTCCTCGGGGCGCCCGAGGTCCTCGAAGCAAGCAAAAAATACGAAGTGTAGGCTCTACTCGCGCGTCAAGCGCGCTCGCCGCGAGAAATACCCGTCAATGGGTCGAGCTTTAACTAATCAACACCTTTACCAGTTGTTTGGTCGATTCGAGGTCAAATTCCCGATACATCTGTACCCGTTCCGCGGCCGGAGAACCCGAGCCGTGAATAATTTCGTTGTACCACCATCCCGCGTACTCCGAAGAGCACAGGTCCCCGATGAAATGAAACAGCTTTATCCGATCGGCGACGGAAAACCCGGGAGCGGCCTTGAAATACTTATCTATATACGGGGCTACCTCCGGATGCCTCAAGTCCCTAACCGACGGCATCGTTACGGCTGCGCCGCCCGCAACTTCGTTGAGCAGCCGCGCGCACGTGTAGTGAGCCTCCATCGTCAGATGCTTGCCCGCATTAGTCATAACCGTATCGGGGAAAGCGACACCGTTGATTACGGTGTTTTTAACCGCGGCGGCGATGCCGAGCGCATAGATGGCGCTTGCCAGTTTGATCATCTCCGCGATCTTGTCGCGGATGTGCGGCTTGTCGGCCACACCGTTGTACTCCGCGATGAGCGCTGCGGCGCCGATAAAAAGCTCGAGCTTGCCGTAGTCCGTACCCAGGTAGCCGTGGCGGTTGATGGTGGCGAAGTTATTGGCTATGGCGCCGCAGAATTCGGATTCGCCGCACAGGAAGATCCGTTCCGTGGGTACGAACACATCGTCGAAGATGGTCAGCGATTCGACCACTGCGCCGCTGTGGCTTAATGGCGCCTGCTGCGGATCGGACGGCATGTTGATGCCACGGGCGACGAGGGTGATGCCTGGAGTGTCGACCGGGATGGCGAATGCGACTGCGTAGTCGCGATCGTCCTCACGCATCGCGCGCTGCGCAATCACGACCAACTCCTCGCAGATCACCCCACCGCTGGTGTGGGCTTTCGCGCCGCGCACCACGATGCCATCTGTGCGGCGCTCGACGATGCGCAGATACATATCCGGGTCGGGCTGTTCCGCCGGGCGGAGGTTGCGATCCCCTTTTACGTCCGTGATGGCGGCAGAGCCGACGATCTGGCGGCGCTGAAAGGTACGCAGATATTCCTTCAGACGCCCGCTGTAGTTGGTCTCGTATTTTCGATCGACCTCCGGAAGCACCGAGAGGAGGCCGGCCAGTTCGTCGCGTGCGATGCTGGTGTAGCCGGTAATCGGTACGCGCTCGGCCAGTTTGATCGCGGCGTCGAAATTTTGCAGCAATCCGGCCGTATCGGAAGGCATGTGCCAGAAAATGTGCACGTCTTCGCCCGTCAATTCCGACTTGGCAGTCATCAGGCTTTGCAGTTTCGGTTCAAATGCCGCGTCACATAGCCACTTGCCCCACGCGTAAATGGTCGATTGGAACAGCGGTTGCTCCGCTAGATTATCGACCAGTTGCCCCTGCACGAAAACCCGGCTTTTCAGGCTTCTCAGGCTATCTACGTAATCCTGGCCTTTTCGCATTTTTAAGATCTCCGCTGCGGCCCTTCGCCGGCTGTTGAAAACCCAAAGAGTTCAGGATCCAGTCCACGAACACCTCGGCCACGTCCAGACGCGTCAAGCGGCCTGAGGGATTGAACCAGCGCTCGATGTGGACGAGCGCGCCGTCGATTCCCAGAAATGCCAGTTTCGGATCCTTGATATTGAAGACGCCGCGCTTGCGGCCCTCGTTCAGAACCCGGAGCCAGAGGTTGCGATAGTCCTTTTGTTTGCGCGCTATCGCGGCGCGGTCTCGCGGCTGCAGGTTTTTAAGCCCCGATTGCAACAGCGCGGTTTCGTACGGCCCGGGCTGGCAAATGTTCGTGACCACCAATCTCCGCACCAACTCGTCGGGCTGGCCGCCGGTGTTCAAGGCTTCATTGGCGCGCGCGAGCACCTCGTCCATCAGCCGTTCCATCACGCGGAAGAGCAATTCCTGCTTGCTCTTCACGTGGCCGTAGATACTGGAGGGCTGCAGTCCGAGATTGCGCGCCAGATCCCGCATCGAGGTGCCGTCGTAGCCGTTGCGGACAAAAAGCCGCGCCGCTCCGCTGTCGATGCGGCTGCTGGTGCTGACGGCGGGGGCCGGCGCTTTCACTCGAGCCAGGCTGCGCTTGCGCCGATCCATAATGCCGTCCGTCCGAACGTTCGTTCGGACGGACGCTGACATAGGCGAGCTTCGACTGTCAAGCGTCTCTGAATTCAGGTTTGAGCCGCGGGCCGGCTCAGCAACGGATCGTCAGACGTTCTTGTTTTCGCCGCGCCATTGTCTGGCTTGATCGCGAAAACGCTCGTGGGCGTTCCCAAGGTTGCCCGCGCGGTTTTTCACCAGGTTGGGTTTCACTACCTTAAGCGGGTCGCGAACGTCGTCCACGTATCCAAGCGCGTAGCCGCCGTACGAGTATCCCATCAGCCGCAGCAATTCGATCGGCAAAGTCTCGGCGACGGCGAAGGGCACGGAGAGGTATTGGTTTTCCTCCTGCCGCAACCACGAAAGGCTGTAGGTAAGATTGATCCCGCATCGAGCCGCGTCCGAGCGGTTGGCGCCGCCGCCGTGATAGATGCTGCCGGTATAGAAAAGCGCCGAGCCCTTGGCCATCTCGGCCGCTTCGGCGTCTTTTTCCTCGAACTTCAAACCATCGTCGAACAGATGGCTCTTGGGGATGACGCGGGTGGCGCCGTTTTGCGCCGTGAAGTCAGTCATCGCCCAAATCGTGTTGAGTTGAACCTCGAAGCCCTTCGGAAACTTGAAAAAATCGAATACCCACTGGTCGCGATGAATCGCCTGGGCGGGAGCGTCCGGCTCGATCGTGATGACCTGGGTCAAATGGATTTGGAAAGTCGCCGCGTGCGCGAGCATCTTCCTGGCCGCGGACAGCACGAGCGGATTCATCACGAGATCGCGGCAGGTTTCCGAACGCGCGATCAATCCGCCTGTCCTGCGCGTGCGGCGTCCGGCAAAGTCGTCGCGGCCGATACCGGTCGCCGCGATGTAGGGCTGCAATTCCTCCGCGGCCCGGTCCATCACGGCGTCAGGCGCGAGAGCGTCGACAATCGCGGCTCCATCCTCGGTGAGCGCGGCGACGATATCGTCGGCGCTGGCGGATGCGGCAAAATGTCTGATGCTCATCGGATTCTCCTGCGATGGTCCTTGCGAGGGTCCTGCGGATTTCACCCACTTTTCCGTTCAGGAACGCCAGTCTCGTTGAATCTTAAGCACTTCGCCAAGCCGCGGACAACCGCATTCCGGCTGCGCTCCGGCAAGGCGCAGCGGCCGGCAGGCAAGACCGCGCCGGCCGCTAAGGGTTGCCGTTGCGTTTGTCCGCAGGTGACGCTATCGAAGAGACGGAACGGCAGAGCGCCTTGCGAGCGCCCGCCAAGTGTCAGGCACTAAACCTTCGACTCCGAGGAGGCGCGCCAATGCATTTCGGAATCAGCTATCCAACATATATTCGCGCCTGGCACGACGTGGAGATGGCCGAGGAGTACGGCTTCAGCCATGCCTGGTTCGACGATTCGCACATGTGTTACAGCGACATCTTCGCCACCATGGCGCTGGCGGCCGAGCACTCCCGCACCTCGGTCCTGGGGACCTTCGTTCTATGCGCGGGCAACCGCGCCGCGCCCGTCAGTGCATCCGCCCTGGCGACGATCAACGAACTCGCGCCGGGCCGCGTGATCGCCGGCATCGGAAGTGGTTTCAGCGCGCGCAATGTGATGGGGATGCCGGCCACGCCACTCAAGGCGCTGGCCGAGGAAGTCAAAGTATTGCGCGAATTGCTGGCCGGCAAGGAAGCGCTCTATCGCGAGGACGATCGCGAGCGAGCGGTGCGCCTGCTTCATCCCGAGATGGGTTTCATCAACGTCAGGGATCCGGTTCCGATCTACGTCGGAGCCAATCTGCCCAAGGCCGTCCGCGTTGTGGGTGAAGTGGGTGACGGCTGGATAACGGTGGGCGCGGACCCCGGGATGATACGGCACGGACTTTCCGAAATTCGCGACGCGGCGAGAGGCGCGGGGCGGACGCTCGAGCGAATTCCAACCGTGATCGTCACGGCCGGCTGCGTATTGCGCCAGGGCGAAAATATCATGTCGCCGCGGGTATTCGCGCGGCTTGGATCGTGGGGCGCGCTCAGCCTGCATACCATCTGGCATCCGGAGAATACTCCGATTGGTCCCTTTGCGCCTGCGGAGTTTCAGCCGTTGGCCAAGCGCTACTTCGACGAATACATAATGAAGATGAAGACGCCCTGGGAGAAACGGTATCAAGAGATCCACCTGGGGCATCTGATCTTCACCAAACCAGGCGAAGAACGCTACGTCACGCGGCAACTGCTCGAGGCGACCACCGTGACCGGACCGGCCTCGGCCGTAATCGAACGCATCAAGGAACTCGAAGAGGCCGGCGTGACGGGGATCGCGCTGCGGCTTACCGGAACGGACGGACGCGAGATGATTCGCGAGTTCGGCAACGAGGTCATCGCCAGGTACTAAAGCAGCGCTGGAGACGGATGCTTGACGGGGGTAGGGCCGCGGGTCTAAGGAGGCACTACTCCCGCGCTCGCGCGGACGGTCGCGTATCCTGAAACGACGGCATCCGCGTGCGCCGGCGAAATCCGCGGACGGCGAGGGTGCCGGGGCAAGGGCGGGTGGCGCCGCGGCGGACGTACGCACTAGAGGAAAAACTTCACATGGCAGAAGGACCGTTGGCTGGTTTTCGCATCCTCGACCTGACCCAGGTGGTCTCGGGGCCATTTTGCGCGATGCTGCTGGGCGACCTCGGCGCCGACGTTATCAAGGTCGAACCGCCCGAGGGCGACACCACGCGGCGGATCGGGCGGCCGCGCAAGAACGGGGTCACCGCCTCGTTCCTGAACTTCAATCGCAACAAGCGCAGCGTCGTGATCGATCTCAAGAAGGAACAGGGCCGCGACCTGGTGCGGATGCTGACGGTGCGCGCCGACGCGTTTATCGAGAACAACCGCCCCGGCGTCGCCGACCGCCTCGGAATCGGCTACGCCGACATCCGCCGGCTCAATCCCAAGATCGTCTATTGCTCGATCTGCGGCTTCGGTCCCAAGGGCCGCTACGCCAACGCGCCCGCCTACGACCCGGTGATCCAATGCTTCTCGACCATGGCGGCGCTGCAAGGGCGGCGCGGCGGACAGCCGACGGTGGTCAAGATGGCGCTGGCCGATAAGATCAGCGGGA
>CAVZDJ010000037.1:0-193025 GCA_963773975.1 uncultured delta proteobacterium
CGGACATTAGGTTTTGCTCACCTCTTGAGAGTTGTCTCTCGGAAGGGCTCTCGGCGGGAAAGGTGCTTGATCCACATTCTCTGGCGCTCTCCTCGCGACCTTACAGAATTGTAAAGTCCCGGTGAGGTTCCGCCAAGGCGCGGTTCTCTAACTATGTGCTGCAGTCTCTCCCACGAGAAATCGGCGGCGAGAGGAATCCGAAACGATGTAGAGGAGTACGTCCAATTAAACTAGCAACTTTGACAGGCTTGGCCCTCTTGCTTACCGCTGGTTATGCCTTTGCGGCCGAACCCTCTAGGCCCTCAGCCGCGGGAGCTCCCCCAACTGCGAGCCCAAGCACATCCAGTGGTCCGACCACCATTCTGGACGACGCCACATGCCAGGACATTTGGGCTAAGGCGGTCGGCGGCGGTACCTCGTTGTCGTACCAAAAGGCGGGCCCGTACATCAAGAATCTCAAGCTGGCCGATCCCGATAACGACAATGAAATTTCGAAGACAGAGTTCATGGACGCCTGCAAGAAGGGTCTGGTGGAGAGCGCTTCAAGCGACGACACCGTGAAGCCGAGCCCCAGTTCGATGCTGCCCCGCAAGCACTAGCCAGGATTAGCTCCTGCTTCGCGCGAAACCTAAAGCAATGGGGCTGGCTCCGCGCCAGTCCCACCGAAGAGTCGGAGGTGAGGTTCGGCCAAGGGGCGCGTCTCTAACTATGTGCTGCACTCAGGACAGCCATGTTCGGCAATTCGTGATCCTGTTAGCTGAGGAGAACTGCAATGATTAAATTTATTTCGGCAGCATTCGGTGTGATCCTTGTCGGTTTGATATCCATGCCGTCCAGCCGTGTGTTCGCGTACAGCGGGGAGAAACTCGCAAAAGGGGCTAAAGTTAGCATCGAACAAGCCCGCGCCATCGCTCTGCAAACTAGGGCCGGAACTATCACCGACGAAGAATTGGAACGGGAGAAGGGCGGCAGCGGATCTCCGTTACTCCTTCGACATCAAGAGCGGTGGTGCCGTGTACGAAGTCGGAGTGGATGCGCAGACGGGCAAGGTTCTGGAAAACAAGAAGGAGGGTGCCCATCCCGACTAATAATGCGCCGCAACTGCGGACTTCACGGCGCGCCAAAAGGCGATGGTCGAGTCGCAGCGGGCGTTGCCGGTCACTCTCGGCATTCCCGTGCTGCTCGGTGCCGAGATAGTTTGTCGTCGATAAAGCGCATTAGACCCGTGTGAGGACAGAGCATGAAACTTCTCTTGATAGAAGACGACATGGCGACCGCGGGGCACATCATCAAGAGCCTGCACCAGCATGGGCATGTCGTCGATCATGCGCAAAACGGTCGCGACGGCCTTTTCCTTGCCGGTGGAGAAACCTACGATGTCATGATCGTCGATCGAATGCTGCCAGGTCTAGACGGACTCGGTATCGTGAAGACCATCCGCGGCGCGGGTGTGAAGACTCCGGTGCTGTTTCTCACCACGCTTGGCGGCATTGACGACCGCGTGGAGGGGCTCGAAGCTGGCGGGGATGACTATCTCGTCAAGCCGTTTGCTTTCGCTGAGCTCATTGCCCGGGTAAACGCACTGGCGCGGCGGTCATCGCCCACCGAAGTTCAAACACTTCTGCGTGTCGCCGATCTGGAGCTCGATCTCCTGAAGCGAAGTGTCGCAAGGGGCGGGAAGAGAATTGACCTACAGCCGCAGGAGTTCAAGCTTCTAGAATATCTGATGCGCCATTCTGGGCGCGTCGTGACCCGCACCATGCTTCTAGAGAGCGTCTGGGAATTCCATTTCGATCCTCAAACGACCGTCGTCGAGACGCATATCAGCCGCCTGCGCAGCAAGATCGACCAAGGGTTTGGGGGACCGCTGATCCATACCGTACGCGGCGCGGGATATTGTGTCCGTGAAGACGCCTAGATTCATCCGCACTACGAGCTTCCGTCTGACCGCGCTTTATGCAGGTCTTTTCGCCGCATCCGCGGCCGTGCTCTTTGGTATCGTCTATTGGGTGACAGGGGGTGTTCTGCATGAGCAGGTCCGCCTGTCGCTTCAAAGCGAGATGGCGTCGCTCGAAGCGGAGGGTTCAGGCGATTTCCCAGCCGAAATTAAGGTGCGGCTTGCTTCGCCGAGTCCACAGCCTTTTTATTATTCACTACAAGACTCATCAGGACGCCCGATCGCAGGAAATCTGGCGGCACTCGACACTATTGAAGGATGGCGCGAGCTTCCAAATTCAGCCGAACTTGGTGCAGCCACGGCTCCCGAAAAAGGCGACCACGACCTTCTGGCCCTCGGACGTCGGCTGCCTGGCGGAAGCTTCCTGACGGTGGCCACGGATACCTACCGAGTGAGGAAAGCCGAGGATGCGATTGCTCGATCCTTCGCCTGGGCGGCGGGAGCGACACTACTGCTCGCCTTGGTCGGAGGGATGACCCTTAGTCAGGGGTTTCTGCGCCGCGTCGACGAAATTAATCGTGCTACGAGCGCGATCATGCGGGGCGACCTAGCAAATCGAATTCAAACCACCGGAACTGGCGACGAACTGGATCAACTCGGCCGCAATCTGAATGCCATGCTCGATCGTGTGCAGGGGTTGATGGACGGGCTCAAGCAGGTTTCAAATGACATCGCGCACGATCTGAGGACGCCTTTGAGCCGACTCAAACAAGGTCTCGAAGAAGCACGCCTGGAAGCAACTTCTGTACAAGATTACGAGCAGGCCGTTGATCAGGCTTTAGAGGATGCCGATATCGCTCTTTCGACATTCGGCGCTCTTCTGAGGATCGCGCAGATCGAGTCGGGCACGCGACGGGCGAATTTCGTCGAGCTCGACCTTTCCTCGCTGTTGGCAACTCTGGCCACGACATATTCGGCTGTCGCCGAGGATTTGGGCAAGACCCTCACGTCGTCAGTCGACGTGGGTCACTACGTTCGCGGGGACCGGGAGCTTCTGACACAGCTCTTCGTCAATCTTATCGAGAACGCGCTGCGACATACACCAGCGGGGGCGACAGTTGGCATGTCCCTCAGGAAGAACGAGCATGGGCTAATCGCCGATGTCTTTGACGATGGGCCCGGGGTACCAGAAACGGAGCACGAGAACGTGTTCAGGCGCTTCTACCGGCTGGAAGCCAGCCGAAGCACACCGGGCAGCGGGCTTGGGCTTGCGCTAGTTGCCAGCGTCGCCGATCTACACAGCGCTCCAATCGAGCTCGCCGACAACTGTCCTGGGCTCAGGGTCACGCTTCAATTCAATGCCTGCGCGAGGCATTCCTCTTTCCGTTCTCCCCCCATTCAAAAAAACAGCGGTGCAAACATGGGGAAAAAGGCTGCTGAAGTCACTTTCCGCTCCTGACGTGCCCAATCGGCACGAGAGTGACCGAAAGCAGTTGGGAAAAGATATGGCATGCATTCCTGAGCATTACGCGAGCAAAGTTCCCGAGGTCACACTCGGCTTTTGGATCATCAAGAAATTTCTCGCGACGACGCTTGGTGAGACCGGGGGCGATACCGTCACCATGACAATGGATCTGGGCTACCTGACTGGGACTGCGATTTTCCTGTCGGCTTTGGTAGTGCTGGTAGCCATCCAGATTGCTGCGAAGAAGTTTCACCCCTTCCTCTACTGGTCCGTGATCGTGGCCTCCACGACAGCCGGTACGACGATGGCTGATTTTGCGACCCGATCTTTGGGCATTGGTTATACCGGAGGATCGTTGCTCTTGTTTGCCTGTCTCATGGCTGTGCTTGGCCTTTGGTACTGGCGGCTCGGCTCCACGTCGGTCGAAACGGTCAATACGCCTAAGGTGGAAGCCTTCTATTGGGCGGCAATCACATTTTCGCAGACATTAGGAACCGCTCTCGGTGACTGGATCGCCGATACGGGCGGCCTTGGGTATCAGGGCGGAGCGCTCGTATTTGCCGCCGGATTAGCGGCGCTGGCTGCCGCTTATTATTGGACCGACGTTTCGCGGGTCCTACTGTTCTGGGCCGCGTTCATTCTAACTCGTCCACTGGGCGCTACTCTGGGGGATTTTCTCGACAAGCCCCTAGACCATGGCGGGCTCGCTTTAAGCCGTCCACTTGCATCGGCGGTCATTGCGGCTGTCATGATCGTGTGCATCCTCATCTTGCCTCAGAGGGCCGGCGATCATCCGCAGCGATCCGAACAAACTGCGGGTGGGGCTTAAAGATTGACGAGGTGCATGTCCGGTTATGACACTACCGCCGCGATTTACCGTCGGAGGGGGCAGCGCCAGGCTCAAAAACTCGTTCGGGGGTGAACCAATGAGCGAGGGATGGCTCGGGAGAGCGACCTCCATAGTGGTGTTGGCAATGTTGGTGTTTCCGGTGGTGGCGCGTGCCGATTGCAACGTTACCGAAAGTGGCATGCCCGAGAATGCCGTCGCGGCGGTCGATTTCATGGGTGTCCGAAAATCGCTGGCGGAGAGCGGAATTGCCATTGGCGGGTTTTATGTCGCCGAGACCTTTGGCAACCCTTCGGGTGGCGTCCAGCAAGGCGCCACCTATGACGGCGTGCTCGAGCTCCATCTCAATGGCGACGTGCAGAAGATGGGCCTGTGGAAGGGCCTATGCTTCCACGCCAACGGATTCCAAATCCACGGGCAGAGCATCACGCCGACCGACATTGGGAGTCTGACGACGGTGAGCAGTTTCGAGGGCATCCCGGCAACCCGGCTATTCGAACTTTGGTTCGAACAAAGCCTGTTGGACAAGCGCATTTCCGTACGCTTTGGGCAATTGGCCGCTGACTCGGATTTTCTTATCGACAAAGGAGCGAGTTCGTTCCTCGAAACCTCGTGGCCCGCCTTGCTGGCGCAGGATCTGCCGAGTGGCGGTCCGACCTACCCGCTTGCGACCACCGGCGTTCGAGTGGCGATCACTCCGAATGATCGGCTTGGGTTCATGATTGCGGTGTTCAATGGCGATCCGGCCGGCCCACACTGCACCGGCGATCCGCAGCTGTGCAACAACAACGGTCTCGATTTTCTCTTCAATTCCCCGCCGCTGCTGATGGCCGAGGGATCATACAAATACAAACAAGATGAGCTTGCCGGTACGATCAAGCTCGGCGGCTGGAACCATTTTGGTAATTTTTCGGTGTCCGGCCTTCCCGGCAAAGTCATCCATAATGACTATGGACTATACGCCATTGTCGACCAGGCAGTTTGGCGGGTGCCTGGGAGCAACGCCAAAGGCGTGGACATATTCGGGCGGATCATGGGTGCACCGTCCGAACAGAATCTCATCGACTTCTATGCCGATGGCGGGGTGACCTTCTCCGGCATGGTACCGCGCCGGCCGGACGACTACCTGGCTATCGGCTTCGACTATTCCGGCATTTCTGACAGAGCGCATGGCTTCGACCTTGACTCTGGTCTTCCGGTCGCGCGCAACTTCGAGGCGCTCTTAGAAATTTGCTACACCATGCAGCTTAAGCCCGGCTGGACGCTGCAGCCCGACTTCCAGTACATCGTGCATCCCGGCGGCGATGTGCCAAATGAGACAGGGACAGGAGTCGTCGGGAATGCGACGGTGCTCGGCATTCGCACTACCGTAAACTTCTAACATCTTTCGGCGAAGAAGAGACCCCTCTGTGCGCCAGCCAAGCACTTTCGATGTCGTTCGAATGCGCTACTCCCCCGCAGTCGCCTTTGTCTGCAGTTGGCACCAAGCGGACCAAGTCGACTAACCGGTCTTAGGTCAGGAAATGACCCAAGGCAGACATTGGGCTTTGCGAACTCTTGAGAGTGTTTCTCGGAAGAGTTCTCCGCGGGAAAGGTGCTTAATCAACATTATCTCGCGCCGACACTGGGAACGACGATAACCTTCCGAACTCAGGTGCCTTCTCCTCGCGACTTTACAGAATTGTAAAGTCCCGGTGAGGTTCCGCCAAGGCGCGGTTCTCTAACTATGCGCTGCAGTCTCTCCCGCGAGAAATCGGCGGCGAGAGAAATCCGAAACGATGTAGAGGAGTACGTCCAATGAAGAAATTTGTCATGATGATCGTCGCTCTGGGCCTTGCGGCCGCTTTCGCCGGCCCCACGTTTGCCGCCGATGCCCCAAAGACCAAGGCAGACTGTGAGAAGGCCAAAATGAAGTGGGATGACACTGCCAAGAAGTGCAGCAAGGGAAGCATGTAAGCAGCCAAGCGGCGGGTTCATACGGCACCCGCCGCTTTTTAACCTCCGCCGGTAGCCATTCCGCGCGGAGCACCCCCCGAAGCAAATGATAGTCAAAAACAGTGGAGTACCATGCGCAAACTAATTATTGGGAGCACGGCAGCCGTGGCAGTCCTGCTCGCCGGGCATGCTGAGGCGACACCGTTGACGGGAGCGACGGCGGTTAACCCCGGAACGAACTATTCCTTGAAGGAAAAGACTGGCTGTTGGCTACCCTTCCAGTGCGCGATAGGGCGACACCGAGTCTGTTACTGGCATAGCCATTGCCAGTGCGTTCCTTGCTCTGGCCACAGCTGGTTTTATTGGTGGAAGCACGACGAATGACTGAGGGAGGTAATGCATTTTCGCGCCTCGTGACGCATCGAGGGAAGAAGCCGTCATGACAAAATTGGCGCTGTACGTTCCGCTGCATGCGGGCAGGCCGGAGGTTGTTTCTCGCGGAAGCAAAGAAGCGGATTGACTACCTGCTGCCGATTTCGCACGGGCCCGTTTGGCTCATCCCCCGCGAGCGGAGTGCGGAAATAGCCTATGCATTCGACGCAATCTCTTGGGTCGTGAGGCGATCGACTTCGATCTCGATCTGACGCGGCAGCCAGACCCGAACGGCGACCGCGTGAAGATCGTCATGACCGGCAAGTTTCTCAAATACAAGAAGCATTAGCGGTCTCGCTCACGCTACCCCCGTGTCGTGAGCAGCATTCGTACTAACTATATCCACAGGGGCCGCCGTCGTTTCGACGAACTCTATTGATTCACGGTTGAAAGAGTTGAACATTGATCAAGGTCCTTTGGGCCTGGGGGGAAGAAGATTCAGCCGCAAGTCATCAAGCTTGGGGTTAATCGTTCGCAGTCGATGAACGCGCTTCGACATCTGTGGAGCGCCGTAGAGCGACAGCCCTGTTCGTATGCACGTCGTTCACTGCTCGCGCGGCCGATCTGAACCTTCAAATCGATCCCCAGGTTGTACAGAGCGCTGCGCAGCCCGAGCTACTTGCACCAGAACTCCAGTGGGTATTCGTCTTTCGGGGACTATCTTGCGCACTGGTTTGACCGCGTAGATCAAGCCCAAGCTAGTCTAGCCAGCCGCACTGGATTACCCCAATCGTCACCGTTACTCCGCGACTTGAGGAGGAGTTTCGTTACGATCAGTTGTTTGAGCACCTTGGCAACGGGGCCAACCTCTATAACTTTGACGGCGGTAAGGGACTTGAGCTCATTCCTACCACCACCAACGAGGTGATCTTTAATCTCCCGCCCTATTTGGATCGAACAGACGTAGAGCAGGCTCACGGTCTCGGAGATTGGCCATTCTTTTTGGTCAAGCAACGGCTCTTGAGCGCCAATGAAGAGAATGGAAATTATATCCTGACCGCGTTTTTGGCGGGTCAGGCTCCGGTCGGTGCCAGCCCCTTTACGAACCACACGTATGTGGTCACGCCGACGCTTGCCGGGGGTAAAGGATGGGGCAATTTCGACATTCAGGCGACAGTCGGCGTACCCGTCCCGACCAACCTCGAAAGCACGGTGGGTACCTCGCTCGCGACGAACGTTGCCTTACAATATCACCTCGGAAAATACTTCTGGCCGGAGTTTGAGTTCAACGATACCTATTGGTTCGATGGCGAGCGGGAAGGAAGAACCAACTATTCCTGACACCCGGGATCATTTTCGGTCGGTTCCCCCTTGGCGGACGCGCGAAGCTTATCGTCGGCGTGGCTTACCAGTTCACGGTCTCAAAGCAGACGTTTGATCCCCTCACACCCATGTACGACCGTGCATGGCTCCTCACGTCGCGCCTAGCGTTCTGATTGTGAAGCGGCTCGAGGCGGCGAGGAACCGGGGCATGTTGCTTGTGTCGACAGCACTAACGAACTTCGATGGTCGACACGTCCCGAACGCTCCTCCCGCCGTGTACATCACCTGGGACTATCAGTCTGAGCGCTGCGTTTGAAGCCGGCGGTTCGCCGCCAGCATAAGCGACAATCACCGATTTTCCCTCGTAGTGCGGATCAAGTTCGCCGACGGCTAGTGCAACGGCATAACCATCCCGTCCGGTCACTATCAGGGTGTGCTTTAGGGCATTGTTCTTTCCGGGTTCGTCAACGAGCCCCGCCTTTTCGATCAGAGACCACAACAGCACTCCGGTGTAGTGTCCCGATTTCTTGCCTTCTCCGGTCTCGAAGGTCACGTCGACCGAGACGGCGGGCAAAGACTTTAGAAGCGTATCGTCAAGAACAAGCCGCTGCTGCACGGCGCCTTGGAGTACAGGCGTCGCTGCTGGTTCGCTGCGACTTACGTTGACCGTCAAGGCCACCAAGCAAATAGCGGCAGCAATGACGACGATTTTTGTCACTTTGCGACCATGCCGTCGGACCTTTTTATTTTGCCAAAATCGAGAAACCTGTGCCTCGAAGCTAGGAGCAGCTTCAGGCGACACGATGAAGTCGAGAAACTTCTGCGCCTCTGGTTTGGCATTTAGGAGTAGAGCAACCGGATACTCGATTTTTGGATGGCTTTCTTCCGGGAAAGTTCCGACCACGCGGACCGCTGGTTCGGCTTTGGCGTCCGTCCCATAGACGATACCAAGTGGTGTTTCGCCTTGGGCTACGAATGCCAGTGCGGCTCGCACATTCTCAGCTTGCGCCACTCGAGGCGGCCACAGCGTCCCAAACCCCAAGATAAATTAATGCCGCTTTGCCGTACTTGCCGGCAGGTACCGAGTCGACGCTCGCCATAGCGAGCTTGCCATCTGGTCCGAGCGCCTTGAGCAGAGGAAAGTTCTTTTCGATCGGGAGCGACACGGTCGAATCCTTCGGCGCAATCAGCACGAGCGTATTGCCAAGGAGGGTCTTGCGAGACCCGGTGTCGATCAGGTTTTTCTTTTCCAGATAATCCATCCAGTCGAGATCCGCTGAAAAGAAGATATCTGCTGGTGCGCCGGCCTCGATCTGCTTGGCGAGCGCCGAGGAGGCGGCGTAGCTGATGGTGACCGTGTCGCCTGTTTTCGCCTAGTAAAGCTTGGCGGCGTCATCGAGCGCATTCTTCAGGCTCGCGGCGGCGAAGACGGTGACATCGGCCGCGCGGGCAACCGACGTCATGAGCGGCGCAACGAGGAAGCCGAGAATACCGGCTACCACCAGACCGCGGCGAAAATGATTGATCGACATGGCTAGCTCCTTGGGAAGGGAGCGACATGTCTGCACGGAACTATCGCGGCCGCAAGTCAACAGACGAGATCGAGTTCCTCGATCCAGGCGTGCAGCCTTATGCTCTCCGCGGTGCGATCGCGGGTGCAAAGGATCACCATGGACTTTGGCCGTCAGGACGCGGCAACCCGATGAGTGGCGGATCAATTTACGATGCGGTACGTCGTCGAACCACGGAAGCACTAGGCTTCCCAGTCAACCTCCACAGCTTCCGACGTGCCGCAGGCAATCTTTGGTCAATCTCAGATCCGGCGAATGTGCGGGGAGTCAAGGACCTGCTCGGTCAGACCGACTTTGGGACGACTGAAAAGCACTACATCGGCGCGCAATCACGCTTAGCAGGACGGACACTTGCAAAGGTGCTTCGGTCCCCATAGCACAAAATAGCGCCCGATCGGACTCGCGTCTGAATAGCGAACCCGCAGTGTCATCCGAGGCTCAAGGTGTAGGTTCAAATCCCGGACTCGAAGCCACCTATACCGAACACGCTTCCATTACGAGCGGACCCGAAAAAAAATAGGTCCAAATCCCGGAGAGGATTTGTTCAAGAACGTACTAGGTGGGCGCTGCGAAGATCCGTCTAAGGTTGGTTGCGGGAGGTCCTATACTCATAAACCGATAGCCAAATGCTGACTTGGATTGCGCCGCCCAACTTCCGTTATTGGGGGTAAAGTGGACATGGCGCGGACTTGTCACTATGTCCGCTAATGACCCAAAGCGGACATGGCGCGGCGTCGAGGGCGCATCAACTTGCTGCAAGGGGGTCGTTGGTTGAGACGACGCACCGGGCTTGGCTGAGCCTTTAAGACCTTCAATCGCGCGAGAGGTGAGCCGCTCAAGTCCGGCTGGGTTACATCACATAAAACGCCGAAAGCCGACAACGACTGAATCGCGAGGGGACCCGGCTTCCCTCTTCTTCGATCTCGCCAGCTGAACGGGGTACGCTGAACCCGTTTTCGGGAAATAACGGGGACAAGTTAGTTCCATAAGCCCTTGTTGTGTCAATGGTTTAGCGGGTGGCACGAAGCGGACCTCCGCGAGAGCCGCACTGATGTCGCAGAATGACCCAAAGCGAATCGCCCGCTCATGCAAATCGACTACTACGGCGAGTTGCTGGCAGGCTGGCGTGGGACCCTGGCTCATTAGGCCGCGATGATTGATATTCAACTAGGGGCTGTGCCTTTCGGGCTTTCGGGCTACAGCGATGATTTCCTGATGGACTAAACGCGTCTGCAACATCTTTGCCACTATGCTCCTTCATAGCGGATTCAAGTCGACGAACTCATGCGGACTCTCTTCCTGTTGGTTTCTGTTCCTCTGACGCTAGTGTTCTTCTCCAGCGCGCAACAACCAATTCAGCCAGGGCCGTTGAACCTGATGCCGATGCCTTCGAACTTTCAACTGACCAGCGACCAGATGGCAATCGACCAGTCATTTTCAGTTGCCCTCACTGGCCACCAGGAAGCGCGCCTCGACAACGCGGTCCAGCGATTTTTAGGAAATCTTTCCCGACGAACAGGAATGTCACTGACCGCTCAGTCGGCGGATCCTGCCCAGGCCAAGCTGCTCATCCACACGGATCAGGCTAGCAAGGAAGTTCAGGAACCCGGAGAGGACGAATCCTACAGCTTGGAGGTGACCCCTTCAGGCGCGAGGCTATCCGCGCCCAACCCGTTGGGAACGCTGCATGGGTTGCAGACCTTCCTGCAACTGGTCGAAGCCGCGCCCGCGGGTTTTGCCGTTCCGGTCATCAGCATCCATGACACTCCGCGTTTCGTCTGGCGCGGTTTGATGATTGACGTCAGCCGCCACTTCATCCCCCTCGACGTCATCAAGCGCAACCTCGACGGTATGGAAGCGGTGAAGATGAACGTTTTTCATTGGCACCTATCTGACGACCAGGGCTTCCGGGTGGAGAGCAAGCAATTCCCCAAGCTCCAGGAAATGGGTTCCGACGGCCTATACTATACGCAAGCCCAGGTGCGCGACCTCATCGCCTACGCGCACGATCGCGGCATCCGCGTGGTTCCCGAATTCGACATGCCGGGCCACAGCACATCCTGGTTCGTCGGGTATCCCGAACTGGCGAGCGCGCCCGGTCCGTACCAGATCGAGCGCCACTGGGGCGTCTTCGATCCCGCCATGGATCCAACCCGCGATCGTGTCTACGATTTCCTCGACGAGTTCATCAAGGAGATGGCCGCTCTGTTTCCCGATTCCTACTTTCACATCGGCGGCGACGAGGTGAATGGCAAGCAGTGGGATGCCAATCCGCAGATCCAGGATTTCAAACGCTCCCACGGCCTCAAGAGCAACGAGGAATTGCAGGCCTACTTCACTAAGCGGCTTGAAAAAATCGTCAGCCAACTTCGCAAAAACATGGTGGGCTGGGACGAAATCCTCACGCCCGGCATGCCCAACAATATCGTGATTCAATCCTGGCGCGGTCCAGAGTCGCTCGCCGCTGCCGCCAAACAGGGCTACCGCGGTCTGCTTTCCAATGGGTATTACATTGACCTGATGTGGTCTGCGGCGCGGCATTACGCCGTCGATCCGATGTCCGGCGCTACTGCCAACCTGACACCGGAGGAGAAGCAGCACATTCTGGGCGGGGAAGCGACCATGTGGTCGGAATACGTGGGACCCGAGACTATCGATTCCCGCATCTGGCCGCGCACTGCCGCGATCGCGGAAAAGCTCTGGTCGACGCCGGATGTGCGTGACGTCAATTCGATGTATGCGCGTCTTGCACAAATCAGCTGGAGGCTGGACAGTCTCGGTCTCACGCACAATACCGATTACATTCCCATGCTGCAGCGGATCGCAAACGCCGAAGACATCGCACCGTTGCGGGTTCTTGCCGATGTGGTCGAGCCAGTGAAGGGCTACCGCGAACAGTTCGCCAAGTTTGAGCCGTCCAGCGCTGATCCCTTAAACCGTTTGGTCGATGCGGCCCGCCCGGAAAGCGATACCGCGCGAGAGTTCAGCAACCTGGTGGATTCGTTCCTTGCCGGTCAGTGCAAAGACGCCGCGCCCTCCGCCCGGCTTCGCAGAACTCTTGACCAAGTGGCACGAAAATAACCTTCAGCCGCTGATCGAAAAATCATTCCTGCTGCAGGAAATTGTGCCCCTGGCGCAGAACTTATCCTCGATCAGTTCTGCCGGTTTGCAGGCGATTGACTACATCGATCGCCGAGAAGGCCTGGCGGACAACTGGAAGACCGAACAGTTGGCCATGATCCAGCGAGCGGAGAAACCGACTTCAGCGCAGCTGCTCTTGATGGTTGCCTCGCCTGTACGGAAGCTAGTCGAAGCTAGCTCTGACGGCGCCTGTCAATCTGCGAAATGAGGCTTTTGCACTACCGGAATCTCCGAATCCAACCCGAGATGGCCAAAGCAGACACTTCGTGGGCTACCGTTGAAACTGGTGAATTCCGCTCCGACCGACTTCTTACTGTCGGATAGTAAGCGGGCCCGCCCGCGTCCTTTGACAAAGTTTCGGTTATTGCCCGGAGTGGGTTCTTGATCGCCTCCTCAACCTGGGCCTTAACAGAATCGAGATTGGAAACTGGCTGGCGCCTGCATCGGAGGATAGTCGATGGCGCCTTCGCCTTAATTGCGCCGTCGCGCATCAGCTCCAAGCCGGTCATCTGGTGGATATCTGAACCCTGGAGGTGTGCATGTTACCGCTGACGATCTTCCTCGGTAAGCTCATCGGGCTCTACTGCATCATCCTGGCGCTGGCGATGATGAGGCACAAGCAAAGCGCCGTCGCAACCATGAACGCGCTAATCAGGAACCCGCCTTTCCTGCTGTTCGTCGAAATGCTCGGCCTCGCCGCTGGCCTCGCTATGGTGCTCGGTCACAATATCTGGTCGGGGGGCGCGTTGCCGGTCGTCGTCACCCTTGTAGGGTGGCTGATGGCGATCCGAGGAGTCGTGCTGCTTGCCCTGCCGCAGGATGCGATAATCAAGTTGTTCGAGGTTCTGCGCTACGAAGAGCTTTTTTACGTCTACATAGGCGCAACACTGGTCCTGGGTCTTTTTATGACCTATGCGGGCTTCAGCGCGTGATGCTCTGTGCGCGCAACATCGTCGGTTGCCAAACGCGATCTCGTCGCAGAGCGCCATGCCGTGCTTGTTCGCCCCGGTATAATTTGACGTGAACCGGCAGGCCCCCACAGTTTCTCGTCAATATGACGACTGAATGGGGCGATGTGCTCATTTGGCGAACCCACGCTTGGTCCCCTGTCGGCCCTGCACGCCGATCCGTTGAGGGGCGACGGCGTTCAATGCCGGCGCTCCCGAGCGTCTCGCGTGGCTTAAGCCCGGACCCCTTCGATAACGCATATTGGTAGGGCTGTCTCGACGATGCGGGAGAGCTGCAAATCGGCGCTCGCCAACAGAGCACGAAACTCTTCGGCCGTCCGTTCCCTGCCCCCCGGCGTCATCACCAGCATCTCGATGTCGAGCACCTTGGCCCGGCTCTGCGCTGAAATCTTCGGGCATGACCATATCGCAGATGAGCACGCGGCCTAATGCCGGCAATTGCTCACGCATCTGCCTCAAAATCTTGCGGCAATGCTCATCGCTCCAATCATGGATGATGTGCTTGGCGATATAGGCGTCGCAAGCTGCCGGAACGGCTTCGAAGAAACTTCCCGGTTGGATCTCAAGTCTGCCGCCGCATTTCGAGATGCGTTCGGGCGGCAGGCCGGCAACCACCTCTGGGAGATCGTAGAGGACGCCCGTCATCTCGGTATACGCTTCGAGTATAGCGGCAAGCAGGAGACCATGACCGCCGCCCACATCCGCGATGCGCTTGATGCCGCTGAAATCGTAGGCATCGAGAATGGCGCATGCCTCGAGGCTGGAGTTGGCGGTCATCGCCTGGTGGAAATTTTCGGCCTGATCGGGGCGCTCGGCGAGCAGATCGAAGGCATGCTTGCCATAAGCCTTGCTCACGCCATCCTTGCCGGTGCGAAGACAATGGAGGAATTGCTCATAGGCCCTTACCGACCATTCGTCGCCTGAGAAGGCAGCGAGGTGGCGGACCGAGCCGGGCACATCTGTCTTTAGATGCTTGCCAACGGCGGTGAGCGCAAATTGACGGCCGGGGAATTGCTCGAACACACCGACACTCGCGAGCAAGCGCATGACGCGAAAGAGTGCGTCGGGCTGCGCGTCCACTTTGCGGGCGAGAACCTCAACCGCGACGGGACCCTCGCTCATATGGTCCGCCACTCCAAGCCGCGCCACACCCGCAAGCGAAAAGGCGATCTGCTTGCCAGCCATCAGTTGGAGCATGACCGCGCGTGCCGGAATGCCTGTCGTCGCACGCGTATCCATATCTTCTGCTCCTTGTGTGTACCGAAAACTTAAATTCGGACGTAGTGGTAATGGAGGCCGCCGAGGAGTGGATGTGACATGATGCGTCCGGTTCGCTGAACCGGACGCGAGACGGGCAAATCTTTGTCCAACGATCGATGTGTTCTCATATCGTTGTAATAGCGCGCGTAAGCCTGCAGGGTCCGGCGCAAATGTGCCTCGCCCAGGGCGATGACATGGTCGACACACTCGCGACGGATCGATCCGATCAGCCTTTCGACGAAGCCGTTCTGCCAAGGCGAGCCTGGGGCAATAGGCTTGTCACGGATGCCCATGGCCCGTATTCGCTGCGTGGCAGCGGCACCGTAGACACGGTCCCGATCGCGGATCAAGTAGCGCGGAGCCTCACTCCAAGGGAATGCCTCTGTGATCTGGCGTGCGATCCATTCCGCCGTCGGGTTGGGTGTGACGTTGATCCAGACGAGGTCCCGGCGCGCCAACCGGACGATGACGAGGACGTAGAGCAGGTCAAAGCCAATGGTTGGAACAACGAACAGGTCCATGGCCGCGATAGTCGGTGCATGGTTGCGCAGGAAGATGAGCCACCCCTGAGAGGGAGGTCCACATCGCTTCACCATGTACTTGGCAACGCTGGATTGAGCGACTTCAAAGCCGAGCTTGAGCAGCTCGCCATGGATGCGCGGCGCGCCCCACAACGGATTGTCCACGCTTATCCGTCCGATCAGCACCCGCAGGTCTGCGTCGATTTTCGGCCGGCCTCCCAAGGAGCGTGATTTCCAACGCCAGTACCGGCGAAACCCGGCACGATGCCAGCGCACGAGGGTCTCGGGTCGAACGATCGTGATGACCTTGAGGACTGAGGGAAACCATCGATACAGCTGGATCAAGAACAAGCGATCGCTGTTCGTGAGTTGGACGCGACCACGCACCTTCCGCCGCAGCACCAACAGCTGATGCCGGAGGGCGGCATTCTCTGCTTCAAGTCGGCTCTTCGACTTGAACGGCAAGGCGAACAGGGTCAGGAAGAAGCATAAGACCATCGCCGCTGACGTTAAGCAATTCTGTCACCAGATCAATACGGACGGGGTTTTTGGTACACACACACCTCTGCGACATTGAAGCGGCGCGTTCTAATGTCCGCTTCTCGGCTCTTTTCGCTACCGAAGGTGCTCAACGCCTCCGAAGATGCTCACCCAATAAACATGAGCATCTTCGAGACCAATGAGCATCTTCGGGAGGTGTGGACGGCGTTCGTGCTGTGGAGTGAACTCACTCATACTGAATGACACGGGATCGTCTGAACTCGGCATGTAACGGGGCCAATGGAGACTTTCTAAACAGCTTTTACGCCCTCGCGGACGCGCCACGCCAAGTAGGTGAGTGCAGCGCCCTCGCAGACGAGCAAGATGCCAAGCATAAAGCCGAGCATCCATTCGGAAATCGTGGCAAAATTCACCCAGAGATAGGCTGCAAGTAGGATGCCGATGAGGCCACTCGCCAAGACCCAGCCCCAATTCGGGAATGGCCTGATGGTCAGCGCGAAGATCACCTTCGCTATGCCTTCCACCATGAAATAGACGATCAAGAGCGCGCTGAAGACGGCCAGGCCCGCCTGCGGTTCAGGCCGACGACAATGGCGAGTACGACAGAGAGCAGCTCTAGCCAGAACTGCGGTACTTGGCGGGCACCGATCAAGCCAATGCCATGGAGAACACCGGTGATTATCAGTATCCAGCCCAGCAGGCGAACAATCGCAACCGACGCAATCAGGGGGTAGGCCAGCGCAAGAACGCCTGCGACCACGATCAGAATGCCCTGAAGCAAATACCAGATGGAATAACGCTTTACGGTCTCGCGCATCGCTTCGCGCATCGCCGCAGCAGCGGCATCGAGCGGAATGGCCATGTTTCTTCCTCCCTGGTTCGACCCCGCCGTGGTAATGGCGCGCCGCGACCCTAGTAAGCTCCGGCAGGTCGGTTCAGATTGCGGAACAGTCTAAAGGGACGGCGCTCAACTGGTTGGGCCGGTTGCGACCTCCGGTGGTACCTGTATTTCTTTTTTGTGTGAGCATGTTTCTCGCGGCGTTGCTTCGCTACTCTGGCTGCATTCGCCTTAGCTTTTTCAGCCTGTGCGGCACTTTCAACTTTCGGTGCCGCCTGCGCCTTCGGCCTTTCTGATCTTGGGCCGCAGACGTTCGCGCGATCATTCCACGACATGCCCGCCTTAGCACAGTCGGCTCTGGTGAGTGGTTGGCCGGGCGTAGCGGCCTCAATCGTCCTAGGCGCAGCCGGTATTGAGGGTACTTCCAGCTTAGACCCACATACATTGGCGTTGTCATTCCACGCCATGCCTGCTTTCACGCATCCGGCCCTAGTCAGCGGCTGTCCCGAGCCATCGGACGCAGCGGCTTCCGGTGCAGCCTTGGATGCTAGCGAATTTGAGCCGCACACGTTCGCATTGTCGTTCCACGCCATGCCGCTCTTATCGCAGTCGGCACGTGTCAACGGTTGGGGAGAACTATCGACGGCAAAAGCAGGTCCTGTCGTGATGCTGGCAATGATCAAGAAACTTAGGGCTAAGATTTTCACGTGTCGTCCTCTCGGTGTCTCAACTTGCGCGCTCTCAGCGACACCCGAGTCGTGCGAGTTCTCATGCTAAGGATCAGAATCAATGCTAGCAAAAGGGTGAAGACGGTTTTCAACAAGGTCTGTTCCCAAGGATATGTGTGGTCGTTACGACAACCTGCGGAAAATAGCTTTCACATCTCCGTCGCTCGATGTCCGCTTTTGGCACCAAGCCGACCAATTCGATGAGGCGTCGGAAGGTCACCTACTGACCCACAACGGACGTGGGTTCTCTGCTGCTTAGCGCTTCGCTTCGCCTTCAATCTCAAGCGTCAGAGCCTCGCCAATAAGGTTCCGGGATAATGCTGACCGATCATCACCTCAAAAACGTCGCACCGAGGGCGAGAACCAATGAACTGCTGGCCCGAGCCCTGGCATCAACAACAAAGTGCGCCAGTTGGGGTGGCTCACATAAAAAGCGGCGGACCTCGATTGACCCGCCGCGGACCACTTCAATGCCAGCTTACATCTTTTTCGCTGAGCAAGTATTGGTCTTGGCATCCCACATCCCGCCAGCCTTTTGGCAATCGGCCGCAGTCTTTGCGGTTTTCACGTCAGCCGCAAAAGCTGGGCCGGTCAGGCCAATGACTAGGGCCAGACCAAGTAGAGAGATGAAGCTCTTCATGAGGGTTTCCTCCTTTAGGCTGCTACAACTATACTATTACAACGACATCAAACCACGGTCACGACTTCGATGGTCGAGACCCTGTCAACGAGAAGAAGCCCCGGCGCGTGGCGAGGTCACCGGGGCTTCAGCAATGGCGTCTTGCTGCTGAGACGCAACGCCAGAGTACGCGTTCGAGCGCCAGCCCGGAGGAGCCCGGCGCCCGACGGAGAGCCTAGCTCCAGCGCCACAGCTTTTCCCCTTCGACAAAGTGCCGCTGCGACAAGCCGACACTCGGAACGCTCAAATCGGGCGCTAGCCTGTCAACTCGTCCAGCGTCATAATTATGGGCAGAGATGGAGGGCGGGATGCGGACAGCCCTTCTCGTACTAAGCATTGTTGTGGGGGCGTCATTCCTGTCGCACTCAGATGCTTGGGCAACATTCAACTGTTTTGAGACCCCCGAGGAAGGGCGTAGGTGTGCCTGCGTAGGGGTGGATGGTTGCAGCGATATGCAAAAATCGGGCAGCTGCAAATCCGACCCTGAATGCGACAATCGTCAGCTTGGCGCTATTATCTGCAGCTGCAAGGCGGCACGGCCCTCACGGACGGATCGTTGAGCGGGCCCCGCTGCTTCATCCGTTTCGGATGTATTTCCTACACGATCCCAGTTCGCGCGCCTTGTTGTTAGCCGCCCGCCGAGTCGCAGCAAGGAACTCAGCCTGTAACATACGGGCCAAGCTCCTTCAGCGCGCCGGTAGCGGCGCTAGGGACCTGGGCGGCGGCTGCCCACCTCCGCAGTGTCTTTGAGTTGCTAGTGTCGCGAAGTAGCTCTGCCGATCCTGTAGCGCCTTGGCTTCCGTGCCAGCGGCACCCTGCCAATTCATGCCAAACCAAAGGACGGGGACAGCGAGACCGGCGGCGACATTTTGCTCGACCTTCCATCCCTGTTCGCGGCCAAGCTCTTCTATGCGCCGGTTGTTGGACGAGATTTCGGCATAGATCGCCGGGCAATCCAGGTTCGCGTCATCAGGCTGAATAGTTGCGACGGGCTGGCGCGCCTGCCCCGCGCACGCCGCCACAGCGGCAGCAAGAAACGCTGCCGCGAGAGGTTTAACGCGTATGCGGAAGCCCAACATTTTCCCCTAGAGTAATTTATCCCGATCACACCCGCCTCGGCGGGGCGCCCGCGATGTCACGCCGCCAATGACTCGGGCTTGGGTTTTGAGTTGGCAACCTCGGCGTCCGGCGTCGATGGCGGTTCGCCCGACTCATTGCTCTCCATTATTCCGGTATTCTGCTCCGTCATTTCGTTAATGATCGGTAACTTACTCTTCTTGCCGAAGGCCCAATCAAACAGAGCCAGGAGCATCATTGACCCTACGACCGCTGCTGAGGCCGCGAGCAAGAGCAGGAATGCCGTGACAACAAGGGCGTTTAAGACGGCCATCGCCTGCTCAGATTGCCAGACCGGGTGGGAGCGCTCAATCAGGCCGACGGTCGCATCGAGGCTCTTAAAGCCAACCCCTCGCAACTGCGATGATCACTATGGCCGCCGCGAGGCAGCAGAGACCAACTACGATGCCCCATGTAAAGGGCGCAGGCTCTCCTGGTGATAGCTCACTCACCGCACTACCCTCGTTGGCGGCCACGGACGCAGATTGGCAGCAATCAATCGATTGTGGCAGCCATTCGTGACCGCCAAGAGGCGAGTGTCCTAATTCGTTCTTTTTGCCAGTCTAGGTTCTACCCCGCGTCTTCAAGATAAGGGGGCTAACATGAGCAAACTGGTTGTTGCCATTACAGCGGCAGTCACACTTCTGCTCGCCGGGCACGCTGAGGCGACACCGTTGACGGGAGCGACGGCGGTTAACCCTGGAACGAACTATTCCTTAATAGAAAAGACTGGCTGTTGGCTGCCTTTCGAGTGCGCGATAGGGCGACACCAGGTCTGTTACTGGCATAGCCATTGCCAGTGCGTTCCTTGCTCTGGCTGGAGCTGGCACCTTTGGCGGTAGAATAGGCCAGCCCACCAAGCATGACGGATGACTTAGCGTATGCTTGTTTGCGGCAAGCGACGATTGCGATGCCTGAACTCTCGCTGCGCCGCTCCGGCTGTTGCATAGTCCGGTCTGCATGTTGGACAGAAATCAACTTCTTGCCATGCTCGCGGGGGCGGCCGGCGGTGCCATCGCGATTGCGAGCATGGAGTTGTTCTCTGCTAGCACCGCATTTCCGTTGGTAGCGATACCGTTCGCGACCTCGATTGTCACAGTGTTGGGCTCGCCCAAAGCGGAGCCAGCACAGCCCCGCGCACTCATAGGCGGCCACCTCATCTCCACGCTCGTGGGCCTGCTCATCGTCAAGCTGTGCGGACCAGCGCCGTGGGCCGCGGCGCTGGCGGTCGGTCTGGCGATGGTCGCGATGCACCTGACTCGCACGTTTCATCCGCCGGCCGGGATCGATCCGCTAGTGGTGGTCGCTAACAACATGTCATGGAGTTTCCTGGTTGCGCCGGTCGGCATCGGCGCGCTGCTGCTCGCACTGTTTGCCTTCGCTTGGCACAACCTAACCGCACGAGGGCCCAATAGGGGTGATACTTGGCCGACGCGGTGGTGGTGAGTGCCCTGAGCGAAACGTGCTGAACTAAATCAGGACATCGCAGGTAACGCCCGTTCCTAAGCCCACCTAGACTCTGGTTCGATAGCCCCACGTGTTAGCCGTCTCAATATGAACGATAAAACTGTACTGATCTCTGGTGCGGGGATCGGCGGACCAACACTTGCCTTTTGGCTGAAAGCGGCAGGGTTCGAGCCAACGCTGATAGAGCATGCGCCTGCGCTGCGCGCTGGCGGCTACGTCATCGACTTTTGGGGTCTCGGATACGACATTGCGGAGCGCATGGGCCTGGCCGACGACATTGATCGCATCGGCTATCACATGCGTGAGATGCGGATTGTAGATGACTTAGGCGAGCGTGTGACTGGCTTTGGAACGAAGATCTTCCATGAGCTGACCGGCGGACGTTTTGTGACGCTTGGGCGCAGCGACCTTTCCCGGTTGCTGTTCGAGAAGATCAAAGGCACGACGGAAATCATTTTCGGCAATGAGATTGTCGGCCTTCAAGAGCACACGGACTGTGTGCAGGTTCAATTCAAACATGCTGGCGAGCGCCGGTTCGATCTTGTGATCGGCGCCGATGGTCTGCATTCAAACGTTCGCAGGCTCGTATTCGGGCCAGAGGATCGGTTTGAGAAGCAGCTCGGCTATGTGGTCGCGGCGTTCGAGGTCCGCAGGTACCGTCCGCGCGATGAAGATGTATACGTGATCTATAGTAAGCCAGGCCGGATGCTGGGGCGCTTTGCATTGCACGACGATCGGACGCTGTTTTTGTTCGTCTTCGCCGCCGACGTTGATCCTCTACCAGCGATGCTCGACCTGCCCGCGCAGAAGGCGATGCTGCGCGAGAGTTTTGGCGAGGGGAAATGGGAATGCACACGCATCCTCGCCGAGCTGGATCGCACGCAGGACCTCTATTTCGACCGCGTCAGCCAGATCAGGACGAACAGCTGGTCACGAGGCCGCGTTGCGCTCGCAGGGGATGCCGCATTCTGTGTGTCCTTGATGGCTGGGCAAGGCTCAGCCCTTGCGATGACGGCTGCCTACGTGCTGGCGGGCGAGCTCGCCAAAGCGAGCGGACAGCACGAAGTGGCCTTTGGCAAATACGAAGAGCTCTTGCGTGCCTATATTGAAATGAAACAGAGGGGAGCCAAGCGCTTTGCCGCCGCCTTCGCGCCAAAGACCCGATGGGGCCTGTTCCTGCGCAATCAAGTGATAAAGGCGTTCGCAATCCCGGGGCTGGCAAGACTTGCGTTCGGCAGGGATCTCATCGACACGCTGCAACTGCCCGACTATCGCTGGCCACGCCTCGCTTCAACCGGCAATTAGATTAAAGCGGACGTGCCTGATCAGCGCGGGGGGAAGCAGCGCGATTGCTCCTACGATCGCTTCTGGCACGTCAGCGACTTTGACGCGGGCGTGTTCTAATTTCCTTGCAGGCTGCTTTCTGACTTCAGCGCGAAGGTGCTCAACTCCACCGAAGATGCTCACCCAAAAACATGAGCACCTTCGAGGCCAATGAGCACCTTCAGGCACTGACGCCGTTGCCCACGATCCGAGGAGTTTCCCAAAGCCGTGCTGAAGGGCTGGCAAGCCGTCTCATTTTGAGCTGTGGTCGATCCCCCGCCCCCGCATCAAGGCGCTCCGATGCCCCTAATATTCGATCCGATAGATAAGAGATGTCGGTGTCGCGGTTTCAATCACGATAACCGCGCCTGCTGCTGGTACGCGCGGATTTACGCGCCAATCGACAACAACTGGGATCGTAGGTTGCTGGCTGTTTACGGATGTCGAGCCACGTGCCGGTATGTAAGCCATACCGCTCGTCAGACGCCCCGCTTGATGCCGTCGCGCTGCATCGAATGTAGCAGCCGTGTCGTCAGGACCGCGCCGGTCGCGCCGATTGGGTGGCCGTGCGCGATGGCACCACCTTCCACATTGACAATATCCTCAGCGAGCCCGAGTTCGCGCGTAACGGCAATGGCAATGGCGGCAAACGCCTCGTTGATCTCGATGCGTTCGATATCGCCGATCTTCCAGTTGGCCCGGGCAAGAGCCTGGTGGACGGCAGGAATCGGACCAAGGCCGAACATGCCGGGCTCGACCGCGGCAATTCCATAAGACAAAAGCCGCGCCATCGGTTCTAGACCTTGCTGTTCGGCCCAGCCCCGCTCCGCCACGATCATGGCGGAGGCGCCGCTATTGAGACCGGGGGCATTTCCGGCCGTTATCGTCCCATCCTTACGGAAGGCCGGATGCAGCTTGGCCAGAGCTTCGAGCGTTTCGCCCGGCCGATTATGTTCGTCCTTGTCGAAGACTTCGGTTCCTTTGTGGGTTTTTACCTCGACCGGAACGATCTCGTCCTTGAACTTACCCGCGGCTTGGGCGGCTGAAAAACGCTGCTGCGATCGTTCGGCCCACCGATCCTGCTCCTCACGCGTGATCTGGCGAGATTTGGCCAGGTCCTCGGTGTGCCAACCGGAATGTTTGCCGGAGAAGGCGTCGTTCAGCCCATCGCGCAGCATGCTGTCGTAGATCTCCGCGTCGCCCATCCGATAGCCCCACCGTCCTCCGCCAACGAGATAAGGAGCCATATCCATGTTCTCCATGCCGCCGGCGATGGCACTGTCCAGCATGCCGAGCATGACTTCCTGCGCGGCTGAGACAACGGCCTGGGCGCGGGAGCCACAGACACGGTTGACCGTCATCGCGGGGACATCGACGGGAAGACCGCCATTGACTGCCGACTGGCGGGCTGGATTCATCTTGTTGCCGGCCTCAATCACATTGCCCATCACCACAGTGCCGACTTTGGCTGGATCAAGTTTCGAGCGAGCCAATACGCCGCGCACCACGGTGGCGCCAAGCTCGGTTGCCGGCACGGTTTTGAGACTGCCGCCGCACAGCACTGTCTCGCGTGTCATGGCCATTTTCGTCCCTTCGCGGACAACTTTGGAGTGATCACAGCCGTAGCCCTCCGTCGATCTCCAGGACGCGGCCGTCATAGAAGTCGTTCTGCAGGATAAAGAGTGCCGTGCGGGCGATCTCCTCCGGCTGCGCCAGCCGCTTCAAGGGGATCATGGAGACGATCCTGTCGCGGATCGCCGGCTTGATTTTGGCCACCATGCGCGTATCGCAAAAGCCTGGCGCGATGCCCGCCACGCGAATCTTGTAACGCGCAAGCTCCTTGGCCCAAGTTACGGTCATCGCAGCCACCCCTGCCTTGGCGGCGGAGTAGTTGGTTTGTCCGATATTGCCGGCGCGCGAGATGCTGGAGATGTTGATGATCACCCCGCCGCGGCCGCCTTCGATCATGTGCACCGCCGCCTCGCGGCCGCAGAGAAAAACACCAACCAGATCAACGGCGATCACTGTGTTGAAGTCGGCAAGCGACATCTTGCCCTGAACTTTGCCGTCCTTCACTTTGACCAAGAGAGCATCGCGGTTGGTCCCGGCGTTGTTGATGAGGCCGTCGACGCTGCCGAAATCCTTTCGTACAGTAGCGAAAAGGCCTTCCACCGCCGCCTCTTCCGCCACATTGGCGGCGTAGCTCTTGGCTTTGCCGCCAGCAGCGGCGCAAAGGCGCGCGCTCTCCTGAAGCTCTGCCTGGTCGAGGTCGACGAGGGCAATGTTGGCTCCTTGGCGCGCCACGACCTCTGCCATCTTTTGGCCAAGTCCTCGTGCGGCGCCAGTTATGACGATCGTTTTATCTTTCCTCGACGCCTACGAGACCTTCGGCCACGCAGCGAGCACGGGAGCCTTGAAGGTGATTATCGAGGCGTGAGCGAAGTCTGGACCTGACACCCCTTCGCCGCGATGGACTCCGTCCTGCTCAGGGTGCTGATCGTGCGCTTGCGCATTTACAAGGCTCGTGAGTTGGGTTGGATCGTGTGAGGGGCGACGGAATATCGCTCGCTGCAAAGTTATCGAAGAGGGTGAACAAGCTAAAGGCGTGACTGGAAGCTCGCCAACGACAAGGCGCGCGAGCTAGGGTGGATAGTGTAGGCGGACGGTATCAGCGAGACGGAGACGCCTTGCCGGGCGGTTCCCGTCGCTCCCGTGCCGACCAGCTTGCTGCCTTTGCTGGGTCCAGGCACCGTCGCTGCGCGTGAAGATCCACGCAGCCCCGGCGCCCCCGTTGTCGGCCTCCCCGCCGACGATGGCCGTGTCCACGCCCGCATAGCGAGCGCGTTATGTGACCTGCGTCACCCTTGGGACGCCATCACGATGGCCCCCTCCAACTGGAGGTTTCAGCGAGACGTCGCGGAATCATGGAACGGCGCCAGCCCGCACTCGTCACGGTCTTTTGAAAGGAAGTCCGAACTAGACCCCATATGATAGGGCACCAAGACACCGCGCGCGTTTGGCCGCTCATCCCGCGCGACCGACCGCACGTGTGGCAGTGTGGGCCAATGCCCGACAAAGAACTGATCAGCCGCTGGTTCGCTCTTTTTCCCCAGCTCGCCAAGCTCGAAGCCGCGCATAGGGACGAGTTGCTGGCCGCCATCCGGTTCAACCGGCTGAATGAAGCCGACGTCGCCTATCAGCAGGGGCAGACCTGCCATGACTATGTCATGTGCATCGAGGGCCGGACACGCGTGTTCAAGACCTCGGAGTCCGGCCGCGAAATCCTGCTCTACCAGGTTGGCCCGGGTGAGACCTGCGTGCTCACCACGTCCTGTCTGATGGCCGCCAGCGGGTTCCCGGCGGAGAGCACGGCCGAGACAGATGTGCTGCACGCCGCACTGCCCGCCTCTGTATTCCATCGGCTGATGGGCGCCTCGCCGCCCTTCCGTCAATTCGTGTTCGACAACTATGGCGACCTCTTGTCGAGCCTCATCACCCTCGTCGACGAGGTGGCCTTTACCAGTCTCGATCTCCGGCTCGCACGGCGCCTGCTGGCCGAAGCCAACGACCAGGACAAGGTGCTCAAGACCCACCAGCAGCTCGCCCACGACCTCGGCAGCGTGCGTGAGGTAGTCAGCCGCATTCTCAGCGACTGGGAGCGGATGGGCTGGGTGCACGCCTCCCGCGGCAGCATCGAGGTGCTGAATCCCGCGGCGCTTGCCAAGTATGGCGCAGAGCCAATGTGACTGCGGTCACATACGCTAGCCTGCACCAGGTTTAGAATTCGCTCCCAGGAAACCCCCCGAAAACGCTCAAGGAAGCTAAAGAAATGATTCACCTTAGTTCTGATCGAGGCCTTGCCTCGATCGCACGCGCCACGGCGATGGCAGTGGCGTTCTGCTTTGGTGCTGCTTTGGTGCCTGCAATGGCCGCCGATGAGCACCCGACGCCGGCGACGGCTGCGAAGGGCGAGTTCGACAACAGCTGCGCCATGGGTCTGGCGGAAGGCCAGACAGTGAAGACCGACTGCTCGGTCAATTGGACCGCCCCGGACGGCAAGGTCTATTGCTTCTCGACAGAGGACTCGAAGGCCGCCTTCCTCAAGAACCCGGACGAGAACCTTGCCAAGGCGAAGGAGTTTTTCCTCGCCAAGGATCTTGCCAAGACCAACGCCGCCCCTGCCGCTGCTGCTCCGTCCGGTGGCGCGGCCAAGCCCTCAAAGGCGTTCACCGAGGACGACGTGAATGCGGCGGTGAAGAAAGTGGTGGACGAGAGGACGAAGGACGGCACCTTCGTGTTCCACGATCCCAAGCTCGACGCCGACCTCAATCTCGTCTTCGAGCAGATCAAGATCGTGCGCGGCATGGAAGGCTATGGCTGGTTCGCCAATGTCATCTTCCACGACAAGGACGAGCCCAAGAAGCAATACGCCATCGACTTCTGGTTCAAGCCCGACGGCAATGACCTCAAGCTGATGGACATCCGGGTGCAGAAGGGGCCGAAGCAGGAAGGCGACGGCTATGTCATGATCACGCGCCTGCCGGTGGCCTGGTGGTGGCTCCCCATCCAGGAGCACCCGGGCGACATGGAGGTGACGCGCGCCTGGCAGGTGATGGGCGCGATCCATAATTACATCGCCACGCACAAGGACAAGGATGGCCATCTCGACATCAAGGACGACAAGACCGGCGAGACGCTGCCGCTCGACTTCGTGGAGATCCACCAGCCGGTGCGCCACCTGAAGAAGGAAGGGGAGTATTTTGCCTGCACCGACTTCCGCAAGCCCGGCAGCAAGGATGAGTATTATGACATCGATTTCTGGGTGAACCAGAAGACCGGCAAGCTCGAAGTCGACAACGTCAAGGTGCACAAGGTCCCGGTGCAGGAGGACGGCGTCTGGACGCAAGTGCCGCGCTACAATTTCGATGGCATGGACATCGAAGAAACCAACTGATCACGCAAGGGACCAGACCCGGGAAGCGATCGAGAGTTTGCCTATCGAGCCTTCGTACGGTCACCGAATCGGGACCCCGCGGTCGCAAGCTCTCGGCGAAGTGACTGAGTGTGAATACGCTTGGCAGGTGCACGATGCTACGGTGGACGAGGAACAGCTGACTAGGAACAACCTTGTTCCAAAGAAGCCCTCCATTGGTTGCGTAATTCAAACCGGAGAGTGGCGATGACCTCCAAGAGGATGCTTCTGGCAAGCATGACAATAGTGGCGACCACCCTTTGGGCGGCGATTTCATTCGCCGCCGACCGCATTCCATTCGATCAAAAGGCCTTTGAAGCAGCACAAACAGCAGGCAAATCAATCTTGGTCGACGTCTCAGCACCCTGGTGTCCGGTATGTCGTGCGCAAAAGCCCATTGTCGAGAAGCTGTCATTGCTTCCGGAGTACAAGGATCTGACGATTTTCGATGTGGACTTTGATACTCAGAAGGACGTGCTGCGTAATTTGCAAGTTCAGCGGCAGAGCACATTGATCGTGTTCAGGGGCGCCAAGGAGGTGGACCGTTCCGTCGGCAGCACTGACCCCAGCGCGATCAGCGATCTCCTGAAGAAGGCAATCTGAGCGTTCTCCATGGGCGCTGGTGTCATCGGTCTCGCCTTTCTCGCAGGCCTCCTAACGGTGCTCTCGCCATGCGTGTTGCCGCTTCTTCCAATCGTATTTGGAGCTGCTGCTTCTGCGCATCGGCTGGGGCCGGTTGCGCTCGCGGCAGGGGTGGCGATCTCCTTCGTCGCGATCGGACTGTTCATCGCGACGATTGGGTTTTCGATTGGACTCGATGCAGGCCTGTTCCGATCGGCTGCAGCGGTTCTCCTGGTCCCGATTGGCTTCGTTCTCATTATGCCGTCGCTTCAGCAGAGGGTAGCAGTCGCGGCGGGTCCCGTGAGCAATTGGGCGGACCAGCAATTCGGAGGCTTTTCCATACCTGGAATTACGGGGCAATTTTGCGTTGGCCTATTGCTTGGTGCAGTGTGGAGCCCCTGCGTTGGCCCCACGCTCGGCGCGGCTTCAGTGCTGGCCGCACAAGGAAAGGACCTTGGCCAGGTGGCCCTGTCGATGCTGGCGTTCGGTATCGGCGCGGCCCTTCCGCTTCTCGCTCTGGGACTATTGTCGCGGGAGGTTTTGATGCGATGGCGCCATCGGCTGCACGCCGCGGGAACCGGTGCAAAGATGACGCTCGGCGTAGTTTTGATCGTGACCGGCGTTTCGATTGCGAGCGGTCTCGACAAGGCATTGGAAGCAAAGCTCGTTGCTGCGTCTCCGGCGTGGCTGACGGAGCTAACGACCCGCTTTTGAGTGCTAAGCCCCTTGCTTGAACGGTACGCGACCCCGGTATTGGAGGTCGGTGGCGCTCCGCACGTCAAGCGGCCCCTAGGCGGATAGTGACCCAGCACCTGACATTTCGCCGCTAGCTGTGGACGTCCGTTTCTGGCACAAAGCGGACCAACTCCATCGCCGCTCCGATGTCCGCTAATGACCCATAGCGGACTCACGTCGTTCCGCATTCTGCTTGAGGCATACTTGGCCGCCGACTATCACTCGCTGGTTGCTTGACAGTTTTCGGTAGCTTGCGACGGTACGATGCCCACTCTGCCGCATTTTCCTAATAGCTGAGTGATCCGCATAGCGCAGCCCAGTATGCGGCATGGAAAAGGATGATTTTGAAGCTCTGAGGGCGAGAAGGCGAAGGCAAGGATAACTCTGGCCGCATTCAGCTGCGCTCGAAGGCGAGATAAGCTGCTGCCCTCTAGCCATCTACTTTATCAGCGTGATTGGAACCTCGGCCAAGTGGATAACCTGCATGGCGACCGAACCTAAAAGCAAGCCTTGAATGCGACCAAGCCCGCGAGTCCCCATTACGATGTGCTTAACGTGTTCCTCACGAGCCACCTGCGCGATCGTTTCGGCTGGCTGTCCAGTTCTGACGAGCGTCTTAAAGGCAACGCTGGCATTCTCGCATTGTCCTTTCGCGTCCTTCAGAACCTCGGCCGACGCTTGTAAGGCTGCGTCCTGCAGCCAGTCGGTGGCCATCGCCTCCGATGCGGCGGCTAGCTCGATGGCTGGAATGTTCTGCACATTTAGCAAAACGAGCGAAGTACTTGGATTTTGAGCTACCATTTCGATTGCAAAGTCGAGCGCGCGAAGCGACGCCGGCGAACCGTCGACCGGGACAAGAACCTGTGAATGAGACATTTCGCCATTGCCCCTTGGCTTGGTACTCGCTGTTTTATGAGGACACGTTGTCGGCCATCCAGTTTCGACCGATAGCTTTGCCACGATCACCAAGAGCGATCTTGTAAGTCAAGCGCAATCGCGCCTCTGCTTTAGACGAAGGTAGTGCTGTCCGAGAGGGCTATTGGAACAGCACCAGTGCTTTGTCGATGGTGATCCACACCCCCCAAAGCAGCGGAATTCCGACCGCGGCCCAAGCAAGAAGCGTGATGTCGAGACGCCGCGGGCTGAGGACGATTCCCGCCAGCCAAAGCGCAAGCCCGATCCACATCAGGAAGGGCCGGTAAGCAAAATAGCCCGCAAGCTCCGGCTTGGTGAGGGTGTCGGCGCAAGGCACGGTGGTGATGAGCAGGCATTTCCAAGCGCCGCCGATGCCGCCGACCTTGGTATAGAAGGTGATCCACCAGACAAGCGCCACGGACATGAGCGCGACGCCCAAAGGTTGCAGCAGCGCAATCGAGGCACGCGTCTCGTCCGGGCGCGCGGTCTCGGGGGGATGCCGGCGCTCGGGCGCCGCATGCGGCTGTAGCGCCTCCACTTCTTCGGGCTTCATAAACCACTTCTTATGCAGCGGGCGGATGAGCAGGTTGGCGATGAAGCCCGCCACAAGCAGGCCTGCAAGCACATAGAAAATCGGGTGGTAGATCTGATCGGGCGCAATGCCCTCGGCTTTGCGCTCGTCATGCATATAATCCACGATCACCGGGCCGACGATGCCCGCAGTCGACCAGGCGGTGAGTAGCCGGCCATGGATTGCGCCCACGAATTGCGTGCCGAACACGTCGGCTAGATAAGCGGGGATGGTGGAGAAACCGCCGCCATACATCGAGGCGATCAGGCAGAAGGCTGCGGCGAACACGCCCAGCATGCCGAGCGTGGCGAGAGTCGGCGCTGCGGCGTAGCAGATGAAGCCCAGCGTGAAGAAGGCGTAATAGGTAAGCTTGCGGCCGATCTTGTCGGACAGCGAGGCCCAAAAGAAACGGCCGAGGATGTTGAAGAGCGAGAAGAGGCCGACAAAGGCCGCGCCCACGAGGGCCGCTTTCGCCTTCTGCTCGTCGCTGAACTGCGCAAAGCCCACGGAGGGATCGCCGAACAAGCGCCCGCCGAAGGTCTCCTGCAGCATGGGCGAGGCAGCGCCGATAATGCCGATGCCGGCGGAGACGTTGAGACAGAGCACGGCCCAGATCAACCAAAACTGCGCCGTCTTGTGGGCATCCTTCAGGTGGACGTGCCCGGTCGTGATCATGGCGTGGGTATTTGCGGGCGGCGTCCAGCCTTGAGGGCGCCAGTGCGGCGGCGGCAGGCGGTAGCCGAAGGCGCCGCCCATCATGAATACGAAATAGATCGCGGCCAGGGCGACGAAGGTTTCCCAAACGCCTACGGACGTGGGCGTGGCGAAATACTTCATCAGGAAGGTGGCGAGCGGTGAGCCGATCATAGCGCCGCCGCCAAATCCCATGATGGCCATGCCAGTGGCCATGCCGCGGCGGTCTGGAAACCATTTGATCAGGGTCGACACTGGCGAGATGTAGCCGAGGCCGAGCCCAACGCCGCCGATGACGCCGGAACCCAGCCACATCAGCCAAAGCTGGTGAACGTAAACGCCGAGCGCCGAGATCAAGAACCCGCCGCCCCAACACAGCGCCGCCACGGCCGCAGCCTTCCGCGGACCGACGCGCTCGAGCCAGCCGCCCCAAAGCGCGGCCGATGTCCCGAGCAAAACGAAGAACAGCGTGAACATCCAGCCGAGGTCGAACTGGGTCCAATCGCAATCGGTAGCGAAGAGCGCGTGCCCGGTGATCGCGACCTTGCCGAAGAAGGTGGTGGCGTCGCCCGGACAAGGAATGGGCTTGCCCAGGCCCTGGGCGACTCCAACCGCGCGCCCGAGCGGCAGCCAGAACACGCTGAAGCCGTAGGCCATGCCGATACAAAGATGGATGCACTAGGGCGGATAGCGTAATTGCGGGGCCGAAGCCTCGCTCTACCGATATCTCCATGAGCACGATCAGAATCGCGCTCGCCGAGCGGCTCGCGAGCACGCACGGATTTGGTGCAAAGGCCTTTCGGAAAGCGCCGCAACAGCGCCTAAGGGGAGGGAGCGTACATGGGGAGAGCGGCTCTGGTCGCGGAGGAACGTGCGGCATCGGCGCCGCCGTCTGCAAAGCACTAAAGAAGGCGGGCGATAACGTCGCCGCCAACTATCACGTGACGAAGCCGCCAAAGCCTTCAAGAAGGAGATTAAGATCCCGGTCTTCAAATGGGATACGTCACCGACTACGTCGCCTGTGATCAGGGGTGGTCAATGTCGCCAAGGTTGTGTTCGACCAATCGGTGATACTCGAAAAAAGGACTTCTCGATTAGGGCTGGGACACGATGACGAAAGCAATCCCAGCCGAGGCCATAGAGCTTCGCGTCGACACGATCGCCCAGCTGTTTCATAGGCCTCGACCCATTTCCGTTTCGCGAGCGCGATCTTGACCGAGAGGCGGAGGAATACATCGTCAGTTGGGCGCGCGAACTGGCTTCCGACCAACCGATCACGATCATCGTCCATATCCCGGATAGCGAAGCTCAAACCAAAGCCGCGCGAGAGCTTGGCGAAGCTTTCGCCAGATATTTCGCCTACCGTGCCGACCTTCTCCAGCGCGACCTCAACGAGCTTTTTCGCGTTGGTCGCCGTTCCCTCGCGGTCGGCATTACGATTTTGATCGCATGCCACGTTGCCGCGCACATGGTAAGCGGATATCTGGTTGAGTTTCCCTTTGGAAGTGTGTTGAAAGAGAGCTTCCTGATTCTGGGCTGGGTTGCGAATTGGAGGCCGCTGGAAATTTTTCTCTATGACTGGTGGCCGCTTGCTCGGCGGCGTGATTTGTATCTTCGCCTGTCTGCGGCAGCGGTTGAAATCGAGCCCTACTCCAAGGAACCGCCCGCGCCCACCTCCGCACCAAGCTAAGGGCGAGCATTCTCGCGCCCCTCGTGAGCGTCTGACTGCGATAGATGCGCCGGGCCCGGGGAGCTCCGTGCCGAGTACAGCGGAGAGGGCCGTCCCTACTCCCGCGACGCTGCGTCCTCCACCGCCGATCCTCACCTTCGGGCACGGTATTCAGTTGGCCTGCGCAGCGGATAGCGGCGGCCAATGTAGAAGCGCGCCCTTTCATGCTGCGATCTTGTGGGCATGGACGTCATGGGCGGAGTGTGCGCGCAGAACCTCCAAAGCCGTCTTCTCCTCACGCGCGTCGCGCACATTGACCCAGAGCACCAGCCCGCCGCGCGCGAGCTGCTCCTGGACGCGCCTTGCGTGGCGCTCGTGGATCAGCCGGCCGAGGGCGGCGCCGATCAAGGCCCCGCCGCTCGCCGCAATCAGGGCGGGCAAACCGGTTCCGACCCCGGCCAGCATGAGGGCGCCGATCGAGGCGAGGGCGGGAGCCGGCAGATACTCGGCTTCGAGCCGGGAGATCCGCGAAAAGAAGGTCTCTCGTGGCACCTTCGGGTCGTCCTCAACCTCCCTCACCTGCTGATAGCGATGACCGAGCTTTTGCGCGACCGCCTCCTCGCTGGCCAGCAGCGAGAACGCGGCGCGGTCGAAGCCGCGGGTCTCAAGCGTATAGACCGCGGTGTCGAGGGTCTCGGCGTCGTCGAATACGGCGACGACTTCTCGGATGGTCTCTGGCATCGCATGACCTCTTCGGTGTCGCCTACAAGGCGAAGCTTACAATCTAGCTGTTGTCGAGTGAAACCGGCGCGCCGGCGCCCCTTCACTCGCCATTTCTGGGGCGAGTGGCCGATTGATCGGGTCGGCCCCGCTCCGGTGCACTGAGAAGTTCGTCGCCTACGCGTGGGTGGAAAGCATAGTTTCCCTTCCGGCGAATTTTAAGGTGAAGCAAGTGGCCTAAAGCCGCTGGCGCGTGGCTGCGTTCACCGGTCTCGCCGCGACCCTACGCGCGTCGGGGCGCGTTGGGGCGGGACCCTTTATAAAGGCATCGGTTGCGGTCGCCTATGACCAGCCGGGCCGCGCCATCTCCGACAACTTCATCGGCCTCAGCTACGAGTTCGCGGTACTTGCCTCTCCCGAGCAACTCTCGCCCGGAAACCTCTCGATCAGAGGCGTGCTTCGCGGCCTTGGCCCTGGCGGCGTGTTGCGGCTCGGTGGCAAAAGCAGCGAACGCACTGTTTGGCGCGACACCGGGGATAGGTCTGAGGTCGAGAGCTTCGTCATCACGCCGGCTAGAGGCGCAGCGCTGCTGCCAGCGCGACTCGTGGCGCCGGGCCTCAACATGGCCGTTTACGCCACAAGGGGCGCCGATAGCACGCTGAAGGTCTGCCTGATCAATAAGGATCTCGAACGAGGGGCGCGCGTTGGGATCGAGGCTGGGCGGGAATTCCCTTCCGCCTCCCTACTTCGACTAGCAGCTCCCTCGGCGGATGCAAGAACCGACGTGACGTTCGGCGGCTCTGCAGTCGATGGCTTCGGCCATTGGTCGCCTCAACCACCTAAAGTCTTCCCTTGGCGGAGCGACTCTTTCGTCGAGGTGCCGGCCGCCAGTGCGGTGATAGTTCAGCTTTCGCCCCGTTGAGACCAGCGCCAAGCGCACCTCCCTGGTGCCGCGGTTCGGCGCCGATGACCGCCTCTGCCACATCTACGACTTAGCCCCCTAGGCCGCTACTGGAACAGCAACATGGCGTTGGCGAGGGTTTTGTACACACCCCAGAGCAGCGGAATGCCGACAAAGCTCCAGGCCAGCGCGAGCTTCACCGCATTGGCGCCGGAGACGTCGTTCAGGTCGTTGGTCTTGGTCATGCTCAATTCCTCCGTCAGGCGTCTGCTACCTGCGCCTTCAGATGATGGCGTTCATGCACCGGATGCATGAAGTAATTGCAAAGGAAGCCAATGAAGAGCAGCCCGGCCATGATGTACATCGTCACCGAATAGGCGTCGGCCTTGGCCACGCCGTGATCGATCTGGTATTCGCGGATGTAGTTGACGAGAACGGGCCCGAGCACACCTGCCGTAGACCAGGCGGTCAGCAGCCGGCCGTGAATAGCGCCGACATAGCGGGTACCGAAGATATCCTTGAGGTAAGCCGGTATGGTGGCGAAACCACCGCCATACATGCTCATGATGATGCAATAGAACAGCACGAACAGCACGACATTGCCTGTCTTCCCTGTCCAGGGGACGCTGGCATACAGAGCCATTCCGAGCAGAAAGAAGACCATATAAGTGTTGCGGCGTCCGATATAGTCGGAGGTCGAAGCCCATAGAAACCGGCCGATCATATTGAAAATGCTAAGCAGCCCGACGAAACCTGAGGCCGCAAGGGCGCTGATGCGGCCGGGGAACATCTCCTGGCTCATGGCTGAGGCTTGGCCAAGCACGCCAATTCCGGCCGTGACGTTAAGGCAGAGCACGCCCCAGAGCAGGTAGAACTGCGCTGTTTTCAGTGCTTCGTCGACATGAACGTCGGCGTCCGTCACGAGCTTCTTCGGCTGGGCTGGGGGAACATAGCCTCGGGGCGCCCAGCCTGGCGCGGGCACCCGCACGATGACAGCGCCCATCATCATGAAAAACATGTAGATCAAGCCTATCGTGATGAACGTCTCGGTCACGCCGACATGTGTGGGCGTGGAGAATTTCTGCATAAGCCAGACAGAGAGCGGTGAGGCGATCAGCGCGCCGCCCCCAAAGCCCATAATGGCCATTCCCGTCGCCATACCGGGCCGGTCCGGAAACCAGGTGATCAAGGTCTTTACTGGGGAAATGTAGCCGATGCCAAGCCCACAGCCACCGATCACGCCGTAGCCGAGATAGATAATCCAAAGTTGGTGCAGATAGACGCCCAGCGCCGAAATGAGGAAGCCCCCGCCGAAGCAAAGGGCTGCGGTGAACATGGCTTTGCGCGGGCCCACTCGATCGAGCCAGGTCCCGGTAAAGGCAGCGGAAAGGCCAAGGAACACGATCGCAATCGAGAAGATCCAACCAAGCTCGGTAAGCTTCCAATCGTCAGGAGCTGAACTCGGTGATGCCGATCAATTTCGTCATCGGCAAGTTGAACACGCTGAAAGCGTAGACTTGTCCGATGCAAAGGTGCACGCACAGGGCCGCAGGTGGGACAAGCCATCGGCTATAGCCTGGCTTGGCGACGGTGTGCTCGCGGTCCAGCCAGCTCTTGCTAACGCGGGCCCTTTCCGTGCTTCCGATGCTCGTCATTCTGATCCTCCCTTGGGCCGTTCTCAATCAATGCCGGCGGCCTTTTGCGGCACTGGTGCACTGAGTAAACCCGCAAAAAATGAAGAACGCCTGGCTGCTTATCTGTACCAAGTTGGCACTACGGGCTTTCCCGTCGAATTGATAACGAGAACCTACCAATTTAAATCGCCTTCGAGAGCCAGACAATTCCGGTCAAAAGCACACTGGCAATCACATATCCACAGGCCAACTTGGCGACGCTAGGCGCGTCGCAAAAATACCGAACGCGTGTCGCTACTGTCTCGGCAGCTACGGTTTCACCAAAGTGGCAGTAACAAACCAGTTCGTGAAGTTGCGAATTTGATAGCCCAAAAAATCGCGCGGCTTCTCCGAATGTATCGTTCACGAGACCGGCCGACCGTAGCACCGGGTCCTCGAAGGCTACGGTCAGTGGGGAGTTCTCTTGCCGCAGAGCCAACTGTTCCTTCACTGGCTTGTATTCGGTCTCTCGCAGGGTGCACAGGTGGGCCCCCTTTCGCTTTTCAAGTGCCAGAGCCCACCTCTTGAGTAGCTCTTTCTTTGAGAGTTTCTGCGGATGAATGACCTCCGCGAACCCCCTAAGCTCAGCTGATATTCGGTGTTCCATGACATCCTCCACAGAATAGCTGATCAACCGCGTCTTTCAGGACTATGTTCCCGGAGCGGACCAACTTTCAATCTCAGTTTGATGTTCGATCGTGCACCGACATTCCGGTCACCGGTGTTCCTCGACGCGCGTTCGACGCCCGAGGTGTCGCAATGACGCGCAGCGCCAGAGGCAAGAAGCGTGCGCCGGGCGGCATTGGGGAGATTGAAGCGAGTACAAGCCGCTACGGCGAGGCTGGCACCGAGATGGACCTGCCTGGGGCACTGAACATGGCACGCCAGCGTACGCTATTTGCATAGCAACTGAGTCTCGTGTGGTCAGAACTCCCCAAACACGGCATGAATAGTCATGTCCAAAGGCCCACGCCGAGCTTGGGCGAAAGGGCGCCAGAAACGGAAAGGGACGTAGAAGGGCCAGCGTGAGGCCCCCTCACACGATCCACCCGAGCTCGCGTGCCTTGTCGTTAGCAAGCTTCCATGCCCGAGCGATAAACTCTCCTCACGTCAATGGAGCGTCGTCGGTCTCTCGGCTCAGAAGCTCTTGAGGGGTCGCTCTGTAGCAGGTAGCTGCATAGTTCGTGCCAGGAAGGGCGACGAAAATCTCATCGCCGCGCACTTCAACTAATAAGTCCAAGCGTGACATCTCGACGGCGCGTATCTTCTCCACCATCTCTGGCGGTAGGTTGCCTCACCCAGGCCGCCATGCGACCGCCGTTATCCTCCTTAATAGTTTCGGATACATCATCCACTCCTCGGCGGCGCGCCTTCAAGCGTGGCCGCCTTTTCTTTGGCAGGCCCCAATCGCTAACGAACAGCGTATCTTTGAGGCGTGGGTTTCGGCCCGGAGCCCAACCAGCTTTGCCTGCAAAGTGTCATGTTGTGCGTGCAGTGTTTTGCTGGCGGAAAGCCAATTAATGGAGGAAACGTGAAATGAGGAACCTCGCTTCGATGATTGTTGCCATAGGTCTTGCAGTTGCGTTCACCAGCCCCTCGTTCGCCGCCGAGACTCCAAAGACCAAGGCCGATTGCGAAAAGGCTCACATGAAGTGGAACGACACCTCTAAGACGTGCACGAAGGGCAGCATGTAAGGCGCTCATAATAGAAAATATGCAGGGGCGTCGGCTTCGGCCGGCGCCCCTTTTTCTGTTGCGTCGTTCTAGTAGCGCCAGTACCGATAACCGCCGCAGCGGCCATAAGGGCCCCAACGCCAATACCGCATGGGCAAAAACGACCGGCAACCTTTTCCGTTGAGACGGCTACTTGCAGCGGAGAAGATGGCAAAAGCGCGTGAACGCGCGTGGAGCGCCTCTCCTTTTCTCTCATTTTTTTAGGCGCCCGAACTCTAGACGCTGAGCAGCCGGTCGATGCAACGCTTGGCCTCTGCCACTGCTTCTTCCTTCCGAGGTGCCAAGGTCCGCAGAGTAGATTGTGACAAGAGTGGTAAGTCGGCGCGCGTTGCATAGACGCTTACACACCAACCAGACCACTGACGCTTTGGCACAATGTCGTAACCGCGATACCGCGAGCTTGCTGTTGTTGTCATCTTGGGGCTCGTAAAGCGAAGCCCTCCGTCATTGGGTCTAACGATGCGACCGGGTATTAGGTTCAAATCTTTTTGCAGAGGGGAGTGGGGGAATCCTCCTGGTCACCTGTTCCGTTGGCCACGCCTTCGCCGCTCGCCGCGATCCGCTCAAAGTGGTCTATGGAGTACGTGGCCAGAGCTCTTTCTCATGTAAAGATGTCGGGAAGGGGTTATGTTACGTTCCTTGGGCACGATCGTTGACTGCAGACGCTGAAGCGCACCTCCCACTACCGAAAAAGCGCCATGCGATATCACTCAGGCCTGCGGCAACTGGGCTTATCTGGGTGGCCAAAATCATTGATCGCGAACAATCGAAGACTACTCCGATGCGAACAGATGGAAAGGCTCGTTCCCTGGATTGGCCTTCTGCTGCGTCCCGATCAGGGCAAAAGTGCGACTGCCTTGCGCGTTCCCGCGGCCCTAATGAGACGCGTGTCGCCGGGTGACGAGCGTGAAGCAAACAAAAAGCCGCCCGCAGAAGGCTGGCGGCCAACTAACGAAGACAGCTCGCGAGATTTAGCTACCCAACGATGCCCTTGCACTTGTCTTTTGGCAGTCCCTTCAGGGCGTTGGTCGCAGCCTCTTTTGAAGCGTAGCCATCTTGAGCGCCAAGGATTGTCATGCCCGCGTTGGCGCTCGGCTTGGAATCGACCACCGAGCAATTGCCCACCGTATCCATCTCAACATAGTACTTGGCGCCGGCGGCAAGAGCCGGGGTCGTCGCTATGCCAATGAGCGCAACCATAGTCATTGAGAAATTCTTCATGGCATTCTCCTCTCTTCCTCTTTCTAGAGTGGCAGCATTCCGGTTTGAGCGGCCAGTTGCACAGCGAAAGTTCCACCGGTGACGACCTAGCTGGTGCTCCTCAACAAGACCGCCAGCAGCACCAGGAGCGCAATGATCGACAGCTAGCCGATACTGTCCATGCGCCGCAAGGCAGGCGAGCACGAATACCAGCGCCCACGAGCCAAACTGGTTATTGCCGAGGCTCAGACGGTGCATTCCCGCTCTGGGCGGGCTGAACCTCTGATTTAGCTTGATTCAGCTCGGTTTGAAGCTCATCGCGCTCGGCATTAACTTGCTCCAGCTCACTTTTGAGGCCCTTAAGCTCCGAACTCGCTTGATCAAATTTGGTCTGAAGCTCATTGCCCTGAGCGTTCGCCTTATCGAGCTCTGAGTTGAGAATGGTCACCTGTTTCTTGAGGTCCGAGGCCTCCGTTTTTGCCTTGTCTGCCGCTTGCTTAGCGCTCTCGAGGTCGTTTTGCACTACCTCCAGACGAGACTGCTTGTCCTCAAGCTGGGATTTAGTTGACTCGATCTCCGTCGTAGCCTGACCCAATTTGGTCTGGAGTTCATTGTGCTGAGCGTTCGCCTTATCGAGCTCGGTGTTGAGACTAGCAGCCTGTTTCTTGAGATCCGCAACCTGAGCGTTCGCCTGGACTGCCTCGTCCTGAGCCTTCGCAAGTTCGCTTTGCACTGTCTGCAAATCCTTTTGTGCCTGAACGCGGTAGCCGGCGATGAAAATAATTGCAATCAGGAGCCCCGCTCCAACGATCCATGTCCATGCCGGGATCGTGCTCATTCTGTTGGGCATTTTCTTTTCCTCCCTTTGATGAAGTTTTAGGAGAGATAATCACGCGCGTAAGCAATGTCATGTGAGCACCTCATCGTTTCGTCGAGCTGTCGCTCTTGTTGCGCCGGCCGCCGGGACGGGAGGCCTTCGCGGCATGTCTTCTATATCCATGCGTGCCTGCTCGAACGGGCGGCCAAGCTCTGGCAGGCCAAAGGGAGCGGCTCGCTCACGGCCTTGGCGATTGCCGAGGCGTCGGGGCCAAGGCGGAGCCGGCGGTGCTCAAGGACTTGGCGCACCCCTTCAGACACAGTAATGAGATCACAGTATGGTCAGGTTATCTCTCTCCCTCGTCCTTGCCGTGCTGCTGACTCTGGCAGGCGCGGCTATTGCGTATGACGCGATCACACAGCACGATATCTTTCCCCTTGTCGGTAGTGCGCTTGCAACCGGGCTTGGGCTTGGTCTGGTTTCGGGCGGTTATCAAAGAATGTGAATGGCAGTCAAAGGCATGACCTCCGGTCGCCGTTTCCCACCAGCAGTTGATAAGATACGGGGTGGCTTTAAGTTTTGGGCTTTGTCATTGTCGCCTTTCGACGATGCGGCGCCTCAGGCTCGGCGCGAGTTCTGGGAAGAAATCCATCGGCCTATCGCGCGGACCAGAAGATAGACGGCAAGGCTGACGCCGAGCGTGATGCCCAGAAGAGTAGCCAAAGGGACAGCGAATTTATTCCACCAGACAGTGGAGACGATCTCATCAACAGTTTTGTTCTGATCGGCGAGCGATAGGCCGTCAAAGGTGCCCGGGACTATCATGTTGCCGATGCCTTCAATTTGAAGCAATTCATCAAGGACATGGCCCGTGGGTAGTCTAGGCTCGTGTCCCCGCACCTCCGCATCGAATTGCTCTCTCGGCATATCGGAATAGAACTTCTGATGGAGAGCATCTAAAAGCTGATCATATGACAGGTTATCGTATTGGTGGGGATATCTCTGCCGAAAGACGGCAACCGACGACGGCGGACCACTGAACGTCCACTTCACCACTGAGATGTGAGGGATGGGTGTTTTCCAATCCACGGCATTGTCAAATATCAATACTGCTGCGCCGATTAACGCCGGGATAACCGCCAGAAAAAGCCCGAGCCGGTGGAAGCCGCGACTTGCGCGTGGCGCGGAGCTAGCCATGTGTCGCCCTCCTTTAGAGACACACTACAAAACCACCCTAGCTCGCGCGCCTTGTCGTTGGCAGGACCGAAAAGTACCGAAGGATATCACTCATGGACAAACTGGATGGATTTAGTCGTGGGAAGACGGCATCAGGTTTGGTGCTGTTGGTGTTATCGGGGACGCTCAGTGTCGGCTTGCCGGCGGCCGCCGATGAGCACGGGCTTGAAGTTTCGGACGCCTATATGCAAACGACCATACCTTCGCGACCCGCAGCCGGTTATTTCACGCTAAAGAACAATGGTGACGTGGATCGTGTCCTTGTCGAAGCGTCTTCGCCCGGATGCGAGTCGATCATGATGCACAAAAGCGAATCGGTCGGCGGCATGGAGAAAATGTTGATGGTCGACAACGTCCCAGTTCCGGCGCACCAAAGCGTCGCCTTCGCACCTGGCGGTTTCCATCTGATGTGCATGTCTCCCGCCGAATCAATGAAGCCAGGCAGTTCGGTTCCGGTGACGCTGACATTCGAGGGCGGCATCTCACTCAGAAGCGACTTTCCGGTCCGCCCAGCCGGGGGGAAATAGGCCGCGGAAACATTAGCTGCCGGAGCCATTCTCATTCCCTTCATCGACCAGCCGGCTGAGATCGGCCGCCGTCCCGTCGACGTCTGGATTTTCGGTCATGAGAGACGCGAGCAGCAGCCTTATTTTGCCGGTCTTATCGAAGACATAGATCGCAGAGCTGTGGTTTACCTCATATGGCCGGTCGCCCGTCGCTGGCGTCACTGAATAGTACACGCGATAACGTTTCGCGAGAGCGGCTAGCTGATCGGGATCCCCGCGGAGACCGATCACCTCGGGGCCGAAGGCCGCTGTGTAGTCCTTGAGCACCGGGAGCGTGTCGCGGTTGGGATCGACGGTGACGAAGAGCACGCGCACGTCTCGCGCCTTGTCGCCGAGCGCATTCAGAACAAGATCAACATTGGCAAGGGTCAGCGGGCAAATATCGGGGCAAAACGTGTAGCCGAAATAAAGCAGGACCACCTTTCCCTTGAAATCGTCAGCCGTGATCGTCTTGCCGTCGTCGGCACGCGTCAGGACGAAATCTAGCGGCGGGAGGCTGCCGCTGATGTCGACTGCGTGCCATTCAGGTTCCGAATTGCAGCCGAACAGCAGGCACGCCGCAGCCACGAGGGCGAACAGCGCCGCACGGGATCCGATAGAGGCTAAAAGTTTTGGAGGGATTTTGTCGCGAAGTACCTTCAAGTGTTCATCCTAAGCAATTTAACGACAGATCTTATGGGGCTGGTTCCTCGGCATCCGCGCAGGGGCGCGTCCAAACTTAGCTCAGTGTAGGAGATTGGCTCGCTTTTCACCCACCTACTAGGCTCATATGATGTGGGCCACGTATAATACTCAACAATCGAAGGAGGCAACCATGTATACTCGAGCATCCAGGCGGGTCGTGATCCTCATTGCTTGTCTCGCGGGCATGGCCTGGGGAGGGTTGGCGCAGGCTGCGCCCGTATCCTTCACCGTACAGCTTTCCGGCGCGCAACAAGTGCCGCCCGTCCAGACCTCGGCCACGGGAAAGGCCGATCTCACCTATGACCCGAGCACGCGGGTCGTCACCTGGACGATCACCTGTGACGCACTTTCGGGTCCTGTGACCATGGCGCATTTCCACGTCGCTCCGGAGGGCAAGAATGGTCCCGTGGCGATCTGGCTGAGCAAGCAGGGCAGCTCCACCTCGTGCCCTATCAGCGGGCAAGCTACCCTCACCCCGGAACAGGCAAAGCAGTTCACGGCCGGCCAATGCTACATCAATATTCACACCAAAGCGCATCCCCCGGGTGAGATGCGCGGTCAGGTGATGCCGCCCAAGAGCTGATTGCGGTCACTGAAAATTAGCGAGCACTGCAGCGGCGGCGACGCTGCAGCCGAAAAGGAGAAGCACGCGTGAGGCACCTATCATCCGCGGCTGGGGTACGTTGTCCGGCAGGATCTTCCAGCCGGTGATCATCGCTAGTCCTATTACTCCTTGCCGAACGCATTCCCTGATCAAAAACAATCTCCACTGGCTCTCAGAATTTCCGCGATAGTTTTACGAAATAACCTCGACGAGGACCGAATTGCGGGGCAAAGACGCCGATGCCAGACCCACTTCTGATCTCGTAGATGGTGTCGAAGACATTCACGACGTCGAAGCGCAAGGTCAGCGGTTTGGCGTTGGTGAATGTGAACTCGTGCGAGACGCCGAGATTGACCTGCGTGTAAGCCGGCACGGTTTGGGTATTGGCAAAGCCGCTCCGCAAGCCGCTGCCATAGATCATGTCGGCGGTGAACAGGTTAGCGTTCCACCGATAGGACACACCTCCTGAGCCAGTTACGATCTGCGCGTGGTCCGTGTAGATGAAGTGGTCAGCAATGAAATTGAACTCGTCCTGGTCAAACAGAAACTGGTTCGACACGATGTCGGTGGCTTTCTGTTGTGCGACAGCGATGTTTCCGTAAGCTTTGAAGCCGCCCTTCTCGTAAGTGGCCTTAACCTCGATGCCCTCATTTATATCCGTCGCGTAATTGAAGGCGTCGAGCACTAGCGCGGCACCAAACTGCCCATCGTCGAGAAGGTCCTGAGCCCGCTTGTAATATCCGTCGACCCCGAGCTCGAGCCCGGGCAGGACCTTTTGCGTCACCCCGGCATCGAAATAGTGCGAACGCTCCGGCAGGCCGGACTATCTTAATTCACGGTCGGCTGTTGGGTTGTGTTCTGGAAGGCTGCAAGGTCAACCGGGCCGGCAGCTACTTGGGGCGGGGGCGTGAAGTAGCGCGCGTAGCCCGCATGAAACGTCGTGCCTGCGACGGGCGTGTAGACGAGATTAACCCGGGGGCTGAACTGGTTTGCGTCGACGAACTGATACATCTGGTCGAAACGAATTCCGGCGTTCAGAGTGAGCTTGTCCGTGAGCTTCCATTCATCCTGTACATAGGCTCCTAAGAGCCAGCCAGTCTTGGAGACGTCGTCCGGCACGTTGAAGGGTGCATCGATGGGATTTCCGGCCGTGTCGAGAGGCAAGACTGTCGAGAGGCTATCGGCTGCGGTTCTCTCCCCGCTGACATAAAAGCCGCTACGCAAGGTGTTTGCGGCACTAAAGGTGTAGGACCCGTCGCCCTGGACGCCGTTGAGGAAGCTCTGCCGTTCGACGTTTGACGCGACACCGTTGAAGATGATGTCCCCGACTTCGTCAGGAAAGAAGTGAAGGTCGCTATAGCGTGCGAAATAGGCGAGCTGCAGGTTGGTGTCGCCTATCCTGACCGGGGCGCTACCGGCCGAATTCGGCTATCGACACGGAAGGTCCGCAATTGATGCTGTGGACGGCTCCTCCACCGGCACGCAAGTGCCATGGATGTGGGTGCTGTTAAAGCACCCACAATTCGGAGGAGCGCAATCATGCGAGCAATCACAACTCTCCATCGCACGCGTCAGCTCTTCATCCGCCAGCAGACCTCGGTGAGGCAGGCGGCGTACGGAATCATCACGTTTGTCCTGGGCCTACTGGTTCTTGCGCAATGGCCCGCCTCAGGACTTTGGGTGATCGGTCTCTTCGTCGGGATTGATCTGATTTTCTACGGCTGCGCCTGGATCGCGCTGGCGCTCGAATTGCGCACGATGTGAGACTTGCGGCAAAGCGTTGGTCGCGATGGGAGAATGGTTTTCCCTTGTCGGCGGTTGGGTAGCCGAGCGCGAGATTGAAATCGGGTCCGGTGCATACGGGGAGGGATCCGCATAGTGGCGCGATGCCGCTGATCCAAGCTGAGCGCTCCCAGACCGCCGTAGGTGCACCTCTCAATTCTCTCTTTGCTGCGAACCGGACCGAGGTCGAGCGCTGGATCGAACGTTACGCTGCCGCTCCAGCGTGTCAGGCAAAGGTCGCGACGGCCCGCGGATGATTGCACCGAAGCCGCTTACCTTCGCAGCCCTTGACGGGCTCGCCTTTGCCGCCGAACGCGGCCGGTTAAGCGAACAGCCGTCCGGTGCCGAACTGTCGGCTGGTGCCCTCGGTCCGCTTTTGGAACTGGAACAACTAAGCGCTAGCGGATTGCTTCCCCGGCCGGACATGGCCGCCTGGCTTTCACTGGACGATACGCGCGTATTCGAAGCGGCGCTGCACAGTGGCCTGCCGCAATGGATATGCCCGGCAACCCGCGCAGCGGGGTTTTTCCGCACCGCTCCGAAAAGGCCGGAAGACAACACGCCCTGGGTCGGCTTTGGCCTCGCCGCGCAGAAGGCTGCCACCGCAGCTGGCTTTCACCGCCAGATCGCGGCTCAGTTCGTGGGCGTGCTCAGCGAAATGCTTGACAACATCTACGAGCACTCCGGCGCGCCGGCCTCGGGCATAGTCGCCTTCCGGGCAGGCGATGGTGAATTTGAGTTTGTCGTCGCCGACGGCGGAATAGGAGTGCTGGAAAGCCTGAAGACCTGTCTGGAGTATGCCGAGCTTGCTGATTGTGGCGAGGCGCTGCGGCTGGCGCTAGAGCATTTTTGTTGAACGCAGAGTCGGTTTTGGGGATTCCCGAGAGCGGGTTTGTCTGATTTAGTTTCCCCTGTGATTTGCAGGGAGACGATGATGACGCGCAGCTTGAGTGCGGACCTTCGTGGCCGGGTAATTGGGGCGATTTTGGAAGGGCTGTCGACGCGCGCGGCGGCGCGGCGGTTCAGGATCGGGATTTCGACGGCGGGAAGCTGGTACCGGCGCTATCGGGCGACGGGCGAGATGGTTGCTCGCAAGCAGGGCCAGCCGTCACGTTCGCGGCTCGACCCGTATGAGGCGTTCATCCTGGCGCTGATCGAGGCGACCCCGGATATCACGCTTGCCGAGATCGCCGAGCGACTGACGGAGGAGCGCGGCGTGCGTGTGGTGCCTTCGACGGTCTGGATGTTCCTCGACAAGCGCCGCTTCACGTTCAAAAAAAGACAGCGCATGCCAGAGAGCAGCAAAGGCCGGATGTGAAGGCCCGCCGTCGCGCCTGGTTCGACGGCCAGCTCGATCTCGACCCTTCGACGCTGATCTTCATCGACGAGACGTCCGCATCGACGAAGATGGCGAGGTTGGGTGGCCGGGCGAGGAAAGGCGAACGCTGCCGCGCGTCGGTTCCCCACGGGCATTGGAAGACGACCACCTTCACCGCCGGGCTTCGGCTGGACCGACTGACAGCGCCGATGCTGCTCGACGGGCCGATGAACGGACCCGCCTTCCTGGCTTATGCCGAGCAGGTGCTGGCGCCCGAGCTTCGGCCGGGCGACCTCGTCATCATGGACAATCTTCCCGCCCACAGGATATCCGGCGTCCGTGAGGCGATCGAAAAGGCCGGAGCCAGCCTGCTCCTTCTCCCGCCCTATTCGCCCGACTTCAACCCGATCGTCGCGGTCTTCCCGAAGCCTGGATGAATCGGCGCGATCAGCATGCGCTCCTTGGCCAGCGCGGAGTTCCAGGGCGTCCATCCCGGCCATCCCAGTTCGCCGTGCAGGAGCAGCAGCGGCTTGCCCTTCCCGCCCTTGATGATCGCCAGTTCCGTGCCCCCGACGCGGACCTTCTCTTCGGTCCATTCCTTCTCTGCCATTGAGATTCTTTCTCCAGGTTGTATTCGTGGCGTCCGCGGCACCGTCGATGATGCCGCCAAACCGGTCCGCCCGTGTAAATCCAGCTTTAGTATAGTGCCATCCGATTTGCCACCGGATTTCTCGCCACGCCCCGGCCTGCATTACGGCAAGGCGCAAACGGCGCCCGGCGGTCCGCGCCAGGGCCGGGCGGGACGATGCGGCGCGCCAGTAGACGGCCTACAATGACGCATCAGCGAAGGCTATAATCACGAAGCGCATGACCTGCGGTGATAGGTGCAGGACGGGCGGAAAACGGGACCGGACGATGTGGCGGACGAGGGGCTGACGATGGACGACCTGGCGCAAGCTCGCGAACGAATGGTGGTCGAGCAACTCGAGCGCCGCGGTATCCGCGACTCGCGCGTGCTCGCCGCGATGCGCATGGTCGAGCGCGACCGTTTCATCCCGGCCGAGTATGCCGCGCAAGCCTACGAAGACGAGCCGCTGCCGATCGGCGCCGCGCAAACGATCTCGCAACCCTACATGGTCGCCCTGATGTGCGAGGTCGCCCAGCTGACCGGCGTCGAGCGCGTGCTCGAGGTCGGCACCGGCTCGGGTTATGCCGCGGCGGTCCTCGCGCGCCTGGCCGCCGAGGTCTATTCGGTCGAGTGCCTTCCCGCATTGTATGAGCGGGCGCGGGCGCGCCTTGAAGCACTCGAAATCGCCAACGTGCATCTGAATTGCCGCGACGGATCGGAGGGATGGCCCGAACTGGCGCCCTTCGACGTGATCGTCGTCACCGCCGCGATGCCTGGAATCGCGCGCCCGCTGCTCGATCAACTCAAGCCTGACGGACGGCTGGTCGCGCCGATCGGCGAAGACGACCTGCAAACCCTGGTGCGAATCGGCCGGCGCGGCGACGCCTGGTGCGAGGAATATTTCGGCGAATGCCGGTTCGTAAAGATGACCGGCCGCTACGGATTCAAGACACAATGATTCGCAAGCCGGCGAGGCGGGGCGGCAAGCCATAGGCCGAGCGGTGGCGGAGCGGTGGTGGTAGCGGAAGTGGCAGTGGAAGACGTCGCAGGCGACGGCAGGATCGAAATCGCGGCGCGCGCGGGGGGGGCGCCGATCGTGACGGCCGCTCCACCGCTCGCCGCGTTCGCTTCGCTCATAACGATCCTTTTCGCGGTCATCTTGGCGGTCGTCGGGTGCTCGATGCTTTCGGGATGCTCGTCCTCGGCGCCCTCCAGGCCGCAACTCGCGTACGGCGGAAGTTCGCATCCGGTCGAGCACGTCGTGCGCCCCGGCGAAACCGTCTATCACATCGCACACGCCTACGGCGTCAGCGTTCAGCGCCTGCTGGAGGCCAACCATCTGAGCGATTCGCGCGATCTGCGCGTCGGCCAGAGCCTGCTGATCCCGGGTTCCTACACTTACGCCTCGCTCGGCGGCACCGAGAGCGCCTCGGGCGCGCTATGGAACGTGCCGCGCGCGCCGCGCCAGTTCGCATGGCCGCTGTGGTCGGGCACCGTGACTTCGGGCTTCGGGATGCGCCACGGCACGATGCATGACGGGGTTGATATCGCGGCGCCGGCCGGCACCACGGTGCACGCCGCCGACGCCGGCGTGGTGGCGTTCACGGGAAAGCTCAACGGCTACGGCAACACGATTATCATCCGTCACTCCGACAACTACGTGACGGTCTACGGCCACAACTCGCGCATCCTGGTAAGCGAGGGTTCATCCGTGGCGCGCGGCCAAAGTATCGCGGAGGTCGGCACCAGTGGACGGACCACCGGCCCGAATCTCCACTTCGAGGTGCGTTACGACAACCACGCCTACAATCCGCTGAGCTATCTTGCGCCGCCGGGCCCCTCGCCCATCGAGAGCTTTGCCCGCAACGGTCCCTCCTAGTATCTTTAGCCGGACCCGCGCACCATACGCGCCGGGCACCAACACCTGATGATGGAATTGAACGAACTGCGAAGACTCGTGCGTGACGTGCCGGACTTTCCCAAGCCGGGGATCATGTTTCGCGACATCACTCCGCTTATCGGCGACGCGCGCGCCTTTGCCGCGATGGTCGATATGATGGCGGCGCCGTTTTTGGGCAAGGTCGACACCGTACTCGGAGTCGAGTCGCGCGGCTTTATCGTCGGCGCGCCGGTGGCGTACCGCCTCGGGGTGGGGCTGGCGATCGCGCGCAAGCCGGGTAAATTGCCCTTTCACACGATCGGCGAAACCTACGACCTCGAGTATGGCAGTGCCGGGCTCCAGCTCCATGAAGACGCCCTCGTGCGCGGCGCGCGCGTGCTGATCGTCGACGACCTGCTGGCGACCGGCGGCACGGCCGAGGCCACCGTGCGGCTCGCGCAGAAACTCAATGCCACGATCGTGAGCTGCGCCTTCGTGATCGAATTGGCCGCGCTCCACGGGCGCGAACGCATCGAGCCCGTCCAATGCTTCTCGCTTATCCGGTATGATTGAAGCTGCCAGTATGATTGAAGCTGCCCCGACCGTCGGGGTTACGCAGCCGAATCGGTGACCGCCGTAGCGCGCGTGACATCCGGCATCGTCCGACGGGCGTGCGAGTTTCGTGCAACTCGATGAAATGCAGCATGCGGTCAGGACGGATCGAAACCGTCTGCTGATCGTGCTCGCCGTAACGGCGCTCTATTGCGCCGCCGAATTCATCGGCGGGTACTACGCGAACAGCCTCGCGCTGATTTCCGACGCGGTCCATCTGCTGACCGATATCGCCGCGCTCTGTCTTGCGCTGCTCACGCTATGGATCTCGACCCGGCCGGCGAGCGGCGTCAAGACCTACGGCTACTTGCGCGCCGAAATCCTGGGCGCGCTCGCCAACGGGCTCTTCCTGTGGCTGCTGGTGATCTTCATCTGGTTCGAGGCCGCCGAGCGTCTGCGCGATCCGCGGCCGGTCGCGGGACTGACCGTAATCGCAATCGCAACGGTCGGCCTGGGCGTCAACGGTTTCTCGGCCTGGATGACGCACGCGGCCGGAACCGAGGCGGGACGGCCGGGGATGGCGGTGCGGGCGGTATTCGTCCACGTGCTATCCGACCTGATCGGCACGTTCGGCGTGATGCTGGCGGGCGCGCTGGTGTTTTTCTTCGGCTGGGCCCAGGCCGACGCCCTGATAAGCCTGCTGATCGGCGCGCTGGTGCTTTACAGCTCGTGGGGCCTGGTGCGGGAGGGCGTCGACGTCCTGATGGAATCGGTCCCGGCGCATATCGACCTCGAGGAGTTGCGCCACGATCTGCTCGCGGTCCGCGACACCGAGGAAGTCCACGATCTTCACGTATGGTGCCTGGCGAGCCGCCAGTTCGCGCTCTCGGCGCACGCGGTGGTCGCGCGCGAGGCCGATCAGGATCGCGTGCTCTCGGAGATGTCGGCCATGCTCGAGCGGAAGTTCAACATCCGGCACATGACGGTACAACTCGAACGCGATAGCCGCCGCGCGAGCGAGCCCGAGCATTTCTGAAGCGCGGGTGCGGCGACTTTTACGACTTTTAATCGAAGGCTTTGACCGTAGCGGAGGATATCAGCCGCCACAGAGCGAACTGTCTATGCAGCACCGGGTCGACGATCATGCGCGCGTCCTCGGGATCGAGGCTCGCGCATCAGCTCGGTAGAGTCCTTGATGTCGGCGAACAGCGCCGTGACCGTCTTGCGCTCACCGTCGACTGTGGTCGAAGCATCCGGTGGCTCCGGGGTGATCCGAATCTCGGAAGCGGTTGATGTAGTTTGAGATTAACCGTGAGCGGCCGCCGCCGCGTTACTCGCCAGCGCAGTGCCGCAGTCCTCGCAAAATGCCGAGGAAGGCGCGTTTTCCGCACCGCACTTCGGACAGCGACTGGAAAGCGGGCTGCCGCAGGCAGCGCAGAATTTCTTGCCCGTCGTGCTTTCGGTCCCGCACTTCGCGCAACGCATGCCCTGGCCCTCGGAGAAAAGACGGCTGGGCCTCTTTTATCAGCCGGTCTTGGGAGAGGCCAGCGCGCCGCCCGAGGAGAGCGCCATACGTTTTCCGCTAATCCGCCGTGTTCCCGCAGTCTGCCAGGTGCTCGGTCACGTCCAGCGCGATCGGACGCCATCGCGCGCTGCGCAAATCCTCGCCGCCCGGCTCTTGCTCGAGAATGTGAATCGAGCCGAGATCGATATGCGGCTCGAATACGCCCGTCAACTGGCGCACGACCGCGCGAATCACCCCGCGATGCGCCATCATCAGCGCGTTAGAGGCCGCACCGCCGCTGGTGCGCGAGTCGTGCCATGACGCTTCCCGCAACGCTTGCCACGATGCGAGCATCCGCGCAGTCCCGCGCCCCACGCGCGCGACGAACTCCGCTCGGCCCTCGCCCTCGGGATAGACGAAGTCGGGCGCAAAGCGGTTTGCGTTCCAGCGGCGGAACTCCTCGGGATAAAGCGCCGCGATCTCGTCGGCGGTGAGGCCCTCGAACAGGCCGAAGTCGACCTCGGCGAACTCTTCGATTGCGATCGCCTCGGCGTCCCGACCGGCGATTATCCGTGCGGCCTCCGTCGCGCGCACCAGCGGGCTCGTGAATACCGGAGCTAACGCGTTTGCACCCTCGCGCGCTGCCAGCCATTCGCAAACCGCGCGCATCTGCCGGCGGCCCAAATCCGACAGCGCCACGTCGGTGCGGCCGTAATAACGGATGCTGGAATGACCCACGGTTTCGCCGTGGCGCACCAGCACCAACCGTATCGGTGCGGACATCCGTGTCAGCCTCGCGTGGAGGGGATGTCGTCGAGCGGATTCAGCACCAGTCCGGTCAGCAGCTTGGGATAGAAGTAGGTCGATTTCTCGGGCATCACGGCGCCCGCGTCGGCGACCGCCTCGACATCGCTTATCGCCGGCGGATTCATCATGAAAGCGCCGCTGCCGGTGCCCGGGCCGACGTTGCCGAGCGCACCCAGGGCGTCGATGGTGTACTCGATAAGCCCGCCCGCCTTGATCTGTTCGGGCGTGATCTCAAAGATGCGCTTCAGCACCAGCGCGTGCAGCACGCTTACGTCGAGCCGCCGCACGGCCGCCGGAGCCCCCGGCATCGCGTCGGCCATCGCGCCCGGATCTTTGAGCCGCAGGAGCCGCAACTTGACCCGCTCGCCGCCGAGCGCGACCGCGATCGCGCCCTGCCCCGCTTTCGCGAGGGCCGCACGCATCGCCTCGGGGCTGCTGAACTCCTCGACGGCGAACAATGAGGCCACCCGCGTATCGAAGGACGCTATGGTCTCCGGATCGAGGCGGCGCGCCACGCGATAGGTCGGCAGGATTACCAGCCCCGAATCGTCGCAGGCGACGAGCGTCATCATCGTGTAGTCGTAGGGCCGCGCAGCGGCGGGATCGTGCTCGGCGGCGCGACGGCGGCGGCGAAACTCGAGCGCGGTTTCGTAGCGATGGTGGCCGTCGGCGATGAAGATGCGCGGGCTCTCGAGTTCGTCCTGAATCGTCGCGATTGCCGCCGCGTCCTCGATCGGACGCAACTGGTTGCGGATGCCGAGGTCGTCGGTGACCTCCAGCGCGGGCTCACGCGCCGCAAGCTCCGCCATGAGACTGGCGAGCGCCGGATGCGCGCCGGCGTAAAGGCCGAAGACCGGACTCACGTTGGTGTTGAGCGCGGTCAGCAGTTCGAGCCGATCCTGCTTGGCGGCGGGAAAAGTGCGCTCGTGCGGCAGGATTCTTCCGGCGCTGAACTCCTCCAGGCGGATACGCACGATAAAGCCGTGACGCCGGAGCAGGCGCCCCTCGATCTCAAAAAATTGCGAGTACAGATAAATCGCGGGCCGCGCGGCGCGCTTGAGCACTCCGTCGTTGAGCCATTCGCCGAGCGTGCGCGCCGCCGAGGCATAGCGGTCCGGATCGCGATTGAGCTCCAGGCGCACGACGTTATAGAGGCTGCGCGCGTAGAGCGCGTCCTGCCGCGCGTTGTCGATGAGGTCATACGGCGGTGCGACGACCTGACTCGGCACACCCGCTCGCGCCGGATCGTAGAGCAGACCCGCGAATGGTTCGACTCGATGCGTCATCGGCATTGCTTAGAGCCTCATCTCGATGCGCCGCCCTTTAACGCGGCGGCCAACTGGCGTTCGCTCACCGCTCCCTGGCGGAACACACGTATCCTGGAACGATCGACGGCGACCACGGTACTGGGCGCGCCACCGGCAAGCTTGCCATTTTCAACGAACACTTTAATTTTATCGCCTAGCGCGGCGCGTGCCACGGCGGGCTCGACGGCCGGCGGTTCGCCGGCAAGATTCGCGCTGGTCGCGGTGAGCGGGCCACAAAGTGCAGTGGCGAGCGCGCGGGCGAGCGGATGCGATGAGACGCGCACGCCGACTCCGCCGTCGTCGCCGATAAGCGCGGCCGGAATTCCATCGCGCGCGGGCAACACCAGCGTAAGCGGTCCTGGCCAGAAGGTCTCGGCAAGGACCCGCGCCGCGGCCGGCACCTCGCGCGCGAGTGCGAACGCCATCGCGGTGTCAGCCGCGATCAGCGCGACCGGCTTGCCGGGCTCGCGCCCTTTAATCGCGAACAGCCGCTCGAGCGCCTCCGGCCGTAGGGCGTCCACGCCGAGCGCGTAGAACGTCTCCGTCGGATAGACGATGGCTTCGCCGGCGGCCAACGCCGCCAGCGCGTCGCTGACGGCGCTGGACTTCTTCTCAGCCAACATGAATCGCTCCGCAACTCTCGGCGGCCACGGGAAATGGTCTGATAGCACTCACTGAGGGAGACGGTCGAGAGCGCGGCGCGCGATATCGCGGCGCATCTGGAGGCCCTCGAACTCGATCATCGCGGCCGCTTCGTAGGCGGCGCCAACCGCGCGGCGCAAATCCGCGGCCATCGCGGTCACCACCAGCACGCGGCCGCCATCGGACACCAGCCGCCCCTCATGCATCGCGGTGCCTGCGTGAAACACCTTCACTCGCGTCTTGTGCAGCGCCCATCGCACCTTCGCCTCCGACGGCTCAGCCCCGTCGATACGCTCAAGCCCGCTTATCGCGAGCCCCGTGCGATACTCGCCCGGATATCCGCCCGAAGCGAGCACCACCGCCGTCGCGGCGCGCGGCGAAAGCCTGACGCTCACGCTATTCAGGCGCCCCTCGGCCGCGGCGAGCAGCGTTTCCGCCAGGTCGCCCTCGAAACGCATCATCAGCGGCTCGCATTCGGGATCGCCGAAACGCACGTTGTACTCGAGCACATTGATTCGCTCGCCGTCGACCATCAACCCCACGAACATCACGCCGCGAAACGGCGCGCCGCGCTCGCGCATCGCGCCGAGCGTCGGCATCACCACCTCGTCCATCACGCGCGCCTCGAACGCCGGGCCGAAATGCGGCACCGGCGTATACGCGCCCATCCCGCCGGTGTTGGGACCGCGGTCGCCGTCGAAGGCGGCCTTATGATCCTGCACCAGGCCGAGCGCGACCGCATTTTCGCCGTCGCACAGCGCGAAGAAGGAAAGCTCCTCGCCCGCGAGGCGCTCTTCGATCACGACTCGCGCGCCCGCCGCGCCGAAACGCCGGCGCTCCATCGCGTCGTCGATCGCGGCCAGCGCGGCCGCGGCGTCCTCGCACACGACGACCCCCTTGCCCAGCGCGAGGCCGTCCGCCTTGACCACCAGCGCGCCGCCCCGCGCGCGGACCCATCGGCGCGCCGCCTCGGCCTCGTCGAAGACCTCGAAGCTCGCGGTCGGCACTCCCGCCTCGCGCATCACGGCCTTGGCGAATGCCTTGCTCGCTTCCAACTGCGCGGCGGCCCTGGTCGGGCCGAACACTCTGAGTCCCGCGCGATCGAACTCGTCGACGATTCCGGCGGCCAGCGGATCCTCGGGTCCGACCACGGTGAGATCGATTTTTTCGCTGCGCACGAAATCGACGAGGCCGGCGAAGTCGTGCTGCGCGACAGGGATAACCTGCGCCAGCTGGCTTATTCCGGGATTGCCGCCGGCGCAGTAGAGCTTGCGCGCCGTCTCGCTCTGGTTGAGCCGCCAGAGCAACGCGTGCTCGCGCCCGCCCTTGCCTATCACCAATACTTTCATCAGGCCGGTACCTTCGCGCAGATGTCACCCGCGACCGCGAGATTAAGAATATCGCGCGCGTGGCGTCGCTATTCCATTGTGACGTGCAGCGTTCAGTGCCGGAAGTGGCGCACTCCGGTGAAGACCATCGCGAGTCCGTGCGCGTCGGCGGCGGCGATGACCTCGGCATCACGCATGGCGCCGCCCGGCTGCGCAATTGCGGTCGCGCCGGCCTCGGCCGCGAGCGCCGGCCCGTCGGGGAACGGAAACAGGGCCTCAGACACCAACACCGAATCTTTAAGTGATACTTTAAGCCGCGCCGCCTTCTCACGCGCCGCGTACAGCGGGTCGATTCGCGAGGTCGCGCCGCCGCCGACCGCCAGCGTCCGATCTTCGACAACGAAGGCGATCGCGTTGGACTTGATGTGCTTGCACACCCGGATACCGAATTCCATCGCGCGCAGTTCGGCGGGTGTCGGCGCGCGCCGTGTCACGACCTTGCCCTCGCGCGGGTCCTCGAGGCTTAAGTCGGGCGTCTGCACCAGCAGGCCGCCGACCACACGTTTGAGATCGAGGTCGTCGCGCCGCACCGCCTGGGGATGAAACCGCATCACGCGCCGGTTTTTTTTCTTGCGCAAAAACTCCAGCACGCCGGGCGCAAAGGCGATGCCGATCAAAACCTCGGTGAACAGCTCGTCGACGGCCTCGGCGAACTGCAAGTCCCACGGCCGGTTGGCGATAATTATCCCGCCGAAGGGCGAATCGGGATCGGTCGCGAACGCTTTCTCCCAAGCCTCGAGCAGCGTCGCGCCGACGCCTACGCCGCACGGCGTGTTGTGCTTGAGGATCGCTACCACCGCGTCGTTGTAGCCGTCGAAGTCGAGCATCAGGTTGACCGCCGAGCTGATGTCGAAGACGTTATTGAAGGAAAGCTCGCGGCCGTGGAGCTGTTCGGCGATTTCGAGAAAACGCCCGTAGAGCGCGCCGACCTGATGCGGGTTCTCGCCGTAGCGAAGCGGCTGCTCGCGCGGCAGCGAGAGACTGAAGGTTTCGCCGAGCGGCTGGCGCTCGCCGTTTTCGATCGCGCCGAGGTAGTTCGAGATCGCGCAGTCGTAAGCGGTCACGCGCGCAAACGCCTTGCGCGCCAGACGCCATCGGGTCTCCCGCCCAAGTGTCCCGCCACCGCTTCCTAGTTCCTCGATCAACGCCGGATAGTCGCCCGGGTCGACCACCACCGCGACGTCATTCCAGTTCTTGGCCGCCGCCCGCACTAGCGTTGGGCCGCCGATGTCGATATTTTCGATCGCTTCGTCGAGGCTTACGCCCGCCTGCGCGACCGTGCGTTCGAAGGGGTAGAAGTTGACCACCACGAGATCGATCGGCTCGATCCCGTGTTCGCGCATCTGGCGCTGATGGCTTCCGTCGCCGCGCCGCGCCAGGATTCCGCCATGAATCTTCGGATGGAGTGTCTTGACCCGCCCGTCCAGCATCTCGGGCGAGCCGGTAAAGTTCTCGACCCCGCGCACCTTGATCCCGGCCGCTTCCAGAGCCGCCGCGGTGCCGCCGGTCGAGATTACCTCGACTCCGTGCGCGGCCAGCGCCCGCGCGAGTTCCTTCAACCCGGACTTGTCCGAGACGCCGAGCAGCGCCCGGGTGATTTTCACCGCGCAATTTTCCATCTCAGGCCGCCTTGCGATAAACGCGTGGCACGCGTTTGCCGACCGTACAGAGCATCTCGTAGGAGATGGTTTGCGCGAGGCGCGCGATGTCGTTGACGCTGATCATCGCCTCGCCCGCACCGCCCCACAGGATGACCTCGTCGCCGACCGCCGCGCCGGGAACGTCGGTCAGATCGACCATCGTCAGGTCCATGCAGACCGCACCGACCACCGGCGCACGGCGCCCGCGGATCATCACTTCACCGCCGTGCTGAAGTCCGCGCCGATAGCCGTCGGCGTAGCCGACCGCGAGCACCCCGATTGCGCTCGGCCGCGGCGTGACGAAAGTATGACCATAGCTGACGCCGACTCCGGCCGGCACCCGCTTGACCTGGACTACGCGGGTCTTGAAGGTCATCACGGGCCGCAGTTGGACCCGCTCGCGCACGGCCGGCACGGGCGGCAATCCATAAATTGCAAGCCCTGGGCGCAGCAGGCTGTAGTGCGCGTCGGGCCGCAGGATCGAGGCGGCGGAGTTGGCGACGTGAGCGACCCGCAGATCGATCCCGGCCGCCCGCAACCGCGCGGCAGCGGCGTTGAACACTTCAAGCTGGGTGCCGGTCACGGGGCTTTGCGGATCGCCGGCATTGACCAGCAAGGTGCACACGCCCTCGACCGTCAGCGAGGGCGCGCGCGCGAGGTCCGCGATCGCCTGGTCCAGTTCGCCAGGCAGAATCCCAAGACGGGTCGCGCCGCTATCTATCTTCAGGTGAATCAGAAAATTAGCGCGCGCCTGCGCCTCCACGGCGCGCTGCATCGGCGCGATCAAGGCGACGTCGTACACGAATGGAGTGACGTCGAGGGCGACAATCTCCTCCGCCTCATGGGCGAGAAATCCTCCCAGCAGATAGATCCGCTCGTGAACGCCGGCCGCCCGCAACTCGCGCGCCTCGCATACGCGGGCAACGCCGAAGTGGCCGCAACCCTCGCCGCGGAGCGCGCGCGTGACCTCGATCGCGCCATGCCCGTAGGCGTCGGCCTTGACCACCGCCATCAGTTCCGCGCCGCGGCCGGCCGCTTTGATCGCCCTGTAGTTGGCGCCCAACGCCCCCAGGTCGATCTCGGCCACGGTCGGCGGCCCATTCGCGATTTCCATCGACGATTGAAACCGTCCTTGTAAGGTCTCCCCGGTGATGCTCCCCCCGGATGCGCTTGATGATACCGGCCTGATCCGTTTTTTGACACTCCCCTGCCCAAGTGATATTCACACAATTGGCTGGGGGTGTGCGCGCACGAAGGGCGCACTGAGAACAGTAAACCCCTCGAACCTGATCCGGGTAATACCGGCGTAGGGAAGCCGCGCTCTGCCCCCTGCTTAACGGCGGAACGATCGCGGTCCCGCCTAAAGCCGCTTGCCCGAAATCGGGGAAGCGGCTTTCTTCGATGCCCGAGAGTTCACAGCGCTTCGCAATCCAGCTCAACGGTGAGGAGTATACGATCGAAGGCGACGCGGGCCTGGTGTCGCTGCTCGACCGGCTCAAAATGCGCCGCGGCCGGGTGGCGGTGGAAATAAATCAGGCCGTCATCCCGCGCGCCCAATACGACGCGGTCACGCTCAAGGCCGGCGACACGGTCGAGGTAATCAACTTCGTTGGCGGCGGGTAGCGCACGCGAGCCCGCGCACCCGATGCGCGGCGGATGTATGCCGGGGCCTGCGGCCCCTGTATGCCTGGCGTCCGCCCTGTATGATCAATAGATGGAACACGCAATGGAACATGATCATTTCGAACTGGCCGGCAAGGTTTTTCATTCCCGGCTGATCGTCGGCACCGGCAAATATCGCGATTTCGCCGAGACTCGCGCGGCGGTCGAGGCGAGCGGCGCCGAGATTGTCACCGTCGCCGTGCGCCGGGTCAATATCGCCGATCGCAAGAGCGAGAACCTGCTCGATTATATCGACCCCAAGCGCTATCAGATCCTGCCCAACACGGCCGGATGCTATACGGTCGAAGAGGCGGTGCGGACCTGCCGTCTCGCGCGCGAAGTCGGCGTGGGCGACATGGTCAAACTCGAAGTCATCGGCGATCAGAAGACGCTCTTCCCCGACGTCCCGGCGACGATCGAAGCGGCGAAGATCCTGGTCAAGGAAGGCTTCAAGGTGCTGCCCTACATCACCGACGATCCGGTCGCGTGTCTGCGGCTGGCTGAGATCGGATGTGCGGCGGTAATGCCGCTGGCGGCGCCGATCGGCTCCGGGATGGGCATCCGCAACCCGTTTAACCTGCGCATCATCATCGAGCAGGCGACGGTCCCCGTGATCGTCGATGCGGGCGTGGGCACGGCGTCGGACGCGGCCGAAGCAATGGAAGTTGGCGCCGACGGATTGCTGATCAACTCCGCGATCGCCGGCGCCAAGGAGCCGATCGCGATGGCGCGTGCGATGAAGCTCGCGATCGAAGCCGGGCGCATCGCGTATCTCGCTGGACGAATCGAGCGGAAGCTCTATGCGACGGCCTCAAGCCCGCTCAGCGGACTGATTCGCTAGAATGATTCGAGATTCGTTAAAATGATTCGCTAAAGCGCGCGACTTTCGCGCCAGGCTGCGTCCGCGCCGCGACATTCGTTAGAGCCACCATTGGACAGCGCGCTCCGTCCGCCAGCCGCCTTTCAGCTCTACCTGATTAGCGATCGCCGCTTAGTCGCACCACGCGATCTCGCGGAGGTCTGCGACGAGGTGCTGGGCGCGCTCGCACGCGATCCGTCGGCCGTCCGCGTTGCGCTGCAGCTTCGCGAAAAGGACCTCGGCGGACGCGAGCTTTATCAACTCGCGATGGCGCTGCGGCTCATCTGCACTCGGCACGGCGCATATTTGATCGTAAACGACCGGATCGACGTAGCGCTCGCCGCCGAGGCCGACGGCGTGCATTTGCCCGCCGACTCGATCGCGATCGCCGACGCGCGACGGCTCGTAGGGACGTCGCGTTTCGTCGGCGTCTCGACGCATAGCGCCGCGGAGGCCGCCGATGCGGCCGCCGCAGGCGCCGACTTTGTGGTCTTCGGTCCGGTGTGGCCGCCGCTCTCGAAGCCCGGCTACGGCCCGGCACGCGGCGCCGAGGGACTCGGCGCCGCGTGCCGGGCCGCGGCCGGGATGGCGCTCTACGCGCTCGGCGGAGTGACCGCCGAGCGCGCAGCGCAGCTGCTGGGCGCGCCCGGCGGGGCGGGCGCCGCCGATGGCGGCGCCCGCCCCGCCGGCGTCGCGGTCATCGGCGCCGTGTTCGGCGCCGATGACCCGGTAGCCGCGGCGCTTGCGCTCGCGCGCGCGATCCGGCGCGCGCTCGCGCCGGGGTAATGCGCGAGACATTGGCAGCAATTGGGAGATCCTGCTGGGATACCTGCAGCAGATATCGCAAGAGAATACCCATGGAAGCAATATCTCTCAAACTCCCAGATAGACTCCTCGAGACCGCAGGAAGGTGCGCTTCAAAGCTTCGGCTCACCCGCGCCGAATATATTCGAGCGGCAATCGAACGGATGAATCGCGAGACCGCCGCGGCGATGCGCGTTCAGCGGCTTGCCGAAGCGTCAAGAAGGGTTCGCAAGGAGAGCATGCGTGTGAATGCCGAGTTCTCTGCAATCGAGCGCGAACCGGATGCCTGAACGCGGCGAGATCTGGCTTGCAAACCTCAATCCACGTCGCGGCACAGAACCGGGTAAGTCGTGCCCGGTTCTCATCGTTCAAGCTCAAGTTCTGCTCGACGAAGGACACCCCCTCAACTCTGATCGTCCCGCTCACGACCAACCTGATCGATGAGGTCGCGCCCCTCCGTATTCGCATGTCAGCCCGCGAGTATTTGCGGCACGACTCGGATCTACTAATCGATCAACTGCGCGCAATCGATAACAAACGATTGATAGAAGGCCCTCTGGCTCGGCTGGACAGCGAGTCGATGCGACGTGTCGGACAGGCGCTGCTCGAGGTTCTCGACCTTACCGCGATTCTGGACTCTACGACAATTCTGGATCCTACGAACTGACCAGCGCGGCGGCCTGCTCGAGCGTGACGGCACTCCCGCCGAGCAGCATCGCCACCGCCCGTTCTTCCCACGCCCAGTCGGGCGGCGCGAGCGGATCCTGCGCGCTCAGGCGATGCTCGACGACCATCCGGGAGAGCAACAGCCGCCGGCCGTTGTTCAGGCGCGCCGCCTCCCATGCCATCAGCACCGCCGTGGCCGCGTTGTAGAGCGCGCCCGCCGCCATCCGCGCAAGCCTCTCGCCCTCGGCGCCCGAGGAGCGCGCGGCGAACGCGACCGCGCGATCGATCGCCTCGCCCAGCCGCGCGCGGAATTTCTGCGGCACTCGCGAAGCCTCGGCCAGGCGCGCGTGCAGCGCCGCGCCGAGCGCCTCATGCGCGCCCATCTTGGCCGCCGCGCGGCCAATCGCATCGAGCGCGTTGATATTGCTGGTGCCCTCCCAGAGTACGCCGATTTGCGCGTCGCGGACCAGGCGCGGATTTATCCAATCCTCGATATAGCCGTTGCCGCCGCGCACCTCCATCGCGCCGGTCGCCACGCGCAGGTTGTCGCGGCACGCGCGGAACTTGAACAACGGGGTGAGGATGCGCAGCAAATGCACCGCGCTCTCATCGGCATGATTGGCACGGTTCATCGCGTCAGCCGTCCACGCGTACATCGACAGCGCCTGTTCCGCCGGCACCATCAGCTTCAGCAACTGCCGGCGCACGAGCGGCATTTCGATCAGAGCGCGGCCAAATGCGATCCGGTTGCGGGCCACGCACAGCGCCTCGTTGAGGCAGCGGCGCATCATGGCGGCCGCGCGCACCCCGTGCGAGAGGCGCGACAGGTTGACCTGGTCGAGCATCTGCTTGAAACCGGCGCGCAGTTCGCCGACCTGCCATGCGAAGGCACCCTCGAGCCGAATCTCTCCGCTCGCCATCGAGCGCGTGCCGAGCTTGTCCTTCAGGCGCACGATCCGATAGCGGTTGCGGCTGCCGTCCTCGAGCCGCCGCGGCATCGCAAACAGCCCCAAGCCGCGCGTGCCGGCGGCCGCGCCCTGCGGGCGCGCCAGGATGAGCGCCAGGTCGGCGTCGGTGTGCGAGCAGAACCATTTCTCGCCGTAAAGGCGCCATTCGCCGTTTTCCTGGCGCGCCTCGGTCTCCAAGGCACCCACGTCCGAGCCGCCCGACTTCTCGGTCATGAACTGCGTGCCCTTCCACAGCTCGGCGGGGTCCTGCGAGAGCAGGCGGGGAACGAGCCTGCGTTTGAGCTCGTCGCTGCCGTAACGAAGGATGATGAAGTTGCTGGTGTCCGAGACGCTGACCGGACACATCAGGCCGAACTCCGCCTGCACGAAGAGGTATTGGAACCCGTACTTGGCAATCGGCGGCATCGGCGCGGGCCATCCGAGCACGCCGGCGCGATAGCTCATCGCGTGCAGGCCCAATTCCGCGAACGCGATCCGCTCCATCTCGCGGTAGGCCGGATGATACTCGATCCAATCCTCGTCGCGGCCAAAGCGGTCGCGCGGATGGAGCACCGGCGGATGCTTGTCGGCGGCGGCGGCAAGCTCGTCGAGGCGGCCGCCCGCGAGACCGCCGAGGCGATCGAGATGGGGCTCGAGGTGTGCGCGCAATGCGGGCTCCATATAGATGTCGAGCAGGCCGCGAAACGCCTCGTCGGCGCGGTAGAAGTTCATCCCGCGGCAATCGGGTGCGACGTGATCGGAGCCGGTCTTTTTAAGCGCGCCGCTGTTTGATCGAGCTTCCATAAGCGGGGGCTGGAGTCGGGCGCGCCACCAGGCGCCGGACTGGACGTTAGAACGGGTAGTTGATTCCCGAAAACACCGCCGCGCCCTCGCCGCCCCAGCCCGCATCGACATAGCCGACGACGAACGGCTCGGCGATCGCGCGAAAGCCCATCCCGCCCACGGGATGCAAATCCGTGACGAAGTCTTCGCCCGGGTTGTGGAAGACGCGGCCGACGTCGAAAAACGGCGCCAGCTCCAGGATTCCGTGGGTGTTGAAAATATCGGTTTCCCACACCCGGGAGCGCATCTCGACGTTGATGTCGAAGAGGTTGTTATCGACGAAGCGTCCCGCGCCATAACCTCGCAGCGTCTGCTGGTTGAACAGCAGGCTCGATTCGCCGCCTAACCGCGCCATCGACCAGAACGGGACCTCGTTGCCGGACGGCATGTACTGCAGGTAGCCATGCGTGGCGAGGGTGATCTTGGGACCGATCGGAAAGTAATGATGGATGTCGGCGCCGAAACGGGTATATGAAACCGAACTCAGAAAGCTGCGATCGGCGATCGAGGCGTAAATCAGTTGGTAGCCGCCCTCGGTCGGGAGGTCGACCGAGTCGCGGGTGTCGTAGCTGGCTTGGATCTGGTTGAGCACTTCGGTGCCGCCGTTGAGACCCTTGATGTTGGGGAACTGCTTGAAGATGCTCGGAATCGACTCGAACGCGCCGTTGAAGATCCGCACGTAGCGCGGCCGCTCGACCACCGCGATCTGGAGGCGCGGCGTGATGTTGTAGCCGAGCGTCCCCTGGAAGTAGAGCTGTTCGGTCGTGTAGTTGCTCTCGTTGCCTTCGGAGGAACTGTTGCCGATTCCAAAGAAGCGCTCGGTCGGATCGCGCTCAAAGAAGAAGTGCCCCTCGAAGGAAAAATTCCCCTGATGAGTGCGGCCGGTCGCGTAGTCCAAATCGACGTGGCGCGCGATCTTTTCCTCGAACCCGGCGATCACGTAGTACTGCGTGTCTGCCGACGGGTAACCGAGATAGCGAAACGTCCCGCCGGGCCCCAGGGTCGAGTTGCCCGTGATGTCGGGCGCCAGGATGTTGTTGATCTCGCCTTGCTTGTCGGTGAATAGCATCGCGGCCAACACGCCGTAGGTGACGCCGGAGTTGGGGTCGGTCTCGATTTCGGGAATCGGGATCAGGGTGAAGGGCCAGTTGTGCGGGTTGAGCGTGCTCGGCCAGGTGTTGGGGTTCAGATAGCCCGGCCAGGTGTCGGGATTGAGAGAGCTATTGGGGCTGAGCAAAGTGAACGCGCGCGCCGGACGGGTGCACGGCATCCACGCCATCAAGATCAACACTATTGCGCACAGTCTCTTCATCGACCATTGATGCGGACATAACACATACCGCAAGACTTATGGGGTAACAACGTGACAGGCATCGGCGCTTCGATCAACTATCAACTATCCGCTATTCCGCCATTTCCGCCCTCGCCGAAAATGTGCAAGGATTCCCGCAGGGCAAGCCCCGGGGTCAGTACGCGACCCGTTGCCGCGCACGGTTTGGGTGAGCCGCCCAAGGGGGCGCGCCTCGCCCACAACCGGCGCCACGGCCAGCCCACATTGCCAGGGAGGTTCTGCTGATGCCTAAAGTCGACGGCGGAGAATTGGTCGCCCGCGTGATGCGGGAGAACAAGGCGCGGTATTGTTTCTCAATCAATGGCGGGCACCTGTTCCCGATCCTCGCGCAGCTGCGCGCCAACGAAATCAAGCTTATCCACATGCGTCACGAGCAGGCGACTGCCTACGCCGCGGACGCCTATGCGCGGATGACCGGCGAAGCCGGGGTATGCATGGTTACGGCGGGATGCGGGCTGACTAATGCGATGACTGGACTGTGCCTCGCCGCGATGACCAACAGTGCCGTCGTCTGCGTCTCCGGCCAGCATCCGAATACCGAGGACCATCAGGGCTCCTTCCAGGAAGCCTACGGCTCCGAGATGCTGAGCAGTTTCGCCAAATACACCAAGCGCGTGACCGACTGGAGCACGATCGAATTCGACATGCGCCTGGCCTTTCGCGAGGCAATCACGCCGCCGCAAGGCGTGGCGCTGGTCGAGATTCCGCAGAACATCCTGTACCACGGCGATGAAGACAAACGGCAGAGCCCCGGCGGGATGCGTTTCACGGTCGACGACGTCCGCTCGGCGGGCGATCCAGCCAAGATCGACCGCGCGCTCGAATTGTTGGCGGCGGCGGAACGCCCGCTGATCGCCGGCGGCGACGGAATTTTCTGGTCGCAGGCCGGCCCGGAGTTGCGCGAGTTCGTCGAGCTTACCTCGATTCCCGTCTACGCGCGGCGCGCCGGCCAGGGTGCCGTGTCCGAGGAACATCCACTGGCGATCCGCGGCGCCTTCAAGAAGCCCTTCACCGGCCGCGCCGACGTCGTGCTGACGCTGGGCTTCCGCTTCTGGAGCGGCGAGCACTTCGGGCGTCCCAAGACCTGGAATGACAAGGCCAAATATATCCAGGTCGACCCGACGCCGAGCCGGATCGGATGGCAGGTGCCGGCGGAAGTTCCACTGGTCGGCGATCCCAAGTTGGTGCTGCGCCAGATGATCAATCGGATTAAGGAGCTCAAGCTCGACTTCTCGAAAAATCGCAGCTCGCAGTGGCTCAAGGAACTCGCCGAGGTCCGCTCCAATTTCGAGCACCAGGTGGTCGAAAATGCCAAAAAGTTTCAGACCAACCGTCCGATCCATCCGGCGCGGCTCGCCCGCGACCTGGTCTCGGTGCTCGACAAAAACTGCACCGTCGTGATCGACAGCTTCACGCTCTCGGGATGGATGAGTCAGAACTTCGTCTGCCGCTTCCCCGGCCAGGTGATCGACGCCGGACCGCTGGCGCCGGTGGGCCACGGCTTCGGGATGGGAATCGGGGCGCAGCTTGCGCGGCCGGGCGCGCAGGTCGTGATGGTGATGGGCGACGGCGGCCTGGGGATCGGCGGCTGGGACATGGAGACCGCGGCGCGCTACAAGCTGCCAATCGTCTGCCTGCTGTGGAACAACAGTTCGTGGGGCCCGAGCTTCGAGTCGATGCCGTTGCTGAAGGACCGCACTGACCCGTTCAACATGCTCCAGGATATTCGCTACGACAAGATTTTCGCCGAGATGGGATGCCATGGCGAGAACGTCACGGACCCCGACCAGATTATCCCGGCGCTCGATCGCGCTTTCAAATCGGGCAAGCCCGCGCTGGTCAACGTAATCGGCGATAAGACCGTCGGTCATCCCACGCTCGGCGGTAATCTGCTCGGGTCGACCGGCACCAACTGATTCACCCGCGCGCCGCACGCATTGCGGGCGTCGGCTGGACTGAACTCAACAGGGGCGATGGGGCAGCGGTCTCATCGCCCCTCATCTTTGATGCGTCCTGAAGGGAGACGGAACGCTTTATCGCGTGCGTGGACCGTGTAAGCTTGGATGTGATGGTTGTCCAGCCTGTGCGTCGAGTCCTCCGCCTCGCGGCCGGGATGGCCGCGCCGATCCTGCTGATCCCGCCGGCGCTCGCTCTTACCGGATGCAAACTCGCGGACACGAACAAGGTCGCGGCCGTTCCGAAAAGCTGCCCCGACGGCGCCGAACTTAAGGGCGCGCCGCCGCCCGACGGTACTGAAATCTGGTGCGAGAAGGAGGTCGGCGGTATCCCGGTCAAGGACGGCGCTTTCGTCGTCTACAACTTGAGCGGCGCGAGGATGATCGAAGGTTACTACCACGACGGCAAGCAGTCGGGCGAATGGACGATGTGGCACGCCAACGGCCAGCGCTCCTCAGTCGACCATTACACCGATGGCGTGCAGAACGGGATGCACACGAGCTGGTATTCCAACGGCTCCAAGGCGATCGAAGGCGAGTACCGCGACGGCAAACGCGAAGGCGTGTGGCATCGATGGGATCCCAACGGGTTCAAACAATGGACCGACGTTTACAAGGATGACGAAAAGATCTCGGGCGATGTCAGCGATGGCCCCAAGAGCAAAATTCCGTGACCATCATTCCATCGCGGATTGCGACGCCTCGATCGCCGCGAACGGGATTGCAGCGGCCGCAAGCGCGCTGGTGTAGTACGCCTCGGGCGCGCCCCACACCAGCGCGGGTTCGGCGCGATTGCCGATGCCAAGCGGATGCGCGAAAACTTGCTCGATGTTGGCATTGATCCGCAGCGAGTTGGGCGCAAGCGGCGCGGCCAGCACGCCTTTGCGAATCAGGTAGGAGTCACCGCTCACAGTGCAGGTGAAATCGCCCGCGCGCTGCCCGTTGATCGGATAGGTGTACCAGACGCGGCCGACGTAGATTCCCTCGCCCACCGCGCGGATCAGCTCGCGTTCACTTTTTCCGTCGCGCGCGCGCATCACCACGTTGGTCGCCGACGATCCAGGATGGCCGTCAAAGCGGCGCACCGCGCTCTCGCCCAGGCGATATCCACTATTGGGCGGGAATTCGGTTTGCTCGGCGCCGAGCGGCCCGAGTTTCTCGGCGCGATGCTCGTCGGTCGCGAGCCGATGACTGTCGTAAAAGTTCGACAACAATCCGATCAGCCGCCCGTCGCGGATCATCGTCGTGCGGCGTGCAGGCAGCCCTTCGCAGGTCAGCCGCCGGTGAATCGCGCCACGCGCCGCCGCGGGATCGTCGAGCAGGGTCAGGCGAGCGTCCATCACCTGCGCGCCGAAGCGTCCGTGATAAGCCGTGCTGGCGGCGTGAAACGCGCCGGTGGAGAGTGACGGAATCACCATGTAATTGAGTATCTCAGCAACCGGCTGCGGACCGAACACCACGCGATAGGTTCCACCCGGCGGCCGTTCGCCTCCGCCGAGCGCGAGCGCGCGCGTGACCGCGTCACGTCCGGCCCGCTCCGCGGCGGCGCGCATCGCGCCAAGCGTCGCGCCGAGCGCCGACGCGGTGCCCTTGGCACCGAGCGATTCGATAAGCGCTGTCGCCGTGGAGGTGAAGTGCGCACCGGCCTCGGCCCGCACGTCGTCGAAGTTCGAACTCGCAAGCGCCATCCGATCGCGCATCATCGCGACGTCACCGCCCAGCACCAGGCCGGGCGCCGACGCTTCGATGATGCGCGCCGCCGTAAAGGCCTCGAGCGCGCCGCCCACGATTCGCCACGCCGCCTCGACCAGCGCGGCGTCGCTGGCGCGCAGAAGGCCGCCAGCCGCCGCGTCGGCGGGACGGGCTGAGTCTGGCGAAAGTTTGCGCGAAGCGCTGAGCAGTCCAGGAAAATGAGGATCGACCAGCGCCGCGCTGCGCGCGCGCACGAGCGCCGCCCGCAGCGCTTCGAGGCTAAAGTCGCCGGCCTCGGTCGCGGTGCCGATCTCGCGCGCATCGCGGCGCATCACGACCCTGAGCGTGAAGCCGTCCGCCACGTGCGACTTCAACTCTTCGACGCCGCGGGAAGGAATGTCCGAGGTATACGCGAGACGCGCCACGCGATGCTCGGCCGAGGCGCAATAGATCTCGAACTGGGCGAGATCGCGCTCGCCCGCGAGCATCGCCCGCGCCTCGCGCACGAAGTTTTTCAGTTCCGCCGCCGCGCGCATCGCCGCGTTATCCTCCACTCATCCTTTTCTCATCCCCCGCCGAGCCGCGCACGCGAGCGCAGCGTCGGTCCGCCGTTGGACATTCGCTTGACTTGCATCGGCTGACCCTTGCCGCAGTTGGGAATCGCGATAAGCCGCAGATCGTTGCCGGCCGCGTCGACGTGCATGAAGAATTCTTTAGAATCCGCGATCACGCTGCCTGCGCGGTACAGCCGGCCGAGCCGGCCGTGGTCGATTTCGTAAACCCGGCGCGCCGAGATGCGGAAGTTCTCGCGCGATTCCGCGATCGACGGGACCGCGCTGCCGCAAACGTAATAGCCGCGCTCGACGTCTGCGATGATCCGTTGCGGGTCGCTCTCTCCGGGCAACAGGAAGGTGTTCGACATCCGGATGAGCGGGACGTAAAAGACCTCGCTCGCGCGCGCCGAGCCGTTGGGCTCGACGCCGAGCACGGCGGCGGTGTCGCGCGAGTTGAGAAAGCCTCGGAACATTCCTTTTTCGACGTGCATCACACGCCGCGCGCGCGTCCCCTCGTGGTCGTAGCGATAATGGCCATAGCCGGCGAGGCCGGGGTCGGAGCAGGCGCTCAGCAGCGGCGAACCAACCCGGCGGCCGACCTCGTTGTCTTCGAGCGAGCGCAGAAGCCAACTCCGTCCCGCGTACGCCGCCTCCATTTTGAGCGCACGGTCGGCCTCGCTCGGATGGCCGATAATCTCGTGCGAAACGAGCGCGTTGAAATGCGGGTCGGTGACCACCGTGACTTCGGCGTCGGGCGGTTTGAGCACCGGCGCCGCCGCTAACTCACGCGCCTCGGCCGCCAGCTCGAGCGCAAACGTGGCCAGGTCCGGATTCGGCATCAGCTCGTCGCGATATCCCTCGGCCAGGCATTCCAGGCCGCGCTGCTGCCCGACAGTGTCGTAGATCTCCTGATGGCCGTCGCCGCTTTGCGCGACGATGTAGCAGTCGCCTTGGGAAAACGCGAAGCCCTGGCTTATCAGCGTGCCGTCGCTGCTGATGAACAATTCCTCGCGCAGTTCGCTCAGCGCCGCCACCGCGTTGAACGCGATCTCCGGGCCGAGCGCGGCAACGCGGGCCGAAGCCTCGCGGCACAAGCGCCTGAGCTCGGCGGGATCGAGCGTGCGCGGGTCGCGCTGATAGACGGCCGCGACCTCGTCATGCACCGCGGCGCGCGGCGCGGGCGGCGCGCTCGAGAGGCTCCGGGCGCGTCCCGCACGTCCCGAGTTTCCGGATCGTGCATCCATCGCCCGGATCAGCGCGGCCTTCTCGCGCGCGCCAAGCCGCGCACGGTCGTATGCCTCGGCCAGACCCGCGCGAATGGCCGCGAGCATCCGCGCCGGATGCGTCGCGAGGCGGCCAAGCTCGACTCCGGTCTGTCCCGTGCTGGAGACGCCGGAGCGCTCGTTTACGCGCACGCTCACGCTGAAGCCGGCACTCTCGCCCTCGTGAGCCGAACGCGGCTCGCCGTCGGTCGCCGAGCTGGACCGGCTGAACATCGCCTCGAAGCGCAAATCGGCCGCGACCGCGCCGTGATGGCTGCGGATGAAGGCGCGCAGCAGGCCGGGGCCCTCTTTTTTGAGGAGCTCGGCCGCGCCAAACATGTCTTTGGATGTAAGCGTCGGCGTCACGAGCAGGATGAAAGCTGGATACGCGCCGGCGACAGCGGAGTCTCTAGATTACGCCTTCTTGCTTCAGGCGTTCGACCTCGGCGGCGTCGAAACCGAGGTACTTGGCGAAGACCTCGTTGTTGTGCTCGCCGAGTAGCGGCGCGCTCTTGACCTCGACCGGAGAATCCTCGAGCCTCACCGGGCATCCGGGCATCGTGAATTCGCCGCGCACCGGATGTTGCACGGTGACGATCATGCCGCGTTCGCGCAGATGCGGGTCGTTGAGCAATTCCACGCTGTCGAGCACCTTGCCGCAGGGCACGTCGGCCTCGCCCAGGATTCGCATCACCTCATGCTTGGTGTGTTTGGTCGTCCACTCGTTGATCGCCGCGGTCAATTCTTCGACGTGGTGAAGGCGCGAGCGCCGGTCCTTGAAGCGCTCGTCGACGGCCATTTCCGGCCGTCCGATCGCATTGCACAGGTTGGTCCACATCTCCGGCGTCGTACACAGTATATATACGTAGTCGTTGTCGCCGCCGGGGGCGCAGGGATAAGTGTCGGCGGGAGCGCCGGCGGCTATCCGGTTGCCCATCCGCGGGACCGGCTTGTGCGTGATGTAGGTGCCCATCGTCGGCACGCGGCAGAAATTGAGCACCGCCTCCTGCATCGAGAGTTCGACCTTCTGCCCCTTGCCGGTGCGCTCGCGCTGGATGTACGCCGCGAGCACGCCGACCGCCGCGTGCATCCCGGTGCCGGTATCTCCGATCGTCGGCCCGGGCTTGAGCGGCGGAGTCTCCGGCGTCCCGGTCAGCGCCATCGCGCCGCCCGCGGCCTGCGCGATCATGTCGAAGCTCTTGTACTTGCTATACGGCCCGGATGTGCCGAAGCCCTTGATGGTCAGGTAGATGAGGCGCGGGTTGATCTCGTGCAGCCGCTCCCATCCGAAGCCCCAGCTCTCCAGCGTGCCGAGCGAGAAGTTCTCGGACAGGATGTCGACTTTTTTCAGCAGCTCGATGAAAATTTTCTTGCCGCGATCATCCTTGAGGTTGAGCGTGATCGAGCGCTTGTTGGCGTTAAGCAGCATGAAGTAGTGCGAATCGACGCCCGGCTTCTCGGTCAACTGCCAGCGCCCCTGCTCGCCCTTGCCCGGAGCTTCCAGCTTGATTACGTCCGCACCCAGCCACGCCAGCATTTCGGTGCATGAAGTGCCGGCCTCGAACTGCGTAAGGTCGAGGACCTTTACGCCCGCCAGTGCCTTGTCCATCCGAGTCGTCCTCCTGCAGAGTCCCGCCGCCGGGCCTGCGCGTGACGCGATTGATCCGTTGTAGCCCCTGCGCTCATCCCCGGCAAGCATGGGAATGCGGCGCCGTCGTGCGCGCGCGGGCGCGCTCTGCTAAGAATGAGTGCCGATGTCGAACGCAGCAGCCGGCCTCGCGCGCATCCGCGAGGAACTCAACCAGAACTTCCAGGAACGTGCCGAACTGATCGACGGCGCGCTCTGCGCACTGCTATCGGGCAGCCACGTGCTCATCATCGGACCGCCCGGCACGGCCAAGTCGATGCTGGCCGACGAGCTGTGCCGGCGGATCGAGGGCGCCAACTATTTCCAGTGGCTGCTGACCAAGTTCAGCACGCCCGAGGAAATCTTCGGCGCGGTGAGCCTAAGCGGCCTGGAGCACGACGACTACCGGCGCGTGACCTCGCACAAGCTGCCCGAGGCGCACATCGCGTTCCTCGACGAAATTTTCAAGTCCAACTCGTCAATCCTCAACGCGCTCCTGACCATCATCAACGAGCGCCTGTTCCACAACGGGCGCGAGCGCGTGCGCGTGCCGCTCATCACGATGTTCGGGGCCTCCAACGAGCTGCCCGACGAAGAGGAGCTGACCGCGCTCTACGACCGTTTTATGCTGCGCTTCACCGTCGACTACGTGGTCGAGGAATTTCGTTTTCTCAAAATGCTCGAGGGGGCGCGCTCGACCGCCCGCACCACGCTCAGCTTCGCCGACCTCGACGAGTTGCGCGCGCAAACCCGCGCGGTCGAAGTCCCCGGCAGCGTGCTCGGCGCCATCACCGAACTACGCCGCGAGCTCGGGCGTCAGCAAATAGTGGTTTCCGATCGGCGCTGGCGCAACTCGCTCGACGTGTTGCGCGCCCACGCCTTACTTTCTGACCGCGCGATCGTCAGCGAGGATGACCTTGGGTTCCTCGAGCACGTTCTGTGGAAGGATCCGGAGGAACATCCGAAAGTCCGCGACGCGATCCATCGCCTCGTCAAGGGCTACGAGGAGCAGGCGCGCGAGCTGTTGATCCAGAGCCAGGAGCTGCGCGAATACGCCGACCGCCGATGGGAAAGCGACGAGCTGCGAAGCCGCGCGCTGGTCGAGGCCCACACCAAGATCGCCAACATCCTGGTCCGCTTCGATCACCTGGTGCGCGAAGCGGCCGAGAGCGGGCGCGCGGTGCTCGGTGTCGAGACGATGCGCTCGCAGGTCAAGGAAATCCAGCAGGCGATGCTCCGCCGGATCTAGGCGCGGCCTCGGGAATTCCGCGCCAATGCCAGTCGAGGAAGCCACGCCCGCGATCGTGCTCCGCACCCGCGATTATATGGAGTCCGATCGCATCGTGACCCTGCTCACCGAGCAGATGGGCAAGCTCGGCGGTATCGCCAAGGGCGCCAAGGCCTCGCGCCGGCGCTTCGAGCATCGGCTGGAGCCCTTCTCGCACGTGATGCTGTATTTTCGCCGCCGTCCGCACGGCCAACTAGTCTTCATCACGCGCGCCGAGGCGGCGGACCTGCCGCCGTTCCGCCTCGAGGACGACCTCGGCCGCCTCGCGCTCGGCGCCTACATGCTCGAGCTGGCCGAGGCGCTAACCTCCGAGGATGCGGAGGCGTCCGGCGCCTACCATCTACTGGCCGAGGCGCTCGCCGCGCTCGGCGCGGGCGAAGCCACCACGGCGCTGCGCCAAGCCTACGAACTCCGGATGTTCCGATGGGCGGGGTTCGGGATGCAATTCGACCGCTGCCGCGTGTGCGCCGAGAGCCAGGCAGAGAGCCAAGCGGGCAGCCAGGTAAGACCGGCGGCGGCGGTCTATTTCATCATCGGGCGCGGCGGGATCGTGTGCGCGCGATGCCGAGAGGGCGTGTTCGAAGGCGGCATCCGGCTTGACGCGGCAAGCGCGGCGGCGCTCGCCGAACTGGGACGGATGCCACTGAAGGCGGCCGCAGCGGCGACGGCGGCGGGCCCCGACGGCGCGCTCGCGCTCGCGCGCTTCATCGCGTCGGTCGTCGATCGCAAGCTCAGATCGGTAGAGTTCCTGAACTCCGTGATTGCGCCCGCGACGCGGGCGTAACCGCAACATCCATGCACGACGCATCACCTTCTCTCGATACACAGCGAGGCGCGACCAATGAAAGCGATCCAATTCGACCGCCTGGGCGGCGCGGAAGTGATGGAGCTGCGCGAGGTGCCGAAGCCCGAGCTTCAGCCCGGAACGATCGTGGTCAAGAACCACGTGATCGCGATCAATTTCGGCGACACGCTGTTTTTGCGCGGCGAATACCTGGTCAAGCCGGTGTTCCCGGATATTCCGGGCATGGAGGCGGCCGGCGTGGTCGAGGCCGTCGCGCCCGACGTGAAAGATCTCACGCCCGGCACGCGCGTCGCGTATATCGGGATGGGCGCCTATGCCGAGTACACGCGCCTTCGCCGCTCGCGCGCGATCCCGCTGCCCGATTTCATGGACTTCGAACAGGGCGCCGCGTTTCCGATTGCCGTGCTCACGGCCTGGCACCTCCTCCATAGCTGCCATCCAACCACCGCAGGACAAACCGTGATCGTTCATTCGGCGGCGGGCGGAGTCGGTATTGCGGCCGTGCAAATCGCGAAGGCCGCGGGAGCGCGGGTTATAGGCACCGTCTCGAACGATGACAAAATTGCCCTCGTGCGAAAATTCGGCGCCGACGAAGTGATCAACTATGCAACTCGCGATTTCGCGGCGGAGGCCATTCGGCTCACCGGCGGGCGCGGCGTAGATCTCATCCTCGACGCAGTCGGTAAACCTACCCTCGTCAAGGGAATCGGGTGCCTCGCGCCGTTCGGACACCTGGTGCTGTATGGCCGCGCCGGAGGAATACCCGATCCGGTGAATCCGATGATGCTGTTCGGCAAGGCGCTCAAGATAAGCGGGTTCGCGGTGCCGATGGTGTACGGGATGCACGAAATCCATCGCCGCGGACTCGACGACGTCTATCGGCTGGCGCGCGAAGGCAAGCTCACGGTGCCGATCGGCAAAAGATTCGCGCTGGCCGACGCGGTGGAAGCGATACGTTATCTGCAATCGCGCCAGTCGGTGGGAAAATTGTTGCTATTTCCTTAAGCGTCGAGCGACGCCGGCGCTGACGCGCGCCGCGGGAGGAGCTTCAGTCGGCGGCCATCCGGGGACGGCGGATGCCGCAGTGCGGTGCGATACCCATCCGCTCGTAGTAGCGCTGATGGTAGTCCTCGGCGCGGTAGAACCTCGAGGCCGGGACGATTTGCGTTACGACGGGTCTGCCGAGATCGCCGGACTCGTCGAGGCGCTTACGTGACGCCTCCGCCACCGCTTTCTGTCTGGCGTCATGATAAAAGAGCACCGAGCGATATTGCGTGCCGAAATCGGGCCCCTGCCGATTCACGGTGGTCGGATCGTGAATCTCCCAGAACAGATCCAAGAGCTGTTCGTACGATACCAGGGCGGAATCGTACTCGACCTGGACGACTTCGGCATGGCCGGTCTCGTCGGTGCAAACCTGGCGATAGCTCGGATGCTTGAGCCAGCCGCCCATGTAGCCGGAGGTCGCCGCGATAACCCCGTGGAGCTCGCGGAACGCGGCCTCGACGCCCCAGAAGCATCCGCCGCCGAAAGTGGCTATCCGTTTTCGCGCCATCACCCTTCGCGCCATCGTCCGCCGAATATCGTACGTCCGGCCATTAACAAAAAGGGCGCCCTCTTGGAGGGCGCCCTTCCCAATCGTATGGCCTATTGCCCTCTATAGCTTTACATAGACGGTCTTGATTTGAGTGTAAAGCTCAAGCGCGTACTTGCCCAGTTCACGGCCGAAGCCCGACTGCTTGTAACCGCCGAACGGCGAGATCGGATCGATCATGCCGTAGCAGTTGACCCATACCGTACCGGCCTTGAGCTTGCGCGCGACCTTGTGCGCACGGCCCACGTCGCTGGTCCAGACCGCCGCGGCCAGTCCGTAGTCCGTATCGTTGCCCTGAAAAACCGCGTCGTTCTCATCTTTGAATGGGATGGTCGCGGCGACCGGGCCAAATATTTCCTCGCGCGCGATCCGCATGCTGTTATTCACGTCCGCAAACACGGTCGGCTTGACGAAGTAGCCTTTGCCGCCGGCAGCCTCGCCGCCGACAGTCACCCTGGCCCCTTCCTTCTTACCGAGCTCGAGGTAGCCTTTGACCTTGTCGAACTGTTCCTTGGAAACCAGCGGGCCCATCATGGTCTTGGGATCGAGCCCGTCGCCCATCGTCATGCCGGCGCTGAACTTGGAGAGCGAATCGTTGAACTTGTCGTAAACATCCTTTTGCACGAAAATCCGCGTGCCAGCGCAGCAGACCTGCCCCGAGTTGAAGAATACGCCCATCATCGAGTTGGGGACCGCCTGTTCCATGTCGGCGTCGGGGAAGATGATGTTGGGCGATTTTCCGCCAAGCTCGAGCGACACGCGCTTGAGATTGCCTGCCGAGGCCTTGAGGATGATCTTGCCCACTTCGGCCGATCCAGTGAATGCGACCTTGTCGATATCGGGATGCTCCGAGATCGAGCCTGCCGGCGCCCGGGCCGAAGCCGGTGATGATGTTGACGACGCCCTCGGGCAGTCCGGCCTCGAGAATCAATTCGCCGAGCCTGAGCGCCGTGAGCGGGGTCTGCTCGGCCGGCTTCAGAATCACGGTGTTGCCGCAGGCGAGCGCCGGGCCAAGCTTCCACGAGGCCATCAGCAGCGGGAAGTTCCACGGAATAATCTGTCCGCACACGCCCACCGGCTCGCGCAGCGTGTAGTTGAACATCGAGGGGTCGGACGGATTGGTCTCACCGTAAATCTTCGTGCACCATCCGCCGTAGTAGCGGAAAGTTTCCGCCGAGCCCGCGATGTCGATCGCGCGCGCCTGGGTTTTCGCTTTGCCGTTGTCGAGCGTCTCGAGCTCGGCCAGCTCGTCGGCATTTTGCTCGATCAGGTCGGCGATCTTGAACAGGTAGCGGGCGCGCTCATGCGGCCCCATGTTCGACCACGGGCCAGTATCGAACGCCTTGCGCGCCGCCTTGACGGCCTCGTCCACGTCGGTCTTGTCGCCCTCGGCAATCAGCGCGAGGACTTCTTCGGTGGCCGGGTTCAGCGTCTCGAAAGTCTTGCCCGATTTGGGCGCGACCCATTTGCCGCCGATAAGTAACTTCTTGGGCGAGGCTTTGAGGAAATTCAACGCGGCGCTGGACCGCGCGCCGCTGCGCGAGGTCTCTGTCGATGGGGTTGTTGCTGCCATTGGTTCGGCTCCTTTCTCTTCGATGGCTTGGCGCCATGGTTGCGAATGTCACTGCTTCGACCCGTGCTGCTCACCCTGCCGCCGTCAATTGAAGCGCGCGACCACCTGCCCCATCCGCGCGGTATCGTACGCACAGAGCTGGCTTACTTCAATGGCGAAGCTGCCGGAGTTCAGCGCGTCGAGCATCGCACGCACCGGGGCTGAGTCGGTTTCGCGTTGCAGGATGACCAGATCATAACGCTCTTCGCGCACGGGAACAAAACCCAATCTGAAGGCCTCGGCCGCCACCCGCAGCGTCAACCCCGCCTCGGCTTCGCCCGCCGCTATCGCGGCCGCGACTTCGAGATGGCCGCTCAGCTCCCGCGCATAGCCGGCAATCCCCCGCGGCGCGATCTTCAATTCTGAGAGCGCCTGGTCGAGCACCAGCCGAGCACCCGAACCTGGCTCGCGGTTGACGATACGCATGTCTGCCCGCGCCAGGTCGGCGATACCGCGCAATTCCAGCGGATTGCCGCGCCGCACGCCCAGTCCGAGTTCCCAGCGGGCGAAATTCACCATCACGGCGCGCCGACGCCTGAGTGCGTCACGTACCGCCGCGAGGTTGTCTTCGCCGCCTGTGCGGTCGTACAGATGCACTCCGGCCGCGTGCACCCGGCCGCCGAGCAGCGCCGCCAGCGCTGCGCGGCTGCTGGTGGTTACGGGCGTAAGCGTCGTGGCCGGGCGATGACGTCCCATCCAGTCCGCGAGAATCGCCGCTGCCGGGTCGCATCCGGCCACCAGCAGGGTCGCGTCGATCTCCTCCAGCGTGCGAAACGCCGCCACCCGCGCGCGGCGGCCGGCGGCGTGCTGGAGCACGCCGCCGGCTGCCGCAAGCCGTATCGCCGGTGGCGGTTGCGCGAGCGCGACCAGCCGCCCGCCGACGCGTCCTAGTGCGACCGCCCGGCGCGCCGGCATCGCCGGCGCGCCGGGCGGCGCGTTGCCGGGCGCCTCCGCCCAGTCGGCCTCGAGCAGCGCCGGTTCGGCCGGACGGCCGAACAGCGCCTCGACACTATCGCCCAGTTCGCGCGCGAGCGCCAGCGCGGCGCCCACGCCGGGCTGATATGCGCCGGCCTCGATCGCGCCAAGGGCCTGGCGCGAGAGGCCGGCGCGCCGGGCCAATTCGTCCTGGGTGAGGCCGCGCGCGACTCGCGCGCGGCGCACGGCCGCTCCGCCTGGCTCTGCCATAATACTTCCTTGCTTTTGCCATAATACTTGTCATTACGCCTGCATCATGGCATAACGTGTCCGCTATGAAAATACTGAATGGTATTCAAGGATTCCTGTTCCGCGCGGCCCTAGCAGTCATCGCTCTCGGCGTAATACTTCCCGTGCCGGGCCGCGCACAGAGCGCGCCGGCCGTCACCAACCCGTCGCTCCTCTCGCCGATCGAGGAATATTTTATCGACTGGTTTCCCCGCGTCACGCGGATCCAGAGCGAGCAGCCGCACTGGATTGCGCCGCTGGTGACCGTAACTCCGCGCCTGGAAGAGGAATATCGCTATGACCAGCTCTGGCAGGCGCAGCCGCATGGCAAGGCGCTCGACAACTTCGGGGCCAACAAGGGCCTCGAGCTGATCCCGTTTGAGAATACCGAGATCATCCTGGGCGTTCCGGGATGGGTCGCTCACAATGGGGCTCTCCCGCGGCCACCCAAGAAAGGAGGGGAGAAGCCGGACGTCGACGGCTGGGCGGACGAGACGTTTCTCGTCAAATACCGGCTGCTATCGGCTAACGAGGAGAGCGGCAACTACATCCTTACCGTCTTCATGGGTTTCAGCGCGCCCACCGGGAGCGACGGCAACAGCTCGCGCCATGCGCTCTTCACACCGACCGTCGCGTTTGGAAAAGGATGGGGTGACTTCGATTTTCAGAGCACGCTGGGAATTGCGGTTCCCAATGGCGGCATGCAGCGCCTTGGTGCGCCGCTCGCTTACAATACCGCCTTCCAGTACCGCCTGTTCAGGTACTTCTGGCCCGAATTCGAGGTAAACTACACGTGGTGGCCCAACGGCGAGAAAGACGGTATAAACCAGGTCTTCCTCACACCCGGACTGCTGATCGGACGCATTCCGATTCATGATCGGATAGGCATGACTTTCGGCGCCGGCTACCAGGTCGCCGTGACGCATCATCCCGCATATAACAACGCGGTGATCGCCACCGGTCGCATCCCCTTTTAGCTGCGCGATCGATGTCGATGCTTTACATACGGAGACTCGTCCCGCGGACGGCGATCGTGGTCATGACCGCCGCGCTCGCGACACTCATCGCGGGAGTTGGCGCCACCGACACGATCCAATCGACGACGCCGCTGCAGGTCGCGTATGCCGGGTCGATGGGCTCGATGATGGACGGCGGCGTTCGTCCGGCGATCGCGAAGGCTCTGGGAGCCGAGCTGCGGGGACGCGCGTCGGGCTCCACGGGGCTTGCCAACCTGATCGTCGCAGGCAGCATCCGGCCCGACGTGTTCATCTCGGTCACGCCGGAGCCGATGCAGCTCGTGTTAAAGGCCGGCAAGGCCGAAAACGCGCCGGCGATTGCGCGCACCGAGATGGTGGTCGCCTACAGTCCGCGCAGCCGATATGCGGCCGCGTTCGCAAAGGCCGGCGCTTCGGGCGCCAAGCCGTGGTGGCAGATCCTGGAAACGCCCGGCTTTCGTTTTGGGCGCACCGACCCGAATACCGATCCGCAAGGGTTGAACGTCATTTTCATGCTGCAACTCGCGGGGCGCCACTACCATCAGCCGGGCCTAGCCGAGAAAATTCTCGGGCCGCAAATTAATCCGCAACAGATTTTCCAGGAACCCCAGGTGATGGCGCGCGTGCAAGCGGGACAACTCGACGCAAGCTCCGCCTACAAGACGCAGCCGGCGGCGCTCGGCCTGCCGTTTCTTTCGCTCCCCGCCGAGATTAACCTCGGCGACGCGTCGCTGGAAAAGGAATATCAGCAGGCGAGCGTCACGCTGAACGGCAAGACCCATCGGCCATCCCCGCTCGTCTTCTACGCCGCGGTCCTCAACGATGCGCCGCAACCTAAGCTGGCGGAACGCTTTGTCGCGTGGCTCCGCAGTCCCGAGGCGCGCCAAATCCTCGCCCGCTACCACTACGACGACCCCGGCGACGTCAAGCCCCTCATTCGGTAATCCGACTTCGTCCCGTAATATAGATTTCGTGCGATCTCGATGGTGGGCCCGGATGGGCATGCTCGCGTTCACGCTGGCGCTGCTCTATCCGCTGGCCGGCCTGTGCGCGCCGGTTGGCCGCTGGCAATGGGACGGCAGTATTCCCGGCTCGACGGCCGCCTCCGTGAGCGTCTCGCTCTTGCTTACCGGAATCGCACTGCTGCTTGACGTGATCGTTGGCACGCCGGTCGCGTGGTATCTCGCCCGCCATGCCGGCCGCGACAAAATTGTCTGGGAGGCGGCGGTCCTGGTCTCGGTGCTGATGCCGCCGCTAGCGTTGGGGATTTTGCTCTCGCTCGCCTTCGGTCCCACGATGAGGCCGGGCGCATGGCTGCTGCGGATGGGACTGCCCACCACCAACAGTCCGCTCGCGTTCGTCGCGACCCAGTTCTACGTCAGCGTCGGGTACTATATCGTGGCCGCCCGCGCCGCGATGGCCGCCGTGCCCGGCGACCTCGAACTGACTGCGGCGCTGCTTGGGTTGCGGCCGTGGCAGGTATTTCGCCGTGTGACCTTTCCGCTCGCGCGATTGGGCTTTGCCGCGGCCGTGAGCCTAGCATGGGTGCGCGCGCTGGGAGAGTTCGGCGCGGTAATCGTCACCGCCTACTATCCGAGCGGGATGCCGGTGCAGATATGGATCAATCTGCAGGACGCCGGGATGCCGGCGGTGATGCCGTTGCTGGTCGTGTTCCTGCTCACCGCGCTGCCGCTGCCGTGGGTGATCCATCTGCTCGCACAGAGACGCTACGCCGATGCCCACGCTTGATGCACATATCGTAAAGGCGCGGCGCCTGCTCACCGTGGATGTCCGTCTGCGGCTGGAACAAGGAGCGCGGCTCGCGCTGTTCGGGGCCTCGGGCGCGGGCAAAAGCACGGTGCTCTCGTGTCTGGCGGGAATCGAGAATCCCGACGCCGGGCGGATTCAATTTGGCGACACGCTGTTGTTTCCGCCGAGCCTGCCACTTTACCGGCGCCCGCTTGCGTACCTCACGCAAAGCGATTCGTTGTTCCCGCACCTGAGCGTCGCCGGCAACGTCTGCTTCGGCCTCAGCGATCACCAGAGCAACGGCGCGCGGCAATGGGTCGAGGAACTCAAGCAGCGCCTGGAACTCGGCCCGCTATGGAACGAATCGGCGCGGCGGATTTCCGGCGGCCAGGCGCGCCGGGTCGCCCTGGCGCGGATGCTCGCGCGGCGTCCGCCGCTGGTGCTACTCGACGAGCCGTTCACCGCGCTCGACCGCCCGACTATCAGCGATTTCGTCGACGCGATCCTGCAATGGCATCGCGAGCTCGGCTTCACCTTGATCGCCGTCGACCATCGCGCCGACATCCTCGAGCGGCTCTGCACGCGAGCGGCGGCGATCGAACACGGCCGCATCGTTCAGGAGGGCTCGTGGCCGGAACTTACGGCCGCGCCGGCAACGCCGACGCTGGCCCGTCTGCTGTCTGCGTGATCATTCCTTCTGATTCCCGCTCCTTGTCCAAGGGTCGGTTAGGAAGGAGATCCGATAATCGATTTCACAATATGCTGAGGTGGTCAGCGGAGGATTTCCGCGAAGCGACGGACATTCTTTTGCCATTACAAATCTCCTCCAAGTTTCGGAAGAGGCGCTCTCAAATAGTTGTTGGGCGGTTGTCCCACGCCTCCTCCCCGTGTCTTGGGAGAGGCCGACGGCCGTTGCGCGGCCGTGGGAGAGGGTCGATTCCGGCGCGCTCGTTGTGGGCGCGCGGTTTGAAATTTCGGACCGTTGATTTGCGCAACCGCTCCATGGACTCGGGGCGCCTGGCAAGTGCGAATGTGATGTCCGCACGCCCGTGAAAACACCTCGACCCCCACCCCAACCCAGCTCAGTCCTCGACAATTTGTGGGGGTTTGAAACTTCCGTTTTCGTATTCGACCAGCACGATTCCGCAGTTGGGCGGCACGTGCGCGCTCTCCCAATGTCCAACCAGATGCGCCCAGCACGTCAGCATCACGCCGCCATGGCTGACCACGGCCAGTTCGCCGTCGCCGGCGCGCACTGCCAGCCGCTCCAGGATTGGCGCAACGCGCACGCGCACATCTTCGTAGCTCTCGCCGCCCTCGGGACGCCATAGCCATGTCTTCTCGGTCTCGAACGTCGGATCGTCGCGGACCGCGTCGTAAGGCTGCCCCCGCAAGTAGCCGAAATGACGCTCGTAGAGGCCGTGCTCGATCTCGACCGGCAGGCGCAGCGCGGCGGCGATTATCTCGCCCGTCTCGCGCGCTCGCGAATACGGGCTGGTGATGACGAGCCGGGGATGGAACAGCCGCGCGATGCGGCGCGCAGCCTGCGCGGCCTGTTCGCGCCCCAGATCGGTCAATGGCGCGTCCGGGGTGGTGGTGAAGCGGCGTTCGCGATTGCCCTCGCTCTCGCCGTGGCGAACCATTATCAACTTACCCATCGCAAACGTGCAGCCCCACCAGATTAGGATGAAGGATCGCGATCAGGATTTCGTCCCGCCATCGTCGGGCTTGCCGATCGCGCGGCGCAGGTTGAGGAAAGGCTCGAACAGATCCATCGGAATCGGAAAGACCGTGGTCGAATTGTTCTCCGATGCGATCTCCTTGAGCGTCTGCAGATAGCGGAGCTGCAGCGTCACCGGGCTCTTGTTCATGATCTCGGCCGCCTCGGCGAGGCGCTGCGCGGCCTGGAACTCGCCCTCCGCCGCGATTACCTTGGCGCGCCGTTCGCGCTCGGCTTCGGCCTGCGCCGCGATTGCCCGCTGCATGTCCTGCGGCAGATCGATGTTCTTGAGTTCGACCAGGGTGACCTTGACGCCCCACGGCTCGGTCTGCGCGTCGACGATCTCCTGGATGCGCGCGTTGAGCTTGTCCCGCTGGGCCAGCAACTCGTCGAGTTCGGTCTGGCCGCCCACTGAACGCAGCGTGGTCTGTGCGAGCTGGGTGGTGGCAAACAGATAGTTGGCGACCTCGGTCACCGCGCGAGACGGATCGAGCACGCGGAAATAGAGCACCGCGCTCACTTTTATCGACACGTTGTCGCGGGTGATCACGTCCTGAGGCGCGATGTCGAGCGTCACGACGCGCAGATCGATCCGCACCGCGCGCTCGAGGATCGGGATGACGAAAATAATCCCCGGTCCGCGAAACGGCGTGAGCCGCCCGAGACGAAAGACCACGGCGCGCTCGTACTCGTTGAGCACCTTGAGGCCGCTCAGCAAAACCGCCACGCCGACCACGATAATTATTCCGAGTGCCGGTCCCATAAGACTCCCCCCGCTTTCGTTATACGGACGCCACCGCCCGCCGCCTTGCATAGGCTCGAAAAAAGCCGCCCTACGATTCGCCGCGTACCTCGATCTCCAGCCCGCGCACCGCGATCACGCGCGCCCGCGCGCCAACGCTTAACGCCTGGCTGCTCGCGGCGCGCCAATGCTCGCCGTGCACGAACACGCGCCCCGGCGCGCCCGGCGCGATCGCCTCGCGCACCTCGCCGACTTCGCCGACCATGCCCTCGCGCCCGGTGGTCGCAGGCCGATGACGCTCGCGTAAAATGACCCAGCCCAGGCCCAGGATGATCGCGCTCATCGCGATCGCCGCGCCGGCGATCATGCCGCGGTTGACCTCGAGATTGGTTTGCGAAGTATCGATTAGAAAGAGCGAGCCGATCACGAACGCAATTACTCCGCCGATACCGAGCACTCCGTAGCTGGTAACGAAGACTTCGGCGATCAGCATCCCAATCCCCAACATCAGGAGCAGGAACCCAGCCAGATTGATCGGCAGAAGCTCGAACGAGGCGAGCGCGAGCAGCAGGCAAATCGCACCGGCCACGCCCGGCAGATAAAAGCCCGGATGGCCGAACTCGAAATAAATTCCGACGATCCCGGCCAGCATCAGCAGGTATACGATGTTGGGGTCGGCCAGCACGTTGAGCAGCGCCTGCCCCATCGTCATCCGCAAGCGGTGAGTCGCGGCGCCCGCGAGTTCGAGCTTCACCGTCGTGCCGCCGCCGCTGACCTTGACCTCGCGCCCCGACGCCTGCGCGAGCAGGCTTCGCAGATCGGGCGCGACAATGTCGATCACGTGGCGCTTGAGCGCCTCGGCTTCGCTGATGGTCGCGCTTTGGCGTACCGCCTGCTCGATCCACTGCTCATTGCGGCCGCGCTCGCGCGCGATACTGCCGGCGAACGACGCGGTGAAGTTCTCGATCTTCATGCCGACCACGCCCTTGATCTCGCTGCCGCCCTCGCCCACCGGATGCGCCGCGCCGATCGTGGTCCCGGGCGCCATCGCGGCGATCGCCGCCGCCTCGGTGATGAAGGTTCCGGCCGAAGCGGCACTCGCGCCCGACGGCGAGACGTACACGATCGTCGCAAGCGGCGCGCCGAGCAGATCCTTGACGATGCGTTGCGCGGAGCCGAGCAGGCCGCCGGGCGTGTCGAGTTCGATCACCAGCGCGCCCGCGTGATGCGAGTTGGCGTAGGCGATCGCGTCTTCGATAAAGCCGGCGACCGCCGGATTGATCGAGCCTTCGATCCTTATCAGGCAAACCCACGGCGCGGCCGCGGCGCCCGCCGCCTTGGGAACCGCTGCCGGCGTGGCGGCCGCGCTATTTGCGGCGCCGTCGCGATCGGCGGCCGCACTGGCGAACGCACCGAGTGCGAGCACGCATACAATCGCGAATGCGCGCACCGCAGACGCGCCGATTGCGCCGCGCCGCTTCACCGACTCATCGCGCGCCGCCGCGCGCCGGTATCTCGATCCCGAGCAACTTCATCACTTCCTGTATATCCTGCCATACCCAGCGCTTCTCGCCCGGGCTGCGCAGCAGGTACGCCGGATGGAACGTCGGCATCAGCTTGACCCCGCGGACCTCGTGCCAGTTGCCGCGGAGCCGGCTGATCGGCGTCTTGACCTTCAGCAGTGCCTGCACCGCAAAGGTGCCGAGCGCAACGATCGCGCGCGGTTGCACGAGATCTATTTGGCGCATCAGGAACGGCTCGCACGCCGCGACCTCGTCGGGCTCGGGATTGCGATTGTCGGGCGGGCGGCACTTGATGACGTTGCAGATGTAAACGTCGGCGCGGCGCAGCCCCATCCCGCGCTCGATGATGTCGGTCAGGAGTTGGCCGGCGCGGCCCACGAACGGCTCGCCGCGCGCGTCTTCGTCGGCGCCGGGCGCCTCGCCAACGAACATCAGGTCGGCCGCGAGGTTGCCCACGCCGAACACCAGATGCGTGCGCAGCGGCGCAAGTTTGCAGCGCTGGCAATCGCCGACGAATGTGCGCAACTCGTCCAGCGTGGCGGTCTTCTCCAAGCCGGGATAACGCGAGAGCAGTTCGATCGACGGGAGCGCCGGGCGCGGCGGCGACGCGACCGCGGCCGGCGCGCGAGGCGATACGGCGGCGGGCGCCGGCGCCGCGGCCGCGGCGGCCTTCGGAGCGACAGCGCGCGTCGCCGCCGTCGCGGGCAATCCCTCCAGACCTTCCTCGGCGAGTTGCACCAGGTAATCGCGAACCGAATCGAGCAGCAGCCGGCGCTGCTCTGGCGCGCTAAGGTCGCGGCTCATAACATCCAAGCCAGCGACCCGGCCGTAAAGACGGGCGCGCGTATGATTGTCGTCAGTATCATCGCCCTGGTAATCGGCTTCATCGCGCTCAGCGCCCCGCCGGCTTTCGCCTGGGGACCGGTCACTCATATTGCCCTCGGAGCCCAGGTGCTTGCGAGCGTTAGCACCCTGGAACAACCGCTTCAAGCCATCTTACTCTCGATGCCCGACGCTTTCCTGTACGGCTCGCTCGCGCCCGACATCGTGCAAGGCCGCCGCTTTCAGAGCCGCCTGCGGCGCCATTCGCACAACTGGTCGACCGGCTTCGGGCTGCTGAGCGCCGCGCGCGGTAGCGAGGAGCAGGCGTTCGCGCTCGGCTATCTGGCTCATCTTGGGGCCGACGTGCTCGCGCACAATTTCTACCTGCCGACGCGATGGATCGGGCATTTCAACTCCGCAATCGCGAGCCACATCCTGAGCGAGGCGCGTTTCGATTCGATGCAGGACGCGGTGCATCGCGAGACCCTGCTCAAGCTGATGGCGATCGACTTCAGCGCGCTCGATGCGAAGCTCAGCCGTCAGATTGACTCTCCGCTACTGCCCTTCCGCGCGCAAAAGCGCATCTTCGGAGGGGGGCTCCGCCGGATCCGCGAATGGAATCGCGTGATTCTCGCGATCGGCCGGGTCAAGCCGGCCGATCGCCAGGACGTCGAGGTCTTCTGCTCCGCATCCTGCTCGGCGATCGACGGACTAATGCGCGACGGCGACGAGGCTCCCGCCTGCCGGTTCGATCCAATGGGTCAGCGGGCGCTGCGCAATGCCCAGCGCGCACGCCGCACACTGCAACGCCTGGCGCGGATGGGTCCCGAGACCAAACGCGCCGCGCGCCAACTCGCGAATTCGACCGTCGCGGAGCTGCGCTCGCATATGTGCCAGGTGCCGTTCGGCGGCCCGCCGAAGCCACCCTGACCATACCCGCTGGTACGTGCGCGGGCTTGTGATACGCGCGCAATCGGTGTTATCACGGCGACGCCGGCAATATCGCGGCAAGGAACTTCACGATGGCAAGCAGCGACAGGCACACTCCCCACATGTTGTCCGGCGTGCGCGTGCTGGACTTCACGCAGTATCTCGCGGGCCCGACGGTAACGCGTTTCATGGCCGAGATGGGCGCCGAGATCGTCAAGGTCGAGCAGGCGCCGATGGGTGACCCGGCGCGGCTGCTGCCCGCCGTGCGCGACGGACGCAGCGCCTATTTCGTGCAGCAAAACCGCGGCAAGCAGAGCCTCTGCCTGGACTTCTCCAAACCTGAATCGATGGCGCTCCTGCGCGAGCTGGCGAAAAAAGCCGACGTGGTGGTCGAAAACTACGGGCCTGGCGTGATGGAAAAGCGCGGCCTCGACTACGCCTCGCTCTCCAAGCTCAACCCGCGCGTCATCATGGCGTCGATCTCGGCCTTCGGGCGCACCGGCCCGCTCTCGCACAAAGTCGGCTATGATTTTATCGCGCAAGCTTTCTCGGGACTGATGCACATGACGGGCGATCCGAACGGACCGCCGATGTTTGTCGGAATGGGCATCGGCGATCAGTCCAGCGGCGTGCACGCCTTCTCGGCCATCGGCTTCGCGCTCTTCCATCGCGAGCGCACCGGAGTCGGGCAGTACATCGACATCGCGATGGTCGACAGCCTCTACCACATGCACGAAGCGACCATCCAGGTCTGGGCCACCACCAAAGGCGCGTACGTGCCGATGCGGATGGGCTCGCAACATGAGCTGGTAAGCCCGTGCGGCGCATTTTTGGGACCGCAAGGCTACATCGTGGTTCTGGTGCTCGACCGGCAATGGCCGTCGATGGCGCGCGCGATGGCCCGTCCGGAGCTGATCGAAGACCCGCGCTTCGCCACGATGCGCGATCGCGCGAAGAACCGCTACGAGCTGGCCGCGATTGTCGAGGCGTGGATGCAGGCGCAGCCCTCCACCGAGGCGGTGCTGAAAATTCTCGAAGAGCATCGCGTCGCCGCGGCGCCGGTGATGTCGGTCGTCGACACGGTGAGCCATCCGCACTTCAAGGCGCGCAACATGATTCGCACGGTGCCCGACCCGATCCTGGGCGAGGTGATGATTCCCGGATTCCCGCTCAAGTTTTCGGCCTTCCCCAAGCCGCTGGAAATCAGGGCGCCGCTTCTGGGCGAGCACGGGACCGAGGTCCTGCGCGAACAACTCGGCATGAGCGAGGCCCAGATCGCCGAACTGCGAACTCAGGGCGTGCTTCATTCGGAGAACAAATAGGGCTTGTAGCCGCGCGTGCCGCTCCTGGCAACGCGCTCGTTTGACATTTGTCTCGCACTGGCGAACCTAGTCGAATCGTAACTCAACTTCGGGAGGACAAGTCACATGAAGGTCGGTTATTTTCCGTGTACCCAGGACCCGCCGCACGGCGCCAATATCGGCGGCGTGCTGCGCGAGGCGATCGTGGAGGCGCAGGTTGCGGAAGAGAGCGGCTTCGACAGCTGCCTGTTCAGCGAACATCATCAGCAGGAAGACTGCTACATCCCCAACGTCATTCTGATGGCCGGGATGGTCGGGGTATGCACCAAGAAGATCAAAGTCGGCACCTGCGTCACGCTTATCCCGCTATGGCACGGAGTGCACGCGGCCGAAGACGCCGCGATCGTCGATCAGATAACCGGCGGCCGCATGATTCTGAGCGTGGGTGTCGGCTACCAGGACCGCGATTTCGGGGCCTTCGGTCTTTCGATCAAGGAGCGCGCCGGACGCAGCGAAGAAGGCGTCGAGGTGATCAAGCGATGCTGGGAGCAGGAGCGCTTCTCCTATCACGGCAAGTTCTATGACCTGGATAACGTGATGATCACGCCCAAGCCGTTCCAGAAGCCGCGCCCGCCGATCTGGATGGCGGCGTGGAGCGACGTCGGAATCAAACGCGTGGCGCGGATCTCGGACGCATGGATAACCTCGCCGCTCGAGCACGTGAAGGTGATCAAACGCTTCGCCGATCTCTACCGCGCCGAGTGCAAAAAGCACGGCAAGAAGCCCTACCTGGTGCTGATGCGCGACATGCTGGTGTCGGACTCGATGGATTCGGCGCGGCGCGAGAGCGAACCGCTGATGTACACGCACAAGTTCTACTACCGCAACAATGGCTATGCGCCGGACGAAGTGATCGACAAGGTCAAGTCGGAAAACGATTGGACTTTCGACGTCGCCTCACCCAACCGGCTGATCGTCGGATCGCCCAAGGATTGTCTCGCACAACTGCAGATGTGGCAGAAGGAAGTGCAGCCCGACTACCTGGTCCTGCGCATGCGCCATCCGGGCGGCCCCTCGCACGAACGGACTAAGGAGGCGATTCGAGTTTTCGGCAAGGAGATCGGCCCGAAGCTCTGATTCCGAGTCGCAACGATTCTCACGCGGGCAGGGCGCCGCGGCTCAATCGCCGCGGCGCCCTGCCCCGTTTTTTCTTCGATCGCCGCCGGGTCGAGGCCGGCGAACCGAAGCGCCCCGGGTCTATCGATTAGGCGGAGGCGGAGTTTGAGGTCCTTGCGGGCCGGGGCCGCCCCACTGCCTGGGCCGGCCGCCCCACGCTTGTGGACCCCAACCCATATTTCCAGGGCCACACGGTCCGCCCCAACCGAAACCCGGATGCGGCGGTGGGGGATACGGACCGTAGCCGGGCATCCCCTCGGGGCCTGCCCATCCGGGCATCCCTGTCGTGGCCATGAACCTCGGTTCCCGCCGACGATGATGGCCATTTACGAGGATCGCCAACGCGACCAAAACCAGCGCGGCAATCAGGCCACCGCGCCACCATCGATTCTCTCTCAAGACCTCTTGTTCGAGACGGCCGAGACGCGCTTCGAGGCGCTCCTGAGCTGTTTGATTTCCACCGCCACTGGAATCTTCCGGCACGGTTCTTTACCTCCCTCTGTTTCGGCAGAGAAATGAACAGAAGACCCTCAACCTGGCCAACCGAAGCAGAACCAAGGGCATACTCAGACCATTTCACGCCTGATGCAAAGACGCTGGACCGTGGCAGAAGTTTCATTTGGAGGGCCGAAGTTGCCCTCGATGGCGAGGAGGCGAAAGATCAGCGGACGGCGCGCAGCGTGCGGCGCCCCGATCTCGCCGTGCGCAACGCCAGCAGCCGGTCGAGGATCACGTCGGCGACCTCGTCCTTGCTGAGCTTGGGATGCTCGATCGCGCGGCCATCGTCTCCGATGATGGTCACGACGTTGGTATCGACGGCGAAACCGGCGTCGCTCCGCGATACGTCGTTGGCGACGATAAGGTCGAGGCGCTTGCGCCGCAGCTTGTCGGCGGCATTTTCCTCGAGCTCCTGGGTCTCGGCGGCGAAGCCGATCACGATGCGCGAGCCCTTGCGCGCGCTTAGCCGGGGCATCTCGTCGGCGATTGCTTCCAACTCGAGCGTCATGCCGCGCGCGTTCTTCTTGAGCTTGTGCGGCGCCTGCTGCGCGGGCCGAAAATCCGCCACCGCCGCCGCCATCACCAGTGCCGTGCTCCACGGAAAATTGCGTGCGGTCGCGTTCAGCATCTCGGCCGCGCTGATAGTGTCGATCCGCTCCGTGCCGTACGGCGTGCCGAGCGGCGACGGCCCGGCAATCAGTCTGACGCTCGCGCCGCGCCGCCACGCCGCGCGCGCGATCGCGAAGCCCATCTTGCCGGTCGATCGATTGGAGACGAAGCGCACCGGATCGATCATCTCCTGCGTCGGGCCGGCGGTCACCAGGATGCGCTCGGCAACGAGATCGTGCGGCGAGAGCATCCGCTCGACCTCCTCGACGATCGCCGCGGGATCCGGCAGCCGCCCCTTGCCCTGGTAGCCGCAGGCGAGGTCGCCGGAGGCGGGCTCGATAACCGTAACGCCGCGCGCTTTCAGCCGCGCGAGATTCTCGACCACCGTCGGATGCGCGTACATGTGCACGTTCATCGCAGGCGCGAACGCCACCCGGCACTGCACGGCGAGCAGGACCGTCGTCACGATATCGTCGGCGATACCGACCGCCGCCTTGGCGATTACGTCGGCGCTGGCGGGCGCGATCACGATCGCGTCGGCGGTATCGGCGAGCCGGATATGGCCGATCTCGGATTCTTCGGTCAGGCTAAAGGTGTCGGTCGCGACCGGATTGGCGCTCAGCGTTTGCATCGTCAGCGGCGTGATGAACTCGGCCGCGTTGCGCGACATCATCACGCGCACTCGCGCCTGCCGCGCGGTCAGCAATCGCACCACCTCGGCGGCCTTGTACGCGGCGATCCCGCCGCATACGCCGACCACGATCGTCTTGTCCTTTAACACGCCCATCTGACACGCCTATCCCGGGCCAATTCTACGGTGTCGGCGGGAGGTGGAGAAAGAGCCCCGCCGACGCAGCGCAGGGCCGCAGGCGCGCCGCTAGCGTTCGATCTCGCCGCTAATGAACTTCTCGACCCGCTCGCGGGCGATATCGTCGGCGATTTGACGCGGCGGATGCTTCATCGTGTAGGCTGCGATCGAGTAGAGCGGGCCGCCGATTTTGCGGTCGCGCGCCAGACGCAGGCAGCGAATCGCGTCGATCACCACGCCGCCCGAATTCGGCGAATCCTGCACCGACATCCGGAGCTCCAGCTCGATCGGGATTCCGGCGAAGCCCTCGCCCTCGATCCGCAGGAAGCAGACCTTGTTGTCGCGCTGCCAGGCGACGTAGTCCGACGGTCCGATATGCACGTCGTTGTCAGGCATCCGCTCGGGCATCACGCTCTGCACCGCCTCGGTCTTGGACTTGCGCTTGGAGCCCAGGCGCGAGCGATCGAGCATGTTGAGAAAGTCGGTATTGCCGCCGGTATTGAGCTGATAGGTGTGGCGCACCTTGATCCCGCGATCGGCGAACAGCTTCATGATGGTGCGATGCAGGATGGTCGAGCCGAGCTGCGATTTCACATCGTCACCGACCACCGGGATTTTGCGCTCGGTGAATTCGGCCGCCCATTTATCGTTCGACACGATAAACACCGGCATGCAGTTGAGCAGGCTGACGCCCGTCGCAAGGCAGGCGCGCGCGTAACGCTCGACCGCCTTCTGGCTGCCGACCGGCAGATAACACAGCATCACCTCGGCGCCGCTCTCGCGCAGGCGCCGCTCGAGGTCGACCGGCTTTTCGTTCGCCGGCAGGAAGCTCGATTCGGGCGGATACTGCGACATATGCTCGGCGACGCCGTCATGAATCTCGCCCATGTCGACGGTGACCCCGTACTTGGGCAGGTCGCGCCAGATGGTGATGGTATTGTTGGGCATCGCGAAGCAGGCGTCCTCGAGCGGCCGGCCAACCTTGCGCGAATCGATATCGAACGCGCAGGCGACTTCGATATCGCCCGGCTTGTAGCCGGCAAGATCGTAATGCATCAGGCCGATCGGACTGCGCTGCGCGTGGGCCGGGGCATGCTGGTAGAACTCGATGCCCTGGAGGAGGGAGGAAGCGCAGTTACCCACTCCGACGATTGCTATTCGAATCTTCGCCATGTCCCCTCTTCTCGATTCACCGCCCGTATCCACAAATACGGCTCAGGTGCGTCCGCATGGACCGCCCCCAAAGCATAAGTGGAACTGATAGTGCTCTGTCGTTCTATAGGAGCGGGGCAGCAAAGTAAATTACCCCGGACGCGGTTGCCCACAGCGTCCCGGAGCGATTTCGCCCGGAGATGGCGAAACCGGCCGCCGTCTCAACCTGCTCGAAACCTCGATGGAAATGGATCGTCGAATTGCCGGCCCGGATGGAGCCTGCGCGCGCGCTCGATAAGCGCCGGTTCCCGCTCCGGGACGTTGGGGTCAGGGATGCAACAATCGACCGGGCATACCATCGCGCACTCCGCCCGATCGAAAAAACCGACGCACTCGCTGCACTTGTCGGGCGCGATGTAATAAATGTTCTCCCTAAGCGGCGGATGCTCCTCGCCGTCGAGTTCCCACTTCTGTCCGCGCTTGTAAATCGCGTTGTTGGGGCACATCGGCGCGCAAAAGCCGCAATTGATGCACTCTTCGGTAATCAGCGTCGACATGTTGCAGCGACCGAGCTCCCCAAAGCCAGCGCCCCCAGCGACGCTTTCTGTCCCAGCGTTGTGAGAATATCGGCGCCTGCCCATGCTGGCAAGGGACACTCGGCGCTAGTCCTTGGGCATCGCCGCCAGCACGCCGCGCGCGAGATCCATAAAGGCGCGACTTGCGGGATGCTCGGGGTCCTTCAGCACGATCGGCATCCCCGCGTCGCCCGCCTCGCGCACCTCGAGATGGATCGGAATCTGCGCCAGCACCCGCGTCCCCTCTTCCATCGCAAGCTTCGCCCCGCCGCCCGCGCCGAACAACTCGTCGCGCTCGCCGCAATCGGGACAGACGAAGTAGCTCATGTTCTCGACTACGCCGATCACCGGGCAGTGCAACTGATGGAGCATCCGCGCGGCCCGCGTCGCGTCGAGCAGCGCCACGTCCTGCGGCGTGGTGACGATCACCGCGCCGTCGAGCGCGACCTGCTGCGCCAGCGTTAGCTGCGCGTCGCCCGTGCCCGGCGGCAGATCGACGATCAGAAAATCCTGGGTGCCCCACAGCGTGTCCTTGAGGAACTGGCGCACCGCGCCCATCACCATCGGTCCGCGCCAGATGACCGGCGACTTGTCGGTCAGAAAAAAGCCCATCGAGATGAGCTTCACGCCGTAGCGCTCGACCGGGTAGAAATTCTGCCCGCCGGCCGCGCGCGGCCGCTCCTCGTCCACCCCGAACATCATCGGCACCGACGGCCCGTAAACGTCCGCGTCCATCAACCCGACCGTCATCCCGAGCTGCTTGAGCGCCATCGCGAGGTTCACCGCGACCGTCGATTTGCCGACTCCGCCCTTGCCGCTCAGCACCGCGACCACGTAGCGCGTGCCCTCCAGGCGCACGCGTCCGGTCTTTTCGCCCAGCTCGGCTTCGAGCTTGCGCAGCTTGAGCTCGACCCGCGCAACTCCAAGGTCGCGCTTGAGCGTGGTGCTGATTGCGCCGGCCAAATCGTGCATCAGGCGGTCGCTCTCGCTCACCTGGCGCACGATCACCGCGAAACCGCCGGCGGTCTGAAGCGGCTCGACCGCCTCGATAATTCCGAGCGAAACGACGTCGGTCGCGTAGCCGGGATAGTTCACCCGGCCGAGCGCTTCGAGCACTGCGTCAACGGTTATCAGCCTGGCCACGCGACGATTATTTCAGAAGCGAACCAGTGCGCGAAACGCTCGCCAGGCCGCGCTTCGGGTCTTTAGCGTCATCCTGAGCGAGCGTGTCTCCGGAATTCCTCTTATCGGCACAGTTCCGGATCACTTACGCAGTTCCTGGATCACTTCGCGCACCACGCCGCGCTCGCGGTCGCCGTGGATCGGAATTTCGAAGTCGAGCCGGTTGACCCCGGCGAAGCGCTTCTTCATCACCGCCGCAATATCGTTGTAGGTGCCGACCGCGGCGAACGCATGCACCATCTCCTCGGTCACCAGCTTGGGCATCTCGCGCCATTTCTGTTGCACCGACAGCCGATGAAGCTGCTCGGCCTGGTCGCCCCAGCCCTCGAGCTCGAAGCTTGCGCGGTACGATCGCGTCGAGCCATAAAACGCGATCGTCTCTTTCATCTTCTCGACCGCGCGCGCCAGCGAATCAGTGTCGGGCGCGATGCACAGAAAGCCGCCGCCCGAAATCTGGAAGGTTTCCCACTCGGCCGCCGGCCGTCTCGACTTCGCGAATCCTTTGCGCAAGTTGGGAAACGCGATCTCGTCGAGGTAGCGGCGCGTGCAGATGCCGTGCAGCCGGACACCGTCACACACTTCGCCCGCGACTTGCAGCATCTGCTCCTGCACCGCGGCGATCAGCACCGGGATGTGCGGATGCTTGAGCGGGGGCGGCGCGAAGTTGGGCGTCATCAGCGATAGATTGTAGTGCTCGCTTTGAAAATCGAGCGCCGCACCCTGCCCGCTCTGCCAGGTCTTCCAGCACGCGCGCATCGCACCGACGTAGTCCTTCATCCGTTGCGCCGGCTTGGTAAACGGCATCCCGAAGCGCCGCGTGATATGGCCTTTGACCTGCGAGCCCAGGCCGAGCACGAGCCGCCCGCCGCTCATCCGCTGGAGGTCCCACGCGGTGTACGCGGTTGCGACCGGGCTCCTGGTGAACGCGAGCGCGATTCCCGTCGCCAGTTCGACCGTCGAGGGCTCCTGCGCGGCGACCGCGAGCATCAGGTACGGGTCGTGCTGCACCTCGACCGCGACGACCGTGTCATAGCCGAGCGCTTGGGCCTCGCGCACCTGCTCGCAGAGCTTCGCCCAGGTCGGTTCGGGCTTGCCGCCCGCGCCCATCTCCGGCGTATAGGCGGCGCCGAGATTCAGCATCCGCTCGATTTTTATTTTAGCCATTTTGCGCCGCTCTACGTCGCGATGCCTGGTGCGGGAAAGCGGCGGCACATCTCGGTGACCTCGCCGTTGATTCGCGCGAGCGCCGCCTCGTCGTCGGCGTGCGCGACCGCCTGGTCGATCCATCGCGCGATCTGGCGCATCTCGCCCTCGCCCATCCCGCGCGAGGTCACCGCCGGCGTGCCGAGCCGCATCCCGCTGGGGCTGAAGGGCTTGCGCGGATCGTAGGGCACGGTGTTGTAGTTGCAGACGATCCCGGCGCGATCGAGCGCCTGCGCCGCCTTCTTGCCGATCACTTTCTTGTTGGTCAGGTCGATCAGGATGAGATGGTTGTCGGTGCCGCCCGAGACCAGGTTGAAGCCGCGCGCGAGTCAACTCGTCGGCCATCGCCTTGGCGTTGCGCACGATCTGATGGCCGTATTCCTTGAAGGCCGGGCGTCGCCGCCTCCTTGAGCGCCACGCCGATCGCCGCGGTGGTGTGATTGTGCGGGCCGCCCTGCAGGCCGGGGAATACCGCCTGGTCGATCTTGTCGGCAACCGCGTTGCGGCACATGATCATCGCGCCGCGCGGGCCGCGCAGGGTCTTGTGGGTGGTGGTGGTGACGACGTCGGCGTACGGGCACCGGAGTCGGGATGCGCACCGGCGACGATCAGGCCCGCGATATGCGAGATGTCGGCGAGCAGGAACGCGCCGACCTCCTTGGCGATCTCGCCGAAAATCTTGAAATCGAACTGGCGCGGATAGGCGGTGGCCCCGGTCACGATCATTTGCGGCCGCTCGCGCCGCGCCATCTCGCGCACCGCGTCGTAGTCGATGCGCTCGGCTCTCGCGATCGACCGCGTAATGCACCGGCTGCCAGAAAATTCCGGTGATGCTCACGTTCCAGCCGTGCGTCAGATGGCCGCCGTGCGGCAGCGCGAGGCCCATCAGCTTGTCGCCCGGCTTGAGCAGCGCGAAGTAGACCGCGAGGTTGGCGGGCGAGCCGGAGTAGGGCTGGACGTTGGCGTGCTCGGCGCCGAACAACGCCTTGGCGCGCTCGATCACGATGCGATTCGATCTGATCGATATAGCGCTGGCCCTCGTAATAGCGCCGGCCCGGATAGCCCTCGGAATACTTGTTGGTCAGGACCGAGCCGGTCGCCTCGAGCACCGCCTGGGAGACGTAATTCTCCGACGGGATCAGGCGCACGGATTCGAGCTCGTAGCGCTCCTCGGCGCTGATCAGATCGTAAATTTCGGGATCGGTCTGCTTGAGCGCGTCCATCATAATTGCCGCCGCATTGTGCCGCCATTGCGTATTTTGATTAATGCAAATCGACGGGCGTGACGCGCGCGATCCACGCCCGATAGTTGCCCTCGTAACCGATCGCGCGTTGACGCTCGCGCACCCGGCGCATCACTTCGGCCACCTGCTCCGGCCCAAGCCCAGGCCGCGCTGTCATCGCGTCGGCTATCCGCTCGCCCTGCCGCCCGGCCTCCTTGCGTGCGCCCTCGGCCAACGGAACGTCGTCGCCGTTGAGTCCCAGGTAAGCCTCGGCCACGTGGATGCCGACGAAGGTGCCGCTCTCGAGCGAGTCCTTGATATTGCCCTTGCCGGTCAGCACGTTGCCCGCCGCGTACACCGCCGTCGGTCCGTCGTCGAGCAGCCCAACCGTCGCGTCGATATAGGCGTAGACTTCGCCCTTGGACGGGATGCCGGGGATTTGCTCCGGGATGCTGCCGATCGAGCTGATGGTGAGGGGCGCGGGCACGGGCGAGGCCGAGTCGGGAAGCGTGCGCACCTGGCCGTCGACGACCTCGGTGCGGCTCATCTGGACGCCGACCATCCGGCCGTCTTCGATGATCAGCCCGGTCGGCACGCGCAGCTCCTCGAACTCGAAAAGGTACTTGCGCTGCGCCTTGTCCAGGATCTTGGCGCGCGCCGCGCGCATCGCCTCCGCCCGCTTGGGCGGCGCGTCGGGCGCGATGTCGGAGAGCGGCATGTCGAGCACGCGCCGACGGTAGTAGAGCTTGCATGGCGCGACGCCGAGGTCGGCGTACTTGAGCCCGCGCGCAGCGAGCACCGGCTCGAGGCCTTCGCGCTCCAGGCGCAGCATGTCCTCCTCGATCCCGCGGGCACGCAACGCCTTGAGCGCGGTTTCGATCTGCAGCACCTTGACGACGTCGATCGAGGCGAGGCCGCCGCCGATCACGATCGCACCGGGCGGAAGGTCGTAGCGCGGCCCGTCGTAGGCCTTCTCGGGGTAGTGGTTGAACCAATAGATGAGCCGGTTCTGATACACCAGGCCGCGATCGATAAACTGGTCGGCGCCCTCGACCGCGAGCGGACGGTCGCGCCATGCGCCATGCGCCAGCACTACCGCGCTGAGCCCCCAGTGCAGGCGCAGATCGTCGAAGTTGATGTCGGTGCCCATCCGGGTTAGCGGGACGAACTCGATATTCGGATGGTCGAGGCGACGGTTGATTTCCTCATACTCGTCGCGGCGTTGCTTGACGTGCCATCGCGGCAGCCCGTCCTCGATCTTGCCGTAGGGACGCGGGTTCTGCTCGATGACGACAACTTGTGCGCCGCGCTTGGCCAGGATGTGGGCGATTTCAGCGCCTGCGGTGGCGGCGCCGACTACCGCGACGACGTGACGCGGCGTTTTTCTGGTTATGGATTCCGTCATGGGGCGTGAATCTTAGCGTTGAGGAGCGGTGCGGTAAAAGAGCTTCGAAGGCTCGCGGCGCTTCCGCTACAATTTTGTAACATAAGATCGTGGCGCACATGAACCATTGAAACATCGCGGCCAGTCTGTGCGTCTCGTCTTGCGCGCGGCCAAGGCTCGTGGTTGTCTGTTTGGTTGTCTGAACGCCGCGATGCGCGCTGCGCTGGTCAGGCTTTTGCCGTGACTACGAATATGACTATGAACCTGATCGCGAATCGGAATCTGACTGCGAATCGCCGGGCGGCCGCGAAGTGGGCGCTATGGATATTTGTGGGCGTGATGTCACTGCTCGCGGGATGTTACGTCGGGCTATGGGGGGAAAATGAGCATTGGAACACCGCCGATTCCGCGCTGGGCGAGGAGCACGAGCTCAACTTCCCCGCCCACGATACCTATCTCCTGACCCAGGACGCGCTGCGCGGCGACGGCATCCTCTATGAGGTTGGCCCCGACAATTCGCTGCAAACGCTTTGGCGCGCCGCCGACGCCAAAGTCGGGTTCATGCAGAACATGGTCGGAGTGCAGCCGCGCTACCGCTACGAAATCCAGGTCACTCCCGAAGGCAGCCAGAAGAGCAAGGTCGTGGTCAACGTCCATACCCAGGGCATCCCCGACAACCAGATCGCCGACTACAAGGCGAGCAAGCGTTTCTCGCTCTTCGGTGAAATCGACGAGTTGGCGGCCAAGTACCCTCCCCCCTCCAGCACTCCCGCCTCCGGCGGAGTCAATTTCACCCTGCTGCCCAACGAGGACCTGAGGGGACTGGCCAAGCGCGTGACCGGCAGCGAGGGCAACTGGAAGCAGATCGCCAGAGACAACAGCCTCAAATCGCCCACCGACGTCACTCCGTTCCAGAGCATCTGGGTCGCCGGCGATCTGCTCAAGAGGTCCTCGGACAAGGCCCCCTCGGCCGAATAGGACCGCCGCCCAGGGCGCGGCCTATGGTGGATGTACTCGGAGAAAGGGACGTGGAGTGACGGGTCAGTCGGTGGTCTGGACCCTGAGACCCTCGTCGTATTCCGGACAGAGCCCGGTTGGGCTGACTGCGGCGACGACGGTGAGAAACTGCTCGAAGGTCATCTGAAGGTTGAGAAAGCCACCTTGACAGAAAACCCAGCCGTAGTAGTCCAGAATCTCATCCGGAATCATCAGCGGCATGCGTGGGAGGCTGGAGACAATGGGAAAGCGGCGAGGCGTGTCCAGATGCGGCAAAGCCTCGTCGCCCGTTCCGACTTCACCGTCCACGACGCTGGTCTCTCGCAAAGGGACAACATTGCGCTTGACGCCGCCGCGAAGCATCGATGCCGTCGCTCCTGATTTGCTTGCGGAACTCATCGGATCATCTTATGCAGGTTTTGACTCCTTGCCAAGTATGTCATGCCCTCTAACATCTGTTTGAGCCCAAGAGAGCCGTTTCTGCCGAGCGCGTCCATTTTGAGCTAAATAGCTGAAAAATAATGATTTCATACCTTCAAGCGATCGTTCTGGGCGCCGTACAGGGGCTGGCCGAGTTCCTTCCAATCTCCAGTTCAGCCCATCTGATTTTGGTCCCGTGGCTGCTCAAGTGGCACGATCCGGGCCTCGCCTTCGATGTCGCTCTGCACCTTGGCACGCTGTTGGCCCTGCTCATCTACTACCGCAACGATTGGATCGCGATGGTCCGGTCCATCACCGGTGGGCGATCCGCGGAGCGCCGCCTGCTGCAGCTTCTGATTGTCGCCTCGGTTCCCGGAGCGATAATCGGCCTCGCTTTCGAGAAGCAGGCCGAGACCATTTTCCGCTCTCCGCTGCTCATCGCTATAGCGATGGCCGTCCTCGCGGTCCTGTTGTGGCTGTTTGATAAGCTCTCACCGCAAAAACGAACAATAAGCGAAATGACTTATCGGGACGCGCTGGTGATCGGATTCAGCCAGGCGTTGGCGATCATACCGGGCGTCTCGCGCTCAGGAGCCACGATCACGATGGCGCGAGCGGTCGGAGTCGAGCGCGGCGACTCGGCCAATTTCTCATTTTTGATGGCGACGCCGATAATCGCCGGCGCTGGATTGGTCGAAGCGCGCAAGCTCATCCATGAGGGGATCGACTGGCCGGTCGCCCTGGGCTTCGTCTCGGCCGCCATTTTCGGGCTCGTTGCAATCGCCCTCCTGATTCGCTACGTGCGCACTCGCGATTACGTTGTGTTCGCGGTTTATCGGCTGCTGGTCGCGGCGTTTGTCATCGCCGTCTTCTTCGCCCGTGGCTGAGCGCCCGCGAACGGCCATCGCTTCAACACCTCCCATCGCGCGCCTCAGCCACCGCACCGCCGGGATCATGATGGCGGCGCTGTGCACCGTGACGGCCGCCACCCAGCCGGCCTTGATGCGTTTCGGCGCGACACGGCTGGATCCGATGCTGTTCGCGGCCGGATGCGCGGTGGTGGCGACGTTATGGGTCCTGCCTGTGGTTTATGCGCGCGGCGAACTGGCCCTGCTGGTCGACCGGCGTTACCGGATGCGGCTGCTTACGCTCTCGATCATCGGAACGGTTGTGACGACCCTCACCTTGATCTTTGGCCTGCGCCATATCGACGCGGTGGCCGGGACCCTGTTGCTCCAGAGCGAGCCGGTCTACTCGCTGATGCTCGCGACGCTCTTCCTCGGAGAACGCCCCGCGCTGCGCCAACTGGCCGCGACCGCAATCATAATCATCGGCATCGTCTCGGCGATCGGCGCGTCGAGCGGCGCCTATGCGCCGGCGTGGGCGGCAATGCTGGTCGCGGGCACGCCGCTGCTCTGGCAGACCTCGCATGTCCTATCGCTGCCGGTGATGCCGCCGCTGTCGCCGTTGTGCATGACGGCCGCTCGTTACGGTTACGCCGCCATCGTGCTGACGCTGACCCTGGCCGTGGTCGATCCGCGCGCGGTGACGCAGCTCGCGGACCCGATGGTGCTCGGAACGATCGTTGTTACCGGCACGGTGTGCTATTTCCTCGCTTCGCTGGCCTGGTACGCGGCGATCAGCCGGTTGTCGCTGGCCTGGACGACCGCGCTGGTTATCCCAGGCATCCCGTTGCTGTCGATCCTCTGCGCGATCGTCTTCCTGGGCGAGCGCGCGACCCGGCGCGATCTTATCGGGATCGTCGTAGCGATCTCGGGCGTGCTGTTGCTGGTGCTCGGCGCCGAGGGCGTACGCCACGCGCCGACCACACCGGCGCAGGCGGCGGAAGCAATCCATCAGCCCATGAATTAATTGCGATGAATAACTGCGATGATTCGACTGCGAATTGACCGCTGCTCCGGTCGACTGTCGCGCGCGCGACGGTTTGACTAACAATTAGGGCTGGTCTTTAGTGGCGGAGAAGTCAGTGGCTGAGAAGTGAGTGGGTCGAAATTTCAGTGACTTGGAAATCGCGGCGCGAGCCGGCACGGCCGCGCGCCGGGCAAAAATGACAGGAGATCGCGATGGCCAGATTGGTCGAACACGAGCGCAACACTCCCTACGAAATCGCCGAGGGCACCGAACTGCCAGTGTATATCTGCGCCTGCGGCCTTTCCAAGAACAAGCCGTTTTGCGACGGCTCGCACAAGCGCACCCGCGACGAGGAAAGCGCCGCGCTCTACTGCTACGATGAGAGCGCGCGGGTCAAGGTCGAGAAGAAATACTAAGCGCCGCCGGGGCGGATGCGCGGCGCGGCGAGATTCATGCGCCGCCCGATCCGCGCAGAGCTGCAACACTCTTCGCCGCGGCGCGCACGATGATCCCGCTCTCGTGAATCTGTATCCTCGTGGGAATGGATGACGCGGCGTCAGGCGCTACCCAACCCCGGTTGTCACCTGACCCGCGCTCGCCGTTGGCGTCGCCCGGCGGCGGCGACGGCGCGCGCGGTCTCGCCTGGTTTAGCGATCTTGCCGAGCCGCCGTTGGCGATTGTCGTCCTCATCCTGGTCGGGATTGCTCTGTTCCTGGTCAACCTCGGCGGTTATCCGTTCTATACCAAGGGCGAGCCGCGCGAGGCGGTCATCGTTTTCAACATGCTGCACGGCGGCGGATTCATCCTGCCGCTGCGTGCGGGAATCGAAGTCCCTTCCAAGCCGCTCCTGATGCACTGGCTGGCGGCGATCATCTCGATACTCGCCGGAGGCGTCAGCGAGTGGACGGTGCGCCTGCCCTCGGGGCTGTTTGCGATCGGCGGGATGCTGGCGGCGTATCTGTACGTGCGCCGCCTCTGCGACGATCGCGTCGGCTTCCTCGCCGCGCTCATCCTTGGCACCACGGCGGAGTATCTGCAGGCCGGAAGCGGCGCGCGCGTCGACATGACGCTCACGTTCTTCCTCGAGATCGCGTTCTTCGAATTCATTCTGATCGCGGAAGGCCTGACGGCGCGGCGGATGACGCTGTATTTTGCGATTGCGATGGCGGTGCTGAGCAAGGGGCCGGTGGGGCTCGTCCTGCCGGCACTGGTCGCGCTCGTGTGGATCACGGTCGAAGGCCGATGGAAACTGATCCGCGAGCTCCGCCTGGTGCGCGGCGCGGCGCTGGTCGTGCTGCTGGCCGGGGGATGGTACCTCGCGGCGGCGCTGGAGGGCGGGATGCCTTTCGTGCACAAGCAGCTCCTGGCCGAGAATCTCTTCCGTTTCGTGCGCGACCGCGCCTTTCGTGAGGGCCACGCCCATCCCTTCTATTACATGGAGGGGGCACTCGTAGCGGGTTTCCTGCCATGGACGCCGCTGCTGTTGATTGTCGTGGTGCAGGCGGCGCGCCGGCCGCGCGAGATGGACCCCCGTTTGTCGTACCTGATGGTTTGGTTCATCGTCGTTCTGCTTTTCTATAATCTTCCGCAAAGCAAGCGCGGCGTTTACCTGCTCGCGCTCTATCCCGCGCTTGCGACCTTGCTGGCGATTTACGTGGAGGCCGCCGCGCGCGTCCTCGACGTCTCAGGGAGCGCGATTCGATGGCTTTCGCAGATCGCCGCCGTGGTTTTCGTCATCGCCGGCCTTGACGCTCTGTTCGGTTTGGGGATGCTCGCTTTTGCGCCTCATGCGCTGGAACTCGTGTTCAAGAATCTGCTGATCACCAACTACGATTTCGTTCCGCAACTCGAGCTTACCGCCGCGGCCCATCCATTCATCGGAATGGCCCTGGGAGTCGCGCTGGTCGCGATCGGCGTGTTCGCGATCCGCAGCCGGCCGAGCGCGGAGCGCCTGTGCGTGACCGTGACCGGCGGGATGATGTGTCTGGCGCTTGCGGCGAATCTGTTCGTCGTGCCGGCGCTGGCCAACGCGCTCACGCTGCAACCCTTCGCGAGCGAGGCGATGAACATCGTTGGCACGCGCAGTGTCGGCTACATGGGGGCGCTCAACTATGACGTCGCCTACTACAGCGAGCGCAACCTGCCAGTCGTCTCGATCTGGAGCGGACCGCGGCCCGACTTCCTGATTGCCTGGCGCGAGGAATTCCTGCGCCTGCCGCCCGCGATGCGCGCGCAGTTTCGCGCCGTGCTGCTGAGCCATCCGACCGAGCTCGATGGCTCGGGGGGAATGGTTTTGTTGCGCTGCGAGCCGGGCTACGCGCCGGAAATTCCAGGGCGACCCAGCGTTGAGCCGCCGCCCTCATCAGAGCCGCCTGAATTCAACGTCTGAACCGCGTATGGCGGCGAAATGCAACGGTCTCGGAACATAAGATCCGGGTCCTCGACTCGCAAATTCGCTCGGGATGACAGTAATGGATGACAGCAATAAAGCCGGCGGATCGCTACTGCGATTGGCTGCCGCGCGGAACGAGAGTTCCATCCGCGCCAATTCGATCCGCGGCAATTCCTTCCGCCACGCCGGTTGCGACGGTGTGCTCGACGTTGAGGTCAACCGTCATCACCTGGCTGGTCGTTTGGCTTCGGTACATCCCTCGCAGTGGTGGCACGTCAGCATAGTCGCGTCCGACCGCGACCCTGACGTGGCGCTCGTCAGTGCGATATCGATTGGTCGGATCGAACCCGGACCATCCCGCATGCGGTAGCCATGCTTCGAGCCAGGCGTGACTCGCCTGTTCACCGAGCGCCGCATCGCCGCTAAGCGAAATCCGCGGAGCCAGATAACCCGAGACGTAGCGGGCGGGCACACCCGCCAGACGCAACAGTCCGATGCTCAGATGCGCGAAATCCTGGCACACGCCGCCGCCGGCCTTCAGGATATCGTCGACGCCGGAATGAACATTGGTCCTGGCCTTCTGGTAATCGAACTGGTCACGCACCCAGGCCACGAGCCGCGTCACGTAAGCCGCCACGTCCTCCGTCTCGCCCGGCCGCGCCATCCAGAACAGCCTCTGCAGCCGTTTGCTGAACGGGATGTAGTGACTGGGATTCAGAAACTCGCAAAAGTCTCTGATGTGGGCTTCATCGTCGGCGAGAAAATCGCGGAAACTCACTTCGGGCCAGGTTTTCGGCACCAGCGTGTCGGGGCGCTCGACCACCGAGCGCGCGACGATCGTCAGTTCCCGATGAGGAGCGCTGACCGACACCGAATGCGCGTGATTACCGAAGAAGTCGCAGTAGGCAAGCACGGCGGCAGGCTGGTCAATCGAGAGTTCGAAAGCGTGGCAGCGCTGCTCCGTGTCTTCCAACGGCCGCAGCCGCAGCTCGTTGTGCGAATCGTGCGCCGGCAGGTCATACACGAACCGGGTCCTGTGGCTTATCCGCAGCAGCATCGATAGTGAGCTTACTCGAGCGACATGTAGCGGTCGAATACGTGGTTGGCCAGGCGTGCGCACCTCGTCTCGACGTCGATCAGAAATTCGTGCAGGCCGCCCGCGATGGTCCGGTCCGCGGAGCCCGCGTGCAGCATCTCCAGCAACTCCGCGCAAGGCGGATGTTCAGGCACCGGTTCATCTTCCCGCAACGAAATCCGGGCCAGCGCCTGCGCGACCCGTTCGATCGAGAACCGCATCGAGCGCGGGAACGCCGGATCGAAGACCAGGATTTCGACCACCCGGTTCACCCGAATCGCGTTGCCGTAGACCTTGCGGAAAGCCTCGAACGCCGAGGCGCTGCGCAGCACCGCCGCCCACTGGCGCAAGTCGGACGGGCCGCCGATGTCCTCCAGCCGCGGCAGCAGGTAGTGATACTTGACATCGAGCAGCCGCGATACGTTGTCGGGCCGTTCGAGCATCGTGCCGAGTGCGAGCAGGTCGTAGGTCAGGTCGCGCGGCATCGTGTTCACGATGATTCCGTCGATGATGTAGAAGTGGCGCTGGAGCTCGGCGAAGAAGGCCGACACCCCGGCCGCGGCGAGCGCCTGCGCCGACCAGCCCCGGGTCTCCAGGTAGAGCCGATTCACCGCCAGCCAGAGCTCCGATGAGATCAGATGGCGCAGCGGACTCAGGTTTGCGCGCACCGACTCGATACAACTGCGGATCGAGGATGGGTTCTCTCGGTCGAAAACGAAGAAATCGATGACCGAAACTTCGTTGGCATGGCTGTGCTTGGCCGCGAACAATTCTTGCTCCGCGGTAATGCGGACCAGCGGCTCCCACGGCTCGAGGTCGCGCGGCGGGACTTCGAGCAGCAGTTGGTAGTTGACGTCGACCAGGCGCGCGCGCCATTGCGCGCGTTCGAGGTAGCGCGCCGCCCAGAACAATGAACCCGCTATGCGCCGCAGCACTATTCTTCCAGCACCCAGGTATCCTTGCTGCCCCCGCCCTGCGACGAGTTCACGATGAGCGAGCCTTCGCGCAACGCCACTCGCGTCAGGCCACCGGCCAACACGCGCGGCTTTTCCCCGAGCAGCACGAAGGGCCGCAGATCGACATGGCGCGCCGCCAACGCGGCCGCGCCGCCCGCGCCGACCAGCGTCGGATGTACCGAGAGCGGAAAGACCGGCTGCGCGATGAAGTCGGCCGGGGCCGCCTCGATACGCTTGCGCGCTTGCGCCAACTCCTCGTCCGTCGCGCTGGGTCCGATCACCACTCCATAACCGCCCGAAGCGCCGGTCGGCTTCACCACGTAGCGGTCGAGATCGCGCAGCACCTTGTGCCGGACGTCGGGGTCGCGCAATAGATAGGTCTCGACGATCGGCAGCAGTGGCTCCTCGCCCAGGTAGTAGCGGATCATCGCCGGCGTGTAGGCGAACACGCCCTTGTCGTCGGCGACGCCGGTGCCGATCGCATTGGCCAGCGTCGCATTGCCCGCGCGCAACACCGCGGTCAGGCCCGCGACGCCGAGCAGCGAATCGGGACGAAAGACGACGGGGTCGAGGAAGTCGTCGTCGATCCGCCGGTACAGGACGTCGATTCGCCGCGGCCCATGAACCGTCTTCATGAACAGCTTGTGGTCCATGCATACGAGGTCACGCCCTTCGAGCAGCTCGATCCCCATCTGCTGCGAAAGGAACACGTGCTCGAAGAACGCCGAATTGAACGGGCCCGGCGTGAGCAGCGCGACGGTGGGATCCGCGACGCCGCGCGGCGCAAGCTCGCGCAGGCTCGCCAGCAGATAGGCCGGGTAGTTCTCGACGCTGCTGACGCGCAAGCCGCGAATCAGGTCGGGCATCAGGCGCGTCATGATGCGCCGGTTTTCGATCACGTAGGACACGCCCGACGGCGTGCGGACGTTGTCCTCCAGCACGTGGAAGCGTCCGTTGGCGCCGCGCACCAGGTCGATTCCCGCCACCGTGATGTAGACGCCGCAGGGCGAGGTTATACCGGTGGCGGCTTGCCGGAACTGCGGCGAACCGACCAGCAGATCGCGGGGAATCACCTTGTCCTCGACGATTAGTGCCTCGCCATAGATGTCGCCGACGAAGGCGTTGAGCGCCCGCGCGCGTTGGACCAGGCCGGCTTCGAGGCCCGCCCAAACCTCGGCCGAGATGATCCGGGGAATCGGATCGAAGGGGAAGATCCGTTCTTCGCCTTCGGTATCGCCGTAGACGTTGAAGGTAACGCCCATCGTCTGGAACATCCGATGAGCGCGCTCCCCGAGTTCGCCGAGCCGCCGAGACTCCATCGCGAGCAGGTAGGCGACTACCCGCGCGCATTCGGGCCGCGGCCGGCCCTGCGCGTCAAACATCTCGTTGAGCGGCTGAAGTTTGCCCACTTCTGCCTGCCAACCGGGCACCGAAATGCCCGCCCGCTGTGCATCCATCCAGTCCACCTCGCGCGAGCGCCCGTGTTTTGCGCGGCTGCGCACGAGACGCGGGCCTCAACAGCAAGGGGCGTGCCCTGCCGGGACACTCGTATGGTAACGCGCGTACTACGACAGGCGCGAGCGCCGCAGTTCCGAGATCGTCCGGGTCAGGCGCGGCAGCACGTCGGCCGCGCCGCCCCGTAGGCTCAGATCGCATAGCCGCGTGATTTCCGATTCGTAGAGGTTCACTTCAATCAGGCGCCCGCCACGTTCCTTGACCTCGATCGCGAACCCGGCCGCCGGATATACCGTCGCCGAGGTCCCACCCAGGATCACGAGGTCGGCGCGCGCCGAGTGCTCGGCACATTCGCGCAGCACGTCGGGCGGAATCGGCTCACCGAACGCGACCGTGTCGGCCTTCAGCAGGCCGCGGCATTTCGGACACGACGGGGGCAGCACCTTCAGACTTACCTCTTTGGCCTGAAAGCGCGTCGCGCACTGAAGGCATCGGATGAGCTTCCAGTTGCCGTGAATCTCGGCCAGCGCCTTGTGACCGGACTGGCGATGGAGGTCGTCGACGTTCTGCGTGATAAGAAAGCGTAGCACGCCGATCTGCTCCAGTTCGACGAAGGCGTAGTGACCGGGGTTAGGCTTGGCGATTTTGAGCGGCGCGAATAATTCGTCGTCCTGACGCTTGATCCGATCCTCCCATCCCTTCTTCGGATCGGCGAGGAAAATCTGGTAGCCGTTCATTGGCGGCTCACCGTACTTGGTCCACAGGCCGCCCGGACCGCGAAACGGCGGAATGCCGCTCTCGACCGACATCCCCGCGCCCGTCAGTGCGATCGGATAGTGCGCCCCCAGCAGCATTTCCGCCGCCTGCCTTATCTGCTCGTCGGTCGCACGTTCGACTTCTTTTGCCATCGCGCTCGCGTCACTCCCCGGCGCCTCAACCGGCGCCGCGTGCCCTTTGCCTTGCGAGCCTAGCACAATGGCGTTACCAGCTTTCAACTCGCCCCCGCGCGGCGCGGTTTGACGATGTTTCGGACGCGCGCTAGTGGAAATGCGATGGACGCTAAGACTCGGCTCCGCGTTATCGCGGTCGGCGACGATCGCTCGCGCATGGCGCAGGCGTGGGCGCTCCGCCGCCGCGTCTTTATCGAAGAACAGCACGTCCCCGAGGAAGTCGAACTCGACGCCGACGACGCGCGCGCCGTCCATGCGCTCGCGCTCGAAGGCGAGCAGCCGGTCGGATGCGGCCGCATGCTCGCGCATGGCGATTACGTGAAGATCGGGCGCATGGCGGTGCTGGCCGAACGCCGCGGCGTCGGCGTCGGGCGGCGCGTGCTGGAGTTCCTGCTCGAACATGCGCGCCAGCGAGGCTTTCGGCGCGCCGTGCTCGACGCTCAAGTGCAGGCCGAAAGCTTCTACCTGAAGCAGGGATTCATTCCCGTCGGCGAGGTGTTCGCGGAAGCCGGCATCATGCACCGCCGGATGGAACGCGCGCTCTAAGGATCGAAAAGCCAGCAAAATCGAAAATCGATCGAGACGAAGGTAACTTATGCTCCGGCGAGTACTATTAGTATCCATGGCGGCGGCTTTGCTCGCGATGCCTTGGATCTCGGCGCGCTCGATCGCTGCGGGCATGGACGGCGTCATCATGCAGGGCGGCAAAATGATGCTGATGAAGGCCGGCAAGGCGATGGATCCGATGAACGCCAGCATAACGATGTCCAACGGCGCGGTCGTGATGCCTGACGGCGCGGTCAAGCTGCTCGGCGGGCAGGTACTGCATTTGAAGGACGGCCAGATGATGATGATGGACGGGACGATCATGGATGGCGGCAAAGCCAAGTCGATGATGAAACCCCAGGGCGTGGATACCAATGAGTAACGCCCTGCCCTCCAGCGTCGCGAGCAAGCGCACTCCGACGCATGACCCGGCCGCCGATCCTCGATTCAGCGGACGGCGCATCCAGCCGCTCACGATACGCGTCAACCATTGGCTGAACGCGCTGTTCATTGTCCTGATGGCGGGCAGCGGGCTGGAAATCTTTGCCGCTTATCCTTCGCTCGGGCCGCAAGGCGCGAAATACGGATGGTATCCATGGCAGGGAGTCGCGCCGCCGAAATGGCTGACGATCGGCGGATGGCTGGCGGGTGCGCGGCACTGGCATTTCGCGATCGCCTGGTTTTTGCTGCTGAATGGGGTCATTTACGTCGCGTATTTCTTCGGGCGTGGCGAATGGCGGCGGCGGCTTTTTCTGCCGGCTCGCGACGCGGGCAACGCGCTCCGAATGTTAGGCTACTATCTGCGCGTGCTGAAAACGCCGCCGCCTGCCGAGTTCTACAATGGCCTGCAACGCTTCGCCTACAGCTCGGTCGTAATAGTCGTAACTCTGCAGGTGCTGTCGGGATTGGCTATCTACAAGCCGGTGCAGATCCACTGGCTATTGAGAATATTCGGAGGCTACGACGTGGCCCGCGTTATCCATCTGCTCGGGTTGGTGTTTATCGCGATGTTCGTCGCGACTCATATCGTGCTGGTGCTGCTGCATCCGCGCGAGTTGCTGGCGATGATCACCGGAGGCAAGCGTGGCTAAGACAATAACGCGGCGAAAGCTGCTCACCGGGTTCGCGGCTGCCTCCTTGCTCGCGGGATGCGACGCGCGCCATCCGGTGACGGCCTTTCTCAAGTGTATGCTGCGCTTCAATGAAGGCTTCGAGGCACTGCTCTTCTCGCCCTCGCGTCTCGCACCCGAGGCACCAGAGAAAGACCTGACACCGGAGGGCGCGTTTCCGGCTTATTTTATTGCGGACACGATGCCGTTTCCGCCCGCTGGATGGTCGCTCAAAGTGGGCGGGATGGTCGCGCGCCCGGGCACGTTCACGCTCGAGCAATTGAAGTCGATGCCCCGCACCGACATGCGCGTGCGCCATCATTGCGTGGAGGGCTGGTCGGCGGTCGCGGCGTGGCACGGCCTGCGGCTTAGCGAACTCGCACGCGCGGTCGGGGCCGATCCCCGCGTGAGGTACGTCGAGTTCCGCTCGTTCGACGAAGACTACTGGTCGTCTTGGGACATCGGCAGCGCGCTACATCCGCAGACCCTGCTCGCCTATGGGATGAACGGGCACGAATTGCATCCCGATCACGGCGCGCCGCTTCGGGTCTACTCCGCGATCAAGCTCGGGTATAAAAGCGTCAAGTATTTGACCGAGGTTAATTTTCTGCCCACTCGCACCGGCGGTGGCTATTGGGAGGACCAGGGTTACGATTGGTTCGCCGGCGTGTGAGCGCAAAGACAGGGAATCTCACTCCATCGGGAGGCCGACGTAATTCTCGGCGAGCGATTGCGACGCGGCGCGCGAGCTGACTACATATTCCAGCTCGGCGAGCTGGCGGCGCTGGTCGAATGCGTTTTCTTCCTCGAATCGATGCAGCATCGAGGTCATCCACCACGAGAACCGCTGCACTTTCCAGACGCGGCGGAGACATTTCTCAGAGTAGCCCTCGAGCCCGGCGCGCGAGCCGCTCGTGTAGAAGTCGCTGAGCGCGCGCGCGAGCACACGCACGTCGGCGACTGCGAGGTTAAGCCCCTTGGCGCCCGTCGGCGGCACGATATGCGCCGCGTCCCCAGCCAGCATCAGGCGCCCGTACTGCATCGGCTCGACCACGAAGCTGTGCATCGGCGTAATCCCCTTCTGCACGATCGGCCCGCGCTTGAGCGTGAAGCCGTCGCGGGTTTCGAACCGCCGCTCGAGTTCATCCCAAATCCGTTCGTCGGACCAGTTGCCGATTTCCTCGTCGCGCGCAACCTGCAGATAGAGCCGCGTCAACTCCGGCGAGCGCATGCTGTGAAGCGCGAAGCCGCGCTCGTGGCGCGAGTAAATCAGCTCCTCGGAGGACGGCTCGACCTCGGCGAGCATCCCCAGCCATGCGAACGGGTAGATGCGTTCGAATTCGGTGAACACGCCGGCCGGCACGGACGGCCGGCATACGCCATGAAAGCCGTCGCATCCGGCGATGAAATCGCATTGCACCTCATTGGGCTCGCCATCCCGCCGAAAGCGAATCGAGGGCGCCAAGCTATCTAGGCCGTGCACGGTCACGTCTTCGGCGGCGAAAAAAATCCGCCCGCCCGCGGCGAGGCGCGCGTCGGTCAGGTCTTCGACGACCTTGTTCTGGCCGTAGATGGTGATCGCCTTGCCGCCGGTCAGCGCGAACAAGTCAATCCGATAGCCGCGCCGATGACCGCGGCGCCCGAAGCGCAGTTCGAGTCCGCGATGCACCAGGCCCTCGCGCCCGAGGCGCTCGCCGACCCCGGTTTCGTTCATCAGGTCGACGGTGCCTTGCTCGAGCACGCCTGCGCGCACGCGCTCCTCGACGTATTGGCGGCTGCGGTTTTCGACCACCACGGATTCGACGCCGGCGCGGTGCAGCAGATGCGAGAGCATCAGTCCCGCCGGCCCTGCGCCGACTATGCCGATTTGCGTGCGCATCTTTGCCGAAGCTCGAACTTACACGGTCGCGAAGAATTCCTCGATGGTGCGCGCGACCGCCGCCGGCTGCTCGAGGATCACGTGATGATGCGCCCCCGGAATAGTCACCAGCGAGGCCAGCGGATTGGAGGCCACGGCGCGCGCGGCGCCCTCGGCGGTCATGATGCGGCTCTTCTCGGCGCGAATCAGCAGGAGCGGGTCGCGAATCCGGGTGATCGCGGCGAGCACGTCGATTCCGTCGCTGCCGAGAAAGCTGTCGCGGTCGAACTTCATCGTCCAGCCGCCCTCGGAGGTCCGTCCGAGGCTTTTTTCCGCGATCGTTCTAAGTGTCGCCGGCGCGATCTCGCCCTCCTTGGGCATCAGGCGAAAGCGCGCGAGCGCGGTTTCGCGGTCGGGATAGTTGATGACCGGCAATCCCTTGAGCCGGCGCAGGTAGTGGTTGCGCCGATCGTTGGAGGTGACCGCGGAGTCGATCGCGACGATCGCGCGCGCGGCGCCCGGATACTCGGCGGCCAAGGCGAGCGCGCTTATCCCGCCCATGCTGTGCCCGGCCACGAACGGGCGCGGCGGTGCGCACTCGGCGATGAAACGCGCGAGGTCGTGGGCGTAGGCGAGCGGGCTGTAAGCCGGCGGCCGAATCCATTCGCTGTCGCCGTGGCCGCGCTGATCGAGCGCGAGCAGGCGGAGGTCTGCCGCGCGCATCGCGCCGGCCAGCGGCTGCCACCACCATGCATTGGCCGAATTGCCGTGGAGCAGCACGAGCGTGCGCGTCGCGCCGGGATTCCATTCGAGGTAGTGCAGGCGCGGCGCGGAGCCGGTGAAGTGGCTCAGCGGTTCGCTCATTTACGCCGCCCGGCCCGCGACTTCATCGAGAAACGGCGTCATCACAGCGGCCAGTCCCAACGGATTGTCGATCGGCGCGTGATGGTTCGAATTCTCGAGCTCGACCATCCGACCATCCGCCATCCGCGCCGCCATCGCGCGCGCGAACGACGCCGAGAGCACCGGGCTCAGCGCCGCCTTAATGAGCAGCGCGGGGCATCGGATGCGCGCGAGTTCGCCGTCGAGCTGCACCGGTTCGCGCCGCAGCGTCCGGCGATCCATCTTGTGCACCCATTTGCCGTCATCGCGTTGGCGAAAGCTCAGCTCCGCCACGTGGCGCAGAACCTCGGGCGCGGCGACCGTCTCGCCCGGCAGCAGGCGAAACGAAGCGAGCGCGTCGTTCAGCGATTCGTACACCGAAGCGGGGCGATCGGCGATCGCGGCGAGCGTCGCGACCGCGTGCTCCGGGTAGGCCGGTATCGAATCGATCGCGACCATCGCGCGCAACCGCTCGCTGTGCCCGACCGCGTAAACCATCGCGCTGTGCCCGCCCATCGAGTGCCCCACCAGGACCGGCGCGCCCAAGCCCCATCCGTCGATCACCGCCTCGAGGTCAGCTGCGTAGTGACGCGAACCATAGGCCCATTGCCCCGTCCACGGGCTGTCACCGTGGCCGCGTTGGTCGAGCGCGAGTACGTGGAAGCGGCCAACGAGCGCGGGCGCAAGGAAATCCCACCATCGCGCGTGTGCCGCGCCTCCGTGCACCAGCAGCATCGGCGGGCTGCCCTCGCCTCCGTAGTCGACGCAGTTAAGCTCGATTCCGGCGCCCTTGAATTTCCTGACCTTCCGATGCTCCATCCGGGAAACTTTAAACCTTTCCTGCGCTCGCGGTACCGCGCGCCAGCTCGGCAGCGTCGGGTCCGCGGCTTTGCAACACGTAACTCCGCGTGCCACGATTCTATCAGTGGTGGGTATGATCAATTCAATGCGCGTGGGAGCCAAACTGGTTGTGCTGGGCCTCGCGGGGATGCTCGCGATGGGCCGGCCGATGACTGCGCGCGCGGACGAAGCCAGCGCAGCCAAGGCGCGCTCGCTGGTCGAGGCCGCCATCAATATGACCGACAGCCAGCAGGCGGTGAAGCTGCTCTGGCAGGCGAGTGATATCGACCCGACGCTGGAGGACCCGTACGTCTACCTCGGCCTCTATTACAACTCGCGATCGCAGTTCGACCAGGTGGTCTCGGTCTATAAAAAGCTGATCAAGTACGAACCTAACTCGCTAAGCGCCTATCTCAATATCGGCGAGGCGTACATGTCGTTCACGCCACCCAAGGCGTCCGAGGCGCTCCCCTACTATCAGAAGGCATATCAGATCGACGCGACCTCGGCGTTCGCCGCGCTCAGGCTCGGCGAGGTTTACGCGCAGATGGGCAATCGCGAGCAGGCGGCGCACTATCTCAATCAGGCCGTGGGCGACAGCGCCAAAAATCCGGCCGTAGCGGCCGAGGCGCGCAAGGTGTTGGGCGACCTGGGCGCGATGTAGAAGCGGTGCGGAGAAATCAAGTGCTGGCGATTAAGGAGCGGGGCTGGCGCCGTCGTGAGGCCCGCCCGTAGGAGAAGATCCACCTTCACGAGGCCTGCCTTCGCCTGCATGCATGCCGGGACCGCCGCCGCGGTCGTGATCGGGAGGCCTGAATTCGCGATCGAATTTCTCCTGCTGCTCGGGCGTCAGCAAGGCGCGCACCCGCGTCCGCGCCTGTAGTATCGTTGCATGGCGCTGTTGCTGAAACTCCTCGCGCAGGTTCATCACCTTGGCGCGCGTCTCGTTGATCATCTGGAGGATTTGATCGCGCTGCGCGGGCGTCAGATTCAGCTCATGCTGCATCCGGTCGATGAACGGCCCGCGCGGAACCCCCAGCCATCGGTAGCGATACGCTAAACTGCTGGCGGCGAATCCGATCGCGAGGCCCGCGACCGCAATCGCTACGAAGAGCCAGCCCTTTCCACTATCCGGCAAGGTCGCTGCTCACCGCTGGAATTGAGGGTATCTGCTGACCGAGGAAATCCGTGTCGGGCTGTGTAGTCGTCTCGGAAATCGAATCCGAATTGACCAGGGCGTCGTCGAAGGACTGCGACGGCGCGGCCACCGAGAAGTAGGCGAGCAACACCGCCGCCGCGACCGCCGACAATCCCGCCGCGGCCTCGCGCCAGCGACGCGACGGGCGGCGATCCGCGAGCTGGTAAACCGACGCGCGCCGCAGAATCTCGGCCGCCCGATTAGCGTCGGCGCTGCGCAGGCCGTTCATGTCGATAGGGAATTCGAGATGAGGAACGTCGCGCGGCATGGTTTGCGGCAAATCATGCGCCGGCGCGTTGATTGAGGGCTGGGCCGCGGCAGCGCTCCCGGAATGAAGCATCGGCGCCGCCAGCGCAAAGGCCCGAAATGCGCGGTCGCACTTCGAGCATCGCTTGAGATGCGCAAGCAACTCGCGGCGGCGTTCGCCCTCGAGCGCGCGCTGCCAAAAGCCCACGAAATCCTGACGTGCCTCGAAACAGTTCATCATTTACTCTCCGCCTTGCCCGGCCGCACCAGGCGCGCCGCTTGACGACGCAACGCCTGTCGCGCCCGAAAGGCACGAATCTTAACCTTCGCTTCGCTCCAGCCGACGATCGCGGCAATTTCGCTGACGCTCATCTCCTCGCCGTTCTGCAGCGTCAGTACCAATCTATCCTCCGGCTTAAGCGTTGCCAGTAGCTTGTCCGCCAGCGTCTTGGCCTCGCGCCGTTCCTCAGCCGCTTCGACCAACTCCTCAGGAGTGGCCGTATTAACCAATCCCAGCCAGTTTGCCTCGGCCGCGCTGAAGTCGGCCACCAGTTCCTCGGGGCGACGCCGGCGCCGGCGCAACTCGTCATAACATAAGTTGGTCGCGATGGCGCGCAACCAGGCACCGAACGGAATCTCGGCGCGGTAACCCTTCAGTCCGCCGTAGGCGTGAATGAAGGTTTCCTGCGCGAGATCGCGGACCTGCTCAAGATCGGAAAAGAAGCGCTGGCAGATGCGCTCTACGCGTGAGCGATGGCGTGTGGCGAGCTCCGCGAAGGCGGCTGGCTCGCCGTTCAGCGCCCCCGCTACCAGGTCCTGGTCCGATGGCTCCGACACGCTACGCGCGAATCGCTTGAATGCAAGGATGCCACGCATACCTGATAGAAAGTACGATGGCTCCGACCCATGGTTACACCAAAAGCTGCCTGATTGGCGCCCGAATTTGCCCTCATCGAGCGCCACTCCCGCCTGGAGGCCGGGCCAGGCCGGCGCGCTCCAGGTCCGCGGGTGTATCGAGGTCGGTTAGCACCCCCGGGTCATCGACGTTGACGTACGCGACGCGCGACGGGTCTGCCGCCACGACCGCCCGCGCGCCCTGGTCTTCAGGGGCGGCTGCCAGCTCGACAAACAGTTCGCGCGCGAACAGCACCGGATGCCCCCGGCGACCCCGGTAGCACGCGATCGCTATCGGCTTGCCCGCTCGCCGGTAACTTTCGACCACGGCCGCGAAGGTCTCCGCACGGACCATCGGGTGGTCTGCCAGGTGAACCAGCACGCCCGCCGCCGTCGCGCCAACCCGAGGCAGCGCGGCCTTGATCGAGGACAGTTGGCCCTTAAGAAAGTCGGGGTTGTCGACCACGAGGATTCGCGGGTCGGCGGGAATCGCGCCGCGCACCGCGTCGGCATGCGCGCCGACGACCACGATCAGCCGCGCGACGCTTTGGAGCATCGCGGCCGTCAGTATTTCGATGAAGGTGCGCGAGCCCAGCTTGAGCAGCGGCTTGGGATAGCCCATCCGGCGCGATTCGCCCGCGGCCAGCAGGATCGCCTCGAACGACGCGCCCGCAGCGGGCGGTCCGCTTCCGGCCGCGCGCGCCGCCACCACGGGATCGCTGCCCAACGGCGTGCCTAGCCCGGGCGTCGCAGTTGCCCGAGCTTGACCCCGAGGTTGAACGGATCGCGCGCGCCCGTGCGGCGCTCGCGAATGATCTCGGCGATGATCGAAACGGCGATCTCGGCGGGCGTTTCGGCCCCGAGGTCGACGCCGAGCGGCGCGTGGACCTCGTCGAGCTCGGAAGCGGGGACGCCGGTCTCGGCGATACGTTCGAGCGTCGCGCGCACGCGGCGGCGCGAACCAATCATGCCGATGAACGCGCCGTTGCGTTTCCTGAGCGCAGTGCGCAGAACCTCCTCGTCGAAGGCGTGGCCGCGGGTGACCGAGAGCAGGTAGCAATGGCGATCGAGTTCCAGCGCTTCGATCGCGGCCGTGAACGGGCGCACGATTATCTGATCGGCGTGGGGAAACCGCTCGCGGTTGGCGAAGGCCGCGCGATCGTCGATCACCGTAACGTGAAACCCCAGCATCGAGCCGAGTTGCGCGAGCGGCTGCGCGATATGGCCGGCGCCAACGACTATCAGCCGTTGCGCGCCGGTGATGGGATCGAGAAAGACCCGCGGCGCGCCGCTCGGCTCGACCCGCGTAGCCGGCCGCACCGCGCCGTCTGCGCCAACCTCGAACAGCGCCGCCACCGCGTCCGCGGTGCGCTCGCCAAGTTGCTGCGCCGCCTCCGCCCCCAGGCCGGCGAAACCGTCCACCGGGGCCGCGCGCCGCGATATATCGACGACCGTGCGCTCACCGACCTTCGCGCCGGTAGCGGTGCCTCTCGACCTTCCAGGATCGACCACCGTAAGTAGCGCTGCGGGCCGGTTGTGGTCGGCGGCCTCGGCCAGGCGGCGCGCGATCTCGAGGTCCGCGCGCGGCCGCCACAGGTCGATGAAGACGTCCATAATTCCGCCGCAGGTGCCGATCTGCTGCTGGTCGAAGTCGCCGGTGAGGTCGACCTCGGCCAGCCGCGCCTCGCCACCATCTTCAAGTAATACTCGAGCTTTGCGGAAAACCTCGGCCTCGCCGCAGCCGCCGCCGATAGTGCCGAACTGGCCGTCGTCGCGCACGATCATCTTGGCCCCGACCTCGCGCGGCGTCGATCCGCGCACATTGACCACCGTAGCCAGCGCGAACGGCTTGTCGCGCTCCAAGGTCCGTACCGCTTCGGCCCAAATTTCTTCCGGCCCGATCATGCTCAATCGCTCCTGCTCGACCTGCCCCGATGCAGCCCAACGCGGATGCGCCTAGATCGACGCATCGATTTACACTCTATTCTTATTGTGGATCGAAAGCTGTCGCCGTTTCCACCGTGGCAAACGGCCCTGGCGTGGGGGCACACGGTCGATCAGATGCTTTGAAGAATGCCCGTGCTTTGGAGAACGCCTACGCTTTCGGCACGGGCGGCACGGCCCGCGGCCCTGCCCGATTGACGCGCGTTTTGCGCGAGCTTGCCGCGTCGCGCCCGACGTGGCCGATAGCATAACGGTCCAGCATCCGGTACAACGTCGAGCGTGAGATTCCGAGCACGCTCGCCGTGCGGCGGCGATTGCCCCGGGTCTCGCGCAGCAAACGAACCAGGGTCTGCTTGATTACCTCGTCGAGTGTGGACGGCGCGACATGCTCGATCGCGAGCCACTTTTTCGGCTCATCCGACCCTTCCTGACACGGTATCGCACCCGCCGGCAGAGACTCGGCGGTCGAAGCCCCGGCGGACGAAAATGAGCCGGTTTGATTAGCGTTGGTTTGCGGGCCAACTACGGACGATTCAACCGATACGTCTGAATCGCCAATAGGACTGTGCGTATTCATGGCCGATAAGTGTGCAAGGTACACGCCATCGCCACCGATGTCTCATTCGTGGCAAAACAACCGCAAGACTACACGCCGAGCACGCCGGCCAGGACTTGCGCGGCGTGGTCGCGCGGGTCGACCTTGTCGTAAACGCGCTCGATTCGACCATCGCCGTCAATAAGGTAGCTGATGCGTTCCGGATACCTCGCCTTGAGGCTGTCGCAGGCACCGTAGGCCAGTGCGACCGCGTGCGTGGTATCGCTGAGCAGCCGGAAACCGAAATTATGTTTGCGCGCGAAGGCAGAGTTGTCGGCTACGCTGTCGAAACTCACCCCGACCACCTCGATTGCGCTCTGATCGAAATACTCCCGATGATCGCGCAGACCGCGTCCCTCGAGACTGCAGCCCGGCGTGCCGGCCTCGGGAAAGAACCACAAAAGAACACGGCGTCCGCGCAGGCTCGACAAAGTGAACTGCCCGCCGTCGTCGGCCGGCAAGCTAAAGTCCGGGGCCGATTCGCCAGCTTTGAGCATCGATACGTCTCCTCGGCCGCCGCCTGGCCTCAGGGGGCCGCCTAACGCGCCGCGCTCAGTTGAGCGTCGCGCGCAACCGGGCCAGGAAAGCCTCGCAGGTGGGTTCGCCCGGCTGCAGCTCGAGCGCGCGCTCGAACTCGCGGATCGCCTGTTGCAGCATCCCCTTGGCCGCGTAAAGGCGGCCTAGGTTCATGTAGGGAAAATGGCGCGGCTCGTAACGCGGCGCGCGCTTGGCCTGCTCCAGCCACGGCACCGCCGCATCGAGGTCGCCCTTGGCGATCAGGTAGGCGCCGATGTCGTTATAGGGATTGCCGAAGCCGGGATCGACCTCGATCGCCTTTTTGCACTCGCCGATCGCGTCCTCGACACGGCCGAGAAAATTATAGGCCCAGCCGCGAAAGGTGTAAGCCTCGGCCGTCGGACAGAGTTCGATCGACTGCGTGTACAACGCGATCGCGCGGTCGAAGTCGCCCTGCATGTGATGCTGCACGCCCTCGTTCCACAATTCTAGCGCACGCTGTTTGTGAGCGGAGTTTTCCATTCCCTTAGCCATATGAGAGCGTGGATAAACACCCAAAAAATCGCTCCGCTGATCCTTCACTCCGGCAACCTTGGTTCAGGATGACAACAAAAGCTCCCCTGTCGTCATCCTGAGCGTCAGCGAAGGATCTCCGCGAAGCGACGGATCTTTTTCTCCGATTTATCGATATCCTCCATAGCTCAGCGGATGCGCGCATAAGCGATCGTGTCGCCGATGCCGCCGGAGATTGCGAGACTGCCATTGGCGGGCGTGCATCTAAGTGGATTCGCCGCGGTGGTGTCCGTGCACAGCACGATATTATCGGCGCCGGTGAAGCACACGTCGCTGACCGAGGCCGTGCCGTCGCTGAGCGTCGCCTTGCCGCTACAGGGCGCCCCGGAAGTCATCGAGAAGCCGCCCATCGGCCCCCATGAGCTCATCGTGGTCGGCGGCACGGGGGGTTGTGGCGCAACCTGCAAACATCCAGCCGCCAGCAATCCCGCGATTGCCGCGCTCGCGATCATCCCTCTCGCGATTGTCGGCCTGAAAGCGGCAACCCTCGAAAACATCCCGCGCATCCGCCCACCTCCTCGACTTGCTTATGATGAACGATCCGACTCGGCCTTCGCCACCTTTATTTGGCCACTTTCATTTTATCCTCCAGCGGCGATCGTGTCGCGTCCGTCGAGGTAGGCCGGAAGACGGAAGAAATCGGGCGCGTCGGCGGACGCATGGGCAGCACCCTGAGCCAACCTGTGAGCCTGGCCCGCGCATCGGAGAGAAATCCGCGTTCAGAAGCTGAGGGTACGAACCGTTTGCACGATCGCCGGGCCGATAATGATGAGCAGCATCGCGGGCAAAATCATCAGCACCAGCGGGAAAAGTATCTTGATGGTGGTTTTCTGGGCGGCCTCCTCGGCGTAGAGGCGGCGGCGGGAGCGGATCGAGTCCGAGATAGCGCGCAGCGCGGGCCCGATCGCGGCGCCGAGTTGCTCGCTCTGAATCAGGGTCGCGGCGAGCGGCTTGATATCCGCGACTCCGCTGCGATCGGCCAGCGCGCGCAACGCCTGTCCCAGCGAAGATCCAGCGTTGACCTCGCCCGCCACTTGCGTCAGCTCGTGGCCGATGACCAGTTGCTGCGCCTTGGTTTCGTCGCCAACAACTTTGATCGCTTCGAGCAGGCCGAGTCCCGCCTCGACGCACACCACCAGCAGATCGAGCACGTCGGAAAGTTGGCGTCCGATATCGATCTGGCGATTTTTGGCGCGCTTGTTCAGATAGTAGCCGGGGATGAACGAGCCCACTGCGGCGCCCACGATCGTCAGCATGATCGTGCGGCTTCCGCGCATGCCAAACGCGAGGCTCAAAACCAGGCCCAGCAATAGTCCGCAAACCGCCGTGACGAGCTTGCAGACCTGGAAGACGGCAACCCCGTTGCGCGCCTTGAAGCCTGCCTGCACTAACAGCTCAGCGAGCTTGGCGCTGCGGCGTGTGACGACCTTGGGCTTGACCAGCCGTCCGATCGCCCACTTGAGCAGCGCGCGGGTCGCTTGCTGATCGGTAACCGGCATGCCCGCGGCGGCCATGTTGACGCGCGCTCTGTATCCCACCTGGCTCATCTGCGCTCCCATCACGTGCCGCCGGTTGGTGATTGAGATATAGACGGCGCTCGCGGCGCCGGTGAGCACCAGGAACACGACGCAACTGATTAGCAGGGGACTCATCGCGCCACCTCGATCAAAATTTGACCTTCAGGATGTGCCGAATCAGCAGAAAGGCGCCGAGGTCGAGACCGGCGGCCGTTTTTAAAATCAACTGGCCGGTATGGTCGAAAAACAACATTTGCGCGTAGCTCGGCTGGACGATGCTGAACATCAGCAGCACCACCACGGGCAGCAATCCCACCACCATCCCGCTCATCCGGGATTGCGCGGTGAGTGCGCGAATCTGCGAGAACAGCCGCTGGCGAGTGCGCACGATGTCCGACAGCCGCGCGACGATCTGCGCCAGCGAGCTGCCGACTGCGGACTGCACCTTGACCGCGACCACGAACAGCCGCAGATCGTCCTCGGGTACCCGCGCCAGCATGTCGGCCAGCGCGTGTGGGATGGGCATCCCAAGCCGCGCCTGCTCGACCACGGTGCGGAACTCGCCGCCCAGCGGATCGGGGAACTCCTGCTCGACCACCTGCATCCCGCGCTGCAAGGTGTGGCCGGCTTCCAGTGACGACTTGATCAGATCGAGCGCGTAGGGAAGTTGAACGAGGAACGCCTTCAGGCGCATCGCCCGCTTGAACCGGATGTAGATAAGCGGCGTCACGCACAGCGCCAGGCCCCCAGCAATTGAGATGAGCAGGTCTCCGGTGAGCATTGTCCCGCCGACGGCGCCTGCCGCGAGCAGCCCGCCCATCAACAGTAGTGCTCTGTAGCCACCCTGATACATCCCGGCTTGCCACATGTACTGTTCGAGCCGCCGCATCAGATGGAGCCGCGGCAGCAGGCCGTTAAACAGGCCGCTGGCCGCGCGTGAGCGCGGGCCGGTACGCGCCAATGAGTCGATGACCTCGCTTGGGCGGGTGACCTGGTCGAGCCGGTTCCCGACCGCCACGTGGTCGAGCGAGCGATGAACCAGCAGTCCGCCGACGCCGGCGAACAGCAGGAACACCGCACCCGCGATTAACAGATCCATCAATCCGTCCCCGTTGGGCGCAGGACGCTCTCGAGCTTGTAGCCGGCGCGCTCGATGCGTTGCGCATAGGCCGAGCGGATGCCGGTGGAACGATAGTGGCCGCAAACCTTGCCGTTCGCGTCGGTCTCCGTGTGCACGAACTCGAACAAGTCCTGCATCATGATCGCCTCGCCTTCCATGCCGGTGACTTCCGAGATCTTCATCATCCTGCGCGAGCCGTCGGCCAGGCGCGCGACATGGACGATGATATTGATGGCCGAGGCGACCTGCTGGCGCATCGCGCGCTGCGGGATCGAAAAGCCCGACAGCAGCATCATCATCTCCAGGCGTCCCAGGCACTCGCGCGAGCTGTTGGCGTGGATGGTCGCGATCGAGCCGTCATGGCCGGTCGACATCGCCTGCAGCATGTCGAACACCTCGGCTCCGCGCACCTCGCCAACGATAATCCGGTCGGGGCGCATCCGCAGCGTGTTGCGCACCAGTTCGCGCGCCGTGACCTCGCCCTTGCCCTCGAGGTTGGGCGGGCGGGTCTCCAGCCGCACCACGTGGGTCTGCTGGAGCAACAGCTCGGCCGAGTCCTCGATGGTGACGATGCGCTCGTCGGACGGCACGAAACTCGAAAGACAATTGAGCATCGTGGTCTTGCCCGAGCCCGTGCCGCCGCAGACCAGCAGATTGAGCCGCGCCTTGACCACCGCCTGGAGCAACGACACCATCTCCGGCGAAATACTCCCCTTGGACAACAGATCGGCGATCGAATAGCGTTTTTTGCCGAAGCGACGGATCGAAAGGGAAGGGCCATCGATCGCCAGCGGCGGAATGATCGCGTTGATACGCGACCCGTCGCGCAGCCGCGCGTCGACCATCGGCGACGATTCGTCGACCCGCCGCCCGACCTGCGAAACGATGCGATCGATAATCAGCATCAAGTGCTGATCGTCGTGGAAGTGAATTCCGGTTTCGTGCAGCCTGCCGTGCTTCTCGACGTAGACGTGGTCGCGTCCGTTGACCATGATGTCGGTCACGTCGTCGTCGCGCAGCAGCGGCTCCAGCGGTCCCAGTCCAAGCAGCTCGTTCTTGACCTCTTCGACCAGCCGCGCCCGGTCGCCGTCGGTCAGCAGCCGGCCGTCCTCGTCCAGGGTCTCGCCAATGGCGGTCGTGACCTTGGCCGAGATCAGCGCTGGATCGAGCATCTCCATGCGCGAGACGTCCATCGACTCGAACAGCCGGTTATGCACCTTTATTTTGAGTTCGCGCGTGGAGTCCGTGGTTTCGTCCCGTGGCCGCCAGACGGTGCCACCGCCAAGGAAGGCGCCTGGCTGCTCGACCGGCGCGTGGCTATTGGCCTGTGATATTCTGTCGATTATTCTCACTATTCTTCTCTCAGGCGCACGCGCCCAGCGAGCCGCGCAGCCAGGTGACAAACCCGGGTGCCGGGCGCGACTCGGTTTCCGCCATAACTTTCTCACTCGCGCCGAGACGATTCGCCAGTTCCCCGTATGCGCGCACCAACGCGGAGTTGGGCGCCGTCTGCGAGGGCATCCGCCCGGTCGCCACTGATTTTTCCATCACCCCTTCGTCGCGCGGAATGCGCGCATAGATCGGGCACTTCAGTGTTGTGACTATCTGCGTTTCGGCGACGGGATGGCGCGCCTGATAGCGGTTGAGCACTAGTCGCGGCTCGATCCCTTCGATCCCGAGCCGCCCGAATAAGTCCAGGAAACGCACGGCCCGATGCGTCGCGCTAATCGACTGCTCGAGCACGTATAGCACTTCCTCGGAGCGCTCCCACGCGGCCACTGAGTTTTCGTCGACGTGATCGCCGCAGTCGATTACTATGTAGTCGAACAGTTGGCGCATCAGCTCGATCAGATTGCTTACCGTAGTGTCGGAAACCTCATCGCTGTCCTCGATGCGGACGGGCGCGCCCAACACGTAGAGCCCAGAGGCATGCTTGGTGAGCGCCGCCTCCAGGCCGATTGAATCCGGCTTGCGATCCAGGCGCGCCAGGGCGAGGATGCCGCGCTCGGGTTCGGCGCCCAGCAGGTCGCTCAAGCCGCCCTCCTGCAGGGCGAGGTCCATTAAAACCACGCGCGCCCCGCCTGCGCTCCGCAGCGCCAGGCCCAGGTTGGCGCAAACCGTGGTGACGCCCACGCCACCGCTCATGCTCGTCACAGAAAATGTCTTGCCGCTCTTGCGCCGCGCGCTGCGCCGCAGCGCCTCGCTGACCTTGAGCAGCGGCCGCATCAGATCGCCCTGCGCCAACGGTGCAAACAACACTTCGTCCGCGCCGGCGCGCAGCACGCGCCGCATCAGCGCCTCCGACTGCTCGCCGAGCAACGCAAACAGGACCGGCCGCGGCGTACGCTCGGACTCTTCCTGCAGATACCTCAACCCCTCTTCTTCGTTTCCGCCGAATACGATCATCGCCACGTCGGCCTCCGCGCTCAGCGTCGCGGCCTCTGCCGGCCGTGCCTCCGCGACCACCAGCCGCGGCTCGCTCAGCGAGCGCAACACCTCTCGCGCCTGGCTCCTCCGGGCCTCGTCGTGGCCCACCAGAAGCACCGACAAGCTGCCCTTGGGCATACCGCCCCTGCTGCTCGATCGTCCCACACCAATCTCCCTTGCGTCCCGCCCCCTCCTCCGAAGTCGCCCGCCTTGCTTCGCGGAATTGCGGCGGGGCCGATGCCCCGCCGTTCTTTTCTTGCGCCATCCGTTTACACCACTTCCAGCGTCCTTTGTCGGAGGCGCTGGCGGTAGCCATCATTCAAGATGGACGTGGCGGCTAAGCAGCACGTTTTACGCGGTGCTAAGCGCGCTGTCGATCTTGTTGACCATCGAGCCGATGTCCTGGCCCATCACCTGATAAGTGACGTATGCCACGATCGCCACGGCGGCCAAAATGAGCGCGTATTCCGTCATCGTCTGACCTTCCGCATTCTTGCGAATTGTCTTACGCAACAGTTCACTCGATTTCACATATATTTTCGTATACAAGTTCATACTCTGTCTCCTTTTTTGTCCGGCTTAGCCGGTTGGTTTCATTTACCAATCTGTCGTGTCAGGTGCTCACATCTTTGCAACCTCAACGTACGTCTATCTATGCAGTAGCCAGTCCGTTGTCGATGGTATTGACCATCGATCCAATATCCTGGCCCATTACTTGATATGTAATGTACGCCACAATCGCGACCGCCGCTAAAATCAACGCATACTCAGTCATCGTCTGCGCCTTCGTAACGTTGCGCAGTGTCGTGCGAAGTCGTTCGTTGCTGTCGATATAGATGCGCATCATTCTATTCATCGTCGTCGTTCACCCCATGCACCAGTTGCTATCGTCGTCATGTGTGTTCGTGCGACATTATCATTCAGGAAGGCGCTTGGTTGCCCACCTGTTGCGCCGCGCCATCCAACTTCAGTGCCGCCAAACTAAACTAAACAACAGCATCTCCCGTGCCATAGCGCTTGAAATATAGAGCCTTTGATTCAGGGGCGGTATGAACAGCTGGGCTCGATGACTGTCTCACAACCGAGCGCTTGCATTTGATGTGTCTCAGAAGCGGCTAGATTTCTGAGTAACGTCGTGACGATCGAAAGATGTAGATACAAAGCGCTTTGGTCGGCGACCGAACTGTTTGTTGCTCTCGATCGCGAACGGGCGGCATGTTCAGCCAGCCGTCTTGCCGACAATTTGAATCTGTTATTTCGTTTGCGAGGATGCGGTTTTTAGATACGAAAGCTTTGGCGGTGGAGATCGCGGTGGTTGAATCCGAAGGAAGATAGGACGCGCCGGCACCAGCGGTGCTCGTTCGGAAACATCAGTGACACCTGTGATAGGTGGGACCGATGCACCAGGGATGTCCGTCAGGCGGCTATGTTGTGCGAGTTCGAGACAGGTCAGTCGGGATTTAGTATTGGAGCGTTTTGATCAGGGGATGGCCGGACAGATTGGAGGCGTAACCGCCGACGAACCCCGCATGGAGATCGAGCGCGTCCGTGGCCAGCGTGTCGTAGTCGCCCATGTAGTCGGACGCCATCAGGACATCCTGACCTACGATCGTCGGGAAGGACATCAGTGTGATGCGGCTGTTAGACCAATTCTTACCGTTGTGCGATGAGGCACAATAGCGATCGATACGAAAGTTGGAGGGATCGTTTCTGCGATCGTAGAAACAGGTTGCAATGCGCCCTTTGAGGTCAGCGGCAAGCGCCGGCTCGAACTGATCGGTCTGTGGCGCGCCGCCATTTTCTGTGTTGTTATTGACCCGCACCGGTGGCGACCAGGTCGCGCCCCCATCACCGGACTGGCTGAACTTGATATCCGAGAAGTTGTAGAAGCCAGTGGTGGTCAACGTGTCCGGCGCCTGGCGATCGCCGTCAGTCCACGCCAGGTAGACCTTCGCGCTATTGGGTCCCTTCCCGATTGCGAGGCTTGGATGCTCGTTGCTGTGAGCCAGCCCCTGCCAATCTGCGCAATCGCCCGCGCAACCGACCGTCGCCACCGTCACGGGCGAGGTTGGGAAGGACTGCGCCTGGTTGGTCGACTTGGAGATCTCGATCGCGCGCTCAGCGAGACTATCGGTGTCGCCAAACAGCTCCCACGCCACGTAGACCTCGCCACTCGGCCCCACCCTCACGCGGGCGCCGTTGACGAAGGCGAACGTATGCGCGCTGTCGGCGCATACCTGCGCCACCACCACCGGCGTAGCGGTCCAGGTCGCGCCTCCGTCGGCTGAAGCCACGGTTTCGATCGCGTAGCGCGGCACCGCCGAACCGCTTTCCATTCCGCATATCGAGCCCGAAAAATCGAGGTCGGTGTAACTCACGTACAGGTGGCCTGGTGCCCCCGGGTCGACCGCGATCCAGGCCCCATCAACGATGTGGCTATTCGATGGCTCCGGCGCGATCACGACCGGAGTCGCGAAGGTCTTCCCGCCGTCGCTTGAGGTCGAAAGGCTCACCCCGGATATTGAGTTCGTGCCGTCGAGAAAACTCGAAACGTAGTAGTAAGTCGACGCGCTGGCGCATGCCACGGCTGGATCGCCCGACATGAAAGTGTTGGGATCGCTCGGCGTGGCCAGCGATCCCATGTAGGTGAAGGTGGCCCCGCGGTTGGACGACTGGGCGTACCCGTCCATGCTGACGCCGCGTCCGGAAGCCATCGTCGTGACTTCGGCGCCGCTGTCATTGAAACCCATCACCACGCTGCTACCGCACCAGGCTGTCGCCGTTTCACTTTGCGTGAAGCCCGAGTAGCGCGATTCGCGAAGATTGGTTCCGAGCGTCAGCGGCATTTCCGCCGCTCCGAGGCTCCGCGATTGACCGGCCTCCGCGATCGCGGGTGCGCCTTTTAGCAGGCGCGTGCGTATGGCTGTCCAACGATCGGCCAGACTGAACAGATTGCGGCTGGCTGCGGAAAGACGCGCGGGATCGAATCCCGCGACCCGCTCTATGCGCCGCAGACGCGCCATCGTAAGGTCGATCGGCGTTTCAGTCTGCGGTGTCTCAGTTTGCGGACCGTTGATTTGGACACTCACGCCGGAGCCCTCGACCTGCCCCGCCGCGCACATACCGGCGCTCAGCAGCGCGCCCAGCGCTATGCCTGGCATCCAGCCCGCCAAGCCCCATCGCATCTCGTCCCGCCGCATCTTGTCCTGCCCCAGGGGCAACAATGATGCCAATCGGATTGCAGGAGCGCGTTCCCCGTCTGCGCTCCTCGCGACGAGAAAAATTACGCTTTTTGCGGCTGGTCGCTCGACATGGACCCCGCAGCGCCATAAACCAGGCGCCGACTAATTGACACTTCAGACAATCTGACATGCCGCCGGAGGCACGCGATCGAAAACCGCCGTGGAGTATTGATTTCGCGTCACGACGCCGCGCCAGGGTAGCGTCCTGAGTATCGAAGCGAATCCGCAAGCGCGCCGGAGTGATTCCGTCGACGCCCGCCGATATTTACCGCGTCTGCTGACGTGCAGTTGAGCCGGGCACTGCTCGCCGACGCCCGCGAATCACCTCACCGCCGCGATACTACGGCGAGGTTTGTAGCAAGTTTAGTCCCAAGGCGAAGAGAACTGCTCGAGCTCGCGGTCCACCGACCGCCGCGGCGTCTCCATCGCGTAGATTCCCGGAGTTAGTCGTCTGAGCGCTGCGACCAGCCGCCACATCCGCATCCGCGGCGTCCGATCGAGCACCCGATTCATATCCATCTCCGGATCAGAAATGTTAATCGCCCGCTGTATATCCACGAAGCACCACCCGGGGTCGCCGCCCTGGAGATCCTCCTCTCCTGCCCCCCACCCCCGAATGTCTGAGGAACGCAAGTGTTATGCCATAAAGTAAAATTGTGCCTTATACATTCAAGTTTTGCTCATAGCGATTCCATTTGTGCAGACTACAAATTTCAGCGTGCGTAAACGTGCTAGACTGCAACATACGGTGCGTTGCGATGCCAGCGCGATCCCCCGGCAGTCAGGCCGAAATGCGTACCCGCACCCCTGCTGGTCTTGTCAGTTTGTGGGCGAGAGGAATTCCGTGATCGTCGCCGCTGTGTCCTCCGGGGTTTCCCAAAAGAACATGTGACCCGCACCCTGTAGCTTGTGGAGGCGCGCGCCCGGGATCCTTTCCTTGATGATGTCGGAGTTCGCGTCGGGAACCAGCAGATCGGAAGTGCCGGTGATAACCAGGGTCGGCGCCTTTATCTGAGGCAGCCGGTCAAACGTGTCAAACCCACCGACCGCTGCCCAATGCAGTTGATAGGTATGCGGCGGCGTGATCGCGTAATTCATTACCTCCGCCACGCGCTCTTTGAGCACCGCCTGACCCTTGGCGGAGGCGAGAAACGGTTTGGCGCAGCAGGCGGCGAGCAAGCGCTCGACCTGCGCCGCGAGCGGCTCGTTCGGTTCTAGCTGGAGCGCGGCGAGCGTCGCGGGATCGCCTGGAACGCTGTGAGCAACGCCGCACATCGTGCAGCCGAGGACCAATCCGCGCAGGCGCGTGGGATGGTTGAGCGCAAACTCCTGCGCGATCATCCCGCCCATCGAGATCCCCATCACATGCGCGCGGTCGATGTTCGCATGGTCGAGCACGCTGGCCGCGTCGGCCGCCATCTCGGCCATCGAGAACGGCTTTTCGGGCTTGTCGCTCTGGCCCGTGCCGCGATTGTCAATCACGATCGTCTTGAAGCGTGTCTCTAGCAGCTTCAGGAACGGCTCGCCCCATGCGCGACTCGAACCGGCGTAGCCGAAAATAAGCGCGAGCGGCGCGCCCTGCCCGCGAATCTCGTAATGAATCCTGGTTCCGTCTTTGCTCCGAGCAAATGTTCCTGCCGCCAACCTTGTCTCTCCGTCGCGAACAGATTTTGCGCCGCGGGTGAGTTACACGCGCGCGTTCGATCGAAACGCACGCTGCGAACGCGGCCCGCTCACGAGGTGCGCAGCGATACTAGCGCCGGCACCGATGCGGGGCAAAGGGCAACGCGCCGCAAATCATCCGACGATGATTCCGCCGCGACGATTCCCGCGAAGATCACTCCGCGAAAGTGATTGCGCAGAAATCATTCCTGGCCTTAAGCATTTTCATCATCCGCGTCCGCGCCGGGCTCCGCCGCCATCGAACTCTCGCCGATCGTCAGCCAATCGGTGCGCACTTTGTCCCACTGCTGAATTAGCACGCCGTGCGTCTCGAACAGCTCGCGAATACGCTCCGGGCTCCAGCCACCGATCTGTTCGAGAATCGGCACCAGCACGCTCAAGGCGTCGTCGCTGATGATGGTGCGCTTGGCGATCTGCGTGATGTACTTGGCCGCCGAGGCCGCGATCGTGAAACCGCCGCGATGGTTCACCTCGAGCATCACGTGGATGTCCGAGCTGCCGTCGCCCACGTAGATGATACGATCGCTCGGCACGCCCAGCGCCTGGCGCAGCTCATCGATCGCCGCCACTTTGCCGTAGCCGGCGGCAACCCGCACGATCGATTCGATCTCACCCGACTCCGCGGCATAGCCGAGGCGGGTGCCGATGACGTGATCCGGCGGCACGATTCCCTGCAACGCCGACCGCACCACCTCTTCGGGCGCGGCCGAGATGACGTAGAAGTCGAAGTGATGGCCCTCGATGCCGTTTTGCAGGAGGCGAGTCAGCAGCGGGAGGTTGCGTTTGAGGCGGATGCGGCGTCCGACTTCGGCCAGGTCCTGTCTGCGCACGCGCCGGTATTGCGGATCGTGGCGCAGAAGGTAGGCCAGTTCGCCACCCTGCTGCACCAGGTTGAGCCGCGAAAGGCCGGCCACCTTGTCCTTGAATCCGGTGATGCCGAGCAACTCGCTCAACGCGATACCGGAATCGTTGAAGCTGAGCGTCTGATCGAAATCGCTTGCGAGCAGATAGCGCTTCACGTCATCCCCCCACACGACACTGCAACCAATCCGGCGAGCAGAAATCCTCGGTCGCACAGTATCGAATCCGGCGATCCATCATGATAGCGCCAAGGATGTGGCTATTCGCGACGCGCGCCGGTGCCAAAAACGAGTATTCATAAAGCACCCATGTGGTATTCACGCGGCCGCCACCGGCCCTTCACAATTCAAGCAGGCTCCGTGCCATCGCCGCCCGTGCGGAACTGCCGGCACGGGTCCGCCGCGGCGCGACTTCGGAAATGGAAAAAGGCGGCCCGCGCGAGATCGCGCGAACCGCCTAACGAAAACAGAGCCACTGTCAGCGGAGCGAGTCACCAAGCGGACCGCCGCCGCTCAGGCAACCAAAAAACGGCTCCTTAGAGCTTCCAGAGCGAGCGAGCGGTGCTGACGCTCTGCTCGACCAGCTTGCGGCCGATCGTCTGCTGGGCCTCGATCAATGGATAGATCGGGGTCTCCTTGGCCCACTCGGTCGCCTTCACCTGGAAATCCAGGGCCTGGGTGGCGAGCTTCTCGGTAGTGTCGATGTACCACGCCGCCGCCTTCTTGGCGCCCGCGGGGTTGAAGCAGTTCTCGGCGATACGTGAAAATCCCTCGTACACTCCGCTATGTTCTTTCTCTGACATCGGTGATCTCCTCCGTGAATTCTTTTGGGAGCCTTGCTCCATCGTGTTAGAACTTAACCACGAATCGGCGCTGAGCGCGGGATGCTTTGTCGCGTGCGCGACATTTTCCGGCGTTTGCGCCTCTTCGTGATGCTTGCCCTTCTCCTTGCGTTTCTTGGTCATTATGCCTTCTGCTCAATTCGATCGTTCTTCCAACCATGCTCCGATCTGAGGCCAGAGCTGCTTGTGGGCCGCGCCGCTCACCATCGCGCCGACGTGTCCGGTCGGGAAGGTAAGGTTGCGCCGGTCACGGCTGCGTACGCGATCGACCAGGCCGAGGCTCGAACGCGGATGCACCACGTCGTCATAGTCGGCAACCACGTTGAGCAGCGGACAGTTGATTTGTCCGACTTCGACCTTGCGCCCGCCGACCTCGAACTCGCCGCGCGCGAGCTGGTTGCGCTTGGAGATGTCGCCTCCCATCTCGCGGAAAATCCGTCCCGCCAGCGCGACGTCGCTGTTCATCCAGCGCTCGAACAGATCGAACTGCTCGGCATAACCGTCGCGCTCGGCATTGCGATACATCCCGACGAACTTGTCGATCGCGTGATGCGCCGGAGCCATCGCGGTAAAAAACGACTGCACCATCCACGCCGGGCAGTTGCCGTACACGCGCGTGACCAGCTCCATCGCCTCCTCGCTCATCTGGTCGACGACGTTGTAGATGGGTAATTCGCGCACGCCCATGTCGAACGGCGCGGTCGCGGTGATCAGGTTGCGCACGTTCTCCGGATGCAGCGCGGTATAGACGAGGCTCAGCAGCGCGCCGAAGCAGTAGCCCAGCACAGTGACCTGCGTGCGGCGCGTGATCGCGCGCACGAAACGCACTGCCTTGTCGAGGTCGCCGTTGACGTAAGCGTCGAAGCCGCGCCAGGTGTCGGTCGCATTGGGCGGCAGCCAATCGGTGAGGTAGACGTCGAAGCCCGCGCGGGTCAGGTATTCGATCACACTGCGGCCCTTCTGTATGTCGAGCACGAACGGCCGCTTGATCAACGCGTAGACCAGTACGATCGGCGTGCGATGCGATTCGGCCGCAGCCGCATAGTAACGCAGCCGCACCTTGCCGCTCTCGAACACCACTCGATACGGGGTCACCGGCGGCGGATCGTTGACGGTGGCATGTGCGCCCTTTTTGAAACCGTCTAGCGTGCGCATCGCGCCGTCGAGCCAGTAGCCGGCAATTGCGCCAATGGGCGAGTTGGTTGACGGGTTAGTTTGGGACATCTTCATCTCGCTTGCGCGCCATCGGCACGGCCGCCGGACTCCATCCGCCATTCCACATCGCGGTCAACGCCTCGCCAGCCTGGCGCTCGCCCGCGGGCAGCTCATCGATCTCAGCAGCGCGCGCTTCCTCGGCTTCCAGGCGGGCTTCCGCCAGATCGTCGCGAAGCGCCCCCACTTCGGCGCGCAACTCGGTCAACTCAGCTGCCGAGGGCAGCCCCACGGCCGGCCACAGCGCGGCGAAAACCGCCCCTGTCATCGCGGAGCCCAGGCGTTGCCACTTGAGCGAGGCCTCCATCGAGCGTCCCACCGCGGAGCCCACCGCAGGACTGTTGTAGAGACCGTTGGCCGACTCGTTCAGCAATTGCACCCAGGCGTCGTAGGCCTTCCATCCCGCCTGTTGGAGATCTTGCTCGCCGCTTGTTTCGCCGTCCTGCGCGAACACGCGTCTGGCGGCGACGAACGGCATTTCGATGATCGCCTCGCCGAGTTTGGTCCATTGTTCGAAGAATTTCATTGTTACCCCTTTATGCTATCCGCGCGTGGCCGAAGCGCGCGCCAAAACGATACAAGTCTTCTGTACAGCAGCAATTATGCCAGTCATCTCCAGTGTTCCTGCGACCTTTGTTCTGCCCGCATTGCCCCGGCCTGCCTGTTCGATGCGCGTCTGCCGCCGCTTTGAGCATTGCATTCCACCGTGGATTCTCAACGCGATTCGGTTGCTCGCCGATGAAGGGTGGATTGTCGCTGAATGAAAAATGTTTTGCTCAGTGACTGAAGAGTATCTGATACTCACTGGATAGCAAAATTAGTTCTGTTGACGTTTGTCGCAGACGCGACCAAAGCGCCAAAGCATGGCCCGTTACCCTCGTGTTTGGTCGCTTTGGTGACATCGCCATGGTCTGTGCTAACCAATGAACGGTGACCGCTGAAATTTCCCAATTAAAGCTGCTCGGCCGGCTACGCACGCTGGGGTGGATGTCCGAGGCCCAACTCGGCAAACTTTCCGCCGCGACTATCACGCGCCGCGTGCGGCGCCACGAAACGATTTTCTTCGAGGGCGAGGACGCCAACCGCGTTTATTTGCTGCTCTCCGGCGTTGCCAAGCTGACCTTTCTTAACGCCAGCGAACGCATTTTGGTCTCACTGGTCGGCCCGGGTGAGATTTTCGGCGTCTCCTCTCTGTTGACGGTGGCCAAACGGCCTTTCCGATGCGACGCGTTCAGCGATTGCCTGGTCGGCGTCCTTAGTCCGGAGGCCTTCGTCGACGCCGCGCTCGGCGTGCGGCTGGAGGATTTGAGCCGCGTGCTTGACGTCACGGTGGGGCGATGGTGGGCGATGCTGCTGCGTTACACGAATTTTCTTGGACTCGCGTTGCGCGAGCGGCTGGCCGGCGCGCTGCTGGAGTTGGCAACCAAGTTCGGCGCCGAGGACGCACGCGGCCGGCTGCTGACGCTAAAGCTGACCCATAGCGATCTGGCGGAGCTGGTCGGCGCGTCGCGCCAGCGGATCACCGAGCAGTTGAGCGAATTCGAGCGCACCGGCGTGATCATCCGTGACGGGCGGCGCCTGATAATCGTCACCGATCAATTGCTCGCGCTGGTACAGGGCGACCAACCGGGTCCCGGCGGCGATGAGGGCGACGGCACGCGCGCCACGCGCTGAAGTGTTTCGTCGAACCTGCTAAAGGTCCGTGGTCTTTGAACGAGGATTACAGCGCCTTACCAGAGAGGGCGCGATTCAGAACGACTCAAGCCCCACTGGCCCTGGGCAAGTACATCTCGACCACCGTGCCCGCCCCGAGTTCGCTAAGGATGCGCACCGTGCCACCCGCCTCGCGCACGAATTCATCGACCGTGCTAAGCCCGAGGCCGGTTCCATGTTCCCCTGCCTTGGTGGTGAAGAACGGTTCGAGCGCGCGGGCGAGCACTGCTTTGCTCATTCCAACGCCGGTATCGGCCACCGAAATGAGGACGCAGTCGCGCCGGGCGAGCTCGGCCGGCAAGCGCCCATCGCCGGCAGCGAGATTCATGGTCGCGAAGGCTATCCGGCCGCTCTCTGGCATCGCGTCACGCGCGTTGATCGCGAGATTTAACAAGGCCATCTCCAGGCGATTCGAGTCGACGAGGACCGGCCAAAGATCGGAAGACAAGGCGTATGCGATCTCTATCTGAGGGGAGATCGTTCGCCGCAGGAGATCCGAAGCGGCGTAGATCAGTTTGTTCGCATCGGACACCAGCACCAAGGATCGTTGATTTCGGGTGAACGCCAGCAACCGCTGGGTTAGTCCGGACGCTTGATCACAAGCTCTGTCTATGGTCGTCAGGTGACCTGCGAGGACCGCAGAGGGCCGCTGCAGCTCGATCACATTCAGCGTACTTTTGATGACCTGCAGTAGATTGTTGAAGTCGTGCGTCACCCCGCTCGCAAGCAGTCCGATGATCTCGCGTTTCTGGAGTTGCAAAAGCTCATTTTCGGCTTTTTGACGTTCGACGATTTGACTCGAAAGCCGGGCGTTCGCCTCGACCAGGTCGCGCGTGCGTTCGGCGACCAGACGCTCGAGCTCCGTGCGGCTGCGCAGCACCGCTTGGCGCGCCTCGACCATCCCGGTTACGTCGACGAAAGCGCCAACTGCGCCGCGGGTCTTGCCGCTATCGTCAAACAACGGGGTGGCGTTGCCATAGATGTGGGTAATGTCGCCGCCTTCGAAAGCCAGCGCCAATTCGGCATGGCGGACCATTTCGCCCGTTGCTGCCGCCCGCTGCACCGGTAAATCCGCGTCCACGATCTCGACTCCGTCCTTGAGAGCTCTGAAATTCCGGGGAGCCGTTTCGCCCCCGGATTTCGAGAGATTGGCCCCCGCGGGCAGCCGGAGCAATTGCCGGGTGTTGCGATTGCCGAACATCGTTCGACACTTTGGGTCATGGGTCAGGAACACCGCCGCTGGAACCGCCTCGAGGACCGCCTCCAAGTCCTCGACCTTGTTCCGCAGTTCACGCTCGACGCGTTTGAGTTCGGTCGCGTCCTCCACCACGACATTGAAAGCGACGACCTTTCCCGCACTGTCCTTCTGCGGCAGACATTGCATGATCCAAACCCGCCGGAAGCCGGGCCACGCCGGGGTCTCGCCCTCCATTTCCGCATTGAAGACCGGATCTCCTGTCTCTAACACCCGCCGCAGGATCAATTCCGTGCAGTCGGCGATGTCCGGCAGAAGTTCGCGGATGGTCTTCCCGAGATGCGCGGCGAGCGGGAAGCCAGTCATCGCCGCGTACCGCTGATTGACGCGAAGATAATGGAACTCGGGGCTGAGGTAGGCCAATCCGACGGGCGCATGCGCGTAGACATCACCCAGTTCTGAGAACTGCTGGAGCGCTATCTTGTCGCCCTCCTTGCGCGCTTGTTCCTGGCGTTTGCGCTCGGTGATGTCCCGAAAGTAAACAACGATCCCGCCTTCGCAGGGATAAATGCTGTTTTCGAACCAGATGCCCATCGGCGCATAGAAGTCTTCGCACCGCACCGCGATCCGCTCAGCCATCGATTTCCGGCACGCGTTCTCGAACACCCCACCGGAAGGACGCGGGAACGCTTCCCAAATAATTTTGCCCAGCACATCGTGTTCGCCGAGAATCGGCGTAGCGTGGCGATTGATATAAACCAGGCGCCACGCGGTATCCAGCACGATGACTGCGTCCGTGGTGCTCTCGTGCACGGTCACCGCATAGGCCGCCCAACGCGGCTCTTGGTGATCGTCCTTCTCTTGCGGCTTGCGATCTGTCGGGTCCATTTTTTCGAGCCTGCCGGACGTGGCAAGGAATCGCCGGCCGGCTGATTCCTTGAGCGTTATTTTGAATTCTAGAGGCGCTATTTGTATATTAACGGAAAGGAAAAATCCAATGTGAAAACGGAACTCGGTATGGTGCTTCTTATCATCTTCACACGCTCTGAAGCGAGTCCTGGGAAAGAACCGCTACGTGAAGTGCTTTGCTCGGGGCGAGGCAGCTTGAAATCGCCGCGCGATTGCTGAACAGTCTTGCCTTCATCTGAAGCTGATTTTCGCGAAACTGATTTTCGTGCGGACTTTTGCGGCCGCAAAATTTTAGCTTCCGAGTCCAAATTTCAACCCACGCAGCGCGGTGTCCCCGCGAGGAGTTTTGGCGCGATGCCCGAAGACAAGTTTCAAAACGTCGGCGCAGTCAAGTTGCACTACCTGGACTTCGGCGGTGAGGGTCAGCCGGCGCTGGTCTGTCTCCATGGGCTGACCGGCAACGCGCACAACTTCGACGCGCTGGCGCCCCATCTGACGGCGCGCTACCGCGTGCTCGCGCTCGACGTGCGCGGCCGCGGCGACAGCGGATGGGGTCCGCCGCTGGATTACAATCCGCAGGTGTACGTGAGCGACCTCAAGGGATTCCTCGACGCGCTCGGGATCAAACGCGTGAGCCTGGTAGGAACCTCGATGGGCGGAATAGTCTCGATGATGTACGCCGGCGGGTATCCGGAAACCGTGGAGCATCTGGTGCTGAATGACATCGGTCCCGAGATCGAACCGGCCGGCCTGATGCGAATCATCGCCTACGTCGGCCAGGCACCCGATCGCTTCAAGGACGTGGCCGAGGTCAGAGCCTACTACCGGGCAACCTATCCGCCCGCGGCCAAGCTCTCGGACGATCTGCTCACCGAGTGGGTGCGATGGTCGGTCAAGCCGACCGAAGACGGCGGGCTTACGTGGAAGATGGATCCGGCGGTGCGCCGTCCACCGCGCGGCGGTTCGGCGGCGCGGCCGATCGATCTGTGGCTGCATTACAACCGTGTGATGGCGCCGATCCTGATCGTGCGCGGCGCGCAGAGCGACATCCTGTCGCGCGACACGGCGGCCCGGATGATCAAGGTGCAGCGTGGCGTCCGCCTGGTCGAGGTTCCCGGCGTCGCCCATGCGCCGTCGCTGGTCGAACCTGAAGCGCTCGAGGCGATTACCGGCTTTCTCGGCGTCACCAAGGCATAGCCGAGCCGCGCCACCGTCGCGGAGCCCGAAAGCTTCCTTGGACCGCGGACGTGCGATGTGGCGCGCGGGAGGGGCTGCCTTGGGCTCGCGTGCCTAGTGCGGGAACTCGACGATCACTTTGGCCCGGCCTCCCGGCTTGCGCAGCGCCTGGAACATCTCGGGCACCTGGTCGACGCCGATCACGTCGGTGACCATCGGACGCGGGTCGATCTTGCCGGTCGCCAGAGCATCGATCGTCTCCTGGAACTCCGCGTCGTTGTAGCCAAGCACGAAGGTGACGGTGATTTCCTTGAAAATGCATCGCACCGGCGTGATTTCATCCGGCTCCATGCATACCCCGAGCACCACCACCCGCCCCAACGTTGCGACCATCTGGATCGCGGACTCCAGCGTCGACTTGACGCCGATACACTCAAAGACGAGATCGGGACCGCGCCCGGTCAGCTCGCGCATCCGCTCGGCCGGATCCTTGATGGTGGGATTGACGACCTCGGTCGCGCCAAGCCGCCGGGCAAGCTCGGTGCGTCCCGCCGCAAGCTCGGAAACGATGATCGTCTGCGCGCCCTTGGCCTTGCACCATAGGAGCGTCGCGAGCCCGATCGGTCCGGCGCCCATCACCACGCACGCCGCACCCGCCCCCAGGCCGGAGCGGTTGACGCCGTGCAATCCGACCGAAAGCGGCTCGACCAGCGCGCCGAGTTGCGAGCTCAGGTTGTCCGGCAGCCTGAAGAGGCTCTTCGCTCCGCACATCACGTATTCGGCGTAGGCGCCGGGAAGCTGGCCCAGGCCAAGCCCGCGGATCTTCTCGCAGTGCATCCCGTGGCCCGCAACGCATTGCTCGCAGGTATCGCATCCGATGTATGGCAGGGAGGTTACGCGATCGCCGATCGCGTAACCGCTCACCTGCGGGCCAAGCTCGACGATCTCGCCGCAGAACTCATGGCCCATCACCGAGTCGGGCGGCATCCCGAAGCCATACTGCACGGCGTGCAGGTCGGAGCCGCAGATTCCGCAGTTATGGACCTTGAGCACGACTTCACCGGGCCCGGCGATAGGCCGCGGCACGTCGATCACGGCCATCTCGTTCGGTCGTCTGTAGACCGCGGCTTTCATCGAATTTCTCCCGGATTTTTCTCCCCGCGGGATCTTATAAATTCGGGTTAACCGCTATGCGCGCTGGATTATGTGCGCTCGATCAGCTCGATCTTGTAGCCGTTGGGATCCTCGATAAAGGCGATCACCGCGCCGCCAAATTTCATTGGGCCGGGCTCGCGCGTCACCTTCACGCCCTTATGCTTGAGCTCCTCGCAGGTCTTGTAGATGTCGTCGACGCCGACCGCGAGATGGCCGAAGGCGGTGCCCAGATCGTAGCTCTTGGTGTCCCAGTTATGGGTGAGCTCGACCACCGTATCGTCGTCCTCGTCGCCGTAGCCGACGAAGGCCAGGGTGAATTTGCCGTCGGGATAATCCTTGCGCCTCAGCAGTTTCATTCCCATCGCGTCGCAATAGAACTTCAGCGTCTGGTCGAGATCGTTGACCCGGAGCATCGTGTGCAGAAGCCGCATCGTGGTTCTCCCTTGTTGGCGCGCCCCTTCGCGCGCGGCGATCGCGCGACCCAGTTGGCCGCGGATTTCATCGAATACCTTCTCGGTCGGCCGCATCCCCAGCGCCTCCATCCGCTCGACCAGCTCCCAGCGCTCGACCCCGAGCATCCGCGCCGCCTCATGCTCGTGCAGGCGGCGCGCGTCGACCAGCGCAAGGATCGCCCACTCGCGCACGCGCGTCGCGAAGGTGTCCTCGGAAAAACCGGCGTCGAAAACGTCGGCGGGCAGGTCGAGCGCAATTTTCACTTTCTCACTTTTCACTGTTTCATGTTCAGGGCCGGCCGTATCCGTTCTTTTTTCTCCGCGATTGGCCGCGGGATGTCAATCAGGTGCGCGTCGCGCCATGCGTGGGTGCTCGTCGCGCCATGCCTGGATGCGCGGCGCGCCAGGATCAGGCGTTGGACGGCCGGCTGTGATATGCATTTTAGAGGCTGCCGGCCCGCAGAGTTAAGGAGGCACGCAAGCGGCAAATGGACTTCAACTACAGCCCCGAGGACGAGGCGTTTCGGGCCGAGTTCCGCGCCTGGCTCGAGAAGAACCGCCAGTACGCCACCCCCGCGCGCGAGCCGATGACCGACGAGACCGACGACGAATGGGAAGGGCGCATCCGATGGCATCGCAAGCTCAACGAGGGCGGCTGGATCGGGCTTAGCTGGCCCAAGGAGTACGGCGGCCGCGGTGCAACGCTGCTCCAGAGCATCATCTATGAGCAGGAACTGGAGCGCGCCGGCACCGCCGTTCCATTCGTCGGCTTCGGCATCTCGCTGCTCGGTCCCACGCTCATCCACTGGGGCACCGAGGAACAGAAGCGCCGCCACGTGCCCAAAATTCTGACCGCCGAGGAAATCTGGTGCCAAGGCTACTCGGAGCCAAACTCGGGCTCCGACCTGGCCTCGGTGCAGACCCGCGCGGTCGAAGAGGGCGACTACTTCGTCGTCAACGGATCGAAAATCTGGACCTCCGCGGCGCATCACGCCGACTGGATATTCTTGCTCACCCGCACCGACACCGAAGCGCCTAAACACAAGGGCATCACCTACCTGCTGGTCGACATGAAGACGCCCGGCGTGGAGGTGCGGCCGCTGGTCCAGATGACCGGTGCGCGCGGTTTCAACCAGGTCTTCTTCGAGGACGTCCGCGTGCCCAAGGCGAATATCGTCGGGCACAAGAACCAGGGATGGCAGGTCGCGATCACCACGCTGATGTTCGAGCGCTCGGGCGGCCATGACCGCGGGCTGATGCGCCAGGTGCGCGAGCTGACGGCGCTCGCGAAGCGGCTGCCGCGCAATGGGCGCAGCGCCTGGGACGATAGCAGCGTGCGGCAGCGCGCCGCGCAGTTCGCGATGGAGGTCGAGGCGATCAAGTACACGGGCTTGCGCAATCTCACGCGCCAGCTCAAGGGGCTGCCGCCGGGACCCGAGGGCTCGATGATGAAGCTGTGCGCCACCGAGTCGGATTGAAGATCGCGATGTTCGCGATGGAGCTGCTGGGGCCGTATAGCCAGTTCGAGCACGACGCGGCGTTCGCGATTGACCAGGGGACGTGGTCGCATCGGATGCTCGCGGCGCGTGGCCCGACGATCTACGCGGGGACCAACCAGATCCAACACAACATCATCGGCGAGCGGGTGCTGGGCCTGCCCAAGGGATAACGGACAGAATCTCTCCTTGCGCCGGCTCGGCTAGCGCGCCGCCCTTTTTATTCCTGTCGCCGGCGCTTGCTTATGCCCTAGCCACGCTTGGTAAGTCAGGGGTTTTCTACCCCTCCGCCCGATTTGTTCCTGAACCCCTACCGGGTGCGCGGGCCGGGCGGAGGCGCGATCGAAACCACGTGCTGCTGGAGCGCGCGAACGCTGATGCCGAGTTTGCGCGCCGCCGCTGTGCGATCGCCGCCGCATACCATCAGCGCCTGCAGTGCCATCTCGCGCCGCATCCGAAAAGGGCTCGATTTCCAGATCGACGGCGTGATGGGCGGACCGGCCAGTTGAGGGCGGACGTCGGTCGCCTGGATAAGCTGGCTCGCCTCGTCGCGCCGCATGATCGCGAAGCGCGTGACCAGATTGTGCAGCTCGCGCACGTTGCCCGGGAATGGATAGTTGCCCAGCAATACCAGCGCTTCGGGCGTGAAGCTCAGCCGGGGCGCTACGACGCGCAGGAAGCCAGCGGCAAGCAGCGCGATGTCGGCGCGGCGCTCGCGCAGCGGTGGCACTCCCAGGGTCAGCACAGCCAGCCGATCGTAGAGTTCGCGCTTAAACCGGCCCTTCAAAGTCAACGGCCCCAACGGCCGGTTGGTCGCCGATACCAGGCGCGCGCCGGACCTAACTTTTCCAACTTCGCGATCGCCCGGAGCAGAATCGCCGACCTGGGAGTAGGCTCTTTTGAATTCGTCGGCTTTGGAATTGCCCGCGCGCAAGATCGCGCGCAGCACCCTCGTCTGCGACACGGGTGAAAGTTCCGAAACCTGGTCGAGGAACAGCGTGGTGTCAGGGGCCGCGCACAGCTCGTCGAGCCGGTTCTCCGCGCCGGCCGGACCTCGTGCGGTGTCGCCGAACGTGTCTCGATCGACGCCGCGATCGATTTTGCGGGACCCCAGCGCGGGATCGTTGAGCGCCGCGCAGTTGACCGAAGACATCGCGCCGGCGCGTCCGCTGGCCGCGTGAATCATACGTACCAGCAGTTCCTTGCCGGTGCCAGTTTCGCCGGTGACCAGAATGGGCGAGTCCACCTGCCCGGCGCGCGCCGCGGCGCGAATGACCGCGAACATCGCCGCGTCGGCGGTCAGTATTGGTGGAGAAAGGCCGAACGCGTAAGAGACGACACAACTCGCCGCGGCCCACACACAGCCAGGCCCTTCGAATTCGATCGCCTCGTTCTCGGCTTGTTCATCCGACTGCTCATGGGGCTGCTCTTGGGCCTTGTCATAGGACCGCGCGTGGCCATGTTCGATCATCAAGCGCGTTGTCGGAGCACCGGTGCGACCCTCGGCCGCGAACGATTCGCCCGATTTGACCCGGATCGTGGCCTGCGCGCGATCGTCTGGCGCGAGTAGCTCGATTCCCAATCCAGCGACCAACGGTTCCAGCGATCGAGGTAATCCCGGCGCCAACCAGACCCTTTCGCCGCTTGAACGCGCCGCGCCTGTCTTCGCGGTTTGGGTATCCGCTAGATCCGTCTTCTCCTGGTCTTTCATCCGAATCCTCCGCAGAACCCGCCCCCCATCCTCAACAACAATCTTGTGCAAGGCGGATACCAGACCGGCGCAAGAGCCAAAACTCAAGCAAGCGGAGCAGAAGTCGCTATTGCTATGGGACGACGAAAAGTTGGCGACGAAAATCTGCATATATTCGCCGCAAAAGCGTGTAAACATGGCAAAGGACGAGCGTCCGCAAGATCGTATCGGAGACACCCTCGATGCCCGTGGCGTCCATGAGACAGGGTGCGGATGAGACGCTTTTGCAGACCTGAACTCGCTGGCTTTTTTACAACTGGAGTTCTACACCGTTGGTTGGAGTAGATGACCTGAATAATCGGCGCGCAAACGAGTTTCGGTAAGCGGAACGACGCGTGCCGCGGAGAGACATCGATGGCAACCGCGCATCAAAGTGAACCGGCTTTCAAGGTCGTGGTCGAAAAGGATCAGGTGATGCGCACGCGTGACGGCGTGTGCCTGCGCTCCGACGTGTATCGTCCCGATGCGCCTGGGCGCTTCCCCGTGTTGCTGGTGCGTACGCCGTACGACAAGGGTGCCGAGATGGCGCTGACGGAGAAAGACTACTTTCCCCCGCGCGGCTACGTCGTGGTGGTGCAGGACACCCGCGGACGCCATAGCTCGGAGGGCGACTTCTATCCCTTCGCGCACGAGGCGCGCGATGGCTACGACGCGGTGGAATGGGCGGCGGCCCTGCCCTGCTCGGACGGCAAGGTTGGGATGGTGGGGCAATCGTATCTAGCCCTGGTGCAGTATTACGCCGCCAGTCTGCGTCCGCCCCATCTGCGAGTCGCCGCGCCTGTCTCAGGGCCGGTCAGTTACTTCGAGAATTTCGCCTACCGGCGCGGCGCGCTCGAACTGGGATGGATGCTGGCCTACTTCATGTTCATGGCGCGCGACACGCTGGCGCGCAAGGGAATTTACGACCAGCATCGAGCGCGGCTCGACAGCTATGTTTCGCGCCCGGATATCCCGATGGCTCCGCTCAAGCGTGACGCCTATCATCATCTGCCGGTGCGCGATTGGGGCGAGCGTCTGAAAGATGGCGCTCCATATCTCGCTGACTACCTCCGCCATTGGACTGACGGTCCGTACTGGGCCGCCACCGATTTGCGGCCGCGCTTCGGCGAATTCGACACGCCGATGTTTCACGTGGGCTCGTGGTACGACGTGTTCCAGTACGACACGCTCGCGATGTACCGCGGGATGCGTGACGGCGCGCGCAGCGAACAGACGCGGCGCAGGCAGAAATTGCTGATGGGTCCGTGGGCGCATCTGCTGCCCTATTCGATCCCGACTTCGCGCGGCACCGGCGATATCGATTTCGGCCCCGCGGCGATAATCGAGCTGCACGCGTTGCAACTGCGATGGTTCGATCACTTCCTTAAGGGAATCGCCAACGGCGTGCTCGAAGAGCCGCCCGTGCGGCTGTTCGTGATGGGCGAGAACCGATGGCGCGACGAGAACGAATGGCCGCTCGCGCGCACGCGATACACCGAGATGTTCCTGCGTAGCGGCGGACACGCCAACAGCCTCGAGGGCGACGGACGGCTCGGGCCTGCGCGGCCCGGCGAGGAACCGGCCGATCGTTACGTTTATGATCCCAACGATCCGGTGCCGACGCGCGGCGGCACGGCGCTCGGGTTGAAGGCCGGAGTTTTCGATCAGCGCGAGGTCGAGGAGCGCCAGGACGTGCTGGTCTATACCGGCGACACGCTCGCGAGCGATCTGGAAGTCACCGGGCCGGTGACGATGATTCTGTACGCGGCATCGTCGGCGCCGGACACCGACTTCACCGCCAAGCTGTGCGACGTGAGACCGGATGGCTATGCGCAGAATATCGTCGAGGGGGTGGTGCGCGCGCGCTTTCGCGAGTCGCTCGCGGCGCCGTCACCGATCGTGCCGGAACGGGTCTACGAATACCGCCTCGATCTGTGGGCGACCAGCCATCTGTTCAAGGCCGGGCATCGCCTGCGGCTGGAGGTCTCGTCCAGTAATTTCCCCCGTTACGATCGGAATCCCAACACCGGGCACGATCTCTTCGCCGACGCCGAACTCGCGCGGGCGCATCAGAGCGTCTTCCACGACAGCCGCTATAGCTCTCGCGTCGTGCTGCCGGTAATTCCGCGTTAGGCCTCTGCGCGTTGGACAAGCCAGAGTTGAATCGGCCCGCAGCTGCGCGAGAAGCGATTTTCCCCGCGCCCGGCAACCCTGATACTATCTATCCGCTCGGATACGCGGGTACGGGAACTATCGGGCGACGGCGGAATTTCGCGCCGCGCCGAGAGCATCGAAAACTCAGCGCTGCGAGGCCGGAACTTCGAGAGATTTCGAAGAAGACTTCGGGAGAAACTTCGAGAGTCGAGACTGCGAAGCTCGGACTGCGAGGACAGCCAATTTGACCGCACACAGCTTGCCAGGCAGATTGTCCACGCCTCTCCATTGTAAACTCTGTTCTCTCTCCCGCGATCCAATTGCCCATCGCGCATCTCTATTCGCCCGCCTCGCGCGGACCTTACAGACCTTGCCAGTCTTGCGGATGATGCGAATCGGGGCGGCAATCGCGACCGCAGCCGCGCTCGGCATCGGATGCTCCAAGTCCGGGCCCGACGTCGCTGGCGGATTTATGACCGGCCCTGTCCCGGTGCTGATCGCCCAAGCCATCCAGAAAACGGTCCCGATCGAGCTCCATGCGATCGGCACGGTCGAAGCCTACTCGACCGTCTCGGTGAGGTCGCAGATCGACGGCAAAATAGCCGAGGTTCATTTTCATGAAGGCGAGAACGTAAAAAAGGGCGCCCTGCTGGTCACGATCGATCCGCGGCCGCTCCAGGCGGCACTGCATCAGGCCCAGGCCAATCTCGCGCGCGACCGCGCGCAGCTCGCACAGGCCGTCAACGACGAGAAGCGCTACGGCTACCTGCTCGAGCAGGGCGTGGGCTCGCGCGAGCAAGCCGATCAGGCCCATGCCACGGCGCAGGCGCTGCGCGCGACCGTGATGGCCGACCAGGCCGCCGAGCAGACGGCGCAGCTCAACCTCGAGTACACTGAGATCCGCTCGCCGATCGACGGCCGTACCGGGAACCTGATGCTGCATCCGGGCAACCTGGTCAAGGCCGACGATTCCGCCAGCGCGATCGTCGTGATCAACCAGATCAAACCCATCTATGTGGACTTTAACGTACCCGAGAAGGACCTCGACGAGGTGCGTCACGACATGACCGGCCATCAGCTCGCCGTGCTGGTGCGGCCGCGCAGCCGCGAGCTCCAGGCGGCCGCGGAAAGCGGCACGCTCAACTTTATCGACAACGCGGTTAACGTCACCACCGGCACCTTCGAGCTCAAGGGGCTGGTCGCCAACGAAAGCGAGCGGCTATGGCCGGGCCAGTTCGTCGACGTAACTTTGACCCTCAGCGAACTCCCGGACACAATTCTGGTGCCGTCGCAGGCGGTGCAAACGGGACAGGACGGAGCGTTCGTGTTCGTAGTGGAGCGGGATATGTCGGCCAAGGCGCGCCCGGTGGTAGTCGGCGACTCGCTCGACGGTCAAACGGTGATCAAGAGCGGGATCAAAGCCGGTGAGACCGTGGTCACCGACGGCCAGTTGCGCCTGTTCCCCGGCGCCAAGGTTAAAATCAAGAGCGGACTCGACCAGCCGGCGCAGCAGGTGCCCTCGTGAACCTGGCCGAGGGATTCATCCGCCGCCCGGTGATGACGACGCTCATCTCGCTGGCGATCGTCTTCTTCGGCCTGATGGCCTACCGGATGCTGCCGGTAAGCGACCTGCCTAACGTCGACTTTCCCACCCTGGTGGTCAACGCCACCCTGCCCGGCGCCAGTCCGGAAACGATGGCCTCGTCGATCGCTACGCCGCTGGAGCGGCAATTCTCGACCATCGCCGGCCTGGACCAGATGACTTCGACCAGTATCCAGGGCCAGACCAGCATCACGCTGGAGTTCGCCCTCGACCGTAACATCGACGCCGCCGCGCAGGACGTGCAGGCGGCGATCGCGGAGGCCCAGTCGCAGTTGCCACTGGGGATGCCGAGCCCGCCCTCTTACGAGAAGGTCAACCCGGCCGACAAGGCGGTGCTTTACCTCGGGTTGAGTTCGCCCACGCTGCCGCTCTCGCAAGTCGACGAGTACGCCGAGACTTACCTTGCCGAGCGCATCTCGATGATCAGCGGCGTCGCGCAGGTCTCGGTTTACGGCTCGCAGAAATACGCGGTGCGGGTCCAGGTCGACCCGCAGGCGCTGGCCTATCGCGGCATCGGCATCGACGAAGTCGCGCAAGCGATCGAAAACGCCAACGTCAACCTGCCGACCGGCACACTGTACGGTTCGCATGAGGCCTTCACCGTGCAGGCCAACGGCCAGCTCACCAACGCCGCCGCCTATCGGCCGATAATCGTGGCCTACAAGAACGGGGCGCCCGTGCGGCTGGAAGAAGTGGGGCGCGTGATCGACGGGGTCGAGAACGACAAGGTCGCGGGATGGGTCGGCAACCAGCGCGCGGTGGTGCTCGCGATCCAGCGCCAGCCGGGCACCAATACGGTCGAGGTGGTGAACGCGATCTACAAGATCCTGCCGGCCTTCCGCGCTCAGCTGCCGGCCTCGGTCACCATCACGAATCTCTACTCGCGCGCGGATTCGATCGAAGCCTCGGTCGCCGACGTGCAGTTCACGCTGCTGCTCACCGTGTTTCTGGTGGTGATGGTGATCTTCCTGTTCCTGCGCAATGTCTCCGCCACGGTTATTCCCAGCGCCGCGCTGCCGATGTCGATCATTGGCACCTTCGCGGTGATGTGGTCGCTCGGCTACACAGTCGACAACCTTTCGCTGCTGGCGATCACGCTGTCGGTCGGCTTCGTGGTCGACGACGCGATCGTGATGCTCGAAAACATCGTGCGCCACATGGAGATGGGCAAGGGGGTGATGGAGGCGGCGCTCGACGGCTCGCGCGAGATCGCGTTCACGATTCTTTCGATGACCTTCTCGCTGGCCGCGGTGTTCATCCCGGTGCTCTTCCTCGGCGGAATCATGGGCCGCCTGCTGCACGAGTTCGCGGTCACCATCGCGGCCGCCATCCTGGTCTCGGGTTTCGTCTCGCTAAGCCTGACCCCGATGCTCTGCAGCCGCTTTCTGCGTCCACCCGGGGCCGAGCGCCACGGCCGCTTCTACCTGGCGACCGAGCGCGGCTTCGACCGGATGCTCGAGGGTTACCGCCGCAGCCTCGCGGCCGTGATGAACTATCGGCGCGCCACGCTCGCCTTGGCGGTAGGGCTGCTGGTGGCGACTTTCTACCTGCTTGCGGTCATCCCCAAGGGCTTCCTGCCCAGCGAAGATCAGGATCAGATCCTGATGTTCACCAAGGCCGCGCAGGGGATTTCGTACGACGCGATGGTCAAGCATCAGGAAGCGATCGCCGAGATCATCCGGCGCGATCCCAACGTCACCACCTACTTCTCCAGCGCCGGCGCGACCGGATTCAGCGGCGGTGGCAACACCGGCATCCTGTTCGCGCGCCTCAAGCCGCGGAGCGAGCGCGCACTGAACGTCGACCAGATCATGGCCGAGCTGCGGCCGAAGCTCGCCACCGTGCCCGGCATCATCGCCTTTCTGCAGAACCCGCCGCCAATCCAGATCGGCGCCAAGTTCACCGAGGCCACTTACCAGCTTGCGCTGCAGAGCCCCAATAGCGACGAGCTGTACAAGTACGCGCAGATCCTGGAGCGCAAGCTGCACGCGATGCGCGAGCTGACCGACGTCACCAGCGACCTGCTGATCGCCAATCCGCAGATCAACGTGGTGATCGACCGCGACAAGGCCCATTCGCTCGGCATCTCGGCCCAATCGATCGAGGACGCACTCGATAGCGCCTACGGCGCGCGCCAGATCTCGACCATCTACGCGCCCAACAACGAATACCACGTGGTGCTGGAAGTCGAGCCGCAGTACCAGGAAAATCCGGCGACGCTCCCGCTGCTGTACGTGCGCGCGCAGGGCGGACAACTGGTCCCGCTCGACACCATCGCGCGCCTGCAACGGACGCTCGGGCCGCTCCAGATCAACCACTCCGGACAGCTCACCGCGGTCACCATCTCGTTCAACGTCGCGCCCGGCGTCTCGCTGGGCAAGGCGCTCGACGACGTGAAACAAGTCTCCAACGACACCGTGCCGGCCAGCGTCAGCGCCGCCTTCCAGGGCACGGCCGAGGAATTCCAGTCCTCGATGCGCAATCTGGGAGTCCTGCTGGTGATGGCAATCCTGGTCATCTACATCGTGTTGGGCGTGCTCTACGAAAGCTTCATCCATCCGGTGACGATCCTCTCGGGACTGCCGGCGGCCGGCTTCGGCGCGCTGCTCACGCTGATGATCTTTCATATGGAGCTCGATCTGCTGGCCTTTGTCGGCATCATCATGCTGGTCGGCCTGGTCAAGAAAAACGCGATCATGATGATCGACTTCGCGCTCGACGCCCAGCGCACCGAGGGCAAGAGCCCGGCCGAAGCGATCTTCGAGGGCAGCATTATCCGCTTCCGGCCGATCATGATGACCACGATGTCGGCGCTGATGGGCACGCTGCCGATCGCGCTCGGGGTGGGCGCGGGCGCGGATTCGCGTCGCCCGCTGGGCGTGGCGGTGGTGGGCGGGCTGTTTTTCTCGCAGCTCCTCACGCTGTACATCACGCCTGTCATCTATACCTACATGGAGTCCTTCCACGCCTGGGTAACTTCGCGAGGCGGGCGCCGGAGCGAGCCCGAAGCTCATCTGCTCTCCGGCGGCAAACGTACCGAAGCGGAGCCGCCGCGCCGCCGCGCCGCCTCCTAGCGGCCGCCCACGTTCTTCTGTCCCGCGCGCAAGTGCGATAACTAAACCCGAGGCGCAGAAGATTTCCGTCAAACGGAGGAACCGATGGCACGGCTCAGTTCGATCCCATTTGGAAAGGTTGATCCGGAGCTGCAGGCGGTCATGCACGAGTATGATGTGGAACTGGGCGGCTCCGGATTTGTTCAGGTCCTGGCCCACGCTCCGGAAGTCTTCAAAGACTTCATCAAATTTTACTTTCCCCTGGTCAGCGCCACCCGCGGATCGGTCAACATGAAGTTGACCGAACTTGCGCGGCTCAAAGTGGCGGAGAAAAATGAGTGCGCGTTGTGAATGGGCGCCCGGTTTGCCTTGGCAAGGCAACAAGGACTGACTGAAGAACTGGTCGCTGAGCTACCGCATTTTGAAAGCAGCCGAAAACTGACCGCCCAGGAAAAAGCGGCGATTCGCTTCGCCGAGATCCTTGCGGGCGATCATCGCCAGGCCTCGCAGCAAACCTTCGACGTCTTGCGCGAGCATTTTACCGAAGGCGAGATCGTCGACCTGGGGTTCAGAATAGTCACCTTCGTCGGCTATGGCCGTTTGATTCATGCCCTGGGCCTGGAAATCGGCAAAACCTGTCCGCTGTGAGCACCATCTTCACCATTAACACCATCTGCTGCTACCCTCTTTTCTATGAAGAGAGCAACCATCACCTTGTCCGACGATCTCGAAGAGGCTGTTCAGAGATACGTTGACGCTCATGATGCTCGTCCACCCCTTACGGCGGTGGTTCAGGCGGCCCTGCGTCAGTATCTTACCGAGCGCGGTCACCTCCGTTCGTCCGGACCCCTGCGGATCACGCCCGCTCGAAAGGGCAGCGGCCGCCGCGATGTGAGCCGGAGGCACGATCAGTATTTTGCGGCTCAGGCTCCCACTATCTGAAATTCCCGCTTTTGGACGCATCGACCGAGTCATCCCTCACAACAAGGCTGTCAAAGGCGCCCCGCCGGCGCTCTTTTTTGCCGCGCGCAAGTGCGCGATAAGATAAAGCGCGGCCAAGAATTCGCGGCGGGAGGTCCTTGCCATGGCGGTTGCGGCGTACCGGCTTTTTATCGACGGCCAAACTGTCGATACCTCCGACCATTACGAATTGCACTATCCATTCAACGGCGAAGTCGTCGGCTCGGTCGCGCGCGCCGGCGAGCACGAGACCGACGCCGCGATCGCCGGCGCGGCGCGCGCTTATGACGAGACCCGCCGCCTGGGGCGCGCGCGGCGTGCCGAGATTCTGACCGCGATGAGCCGCGGCGTGGCCGAGCGGCGCGGCGACTTCGAGCGCGCCATCACGCTCGGCACCGGCAAGCCGATCGATTACGCGCGCGCCGAGGTCGGCCGCACCGTAGGCGTCCTCGCGCTCGCCGCCGAGGAGGTCAAGCGCTTCGGGCAGAGTTCCGAACCGATCGACTTCGAGACCGCCAACATGGGCTCGGTCGGAATCGTCGAACGCTTCCCCATCGGCCCCATTTCCGCGATCGCGCCGTTCAATTTTCCGCTCAACCTGGTCACGCACAAGGTCGCTCCCGCTATCGCCACCGGCAACACGATGGTCGTCAAGCCGCCGCCGCAATGTCCCGGGCCGGCCCTGATGCTGGCCGAGCTGGCCGCCGAGGCCGGGCTGCCCAAGGGCGCGCTCAACGTCATTTCGGCCGATCCGCCGGTCGCCGAGCGCCTCGCCGTCGACGACCGGATCAAGATGGTGAGCTTCACCGGCAGCGCAAAGGTGGGATGGGCGCTTAAGGCGATGGCCGGGACCAAGCGCGTCGCGCTGGAGCTCGGCGGCAACGGCGGCCTGATCGTCGATGACGGCGCCGACCTGGAGTACGCCGCGACCCGCACGGCGCGCGGCGCGTTCGTGCATGCCGGCCAGGTCTGCCTCTCGGTCCAGCGCATCTTCGTCCATCGCAACGTGTACTTCGCGTTCTTGAAGCACTTGGTCGACGCGACCGAGCGGCTGGGCGTGGGCGATCCGATGGACGAGCGCACGGTGGTCGGTCCGCTGATTTCGAGCGCGGCGGCCGAGCGCGTGATGGAATGGATCGACGAAGCCAAGAAGGCCGGCGCCGGAATCCTCACCGGCGATCGGCGCACGGGCAACGTGGTGGCGCCGACGCTGGTCGAGCTTTCCGAACCTAAACTCCATCGGCTGCGCGTCTGGTGCGAGGAGATTTTCGGACCGGTCGCGACCGTCGAACCGATCAATTCGTTCGCCGAGGGAATCGCGGCGACCAACGATTCGCCTTACGGCCTGCAGGCTGGCGTCTTCACTCCCAAACTCGAGCACGCCTTCATGGCGTTTCGCGAGATCGAGGCGGGCGCAGTAATCGTCGGCGACACCGGCGTGTTCCGCGTCGACACCTATCCGTTCGGCGGCGTTAAGGGCTCGGGGTTGGGCCGCGAGGGCGTGCGCTGGGCGATGGAATCGATGACCGAGCCGCGGATGCTGGTTCTAAGCCTGCGCAGCCGCCCGTGAGCGATCACGCCGACGGCGGAGCCCCTTTTTGCGCCGGCGGATGAATCTATGCAGGCACGACAGCTACAATCCGGGTCTGGAACCGCGGCTCGCGTGCCAAAACGCGAGCACCTCGACCTCAGATGATGTGGTGCGATAGTAGAGGTAATATCGGATCCGAGCCAAGTGGATCCGCCGGACCCCTGGAAGAATAGCGTTGACAGCTCGCGCCTACTTTGGGATGCGACGAAATCAGCTCGAATGTACGTTTCACTTCCTCACGAACCGCCTCTGGTGCATTCGGAGGTTCTTCTTCCACCACTCGTGAACCTCCGCTATCTCACGGGCAGCTCCGCGTACGACACGGAAGTCGAGTGGCCAATAGTAACTAATTTAGCTTGGCGACGAGCTCGACGCCGTCGATGAACTCGCCGCGTTTGGCTTCCGCAATCGCTGCGAGGAGGGCCGCCTCGTCTTCCCGCCCCAGTTCGAACGTCTCTGTGTCATCGGCAGCGATTACAGTAAGCTGGACGCCCTCTTCGAAGGGCGACCCGTCAACTACGACCTTTCCCGCAACTACCTTTCCCGTGGCGATCCGCATGAAATGGATTCTAGCGGGCACGACCTCGTGGGTCGAACTTTGCCTGAGCGGGCTCGATGAGCATCCCGCGAAGGCTGGTGCTCGGCGCGCAGCCGTGCCTTTCAGGATAACTTCATCTATTTTGCGCCGACCGTTGAATCTATGCGAGAATTCTCCGCATCGGATAGCGAGGAACCATGGATTTCAAGTTCAGCGCAGACGACGAGGCCTTCCGTGCCGAATTGAGGAGCTGGCTCGACGCCAATCTGCCCGGCCGCGAACGTGGGGAACACGCCGAGTGGGCCTTTTCCGACGAGAGCGCGAGCCATTGGGAGCGCCGCGTCGCTTGGCATAAAAAGATGCACGCCGGCGGATGGGTCGGCATTAGCTGGCCCAAAGAGTACGGCGGCCGCGGCGCCACGCTCACCCAGCAGCTGGTCTACGGCGAGGAGATGAGCCGCGCGCACGCACCCGCGCTGGTCAACCAGCTCGGCACGATGCTGGTCGGACCGACGCTCATCCAGTGGGGCACCGAGGAACAGAAAAGGCGCTACGTGCCCAAGATCCTCTCGGCCGACGAGATCTGGTGCCAGGGCTACTCCGAACCCAACTCCGGCTCCGACGTCGCTTCGCTGCAGACCCGCGCGGTCGAGGACGGCGACTACTTCGTCGTCAACGGCCAGAAAGTCTGGACCTCCGACGCGCATCACGCCGACATGTGCATCCTGCTCGTGCGCACCGATCCCGACGCGCCCAAGCACAAGGGCATCAGCTATATCCTGGTCGACATGCACAGCCCCGGCATCACGGTGCGCCCGTTAACCCAGATCACCGGCGAGCGCGGCTTCAACGAGGTCTTCTTCGAGGACGTGCGCGTACCGAAGAAAAATATCGTCGGCGAAAAGAACCACGGATGGCAGGTCGCGATCACCACGCTGATGTTCGAGCGCACCGGCGTCGGCGACTCCAACATGAACACCAACCAGGTGCTGGAACTCGCGCGGCTCGCGAAATTGATCCGGCGCAATGGCACGAGCGCGTGGGACGACACCAGCGTGCGTCAACGGATCGCGCAGTTCGCGGCCGAGGCCGCGGCGCTCAAATATACCGGCTATCGCCAGATCACGCGCCGGCTCAAGGGACGGCCGCCAGGCCCGGAAGGCTCGGTGATGAAGCTAGGCTCGAGCGAGCTTCATCTGCGGATGGCGAAGTTCGCAATGGAGCTGCTCGGCCCGTATAGCCAGTTCGAACACAACGCGCCCTTTGCGCTCGGCCGCGGCGTGTGGAGCTACCGGATGCTCGGAGCGCGCGCCTTTACGATCGCCGGCGGCACCAGCGAAATTCAGCACAACATTATCGGCGAGCGCGTGCTCGGCCTGCCCAAGGGCTGAGCGCGAAACCCTGGCTCGCAAGCAACGAGAGCGCTATGGATTTCAAGCTGAGCGCGCAGGACGAGGCGTTTCGCCAGGAACTCCGTTCGTGGCTCGACGCGAACCTGCCCGAGAGCGAGCGGCGCAACCGTTTCTCGCTGGAGTTCATGCACAGCGAGGCCGGTGAGGAATGGACGCGGCGCGTGGCGTGGCACAAGAGGATGCATGCCGCCGGATGGATCGCGGTGCACTGGCCCGAAGAGTGCGGCGGGCGCGGCGCGACGCTCACGCAACAGATGATCTACCAGGAGGAACTCGAGCGCGCGCGCGGCCCGGTGCTGGTCAACGCCCAGGGGATCTCGCTGGTCGGGCCGACGCTGATGCTCTGGGGCACCGAGGAGCAGCGCCGGCGCTATCTGCCGCCGATGCTCGCGGCGGAGGAAATCTGGTGCCAGGGTTACTCGGAACCCGGCTCGGGCTCCGACCTCGCCTCGCTGCAGACGCGCGCGGTCGAAGACGGCGACTATTTCGTCATCAACGGGCAGAAGGTCTGGACCTCCGACGCGCATCACGCGGACATGTGCTTCCTGCTGGTGCGCACCGATCCCGACGCGCCCAAGCACAAGGGCATCAGCTACGTGCTGGTCGACATGCACAGCCCCGGCATCACGGTGCGCCCGCTGACCCAAATGACGCGCGACACCGGCTTCAACGAAGTCTTCTTCGAAGACGTGCGCGTGCCGAAGAAAAACGTAGTCGGCGAAAAAAACAATGGGTGGCTGGTCGCGCTGACCTCGCTGATGTACGAGCGGCGCTACCGTGGGCTGGACAATAACATCGGCGAGCTGGTCGAGTTGGCCCGGACGGTGCGGCGAGGTGGCCGCGCCGCGTGGGAGGACGACGACGTACGCCAGCAGATCGCGCAGTTCGCGTGCGAGGTCAGCGCGCTCCGGCTGCTCAACCTGCGCCAGCTCACGCGCCAGCTCAAGGGATTGCCGCCGGGCCCGGAAAGCTCGATCGTCAAGCTCGTGACCACCGAGATAAATCTCGCAATCAACCGGTTCGCCACCGAGCTGCTCGGCGCCTATAGCCAGATCGAACTCGACGCGCCGTTCGCGATCGCCGAGGGGCGATGGCTCTACCGGATGCTGGCGTCGCGCGGGCTCACGATCGCGGCCGGGTCGAGCGAGATTCAGCGCAACATAATCGGCGAGCGCGTGTTGGGATTGCCCAAGGGCTAGGCTTTTCTCACGGCGATGTGAGCGCCTCGACTTCATCGATCGTCTTGGGAATCGCCGCGGTCAGAACCTCGTGACCGTCCGCGGTGACCAGGACGTCGTCTTCAATGCGGATTCCCACCCCTCGCATCGACTCGGGTGCGCTTTCGTCATCGGGCGAGATGTAGATCCCCGGTTCGACCGTCAACACCATCGAAGGTTCCAGCTCGCGCGAGCCTCCGTTGAGGCGATACAGCCCCACGTCATGCACGTCCATCCCGAGCCAATGGCTGGTGCGATGCATATAGTAGCGGCGATAGGCGGCGGTCGCGATCGCGTCGGTAAGCGGCCCCTTGACGAGGCCGAGATCGATCATGCCCTCGACCAGCACGCGCAGAGCGGCTTCGTGCACGTCGTCGAAGCGCACGCCGGGTTTTATCGATTCGATTCCGCGCCGCTGCGCTTCGAGCACGACCGCGTAGAGCGCGCGCTGCGCCGGACTGAAGCGCATGCCGACCGGAAACGTGCGGGTCACGTCGGAGGCATAAAAGTCCACCTCGCATCCGGCGTCGATCAGCAGGAGATCGCCGCTTTGCATCCGGCGGTCGTTCTGGATGTAGTGGAGCGTCGCGGCGTTCGGGCCCGAGGCGATGATCGACGGATAGCTGGGGCCGGCGGCGCCGCGCGAGCGAAACGCGTAATCGACTAGCGCCTCGATTTCCCACTCCATCATCCCGCCGCGCGCCCGGCGCATCGCGTCCTTGTGCGCCTCGCACGAAATCGCGGCCGCGCGGCGCATCGCGTCGAGCTCCTCGGGCCGCTTCTTGAGCCGCGCCTCATGGATCAGCTCGCGCGGATCGAGCATCGCGATCGGTCCCGTGCCGGTCCGCGGCCGCATCGCCTGCGCCCCGCGCATCAACTCCAACACCCGCGCGTTCATCCGCTCATTGTTGCCGAGCGGGTAGTAAACGCGCTCGACGCCTTCGAGATAGCGCGGCAGCACGCGGTCCAATTCATCGACGACGTACGCCTTGTCGGCGCCGTAATCGAGCATCGCGCCTTCCACCCCGGCCCGCCGCCCGGTCCAGGTTTCGCGCTCGCGGTCGCGCGGGCGGACGAACATCACGAACTCGCCGTCCTTGTGGCCGGGTGCGAACAGCGCCACCGACTCCGGCTCGGCAAATCCGGTCAGGTAGTAGAAATCGTTATCCTGGCGATAGACGAACTCGACGTCATTGGAGCGGACCGCGACCGGTGCGCTCGGCAAAATCGCGGCTGCCGCACCGATCTCGGCCATGAAGCGCGCGCGCCGCTCTTTGAAAATCTCCGCCCGGCCGTTGGGACTCAGCACACTCACGCCGCCGCTCCTCTTGTGCGCCCCGCCGCCCGCCCCTTACGGCAGGCCGGCGCCGGCAACCTCGACCTCAGTAGTCTCGATACGCGAGTTGCGCTTGGCGCGCAGCACGTCGGGATCGATCGACTCCGACGTGAGCAAAAAGAGCGTGCGGCGCGCGGGGCCGCCGAGCATGCACGCGATCGGCATCTGCTCACGCTTGATCCGTTCCGCCACCTGGCCGCCCTGCTTCACCCGCAGAAGCTCGTGCGTAAATGGCGACGCCACCCAAATCGCGCCCTCCGCGTCGAGCGCGATTCCATCGGGCACGCCCTCACCCAACTCGGCCCATACGCGGCGGTTGCCCAGCCCGCCGTCGGCGGCCACGTCGAATGCGGTCAGCCGATGCCCCATCGACTCGCCCACCACCAGCGTCTTGCCGTCGGGCGTGATCACGGTGCCGTTGGGAAACTGGAGGTCGCGCGCGACTACGCGCGCCGCGCCATTCGGCTCGACCATCACCATCTCGGCCGGCTTCTGCGGCGCTTCCTTGATGATGTCGTAGCCGAAGTTGCCGACGTAGGCGCGGCCGTGGCTATCGACCACCATGTCGTTGCAATGATACGACGCGAGCGCGCTGAGATCGGCGTGCACCTTGAGCCCGCCAGCTTCCTGGCGCAGCAGCTTGCGGTCCGTCATCGAGACCACCAGCATCCGCCCGTCGGGAAGCCATCCCAACCCCGAAGGCCACGTTGGAACTTCCGCGATCACCGTGTTGCGGCCTTTAAGATCGACCGCGTTCACCGTGTGCGCGTGCATGTCGGAATAGTAAAGCTTGTCGTCGTGCCATCGCGGGCCTTCGCCGAACGCCAAATTATCAAGTAATACTTTAAATTGCCTCATGGCTCCTCCGCAACGATTCGCGCGTGCGCGCGAGCGTAATTGCCGTAGCTGCTATTCCAACGCGCCGGCCTCTCGCAGCCGCGCGACCTCGTCCGCGCTATAGCCTAGCACCTGTGTGAGGACCTCGTCGGTATGCTGTCCGATGAGCGGCGCCGGCGCGCGCACGTTGGCGGCCGTGCGGCTCATCCGCCACGGGATTCCGCAATGCTGCTGCACGCCGACTTCGGGATGATCGAGGTAAACCCAGTAGTCGCGCGCCTTCAGATGAGGATCCTCGGAGACGACCTTGTTGGGCGCGCAGACCGCGGCCGCCACGCCCGCCGCCTGGAGAACTTGTTCCGCCTCGGCGGCGCTGCGCTCGGAGGTCCACGCGGCGATCGCCGCTTCGAGCTGGTCCTCGTTGCGTTTGCGCGCGGCGGCGGTGGCAAAGCGCGGATCGCGCGCCATCTCGGACGCACCCATAGCGTCCGCCAGGCGGCCGAACTCGGCGTCGTCGGCGGCCACGATCGACACCCACATGTCGATCATGATGCCGGTGTTCTCGAATCGATCCTTGGAGGGGAAAACGCCGTGAGGCGCGATCAGCGGATCGCGATTTCCGTCGCGCACCGGCTCGCGCCCGTTCATCGTGTACTCCATGATTCCCTCGGGCAGCAGCCCCATCGCGCACTCCCACTGGCTCATGTCGATGTACTGGCCTTCGCCGGTTTTCTTGCGATGGTAGAGCGCGGCCAGGATCGCGAACGCGCCGTGCACGCCGGCGTTGGGATCGGCGTAGCTGAAGCCGGCGTGCATCGGCGGCCATCCTTTGTAGCCGGTCAGCGACGAAAGCCCCGAGAGCGGCACCTGCGCCGGTCCGTAGGCGACGTATTGGTGAAACGGCCCCGTGTCGCCATAGCCGGAGAGCGAGATCATGATGAGGTCGGGCTTGATCTTGCGCAACGCCGCGTAGCCGAGCCCTATCTTTTCCATTACGCCGGAGGCGAAATTGTTGGTGACGACGTCGCTCGCCTCGACCAGCCGATGCGCGACTTCGAGCGCGCCGGGCTTGGCATAGTTCAGGGTCACCGAGCGCTTGCCCTGGTTGTATTGGTTGAAGTAGCCGGAGCGATTGATCCCGGGTTTGCCCTCGGGCCACGGCGGCAAGAGCCGGGTCACGCACGGCCGCGTTCTGGTCTCGATACGGATTACGTCGGCGCCGAGATGGGCGAGCTGCAGCGTGCAATACGGCCCCGCCCATACCCAGGTGAAGTCGGCGATTCTAACGCCTTCAAGTGGAAGCTTCGCCATCGTCTTTATTTGCGCTCGCTCTATTTGCTCTCGCACCACGCGGCCCGATCAAATCACTCCCCTGCTGCGCAATTCGTCGAGCCGCGCCGGTTCCAATCCGAGGCGCACGCCGAAAATCTCCTCGTTATGCTGCCCGAGCGTCGGCGCCGGGCGGCGAATCTCCCACGGCGTGCGGCTGTACTTGAGCGGCGCGCCGGGATATTTGTGCGTGCCCGCGACGGGATGCGCTATCTCGACAAAGAAGCCGCGCTTTTTCAGATGATCCGAACTGAGCAGGTCGCCCATGGTCGAAACCGGCGCGAACGGGATGCGCCGCGCCTGCGCTTTCTTGTAAAGGTCGAGCGCACTCTGGTCTTTCAGCCAGTCCTCCAGGAAAATCTTGAGCGCGTCCCAGTTGACGCCGCGCTTCAGCCGGTCGGCGAAAATATCTTCCGCCGCCCACTCGGGATTGCCCATCAGCTCGACGAAATTGCGCCACTGATGCTCCTCGACGCAGCAGACGAAAATGTAGCCGTCGCGGCACTCCATCACTTCGAGCGGCTGGATCGGCTTCTGCCCGAGCCTCGACGCGACCATGTTCATATACGGCCAGAACTCGAAGAACAGCTCCATCTGCGCGGCCAGCGATTCGTAAATCGAAACGTCGACGTGTTGGCCCTCGCCGTCGCGCATCTGCGCGAACACCGCGCCCATCGTCGCCACTGCCGCATGCACTCCGCCCTGGAAGCCGGCCTGCTGCCCGAAGGCCTTAAGCGGCGGCATCTCGGGATGCTGCGAGCCGCCGCCGTTGATGTAGCAGATGCCGCTCGCGCTCCACAGCGTCAAATCTTCGGCGCGCCACTCGCGCTTGGGCCCGCTTTGCCCCCACGGCGAAATCGAGGTCATCACCAGGCGCGGATTGCCGCGGCGCAGGCGCTCGAAGGTAAGGCCGATACGATCCATGTCGGACGGCGCGACGTTGTGAAGCAAAACGTCGGCGTCGCCGGCGAGTCGCTGGAGCAATTCGAAGCCCTCGGGACGCGACACGTCGAGCGTGACGCCAAGCTTGTTGGTATTGAGATAAAGGTAGAGGCCGCTTTTTTCCGGATGCGCCGTGCCGCCCGGAAAAGGGCCGCGCACGCGCGCATGGTCGCCGGCGCCCGGCCGTTCGATCTTGATTACCTCGGCGCCCATGTCGGCCATCAACTTGGCCGCGTAGGGAGCGGAGACCATCTCGCCCAATTCGACGACTTTTAAACCTGACAGCGCGCCAGCCATTCCTGCCCGCCACCCACCCGTTATTCGGGCAACACCTTGCGAAACGGCTTGACCTCGACCCGCTCGAAGACGCCCTCGAGCGCGTAGGGATCGTTGCGCGCGAACTCGAGCGCCGCCGCCTCGCTCTCCATGTCGACGATGATCAGGCTGCCGCTGCCGTCAGTGAAGGGGCCGCCGATCAGCATCTTGCCGCTCCTGGCGACGGGACCCACGTACGCGAGATGGCGGGGGCGGACCGTGGGCCGGAGCGCGGCGCCTTGGGGTCCGTCGTGGCCGATGATCACGAACAGCATCGCGTTCCTCCTGCTCTCGGCGAAGTTAGCACGCGCGGCGCGCACCGCCCAAGCGCCCGTCTAACGATTCGGGTTCGCGTCACTTGGGCGAAATCGCGCCGTAGCCGGTGTAGTAAATCACGAAGTACACGGTGCCCAGCGCGAACAGCGCCACGGTCGCCGCGAGGTCGCTCGGCCTCACCGGGTAGTCGATGAAACTGGTGGGCTGGCGGCTCATTCCGAAGCCCCGCGCCTCCAGCGCCATCGCCATCGAATTGGCCTTGCGCAGCGCTCCCATGAAGACCGGGATCAGCACCGGCACGTAGCGTTTGACCCGCTCCAGCGGGCCGCCGCGATTGAAATCGTAACCGCGGAGGTTTTGCGCCTGCACCACGGTAAGCGCCGAATCGATGAACAGCGGCACCAGGCGGAACGAAAGTGTGATCGCGAAACCCACGCGGTAGGGCACGCCCAGGCGCGCCAGCCCGGCGGTGAATTCCTCGACCTTGGTGGTCGACAGGAACAGCACCGAGGTCGCGAGCAACTCGGCGAGCTTCAAACCGCGCCCTAACCCGAACACAAGCGAGGCGCGGCTCAGATGCAGGAGCGGCAGATTTATCAGCACCGGCCCGCGGCGATAGAACACCATCCAGGCCACCGTGGTGGTCAGAATCACCAGGATGAAGAGCCAGCGCAGGCGATAAAAGTTCGGCCACGCGCCGGTGAACTCCGCAAGCGCCAGCATCACCAGCCCTAGCGGCAGCAGGGCCAGCGGATGGTCGACCCAGTACACCGACCAGAACATCACGAACAGCGCAAAAACCTTGACCGTCGGATGGAGCCGATGGATGAAGGTGGCGCGCTCGATGTAGAGAAAAATCGGCATCTCAGCTCCGCGCGCGCAGCCACGCGGCGAGTTCGGCGGGCCCCAGCGCGACCGTGCCGAAGCGGCGCGAAAGCTCGGTTGCCTCGGGCGCGCGAAACGACGAGGAGGCGAGCAGCTCGTCGCGGGCGAAAAAATCGCGCACGCCGCCATCGAAGAGCTTGCGTCCGCCGCGAATCAGCACCACCCGGCGTGCGTACTCGGCGACCAGCCACGGGGTGTGCGTGATCATCACGATCGCGATTCCGTCGCGGTTGAGCTCGGTCACCAGCGCCATCATGCGGCGCTGCTCGCGATAGTCCAGTCCGGTGGTCGGCTCGTCGAGAATCAGCAGGCGCGGCCGCAACGCGAGCACGCTCGCGACGGCCAGGCGCTGGCGCTCGCCCTTGCCGAGCAGGAAAGGATCGAGCGCGCGCGCGTCGTGAAGCCCCACCGCGCGAAGGACCTCGTCGCATCGGCGTTGAACCTCGCCGGGCGCGAGGTCGAAGTTGCGCGGGCCGAAAGCGACCTCGTCCTCGACGGTCGCGGCGAAAATCTGATGGTCGGGATTCTGGAAGACGTAGCCGACCTCGGCGGCGGTCTGCGCCGGACGCATCGTGGAGCGGTCGCGCCCGTTCAGCATCACGGCGCCCGCGATCGGACGCAGCAGGCCGACCAGATGCTTGGCGAGCGTGGTCTTGCCCGAGCCGTTCTGGCCGATGATCGCGACGAACTCGCCCGGCGCTATCCGCATCTCGATCGCATCGAGCACCGGCGGTCCGTCGGGGTAACTGAAGCTGAGCGCGCGCACCTCGACCAGCGGAGCCTGATTGTCAGCGGCCGTTGCCTCCTGCGCGGGAGTGCTGGCTGCCGGGCCGGGCGGATCAGACGAAGCGCCGAGATGCGGCAGCGCGCGGCGAATCAGCGCCTCGGCTTCATCCACACTCGCGGCATGCGCCGAAATTCCCAAAGCGGCGAGCGCGCGGTTCAAATCGGGCGGATGAACCCCGCACTCCTCCAGCAGTTCGAGCCGCGTCATCAGGTCGTGCGGTGGGCCCTCGGCGATTATCTCGCCCTCGCGAAACAGCACCAGGCGGTCGGCGCCGCGCAGCACCTCGGCCTCGTGCTCGATCACGATCAGGCTGAAGCCCTGCTCGCGCAGGCTGCGAATCAGCGCGAAGACCTCGGCCTTGCCCTCGGGGTCGAGGTCGGTGGTCGGCTCGTCGAGCACGATCACCGACGGGCGCAGCGCGAGCACCGAAGCGATCGCGAGCCGCTGCTTTTCGCCGCCCGAAAGCGAGGTCGGGTCGCGATGCTCGAAGCCGGCGAGGCCGACCGCCTCGAGCGCGGGGCGGATGCGGCGGGCCATCTCGGCACGCTCCATCCCAACCTGCTCCATCGCGAACGCGACTTCATGCGCGACGTTGGTGGAAAAGAGTTGCGCCTCGAAATCCTGGAAGACCATCCCGACTCGCGAGGCGACCTCGCACACCCGCGCGTCGGCGAGCGAGCGGCCGCCGATTCGCACCTCCCCCGTAAACGCGCCACCCTCGAACTCGGGCACGATCCGATTGAGGCACTTGGCGAGCGTCGATTTGCCCGCGCCCGACGCGCCCATCACGCCGACCATCTGGCCCGCGGCAACCGCGAAGCTGATACGGTTCAGCGCCGGCCGCTCGCCGCCGTGATAGGTGAAGCTCACGCCTTCGAGCGCCACGTCGTGCGCCGCGCCGGCCGCTCCCGCCGCAATATCCTCGAGCGACGCGGCGCCGGCCGCTCCAGGAGCGGAAGGGCCATCCTTCACATCAGCCCCACACCGAGCACGGCCAACATGATGAACGGGCTCACCACGATTGCGATCGCCTTGTCGTACGGCGGCTGGTTCATCGCGGAGGACAGAAACGCCGGCGCCCAGTAGCCGGTGGAAACCAGATTGCCCATCAGCCACGCGCCCGCCTCGCCCGCCACCAGCACCGCGAGACCGATGGCGCGCACGCTCCATCGGCGCTCCTTGAACTCGGGCATCATGTCGGTATAAAGCATCCGTCCGCGTTGCACGCGCGGGTAAACCGCGATCAGGATGAGCGGCGAAAGCACCAGGGCCGACGCCATGTTGTTGAACACGATCACGTTGCCCAGGATGCTGAATGGCCGCAGACCGAGCAGGTTGTCGCCCCATCCGACGATATCGGCGCAGAGCACACTGGCGGCCAGGCATGCCGCCACGTACTTGGCGATCGCGCCGGGCGAGCGCGTGATCGGACTTTGGCCCTGCGCGATCACGTTCCAGGCTTTGTACGGGATGTAGCCGTATAGCAGGTTGGCGAAGAAGCCGAAGATATCGCCGGGGCCGACGCCGCCGAAGAAATCGCCGATCATGTTGCCGATCGCGGAGCCCCAGCCCGCCGCTGGCCCGAACAGAAACGAGCATACGACCGGAATCGCATTGGCCGGGCGCAATTCGGTCACGCCCGGGATGAGCGGCACGACCTTGAACGGCACCAGCACGGCGGCGTAGAGCGCGGCCGAGATTGCGCACAGCACGACCATCCGGGTGTTGCGCCACATCGCGCCCAACTCTCTCATCGCGCGCTCTTTCCGATCGGGTTCATCTCGACGCCAAGCAGTATCCTGCCGCCGATTCGCGGATCAAGCGGACACAAAGGGGAAGGCTCCCAACAGCGCCTGTTCCACCGCTCTTGCCGCAGCCTCGCGCGGCACGGAAAATCGAGGCATACTCCGCCAGTTGGAGTTGGCCCTATGCCGATCTACGAATATCAATGTGAAAAGTGCCGCAAACGCACCAGCGTGCTGACGATGCGCGTGAGCGAGCGAGTCGCGGCGGTGTGCGAGCATTGCGGGAGCGCGCGGATGCGCCGCCTGATGTCGCGCTTCGCGACCCCGCGCAGCGAGGAGTCGCGGATGGATGCGCTCTCAAATCCCGCGGGCTTCTCCGACGTTGACGAGAACGACCCCAAGAGCATCGCGCGCGCGCTTAGAAAGATGGGCAAGGAGATGGGCGACGAGATGGGCGGGCCGGAATTCGATGAAGCCGTGGATCAACTGGAGAGCGGCGGCGGCCTGGACGACGACGGCGGCGGCGAGGATGGCGGCGGAGGCAGCGACGACCTTTAGCCGCCGAGTTCATCGACAGACAATCGCAGAGCGCGATCGCGGAGGACTACAGCATGGCAAGATTCTTCGACGCGGCCGAGGCCGATCCCGCGATTCTCCACGGCAAGACGATCGCGGTCATCGGCTACGGCAACCAGGGACGTTCACAGGCGATCAATCTGCGCCGCTCCGGCCACCAGGTGATCGTCGGCAACCAGGAAGACGAAAGCTGGCGCCAGGCGCGCGAGGACGGATTCGAGGCGTTCGCGATGGACGCGGCGGCCGCGCGCGCGGACGTCATCATGCTGCTCCTGCCGGACGAGATAGCGCCGGCAACCTACCGTGAGCTTATCGCGCCGCACCTGGCGCGCGGCAAAACGCTGGTCTTCGCGAGCGGCTACAACATCACCTACAAGTTTATCGCACCGCCGCAGGAAACCGACGTAGTCCTGGTCGCGCCGCGCATGATCGGACAGGGCGTGCTCGACCTTCCGGCGCGCGGCGAGGGTTTTCCCGTGCTGGTGGGAGTCAGCCGGGACGTAAGCGGCCACGCGCTAAAGACCGCGCTCGCGATCACGCACGGCATCGGCGCCTTCCTGCCCCACGGCGCGGTGGTCGAGTCGAGCTTCGAGGAGGAAACGCTGGTCGATCTCTTCTCCGAGCACACCTGGGCGGGCGCGATGCTTTTCCTGCTCGACCGCGCTTTCAAGCTGCTGGTCGAGGCGGGCGTGAGCAAGGAGGTCGCGCTGCTGGAGCTATACGCTTCGGGCGAATTGGGCGAGATCGGCCGCGCGATGGCCACGCTCGGTGTGTGGCGTCAGCTCAAGCTGCACTCGCATACCAGCCATTTCGGACAGCTCACGCACGGCGCGCAATACATCGGGGCCGATTCGGAGGCGCTGATGCGCAAGGCGATCGAGGAAATTCGCGACGGCACGTTCGCCAGGCGCTGGGCCGCCGAGCAGGCCGCCGGGTCGCCCGTGTATCAAAAATTGTTGGGCGAGCGCCTCGCGTCGCCGATCGCGACCGCCGAGCAGGAGCTTTTCACCAGGCTGGGCCGCCGCTAGGCCGGGCCGCCAGGCTTACACTATTTCTTTTTCACGGCCTCGAGGTCGATCTCGACCGAAACCGCGTCGCCGACCACGGCGCCGCCGGCCTCGATCATTTTATTCCAGGTAAGGCCGAAGGCCTTGCGGCTGATGGTGGTGGTCGCGGACGCGCCGGCGCGCGTGTTGCCCCACGGATCCTTGATGGGAGCGCCCAGCACTTCAACCGCGAGCGTAACCTCCTTGGTGACGCCGTGCAGCGTGAGGTCGCCAACGACGTTGTACTTGCCCGGGCCCGCCGCTTCAACCTTCTTCGACTTGAAGGTCATCGTCGGATACTTCGTCACGTCGAGGAAATTTGGGCTCTTGAGATCGGCGTCGCGATCCGCCGAACGGGTGTCGATCGACGCGGTATCGATCGTCGCTTCGATCACGGCTGAGGCCGGATCGTTGCCGTTCGCGGTGATCGTGCCCGCGACTTTGTCGAACTGGCCCCTGACGCTCGATATCGTCATGTGCCGCACGGTGAAGCCGACGGTGCTGTGAACCGGATCGATCTGCCAGGTGTCCGCCGACGCGGCGAGCGGCGCGGCGATCACAACTACCAGTGCGATCAACGTTCGCGATAGCCAGTTTTTCATGAGCCCTCCCCAAGGCGGCCGCCGCTTGGGCGCCGTCGATTTTTCGGACAATCCAAGAGCCAGTAACAGGCTAGCCGGCTTCCAGCAATACCACCGCGGCCGCCGACATCCCCTCGCCGCGCCCGAGCGCGCCCAGGCCTTCGGGACTTGAGGCCTTGACGTTGAGCGTCGCCGGCTCCGCGCCGAGCGCCCCTGCCATCCGTTCGCGCATCGCGTCGACGTAGGGCGCAAGCCGCGGGCGCTCGGCGAAAATCGTCAGGTCGGCGTTGACCAGGCGCCATCCGCGCCCGCTCGCGAGCTTCCAGACCTCGGCCAGCAGCGTGAGGCTGTCGGCGTTCTTGTAGCGCGGGTCGCTGTCGGGGAAATGGCGGCCGAGATCGCCCTCGCCCAGCGCACCGAGGATCGCATTGGCCAGCGCGTGGGCGGCGACGTCGGCGTCCGAGTGCCCGTCGAGCCCCGCGTCATGGGGAATCGTTACGCCGCCGAGTTTGAGCGCGCGGCCCGGGCGCATCGGATGGAAGTCGAAGCCCTGCCCCACCTTAAGCCGCATCGCGTCCGTCCGTAACGGCCCGCAACTCGCCGAAAGCGCGCTCTGCGTTGACAACACGCCGAACGGCGGCCAAGCTTTTACGCAGTCCGTTGCTACGGGCGCCAGGAGGCGATGTGGCCGCACCGGCATTCGTTAAAAATCCGAGATTCATTGGCGGCACGATCATCTTCCTGTGGGTCGCCTACGTCGTCTACTGGAACTATCGGCTCAATCCGATCGACATCCAGACTCGTTCCGTTCGTCAAACCCGCGCAGCTCAGCGTCTCCTCGGTGATCATCGGCGCCGCACTCTTCGGCTTCCTTGTGACGATCGCGGTTCAGTTTCTATGGCGCAGAGGCCGCTCGAAAAACGGCTCCGACGCAGTTACCGCCTCCGCCGCCAGCACCAGGCCCGTCACCTGAGCGCCGGCCTTGAGTACGGTCGCGTCCGACGGACCGATCAGCAACGCGTCGGCGCGCGCGAGCGAGCTTAAGATTCCCGAGCCCTGGTTGCCGGTCGGCGTCGCGTAAAGCTCGCCGCCCTCGTGCCGCAAGCGCACGCGCACGAACTCGGTCAGGTCCTTCGCCGTCCTTATATCCACCGCGCATCGCATCGCGACCCGCGGCAATCCGAGGTCGCGCCGCCCGCCCATCCGCAGCAACGCCGGGCGCACGTACAGGTAGCAACACACCATCGTCGAGACCGGGTTCCCCGGCAGGCCGAAAATCGGACGGCTGCCGACCGTGCCGAACTTAAGTGGACGCCCGGGCCGCTGCGCCACGCCGTGAAAGATCTGACGCATGCCCAATTCGTCGAGCGCGCCCTTGACGTGATCGAACTGGCCGACCGACACGCCGCCGGTCGAAAGCACGGCGTCGAAGGCGAACGCTTCGCTCAGGCGGGCGCGAATTTCCTCGGGACGGTCGCGCGCGACTTTCAGGATGACCGGTTCGCCGCCGGCCTCGCGCACCGCGCCCGCGAGCGCGTAGGCGCTGGAGTTCACGATCTGCGCGCCGGCCGGAACCTGGTCGACGTCCACCAGTTCGTCGCCGGTTGCGACGATCGCGACGCGGGGGCCGCGATAGACGTCGATCATCGAACGGTTGAGCGACGCAAGCATTCCGAGGTCCGCCGCGCCCAGCCGCTTGCCGGCTTCCACCACCAGCTCGCCCTCGCGCAGATCCTCGCCGCGCGGGCGGATGAAGGTGCGCGGCTCGGCGGCGGACAGAATCTCGACCATGTCGCCGTCGGCGCGTGTCTGCTCGACCGGCACGATCGCGTCGGCGCCCGCCGCCACCGGCGCACCGGTCATCGTACGCATCGCGGTGCCCGCCTCGACCCGCACAGCCGGCATCGCGCCCGCCGCCACGGTGCCAAGCACGCGGAGCCGCGCCGGACTCGACGCGCCGGCCTGGGCGATGTCGGCGGCACGCACGGCGTAACCGTCCATCGCGGAGTTATCGAAGCCGGGGATGTCGCGCGGCGAGCGAATTTCCTCGGCAAGCACGCGGCCGAGCGCATCGAGGATCGGCGTCCGTTCGACGCCGAGCGTGGCGACGTTTTCGAGCACCAGTTGCAGAGCTTCGTCGGCGCTTACCATCAGTCGAACCTTAACCCGCGATTGATGCGAGCGCCAGTTAAACGGCTAACGGTTAAAAGTTTGAGCGGATGAAAGCGTGATGCGGATGTAGGACAATTCCGGGGCGGCGGTTTACCGGCCTAGAAGAAAAGCTTGCCCGCAGGATCGAAGGCGTCGGCGCTTTCCTGAAGCGGGAGCCGCAACTCATAGCTCGCACCCGGCGGAACGCGATCGTGCAGAATGGCCGGGTTGTAGTCGCGCAGGACGCGTACCGAGACTCCCGTGTGCCGGGCCACTTCAGAGAGCGTAGTGCCGCCGTTGACCTTGATCACGCGGAAGCTCTCCGGCTCCGTGTAATTCACCGGTTCGAGGCCGTAGCGCTCGGGCTGATGCGCGATTATCGCGACTGCCATGAAACGGTTGAGTAGCGAGCGGGTACTGTACGGCAGATGCGAGGTCAGGCTGCTGTAATCGACGCCGCGCAGCGAGAAATAGTCGTTCATCGCCGTCTCGCCGCGGTTCCACCCGACCAGGGCCACGCGCCAGTCACCGACCTCGTCGTGCAAAGTCGCCAGGTACTGGGCCGCCGCATGCGTCGATTTTATCGGGTCGCGCCGCTCATCGATGTACCGGTTGACCCTGAGGTTGAAGCGCCGCGCGGTCGCCACACTTAGCTGCCAGGGCCCGGCGCCTTTGCTGGAAAACGAACTTTCGGCGAATGAGAGATAAACCAGTTCCGGCGGCAGGTCGTGGCTCTCCATGACCTTGACCATCATCGGAAGGTACGGGCGGCTGCGGCGGAAGGACTCCCTGATACCCTCGTTATGCTCGGCAAAGGCATCGACATAGCGCTGAACAGTCTGATTGAGGACCAGCGGGAACGGGGGTACCTTGTGTGGCTCGCTGCGGACGTATGGAATACCCTCGGCGAGGGCTACCGCCGCGTCTATATCGGCGCCTTGCGAAGGATTCGCTACTGACGCAGCCGTCGTACCCCTGGTGGCCGAGGTTGCAGCGCTCTGGGACCCGCCAATCGGAGCGGTGGCGATCAGACCGAAGCGGTCTCCGGGGCTGGACGCGACATCGACGGCCGGAGTTGATACACAACCGGTGAGGGCTGCGCCCAACAGACAGACGATCGCTAGCGATAAAGCTGAATTCCCCCGCATGAACGAACCGAGACGGACCCTGACCCGGCCCAACCCTATCGACCGGGCGGGGCCATGATCAACCCCTTCCGGAGTCGTTTGCCCTAAAAAAAACTAATAGCATGCAATCACCTTATTAGTGGCATCGTCACTTTTCTCGCTCATGATGTCTGATATTAGGCCATTAGACGTTTTGTGATACCGTGCGATTTGGTCGCCGTCGTCATGCGCAAGCCTCCCTCGTCATCCGCGGGTCTCTGGCGGGAAGTCGTCGACAGTCTGAGTGACGCCGTCGTGGTCTTCGATACCGCCCTCGCTCCGATCGCCATTAATCCGGCAGCCGAAACCCTCTTCGGCGTCTCGCATCTCAATGAGGCGGCGGTCGGCGCTCTGCTGCGCCACAACGAATGGCTCCTGCGGATGGTTGAGAGCTGCCTAAGCAGTGGGCAGAACCTGGCTGACGCCGACGCCACGCTCAGCCTGGGGTCGCGGCTGGCGACGGTCAGCGCGGAAGTTGCGCCGCTGATGGGTGCCGGCGGAGCGAGCCGCGGCGCGGTGGTGCTGCTGCACGACCTCGCGCTCCATCGCGGCGCCGCGCAAGCGCTTGACACGGCTGAACCCGACCTCAAGCTGTCGCCCGCCGGGCTCGCGCACGAGGTCAAAAATCCGCTGACCGGAATCAAGGGCGCGGCCGAGTTGCTGGCGGGGCGGTTGCGCTCCGACCCGCGCGCCCAGCAGTATTGTGGACTCATCCTCGAGGGCGTCAACCGCATCACGGCGCTGGTCGAGCAGGTGCTGGCCGCCAGCGCTCCGCAACGGCTGAGTTTCGAGCCGGTCAATATCCATCGCGTCCTCCACCAGGCGCTCAGGATGGCCGGGCTGCATCCGCATCCGCCCGAAGGCGTGACCATCGAGCAGCTTTTCGACCCGAGTCTGCCCGAGATCAGCGCCGACGCCGCGGCGCTCGAGCGCACGTTCCTCAACCTGGTGCGCAACGCGGCCGAGGCGATCGGCACGGCCGGGACGATCCGGCTGCGGACGCGGATGGAGACCGAGTTCCGCCTCACCGCCGAGGGACGCCGCCGCCAGTTTCTACGCGTGGAGGTGAGTGACAGCGGGCGCGGCATGAACGCGGCCGAGATGGCGCAGCTCTTCACGCCGTTCTTTACCACCAAGCCCTCGGGCACCGGCCTGGGCCTGGTGCTGAGCCAGCGGATCGTCGCGGCTCACGGCGGCAAGCTATGGGCCGAGGCGGGAGGCGTAAGCCCCTCGCGTCCGCATTCGGCGATTCACGCCGCCGGGCCGCATCACGTGCATCCGGCCAACCCCGAGGAGCATCGCGCGCGCGGGATGACGTTCAAGGTCACGCTACCGGTGGGACCGCGCGATCCCGAGCCATCGGAAGCGGCATAGATGTTGGCCTCCGGCGAGCGCATTAAGGCAGTCGGGTGCCTTTCTGTAAGGAAGAGGAATCAGGAGTCAGGTCTTCACGAAATCGCGGCCGTTGCCGCGCTTGCTGATACTGTTAGCATGGAGTCCAGTGACTGAAATCGAACAAACCCTCGGCGGCGCGGCCGAGACGCAAGCAATTCGCGCACTGATCGCTGACGACGACCCGGCCATCCGCCTCGTCCTGCGCCATCGGCTGGAGGCCGAAGGCTGGAGCGTCGAGGAGGCCGCCGACAGCGGCGCCGCGCTCGAGGCGCTTAACCGCGGCCGTTTCGACGTCGCCCTGCTCGACATCATCATGCCCGGCGTGGGCGGCCTCGAGGTGCTGAGCACCGCGCGCCAGCAGGGATGCGCGACGCCCATCGTCGTGATCACGGCGGCCAGCACGATGAACAACGCGATCGAGGCGCTCAAGCGCGGGGCCCGCGATTACCTCACCAAGCCGTTCGAGAACCTCGACCTGGTGGTGACGACCGCGGCGCGCGCGGCCGAGACCGCGGCGCAGGCCTCCGAGCTGGAAAGGGTCAAGAAAGAACTCGACCGCAAGCTGGTGGGCGGCGAGATCATCGGCCACAGCGCCGCCATCCAGGAGGTCTACAAGCTCATCGGGCGGGTGGTCAGCAATGACAAGATCGACGTCGTGCTGGTGAGCGGCGAGAGCGGCACCGGCAAGGAACTGGTGGCGCGCGCGATCCACTTCAAGGCGCGCCGGCGCGAGCCGTTCGTGCCGGTCAACTGCTCGGCCATCCCACACGGCCTGGTCGAAAGCGAGTTGTTCGGCCATGAGCGCGGGGCCTTCACCGGCGCGGCCGAGCGGCGCGCGGGCAAGTTCGAGGTCGCCGGCGCGGGCACGCTGTTCCTCGACGAGATCGGGGATCTGCCGCTGGAGCTACAGCCCAAGCTGTTGCGCGTGCTCCAGGACCGCGAATTCACCCGGGTCGGGAGCGTGGAGACGCAGCGCCTGCAGGCCCGCATCATCGCGGCCACCAACCAGGACCTCGAAACCGCGGTCGCCGCGCGCCGTTTCCGCGAAGACCTCTATTTTCGCCTGCGCGTCATCCTGATTAACCTGCCGCCGCTCCGCCAGCGGCGCGAAGATATCCCCGAGCTGACCGATTTCTTCGTCGCCAAGGCGGTCAGCGAGATGGGATCGCGCGTGACCGCCGTCAGCCCCGAGGCGCGCGCGAAGTTGCAAGCCTATGACTGGCCCGGCAACGTGCGCGAGTTGGAAAACACGATGCTGCGCACGGCCCTGCTTGCCTCCGGCAGCACCATCCGCGCCGACGACATCTCGCTCGCACGGAGTCCCGCGGCGGGCGCCGCCTCCGTCAGCGAAGGCGACGCCGCCGACTCTTTCGCCGCGCTCATCGGACGGCGCGTCGCGCAGTACCTCGAGAAAGCCAACGGCGAGGAGCCGCGCGGGCTTTACCAAAAGCTGGTGGCCGAGATCGAACGCCCGCTTATCGAGCAGGCGATGCGCCGGGCGGAGGGCAACCAGGTGCGCGCCGCGCGCATCCTGGGGCTCAACCGCAATACGCTGCGCAAGAAGCTCGTCGACCTCGGGATCGCAACCCGCAAGCTGCCGTTCGATTAGCCGCGCGGGCGGCGCGGCTCGCGATGAAGTGAAAGGTGAAATTCCCTTCGCATTTCTATGCGATGGTCGATCCGGCGGGCGGCCACGAGCCGGTTGCGCTCGCGCGCACCGTGCTCGAGGCCGGCGCGCGCCTGATGCAGCTTCGGCTCAAGGACCTGCCAGGCCGCGAACTGCTCGCGGCGGCGCGCGCGATCGCCGCGCTATGCCGCGAGCGCGGCGCGATGCTGATCGTTGACGACCGGGCGGATGTCGCGATGCTGGCCGGCGCCGCCGGCGTCCATCTCGGGCAGGAAGATCTGCCGCTGGAGGCCGCCCGCCGCCTGGTTGGCCCCGACCTGATCATCGGCATCTCAACCCACAGCGTCGAGCAGGCGGTCGCCGCCCAACGCGGCGGCGCCGACTATATCGGGTTCGGCCCGCTGTACCCGGGCGGCCTGCGCAACAACGCGGCGGGCAAGGGGCTCGCGATGCTGCGCGAAGTGCGCACGGCGGTGAGCATTCCGATCGTTGCGATCGGCGGGATCACCGAGGCGACCGTGCCCGAGGCGCTCGCGGCCGGCGCGGACGCCTGTGCGATCATCACCGACGTGGTGCGCGCGCCCAACATCGCGGCCAAGGTCCGCGCGCTCTTGGACTTGCATCGTTTGCCTTGAATCGCGCACCCTGAAGCAAATTCGCGGGAAGTCTCCGCGAGAACTTCCGCAAGACTTAGGGAGGTTTGGCGATGGGCAAGTTACAGGACAAGGTTGCGCTTATCACCGGCTCGAGCTCGGGTATCGGGCGCGGAGTGGCGATCGCGTTTGCGCGCGAAGGGGCCAAGGTCATCGTCAACTATCCCGACGAGTCCGAAACCCAAAACGCCGCCGCGGTCCGCGCCGAGATCGAACGCGTCGGGGTGCAGGCGCTCGAAGTGCGCGCCGACGTCTCGGTCGAGCATGAAGCGCAGGCGCTGGTCGAAACCGTGCAGCGCAACTTCGGGCGCATCGACATCCTGGTAAACAACGCCGGTATCGGCAATGTCGCGCGGGTCGAGGCGCTGACGCCGAGCCAGTGGGACCGGATGATCGCGGTCAATCTGCGCAGCGTGTTCCTGTGTACGCACTTCGTGCTGCCGATCATGTACCGGCAGGATTACGGCAGGATCATCAGCACCGCCTCGCAACTCGCGTACAAGGGCAGCGCGGGGCTCGCGCACTACTGCGCCGCCAAGGCCGGGATCATCGCGTTCACCCGCTCGCTCTCGCACGAGATCGGCACCAGCAATATCACCGCCAACTGTGTCGCGCCGGGCGCCACGCACACCCGGATGGTCGAGGGCATCGACAAGGATTTGATGGAGTCGCTACTGGCCTCGATTCCCAAGCGACGCCTGGCCACGGTGGACGAGATCGTGCCGGCGTATGTGTTCCTGGCCTCCGATGAGGCGCGCCACTTCGTGGGGCAGTGCCTAAGCCCCAACGGCGGGGATGTGATGCTCTGAGATTTGCGCGCCCATCCATAGGGAGTGATTTTGGACGCCTCACGATGCTAAGATCCTTACTATGACAAAGCTGCTCAAAAAGGCTTTCGAGAAGGTCTCGGAGGAACTCTCCGATCACGAACAGGACGACATCGCGCGCACGCTGCTAAAGGTTATCGAGCAGGACGAACGTCATTGGGAAACGGCGTTCTCGCAGTCGTTGCCTAAGCTTGAGCGACTCGCAAAGAAGGCACTGGCAGATTACGAATCGGGTCTGTCAGACCCACTGGACATCGAAAAACTCTGACCTCACGAACGCTTCCGGACTTCTGGATAGCCTATCGACGCTTGCCGAACGAGGTAAAGCAAAGAGCGAAAAAGGCGTACATCCTCTTTTCGAGAAATCCTCACAGTCCGAGTCTGCACTTCAAACGCATCCATCCGTCCCTGCCGCTCTATTCCATCAGGATAGGATTTCAGTATCGCGCTTTAGGAATCATGCCAAGCCGGATGAAATCGTATGGCATTGGATCGGGTCGCACGCTGAGTACGAGAAGCTGACCTGACTTACTGAACGCGCGTTTGACGCAAACCCAACAGTGTGAAAAGGATCGGGTGCCGATCCAATCCCCGTGCCCCTTTCCTCGCGCGTCGAGATTCCCGGCCCAGGAGGCGTTCTGATGAAGTTGCAAACTCTCGCCGGAGTGACGGTGGCGTTCATCTTTGTCGGCATTCCCCTTTGCGCACACGCGCAGGGCGCGGCAGGCACGATGCCGGGTGCGGCGTCAGCCCCGTCAGTGCCGGGGGCACCGTCGATGCCGTCGATGCCTTCAATGCCCGGCGCTCCGTCGATGCCTTCAATGCCCGGCGCTGCGCCGGGTATGCCTTCTATGCCAGGCGCACCGGCGATGGCTGGCGCACCTTCGATGCCGGGCGCAGCGCCGGGTATGCCTTCTGTGCCTGGAGCACCGGCGATGGCGGGAGCGCCGTCGATGCCGTCGATGCCCGGCGCCGCAGCGCCGGTACCGGGCATGCCGTCAGTCCCGGGCGCCGCGTCGGCGCCCTCAGTGCCGGGCGCGCCCTCAGTACCAGGTGCGCCGACGATGCCGGTGGCTCCCTCGACAGGCGGCTACTAGCGCGGCAAACTCGCAATTATCGTCGAGGTCGCGACGGAGTATATCCTAGCGGCAGCCGGTAAAATCGGGGCGCACATTTGCGGTCTCGTAGGGGAGCTTACGCCTCGGCTGTTAGCCAGGGCCCCGGCAGTGCATACGCGCACCGCAAATGGAGCTTCCTTGCCACGCAACTCAAGGAAGCGTTGCTCAAGGTTGGGAAACTCGATGCGCCATCAGGATCGGCTCATGCCCTTCGGCAAGGAGCTTGTGCCACGCTCGAGCGCTGAGGGTTGCTGTCTGCGGTTGATCGGGCATCTTGGTTACCCTTCCTCACCGTCACCAACGGATCCGTGACGAGCGCTACCCCAGCGGCGCGAGACGGCTTCCGATCACCTCGTGCGCCTCGGCCGCGATCCGCCGCACGATCTCGCCCGCCGGCGCGACGTCCTTGACCAGCGCGCACGACATTCCGGCGTAAAATGCAAACTCGTCGAGTTCGCCCTCCAGATATTCGGCCGGCGGCATCACCGTGTATTTCACCAACGGCGGCATCGCCATCCCGGCGTGCTTGAGCGTGCCGATCACCCTGTTTTCGCCCGGGCGCTTGCCGCTCTCGGGCCGCCCCGCCCGCTCCCACTCTTCGTAGACCGCGGTGCGGAGCACGCGATGCGCCGCGTCGGGCCATCCCATGTCATAGAGCTTGGTGTGGACGGTGTCCTCGGCGCGCGCGTTGACGATGCGATCCTTGTAAGAGCGATGGGCGGCCGATTCGCGCGACGCCAGCAGCCGCGTGCCGAAGACCGCGCCGTCAGCCCCCAACGCGAGCATCGCGGCAAGCCCGCGGCCGTCGGCGATGCCGCCCGCGGCGAGCATCGGCAACTCCCCGATCGCGTCGCGCACCTGCGGCACCAGCACCAGCGTGGAGACGAGGCCGCGCACGTGACCGCCCGCCTCCACGCCTTGCGCGATAATCATGTCGGCGCCGGCGCTCTTGGCTTCCGCCGCCTCTTCAGCCGAGCCGCACTGCCAGATGACCTTCTTGCCCGCGTTCTTGAAGCGCGCAACGTGCTCGACGGGCGCGCCCCAGAAAAGCGTGACCGCATCGACCGGCGCCGCCGCGGCGGCCTCGGCCACACCGGGCTGAAGAAACGGAATCAACACGTTGCAGGCAAGCGGCTTTTTGGTCAGCCGGCGCGCGGCGGCGATCTCATTGTGGATTCCTTCGGGAGTGAACCCGGCCAGCGCCACCGTGCCCATCCCGCCGGCTTCCGAGACCGCGGCGGCGAGGTCGGCCAGCGCGATCGTGCCCATCCCGGCCAGCATAATCGGAAACTCGACGCCAAATAGTTCGCAAAACCTGGTCTTCCACATGTATCGCGCTCCTTGCTGGCTTACTTGCCAGACTGACGCGACCTTTTCCAGACTTCCGCGCGCTTCATTCCGCCTCGTCCTCGGACTCGCCCGCTTCGTCCGCCGCGCGCGGGCCGAAGGCGACGCCGCGGCGAGCGCCGCGGATGAACTCGACCAGTTCCGCCACCTCGGGCGTCATCGGGCCCGCGGCCGTCAGTTCCTCGATGGCAAGCTTGAGGTTGCGGCGCTCGCCGAACAGCGTCTTGAAGGCCTGGCGGAGCGCGGCGATCGAGCGCGGGGCGATTCCGGCGCGTTTCAGCCCGACGGCGTTTATCCCGCGCAGCGTGTGGGTGAGGTCGGCGATCAGGCAGAACGGCGGAATGTCGCGGCTGGTGCGGCTCATCCCGCGCATCATCGCAAATCGTCCAATCCTGACGAACTGATGCACCACGCAGTTGCCCGAAACCAGCGCACGGTCGCCGACCTCGACCCATCCCGCGAGCAGCGCGCCGCCCGCGATGATCGTCCCGTTGCCGACCCGGCAATCATGCGCGACGTGCGCGTTCTGCATCAGGAAGTTGTCGTCGCCGATGATCGTGACATCGCCGTGCTCGCTGCCGCGATGCATCGTCACGCCCTCGCGAAAGATGTTGCGCGCGCCGATTCGCACGCGGCGCGGACCGCCGCTATAGGCGAGGTCCTGCGGCTCGTCGCCGATGACCACGTTGGGATGAAGCACGTTCGCCTCGCCCAACTCGACCGCGCCCAGGATCGTTACGTGACCGATAAGGCGCGTGCGCGCACCGATCCGGATTGCGCCGTCGAGCAGGCAGAACGGGCCGACCTCGACCCCCGGCGCAAGCGCGACCTTTGGCGCCGACCACCGCGCTTGGATGGATCCGAGGCGGCGCCTGCGGGTCGTGCTCGCTGGTCAATTCAGCAGCTTCTTCTTGAGATCGTCGGGATGCTCGCGGTCCTCGACCGCGGCGCCGGGCACGCGATAGTCCTCACCCGCCCACTTCCCGAGGTCGACCATCTGGCATCGCTCGGAGCAGAACGGCCGGAAGCGGTTGGCGGACGTCATGTCGGACGGCTGCTTGCAAATCGGACACCGCATCGCGCTCACCCGAATCGGAAAATTGCCAGATAGCCGCGCGGCGCGCAAATCGCCGATGGAGGCGAATCCTCAGTGGCTATCTGGAGTCCTCAATCGATGTCGGCTCCATCGATATCAGCTCAATAGATATCGGTTCAATAGATATCGGATTGACCGCAGCGGTCGGTTCCACCGGCCGGCCGGAAACCCGCCGAACGATAGTCGAAGACCACGCGCTCGTTGTAGCAAAACGGCTCTCCCGCGGCCCCTTTGTACTCGGCGCGCACATGAAGCATCAGGCTCGCCTTGCCCGTCATGACGGATTTATAAGTGTCGACCGGAAAATACGTATAGAAGAAATGCGGCACGCCGGGCGAGAGCACTCCTGCCGAAATCGAGGACATCTCGTTCGGCCTATCGGCGATACGTTTGCCGTCCGCAAGTGCGACCACTGTGACGATCGCGCCGCTGGCGGGAATTCTGCCGAAGTTGCGATATTCGACCACGGCCCGCGGATTGGGAGTGTCGCCCTGCTCGAAGGTGACGCCCCGGATCCCGATGAACGGACGTTCCTCGAGCGCGAAGATGTGCGAGGTCACCTGCGCGGTGCGCCACGCTGCGTAAGCGCTAAACGCCGTCGCCGCCACCATCAGCAGCGCCATGAAGTCGGCGAAGCGCAGGACATCGGTCAGCCGCCGCATCAGCGACTTTTCGGCCGTCGTCAATTGTTCCTGGCGCGGAGCATCGGGGGGCGCGGGAGTACGATTTCGCGGCTGGGAGTCATGCTGTTGCGCGGGATTCTTGTGCTCGCTCATCGGATTCAGCCGCCTCCTCCTGCCCTTTTCCTCCGCCCGCACCAGATAATCGGCTAAAGTGGGGCACCAGGCAACGTATCTCTCGATGGAAGGTCAGTCCTGCGGCGAAGCGACCTCCACCCCCGCCACCATCTTGGTCGGAGCGACTCCTGTCTACCCTGGCGGCGCCGATGTTTCGAGCGTGACCAACTGCGCGACAACGGGAGCCGGGAGTGTCGGAAGATCGGCGGTCGGTACCTTCCTTGCCTTCGGTGGCTTGGTTGCGGGCCTGCCACAATCAATCGCGTTAATTCGGAAATGCCAGACAACGTAAAACCCGTCATTCAGGTCAGGGGCCATGGTAACCAACCTGAGCAACGGCACTACTGCTTCGACTGGCGTGGTGCTCACGTTCAAGATCACCACGCCGGAGGTAATGTAGTCACTGGCATCGCGTGCCCAAATCGCGGCTGCGCCTCAGTTGGAGCGACCTGTGCGCTGAACTCCGCCGGATAACCTGTATCTCAACTACCGGCTTCAGGCTTTCAGAGCTCCGCTCGTGGCGTCACGGCCACGGGCGGAGTACAGCAACTATCGTGCCGCCGCCACGCTTCGGTAGCTTAGTCTGTGCGGATTTTCATCCCTCTTCGGCCGTCAGCCGATGAGGAACAGGATAGACCGGTTCGGACAGTTCAGTTCTGCGTCGTCTTGTCCGGGTCGGGCTCGACCATCCTGTGGCTGATGAGCCCGGTCAGCGCACCGTCGTCGAGCGCCCGCAAGCGAAAAAACGGAGCCTCGCTCTGCGCGCCAGCCTTGGCGCTCATCACCTGATGGCGGCGTCCCCGAAAAATAACGACGCTCCCCGGTAAAAGCCTAATAGCGGCAGACTTGTCCATGTTCTGGACCTCCTCCGCGCCAGACCGACAGTGACCCGCTGCCGGACCTCAAGCACATCTACAATGTTCAGTCTATGTTTACCCGATATAGGTATGCGCGTCAATCATTGCGCTATGCCGAGCTTTGCCATCTATCCAGAAGTCGCCGTGAGTTACGGCTGATTCTCGCCGGCAGCCGGCGTTCTCTACTGGTTGCCCGACGAGGTGCTCGAACTTTTGGTGTAGACGATCGCGATCCCATTCATGAAGTGGCCCGGATGACCGACCTCACCCACCACGGCATGATGCTTCTTACCACCGCCCTCGGGATCGATGCCGATGTGCGAGCCTTCTTCGATCGCGGCCTCCGAGCCGGGTCCGATATTGCCGAAGCGGCCGGGTGCGGCCCCAATCTGAAGCTCGCCCTCGTGCTGCAAATTTTTCGAGGTCAAGACCACGGCGTCAGCACCGACCTGGCATCCTTCGCGTTTGAGGTACGTGAGCAAATCCTCGTCTTTGGCGGCGAGGTCGCCCCACGCGTCGACGAGCGCTATCTGCCGATGGTCGCTGAGCGGCATAGTGTCCAGCACCGGCATCGCGCAATCCGGCGGCTTGGCCGGACGCGCATCGGTTCCGAGCGGCGTGACGCTCACGATGGGCGGATTGACCTGCGCCGGAGAGACGCATCCCCAACCCCATGGCGCCATGGCGATCAGCATCGCGGCCAATACTGCGCGGCCTCGGTTAGTCACCATCATCATCCGCTTCCTTTTTAACCCAACTGCCGCTTGATTAAAATGCCTGCGCCGGACCGAGCGCCAGACGCGCCGCGGCAGGCGCGCGTTCGGAGCGGCGCGTCGCCTGGCGATTGCACGAGGCGCCGTTGGCACTTTCGATACTCGCACGTTCGCGCTACTTAATCTGGGACGCGCCGGCTCGGTTCGAGACGCGGCAAAACTGGGGAGTTATCGCAGATGGACGAAGGACTGTTCGGCGGAATCCCGATCAATGCGCCTACACTGATCCGCCTCGCCGTGGTGTTAGTGCTGGCGATCGGGGTGCGTCACCTGATTCTGCGCTTCGGCACCAAGGCGATAGACAGCCGCCGCAACAAGAGCCGCAACGGCAAGCCGCGGCGTTGATCACGCGGGAGTATCCACGGAGTATCCGCGGAGTATCGATGATGCGCCGGATCGGATGCCCCGGCACAACGCAGTCCGCATACGTGACCAGCCGATCGAACGGGCGAACGGCTCCATTTCCGAAGACTCGTCTTTTAACTTGCTATAAAAGACTTAAGTCACCTGAAGATTAGTTGACAGACGCCGCCCGGTCAGAAAAGGCCGGCGCTGACGATCGCGTAGGCAAAAAGCAGCAGCGCCATCGGACCGTACACGATGTATCGTTTGCCGCCGCGATTCAGAGCAGCGTGCCGCGGCGAGTACGACCGAGATGGCTGTAGGCGCGCGCGGTGGCGACGCGGCCGCGCGCGGTGCGTGCGATAAATCCCTCCTGCAGCAGGTAGGGTTCGTAAACCTCGCCGATAGTGTCGGCCTCCTCGCCCACCGCGGCCGCCAGACTTTCGACCCCGACCGGGCCGCCGTCGAACTTATCGATGATCGCAGCCAGGATCGCGCGGTCCATCCGGTCGAAGCCGCAGGCGTCGATCTCCAGCAACTCCAGTGCGCCGACCGCGACCTCGCGCGTGACCGTGGCGGCCTCGTTGACCTGGGCGAAGTCGCGCACGCGGCGCAGCAGGCGGTTGGCGACGCGCGGGGTGCCGCGCGCGCGGCTTGCGATCTCGCGCGCCCCGTCGCCGTCGACCCGGACGCCGAGGAGGCGCGCCGAGCGCGCGACAATCTCGGTCAACTCGTCGCGCTCGTAGAAATCCAGGTGGAAATGCTGGCCGAAGCGATCGCGCAGCGGCGCGCTCAACAGTCCCGAGCGCGTAGTCGCGCCGACCAGCGTGAACGGTTTCACCGCCAGCGGCATCGTGCGCGCGCCCATCCCTTTGCCGACCACGATATTGAGCTCGAAGTCCTCCATCGCCGGGTAAAGCACCTCTTCAACCGGGCGGGCGAGACGATGTATCTCGTCGATGAACAGTACGTCGCCCTCATCGAGGCCGCTGACGATCGCGGCGAGGTCGCCGGCCCGCTCGACCGCCGGGCCCGAAGTCGAGCGCATGCTGACGCCGCGCTCGCGGGCGATGATATGGGCGAGCGAGGTCTTGCCGAGTCCCGGCGGCCCGGAAAAGAGCACGTGGTCGAGCACTTCACCGCGCTGGCGCGCGGCCTCGATCGACATGCCGAGGATTTTCCGCGTACGCTCCTGCCCGACGAACTCGCCGAGCACGCGCGGGCGCAACGAGAGATCGAGCGCGCGATCTTCCTCGGACTGGCCCGCCGCCGCCAGCCGCGCCGCTTCGGCGAGGGCCTCGGCGTCGGCTATTTGGGGCTTATCTTTCACCCGAGAGCACCGCGAGCGATTCACGGATTATCACTTCGAGCTCGCGCTGCGCGCCGCCGCCGCGCGCGGCGGCTGCGTCCACGGCCCGGCGCGCCTGGATCGGTTTGTAGCCGAGGTTGACCAGCGCGGAAACGGCGTCATCGAGCTCCGAGGCGCCCGTCTCGGCGCCGTCGGCCCCGCCGTTGAGTTCCTCGACGCGCTCGGCGGCGACCAGTTTCAGCTCGGCGGTCTTGTCGCGCAGCTCGCGCACCACGCGTTCGGCCACCTTGGCGCCCACGCCCGGGACGGCGTCGAGCCGTTCGACGTCCTCGCGCGCGATCGCGCTCACCAGCTCGTCGGGCGACAGCACGGACAGTATCGCCAGCGCGAGCTTGGGGCCGACGTGCTGCACCAGCATCAGGAGATCGAAAGCCTGCTTCTCGGCGCGCGTGAAAAAGCCGTACAGCGTGAGCGAGTCCTCGCGCACGACCTGGCGGATCTCCAGCGCGACCGGGGCGCCAAGCGCGGGCAGGCGATAGTAGGTGGCAAGCGGGATCGAGACTTCGTAACCGACGCCGCCGGTCTCGATCACGACGCGGCCGGCATCGCGATGTTTCAGCTTGCCGCTCAGGCTCGCGATCATTTCGTGACCCGCATCGGGTTAGCCACGTTATGGCTGGCGATCTTGTGTTCGACGGCCGCGGCGGCCGCCGCCGCCGTCACGCGGGCGCAGAACAGATGGCAGAGCGCAATCGCCAACGCGTCGGAGGCGTCGTCGGCGAGCGCGACTTCCTCGCCCACGCCGAGCGCGCGGCGCACCATGAACTTGACCTGCGCCTTGTCGGCGTGGCCGTGGCCGGCGACCGTCAGCTTGACCTGGTTGGGCGTGTACTCGAACAGCACGAGCCCGCGCGCTGCCGCGGCCAGCATCGCCATCGCGCGCGCCTCGCCCAAGCGAAACGCGCTCTGCACATTGGCGGCGACGAAGCTGCGCTCCAGGCTCATCGCAGCCGGCGCGTACTGGTCGATAATTTCGAGCAAACGGTCGTGGATGGTCTTCAGGCGCTCGCCGCCGCGCAACCCCGCCGCGGGGCGAATCGTGCCTGCCGCAATATGGGCCGGATGGGCAACGCTGCCCTCGATCACGCCGAACCCGGTCACCGCGTTGCCCGGGTCCACTCCTATAACCCGCCCTATCATCACCCCCATCACCATATCTCCGCGCGAGCCCTTTGCTCCCGCGAGGCGAGAAATCTAGGCCGCCGAGAATTGCGCCAGCTCTTCGTCGCTGATGTCGAAGTTCGAGGCGACGCTCTGGACCTCTTCGTGATCCTCGAGCTCCTCCATCAGCTTCAACACCTGTTCGGCGGTATGGCCGGACACCCGCACCGTATTCTCGGGAATCTTGACCACCTCGGCGCTGGCCATCGGGATTTTGGCCCTTTCCAGCGCGTCGCGCACGGCGCTGAATGCCTCCGGCGCGGTCATCACCTGGAAACTCTCGCTGTCGGCGACGACGTCGTCGGCGCCAGCCTCCAACGCAAGCTCCATCAGGCGGTCTTCGTCGATCGCGCTGCGCTCGATCGTAATCACGCCGCGCTTCTTGAACATCCAGCCCACGCAATTCGATTCGCCGAGGTTGCCGCCGTGGCGCGAGAGGATGAAGCGCAGCTCGGCCACCACGCGGTTGCGGTTGTCGGTCAACACGTCGATGATGATCGCGACGCCGCCCGGCCCATAACCCTCGTAAACCACTTCATCGAGCTGCCCGCCGCCAAGCTCGCCGGTGCCCTTCTTGATCGCGCGATCGATATTGTCGTTGGGCATCGATTGCGCGCGCGCGGTGGTGACCGCGGTGCGCAGGCGCGGGTTCGAGTTGATATCGCCGCCGCCCAGGCGCGCCGCGATGGTGATTTCCTTGATCAGCTTGGTGAAGAGCTTGCCGCGCTTGGAGTCGCGCGCAGCCTTCTTGTGCTTAATCGAACTCCACTTGGAATGACCCGACATTGATAACGCCCCGCGGGCGCGGCCTGCCGCGGCCGTCCGCCCGGCCGTGAGCCTACCACATCGGCACATCTCGTGGGAGCCAGCAATTGATGCGCCGCCAAAGCCGTTGCACAGGACCCGCTCGGTCGGCTGAAATGAGGCGCCCGCTGCAACGGCCACAACACGACGGCATGAACCGAGCGATCGCAATCGCAACCGCAAGCACGGCGCTGATACGGCGATGGGCAGTTATCGCGCTCGCGATCGCCTCGACGGCGAGCGGATGCTTCTACCCGCCGACTCAGAAGCCCCCCGCTCCGAGCAAGGACGAGGTCACGCTCGCGCAGCCTTATGACCTGGTCTGGGACGCGGTTCACAACGTCATCAGGGAGAACAAGCTGCGCATCAATGCCGACGACCCCAACCAGGGCATCGTTGAGACCGAGACCAACCAATTCACGCTCGCTGACGCCGATTGCGGCAAGCTCAAGGGAGTCAGCGGCAAGTACGCCGCCGAGCCCGACCGCGCCGCGACCGCGGTCTACTATTTCAAGGTCAAGCCCAAGGGCCACGAGGCGAGCATCGTCAGCGTGCAGGCGACCTTCAGCGCGCCGCTCTACGTTCCGCTCCATCCGCCGCGCGACGAGCAATGCGTCTCGCGCGGCAAGGCGGAGGCGCGCCTGCTCAAGCAGGTCGCCGAGGAAGCCGCCGCGATTCATCGCCCCACCTTCGTCAAGCCGGCGAGCTAGGACTCGCCGGCGTCCCATGCACCTGGCTCGATTCGCCCTTGACATTGTGCGCCGGGCGGGCGAAACCCAACATCGATATCACGCGGCCCGGCGCGAGGAAGCCTGCGCGCGTACCAACGCTATCGAGGAGCTATCGAGATGAAAGGAAAAGTCGCCTTCATTCCCGGCGAGCACAAGATCGAATTCCACGAATTCGACGTCCCGGCAGCCGCGCCCGCCGGCGGCCTGATCACCGAGGTCACCCAGAGCAACGTCTGCGGCTCGGAGGTGCACATGTGGCGGGGCGAGTTCGGCGGACGCCACGGAATCGCGCCGGGTCACGAGATGGCCGGGCGCATCCACGCGCTCGGCGACGGCGTGAAGAGCGATTGGGCGGGCGTGCCGGTGAAGGCCGGCGACCGGATCGCGCCGGTGTATTACTCGGTGTGCAACCGATGCTCGAATTGCGTCGCCGGCAACCAGGCGGCGTGCACCAACAAGGGTTTCGGTGTGCGTCATCCGAGCGAAGCGCCGCACTTCACCTCGACCTTCGCCACGCACTACATCGTACGCGCCAACCAGAATTTCTACCGCATCCCCGACAACGTGCCCGACCTGGTCGCGGCGTCGGCCAACTGCGCGATGTCGCAGGTCTACTGGGGCCTCGACAAGGCTCGCGTGCGCTACGGCGAGAGCCTGGTGGTGCAGGGCGCGGGCGGATTGGGGTTGCATGCGATGGCGATCGCGAAGGCGCGCGGCGCGTACGTGATTGCGATCGACGCGGTCGAGCATCGGCTCGACGAAGCGATGAAGTTCGGCGCCGACGCGACGATCGATCTGCGCAAGTACGCGACGGCGGAGGCGCGCCAGAAGCGGATTCGCGAGCTTATCGGCGGCCCGCCCGACGTCGTGATCGAAGTCGCCGGCGTACCCGAGGCCTTTATCGACGCGCTCGAACTCGCCTCGATCGGCGGCCGGGTGATCGAAATCGGCAACATCTCGCCCGCACTGACCGCGCCGATCGCGCCGTGGCGGGTGACGTTCAAGTCGCTCGAGATAATCGGCGTGGTGATGTATCCGCCGAACTATCTCAAGAAGTCGCTGGATTTCCTCGCGATGCATATCGACCGCTATCCGTATCGCGAGTTGTGCGACGCGACTTTTCCGCTCTCCAGGGCGGCCGAGGCGCTCGACAAGAGCGAGCGGCGCGAGGTTACGCGCGCGGCACTGCTGCCGCAGGAGGGCTGACGGCTTATAACCGCTCACTCTCAGCGCCGGCGGCGGCCGCCGTCCTTGCGGCGGCGGCGCTCGCTCCGCAAGAGCGACGGCGAAGGCTGGGTTTTGATCGGCGTTGCAGCCGGCGCCGAATCGTCGGCCCCATAGAGAATCCACCCGGCCACCGCCGTGATGGCGAGCAACATGAATGTCGCCACCAGCGTCCAGGGCTTGCCCATCGGCGGCGCCACCGCACTTCGCCTCACGGCGCTGAGGTCGAATACCGGCGCCGCGTTCGCGGGCAGCGCGTCGAGTTTCACCACGCGCGCCTTGCGGAAGAAAGCGCGGCCCGTGTTGAGGCTGCCGAAGCCGCCGAGCCTGAGCGCGACGTCGATATCGGCGCCGTGCGCGCCGACTTTGAGATAGAGACTGAGCCTCTGCCAGTCGGCGGCGCCATGGAGATCGGGTGAATTGACGCTGTCCTCGTCGAGGCTCACGCTCGCGCCGGAGGCGTTGGGTGTAACCCCTTCGGTACGCACCTCGGCGCCGACGTAATACCATCCCGCGCCAAGGCTAAGTGTCTGGAGCCATCGCGCGTCGTTGGGCTGAAGATTGGTGACGACCAGTTCGGGCTCGCTGCCCGCCGCGTGTAGCCAGTCGTAACTGGTGAAGGCCGGCGACTCGTTCCATCCGCCGGTGCGCCAATTGTCGGGCGCCTTGCCGGAGCCGGTTGCAAAGTCGCCGTTGGAAAGCAGATTGGGTCCGGCCGGAACGTCGATAGCGCTGGCGGTGGGCGACGCGGCGGTAACGCCGGTCGCTTGAGCGCTGCTTGCGGGCGGCGCGCTCGAGTCGCCGTGGCCCACAGTGCTCGCAAGCGGTACCGAGGCGATTGCGATCGCGAATTCGATCGCCATCGCGAGTAAGGCGGCCTTCACGCGCATATACTCAGATCCAGTTGCGCAGCCCCGGCCCTTGCAGCCACATCCGGTTGTAGTAACCCGCACGATCGATCGAAATCCCGGTCCAGATCGGAAAGTAGTAGACGAACAGGATCGCCGCCGCGATCAGAAACAAGACGGCGGCGAGCCGCGGCGCCCATCGCAAAGCCTCCAGATCGGGAATGGCCTCGGGAACAATCTCGACGGCGATCATATATATCGCGAGTAACGCCAGCGCCGCGCTCGGGAACAGTCCCGCCCAAAATCCGAGTCCCAGCATGCAGGCCGGAATTATCGTTACCAGCAGCGCGGCGCATTCCCACATCTCGGCCTCGCCCCGCCACGCGTCGGCGACGATCGCCGCCAGCGCCAGGTAACCCAAGTAGACCGACGGCATGTAGTGATACAGGAACAGCGTGCGTCCAACCGGCATCCACATCGCGAGATAACCGAGGTAGCCGAACACGAGGAACGCGCGCGCCGGGTTCGGCCGCTCCAGCGCGCGCACGGCGGTGATCGTGATCGCCGTGAGCGCGCTCCACCACAGCAGCGGATTTCCGCCGCCCCAGATCGTCGCGACCTTGCCTTGCGGCGGAAAATTCTGCCAATACGCGATCGGCCGCAGCATCAGCGGCCACGTCCACCATTGCGAGGAATACGGATGGGTCGCGGCCTTGACGCTGCCCTCGTACCACAACACGTCGCTGTAGTAATGGAATAGATCCGCGATTCCCGCCCACCATCCAAGGAAGAAATGCGGCAGGAACACGGCGATGTAAAGCAAGGCACCGAGCGATCCCACCATCAGCAGCGCGCCGGCCGCGTGCCGAATCCGCGCCGCCCGCGGCGCGGCGCGCTCGGCGCGCATGATGAACCAGACCATGAAGCCCGCGCACAACAGAAATGTTATCGCCGGGACATAAAGCTTCGAGCCGAGGCACAGTCCCAGCGTCACGCCCATCGCGGCCAACGTGCGGCGGCGATCGCGATGGTCGCTCGATTCGGCGAAACGGAACAGCAGCAGGTACGCCCACGCAGCGAGCGTCAAATAGACGATATCGATAACCGCCACGCGCGAATCCACCAGGAACATCCCGTCGCAAATCACGAACGAGGCCGCGAGCGCGCCCGCCAGGCGCGAGGCGAAGAGCCGCCGCCCCACCATGTAGGTCAGCGCGACCAGCAGGATTCCAACCAGCGCGTTGCCGATCCGCCAGCTCCACGGATGGTCGCCGAAGAGCACGATGCCGCCCGCGATCACCAGCTTGGCGAGCGGCGGATGCGGGTCGAGAAACGGCTCGCCGCGGATGTAGTGCCGGGCCTGCGCCACGAAGTGGACTTCGTCGAACACGATCTCAGCCGGAAGGCCGAGATGCCAAAGCCGCGTCGCGGCGGCGGCGGCGACCAGTGCCGCCAGCACGATCGTGTCGATGCGCAACCACGGAATGGCGACGAGCGGCTCGGGTGCGCGTTCGATCGAGGCGGCGTCCTTAGAAGCAACGCGCCGGCGCGGGCGGGCGTCCGCCGCGCCATCGTCGAGCCGCCTGCCGAGCGATGCGAGCCATCGCCAGAGCGGGCCCGCGCCTTCGGCCAGGCCGAAGCCGTAGTCTATCGCCAGCGCGAGCGCCCCGACGTTTATCGCGGAGGCGAGCATCGCGAGTCCGTCGCGCGAGTCGAGAAACACGACGGTGTCGAGAACGTGCAGTACGTAGGCGAGATTGAACAGGCAGGTGGCCGTGAGGATCGCGAACACAGTCGCCATCTCCGCGCCCTCCACCACCAGCGGCGCGGCGAAGACCAAGCCCGCGTAGAGGTAGCGCTCGTGCATCCGCGGCGCGAGCATGAAAAATCCGAACACGGCGATGAAAATCGCGAACATCATCCCGCGCGCCGAGCGCTCATTCCAAAACCGCCATCCGATAAACGCATACAGCGGCACGAGCAGCCCCATCCCGAGACTGAAATACGACAAGCCCGCAAAGGTGTCGGTGTCGGGCTTGCGCAGCCCGCCGATCAACGCCATCAGGTTGAACGCGTTGACCGAGGTCTCGTGATAATACGCCGCGGTCGAGTGGTACAGTTCCAGGATCCAGTACCAGGGATGGCCGAGCTGAAACGGCAACACTCCCACCACGAACACCGCCGCGGCGGCCAGCGCCGAACGCCACCATTGCGCATACGGCAGCTTGAGCAGCGTCCAGAATCCAAGCACCGGCACGTACATCAACGCCTGCGGCTTAACCAGCACGCTCAGCGCCGCGAGCGCCCAGGCGAGCTCGAATTCGCCGTCGAGCGCCAGCGCCGCGCTCAACATGATTACGACCGTCAGCGCCGAATCGCTCTGGCCCCATATGACCGTATCGAAGCCGAGCGCCGGATTGAGCGCCACCAGCAGCATCGCGACGTACGCCGCGGTGCGCCGCGCGGGCGCGGTTCTCCGGACGAAAACGAACACCAGCAGGGCGAGCACGAAATCGGCCACCATCGCCGGCGCCTCGACCGTCATCCGGAGCGCCACGCCCCCCGCGCCGGTCGCATTCGCGACGATTCCCATCAGCCACAGCGCGTAAAGATAGCCGGGCGGGTAGTCGAGGAAGTAGCCGGCGCGATAGATGCCGGCGGGGCCCTGGGAAGCCATCTGGAGCGCCCACGACTCGTAGCTGGAGATGTCGTTGTGGTAGCCGTCGAACCACGGCAGCAGCGCAAGCTTGACGACCGCGACTGCGCACAGAATCGCGAGCGCCCACACGATCGAGAGGTCGCGATCCTTCGACAGCGGAGCGGCGTAAATGTAAATCGAGTAGCCAACCAGCGCTAGCAGCAGCAGGCCGGAGATCAATCCGGGGAGCTTGCCGGTGTGCGCTGCCGCCGGAGCCCCCACGTCCGCCGCCAAGCATACGCCGGCCAGCGCCGCAAGCATCAGCGACCCGACAACGCAGATCGACACCGCACGCCGCGGGCGCGAGGCGCTTGGCACCGCGCCCTCGGCGCTTTCGCGCGGGACACAATCGCGCTTCACCACCGTGTCTTCCACACCCCGCATCATAATCCCTATTCGCGGCCCCAACGGTCGCGGCAACGCACAGCTAAGCCGACAGCTTCACGGTGCGCAACTGGCGGGCGGCGGCATCCGGGTCTATGATGGCGCGAACTCGAATCGAGGAGGCTTTGCGCATGGACCTGGTTCACGCCGCTTTCGAGCCGGCCGGCGACGGGCCGCATCCGACCATCGTTGCGATGCACGGATGGGGTTCCAACGCGCTCGACCTGATCGGGCTTGCGCCTTACATCGCGGGCGGACGATGCCTGACGCTATGTCCGCAAGGCCCGGTCGAAGTCGAGATTGGAGCGGTCAACGGCTGCGGATGGTACCAGTTGCGGATCGGAGCGCCGCCGGACATGGAGGCGATGGGACGCGCGGCCGACCGCCTGATGCGTTTCGTGGACGCCGCGCTCGAGCGCTACCCCGTCGATCGCCGCAAGCTAATCGTGATCGGCTTCAGCCAGGGCGGCGTGATGGCCTACAACCTGGCGATCCGTCATCCCGAGCGCTTCGCCGCACTGGTCGCGCTTTCGACCTGGTTTCCCGAGGAGCTTGCCGAGCACGCCGGCAATCGCGACGCGCTCGCGCAACTGCCGACGCTGGTCCAGCATGGGCGCGCCGACGACATGATCGACGTAGCCAAGGCGCGTCAATCGATCGAGCACCTGCGTGCGTTCAAGATGCCGCTCACTTATCGCGAATACGACGGCGCTCACGAGGTCACGGCCGATGCGATCCGGGATCTGTCGGCGTTTCTGATGGAAAAAGTCATCCAGCCGGTGATCCCGGCGTAGCAGCGGTCTCCGCAAGAATGAGCGGATGAAGATTCGGGATCTTGTCAAAATGTTGGAAGCCGACGGTTGCTTTGTAGTCCGAATGCGCGGCAGCCATCGACAGTTTCATCATCCAATCAAGTCCGGAACTGCGACCGTTGCCGGAGCCCCGTCCGCAGAGGTTCATCCGAAGACTCTGCGGAGTATTCTTAAGCAAGCGGGAATTCGAAAGGACCAAGAACATGCGGTACGCGGTCATTATCGAAAAGGGCAAAAAGGGTTATTCCGCTTATGTGCCGGACCTTCCCGGATGTATCGCAGCGGCCCGCACGTTGGCGCAGGTCAAGCGCCTCATCCACGGAGCGATCGAGTTCCATATCGAAGGGCTTCGTGCGGAAGGCCAGCGCATTCCCAAACCAACCAGCCTCTGCGACTACGTACAGGTCAAGGCAGCCTGAGCGCTCGAGCAGTCGGACGATCACGCGTGGGCGAGTTCCATTCATGAATGATACAGCGACGCGCGGTGCGGCCGAAGAATTTCTCGCCCTGCTCGAGGTGGTTCGCGAACTGCGGCAGCGATGCCCGTGGGATCGCGAACAGACTCTCGCCGCAGCGTCTCGTCATCTGATTGAGGAAGCCTACGAAGCCGCTGACGCGATCGAGCGCGGCGGCGATCGCGAAATCGACGACGAGCTGGGCGACCTGTTGGCGCAAGTGCTGTTCGCGGCGAATATTGCCGAAGAGCGCCGCAGCTTCAGCGTGGCGGCGATGCTGCGGCGGGCGCGCGAGAAACTCGTGCGACGCCATCCGCACGTCTACGCCGGGGTCGCCGTTGAAGGCGCGGCCGAGGTCGTCCAGAACTGGGACAAGCTCAAGCAACAGGAGCGCGCAGCAGCGGGCGCGACCTCGGCGCTCGACGGTGTCGCGCGCGCGCTGCCGGCACTGACGCGGGCGCAGAAACTCGGCGAGCGGGCGCGAGGCACCGGTATGGACTGGGCCGCGGCGTCCGCGGTGCTCGACAAGGTCGACGAAGAAATTGGCGAGGCGCGCGTGGCGCTTGCGCGCGGCGACCGCGATCACGCAGCGCAAGAGATGGGCGACGCGATGCTCGCGCTGGCCAACGCACCGCGTTTCGTGGGCCATGACGCGGAGACGACGCTCAGACGCGCCTGCGACAAGTTCATCGAGCGCTTCAGGAAGGTCGAGCAAGCCGCCGCCAGCCGCAAGCTCGAACTCGCGAAGCTCAACCCGAATCAGATCGAAATGCTATGGCAGGAGGCCAAGCGCGCGCGGGACGACGACGAGAGCGCCTGAACCTATCGCGCGTAAGAAGCGACTATCAGGGAAATGCGTTGAGATCGCATCGCAGGCTACAACTCGAAATCGGCTTCCTCGAGGATGCGGGCGGCGCGGTACAAAAAGCGGTTGCCGAGCACGCCGTCGATCACGCGGTGATCGTACGATAGCGCGAGGTACATCATCGTGCGGATCGCGATCGCGTCTTCGCCGCCGACTGCGACCACCATCGGCCGCTTTTTGATCTCACCCATGCGTAAAATCCCGACCTGCGGCTGATTGATGATCGCGAAGCCGAACAGATTTCCTTCGCGTCCCGGATTGGTCAGCGTGAAGCTGCCGCCTGCAAGGTCGTCGGCGGTGATTTTCTTGTCGGCGATCTTGCGCCGCAGCCGCTCGATCTCGCGCGCCAGGCCCACCACCGACATTCCCTCGGCCGCTTTGATCACCGGCACCAGCAGTCCCTCTTCGGTATCCATCGCGATGCCGAGGTTTATCTGATGGCGCACGATCAGCGAATCGCCGACCACCGAGGCATTCATGCGCGGAAATTCCTTGAGCGCGCGCACGGTCGCGGCCGCCGCCAGCGGCAGCAGGGTCAGCGCGAAACCCTCCTGCGCAAAGAACGCATCCTTGTGCTCATTGCGCAAACGCATCACGCGCGTCAGATCGACCTCGGCCAGCGTGCCCACATGCGGCGAGTGAGTCTTGGAGTAGACCATGTGCTCGGCGATGAGCTTGCGCCGCCGCGTGAACGGCTCGACGACGTCGCCCTCGCGCGGCTCATAGACCGGCGGCCGATAGCCCGCTGCGCCGGGTAGTGCGAGGGGCACCGCGCTCGGCCGCGTCGCCGCTGCCGCCGATAACTGCGCGGCCGCCGCGGGCGCGCCCGATGAAGCCTCCTGCTCATTCGCAATATTGCTCGCGCCGTTGGTCACACCGCTTGTCGCACCGCTCGCCGCCGGCGGCTGAATCTGGCCCGCTTGTAACGCATCGAGATAAGCGAGTACGTCGCGCTTGCTGACACGTCCACCGATTCCGGTGCCGGGCACGCGAGTCAGGTCGATACCGTGTTCGTCCGCGATGCGTATCACCACGGGCGAATAGCGCCGATGTGCGCCGGCGGCGACGCCGCCGGGCGCGCCCGGCGCATGCGCGCCTCGAGGCGGAGCCGCTGCGGCGGCCGGCTGGGCCGCCGCAGCGGCTCCGCCGCTTCCACCAGCGGGCGGCGCGCTCGCGCCGCCCGCTGGTGCCTGCGCCGCGGAGTGAACCGCAGCCGCTTGCGGCCGCGGTTCACTCCGCACGGCGCGCAGCGTCGGCGGCGACTGCTGCGCGCGCGCCGCGGGCGGCGCACCCGCGGCAGCCGCCTTGCCCGGAACGGGCGGGGGTGCGGACGCAGCCTTCGGCTGCGTCCGCACCCCCGCCGGGGCGGCAGCGGCTCCCGCGCCCGATGCTTCGATTAACGCCAGCGGCGCGCCCACCGGCAACGTCTCACCCTCGGCCGCGATCAGCTTCGCGATCACGCCCGCGCCCGGCGACGGAATTTCGGTGTCGACCTTGTCGGTCGAAATTTCGCACAGCGGCTGATCTTCCTGGACGCGGTCGCCCTCCTTGACCAGCCACTTGGTGACGGTCCCTTCGACCACGCTCTCGCCCATCTGCGGCATCATTACTTCGATCGACATGCCGGCCCTCTGCCCCTAGTACGCCGCGAGGTCGCGGATCGCCTCGACGATCTTGTTGGTGTTGGGAAGGATGTACTCCTCCAGCGGCGGACTGAACGCGACATGCGTATCGAGCGCGGCGACGCGCCGGATCGGCCCGTCGAGATAGTCGAATGCATGCTCGGCGATGATCGCCGCGACCTCGCCGCCAATACCGCCGGTCAGCCGGTCCTCGTGCGCGATCAGAACCTTCCCGGTTTTGCGTGCAGTCGCGAGAATCGCCTCGCGGTCCAGCGGCAGCAGCGTACGCAGGTCGAGCACCTCGACCTTGAGCCCGTCTTCCTTCTCGACGATTCGCGCCGCGTCGAGCGCCTGATGCATCGTGCCGCCGTATGTGATGAGCGAAAGGTCGCGGCCTTCCAGCCGCAGGCTCGGCCGGCCCGATCGGCACGGTGAAATCGCCCTCGGGCAGGTCCTCCTTGATACTGCGATAGAGGCGCTTGTGCTCGAAGTAGATGACCGGGTTCTCGTCGCGCACCGCGCTTTTCAGCAAGCCCTTGGCGTCGTAGGGCGTCGCCGGCGCGACCACCTTGAGTCCGGGGACGCGGGTGAACCACGCTTCGGGGTTTTGCGAATGAAAGAGTGCCCCATGCACGCCGGCGCCCGAGGGCGCGCGCAGCACCAGTGGACACGAGGCCTTTCCACCATGGCGGTAGCGCAGCGTCGCCGCCGTGTTGACGATCTGGTCGAAGGCGCAGGAGATGAAGTCGCCGAACTGCATCTCGAGCACCGGACGCATCCCCAGGATCGCCGCGCCGATTCCGGCGCCGACAATCAGCGCCTCCGAGATCGGCGTGTCGATTACGCGCTCTTCGCCGAACGCCTCGAGTAGCCCCTCGGTGACCTTGAACGCGCCGCCCAGTTCGCCCACGTCCTCGCCCATCACGAAGACGTTGTCGTCGCGCCGCATCTCTTCGTGCAGCGCCTGGTTAATCGCTTTCAGATAGGTGACTTCCATCGTGCTCCAGTAGTTGAGATTAGAGTATCGGTATTGCGCGCGTGACGATGGTTACGACTCGAGTCACGACCCGCGATGGTTGCCGCCGCCGGTGGTGGTGGAGGTGCCGGAGGAGGTGGACGGCGCGTACAGGTCCTCGAGCGCCTCTTCGGGCTTGGGCATCGGGCTCTGCTCGGCAAAATCAACCGCGGTCTGAACCACAGCGCGGACCCGCTCGTCCACTTCTTCGCGGATGCGTTTCAAGTCGTAGCCCTTCTTCTCCAGGAAGAACTCGTAGCCCGGGATCGGGTCGCGGCTCTCCCATTCCACCAGCTCTTCCTTGTCGCGGTAGAGCGCCGGGTCGTGCTCGCTATGGCCACGGTAGCGGTAGGTCTTGCACTCGATCAGCACGGGCCCGCCGCCTTCGCGCGTGCGGTTCATCACGCGCTCGCTCAGTTCGACCACGGCGAGCAGGTCGTTGCCGGAGACTACGTGGCCCTTGAAACCATAGGCCGCGGCGCGCGAGGCCACGTCCTCGATCGCCATCTGCTTTTCCAGCGGCGTCGAGTAGGCGTAGCGATTGTTTTCGCAGACGAAGACCACTGGCAGCTTGTGCACCCCGGCAAAGTTCATCGCCTCGTGTACGTCGCCGCGCGAGGCCGCGCCGTCGCCGAAAAACGCGACCGCGAGATGGTTTTCCTTTTTGATGTGGTACTTGAGCGCCGCGCCGACCGCGACCGGCAGCGACGACCCCAGCATCGAGGTCGAGCCGAAGACGGCGTGCTCGAGGTCGCCGCCGTGCAGGAACGAATCCTTGCCGCGCGAGAGCCCGGTTTCCTTGCCCATCAGTTGCGCCATCAGGCGTCCCGGGTCGACGCCCCGCATCAGGAAGACCCCGAGGTCGCGATGGAGCGGCGCCACCAGGTCGCCCTCCTGCAAGGGCGCGCAGATGCCGGTGACGATCGCCTCCTGGCCGGCGCCCGAATAGACGCCGCCCAAAATCTTATTCTGCCGATGAAGCCGCGAGACGCGGTCCTCGAAGCCCCGGATAAGCTTCATCCAGTAGTAAAGCTGCAGTTCATATTCGACGCGGGTGGCGCCGTTCACAGCAGGCGCACTCGCGCCCTCGACCTCAGCCATCATGCACCTCGCCTAGCGGCATCAAACCATAGAAGTATCGCAGGCTTAAGCGCTTCGCAAAAGTACTTTCCTTGGGCGGAGACCGCCTTTTGTCGCGCTTGCGACAAGTGGATCCATGAGATTGTTCCAGGGGCCGGGCTCCGGCATCATCTCTCGCAACACGGCGGCTCGGCCTGGCCCATGTAGCGTAAACCATCGCAAGCCCGGGTTGGGAGGGGGACTGCGATCATCCAATTTCAAGCAGATCTCGACCTTCAAGCAGAGCCTGAACTTCATCTTAATTTGCAACCACGGCCGGTTGGCCGCTCGGCGGCCGTCCGGCAGCTATTCATTTTCGCCGCCCGCGTCGTTTTAATCTTTATTGATCTGTATGACCGGCGCGCGCGCCGCAGGTCGAGCGGTCCAGAGCGCTCGGCAATCTCCGCGCTGCGCGCTTGGTTTGCGGGGGTTGGGGAAATAACCTATAAAATGCGGTTGCATGACCACCGCGCAGCCCTCATCGGTTGTGGGACGCTCCGAACCCCCGCAAATTC
>CAVZDJ010000038.1:0-35518 GCA_963773975.1 uncultured delta proteobacterium
ACAAACTGATGCCCACAGCACTCAAGGCTGCCCGCACCTGCGGCGTCTCGTGGCCCTGCCGCAACCCCTATATGGGCATCATCGCTCGCGCCATCGAGTTGATCCACGCCTGCGAAGAGGCGATTGCGCTCATCGAGGCCTATCGTGAGCCTGCCGCGAGCCGGGTCGAGCTGAAAGTTCGCGCCGGTGAAGGCTGCGCCGCCACCGAGGCTCCGCGTGGCCTGCTGTATCATCGCTACCGCATCAACGACCAGGGCCTCGTGGAGTTCGCCAGAATCGTTCCTCCCACCGCGCAGAATTACCATCGCATGGAGGATGACCTCAGGGCGATTCTCCCCGGCGTGCTCAACCAATCCGAAGCTGAGATTGCCCAGGTCTGCGAAAAGCTCATCCGCACCTACGATCCTTGCATCTCTTGCTCGACGCACTTTGTGAAACTCAAGCTGGATCGTCGTTAGTTCTCAGCCTTCAGCCGTCAGCTATCAGCCCTCAGTTTTCCTGCCCTGATAACCGTGGTGCGGGCGTCTCGCCCGCTGTGGAGTGGACATTCTGCCCGCGAGCTGTGGTGCGGCCGTCCCGGCCGCTGTCGCTGGGGCGTCCCGCCCCAGCGGGGCACGGGCAAGATGCCCGTGCCACAGCGGGCGGGACGCCCGCACCACGCCTCATGCGCGCACCCCCTCTGCCGCCGGTGCTTTGTTTTCAATGACTCCCTGGCTTTGTTCCGGCGATTTTGGTGTTTCGGGGCGTTTTCCTCTGCCGGACTTTCTGTCCCAGCGTCCAGCCCCACGACCTTACTCAGTTCCTCGGCCGCGCGGTCGTCCGCCTCACGCGTAGGGGCGGTTCGCGAACCGCCCCCACCCCGGCGTGCATGTTCTTGGCGCAGGGTCAGGATAATCCTCACCTTGCGGTCAATCGAGCGGTCGAGCGCCATTTCCTGCCGCGTCAACATCTCCCAAGTCTCCCCCGCCGGAGCCAGGCAGGCATCCCGCTCGATCTCGTCGTTCTCCTCCTGCACCTTGACCTCCTCCTCGAACGCCGCCTTCAGCGCCACGATTTCCTCATCCAGCAGGCGCAGCAGTTCCCGCCACAGGATGTCCACGTTCACCGCGCCGCCCATCTCTTGGTTCACGAAGTCGTTGAACGCTTGCTCGTCCTTATTCTCCTTCAAGTCGATCCACTCGATAAAAATCCCCATCAGTTCGTCAATCCGCACCGGCCGCCAGCCGCGGCCTGGGGCAAGAAACTGACGGATCACGAGTTGTTTCATCCCCGTGACACGTTCCCGATTGAGCCGCTCGCGGATCCCCTCCACCCGCGAGAGCAGTTGGCGCAGGCGCGCGCACGGATCGGTGGGCTCGGGCAGTTTGAGGTCGGTGACCAGGGAGCTGGTGGCATCGAAGGTGGCAGCGGCGATCTGGTCGCGGCGGGTGCGTTTCCGCTCCTCGACCGCCTGGAGGGCGCGGCGCATCAGGCCCGTCTCCATGCGCTCGAGCCGGTTGCGCCGCCAGTAGAGCTTGCCCAGGTCGGCGACTTGGTGGTCCCAGAAGGCGTCGCCGGGGCCGTAGGCGGTGGCGAGTTCCCGTTGCAAGGCGGCATACCGTTCGGGATCTTCGCCCAAGGCGCGCATGACGGCGGCCTCGTTTTCGGGCGCGGCATCACAGCCGTGCTTGAGGGCGTTCATTTTCATGCGCTCTTTGCCGGCCTCGCTGCGGGGCCCGGTGGAGCGCTGCGAATTGCGCCGAGCGGCGTCGAGCCGCTGGGGAGTAGGACAAGTAGATTTGAGTAAGGACATAGTAACTCCATGAATTGGAAGATTAGGAGCAGGGGCGGCAGGCGAGCCGTCCCCACCGAAGGTGAGACACGCGTTCACAACCCTTACAGGTTAGCACGAGCCGGGCTAGGCTGTCAAGCCCAGAATGATAAGCTAGACAGTGACGGGATGAGACAGCCCTCTCCCTCGGGGAGAGGGTGTCCGGCGACGGCGCTGTCATCAGCCGTCGCCGGACGGGTGAGGGGTCACTTGCTTCTTCGTCGCGTTCGGAAAGAGCGAATTCAAATGGCAAACGGCAAACGGCAAAATTCAAATGGTTTGCAGTTTGCCGATTTTTCAAATCCTAAACCATTTGCCATTTGACCTTTGCCATTTACCGTTTGAATTGCTTTTAGCTTTGGTGGTTGCGTTTTGACTCTCGACTGGCTCGGATGATCCTCCAAACGACCCCTCACCCGTCACGCTCCGGCTGATGAGAGCGCCAGAGCGTGACACCCTCTCCCCAAGGAGGCCGTCTCAGAACTCGACCGGGCGTGAGTACAGAATCGACCGGGGGGACTGCCGCGAGGGACAAAGTCCTCGTAGGCCGCCGGGATCTGCCTTTACCCTCTCCCTGGAGAATCTCTCCTCGTGACCTCTCAGGCCATGGTAAGTTGGGCCGCGGCCCAGTACCGGTACATCTTCTTCAGGTTGAAGGCCGCGCAGAGCAGGGCCCACTGGGTGCGCACATTTTCCAGTCCCCGCACCGTCCAGCGACGAAAGCCCATGGCTTGTTTGAGGGTGGCGAACACCGGCTCGATGATCACCTTGCGTCGTCGCAACAGCGCCTGCTTCAGCGGGTCGCGGCGCTTGGCGCGTTGGCGCAGCAGGGCCCCACGTTGGGGGCTCACCTCGATCCTCCGCCCATCTTTCCGCCCACTGCACAGCGCCCGCACCGGACACTGCTCATAATGCGTGCAGCGATAGCTGCGCACCGCTGGCCGCCCAGGGCCCTTCTTCTTGATCCCCGCAAACTGCAAGCGCTTCCCTTGTGGACAGATCACCTCGTCGGCTTCCCGGTCATAGGCAAACTGGCGGCCATCAAACTCGCCTCGTTTCGGTCCGCCCGTTTCCACTCCCGGCGCCACCAGCACTTCCTGGCCACGCGCCTCCGCCTCGCCCAACTGCGCCGCCGACGCATACCCGCCGTCGGCCACCGTTTCCTTCGCTACCTCTCCCAGGTTGGCTTGCACTTCCTCCAGCATCGGCACCAATTGAGCGTTGTCCGATTCCGCGTTCACCACGGTTGCCGCCACCACCACGCCCGCCTGCGCGTCCGCTACTGCCTGGGCGTTGTAGGCCAGATGCAACCGCCCCTCGCACGGCATCAGTCGTGCCTCCGGCTCCTGCGGGTGCAGATGCTCCCGCCCCGCCGCCTGCATCTTCCCTAGCGACTCCCGAATCGCCGCGCGCAGTTCGCGGGCTTGCTGCAAGCGCTCCGGCAGCCGGTACTCGCCTCCCTCTTCCGCTTCGGCTGCTTCCACCGCCTTTTCCATCTCCGCGATCGACGCTTCCACTCGCGCCAGCAACTTCTCCAAATCCTCCTCATGCTCCATCGTCCGCGGCGACGCCGCCGCCCGAATCTTCGTCCCATCCACGGCGTGACAGATCATCCCCACCAGTCCCTGCGCCGCCGCGACTTTCACCCCGGCCCGAAACACTCCCCGCAACGCCTTGCGGTTCGCCGCCCAGAACCGCCACAACGTGTTGTGATCCGGCGCGTGCCGCCCCGTTAACCAGATTAACGACAGATGCTCCCGGCACGCCCGCTCCAACTGCCGCGTCGCCCGGATCCGTCCCAGATACCCGTACAGCCATACCTTCAACAGCAAATCGTTCGCGTAGGGAGGCCGCCCCTCCTCGCTCTCGTGCCCTACAAAACCCAGCGCGCGCAAATCCAAGGCATCCACAAACTCCCGAATGAAACGCGCCGGATGATCCCTCGGCACCCAGTCCTCCAAGCACTGCGGCAACAAATCGATCTGCTCATAATCTGCGCGTATTTCGTGGCCCATGCCCTTTCGCTTAGCATGCCAACTTCCATTCATCCCCATGAGTTTTGAGACAGTCTCCAGGGGAGAGGGTCTGGAGTTTCTGCATGCCTCTCCCCAGGGGACGGCTGTCTTTTGACTGGAAGAGGGCGGACGGCGATATCGCCCCGCCTGCGTGACGCACACGACCATTCCCTGCAAAGTGCTTGACAATCGCTCCCGTTCCTAGATAGGCTACCTCCATGGACCTTGGGGGAAGGAAGGCCGGGAACATGCCGGGTCTCGGTCTTCTTGTCCCAGGGAGAAAGCGGACCGGGAGTGAACGAAATTAGGGTATTCTCTCGTGACCCACGACCATGACATCCCCCGCCCTTCGGCCTTCCCGCAGAGTCGCGCCAAACGAGACGTTATCGCCACTCGCGAAAATACAAAAATCGTGGAAACGAACTCAACAAATCGTTTGGAATCAACAAAAGCTCGAAAAAACGAACTCAAAACGAAAAACGAAGCGAAAAACAGCTCGATAAAGGGGCAACAGGCGTCAAACCGAGCCATGCGCCACCAATTGCGGTCCGTTTGTTTCATTTAGCCAAGGCCTGTCGCGCGGAAACGAACACCTTGACTGACCACGGAAAGCTGTTTTTTGACGACCGATCCGGGAATGTTATTGAAAACAAAGGATCGGTCCAGAAATTAACGACCCCTATCCCGTCCTTATCCAAGGAGGGGAACTCCGGGCTCCCCTCCTCGGACGAGGAGGGGTGGGTGTGGTGCGACTTTGTGACCTTCGCGTATCTTGCGCCTTGGCGTGAAACCGGGTTTATGGCATCAAGAAAGAGAACAAAGCGAGAATGTCTATGAAAACAAAGGAGCGAGAGGAAACTCGTAGACCCCGATGAGCCAGGTGGACGAAGTACGGGCGGCTGCTGACATCGTCAAGATCGTGGGCGATTATGTCAAGCTACGCAAAGCCGGTGCGAATTACATGGGCCTTTGCCCGTTCCACCAGGAGAAGACCCCTTCTTTTGCCGTCCACCCGGCCAAGCAGATTTTCCATTGCTTCGGCTGCGGCGTTGGCGGTGACGTCTTCAAGTTTGTGATGATGATCGACAGCCTTAGCTTCCCCGAAGCACTGCGGCGGGTGGCGGAGAAGGTGGGCATCTCGATCTCGGAGTCTTTCGGCGAGGCCTAAAACAAGGGCTAAAGTGCCCGGAATCTCGGTTAGATTGGCTCAGGACGAGCGCAAATTGATAGACCGGGCCATTGAAGGCTCCGGCCTGTCTCAGTCCCAATGGGCGCGTAAAGCGTTGCTTTGGGCCGCTGCGGTGGTGATAAAGCGAGTGCATAAACATTGTGGATGCGGCGAGCCTCGGACTCGCAATCTGCGATTGTAAGGAACGCCAAGTTTGCCAATTAACTTACGCACCCAAGCTGATTTGAATTTTGCACAGCATTTTCATGGTGTCAATAGCGACCTGCGCGTTTTTCAATCAGCCAATAAATAAAAGCGCAGATAACAAAAATAATCGTCAATGAAGGAATCGCGATGGGCAGCATAGCCAACCAATCATATTTCTGGCCGATTATCTTTGCCTTAATTGGCGGCGGAATCGTTGTTGTTGGATTAGTGATAGAATTATTCGCAGAGAAAAAATGGTTCAAGAATTTAAGGTCAAAGCGATTCTGGGACTCCGCAAAGACATGGGGTGAATGGATCGTAATTATTGGAATTGTTTTTGAGATGGGAGACGCCGGTTGGACGGCATATGAAATCAACGAGAATAATCCATTAAACCAACCAATTTCGACTGTTTCTGCTTCCGTAAAAATCATTGTGAAAGGAGCCAAGAATGTCGAATTGGACTCATACACTAACGGAATGCCATACGCCGCATCGTTGGATTTATGCAGCGATGTTATTCGTTTTGAAAAAGTTCTCTTTTTGACCAATTCTCCACCAAATAAATCCGTGCAGATATTTTTACCGGCAGGCAGCGCATCCTCCGTCGTGTCATTAACCGTTTCAAACATTGTTATTAAGTTCGTCAATAATTCCGGCAGCCCAGTTTGGGAACCAAATTGTGTTCCCGGATTTCCAAGCTTAAAATCCGATAGATTTTTTTCCTCAAGTGCTGGTGATGCTATTGAATTTGGATTCAACGGAAACAGGTCGCCAAATGGTGAGAACTTACAGTTCAGAGAACTTCCTGAGCACATTGACGGGCATTCTGATAGCCATGAATATAACTTGGCGTTCCGCTCAATTGCTTTCGCCACAGATATACCAGTTGACAAAAAAGCCAAAGACATAAACAACATAAAGGCAATCCTGATCCACCTCAACTTTCTACCGCATGATGCTGAAATTATCGGCGGAATTGTTCGGGTTGATGTAAATAATTTTAAGAAGATTTTCGTGATTCCGCCCCAAACAAATGCTCCTTTAGACCATTTTGAGATAGTAACGACAAATGTTTGGACAACTTTTGACTGATGATTATACCTGCATCCCGCAATTTCATGCCAAATGACACGCCAATCAAGGGGATGGAGAATCCAATTTAAGACACTACCTGTCAATCCAATAGTCGCTTCTGACCCAAGGCTGAACTGAAAGCAGGCTCAGTACGTCGGCCGGTTCCCGCAATAGAATCCTGGTTGGCGTCCGATCGACGGATTACGAAAATTAAAGGCTCCCGTCTTCGCCAAGGCTACGACGCGACAAGGAACGCTGATGGCCAAATTGTAAAGGATGAGCCAACCGCTGCCAATACACCGGTGTGTTGCTGCGTTCGGACGAAGGCAGTCTTGACCACGTCGTGCCCCGCTCGCGCGGCGGCCCGGACACGTGGGAAAACCTCGTATGGTCGAGCAAGCAGGTGAACACCCGCAAGGGCAACCGCCTGCCGCACGAAGCCGGCCTGAAGCTGCTCAAGGCACCGCGCGCACCAAAGGAACTGCCGGTGTCGGCACTCATCCGCAACGCCCACGGCGTCGCGGAATGGAAGCTGTTCCTGAATGACTGAAACCACGGGAGGGCGGGTATCAAAACTCGCCCTCCATTAAGGAAAATTGACCAGAAGCAATTTTGCAAATCGGCATACCCTCGCACGGCAGAGGGAGTATTCGTCATGTTTTATTTTGAAACGGCCAGGCGCGAAAGTGTGTTGAGACAGCTTTTGACCTCGCGCGTCAGCGTTTCCCGCTCCTGTCTGCTCAAACCGCGCGGGTCAAAGCGATGGCGATAGTGCAAACGGAGTAATTCCAGCAACGGCCCGCGCAAATCCTTCAACGCCGGTTCCTCCACCGCGCGTTCGAGCCAGGCGGAAAGCAACTCACCGGGCTGCCGCGGCACGCCGCGCGCGGCCAGTTTCTCCTTCGAGCAGATAAAATTCCGAATCCAACCCCGGCCAGAAAATGGCCGCGGCGGATCTTTTTGCCTGCCCCCGGCTGCCGCCGCCGTCCACGCCGGAAAATAATTTGATACAGCAGCAGAGCCGAGCATGGGAATCAGCGCCCAAAGGATGTATTTACGCAAATTGGTTTGCCCCCAGCGGAACTTTGCAATTTGAAATCCGACCCAGGACCGGAAATCGGAAAGCCACTGCCATGACCGACGCGCGCTTGCCTTCCTCCGCCACCCATGAAGCCGGGGTGGTGTCAAAATCTTCCCACGTTTTGGTTTGCGCGTTCCAGACGAGGCACCAGGCGTGGGCGTCGCGTTCGCGCACGACATAGCCGTGGCCGGACTTTTCGTGGACGAGGTAACCGACGGCGTAGCGCGCGGGAATTTTCAACTCGCGCAACAACAGCACGGTCGCGGTGGCAAAGTATTCGCAATGGCCACTGCGGCTGGTCAATAAAAAGCGTGCCAGCGGCGTTTCATTCGTGGTCGCCAATTTATCCGGCCCCAGCCAGACACTGTAGGTGAAATGGTTTTGGAAGAATTCATAAACGGTCCGGAGGGTTTGTGATTCATCCTTGCCGGAGATGTTCATTTCGGAAATGACCCGTTCAAGCGCCGGCGCTTCATTGGTCGGCACGGTCAAATCCAACCGATTGGTACCTGTGTCCGGCGGCGAATCAATCGTCGCACCCGGACCGTAGTGCGCGTCGAAGATGACCAGTCCCGGCCCTTCGGCGAGCACTGCCCCTTCGCTGTTCCCCTGAAGGATGTAGGCGTACAGATTCTCCAGCCGGCCGCTGCCCGTCGGCAACGGCAGCAACGCCTTGCCGCCGTCGAGGTAACAGGCGATGTTGACCGATGCCGTGTTGGTTTTGCCCGGCAACAATATCCACGTCGTCTGATTGGTTTGGGATGGAATGTTCTCAAAGTCATTTCGCGAGGCTGCCCGCATACCAGCTTTGCCTGGATGAATAGTAAGTGCGGTAACTGGCTTCGCGCAGATACTCCGGCGGCGTCTTGTCGTTTTCCGTTTGCAGGCGGATGACTATCTGCCCGGACAACTCCAATTTTCCGATCTGGCCGATGGCGGTCGTGCTGTGCATCGGGTCGGCTTTTTGTCGCAGGAACTGCGCGAACCATTGCGGATTGTAATTTTCGAGCAACCTGCTGCATTGCGCCGATGCCGCTCTGGCCGAAATATCCAAGAACAATCACGGCCGCCAATGTGCCCGCCCAGACGGCGAATCCATGACGCCGCGATCGGAACGGCCACAGTGCCCAGCCGGTCAAGACGCATTGCCCCCAATAAAACGAGGTGTCACTGTTGTTCAAATGGATGCCGGCGGAAAAAAGGCATACAATGAAATAGGGATAAGACACGTTGAGTCCGCCGCCGGGCGGCGGGGTACCGCTGGATTTCCGCTCCCGCTGCGCGCGCCGGCGTGAATAAATCGAGATGGCCGTCCAGGGAATCTTTTCGCGCGCGCTGAATGATTGCGCGACCGCAAACAGAAACAAGGTCATCGGCAGCCAGCGAAAAAAAGCCGTGGATGCGCGCACGCTGGTGATGGTGGCGTTCTGGGCGGCCCCCGGGCCACGGAGCAGGCCGCTCAAGCTGCCGCCCTCCTCGTTGGAGGTGAAGGCGTAGATCGCCGTGGCTAATGCCAGCACCGTACAGAAAGTCAGTATGCGGCGGAAGTCGGTGTCCGATAATTCCCAGCGGGCTTTGACGAACCGCGCGCTTTCGAGGACGATTCCCATGATCACTCCCGCGGGCAGCAGACCTGATTGCCAACCCCAAAAAGCCAGGACCGCAAACAGCAAAAACGGCGGCGTCTTTATGGCACGCGGTTCGGGCGTTGGAGCGGTTTCCGTCATGACAATTTCGCGAGCTGTTCCTCAATCGTCCCGACTTCGAGCACGTGAAATTTGTCCGGCGCGGCGCGCAATGGGCCTGCGTCCAACTTCGATTTGCCCGGTGGCACGATGACCAGCACCAGCACTGGCACGCGCAAGGCGCACAGCTTTTCCACGAGACTCTTCCGCGCGTCGTCCCAACTTTGAAACACACAGATGCAACCACTCACGACGGGTGCATGAGCGATGACAAGATGTTCGAGTGTGGCGAACGGCTTGTCACCGCACGCGCGGACCGAGGCAAGGATTTCCAGCATCCGGTCGGCGTGGGCCAGGCCGCGGCCGGCGGTGAAGCAATACGATTCCGCGCCGACGAACAGCAAATCCAGCAGTGACTCCTGGGTCAGCACGGTGCAGGCAAACGACGCTGCGACCGAGACCGCCTCCTCCAGGATCGCGCTGTACGGTTCGTCGGTGAATGTGTCGAGCACCAGGGCGTGGCGGACGAAAAATTCGTCCTCGAATTCCTTCACGATGGGCCTGCCCGCCTTGGCCCAGCTTCGCCAATGGATGTGCCGCACGGGATCGCCACGGCGGTAATCGCGCAGAGAGACGAATTCCTCGCTGCGCCCGATGTTCGCCGCCAGCGCAATACCGCCCTGCTGGTATTTCATCGTGCCGGGCAGCGCGATGGGTGGCAGCCAGTAGCGTTTCGGAAGAATCAAAACCGTTTGCGGCAGCGAAAACCTGCTAAACGCCCGGAAAAGCCCGAGCGGGTCGGGCCGCGCCAGGGTCACGCCGGTAAAGCGCAGGATTCCGCGCCGCAGTGGCAGAATTTCCACGGCCACCTCCGTTTCCGCGTGCGGCGCGAGCGGTGGCACCTGCACTTGCGCTGGATTAACCAACCGGAACGGATTGTTCCGCCGCCGCTCGCTGATCTGAAACGGACGGAGCCGCTTGTTTTCGGCACGTTGAAACGCCTGCCATTCTTCAAAAGGCGGGCACGGATCGGCGAAATTTTCCAGCAACGCCAACCCAGCCTGCGCCCGTGTCGTCAGATTTTTGACCCGCACGCGGTACGGCATCGGTCTTCCGGCGGTGCCGAAGCGGGGCATGACGCGGTTCGCGGAAAATTTCGCCCGGAAAAACCGGCTGCCGACAAAGGCGGAAATCAACAACGCCAGCAGCAGCGCAAACTCCTGATAAACGACGTTGTTTTCCACGTCTGTGCCGACCGATGCAGCAACGAGGCAGCCTCCCGCCACGCACAATCCGGCCAGCGTGAACCGCTGCCGCGCCCAGCGCCACAACGAAGAACCGGGGCGGTAGATCAGGTACAACAACCTGTAAATCGGCCTCACAAATTCGGTGACAGGTGACGGGTGACAAGTGACAAGAACTTCATTTTGACGACAGGCGGTGGGTGGCGCGGTCGTCGGCACCGACGCCGGAATCACCAACTCGAAGCCCGTGTTCTCGCGCACCGTCGCGGCGCTGACTCCCGGATGGAGCGAGCGGAGACGCATCCGGCGCGTCTCCTCCTCGAAGTCCATCACGCATAGCGGCGTCACGACGTACTTCGGGCCGCCGCCCGGAAGTCCCAGCTTGCGCCGCGCGTCGGCGCCGCCGCTGCCCCATCCGTAGGCGCTGATATAGTCGCAGCGTTCGACCAGCAGGCGCGGGCTGTGGCTGTTGAGCACGATGTAGTAGCGGCCGACGTGGGTGCTGAGCGTCGGTGTGCCGACCGAGCCCGGACCGCGGAACTTCAGGCGCCGGTAGTCGGGGCCGATCCCGATAAGGTTGGTGTTGCCGAAGCGGTCGACCTGGACGCCGCCGATAAAGAAGACATGGTTGCTCCAGTCCTTGAGCCGGTCGAAACGATGGCCGGTGTCGCTGTACGACTCGGTCCAGCGCACCACCCGCCGGTCCCATCCGAACGCGGGCATCGGGATGGTTTCGAGGTCGGCGACGTTCATCCGCCCGCCGAGAAAAACCAGTTCCATGTTGGGGCCGTGCGTCAGATGCGCCAGGCGCACCGCCGCCTCCGCGACCGGCATCGCGACGCCGACGCGTAAAAGCTCGCCGTCGTTGAGGTCGCGCGCGAGGAACACCGCCATCAATTCGTGAATGCCATATTCGTCATGCACGGCGTCTTCGCCTGCCATGCTGTCGTTGCGACCCATCGATGATGCTCCGTTCGATCCGGTGTATGCGTTACGCGGGCGACGTGCTTTCGGCGGCCTCGGCCGCCGCGCCGCTGGCGTTGACGCGCGCCACGTAGCGCGTCGGGAAACGCCTGCTGAAGATGAAGCCGTAGATCAGCAATCCCGTCGGGATCAAAAATCCTGGCACCAGCCGGCCGAGGTTGCCGCCGACCATCACGGCAATCACCCCGAAGAAGACATTGACGCTGAACAGGCCGCACCAGAAAAGCGTCATGATCCAGTTGACGCGATGGAAGATCGGCAGGTCCCAGACCTCGGGCGGTTGCTCCTCGCGCGCGTAGGCGGCGGTGAAGGGCCTGCCCAGAACAACCGACGCCCATCCGGCGACGGCGTAGAACGACCAGATGATCATCACCTGGTAGGTTGCGAGCACGTTGGAACGAAGGCCGATCGTCAGGATCGATGCGGTGACGAAGAAGAAGAGCGTCGTCAAGTCCATCAGCTTGATCGTCGCCTGCCGGCTCAGCACCGAGAGATAAACCAGGCACATGATCATGCCGCCCGCGGTCGCTACGCGCCAATGATTGCCTGCGGAGGCGAAGATGTAGGCCAGCCAGGGCAGGAACGCGAACAGCGCGATGGCCTTGCTCGAGTATTTTTTTTCTTCCGCCACCTGTAGCTCCTTCGATCGGAATTCGGGATCGGAATTCGCGATCAGTATTCGTGCAATTCGAGCAGCCGCTTCATCCCGATCGTTTCGAGATAGTCCGCGAGGCCCTCGGGCATGCGGCAGTGGCGGTCCAAGTACTCTTCGAGCGCCGCGCGATCGCCGCCCGCGGCCTGCTCGGCCGCCTGCAGGTAGGCGTGCAGATGCGGGCCGTCGGTGACGTAAAAGCCGCGGCTATAAAACGGATGCGCGCCGAAGGGCGCGCGTACGATCGCGTCGGCAACGGCGATCGTCGTGGCCCACGGGTCGGCGCGGATTTCCTCGTTGGAAATCACCTGCTCGACCTGCACGACGGTGCGGTCGGCGGCGCGGTATTGGAACAGATCGAGCCATCCGGGGCCGCCGAGATGGCGCACGTTGCCGTAAACGTCGGCGGCCGCCGCGTGGAGCAGCGTCAGGTTCGGCTTGATCGGCGGCACCGCGATCAATTCCTCGCCGCGAATCGGATCGCGGAACAGCTTGAGGTCGGGATTAACTTGCGGCAGCGAGGTGCCCACCCCGCCGCGCCACGGCATGAATGGCAGCATCTGCGCCGCCGCCTGCAACCCGGCGCACAGGATGCCCTCTTCGCACTCCCAGACCTCGATCTCGCCGCGCTCGGCCGCGCGCCGAAACGACGGCAATACGGGAATGCCCGGCCCGCCGCCCGCGTAGTAGCTCACGGTCTTGCGCACGCATCCGGCCGCAATCAGCATGTCGAGCGCGAATCCGCTGGCGACGACGGTAAGATTGCGCACCCTGCGCCGCACGATCCGGCGCACCAGCGCCATCGGCGCGGGCTCGCCGATCGCGACGGTCATCCCGTCCTCGATCCAGGCCACCGCCTGCTGCTCGTCGATGATGCGCTCGCGCCGTCCGGTATTCATCGCAGCTCTTCTTGCTTAACCTGCATTAGCCCTGCTTCGTTCCCACTGTGCTGCCAACCGGTGCCGTTGGGCAAGGCCCGCGGTGGGCCGTTACTGGCACGCGCAGTTAGATGACTGGCGCGCGCGGCTAACAGTTGCCGCCCGCACTTTAGTAGGATTCGGCCCATCATCGATTCGTATCCGCACATCCGCACGGCAGGAGACAAAGGGCATGAGCAAGTTCGAGGAATACCAGAACAAGTACCAGCACGTCACGATGGAACGCCGCGACGGCATCATCCAGATGACGCTGCATAGCGAGGGCGGTCCGCTCAAGTGGGGCGGTCCGCCGCACGAGGAGTTGTCGTACGCCTTTTACGATGTCGCGCGCGACCACGGAAACCGCTGCGTCATCATCACCGGCACCGGCGACGCGTTTTGCGCCGAGGTCGACCTCGGCGGCGGCCGCGGCGCTCCGGTGGGCAAAACCGCAACCGGCGAGCCCGCGCCGGCGCCGCATGCGGGCGTCCGCACCACGACCTGGGATCACATCTACAACGACGCCAAGTACCTCCTGATGAACCATCTGCATATCGAGGTACCGATGATCGCGGCGGTCAACGGCCCGGCGCTGATCCATGCCGAGCTTGCCGTGTTGTGCGACGTCGTGATCGCGTCGGAGAACGCGGCATTTCAGGACGCGCCGCATTTTCCCAACGGGATCGTGCCCGGCGACGGCGTGCACGTGGTATGGCCGCTGGTGCTGGGGCCCAATCGCGGGCGTTACTTCCTGCTCACCGGGCAGAAGCTCTCGGCGCGCGAGGCATTGGAATTGGGCGTGGTCAGCGAAGTCGTGCCGCGCGAGCGCCTGGTCGCACGCGCCTGGGAACTCGCGCAGCTAATCGTCGCCAAGCCGCCGCTCACTGTGCGCTACGCGCGCGTCGCGATAACCCAGCAACTCAAGCGCCTCATGCTCGACGATCTCGGCTACGGACTCGCGCTCGAGGGGCTGGCCGCGGCGATGTCATGGCCCGGAGCCAAAGGCCCCCAACGCTGATATAAGAGGACAGCGGAAAAGGAGACGTACGCGATGATCTACGAACTTCGAACTTACACGCTGGTGCTGGGCGGCGCGCCGCAGTACATCCAGATCACCAAGGAAGAGCTGCTGCCGCTGTTGGCCGAGCATGGGCTCAAACCGCTCGGCTACTGGTCGACGGACATCGGACCGCTCAACGAGCTGGTGCATCTATGGGCCTTTAACGATCTTAACGAGCGCCAGCAGAAGTGGTCCGCATGGGGACGCGACCCGCGCCGCGCGGCGATCGTTCCCAAGCTGCGCGCGCTGGTGGTCAGCCAGAGCAACAAGATCATGACGCCGGCGGAATTCTCGCAACTGAAGTAGGGCGACGGCGTTTTGGACACTCGGAGACAGGAGAGGCTATGAAACTCGGACTTTTTCTGATGCCGTCGCATCCGCCGGAGCGCGGCCTGCTGGCCGGGCAACAATGGGACCTCGCCGTGCTGCGCGAGGCCGACCGCCTGGGTTACAGCGAGGCGTGGATTGGCGAGCACTTCACCTCGCGATGGGAGCCCAATCCCGCGCCCGACCTGCTGATTGCGCAGGCGCTCATGCAGACGCGTCAGATCAAGCTCGCACCCGGCGCCCATCTTCTGCCCTACCATCATCCAGCCGAACTCGCGTGCCGCGTCGCCTACATGGACCATCTCGCCGAAGGCCGCTACATGCTCGGCATCGGCGCGAGCGGCCTGCCGAGCGACTGGCAGTTGTTCGCCGTCGACGGTATGAAGGGCGTCAACCGCGACATGACCCGCGAAGCGCTCGAGATCATGCTCAATGTGTGGGCGAGCGAGGGCGGGTTCGAGTACAAGGGCAAGTTCTGGAGCGTGAACGTGCCGGGTCCGATGCTCCGCACGCTGGGCCATCATTTGCGCCCGCTGCAGCAGCCGCATCCGCCGATCGGAATCGCCGGCCTCAATCCCGGCTCGGAGACGCTCAAGCTCGCTGGCGAGCACGGTTTCATGCCGCTTAGCCTCAACATGAGCCCGGGCTACGTGGCCACACATTGGGATGCGGTGCTCGACGGCGCGCGGCGCAGCGGCGCGCGGCCGAGCCGGCAGGATTGGCGAATCGTGCGCGAGATTTTCGTCGCCGATACCGACGAGGAGGCGCATCGCAATTGCGTCGGCAGCATGATGGGCCGCATGATGCGCGAGTACCTGCTGCCGCTCATGGCGGATTTCCAGTTCACCAAGTACCTCAAGCACGATCCCTCGGTGCGCGACGACGCGGTCACGCCCGAGTATCTCGCCGACCACGGATGGCTGGTCGGATCGCCGCGCACGGTGCGCGACAAGCTCACGCAGATGTATAAGGAGCTCGGCGGCTTCGGCACGCTGCTGCACTTCACCTTCGACTACGCCGACAATCCCGAGCCGTGGTTCAAGTCGATGCGCCTGATGGCCGAGGAGGTGCTGCCGCATTTCCAGGGCCTCGACGCCGGCCAGCTCGGGCACGCGCCGGCCGCCAATCCGTAGGGCGCCGAAGTGGACGAGTACAGCATCAAGGACAAGGTCGCTTTCGCCGGACTCGGCGAGACCCGGTACTACAAGCGCGGCCAGGCGCCGGTGAGCGAATTCCAGCTCGCCTGCGAAGCGATTCTGAAGGCGGTCGAAGACGCCGGAATCAAAGTTACCGACCTCGACGGCTTCGCCTCCTACAGCAACGATCGCAATGACGCGGCGCGCCTGGCGACCGCACTGGGACTTCCGCACTACGCTTGGGCGAGCATGGTATGGGGCGGCGGCGGAGGCGGCGGCTCGGGCGCCGTGGCGCAGGCGGCGGCAGCGGTGGCGGCGGGCTATGCCAAATACGTGGTGGTGTTCCGCGCGCTCGCGCAGGGCCAATTCGGCCGCTTCGGCCAGGCGGCCCCGGTCGACGCCGTCTCCGGCCCCTCCGCCTACGCGTGGCCCTATGGGCTGTTCGTTCCCGCGCAATGGGTCGCGCTGCGAGTGCGCCGCTTCATGCACGAGCATCGCGTCACCCAGGACGCGCTCGCCGCGGTGGTGCTCGCCGACTACCATCACGCGCAACTCAATCCGCGCGCCGTGATGTACGGCCGGCCGCTGACTCGCGAACAGTACGACCGCTCGCGATGGATCGTCGAGCCGTTTCATCTTTACGACTGCTGCATGGAGAACGACGGCGCCGCCGCGCTGATCCTCACCAGCGCCGCGCGCGCGCGCGACCTCAAACAGAAGCCGGTCTACATAATGGCGGCGGCGCAGGGAGCGCCGCATCGCGCCGCGGCCGCGGCCGAAAACTCGCCCGACTACGCCTCCTCGCATTTCAGGACGCTCGCGCCACGCCTCTACCAGATGGCGGAAATCGGCCCCGCCGACGTCGATGTCGTACAGATCTACGAGCACTTCAGTGGCGCCGTCCCGATAAGCCTGGTCGAGCACGGCTTCTGCGAACCCGACGGCGTGATGGAACTGTGCAGGCTGGAGAACTTTATCGCGCCCCACGGCAAGCTCCCGCTCAACACCAGCGGCGGCAATATCGCCGAGTGCTACATGCACGGCCTCGAACTGGTCAACGAAGCCGTGCGCCAGTGCCGCGGGACCTCGACCGCGCAGGTGCCCGACGCCAAGATCGCGCTGGTGGCGTCGGGTCCGATGGTTTCGCCAGTGAGCGATCTTATCGTGCACAGTTGAGCGAGATGGCTGAATCGCCACGCGAAAGCCAGCAAGAGGAGTAACGTTCGGATGGCTGAGAAGTCGCTCTACTACCTCCCCGAAGGCTTGCCCGCGCCAAGGGCGCAACGCGACGGCATGGACGCGGGCTTTTGGGAGGCATCGCGGCGTCACGAATTGGTGGTCCAGCGATGCAACCGCTGCAAGACCTTTCAGTTCGGCCCGGAGTGGATTTGCCACAAATGCCAGGGCCAGGACCTCGGATGGCATCGCGTGTCAGGCCGCGGGCGGCTCTATAGCTGGGTGCGGTCGTGGAACCCGGTGCATCCGGCGCTGAAGCAGGCCGGACCATTTATCATCGCTGTCGTACAGCTCCCGGACGCCGATAACGTTCGCATGGTTGGCAACCTGCTCGGCGACCCGATGCACGAGGCGACGTTCGACGCCGAAGTCGAAGCGGTCTTCGAAGATCATCCCGAAGCGACGCTGGTGCAATGGAAGCTGGTGTGAAGGTTATTCCGTCGCAAGCCCGCGCATCGAAGCCGTCAGGATGACCGAATTTCGAGGCAGAATCGTTTCGTTTTAACGGCCCTAACAAGACAAAAACCCGCCTCATCAGGCGGGTTTTTCGAGTCCGTAATAGCTCGCGCGTTCGCCAGATCCGCTGAACAACAACCTTGCGCACGCGACGCACAACCCGTCGCATGCGCGAGCAGCCGATCCCCTCTTAAGCGCTGGTCAAGGCCGAATCGATTCCGTTCGCCAGCGAACCGACGTCATGCCCCATAATGTTGTACGCGCCCCACACGACCACACCGACGGCAGCGATAATCAACGCGTACTCAACCATAGTCTGTCCCCGAAGCTGGCGGACCACGATCTCCCGCGCACGAAGTACCTGGGCCAAGGCCATAGCACATTCTCCTACAGGTTATGAATGAACCGTTGACGTTGAGGATAATAGAATATAGCGCGATTGAATGTCAAATGAATTTAATCAACTTTATTTCATCCATATTGAGCTTCCTACATCAACAAATAGCATCTACTAACACACTCCGTCTTCGCCTATTTTTCGTTTTGCTCGCTTGCGCCAATGCTTAGGGGGGGTCAGCCGCGCGGGGGTCAGCCGCGCGCCTGGCAAGGATTGGTTGCCCGCCGCCGCGATCGCCGATCGGCTCACACGATTTGGCCGCGCGCGCCGATGCCACTTCGGAGCAGGCGGCGCGCTTAGCCTCGATGGCGCAATTAATTACTAGTGGTTTAGTCGGAAATTGTAAACTTCCGCGACACGCTCAGAACCGGTCTTTCAGTTCACGGGTCTTTGCGAAGATCGCGACCGGCTCGTCGCCGATTGCCGGATCGATTTTCCTGAGGCTCGCGCGCAATTCCGCGCTGTCGGTGCGCAAAAACGGGTTGAAGCGCTTTTCGTCGCCGATGGTCGAAGGAATCGTGAACTTGCCCTCGCCCCGCGTCTTGCGCGTCCACTCGTACTTCGCCTTGAGCGCCGGGTTGTTGGGCTCGAGCGTCAGCGCGAACTGCAGATTCTTCTCGGTGTACTCGTGGCCGCAATAGACCTGCGTATCGTCGGGCAGCGCGGCGAGCCTCCCCAGCGAGGCCACCATCGTGTCGGCCTTACCCTCGAACACCCGCCCGCATCCGGCGATGAACAAAGTGTCGCCCGTGAACACCGCCTTGAGCGCGGGAAAATAGTAGGCGATATGGCCGCTGGTGTGGGCGGGGATTCCAATCACGCGTCCACCAATCGGACCGACCGCTACTTCGTCGCCGTCATCGACTTCGTCAGTCATCGCCGGAATGCGGCCCGCCTCGCCGCGCGCGCCATAGACCCGCAGTCCTGGCACCGCGCGCACCAAATCCTGGTTGCCGCCGACGTGGTCGGGATGCCAATGCGTGGGCAACACGGCCACCAGCTTGAGCCCCCGCCGGCCTACCTCGGCCAGAACCTTGTCCGCCTCGGAGCAGTCGACCACGCCGCACTGCTTGCTGGCCTCGTCGACTATCAGGTAGGCGTAGTTGTCTTTGAGCTGGGGCACTGCAACAATCGCCATCGCCTTACTCCTTTGTCAGATGTCTTTTCCGCATGCGTCGGTCGGATGTTTTCCTGATCATAGGATGTTGCCCCGATCAGAAGGTCGTTCGCGCCCCCGCGCGTGTCGTGCCGCCCTTGTTGGCGGCGTCTACAGGCCCACGATACTGTAGCCGACGTCGACATACACGGTCTGTCCGGTGACGCCGCTTGAAAGGTCGCTCAGCATCGCGGCCGCCATCTTGCCGACCTCCTCGGACTTCATCCCGCGGCGCATCGGCGAGCGTTCCTCGACTTCGTGCGCCATGGTGAAGTAATCGCGGATGGCCGAGGACGAGAGCGTGCGCGCGGGCGCAGCGCTGAGTGCATTGACGCGGATGTTTTTCCCGCCGAGATCGACCGCCAGATAGCGCACGCAGGCTTCCAGCGCCGCCTTGGCCACTCCCATTACGTTGTAGTTGGGCACCGCGCGCACCGCGCCGAGGTAGCTCAACGTCAGTATCGCGCCGCCGCCGCGCGCTTCCATCAGCGGTTCGGCGGCGCGCGCCAGCGCGACCAGCGAGTACGCGCTTATCTCCAGCGCCTTGGCGAAGTTGCCGCGGCTGACGGTCAGAAAACGGTCGCGCAGGTCTTCGCGGTCGGCAAACGCGACCGCGTGGACCAGCATGTCGAGTCCGCCCCACAGCTCGCGCAGCTCCGCCATCGTGAGCCCGATTTGAATGTCGTTGGTGACGTCAAGCTCGCCCACCACCAGCGCGCCGATCGACTCGGCGAGCGGGCGCACGCGCTTCTCCAGCACCTCGCCCTGGTAGGTGAGCGCGATCTCCGCGCCCTGCGCCTTGAGTTCCTGCGCGATTGCCCAGGCGAGGCTCTTATCGTTGGCGACGCCGACTATCAGCGCGCGCTTGCCGTCCGCGATACCCATCCGGCAGGCTCCTTTATTTTTTTCGTTGCTTGCGGCGAGCCACCGCCCGCACGCGCCGAATCGAACTCCGTCGAAAGCCCCTCGAAGTTCGGCCCGCGAGCGACGGCCGCCCGCCCACGAGCATAGCCAGCCCGCGCGCGCGGCACAAAACCGTCAGGCGCTGATTTTCATCAAATCGTCGGCCATCTCCATCCCGACGTCGCCCTTGCGCTCGAGCACCTCGCGGCCGAGGTGGGTCAGGATCATGCGCTTGGCCGTGAAACGGCCGTGATTGCGTTCGATGGTCGGGTAGTTGAGATGGAAATCGAGATGGTTGCTTTCGAAATAGGTGCACTCGCAAAGGAACAGGTCGGCTCCGGCGCTGATGCTCACCAGCTCGTCGGTCCATCCGCTGTCGCCCGAGAACGCGAGCGACTTGCCGCCGACGGTCACCCGCAAGGCGAGCGAAACGTCGGGCTTGGTATGTGGCGTGCGGACGGTGGCGACACGCGCCGGGCCCACGCGGGTGGTGCGTCCGGCCTCGAGCTCGACGAACCGGAGCTTGCGCATCAGCGGATGCGTGTTCATGCCCGGATACATGTTATGAAAGAGGGCGCGGGTGCGCTGCTCGAGATGGCGCGGACCGGCGATGGTAAGGACGCGCTTGCGCGGGCTCTCCCACATGTACTGCAACATGAGGAAGGGCAGCCCAGCGAAATGATCGCCATGCAGATGACTGATGAGGATGCAATCAAGGTCGGCCGGGTTGATCCGGGTGCGCTTGAGCGCCGCGAGCAGCGTCGGCCCGGCCTCCATCAGCAGATGCGCGCCGTCGGCCTCGATAACATAGCCGGCCTGGAGGCGGCCTCCGCTTGCGAAGGCATCGCCTGCACCCAGTACGGTTACTCCAAGCTCGCTCACCGGCGACAGATTACCGGATCGGATGGGCCTCCGCTATGGTACTATCCGGCTAGGCGAGAACCGTCTTAGTTAGGAAGAATTGGTTAGGAGAATTGGCTATGAAGCAGGTCAAAATCGGCGTCGGATTCGGGCTTTGGCGGCTCGGGATGCCGACCCCGGAGAGCATCGTGCACGTCGCCGAGAAAGCCGAGGAATGGGGGCTCGACTCGTTCTGGCTTTCGGACCATCTGCTGTCGCCCTCGCCCGAGCTGGACGTGGTCGCGACGCTCGCGGTGCTGGCCTCGCGCACCTCGCGCATCAAGCTCGGCCCCAGCGTGTTGCTGCTCAACCTGCGCCATCCCCTGACGGTGGCGAAGTCGTTTGCGACGCTCGATTACTACTCGCACGGGCGGATGGTGATGGCGGTCGGCACCGGGGCGAATCTGGCCGATTACGCGGCGACCGGGGTTGCGCTGGAGACGCGCGGGCGGCGCCTGGACGAAGGCGTCGACGTGCTGCGCAAGGTGTGGACGCAGTCCAACGTGAGCCATCACGGCCGCTTCTTCAATTTCGACAACGTGACGCTCGAGCCGCATCCGGCGCGGCGCACCAACAATGACTCGGGCACGATCGACATCTGGGTCGGCGGCAAGTCGGAGGGCGCGCTGCGGCGCACGGCGAGGATGGCCGACGGTTACTTCGCGTCGTTCCTCACGCCGGAAGAAGTCGCGCGCAACATGACCACCATCCGTGGCTATGCGGCCGAGTACGGTCGGGCCAACGCACGGATCGAGTCCGGTCTCATCTTGCTCTGCCGGCTTGGACCGACGCGCGAGCGGGCCAAGGCCGACCTGGAGCCGGTGGTGCGCTCGCTCGATCGCGGCGGCGAGGAGTTTTTCAGCCGCACCGTGTTCGGCTCGCCCGCGGACATCATCGAGCGCGTCGACCAGTACGTCGCGGTGGGCCTGGACAAGTTCGTGCTGTGGCCGGTCGCCGAACCGCAGGCCTGGGCGGGGCAGGTCGAGATGATCGGACGCGAGATCGCGGCCCACTATGCGCGGCGTGCGCAGGCGGCGGCGTAATCGAAACGCTTGAGAGTGGCCGGATTGGGTTCGCGCGCTTCCGACTCGGGTGGGGGTCGCAAGGAAGCGCCGGATGCCAGTTTTCTGTGGCGCTTCCTCGGTCAAGATAAGTTGCATGATGAAACGTAGGGTGTTAGGCTTCGCCGATGCGGCGCAAGACCTTCGCTCACATGAATTGCTCGATCGCCCGCGCGCTCGAGCAGATCGGCGAGTGGTGGACGTTCCTGATCGTGCGCGAGGCCCTGATGGGCACGCGGCGTTTCGACCAGTTCCAGAGCAATCTCGGAATCGCCCGCAATATCCTCGCCGCGCGGCTTAAAAAGCTGGTCGCGCGCGGAATTCTGCAGCGCACCGTCGCTTCCGGCGCCGCGCGCCGCATCGAATATCGGATGACCGAAAAGGGCCGCGCGCTGTTTCCGGTTCTGATGGCGCTGCGGGAGTGGGGCGATCAGTGGGTGGTCGGACCCGGCCGGGTTCCGGTGATCGTGGTCGATCGCGCGAACGCCCAGCCGATCGAAGTCCGCGTCACCAGCCGCGACGGCCGTGCGATCGGATGGCTCGACGCAAGGATGATTCCCGGGCCGGGAGCGCAAGCCGCGCTCAAGACGCGGCTTGCGCGTGCACGCAAGCCCGCGGCAGCGCAAAACCGGGACGCGACCGCCGGCGCATCCGCCAAAGCCGCACCAGGCGTCCAGCACGCATAACAATACTTCTCGAGACTCGCGCTTTGCCTTAGTGGCGCCTGCAAAGCTAGAACAATCGCATATCGCTACGGCGCATATCCTTACGGAGGACGGCCATGGAAAACATCCGCTTTGACGACGTCGAGAAACTTCGCTCGAAGGTCAGCCAGGAATTCAGCGCTTGGAGCCAACCGATCGACGTGACCCAGGATAAGATCAACCAGTTCGCCGACGTGACCGGCGACCATCAGTGGATCCATATCGACGTCGAACGCGCTAAGCGCGAAAGCCCGTTCAAGACGCCGGTTGCGCACGGCTTCCTGACGCTCAGCCTCATACCCGCCTTCGAGATCCCGCGCGAGTGGAACGTCACCAGCTTCCGCAACGTGGTCAACTACGGCGCGAACAAGCTGCGCTTCATCTCGCCCGTGCCGGCCGGCGCCAAGGTGCATGCGCGCTCGCGCGTGGTCGCGGTCGAACCGAAGCCGCAGGGCACGCAAGTCACGATGGAGACCCAGGTCCAGGTGGTGGGACAGGACAAGCCGGCGCTCATCTACGAGGGGATTTTCCTCTACGTGAAGTAAGCGCGATTTTTGCCCGCGGCTTGAGAATCGCGATGAGCCAGGCGGAGTACGATATCGTCGTGGGCGGCGGACTGGGCGGCGCTGCGGTAGCGGCCGTGATGGCGAAGGCCGGCGCGCGCGTGCTTCAACGAGCCGTCCGCCCGGCCCCCTCGTCAGGCGCGCGCCACCCGCTCGCGCATCTCGGCGATTATCGTGCGGTAGTTTTCGTGGCCGAAGATTCCCGACCCGGACACGAAAACGTTGGCTCCGGCCTCGGCCGCCGCGCGGATATTGTCGATTTTGATCCCGCCGTCGACCTCGACATCGACCTTGAGCCCGCGCCGTTCGATCTCGCGCCGCACCGCACGCAGCTTCTCCAGGCTCTCGGCGATGAAACCCTGCCCGCCGAAGCCCGGATGCACGCTCATCACCAGGATCATGTCGAGATGCTCGGCCGCGGCGAGCACCCGCTCCACCGGCGTCTCCGGATTGATCGCGACCGAGGCGCGCGCGCCGAGTTCGTGGATGCGCGCGGCGATTCCCGCCAAATCGTCGCAGACCTCCGCGTGCACCGAGATCGAATTGGCGCCGGCCTCGATAAATGCCCGCAGGTAGCGCGCGGGCTCCGAGATCATCAGATGCGCGTCAAGCGGCAGCCGGGTTATCGTGCGGAGCGATTTCAGCACTGGCACGCCGATCGAGAGGTTCGGCACGAAATGGCCGTCCATCACGTCGAAATGAATCAGGTCGGCGCCGGCCTCCTCGACCCGCCGAACCTCCTCGCCCAGGCGCGCGAAGTCAGCCGACAGGATCGACGGCGCAATCTTGTGCTCGAGTCCCATAGGCAAAGACTATCGGCTCGGGCGGCGCGCGGCAAAAGGCTCGCTCATCGCCGGCGCATCCGGGCGGCGAAAAATCCGTCGAGGCCGCCGCGCTCGGGAGTGGTCGACAGCGTCCCGTCGCTTTGAAGCCAGCGCGCGAGTTGCGCAGTCTCGGGCCGCTCGAGCGTGAACTCGGGATGCTCCGCGAGAAAGCCGCGTACCAGGCCCGGCCCTTCCTGCGGCGCCACGCTGCACACCGCGTACACGATCACCCCGCCCGGCCGGACCAGGGCAGCCGCGTTCTCGAGCATCGCGCGCTGCAACTCCGCCATCCGGCGAAAGTCGTCCGCCGCCAGGCGCCAGCGTATCTCGGGATGCTCCCGCAGCGTGCCCGTGCCGGTGCACGGCGCGTCGAGCAACACGAAACCCGCGGATGCGATCCGCAGCGGCGGCGCCGCGGCGAGGTCGGCGGTTGCGAACAAGATATTGCGATGGCCGAGGCGGCGGGCGAGGTCGCGCGCCGCCTTAAGCCCGTGCAAATTCAGATCGAGCGCCACCACCCGTCCGCGCGCATCGGCCAGTTCCGCAAGATGGGTCGTCTTGCCGCCCGGCGCGGCGGCGCAATCCACGACCGTAGCGCCCGCCGACGGCGCCAGCATCCGCGCGACCAGTTGCGAAGCCTCGGATTGCGGATGGAACAGTCCGGCGCCATAGGAATCCGAATCGTAATCCGCCGCGCTCTGGAGCACCGCGGTCTCGGGCAGGTGGTCGCCTGAGCGTATCCCGATTCCTTCGGCAGTCATCCGCGCAACGATCTCTGCGCGCGCGCCGCGCGCCAGGTTAAGCCGCATCACGTTCGGCGCGGCCTCGTTGTTGGCCGCCATCAACGCCTCGGCCCGCGCCACGCCGAACCATTCGATGAAGCACGCCACCAGCCATCGCGGGTGCGAGCACGCAACCGCGAGATATCCAACCTCGTCCGCCACCCGATCCGGCATCGCGGCCACTTCGCGCGCGGCGCGCCGCAGCACGGCGTTGACCAGCCCGCCGGCGCCCCGCCCCGCCGCCTCACGCGCGAGCGTCACGGCGGTGTCGACGGCGGCGTGCGCCGGCACCCGGGTCAGATGGCGCAGCTGGAAAAGCCCGAGCCTGAGCGCACTGAGCACCGCAAGTTCGAGTTTTTCGAGCGGCTGCGCGCATAGCTGTGCCAGTTCGAAATCCAATCGCCCGCGCCAGGCGAGCGTGCCGAGCACCAGCCGCGTGAGCAGGCGGCGGTCGGGCGGGGCGAAAGCGGCGAGGCGATGGCCGAGCATCACGTCGGCGAACGCCGCGCGGCTCTCCACGCGGACCAGGATTTCGAGCGCGGCGCGCCGGGCCGCAAGGCCCGCCGTGCCGCGCTCCAGCGGCTGCGCCGTGCCAGCAGGCGGCAACGCACCGCCGGGCGCGTTCGCGCCCGGCGGTGCGTTGCCCCGGTGCCCCCGCGCGGGCGCAGCCGGCGCATCCGCGCCGCTGCGCCCGCGCGAAATGTTGGGCGGGCGGCGCGTCATCCCAGGCGCTCGCCTGGGACGGCGCGCCGCCCGCGGAGAAACTCCGCCGCGCCCATCCGCTTGCGCCCCGCCGCCTGCACCTCGGTGAGTACGATTCGTCCGCGCCCGCACTGCACCGCGACGTCAGGCTTCATCCGCACGATCGTGCCGGGAGCGACGCCCGGCGAAGCGGCCGCATCTGACGATTCGGCCGCCGCCGGCGGAACCGAATCGTAGAGCGCGGCGCGCCATATCAGCAGCTCATCACCGCCCAGCCGCGTGCGCGCGACCGGCCATGGATCGTACGCGCGCACCATCCGTTCGATCCGCGCCGCGTCGGCGCTCCAATCGATAACCGCGTCGGCCTTGCTCACCGGCGAGGTGTAGGTTGCAAGGCTCTCGTCCTGCGGCGTCTCGACGAGTTGCCCGTGGCGGAGTTTCTCCAACGCCTCGAGCAGCGCCGCCGCGCCCAATTCCGCGAGCTTCTCCTTCAGCGTCGCTTGCGTTTCGCCGGGTGCAATCGGAATCGCGCGCGCGAGCAGCGTCGGTCCCGCATCCATCCTGCTGGTCACGCGCATAATGGTGACGCCGCTTTCGCGGTCGCCGGCGAGAATCGCGCCTTCGACCGGCGAGGCTCCACGATGGCGCGGCAGGAGCGAGGCGTGAACGTTTACCGGCATGATTCGCGCCGCCGCGAGCACCGGATCGGGCAGGATTCGGCCATAGGCCGCGACCACCAGCAAGTCGGGATTCAACGCGCTCAACTCGCCGAGAAATTCCGCCGTGCGAATCTTCGCCGGCTTGAGCACTGGAAGCCCGCGGCGCGCCGCCACCACCGCGACCTCGCTCGGCTCGAGTTTGAGCCCGCGCCCACGTGGCTGATCGGGACGCGTAACCACGCCCGCGATCGCGAAGCTTGGGCCCTGGAGCTCAGCGCGCATCGCCTCGCCGCAAGCGTCGGCCAGGCGCTCCAGAATGTGCGCCGCCAGCGCCGGCGTGCCCATAAAAACGATTCTCAATGGGGTTGCGATTTCAGATCCGGACACTGGAGGGCCGCTGGCCATCGGCCTTGCCCTCTTTTATCAGCTTGGCGAGTTTGCGCCGATACAATTCGCGCTTGATACGGCTGATGCGATCGATAAAGAGCTTGCCATCGAGGTGATCGATCTCGTGCTGCAACGCCACTGCGAGCAGGTCGTCCGCCTCGATCTCGATTTCCTTCTCATCCGGAGTCCACGCGCGCACCAGCACGCGCGCGGCGCGTTTGACGTCGGCGGTGTAGTCGATTACCGAGAGGCATCCCTCCTCCCAAATCACTGAGCCCTCGGCCTCGACGACCTTCGGATTGATAAGCCTGAGCAGTTTCTTGCCGGGGTTCTGATGGTCGGTGTCGAGCACCACCACCCGGCGCGAATCGCCGACCTGGGGCGCGGCCAGCCCCACACCCGGCGCGGCGTACATCGTCTGCACCATGCTTTCGATAAAGCTCGCGAGGCCGCCGTCGATATTGGCGACCGGCTTGGCTGGATCCTTGAGCGCAGGGTCGGGAAATTTGCGGATGTTGAGGAGCGCCATCGTTAATTGTTTGCGGCAGTTGTTTTCAGGGCGAAATTTTTCAGTAACCGGTGAAACGAAATCTATCAGAGCGCTCCGACGGCCCCAAGCGCGCAATTGGCGCCTCGCGGGCGCCTTATTCGATAAACCCGTGCTTGCGCAGGAACGGCTCCATGGCGCGGACACATTCCTCGGGACGCTCAAGTTGAAGAAAGTGCGTGGTATGCGCGATCGCTTCGTACTCGAGCGCGGTCTCCTCGGCGATCGCGCGCCCGATCAGCGCCGGCGGCTGCTTGTGCTCGCTTGCGGGGTCGCCGCAAATCAGCTTGCACGGCACCGGCAGATTTTTCATCCGCGGCCATATCGTCGCGTCGCGATTGCTCTCGAACACATGCGCCTCGAGCTCGCGCGGGCAGGCGAGCACCCAATCGCCCGCGGCGTCGTCGCGCCTGAGCGTCGCGCGGGCCATCAACTCGTACGCCTCGGGGCGCCAGCGCTTGAACTGTGGCACGTGAGCGAAAAGTTCCGCCAGGTCACGCGGGTCCTTGTAGCGCTCGGTGCGGCGGCGGGCGCGCGCCGCGATCTCTCCTTCGTGAGATATCTGGACCGTCTGCAACGGATGGCCGTCGCGCGGATGGATCGGCGGATCGAACAGCACCAGCGGATCCCATCGCCGGCCAATCTCCAGCGTATGCATCACTGCCGTCACCGCCGAGAGCGAATGGAACACGCCGGCCATCGGCCTGGCGCCCCATCGCTCGCGGATCGCGTGCCAGACGCGCTCGTCGTCCTGCACGAATCTTTTCCATTGATGATGGGTGGGACGATGCGGCGGGTTCTGGCCGTGATTGCGGAAGTCGTAAACGATCACGTCGTAGCGATCGAGCAGCCGTCCCCAGAACGAAAAGTAGCCGTCGATCGCCAGCGCGTTACCGTGGCTCAACACCAGTCGCGGAGCGTCGGCGACCCCGTGACGGCGTATCCGGATGATCGCGCCGTCCTCCATGACCGCCTCGAACACTGCATGCGGCTCGGGGATCGTTATCGGTGTCGCTTCCGCCATCAGGTCCATTTTAGCAACTTCTTCCGGCATCTTTTCGCCGAGGCCTTGAACTTGGCGCTCGGGTGGCGCGGATTTACGTTTTGACATTGCCAGCGGCGTTTATCGTGGTTATCGTTGGTCTATGGATAATGACACCGTTTTAGTCTCCACCATGAACGACGTCCCCGGTTACAAGATTGTGGCCGTATATGGCGAAGTTTTTGGCCTGATCTGCCGGGCGCGCAACGCTTTTTCAAACTTCGGCGCGGGCCTGCGCACGATATTCGGAGGCGAGGTCGCCGGCTACACCCAGCTGCTATCCGATAGCCGCCAACAGGCGATCGACCGTCTGCGGATGGCTGCGGCGGAGAAGGGCGGCAACGCGGTACTCGCGATGCGCTTCGATTGCAACGAGATCGGCGACATTATGAGCGAGATCGCGGCCTACGGCACCGCGGTCCGGATCGAAAAGCTTTAAAGCCAAAATTTTCAGCTTCGGTTTGCGCCCGATTCGGTTAGTCGGCGCGCTCGACGTGATAGCCTTTGGAGCTTATCAGCCACTCCCCATCGACCCGATGATAGGTAAGATGATCGACGTACACGGTCTTGTTGATCCTGACCCGTACCTTCACCAGCGCCTGCGTGGGGGACGCAAAGTCCATCAGTAGAATCTCTTCTTCGCGGGGCGCGTTGAGCGACTTCGGCGACGGCCGCCCGGCGGTCAACTCCTTGTAACCCGAGGCGGTGAACATCGCCATCTTGCCGTCGCGGAGCCCATGGAGCTGCGCGGTCGAACGAAAAACGCGATCGAAGCGCGACGTGTCGCCGTCGTACATGAGGTCGAAATAGCGCTGCACCGCTGCGGTCAGGCTCTCGATGCTGGAATGGTCAATCATGAAATTCTCCTGGGTGGCCTTGCACCTTATCAAACGCGCCCCCGGTTTTCACCAACACCCGCGGCCGCTCACAACATGTTGACCGGGTCGAGGTCGATACCGATGAAGACCCCGCCGCGCGCCTCGCGCGCGCCCAGTTCGGCCTGCATCGATCCGAGCGCCGCGCGCATCGCGGCCGCCTCGGTCGATCTCACCACCACCTGCCATCGATAGCGCCCGCGCAGCCGCTCGATCGGCGCCGGCGCAGGCCCCAGCACGCGCATCGCGTCGCCCTTGACGCCCTTGTTGAGGTGAGCGACCTCGGTTAAACCCCGCAGCGCCTTGGCCGCGCGCTCCGCCATCGCGGCGACCGCGCCCGCTTCCGCCCCCTCGATTCGCACCAGCGCCATCCGCGAGTACGGCGGCCATCCCAGTTCCTGGCGCAAGCGCAACTCGCGCCGGATGAACCGTTCGTAGTCCTGGTCGCGCGCGGCGCGAATGCTGTAGTGATGCGGCGCGTAGGTCTGGATCAGCACGCGCCCCAGCCGCTCGCCGCGGCCCGCGCGCCCCGCCACCTGGGTCAGCAGTTGAAAGGTGCGCTCGGCGGCGCGGAAGTCTGGCAGGTTGAGCCCCAAATCGGCGAGCACCACGCCGACCAGCGTCACCCCCGGCAAGTCGAAGCCCTTGGTGATCATCTGCGTGCCGACCATCACGTCGATCTCGCCGCGGCGCAGGCGTTCGATCAGCTCCAGGCGCATCCCGCGCCGCCCGCTGGTGTCGCTGTCCATCCGTTCGATCCGCGCCTGCGGCAGCATCGCGGCCAGCGCCTCGGTCAGCCGCTCGGTGCCGAAGCCCTGGCCCACCAGGCCGAAGCCGTTGCACTCGGGACAGGCTTCCGGAGCGGACGTGCGCGCGCCGCACCAGTGGCATCGCAGCGAACGGTCGCGCATGTGGAAGGTCATGCTGACGCTGCAATTGCCGCACGAGATCACCACGCCGCAGAGATGGCATTGCAAAAAGTTGTGAAAGCCGCGGCGGTTGAGAAACACCACGCTCTGCCCGCCCGCGGCGAGATTGGCGCGCAGCGCGTCGAGCAGCGGCGCCGAGAGCGGCACCGCCTGCGGCTGGTCGGACAGCTTCGCGGCGCCGCCCTTGGCGCCGTCTTTTTCGCGCGCGACGTCCTTTTTGAATTCCGCGCGCAGGTCGACTATCTCGACCTCCGCCATCGGCCGCTCCATCACCCGGCGCGCCATCCGCAGCAGCCGATAGCGCCCGCGCCGCGCGTTGTAGAACGACTCCGACGACGGCGTTGCCGAGCCCAGCACCACCGGGCATTGCGCGAGCCGTCCGAGCACCACCGCGAGGTCGCGCGCGTTGTAGCGAATTCCTTCTTCCTGTTTGTAGGCGGGGTCGTGCTCCTCGTCGACCACGATCAGCCCCAAGCCGCTTAGCGGAGCGAAAATCGCCGAGCGCGGACCGATCATGATTCGCGCCTGGCCTCCCAGCGCCGCCATCCAACTGGCCCATCGCTCGGCCACGTTCTGCGCGCTGTGCGCCACGGCCACCAGCGGGCCGAAGCGGGCGCGAAACGATCGGACGATCTGATCCGCGAGCGCTATCTCCGGCACCAGCAACAGAACCTGCCGGCCCGCTTCCAGAGCCGCCGCCGCGAGCTTCAGGTAGACCTCCGTCTTGCCGCTGGCGGTCACGCCCCACAAAAGAAAAGCGGCCTCGCGCGCATCGATGACGGCGGGCATGATCGTTTCGATCGCGGCCGCCTGCTCGGGCATCAGGTCGAAATCGCCGCCGCCGCCGATCGCGTCGGACAGATCTCCAGCGCCGTCCGCGATACCCGGATATTGCATCGCACCCGCGCGCGGCGCCGACTCGACCTCGACCACTCCGCGCTCCGCGAGCGCGCGCACCGTGACTCGCGCACCCGGCAGTTGCTCCTCCAGGTCTTCGAGCGCGAGCGCCTCGGGCGCGGCCTCGCCCAGCAGGCGCACGATTTCACGCTGCTTGACGCCGCGAAGTTTTACCGCCGCCGCCCCGCCGGGCGCAAGCCGCACGGCGCTCGCGCTCCGATGGCGTCCGCGGGTGGCTTCTCCGGGCTCCACGATTTGCTCGGCGACCAGCCCCGCGAGCGCGGAGACGACTTCGCGCCGCTCGCCCAGCCGCGCGAGTTCGCGCGCGGTCATCGCGCGGCGTCCGAGCGCCTCGACGATCGCGCGCTCCATCGGGGCCAGCGTCGCCGCGCGCAAAGCGTCGGGCGCCGCAGCTATCCGGAACACCTTGCGCGACTCGATCCGCGCGGCGGCCGGGACCACGCTCTGCATCGCGTCGCCCAGCGCCACCATGTAATAGGAGGCCATGAACTCGATCAGGCCGAGATGGGCGCGGTCGTAGAGCGGGCGCGACTCTGGGAGCTCCAGGATCGGCTTCAGCGCGCCGGCGCCGGCCTCCAGGCCATCGCCGACTTCGGTCACGATACCGGTCAGGCGGCGCGAGCGCAGTGGCACGATCACCCGATGGCCGCACTCCACGCGGCCCTCGAGCGCGGGCGGAATCGCGTAGGTCAGTTGTCCCACGCCCCGCGCCGCGCCGATAAGGATCACCTTGGCTTGCATCGCGACTGCCTATTGGCGGCGCGTTCCGCGGCGCCCTTGACCAGCCGTAGCCCCCTCCCCGGCGGTTCCCCGTCTTCTGAAGAGGGGGGTCGATAAACACAAAAAAATCGCTCCGCGTTGATCCTTCACTGAGGCAGCCTTCGTTCAGGATGACAACAAAAGCTCCTTTGCCGTCATCCTGAGCGTCAGCGAAGGATCTCCGCGAAGCGATGGATCTATTTCTCCCATTTATCGACACCCTCCCGAAGAAGAGAGAGGAGTCAGGGGAGAGGTCAATTTACATGGCGCGAGCCTCCGGGCAACCGCTCTCACGTGTTGAAAACGCAAGTGCAGGAAACTGCGATTGCGCCGGAAAACCGCAATCAGGCAGGCAGGCTGCGCACGCTCAGCGCGAGCATGATCTCGGTCCACCCGTCGAAGATCATGTCGATACCGATAAACATTCCGATCACCCACAGACCCGATACCGGCCACGAACTCCAGATCATCACGCCCAGCAGGATCGAAATCGCGCCGTTTAGAATGAGCCATCCGCGATGATGCAGCGGCGTCGAGAACGCGATGAACAGCCGGAACACGCCCGCAACGATCAATATGATCGCGATCACCAGCGTCAGCGTAACCGCCGCGAGCGCTGGATTTGCGACCATCACCAGCCCGGCCACCGCGTACAGCACCCCGCCCAGCAGATTGATAAAAAAGCCGCTCCACGGCCGGCGCGAGAAGCCGTGAATCACCTCGAATATGCCCGCGATGATCAGCAGCCATCCGAGGAACATCACCGAGACGATTGTCATCTCGACCGTGTAACCGATCGCGACCATGCCGAGGATGACCAGCGCGATACCGATCACCAGGAACCACGTCGCGTGTTTGCGTACTTCCTCGATTCCGGAACCCAGCACTAGTGGGGTCATGGTCTGGCTCCTGTGACGCGCTGACGTGCGCCCGAACTATTTTTTCGCTCTAAATCAGCGCTAGCACAGTGCTGTTCCGCGGCGCTATGGCTAGCCGATCACGAGGTTGAACCCAAGGAGGATCCCGCCTGCCCGGTACCGGCCTGATTTAGGAGCGGGTGTCCTGATTTGAGGTACGAGGGCTCCTCGGCTCGCGCCTCGCCGCGAATGTAAGAAAGCATCCCGCGGGAAGGAAAACGAGGCCGAGAATAGCGGCGCTGAGATCGAGATAATGGCCGACGCTGTGCTTTAGTCCCCAGCCCATCGCGGGGAACGATGAAATGCTTCGCATACATGGGTAAGAGCGACGATGCCCAGGCATCCAGCACCGAGCAGCATCAGATACCCACCGACCGCCCTCGAACCCTTCGGAGTCACCACGCTCGGCTACGTCGCGAGTATCGGATCGACCGAAGCGAGCCCCCCCGCAGAGATCAGGCGCGGTCGAAGCGATCAAGGTTCATCACCTTGGTCCACGCCGCCGCGAAGTCTTTCACAAACTTCTCCTTCGAGTCCGCGCACGCATAGACTTCCGCGAGTGCTCGGAGCTCAGAGTGCGCACCGAAGATCAGATCGACACGCGTGCCGGTCCACTTGACCTCATTCGTCTTCCGATCGCGCCCCTCGTACACGCCTTCAGAGCCAGCGGACGGCTGCCATTGCGTGCCCATGTCGAGAAGGTTGACGAAGAAGTCGTTCGTCAAAGTCTCGGGTCGTTTGGTGAAGACGCCGTGTTTGGACTGCCCAAAGTTGGCATTCAGGGCGCGCATGCCGCCGATGAGAACCGTCATCTCGGGGGCTGTCAGCGTCAGCAACTGCGCCCGATCCACCAGCAGTTCCTCAGCGGGTACCGGGTGTCCCTTGCGGAGGTAGTTAATGAACCCGTCTGCGGTAGACTCAAGTACGGCGAATGCTTCCACATCGGTCTGCTGCTGCGAAGCGTCCGTACGCCCGGGCGAGAAGGGAACCTTGACCTCGTACCCGGCCTTTTTCGCAGCTTGCTCGACGGCTGCGCAGCCGCCCAGAACGATCAGGTCAGCAAGCGAGACCTTTTTACCCCCGGACTGAGAGGCGTTGAACTCCTTTTGGATCGCTTCGAGCGCCTGCAGGGCCTTCGCCAGTGCGGCCGGCTGGTTTACTTCCCAATCCTTTTGCGGTGCAAGGCGAATGCGCGCCCCGTTTGCTCCACCCCGCTTGTCGGAGCCGCGGAACGTCGCCGCCGCCGCCCAAGCCGTCGAGACGAGCTGGGAAATGGACAGGCCAGACGCGAGGATTTTCGCCTTCAGAGCAGCAATGTCCCGATCCCCGATTAATTCATGATCCACTGGAGGAACAGGGTCTTGCCACAGTTGGGGCTCTTTCGGAACGAGCGGGCCCAGATAGCGCGCGATTGGACCCATGTCGCGGTGCGTCAGCTTATACCACGCCTTGGCGAACGCCTCGGCGAACTGATCCGGATTCTCGTAGAAGCGCCTTGAAATTTTTTCGTAAGCAGGGTCGAGCCGCAAAGAGAGGTCGGTGGTCAGCATGGATGGCGACCGCCGCTTCGACTTGTCGAAGGGATCCGGCACCGTGCCGGCGCTCGCGCCATTCTTCGGTTTCCACTGATTGGCACCGGCCGGGCTCTTGGTCACTTCCCATTCATAGCTGAACAGGTGTTTGAAGTAATCGTTGCTCCACTTTGTAGGGGTCGTGGTCCAGATGACTTCGATGCCGCTGGTGATCGCGTCACCCGCTTTGCCTGTGCCAAATCGGTTCTTCCAGCCGAGCCCCTGATCCTCGATGGGTGCGGCTTCCGGCGCTGGGCCGACATTCGAGTCCGGAGCAGCACCGTGGGTTTTACCGAAGGTGTGCCCGCCGGCAATCAGCGCGACCGTTTCTTCGTCGTTCATTGCCATGCGCCGGAACGTCTCGCGGATATCGCGCGCTGCAGCGACTGGATCAGGGTTACCATTGGGCCCTTCCGGATTCACGTAAATCAAGCCCATCTGAACCGCGCCGAAAGGATTCGCGAGCTCACGATCACCGCTGTAGCGTTCGTCGCCTAACCAGGTGCGCTCAGGTCCCCAGTAAACCTCATCGGGTTCCCATACATCCTCTCGCCCGCCGCCAAAACCGAAAGTCTTGAAGCCCATCGACTCAAGAGCGACGTTACCGGCGAGAATCATAAGGTCGGCCCAGGAGATTTTCCGGCCGTACTTCTCCTTTATCGGCCAGAGCAGCCGGCGCGCCTTGTCGAGGTTCGCATTGTCTGGCCAGCTACCGAGCGGTGCGAAACGCTGCTGGCCAGCTCCGGCGCCACCGCGGCCGTCGGCGATGCGGTACGTACCTGCGCTGTGCCACGCCATCCGAATGAACAGCGGCCCATAGTGGCCATAGTCGGCCGGCCACCAATCCTGCGAGTCCGTCATCAAGGCATGAAGGTCCTTGATCACGGCATCCAGGTCGAGGCTCTTGAATTCTTCAGCGTAATTGAACTCCTTGCCCATCGGATCGGATTGGGGGGAGTTCTGGCGTAAAACCTTGATGTTAAGCTGATTCGGCCACCAGTCCGCATTCGTCGGGGCACTACCCGCATTGTGTCTGCGGACGCCCGTAAACGGACATTTACCCTCGGAAAGATCGTGATCAATTGCCATATTGTTGTCCTCCTGATTTTCGTTCAGGAAATTGTCTTGTCTGTTTCCTCTCTCTGCGAACCCTGACGTTTCTCCTCAGACTCATCGAGGGGTCTCAGATTGCAGTGGTGGGAGCGGTGGGGCGTGCATTCGCTTCTCGGCAACTTGGCACCGCCTGCAGAGAGCATCAACTTCTACCGAACAGCGCAGCAGTGCGAACTGTCCGAGACTGGTTCTACCCTCGAGCAGCTTGTCCACTTCGGGTATCTCTATGTCATGTACCCGTCTGCATCGGACGCAAAGGACGTGGTGATGAGGCTCCACGTTGCCGTCATAACGCGCAAAATCGTGCAGAACTGTTACCTTGCGCGCCTCTCCCACTTCGCAAAATTGCTCCAGAATCCGATGGACTGTGGCCAATGATACGTGGGGATGGGTGCGACGTACTGCCACACAAATCTCGTGGGGGCTCGGATGGTTCTCTGAAGCGAGCAGGGCCCGTATGACTGCGAGCCGCTGGGGTGTGACGGCAACCCCCCGCTTACGACACCGCGCGACGAACTCGCCGAGTCGTTGAACTGAGTACCGCTCTCGCGACCGTCTATCCACCAGCCGGAGTTCTCGCATAAACCACTCCTGGCAGACCAAAGATACTGAACGCGACCCACAACGAGCGCCCGGGAAAAAGGAGATGACGGCTGACAGGTTGGATGATCTGCAGGTTCAGCCGATACCTGCCCTCACCTGCAAGTAACGACTAAGCCCTACCGCACCTCATGTAAGATTGTCAACCTTCGGG
>CAVZDJ010000039.1:0-11998 GCA_963773975.1 uncultured delta proteobacterium
ACCTTCTCGACGCCGTCGTGACGGATCGGACGCGTTCCGATAACGCGGAATTGATGTCCTTCTGTCGTCGCTGCCATGTTCAGCTATCTCCCTTTACCAAAACTGTTTCAGTGCCGGCCGCCGTTTTCAATCGCGTCGTTGCCGACCTCAGGCGGCCTTGGATGCGCCTGACTTGGAGGCTTCGAGCACCGCGTGCACGATCTTGTCATAGCCGGTGCATCGGCAAAGGTTGCCCGCCAGCGCGTAGCGAATCTCGGCCTCGCTCGGATGCGGATTGTGGTCGAGCAGCGCCTTGGCCGACATCAGGAAGCCCGGAGTGCAGATGCCGCACTGGAGGCTCGCGTTCTCGAGGAATTTCTGCTGCAGCGGATGCAGCTTGGAGCCCTGCGCGAGGCCCTCGACAGTTTCAATCTTGTGACCTGCGGCCTCGACGCCCAGCATCAGGCACGAGCAGGCGGCGCGGCCGTCGAGCAGCACGGTGCACGCGCCGCAGTCGCCGGTCAGGCATCCTTCCTTGCTGCCGGTCATCCCCAGCACGTCGCGCAGGACCTCGAGCAGGCTCTGGCGCGGCTCGCACAGGAATTCAATCTGTTCACCGTTGATTGTCGCTTCTACTACTGTTTTGTGATCCATCGTCAATTCTTGCCGGTTGTCCCGTTTAGTTTGTGTGCCAGTTGGGGTTGCAAGTTCGCGATAACGCCGCCCATTACGCCTTGCGAGCGCGCTCGGCCGCGATATGCAGCGTGCGTTTGGTCAGTACGCCGACCAGGTGGCGGCGGAACTCGGCCGTGCCGCGCATGTCGTCGATCGGCGAGCTTTGCTCGATCGCGAGCTTGGCCGCGCGATCGATCGCCGCGTCGTCGAGCTTCTTGCCCACCAGCGACTCGGAGGCCTTGGCCGCGAACAGCGGCGTCGCCGCCACCGCGCCCAGGCCGATCCGCGCGGCGCTCACCTTGTCGCCGTCCAGGTGCAGCCACGAGCCGACGCCGACCACCGCGATGTCCATCTCGTTGCGCGGGATGAAGCGCAGGTAGGCATCCGCGCTATGCGGCTTGGGCGCGTCGATCAGGATCTCGACCAGCAGCTCGCCCGGCTTCAGCACGGTGCGTCCCGGCGCGGTGCAGAAGTCCTCGACCTTGACCTCGCGTTCGCCCGTGGGTCCGGCCACCCGCGCTCGCGCATTCAGCGCGATAAGCGCCGGAGTGGTGTCGGCGGCCGGCGAGCCATTGCACAGGTTACCGCCGACCGAGGCGCGGGTCTGAATTTGATTCGACCCGATAAGATGCGCGGCCTCGACCAGTCCGGGATAGTGCCGTTTGAGGTCCTTGTTTTCGCAGACTTCGATCGCCGGCACCGCCGCGCCCAGCCGCAACCCCTTCTTGGCGTCGTAGCTGAGATGCATCAGCTCGTGAATCTTTTTTACGTCGACGATGGTCTCGGGACGGCGCACACCGGCGCGCAACTGGATGATGAGGTCGGTGCCGCCGCACAGCGGACGCCCTTTCTCGCCGTGTTGGGCGAGCAAGGCGACCGCGTCCTTCAGCGTTTTTGGAGCTTCGTAATTAATCGCGTGCAAGTCCGCTTATCCTCCCGGACGGGCGCAGCCCGTCCACTAAACTTCGTAATCCTATCCAACAACTCGACTCCCGTGGCTTAATCCCGCCAGCTTAGTCCAAAGACCGGCTGAAGTAACGCCCCCCGCGAGCCGCAGGTTGTCGTCACGGGCCCTCTACGGTTCATTCACGCCCTGGTAGTCCCGCGCCCCCAAGGCCTCGAAGGCTCGCGCGCAGGGATGCGCGCGCATGTCACTTGCGGTTTACTCCCTAAAGCCGAATTTGGCAACGACTCGCGCCGCCTGCCGCGCCAGCACCGGCGCCCATTCGCCCATGTTGGCAAAGCGCGGATCGTTGGTCTGTCCGCGCACGTAGCGGACGTAAATCTGCTCAACCACCGTGGCAGTCTTCCAGTTGGCCCACGCCCGATAATAGTCGACCATGCTTACGTCGCGACCGCTCCGCCGGGCGTAGCGTTCGGTCATTTCGTCGCGGCTGAGGAAGCCGGGCGCTGTGGTATGCGCGTAGCCCTGAGAGAGCGCGATCAGCTCGGGCGGATCGTCGGCCTGGCGCCAGTAGCCCATCGTCAGCCCCAAGTCGATCATCGGGTCGCCCAGCGTCGACATCTCCCAGTCGAACACGCCGACCACCTTGCCGGCGTTGCCCTTCGCCAGCATCACGTTGTGCAGGTAGAAATCATTGTGCAGCAGCGTGGGCTTCTGCGCCCCCGGCATGTGCTCCAGAAACCAGCTGCCGAGCTTTTCCATCAGCGGCACTTCGCGCGTTTTGGCCTTCTCCCATCGGCCCATCCATCCCGTGATCTGGCGCTGTAAAAAGCCCTCGGGACGGCCGAGGCCGCCCAGGCCAATCTTTTCGTAGTCGGCCGCATGGAGGTCGGCGAGCGTGTCGATCAGGCTTTCCGAGATGCGGCGGAAGGTCTCGGGCTTGGCGTCGATCTCGGGCGGCATCGGATGGCGGTTCTTGATCACCGCGCCCTCGCGCCGCTCCATCACGAAGAACACCGCGCCTATGATCGACGGATCCTCGCACAGCACGATCGCCCGCGGCGCCGCGGCGAAACCCTGCCACAGCCGCGACAGCACCCGGTACTCGCGCGCCATGTCGTGCGCCGAGGGCGGCAGCGGTCCGAACGGCGGCCGCCGCACGACCCATTGATGGCCGTCGGCAAAGCGCAGCAGGTAGGTCAGGTTGGAACTGCCGCCGCGAAACTGCTTGACCTCCATCGCGGAGCCCGCGCCGGGGACGGCGTGTTCGCGCAGGTAGGTTTGCAGTTTGGGCCAGTCGAGCCGCTCCTCCTCGCGCACCTCGCCATATTCGGCGGCGAGGTCGTCGATTGCCGCGGCCTGCGCCGATGTTTGCGTATGCTGTTCCGGCATTTGTTTCGACTGCTCCCGGTTCTCGCCCGCTACGATATTCCCCGCGACGATCTGCGCATCGGCTAGTGTTGCCAGCGGCGCACTTCGCGCCGCGAAATCTGCATCCGATGGACTTCGTCGGGGCCGTCGACGATCCGCATCGCGCGCTGCTCGCGCCAAAAGCGCGCGATCGGCGTGTCGTCGGTCATCCCGAGCGCGCCATGAAGCTGGATCGCGCGGTCCAGCACGTTCATCACCATGTTGGCGGCCTGGACCTTGATCTCCGCGATCTCCTGGCGCGCCTCGCGCTTGCCGGCGGTGTCGATCTTCCACGCCGCGTGCATCACCATCAGGCGCGTGGCGTCGATCTCGATTCGCGAATCGGCGATCCATTGCTGGATGTTGGCCTTGTCGGCGAGCAGGCTGCCGTGGGTGAAGCGCGTGGCCGCCCGCTTGCACATCAGCTCGAGCGCCCGCTCGGCCACCCCGACCATCCGCATGCAGTGATGGATCCGGCCGGGGCCCAGGCGCGCCTGCGCGATCGCGAAGCCGCTGCCTTCCTCGCCGAGCAGGTTGGTCACCGGCACGCGGCAATCCTTGTAAATGATTTCGCAGTGGCCGCCGCCGCCCGCGTGACCCATCACCGACACCGCGCGCACCAGTTGGAATCCCGGCGTGTCGGTAGGGACGATTATCTGGCTCGCGCGGCGATGCGGCTCGGTCTTGGGGTCGGTCACCACCATCGCGATCGCGAACGACGCGCCGACCGCGCCCGAGGTGAACCACTTGTGGCCGTTGATGACGTAGTAGTCGCCGTCGCGCACGGCGCGGGTCGCCAGCTGGGTCGGGTCGGAGCCCGCGGTCTCCGGCTCGGTCATCGAGTAGCAGGTGCGCATCGTGCCCTCCAGGCAGGGCTCGAGCCAGCGCTTCTTTTGCTCCGCGTTGCCGAAGTCGGCGAGGATTTCCATGTTACCGGTGTCGGGCGCCATGCAGTTGAACGCGCGTGAACCGATAAAGCTGCGGCCCATCAGTTCGCTGAGCGGCGCGTACTCGGCCACCTTCAGGCCCTTGCCGTAGTGCTCATCGGGCATGAAGAGGTTCCACAGCCCCTCGGCCTTGGCCTTTTTGCGAACCTGCTTGAGGATTTCAGGCTCGGTATGCTCCTTGCCATGGACGTTCATTTCGTCTTCGACGCGCTTCTCGATTGGATAGACGTGCTCGTTCATGAAGTCGGAGACGCGCTTTTGCAACTGCACGACCTTGGGCGACAGCGTGAAATCCATTACTTCCTCTTAGCGGGGCGATATTGCGGTCCGCCGTGGCGGCGCCGACGTAAACACAAATTCAAGTTCGGCTAATCCCAAAGCAAAGTCATAACCCAGCGCCACTTGAGAATAAAGCGACCGGCCGCTGGTTGTGCGGCGGCCTGCGCTCACTGTTGCGCCGGGCGCGACTTTGCTAGTGCGGAACAAGAGCGTAACGACGCTTTTGGGGGTAGCGAGCGATGAAACGCAGCACCGACAGGATTTTGACCACTCATACCGGCAGTCTGCCTCGGCCCGACGACCTGGCCGACATGCTGTTCGCCAGGGAGTCCGGCGAACTCGCCGACCGCGGCGCTTTAGAGGCGCGCGTGCGCTCGGCGGTGGCCGAGGTCGTGCGCAGGCAGTCCGAGGTCGGAGTCGACGTCGTCAACGACGGCGAGATGGGCAAAATCGGCTACTCGACCTATGTAAAAGACCGCCTGAGCGGCTTCGGCGACGAGACCACCAGGCGCGCCTCGCTCACCGCCGCCGACATGGCCGAGTTTCCCGAATTCACCCAGCGCGCGTTTATGGGGCGCAAGGCGCCGCCGATGAAACGGCCGTCGTGCAACGCGCCGATCGCGTATCGCAACCGCGACGAGCTGGAGCGCGACCTCGGCAATTTCAAGGCCGCGCTCACCGGCGTCAACGTGGCCGAGGGGTTTTTGAGCGCAGCATCGCCGGGCGTGATCGCGCAGTTCCTCGGCAACACGTACTACCCGACGCACGAGGCCTATATCGGCGCGCTCGCCGACGCGATGAAGGTCGAGTACGACGCGATCCATCGCGCAGGCTTCCTGCTGCAGGTCGATTGCCCGGACCTCGCGATGAGCCGGCATATCCAGTTCGCCGGCGCCAGCACGGCCGAATTTCGCAAGGTCGCCGAGCTGCATGTCGAGGCGCTCAACCACGCGCTGCGCGACATACCGCCCGAGCGCATCCGCCTGCATCTATGCTGGGGCAATTACGAGGGGCCGCATCACCACGACATCGCGCTCGGCGACATTATCGACATCGTGCTCAAGGCGCGTCCGATGGCGATTTCGTACGAGGCGTCCAATCCGCGCCACGAGCATGAGTTCCAGGTGTTTCGCGACATAAAGCTGCCGGCGGGCAAGATTCTGATTCCGGGCGTGATCGACTCGACCAACAACTTTATCGAGCATCCGGGTGTGGTCGCGATGCGTATCCGCAACCTCGCAAATCTGGTCGGGCGCGAGAATGTGATCGCGGGCACCGACTGCGGGTTTGCGACCTTTGCGGGATTCTCGCGCGTGGTGCCGTCGATCACGTGGGCCAAGTTCCGCGCGATGTCCGACGGCGCAAAGCTCGCGTCCCGCGAGTTGTGGCCTAACGAGTTATCGCTCTGAGGGACACAAGGCCGGTCGTGAACGGCGCTGGAGATCGAACAAGGGCCGCTTCCGAGCGCCCCTACAGCCAGAGAATTGGACAAAGGATTTTCTAAATGGCCGACCGCCGCGCTACGATTTCCTACCGACCTGTTTTTTCTATGCCCTCGCCCGCGATCGCCCGCGGGAGAGGGTAGGGCGAGGGTCCGTTGGAGAATCCTGAAGCGGAGAAATTCTGAATCGAGCGGCTGTCTACCACCGCGAGCGTGAGCGGCCGCGTGCGCGTCGCGCGCCCGACCTGAACAGCGTCACCGGCTTGGGCGCCTTCACCTCGGGCATTTCGAAGCCCTCGACCTGTTCGCGCTTGATCTCCTCGCCCAGCGCCCGCTCGATTTGGCCCAGCGATACGCGCTCCTGCGGCGTCACCAGGCTTATCGCCTCGCCCTCGCGGCCCATCCGCGCCGTGCGTCCGATACGATGGATATAGCTCTCCGCGTCCTCGGGCAAATCGTAGTTGACCACGTGCGAGACGCCGGGGATGTCCAGTCCACGCGCGGCGACGTCGGTCGCGACCATCACGCGGCAAGTTCCCGCCTTGAACGTCTTAAGCGCCGTGTTGCGCTCGGCCTGCGAGCGGTCGCCGTGAATCACGGCGGTGCGCACACCGTGACGCTTGAGCATCCTGCCGATATGTTCGGCGCGCACCCGCGTGCGGGTAAACACGATCGCGCTCTGGACCTCGGGCTTGCCGAGGATCTCGAGCAGCATCGCTTCCTTGTCGCCCCATTGCACGGGATAAATGGTCTGGCTGATCGACGGCGGCGGCGCGGCCTTGCGGCCGATCATGATGCGCTCGGGATGGTGCAGGAAATCGCGCGCGATCGCCTCGGGCCCGGAGCCCATGGTCGCCGAGAACATCATCGTTTGCCGTTCCTTGGGTACCGTGCGCATCACGCGGCGCAACTGCGGCAGGAAGCCCATGTCGAGCAGGCGGTCGGCTTCGTCGATGACCACCACCTGGATATGCGCGAGGCTCACTTTGCCCTGCTCCATCAGGTCGATGAGCCGGCCGGGGCACGCGATCACCACCTGGGCGCCGGCGTGCAGGTCGTCGATCTGACGGCGCATCGATTCGCCCCCGACGATCACCGCGGCGCGGAGCCCACAATGGCGCGCGAGGCGCGTGAATTCCTGGCCGCACTGGGCCGCCAGCTCGCGCGTCGGCGCGATTACCAACGCGCTCGGACCCTTGGCGTGCTTGCGATGCAGCCGGTCGATTAGCGGAATCAGGAACGCGGCGGTCTTGCCGCTGCCGGTCTCGGCGCTGACTACCAGGTCGCGGCCGTCGAGGGCCACGGGGATGGTTTCGCTCTGGACCGGCGTGGGATGATGATAGCCACAGTCGCGGATTGAACGTTGAAGTTCAGGGAAAAGGGAGAAAGCGGTAAAAGACAAAGCTTACACTTCGACCGGAGCCTGTTGACGGCAAAACGGCCTTTCCAAAAATTGGGGGTTGAGAAAGCGGGCGCGATCGGAGGCGGCGCCCTGGTCGGCCTCTACGGGCATTCGTTAGTAGCGTACAGACCCGGGCCGATGAAATCAACGGCACTCGGGCTGCTCGCCTGGCCGATTGCGTCGGGGAAAGAATTTCTAAGAGTCCTAAGTCCGGCGGGTTTAACTCCTCCCCCCAAGACACACGGGGGACGGAATTAATCCCAAATCGGAGGGATTCATCCCAAAAAGGAAATTCATCCCCGGCGGCGCGGAGCGCTCGGCACCGGCGCGGCGGCGGGCGCTCCAGCGTCAGCGTCGGCGTCCTCGGGCGACGGCGGCGCTGGCGGCAGGCCGCCTTTGACCGCGAGCTTGGCGCGCACCTTGGCCTCGATCTCATCGGCCAGCGTTGGATTGGCCTTCAGGAGATCGCGCGCATTCTCGCGTCCCTGGCCAATCCGCTCGCCGTTGTAGGAGTACCACGCGCCGAGCTTCTCGATTACTCCGTGCTCGACCGCGAGGTCGACCAGCTCGCCCTCCTTGGAGATGCCCGAGCCGTAGAGGATGTCGAACTCGGCTTCGCGAAAGGGCGGCGCGACTTTGTTTTTGACCACCTTGACCTTGGTGCGCGAGCCGATGACCTCGGTGGCGGTCTTGATGGTGCCGATGCGGCGGATGTCGATGCGGATGGAGCTGTAGAACTTCAGCGCATTGCCGCCGGTGGTGGTCTCGGGATTGCCGAACATCACGCCGATCTTCATCCGGATCTGGTTGATGAAGATCACGATCGTGCGCGAGCGCGAGATGATCGAGGTCAGCTTGCGCAGCGCCTGCGACATCAGCCGCGCCTGCAAGCCCATCTGCGGCTCGCCCATCTCGCCTTCGATTTCCGCCCGCGGCACCAGCGCCGCCACCGAGTCGATCACCAGCACGTCGATCGCGCCCGATTGCACCAGGGTCTCGACGATCTCCAGCGCCTGCTCGCCGTTGTCGGGTTGCGAGATGAGCAGGTCCTCGACCACCACGCCGAGCTTGCGCGCGTATGCGGCGTCGAGCGCGTGCTCGGCGTCGATAAACGCGCACACCCCGCCGCGCTTTTGCGCCTCTGCGATACATTCAAGGGCGAGCGTGGTCTTGCCCGAGGACTCCGGCCCGTAGATTTCGACCACCCGCCCGCGCGGCAATCCGCCCACGCCGAGCGCCAGGTCGAGCCCCAGCGAGCCGGTGGAAACCACCGAGAGGTCGGCTTCGATCGCCTGCTCGCCGAGCTTCATGATCGAGCCCTTGCCGAATTGCTTTTCGATCTGGCTCAGGGCCAAATCGAGCGCCTTGCTCTTGATATCCTGCGCCATGATTTTCCCGCCTGGCGGGTTTTCGACTCCTGTGTGTAGGCGAATCTTGCCACAAAAGGCGGCGGATAGCGCTAGCCGCGCCGCACACCCGTCAACATCGCCATTCGGCTAATTCTGACCGCGCATCCCCGAGACTTTTGCAGGCGTCGATTTTACCCGCGCTGGTCACCCGCGCTCACGGAGGCTCAGCGGAAAGGCGGCCAGTTCATGGTAAGTCGAGGATTGAGGCCCAAGTTCGCTTCGATAGAGCTTCACGCCGTCGATCCGCGAGACTCCGAAGCTCGAATCGGCCGTCTCGCCGAGCGCGCGCCGAAGCCGCTCCGGCGAGTTGAGCGAGCGCACCCGGCCGATCGTCAGATGCGGCGAATAGGCGCGCCGCTCGGGCGCGAAACCGCATCGCGCGGCCGTCTCGGCGACGCGCGCCGCAAACGTGAGTAGCTCGTCGCCATCAAGACCGACCCAGACGACGCGCGGGCGCGCCGCATTCGGAAAGACGCCAACCCCGCGCGCCGCAATCTCGAAAGGCGCGGTCGCCTCCGCGATCGCGCCGAGCGCGTCCGCGATCGGCGCCAGACGCTCGCGCGCCAGCGCGGGGCCAAGGAAAAACAGGGTCAGATGGAAGTTCGCGCGCTGGACCCATCGGATACCGTCCTCTCTGATATGGTTTTGGGGGCGGATATCGTTTTGAGGCGCGCGCAAACGCTCGATCAGCGCGGCGATCGCCTCTTCGACCGCGGCGTCGAGGCGAAGCGCGATGAACGCGCGCACGCGCTCGGGTAACGAAGCGAAGCCGGCGATGCTCGTGGCGGGCATCGATTTCAACAACGCTCGCTTTTCAAGATTTCAAAAACGGCCGCGTTCAAAAAACGATCGCTGCGCGCGCGCCTCGTCCGTCCGCCGCCGGTCGTCGCGCGCGCATGGCACGCGCTAATGCGAGAGCCGATGCTCGACCAGCACCAGGCGGTCGTTGCCGAAGAACATCTCGCCGTCGACGAACATCGTGGGCGAGCCGAAACCGCCGCGCGCGATCAGCTCCTCGGTGTTGACCCGCAGCTTGTCCTTGTACTCGGGCGCGGCGATCTTCTTGAAAAATTCGTCGGGGTCGAGATCGGCCGCGCGCACGATGTCGCGCAGGACGTCGTCGCGGCTCACATCGCGGTCCTCGCCCCAGTAGGCCTCGAAGACCGCGCGCGAGTACGGCGAAACCCGGTTGTGCTCGATCGCGACGAACGCCCCGCGCATCGCCTTGACCGAATTCACCGGGAAGACCGTGGGATGGCCGATCTTGAGCCCGTAAAGGCGCGCCCAGTCCTGCAGGTCCTTGTCGTAGTAGCGGACCTTGGGCTTCACGGGATGCTCGCGGCCCTCATACACCGAGGGATTGACGGCATTGAAAACGCCGCCGACCAGGATTGGCCGCCATACCAGTTCGGCGCCGTGGCGGCGCGCCACCTCCTCGATCCGGCTGAACGCCAGGTAGGTCCAGGGGCTGGAGCAATCGTAGAAAAATTCGAGTTTCTTAGCCATTTCTCTTTGTGCTCCAGCGGAAGTCGCAATATCGTGCGCCTTTCATAATCGTTTGCGTACGTTCGAGCTTTACTTCCGGGTTGCCAATCTGCTCGGTCAGATGAACATCCTGTTCACATAACAGCAACGCGCCCAGCTCGGGCTCTCCGAGTTGGCGGAAGAAGTCGGCATAACGGCAGCCTGTGATGTTAAAGTCCCAGTGCTCGGGCGTCTGGCGAATTGTATCGAAATCGACATCTGAGCCGATCTTCGGCATCCACGCATTCACGACCGTATCAAACTTTTCCACTGGGCGGCCCTGAATTTGTTCGTTGATCTTGCGGTAAATCTCGCGTGACCATCCGCGCAGCGCCTCGCTAACGATCTGGTTGGCGCGCTCTGTGCCCACTTCTTTTCTCAGCGCTCGGACCAATGGAACGAGTACCTGGGCCTGGATTTTTACCCCTTCGAGAAGCGAGACCTTGTCGCATCCGCCGAAAAACTCATCGACCCATAGCTTGGAAGCGTCCATCTGTGGCTCCTCCTTCGTCCGAGGTTCTTTCAGTGAAGGTCATACCGTGGGCCTAATATTCTGGTTCATGCGGAAAAAATTGGTAGGGTCGTATTTGTTCTTGAGCGCGACCAGGCGCTCGTAGTTGGTGCCGTAAGCCGTCTTGACCCTGTCGCCTTCCTCCAGCAGATGGTTGATGTACACGCGGCCGTCGGTGAACGGCTGCAAGCGCTCCCAAAGGCCGCGTACCCACGCCATCGACGAGTCTGCATCCGCCGGATTGTCCCAGATGGACCACATCTCGAATTCGTAGCCGGGCTGCCTCAAACTAACCGCCGTGTCACCTATCCCGACCCGGCACGCAGCGCCGTGCACCTCATTCAGCCAGAAGGCGCAGAAAGGCGACGGCGCACGCGCGACGTTCTCGACAATCGTGTCAATCGCGCTCTCGCTCAGCCGCGTGATGAAGGTGTTCTTGCTGTAGTTGCCGTAGTTCATCGCCGAGCCGGTGGGCGCGTCGAGCATGTTCTGGAGTTCGAGATAGGTCATCGGCCGGATGGTGTCCGACGCGGGTTTGAGAAACGAGCGCAACGGCTTTAGCACATCGCCGCCCCGGTCGAGGTCTCCGCAGTAACAGACCGCAACTCCGACCGCCGGCTGGGCGAGCGGCAGAATACCCGCCAGCATCGTCAATTCGTCCGGCGCCGCGGGGGCATAGTCGCGGAAGAACCGCAGCAGCTCGCCGAGTTGCGCGGCTTCATACTTGAGGAAACCGCCGAGCACGTGCTCGACCTTGTGGACGCGGTAAGTAAACGACGTAACCACGCCGAAATTGCCGGCGCCGCCGCGAAGACCCCATAGCAAGTCGCTATTCTGTTGCTCGGATACGGTGAGCGGATGGCCATCCGCCGTCACCACCTCGGCCGCTATCAGGCTGTCGCACGAGAAGCCATACTTGCCGATCAGCCAGCCCCATCCTCCGCCGAGCGTGAGACCCGCGATGCCGGTGGGCGCGAAGGTGCCCATCGTGGTCGCCAGCCCAAACGCTTGCGTCGCACCATCGAAGTCGCCCAAATTGGCGCCGGGCTCGGCACGCGCGATCCGGCGCTCCGGATCGACCTCGACCTTCTTCATCGCGGAGAAATCGATCACCATTCCGCCGTCACAGGTCGATTTTCCGGAAAAGCTATGGCCACCGCCGCGAACCGCCGTCAGCAGGTCGTTGCCGCGGCCAAATTCGACCGCTTGGGCTACGTCCGCCGCTTCCGCGCAGCGGACAATCAACGCGGGATGCTTGTCGAAGGCACGGTTCCAAACGTGGCGGGCGGTCTCGTACTCCGGGTCGCCGGGCCGGATCAGTGCGCCGCGCAAGCCACGCTGGAATTTTCCGATTGCGGCTTCGTCAATCGCCCTTCCGGTGATGGAAATCACCCGCCGTTCGCCATCGCCCATCTGCGCATCCCCCTGGGTATAGGCTCGCACGAACATTTAGCACAGCGATCGCGTATTTGACCATTATCGCGTCATCGCTCTGCCTGTTGCGCGGAACTCATCGC
>CAVZDJ010000040.1:0-143050 GCA_963773975.1 uncultured delta proteobacterium
CAAGATCGTCAACGGCACCGTGCCACGTGCGCTCAAAAGGCTCGGCTACGATTCGCGCGAGGTCCAGGAAATCGTCGAGCACCTCGACGAGCACGAGACGATCGAGGGCGCGCCGCACCTGGCCGACGCGCATCTGCCGGTCTTCGATTGCGCCTTCAAGCCGCGCGCGGGCGCGCGCACCATTCATTACCAGGGCCATCTGCGCATGATGGGCGCGGTGCAGCCTTTCATCTCGGGCGCGATCTCCAAGACCATCAACATGCCGGCCGAAGCCGGCGTCGACGACGTGGCCGAGGCCTACATGACGGCGTGGAAGCTGGGGTTGAAGGCGGTCGCGATTTACCGCGACGGCTCCAAGCGCACTCAGCCGCTCAACACCGGGAAAAGTAAGATCGAAAGTGCGTCGGCGCCCGCGGCAGCCGCGATGGCGGCCGTAATGGCGGCGGCGACCGGCGCGGAGCGCGGGCTACATCGCAAAAAAATGCCCGACGAGCGCAAGTCGATCACGCACAAGTTCGATATCGCCGGCCACGAAGGCTACATCACGGTGGGCATGTACGAAGACGGCCTGCCGGGCGAGATTTTCGTGATGATGTCCAAGCAAGGTTCGACCATCTCGGGCCTGATGGATTCGTTTGCGACCGCGATCAGCTACGCGCTGCAATACGGCGTGCCGCTGCGGTTTCTGGTCGACAAGTTTTCGCACATGCGCTTCGAGCCGTCGGGCTTCACCAAGAATCCACAGATTCCGTACGCCAAGTCGATCGTCGATTACCTGTTTCGATGGCTCGCGTCCAAGTTCCTCGACGAAGAGGCGCGGCGCGAGGTCGGCGTGATCGCGCCCCAGGATCGCGCCGACGGTCGCGCTGATACGGCGCCGGCATCGGCATCCGCGGCGGTTGCGGGAGCGAGCGCCGAGGCTCCGCTCGAGCAGGTGTCGGCGGCGGCTTCCAGCGCCGGCGCGCGCGCGCGCCAGGCGTTCATCAATCAGGCCGACGCTCCGCCGTGTCCGGACTGCGGATGCCTGATGGTGCGCAATGGCACCTGTTACAAGTGCCTCAACTGTGGCGCGACCAGCGGCTGTTCGTGATGCGCGCGCGTGAGGCCAGCGATGCGACGGCTGGCAGATGAAGAGGCTGCAAGATCGGAGCGCCTTAGGTTTTAACGGGGAGCGAGCTTTCTTTTAACGCCTCTCCCCATTGGGGGAGAGGTTAGGGTGAGGGGGGTGGTTGGGCGAGGAAGGCGGTTGGCGAAGTCAGCGGTGGTGCGGTGCGGGACGAGCAGATGGGAACGTGCGGAGAGGTGAGTCCTTGCGGGGGGAGCGGTTCTTGAGTCGAGCGGGCGGCGTGCGGAGGCGTGGATGCGAATGATGGGGAGCGGCCTCGCTTGAGAAGTGTGGGGCGGGGTTGTGGATGTGGAGCGGCGGGGGGCCGGGCTAACGCCCGGCCCCCCGAGTTTTATGATGTTCAGATCCAGGAAACGCCCGATGTCTTTCTTCTCTTCGCGGCCCGCCATCATGCGCGCCGATGCTGCTCGTGACGAGGCGCGGCCAGTCGTGATAACCTCGACGAACACGAGGTTGATCATGGCGGACTCCACGAACGGCTCTTCCAACAACGGTTCTGCGCAAAAACCCTTCCGGGTCATCGGCACCCGCCCTATCCGGCACGACGGGATCGAAAAGGTCACCGGCCGGGCAAAATATGGCGCCGACTACTCATTCCCGGGAATGCTCTTCGGCAAGGTGCTGCGCAGCCCCCACGCCCACGCCCGGATAATCGCGATTCGCACGGAAAAGGCCGCGGCGCTGCCCGGCGTGAAGGCGATAATCACCGGCGCCGACTTTCCCGACATCCCCGGCACCACCGCGATGATGGGTGAACTGGTCGTCAACACGCATTACCTTTCGCTCAACGTGATGGCGCGCGGGAAAGTATTATACGACGGCCACGCGCTCGCCGCGGTCGCCGCGACCAGTCCGCATATCGCCGAGGAAGCGCTGCGCCTGATCGAGGTCGACTATGAGGTGCTGCCGCCGGTGATGACCGCCGATGCGGCGATGCAACCGGATGCGCCGATCCTGCTGCCTGAGATTCGTCAGAAATTTATCGCCGGGCGCACCGACCCGGGTTCGCCCGAGGGCCCCGACCGGCCGACCAACGTCGCCGCGCATATCCAGTTCCAGCGCGGCGATCTCGAAGCCGGCTTCCGCGCGGCCGACTACGTCGTCGAGCGCTCCTTCCGCACCGCCACCGTCCATCAGGGCTATATCGAACCGCACAATGCCGTCGCGCTCTACAGCTCCGACGGCCACGCGACCATCTACTGCTCGACCCAGGGCACCTTTAACGTGCGCACGTTGACCGCGACCGTGCTCAAGATGAACGAGGGCAATATCAAGGTGGTGCCGGCGGAAATCGGCGGCGGCTTCGGCGGCAAGACCACGATCTATCTCGAACCGCTGGCCGTGCTGCTTGCGCAAAAGAGCGGACGGCCGGTCAAGATGACGATGAACCGGGGTGAAGTGCTGCGCGCGAGCGGACCGACCTCGGGCACCTGGATCAAGGGCAAGATGGGCGCGACGCGCGACGGCAAAATCACCGCCGCGCAGTTCTGGATGGCCTACGAGGCGGGCGCTTTTCCGGGCTCGCCGTTCGCGCCGGGCGCGATGTGCTGCACCGGCCCCTACAACGTTCCCAACCTGCTCATCGACTCGTACGACGTGGTGGTCAACCGACCCAAGGTCGCGGCCTATCGCGCACCGGGATCGCCAAGCTCCGCGTTCGCCTGCGAATCGCTGATCGACGAGCTGGCGCTGCGCTGCGGAATCGATCCGCTCGACATGCGTATCTTGAACGGCGCCCGCGAGGGCACTCCGCAACCCGCCGGGCCGCCCTACAAGCGTATCGGTTTCATCGAGACCTGCGAGGCGATGAAAAACAGCGAGTACTACCGTTCGCCCCTTCAAGGCCCCAATCGCGGGCGCGGCGTCGCGGCCGGCTTCTGGTTCAATGGCGGCCTGCAATCGGCGGCGGCCGTCAACCTGCACAATGACGGCACGCTGAGCGTGGTCACCGGATCGGTCGACATCGGCGGTTCGCGCGCGGCGATGGCGATGGTCGCGGCCGAGGTGCTCGGCGTTGCGGCCGAAGACGTGCGTCCGATCGTCGCCGACACCGATTCGATCGGGCACACCGACGTGACCGGCGGCAGCCGAATCACGCTCGCCACCGGGATGGCGGTCTACGAAGCGGCCGAGGACGTAGTGCGCCAGCTTAAGGAGCGCGCCGCCAAGTTGTGGGAGAAGAAGCCCGAAGAAATCGAGTTCAACAACGGACGCCTGAGTGCGATCGGCAACGGCATCAAACCGATGACGATTAAGGAAATCGTTCCGCGCCTCGGCCGCACCGGCGGACCAATCACCGGGCGCGCGACTCTCAATGCGGGCGCGGTCGGCGCCGTCGGTAATGCCTTCGCGGTCACCTGCGTCGACGTCGAGGTCGATCCCGATACCGGCAAGGTGAAAATTCTGCGCTGCGCCGTCGCCCAGGACGTCGGCCGCGCGATCCATCCGGCCTACGTCGAAGGGCAACTGCAGGGCGCCACGGCCCAGGGAATCGGATGGGCGCTCAACGAGGAATACGTGTATGACGAACGCGGCATCATGCGTAACACGGGATTGCTGGACTATCGGATGCCGACCTGCCTGGACTTGCCGATGATCGAGACAATTATCGTCGAAGTCCCCAACCCCAGCCATCCGCTGGGCGTGCGCGGAGTGGGCGAAGTTTCGATCGTGTCGCCGATGGCGGCGGTCGCCAGCGCCATCTATCGCGCGGTCGGGGTGCGGATGACCGAGTTGCCGATGTCGCCGCCGAAACTGCTCAAGGCGATGCTGCTTCATCCGCGGAGAGGTGAAGAATTGCATCCCGCGGCCGCCGACTGATAAGAATCTCGGGCTGCAATTTCGCGCAGGATATGCGGCGTCTTCCTGGAAACCGTCCAAGGCGCCGTCCTGCTTGCTGGCCGGCTCACCTGTATTCGTGCGCTGAGATTGCCAAAAGCGAGGCTAGTCAGTTTAGGCTAGACTTGCAGCAATAAGGCGCGATTTGAAGTTTTTGCGTTTCATTCCATCATAGAACCTATTGCAACTAATTATAACTGGCGTACAATGAGGTCGCTGGCCGGGGTTTGCCCCCCCTTTTCCCGGTTGGCTGGGGCCGGACGGCGTAAGCCGTTCGGCCTCGATTAAAAGCCTTCTCACGTGCCGCGCGGCGGCGCGGCCGCCAACCTTCCACCGATAGTGGTGTACAGATGACTGGCGCGGTGCTCGGCCGATCGAGCGGCTGTCGGCGGCGATTCGCAAATTCAAATCCGGCTCGCACAAGACTCGCGATCGCGAGGCTGACCTCAGGCTACCCGCACGCGCTGGCGTAACGTCACCAGGCTGTTTTCGCGCTAGCATTGCATGATGGATTTTCGTGGCTTGGGGCCGATCCGGATCGGCGTCTCCGCCTGCCTGCTGGGACAGGAGGTGCGCTTCGACGGCGGCCATAAACGCAACGATTTTTTGACCGGCACGCTGGGGAATTCCGTCGAATTCGTCGCGGTCTGTCCAGAGGTCGACATCGGCCTCGGCACTCCGCGCGAGAGCTTGAGGCTGGTCCGCGACGATAGCGGCGCGGTGCGGATGATCGCCAATAAAAGCCGCGCCGACGTGACCGACACGATGCGTGCGTATGCCGAGCGCCGCGCGGCGGCGCTGGAGCGTGACGATCTCTCGGGCTACGTGCTGAAGAAGGATTCGCCAAGCTGCGGGATGGAACGCGTGCGCATCTATGGGCGCGCCGGGATGCCGGCGCGCGACGGGCGCGGCCTGTTTGCCGAAGCGCTGATCCGCCGCCAGCCCAATCTGCCGGTCGAAGAAGAGGGACGGCTTAACGATCCGGGCCTGCGCGAGAATTTCATCGAGCGGGTCTTCGCGTACCATCGAATGCGTGCGCTATTCGCCGCGCGCGATATTCACGCGCGCCACCTTCAATGGACCGTGGGCGCGTTGGTCGCCTTCCACACCGCGCACAAGCTGACCCTGATGGCACACTCGCCGCGCGCCTATGCGGAACTCGGCCGACTGGTGGCGGACTCCAAACGTATCGAGCGCGCCGAACTCCGCGATCGCTATTCGGCCGAGTTTATGGCGGCGCTCAGGAAGCTGGCGACGCCGGCGCGCCACGTCAACGTGATGCAGCACATAGCCGGTTATCTGCGCGAGCGCTGCGATGCCGATTCCCGCCGCGAGCTGATGGAAGTGATCGAGGAGTACCGGCGCGAAACGGTGCCGCTGGTGGTGCCGCTGACGCTGATTCGCCATTGGGTGCGGCGCTTCGATATCGCCTATCTCAAGGGCCAGACCTATCTCGAGCCCCATCCGCGCGAACTGATGCTGCGCAATCACGTGTGAGAGCCGACTGTAGAAAACTCCTCGCGAAGTAGAAACTCCCAGAACCTTTTTACGCCCTTCAAAATTCAGTTTCTGTCGCGCTCCGAATATATGAAGCCTGGCGCAGGCGATGTTTTCGATCATCCTTCGGCACAGGACTTGAACCTTCCTAGCGTTGAACGGTTTGTGAGGCTTTCAACTTTTCAAATCGTTCGATCCCGAAAAAAATTCAACTTTTAGGAGACTGGTACGATGGCCGAGAAGGACACATCCAATCGTGGCTTTGGTTCTATGGATGACGACAAGCAGCGTGAAATCGCTCGGGAGGGTGGTCGTGCGTCGCACGAGAAGGGGTCGGCGCATGAATTCAGCCCCGACGAGGCACGCGAGGCAGGACGAAAAGGCGGCGAGGCGGTTAGCTCCGACCGCGAACACATGTCCGAGATTGGTCGCAAGGGCGGTGAGCATTCTCACGGGCCGCAATCTTCGCCTGGCGGACAAGCCCACGAAAGCTCGAGACAGAGCGGTTCCCACGCCCAGGGCACGCGCGGCGGCAGTTCGGAGCAGCATGCCGAGGCGGGCCGGCAAAGTCATAAGAATGCCGGAAATTCGGATGACCGCGAGCGGGACAATGACCGCGATTCGGGACATAGCGGTTCGCACACCCGCGGCGGCAGTCCGGAACAGCATGCTGAAGCGGGACGTCAAAGTCACAAACGCCGCTAACTGCTGATTGCGTGCGGCGAGAGGGCGAGCGTCTCAGCGCGGCTGAACGCTCGCTCTCTATTACCCGAAATTCCCTATCGAACGAAGTGAGTGAATCATGAAAGCTGTAGTGTACGAAGGTCCACGAAAGATCAAGGTGCAAGAAGTTCCGGACGCGCGCCTTGAGCGGCCGACGGATGCACTGATCAAAATTACCAGTACGAACATTTGCGGTTCCGACCTGCATATGTATGAGGGCCGCACCGATGTCGAAAAGGGTAAAGTGCTCGGGCACGAAAATCTGGGCCGGGTCGCTGAAGTCGGCAAGGCGGTGGATCGGATAAAGGCCGGTGACCTCGTGTGTCTTCCGTTCAACATAAGTTGCGGCTTTTGCAGAAACTGCGAACGCGGCTTCACCGGATTCTGCCTTACCACCAATCCCGGGAATGCGGGTGCCGCCTATGGCTACGCCGGCATGGGTTCGTACCAGGGGGGCCAGGCCGACTACCTTCGCGTACCATATGCCGACTTCAATTGCCTTAGGCTGCCTCCCGATGCCGAAGAAAAAGAAGCGGACTATGTAATGCTTGCGGATATCTTCCCTACTGGCTATCACGCGACCGAGTTGGCGGACATCCGGCCGGGCGACTCGGTGGTTGTGTATGGTTCAGGCCCGGTCGGCCTGATGGCCGCCTATTCTGCCACGCTTCGCGGAGCGAGCAAGGTTATGGTGGTCGACCGGCATCCCGATCGTCTGCGGCTCGCCGAAGGTATTGGCGCGTTGGCTATCGATGATTCCCGGGAAGATCCGGTGGAGCAGGTTCTGTCGATGACCAATGGCCAGGGAGCGGACAAAGGTTGCGAATGCGTAGGCTACCAGGCGCACGATCCGCAAGGTCACGAAGAACCGAACGCGACCATGAACAAAGTTGCGCAATCCGTGCAGCCGAGCGGAAAAATCGGAGTGGTCGGCGTGTTTGTGCCGCAGGATCCCGGGGCCGCGGACAAACTAAGCAAACAAGGCCGGATTGCTTTCGAGTGGGGCCTTCTGTGGCACAAGGGACAGACCGTCGGCACGGGCCAAGCCAACGTCAAAGCGTACAATCGTGCCCTGCGCGATCTCATCGCGGTGGGAAAGGCCAAGCCGTCGTTCATCGTCTCGCACAAAATTCCGCTCTCCGAAGCGGCCGAGGCCTACCAGCATTTCGATAACCGCGACGAGGGCTGGACCAAGGTTATTCTCAAACCGGCGGCTTGAACACCAGTATCTTAGTACCAATTTACAACTACTAACGTGTATAGGAGTCGCTCATGGCTAATATCATCGAGAAGGCAGAAGACTATGTGAGCAGCGCCACGATTACGATGGAAGTGCTGCGTGACAAGCTCAGTGAGTTTCTCGCGGTGGAACGAGGAGGATTGAAGCTGTACGACGAAGCGGTAAGGATCGTAACCGACCCACAGGTATCCGAACGGTTTCAAGCTTTTCGGGATCAGACGCGCCGGCATGAGAGTATTTTGATGCAGGTGATGGAACAGCTCGGGCTGGATCCCCGCTACCTGAGCCCAGCCGCCAAAGTTGCTCAACAAAAGGCAAATGGACTATTGAGCACGATGACCAGTCCGGACGGCCTTCCTTCGAAAGCTGCCGAGATCAATGCTATCGAGAACATCGTCCTGGCCGAGACCAAGGATCACGCCGATTGGGAAATGCTCGGCAAGATTGCGCGCCAGAGCAACGATTCTCGGCTGCGAGACGTGCTCAAACCTGCGGTTTCTGAAGTCGAACCGCAGGAAGACGAGCATTTGAACTGGACCAAGGAACAGCTCGCGCGCCTGGAATTTGTGGCTCTATCAGAGCAGAGAAAAGCATAGACGAAAAACAATCCCCCATGAGAACCAGCCGCGGCTCGGCGAGGCGTTTGCCTCGCCGAGCTTGCCTTTATTGAAGGGAATAATTCATGGTGAGAAGCTGGTCGCGCAACGCTAGGTATCGCGCAAGGAGTATCGCATCATGAAGCTCGGGCTTTTCGCGGTAGTGTCGGGTCGGGTCGGTGGAATGGCGGTGATGAAGGCGTTCGCCGAGAACGCCGAGCGCGTCGGCTTTTCGACCGTATGGGCCCCCGAGCACGTGGTGCTGCTCGATTCCTATGCTTCGCGTTATCCCTACCGCGACGACGGCACGCTGCCCGCCCCGACCGACGCGCCGATCGCCGATCCGTTCCTCACCTTGTGCACGATGGCGTCGGTGACGCGGAAAATTCGCCTCGCCACCGGTATCTGCCTGGTGCCCGAGCATAATCCGCTGGTGCTGGCCAAAGTGGTTGCGACACTCGACTCGCTAAGCGAGGGCCGCTTCGCCCTGGGCGTAGGTATCGGTTGGCTGGAGGAAGAATTTCGCGCGCTCGGGATCCCCTGGGAGCGCCGCGCGCATCGCACCCGCGAGTATATCGAAGCGATGCGCCGGTTGTGGGGCGATTCGCTCAGCTCCTATAAAGGCGAGTTCGTGAATTTCGAAAACGTCCGCAGCTTTCCCAAGCCCGTGCGCGGCGCTGACCTGCCGATCTTCTTCGGCGGCGAGAGCGGCCCGGCACTGCGCCGCGTCGCCGAGTACGGCAATGGATGGTGCGGCTTCAACCTCGACCCCGCTGAGGCGGCGGACAAGATTCGCCAGCTCGAATCGCTGCTAAAGTCCAACGGCCGCAAACGCTCCGAGGTCGAGCTCGCGGTCTCGCCCTACACCAAGCCGATCACGCCCGACGATTTGGCGCGCTATCGCGACGCCGGCGTCGACGAGGTCGTGATCGTCAACATGCGCTCTCCGCGCACGCCCGAGGAAGCCGCCAACGGGATTGAGGACGCGGCCCGCAAGTGGGTCGACGCAGCCGCCAAGTTATAGAATCGCTCAAAAATTTTTCGCCCGTAGCAAGTATCGCTCTTGCTATCAAGCATGGCGGCCACAGGTACTGGTTCAGTTTGCCAGCGAGACCAATTCTTCCATCGACCATAGATGACTATCAATACCGGCTTCCATCGCGGGCGAGCAACGCAAGGTCTGATGAATCCTGACAAAGTTGTACCAGACAAAATGCAGCGCAGTCGCGTACCGACGGTTCTCCAGCTTCTTGCTGTGCGCGTTGGTTAGGCAGGTATATCTGCGCATTTGCATCCGCATCGTGAGATTCTGCCTCTCCACAAAGCTTGTCGAGACGTGCTCGGGATCGGGACTCCCACTGATGGCATCGCGGCGCGTACCGATGCACTGGGCGGGGCTATAGCGCGTCTCGGGCTTGCTCTGAGCCTCTGCCCCGTAGAGCTTAACCAGCATGGCGTAATCGACTTCTGTAGCCCATGCCTCATCGACCGCATCGAGATAGGCGCGATGCCCGTCCGTCGTTAACTGGGTTCGGCTCTTGATCCGTCCGGCTAGCCGATTCATAAGCACGCGGGCCGCACCAGCATCACGGCGTCCGAGGTGCCAAGCCACGATTAACTTTGTGTCCGCGTCGATTCCGACCCAGGTCCAGACATCGCCAAACCCGAATTGCCCGCGATATCTCTCAGGCACGTTCTTCTGCTTGCTGTAGCAGAACTGCCAAATCTCATCGCACTGAACGCGGCGACAAGCGAGATCGCGGACGTGCTCGCGCTGATACTGCTCGCATGCGGTTCCAAGATCATGAAGCAGCTTGAGAACGGTATTTTTCGCGACGCCCGTCACGCGAGTAGTCGCGTTCACGCCCATACCTTCAACCAAGCATGAGACAACGCGCACTCGCCGATCGATGGGCAGCTGATTCATACCGAACAATATACAAGAGCGCTCTTGCAGAGTCAACCAAAATAAAAGCCCCGTGGTTTTTCGCCACGGGGCTTTGCTGCTTGGCGAGCGCTCAATTCTTTGAGGGATTAACCTTCGCAGCATCCAATGCTGACGGGCCTTTGTAAACCTACGCCAAAAATAGTCACGACAAGCGCTGGAAGTGTTTCTTTACCAGTTGGCGAAGGAACCTGCATATTCCCCATTCCAAGCTGAAACGATGCCGCCCAAATCCCTTCATGGAGTCCTTGGTGTCGGATCAATATTTCGACAAGTTCCTTGTGTGAAAAAATAAACTGATTCGGCTTGTGTCAAGACTTCCTGCCCCATCTGACGAGGGCGGCTTTGCGTGCCAATTCTTTACGTTTTTTTGCAGATACGCCCTTCCAGCGGGCTTTGCCACCCTTCAGGCCGCCCAGCTTGCCGAGAGCGACGGCGGCGGGATTCTTGCCCTCGTCGGGTTTCGGCTCTGGTTCCGTATCCTCGCCGATGGCAATCTGGAGCGTCTTGTGCGCCAGTACGTTGATGTCGCGGGGCATGCGAGAGCGCTTCTGCATAGCTCATAAGCTATGTCATAGTCGCGATTGGAATCAAGACAAAGAGGATCATTGTTTGGGACGAGGTTGCTGTGCGAGGAGCGAGGCCTAATGCACTTGAACAGTGAATTGATGTTCAAAAAGTACGCCTTGAAATATTTCCGGCTCGGTTTGCGAGTTCTCGAAATCGGGCCTGACAGCTTTCCATCAGCTTACCGAACCGCAGTCGGCATGGACACAATCGAGTGGCACACCCTCGATATACGTCCCGCCCCTCAACTCACTTACCACAGTGCTGACGAATACTCGTTTCCAATTCCAGACGACTCTTACGACATTGTCCTCAGCGGCCAAGTGCTGGAGCACGTTCGCAAGCCGTGGATTTGGATCAAGGAACTCGCACGAATTTGTAAGCCCGGCGGGCTCGTCATTACCATCAACCCCGTGAGTTGGCCGTATCATGAAGCTCCGGTCGATTGCTGGCGCGCGTACCCGGAAGGGATCAAGGCTTTGTACGAAGAGGCGAACTTGGAGGTGTCCTTCTCGCAATTCGAGTCGCTGGAAACGCCGGAGTTTAGGCGTGCGCTTCCGGGCAGATCGAGATCACACCAGGCACCCAAACTGAGATGCGCCTATAAAATCCTCGGAAGGTTCGGATTTCCTGTTGAGCGAGCGTTCGACACGATTTCGATTGGCGAGAAACGCGCGACCAAAGCCGATTAAAATGGCAAACTGAACCAGTACCGGCCACAGGTGTTGATTGTCCGCGGGTAATCTTTAAGGCTAAGGGGTCACCTGGCTGTAGGTGGCCAATTCAGAAAGGGGTGGAGCGGCAGATGGCGTTTGTGAGGCTCAATAAGGGTGGGCAATCAATCTGGATAAACAGCGACCGCATCTTGTACTTCGAGGGGATTGAGTCGTTGGCGCAAGATGGATCAAAACGGGCGGAGACCAAGGTCTGCTTCGGAAGCGACTTCAGTATCGTGGTCGACGAGCCGATCGAGCAGCTCAGACACAGATTTCAGTAGCGCGCCGCTAACTATGCGCGGTCGGTCTTGTCGATCCGCGGGAAAAGAGGGACCGGCGGCTTCACACGATGGCCGGGCCTGAGCCCCGCGCCAAACGGCGCATCCGCCGCCGTCTCGTCGACGCCGAGCAAGTCGAGAAGTTTCGCCGCCTGCCGCGGCATGAACGGCTCCAGCGTCGCCGCGATCACGCGCAGCCCCTCCAGCAGGTTGGCGAGTATCTGCGCGACGCGCGGCAGCTTGTCCGGATCCTTGGCGAGCGTAAACGGAGCGGTCGCGACGATGTACTTGTTAGCCGCGTCCAGCACCTGCCACACCGCGTCGAGTCCGCGATTGAATGCGAGCTCGTCTTCCATCGCGCCCGCGCGCGCGGGCGCCGCGCGAAACGCCTCGCTGAGCGTGCGATCGATTTCTTCACCGCCCGCGCCCGGTGTCGCGGTTATCTCACCTTGGAAGTACCGCGCCGCCATCGCGAGCACGCGGCTCGCCAAGTTGCCCAGATCGTTGGCCAGCTCGGCGTTGTAACGCTCGATCAGACGCTCCTCGGAGAAATCGCCGTCGAGGCCATAGACCACTTCGCGCATCACGAAGTAGCGCAGCACGTCGGCGCCGAAGGCCTGTTCGTAGGAGACCGGGTCGCGCACGTTGCCCGAGCTCTTGGACATTCGCGCGCCGCCGAAATTGAGCCATCCGTGGACGTTGAGATGCTTGAACAGCGGCAGCCCCGCGGCGAGCAGGATCGGCGGCCAGTACACCGCATGCGTCTTCAGAATATCCTTGCCGATGAAATGCTCGGTGTGCGGCCACACCTTTTCGACGAAGCCGGGATCGTTGGTCGCGGGATGACTCACGTACGCCCAGAACGCGTCGTACCAGACGTAGGTGACGTAATTGGAATCGAAAGGCAGCTCGATTCCCCAATCCAGGCGCGCCTTGGGCCGCGAGATGCAGAGATCGGTTAACGGCTCCGCCAGCATGTTGAGCGCCTCTTTGCGGTAGCGCTCGGGGCGGATGAAATCGGGATTGCGCTGGATGTGCTCGCGCACCTGCGCGCGGTACTTCTCGATCCGCAGAAAATAGTTGCCCTCGCTGATGAGCTCGACCGGGCGGTTGTGCGTGGGACAGACGTTGCCGGGCAGCAGTTCCTTTTCGGTATAGAAGCGCTCGCAATCGACGCAGTACAGACCCTCGTAATCGCGAAAGTAGATGTCGCCGCGCGCGTGGGTGCGCCGCAGCATCTCCTGCACCCACTTCTGATGGACCTCGTCGGTGGTGCGTACCCAATAGTCGTAGCTGACGCCGAGCCCGCGGAAGGCCTCGTCGAACAGCGCGCTCATCTTGTCGGTGTAGGCCTGCGGCGTGAATCCCTGGGCGAGCGCCGCGCGCCGGATCTTGTCGCCGTGCTCGTCGGTGCCGCTTAGGAAGCTCACGTTTTCGCGGCCCAGCTTGCGTCGCTGATAGCGGGCGAAAACGTCGGCGGCGAGCGCCTCGTAGGCGCTGCCGACGTGCGGGGTGCCGTTGCAATAGAAAATAGCGGTCGTGATGTGGATGCGCTCGACCATCGGGGATGCGGTTTTTTCCTGGCGCCGGTCTTTCCTGCGCCGCTTCGCGCGTCATGCCGCACGCGCGAGAAAACGGGCGCCTCGATGCTACTTGGCGGAGACGGTGCGGCTCAAGCCTGCGGGCGCGCGTCCACCAGGTCCTGCAGCGCGGCTTCGACCACGCCGCCGTCCTCGTCGCGCTGGATCAACACGGTCTGCTTGAGGATGTTCTGACGCAGCACCTTGCCGTCGCCCTTGACCGACTGCACGCGCTTGCCGACGTTGGGCAGGCCGCGCCGCAGTTCGAGGTAGGTCGAATACTCGTAGCGCAGGCAGCACTTCAACCGCCCGCACATCCCGGCCAGCCGCGACGGATTGAGCGCCAGTCCCTGCTCGCGCGCCATCTTGACCGTGATCGCCTCGAAGTCGCGCAGCCACGACGAGCAGCACAGTTCGCGCCCGCACGGCCCCACCGCGCCGGTTACCTTGGTCTCGTCGCGCGCGCCGATCTGCTTCATCTCGACCCGCACGCGCAGCGAGTTGGCGAGGTCGCGCACCAGGTCGCGAAAATCGACCCGGCTCTCGGCGGTGAAGTAGAACACCGCCTTGCGCCCGTCGAGCATGTAATCGACGTTGATCAGTTTCATCGCGAGGTTGCGCTCGCGGATGCGATGCAGGCAAAGCCGCCGCGCCGCCGCCTCGCGATCGATATTTTCGCCCTCGCCGTCGATGTCGCCCGCCTCGGCCAGCCGCAGCACCGGGCGCAGCGCGCGCAGATCGAGCGTGCGGGACGGCTCGTGCGGCTCGACTTCGATCCTTCCGATTCGCACGCCGGCCTCGCCCTCGACCACCACGCGATCGCCGCGCCTGAGCGTGAGTCCGCCGGCGAGGAAGTTGTAGAGATGGCCGACGGCGAGAAAACTGACCGCGACAATTCGCGGCAATTCCGGTGCGCCTTCGAACGGGTCGATCTGGTCGGACACTATTGGCTCTCCAGTGCGTCGCGCACCGTCATCCACCACTGCTCGGCCTGCATCCGCGGATTCGCCATCTCCTCGATCGCGGCAACCGCGTCGACCGCGCCTTTGAGACTCACCAGGACCGCGTCGAGGGCGAAACTTTCGGCCATCTTCGTCATCGTCCCGGCAACTTCGGGCGCGGCCGCCGCCGGCGGCGTCCGCATCAGCTTGAGACACAGTATTTCCTCAAGCACCCGCGCGATCAACTCGAAGTTCTCGGCCGCCTGCTCGCGGCTGGCGAAGAATTCCTGCGCCAGCGCCTGGGCCTGGGCGAAGTCCAGGCGCTGCGCACCGCCAAGCGCAGTCAAAAGGTCGCGGATCGGCGGCTCGGCGCCGCCCGCGAGCTTTAGTGCACGGCCGGCGCTGCCGCGCGCAAGCCGTGCGAGCGCGGCGGCGCGCGCGGCGTCGACCCCGGCGCGCGCGGCGACGATCGCCTCGATATCGCCAACCTCCAGCGGCGCGAAGCGCACCAGCCGCAGGCGCGAGCGCACCGTGTCGAGCAGCGCACGCTCGCTCTCGGCGACCATGAAGATGATCGTATGGCCGGGCGGTTCCTCCAGTGTCTTGAGCAGCGCGTTTTGGGCCGGGATGCCGAGCGTCTCGGCGTCGTCGATAATCGCGACGCGCCGCGCGCCGCGGCTCGGCCGCGTGCCCAGCCGGGCGATAAGCTCGCGCACCTGCTCGATCAGCACCTCGCTGCGGCCTTCGGCGCGCGCAACCGCGATGAAGTCGGGATGCACGCCCGCGGCGATCTGCACGCACGACCCGCAACACTCGCATCGCGCGACCGCCGCGCTGCCCGCACGCTCGGGGCCGCGTCCGCGCCGCGCCGCCTTTCCGGCCTCGCGCACCGGGCAATTCTCGACTCGGCAACAAAAACCGGGCCCCGGCGTGCGCTCGCACAGAAGCGCGTGGGCAAAGCCGTGCGCGACCAGCGCCTTGCCCACTCCGCGCGGACCCGCCAGCAGATAGGCGTGCGAGGGACGAGCGAGAAGTTCCGCGTTGAGCCGCTGGATCGTCTCGCGGTTGCCGCGCACCCCGTCAAGCGGCATCAGTGGCCCACCAGCCGTTCGACCGCGATCAGAATCTCCGTGCTGACTGCCGCGAGTTCGCGCGTCGAATCGATTACCGTGACGCGGGCGGGCTCGGCGCGCGCGATAGTCATGAAGCCTTCGCGGACCCGGCGATGGAAATCCACCTGCTCGCCCTCGAAGCGGTCGTAGCCGCGCACGTCGCCGCGCGCGCGGGCCCGCGTACGTACCAGCCCGATCTCGACTGGGCAGTCAAGCACGATCGTGAGCGCGGGCCGGATGCCGTCGCTGGCGAGCCGGTTGAGCTGGTCAACCAGCTTGAGATCGAAGCCGCGGCCATGGCCCTGGTAGGCGGTGGTCGAATCGGAGTAGCGGTCGGAGATAACGATCTCGCCGGCTTCCAGAGCCGGGCGCAGCTTTTCGCGCACGTGCTGCGCGCGGTCGGCCAATACCAGCAGCAGTTCGGAGGCGACTCCCAGCGAGACCGCCGGGTCGAGAAAAATCGCGCGGATCGCCTCGCCCGCGCGCGTGCCGCCCGGCTCGTGGGTGAGCGTCACGCGCCGCCCGCGCCGGCGGAGTTCGTCAGCCAGAATCGCCGCCTGGGTGGTCTTGCCCGAGCCCTCGACGCCCTCGAGCGTGATGAAGATGCCGGCCGCCATCAGCGGGATAGATACCAGCTTGTGAGCTGCGGTTGAAAGAGTGTGTAGAAGCCGGCCGCCGCCGACAGAAATGGTCCGAATGGCACCGCGGTCGCGAGCAGCGTGTGCTCCTCGCTTTCCGCCGCCGCGCTGCCTGGCGCCTGCGGATCGATCGAGAGCGCCGCTGCCGCGTCGGTTTGCGAGAGCGCCGCTGCCACGTCGGTTTGCGAAACCGCCGCTGCCGCGTCAGCCTGCGCTCCTGCGGCGCCGGGCGTGGCGGGCGCCCGAGCGCCTGCGGCCTCACGCATGCGCGGCGGCGGTTCGGGTGCGTCGCGCGGAGTTCCAAAGAGCCCGACCGCGAGCCCGCCAAACGATCCGAGCAAGGCGCCGAAGAACAGCGTGAACAGCACGCCTTGCCATCCGATGAACGCCCCGACCATCGCGAGCAGGAACACGTCGCCGAGGCCGACGCCCTCCTGTCCGCGCACCATCTGGTAAAGAAGGCCGGTCACGAACAGGACTCCGCCGCCGGCAGTAATTCCGATGAGCGAGCTTTCCCATCCGACCTCCGGCATGACCATCGCGGCCAGCACAAAACCCACCGGGACGCCGGGAAACGTGATCAGGTTGGGGATCAGCCGCCAGTCGTAGTCGACCAGCGAGGAGATGAGCAGCGCGGTGATGAAGGCGAAGCGCGCAACCGCGTCGCCGAGCGGAAAATTCGCGTACAGGTAGAGTGCGGCCAGTGCGAGCGCGAGTTCGCCGCCCAGGTGCCGCGCACTAATCGGCGCCCCGCACATCAGACAGCGCCCGCGCGAGGCGAGGTAGGCGAAGATCGGGACGTTGGCCCACCAGGGGACCGGACGCTCGCAGCTTTCGCAAAACGACCGCGGGGTCGCGATCGAAATGTCGCGCGGCAAGCGGTAAGCAACCGTCACCGCAAAGCTGCCGACGCACGCTCCCAGCGCGAACGCAGCCACGTCACCGAAAATCGCCGGAACCTGCTCCATCGCCCCCCCTCAGCCTGTTCTCCCGCTCAGCGCCCGGCCGCTATCGATCGAGCCGGGCGACGCTCGCCACCAACGTGCGCTCGCGCGGACCGTCGAACTCGGCCAGCATCACGCCTTGCCATCGTCCGAGCACAAGCTTGCCCTCGCGCACCGGAATATTGATCGACGTACCGAGCATCACCGAAAGAATGTGCGCCTGCGAATTGCCCTCGGCGTGGCGGAAATCGCCGTTGCGCGGAACCAGGCGTTCGAGATGGCGCAGCATGTCGGAGGTGACGTCGGGATCCCAGTTTTCCGACACGATCACGGCGGCCGTCGTATGGGTAACGAAGAGGTTGCAGAGTCCCGTTTGCACGCCGCTTTGTTCAACCGCGCGCACGACTTCGCCGGTGATATCGACCAATTGCATGCGCTCGCTCGTACTAATCCGGATATCGGTCATCACGCGAATATTCTACGGCCGGCGACGGCGCGCCGCCAGCCACCGTTGCCCTATCGCGCCGCCCCGCGCCGCGTTCCCCTTACGCGGGCGATTCGCTATGGTTCGGCGAAACTGCGTGGGCACGGTGATATGGAACAGGAACCGCTGGAATTCTGGTTCGAGTTCGCGAGCACCTACTCGTACCTCGCCGCCTCGCGGATCGAGGAGGTCGCGGCGAAGGCCGGCGTGCGGATACGATGGCGTCCGTTTCTGCTGGGCCCGATTTTTGCCTCGCAGGGATGGGGCGACTCGCCATTCAATCTCTACCCGCTGAAGGGCCAATACATGTGGCGCGACATGGAGCGCCTGTGCGAGAAGTACGAAATTCCGTTTCGCCGCCCGAGCAAGTTCCCGCGAAGCGGCCTGTTGGCGGCGCGCGTCGCCTGCATGGCGGCCGAGGAGCCCTGGTGTCCGCGCTTCGTGCGCGCGGTCTATCGCGCCAACTTTGGCGAGGACCGCGAGATCACACGCACCGAAACCATCGCGGAAATTCTCGCCACGGTCGGTCAGGCGCCGCGCGAAGTAATCCAGCGCGCCGAGGCGCCGGAGAACAAGCAGCGCCTGCGCGAGCAGAATCAATGGGCCGTGGTGCACGGCATCTTCGGCGCTCCAACGATGATCGTTGGCAAAGAACTGTTCTGGGGCAACGACCGCCTGGAAGACGCGATCGCGTTTTACCTGCGGGCGGGACAAGCTGTCGGAACGACCTGACCGCCGGCCAGCCGCGGCCGCTCAGCGCTGGCAGCGCGAGCAGAAAAAACTCGTGCGCCCATTAGTGGACACTTTTATCCGAAATCGCTGATGGCCCGTTTGCGCGCGATCCCTGCAGTGATACCGTGATGATTGGGGTAGCCGAGCGGGTGCTTAACGTTCCTGACAGGATTACACCGTTCTTTAAGAACAGGATGAGCGAGTTCGAGAAAAATGTCCTTCCACGGCTCTCGTCCGGCGATTCCAAACTGTGGGACAAGTTCTCATGGGCTGTGAGCGTAAACAAGCCTGACGACCCGGCCCGTACAGCCGCGAAATTCCGCAAGCTGGCAGTTAGATCGCCCGGCCATACCCACATCGTAGGCTACGATTACGTACTGCTGGTGCCGGTCTTTATAGACAACGTCAATCCACCGTTTATTCCACGCCCCAACAAGCTCGGGATCGACGTCGACCGGCAATACCCCGCGATGCTCACGCAGATATGCAAGGCCTATCGCGCGCGGTGGCATCTCTAGGTCCCTCCGCGGTTAGCCGCTGGCGCTGAACGTCAGCGCTGGCAGCGTGGGCAGAAAAAACTCGCGCGCTGGCCGACCGTCACGTTGCGAATCGCACTCTTGCACACGCGGCACGGCTCGCCCTCGCGCCCATAGACCATCAGGCGTTCAGCGAATCGTCCCGGCTGACCATCTGAGTCGCGATAGCTGCGAAAGGTGGTGCCGCGGCTGCCGATCGCCGCGCGCAGAATCGGCGCGGTTGCGGCAACGATACGTTCGATCTCCGTGCGCGTCACCTTGGCGGCGCGGCGCGTCGGCCGGACTCCCGCGCGGAACAGAATTTCGGAGGCGTAAATGTTGCCGATTCCGGCGACCATCCGTTGATCCATGATGAGATTCTTGATTGCCGCGCGCCGCCCGCGGGCCATCCCCGCCAGGTACTCCGCATTGAAGGCGGCGCCGAGCGGCTCGGGACCGAGCCCGGCAAGTTCTGGCGCCGCGGCGAGTTCGCCCCGCGCGACCAGCCGGATGAGTCCGAAGCGGCGCGGATCGTTGTAGACCAGGCGGGTGCAATCGTCGAGCGCGAATTCGACGTGGTCGTGGCGGGCGGCGAATTCGGCGTCATCGAAGTCCTTGCCGCGATGGGTCAGGCTGCCGCTCATCCCCAGATGCACGATCATCGCGGCGCCGTCGTTGAGCTCGATGATCAGGTACTTGGCGCGGCGGCCCAGGCGCTCGATACGCCGGCCCTCGACGCCGGCCGCAAAGTCATGCGCCACCTTGCGCCGCAAACGCGGCTCCGCGATGCGCGCGCGTTCGATGGTGCGGCCGACCGCCGAGCGCGCGAGGATTCGCCGGAGCGACTCGACCTCAGGCAGTTCAGGCATCGCGGGACTCCGCGGCCGCCGTATCAGCGAGCGCGCCCACGCGCTCCAGCGCGCCGGCCAAGCGTACGAAGTCGGCAACCGAGAGCGTGGCGGGCCGCGCGGCCTGATCGATGGCGGCGCGGGCAAGCGCGCCGGCGATAGCTTCGGGCGCCGCATCGAGCGCGCCGGCAAGAGCATTGCGAATGGTCTTGCGCGGGGCGGAAAACGCGGCGCGAATCGCCTCGAGCAGCACCGCCTCGCCGGTGCGTGCAAACGGCGCGCGCAGGTGCGGCGTGAAGACGATAACCTCGGCGTCGACGCGCGGTACCGGGCGGAAATTGCCGGCCGCGACGCGGAAATGCTCGCGCGTCTCCCAATAGAGTGCGGTGAAAAGGCTCAACGCCGAGTACGCGCGCTCGCCCGCACGGGCGCGGATGCGCTCGGCGACCTCGCGCTGGAACATCAGAACCATCCGCCCGATCGCGCCGCGCATCTCGTCGAGCCGGCGCAGGATCGCGGCAGCGGCGTTGAACGGCAGATTGCCGATCACCTTGACCGGCGGCCGCTCGGCCAGTTGCGCGAGTTCGACCTCGAGAAAGTCGCGGCATACCACGCGCACGGCGGGATGTCCGGCAAACGCGCTCTGCAGCCGCTCGGCCAGCCGCGCGTCGAGTTCGACCAGCCAAAGCCGGCGCACTCCGGCGCGCAGAATCTTCTCGCTCAGGATGCCCAGGCCGGGACCGATCTCGACCACTTCATCGCCGGGCGCGATTGCGGCCGCGGCAACGATCCGATCGGCGATCGCGGGTTGGATGAGGAAATTCTGGCCGCGCGATTTGCGCGGCCGCACCCCGGCCGCTGCGAGCTCGGCCGCGACTGCGGATGGCGACGTACGCGCCGATTTTCCGGTTGCGATGTCGGCGCGTTCGGCCTCGATGCGCCGCGCGCGTTTCGCTCCTGGCGACTCCATCGCCTGGCGCGCCTACAGGGCGAGCGCGGCTTCGGCGTCGATGCCGAGCGAGTCGCGCTCGCCGCGCAAAAGCCGGTAGCTTCCGGCCATCGCGATCATCGCCGCGTTGTCGGTGCAAAACTTGAGCGACGGCGCGACGACCTTGCGGCCCTCGGCGGCGGCCGCCCCGGCGAGGCGCTCGCGCAGGCGCGAGTTGGCGGCGACGCCGCCGGTGAGCGCAATCACGTCGATGCCGGTCTCGCGCGCCGCGTGCATCGCCGGCCCCACCAGCATATCGACTACCGCCTCCTGGAAACTCGCCGCCAAGTCCTCGCGCGAGAGCGCGGCGCCGGCCTCCGTGCGCAGCAGCGTCGCAATCGCGGTCTTCACTCCGCTGAAGCTGAAATCGAGCGGCGCGCCGTGTACGTGGGCGCGCGAAATGCGCACTCGTTTGCGGTTCCCGCGCCGCGCGAGCTCGTCGATTATCCGGCCGCCCGGATAACCGAGGCCCATCAGCTTGGCCACCTTGTCGAACGCCTCCCCGGCCGCATCGTCGCGCGTGCGGCCCAATCGGCGATAGCGGCCGAAGTCCTCGACCACGAAGAGTTCGGTATGCCCGCCCGACACGACCAGCGCCAGGAACGGCATCGCGATCCGATGCTCCAGCAGCGGGGCGAGCAGATGCCCCTCGATATGGTTCACCCCGGCCATCGCGACGCCGAGGCTTTGCGCAAGCCCCTTGGCGCACATCAGGCCGACCAGCAGCGAGCCGACCAGTCCCGGACCGCGAGTCACCGCTATACCGCCGAGGTCGCCGAGCGCGCATCCCGCGGCCTCAAGCGCCTGTTCGATCACGGGCAGGATGGTGACGACGTGGTTGCGCGAGGCCAGTTCCGGAACCACGCCGCCGTAGCGGCGATGGATCTCGTCCTGGTTGGCGATGACGCTCGAGCGGATCGAAGCGACCCCGGGGCGTGAGGTTTCGATAACCGCCGCGGCCGCGTCATCGCACGAGGACTCGATTCCCAGAATCAGCATTTTTCACCGTTCACTGCTTCACTGTCTCACTGCTTCACTGGTCGCCGTGCACGCCCGCGCCGTTGTTGCGGCCGGCGGCGGCGCCGGAATCGGCATCCGCGTTGGCGCCCGAATCGGACTGATCGGAATCTGCCGCGGGCGGCGCCGCTTCAGCCGGAGCGGGCGGGGCCAAATTGACTTCGGGCGCCGGGAGCGCTGCACCGTCGACGGGTGGTGGCGGCGGTGCCGCGTTGCCCGCGTTGGCGTCGGAGATACTCTCGCTCAGCCGGCCATATCCGGTACGCGCCATCAGGTTGCCCGGCGCGGCGTCGAGCGCCTGCTTATAGGCTGCAACCGCCTCGGGGAACTTCCCTTGCTCCTCGAGACACACGCCCTCGAAACTTTTGACTTCGCCAAGCCATGCGGGCACCGGGCGAAGTCCGACCTCGGAGCGGCCGAAGAACGCAAGCGCTTGCGCATAATCTTTTTTCAGCATGTATGCGCGGCCCAGATAAAAGTACGCATAGGGATCGGTTGGATCGATCGAGATTGCGCGCCCAAGGTCGCGGATCGCGTCGTCGAGCTTGGAAGTTTCGAGCGCCTTGCGCCCCTCCTCCGCGAAGCGCAACGAGGCGTTGAGCGCCGGTTGGTCCGTGGTGCTTGCGATGAGCCCGGTGAGCGGCTGATCGCTGACCGGCGCGGTCGGCTGGATCGAGCCGACGTCGTAGGGCGGCGGTACTTCGGTCGGCGTGGCCTCGGGCGCGGGTTCGCCCGCGCCGGAAGCGCCAGCCGAGCCGTGCTCGGACCCGTCGGATGCGGATGCGCCGCCGGCTTGGGCCGGCACGCGCGTCCATCCTGAGCCGTCGCCGCTCGCTCCTTCGTCATCGGCCTGGGGCGACGCTTGCGTTCCCGGCGCAAGCGTCGCCCCAGATGCGGCTGGCGCTTGCGCGGCATCGCCGGTGTCATCGCCACCGTCCCGCGCCCCGCCCTGCGCACCGTTACCCGCGCCGCCCGGGCTCTGCGAGCCCGCGGGCGGCGCGGGTAACGCCGCAGGCGATGCTGCAGGCGATGCCGCTGGAGAACTCAAGTCCTCCGGCGGCAGGCTCTGCTCTTCGAATGCGACGGCGGGGGTGCCGGAGCCGCAGGCTCCGGCACCCCCGCCGTCGCACGCACGGGGCCCATCGAACGCGGCCGCCAATAACGCGACGGCCGCGTCCGCCGGCCGCACGAAGCCAGCCAGCGTCAGCGCGCACGCCAGTGCGACCCTCGCGGCAACCCTCGATACGGCTCGCCGCGCGAAATCCGCTGCAACTCTCATCAGTCGTTAGTGTCGCTCGGCACGCGTTCCCAGTTGCCCTCCAGCGGCGCCGGCGCACCAGGCGCTGACGCCGCGCCAGGCGTTGCCGCATTGACCGCGGCGGGCGTGGTGCCGCCGCGAGCATGGAACGGGCAGACTTGCGTTGGCGCGAGGTCCGCCGGGAACGCTCCCTCCAATACCACCGGACAGTTCGGCCCCGCCAGGTATCCGGTCAGCGGGTCAACCTTCTCCACCACGATACCGGGCGGCGGGGCGAAGTCCAGCGGCGGACGCGAGGCCGTAGCGGCTTTCATGAAATCGGTCCAGGCCGGCAGCGAGGCCTCGGCGCCGGTCAGTCCGAGTTCTTCCCTTTGATCGAAGCCGGTCCAGACGACGGCGAGAAGGTTGGGCGTGAAGCCCGTGAACCAGGCGTCCTTGGAGTCGTTGGTGGTGCCGGTCTTACCCGCTGCGGGACGGGTGAAGCCACGTTTGCGCGCGCCCTCGCCGGTGCCGTGGTTGATGACCTGTTCGAGCATGAAGTCGATCATGTAGGCGAGCTGCGGCGAGAGCACCTGGCGCGCCTGCAGTTCATGGCCCTCGATCACTTTGCCGCTCTGGTCGACCACCGCCGTGACCGCGTAGGACTGAACCTCGAGTCCGTAGTCGGCCATGATCGAATAGGCCTGCGCGATCTGCATCGGCGTGACCTCGATTCCGCCGAGCACGATCGAAGGGTACGCGGGCAGGTCGCCAAAGCCCATCTTCTCGGCCATCGCGCGCACCCGGTCGAGTCCGATCTGGTTGGCCAGGCGCGAGGTCGCCGAGTTGAGCGACTCCTCGAGCGCGAACTCCAGCGTGACTCGGCCGAAGTAGCGGTCCTTGTAGTTCTTAGGGCTCCAGCTCATGTCGCCGTAGGTCCAGGTGAACGGGGTGTCGTCGATATAGGTGGTCGGCAGAAAATGCGCCGGGCCGCCGTCGAGCGTTTCCTCAAGCGCGGCTAGGTAGGTGATTGGCTTGAAGGCCGAGCCCGGCTGGCGCTTGGCCTGGGTGATACGGTCGAACTGGCTTTCGCGGTAATCGCGTCCGCCCACCATCACGCGAATCTTGCCGCTTTGCGGCTCGACCGCGATCAGCGCCTCCTCGAGCTGATCCTTCTTTTCCTTGCGCCGCAGCGAGACGTAGCGCCGTTCGAGGTAATCGAGGTTCTCGCGCACCGCCTTCTCGGCAAGCTTCTGCGCGTGCACGTCGAGCGAGGTGAAGATTCTCAGCCCCTCGCCGGTCAGCACGTCGGGCGGATAGCGCTCAGCCAGCTCGCGCTTGACGTAATCGACGAAATAGGGTGCGTCGTTGTTTTCGACAAAGACCTCGCGCGGATGCAGCGGCTCGGTCGCGGCGCTATCGTAAGCGGGCTTGCTGATATAGCCGTCGGCGAGCATCAGGCCCAGCACTTCATTGCGCCGCTGCTCGGCCAGTTGCGGATGATGCAGCGGGTTGAGGCGGTTGGGCGAGCTGATCATCCCGGCGATCGTCGCCATCTCGCCGATCGTCAGATTGCGCGGCTCCTTGGAGAAGTAGAACTCGGAGGCCTCCCACACGCCGTAGATTCCTTCCTGGCCGCGCTGCCCGAGATAGATATCGTTGATGTAGTTTTCCAGAATCTGGTCCTTGGAATACTGGCGCTCGGCGATATAGGCCATCAGGATCTCCTTGACCTTGCGCCGCCAGTCGCGCTTGCTGGTCAGGAAGAAATTCTTCATCAACTGCTGGGTCAGGGTCGAGCCGCCCTGGCGTACGCGATGGGCGGAGAAGTCGACCCAGGCGGCTTTCACGATGCGGATCAGGTCGATGCCGTGATGCTCGTAGAACCGATGGTCTTCGGCGGCGAGGATCGCGTCGATAAGGGCGGGTGGAATTTGTGCAAGCGGCACCAGGCGGCGTTGCTGCCAGCTCCCCTGGAAAATTCCGCTGATCAGCTCCGGCTCGAGTTCAGCCGAGAACCGCGGCTTGCCGCCGAGCGGGTCGCGCATCGCGAGCACCGTGTCGCGCGGCCCCAGCGTCATTTCGACCGCTTCGCCCGCGAAGTTAGAATAGGGATAGGCGAAGCCGTGGAGGAATACCGTCAGCCGATGGTTTCTTTCATCCAGCGAGTACTCGCCGCGCGCCGCGATTTGGCCGGGGGCGACACGATGGTAGTTCAGGCGCGCCAGGCGCTGGAAGAAGCCGAGGTCGTCGAGGCTTTGGCCCGGATAGACGAAGCAGGAATCCGAGTAGATGCGCGAGGGGATATTCCAGCGCTTGCCGGAAAACCGCGCGACGACTTCGTCCTGCAACGCGTGGTAGTAGCTCAGGAACTCGTAGATCAGGGGCGGCAGGGCGAAGAGCAGGATCGCCGCGACGCTGAACAGGACTACTTTGAGCGCGCGTTTCATCCCCGCCAAAAACGCTCCACCGCCCGCACGTCTGCGCCCGGCGCATACCCGCCCCCGCGCATCGCCTAGCCCTCCGGTTCGAGCGGCACGAAAACGGTGCTGTTATGACGCTTGATCAGGAGCAGCACTGCCCTGCCCCCGCTCGACTTGAGCGCCCGTTGATAGGCGTCAACATTGCCGACGTTATGGCGGTTGACCTCCACGATGATGTCGCGCGAGCGCACGCCGGCTACGTCGGCCGAGCTGCCGGGCTGCACCGAATACACCACGACACCCTTGCTCTGGCCCAGGCCCATGTCGTGCGCGAGCCTGGAATCGAGGTCCTTGACGCCGAGGCCGAACGGCGCGCTCCCGTTGTTCGCCTGTTTGGAGACCGGGACGAGATGGGCCTCGCGCGAGGCAGTGATCGTAACCGGCAGCTCGAGATACTTCTTGTCGCGGATAACGCGGAGCGTCGCGCTATGGCCGAGCGGCGTGCGCGCGACCATCAAGGGCAACTCGCGCGAGTCTTCGATCGGGGTGCCGTTGTACGCGGCGATCACGTCGCCGCGTTTGACCCCGGCGCTCTTGGCCGGCCCCTCGTTCAGGACCTCGGCCACCAGGGCGCCGCGCGGCTCCTCCAGCCCCATCGAGTCCGCGATCGCCGGCGTCACCCGCTGCACATAGATTCCGAGCCATCCGCGCACCACCTTGCCGTGCTCGCGCAGTTGCGGCAGCTCTTCCTTGACCAGGTTGACCGGGATCGCGAAACCGATCCCGGTGTTGGAGCCGGTGCGGGTGAAAATCGCCGAGTTCACGCCCACCACCTCGCCGCGGATGTTGATCAGCGGACCGCCCGAATTGCCCGGGTTGATCGCGGCGTCGGTCTGGAGGAAATCGTCGTAGTTGCCGGGGATGAAGCGGCCCCGGGCACTGATGATACCGGCGGTGACCGTATGGTCGAAGCCAAACGGGTCGCCGATGGTCATCACCCACTGGCCCACTTTCACCTCGTCGGAATCGCCGAGCGGCGCTACCGGCAAATCGTGCTTGGCATTTATTTTGAGCAGCGCGATGTCTGTCTTGGCGTCGCGCCCCGTGACCGTGGCCTTGTACTGGTTGCCGTCCATCGTGGTGACGATGATCTCGCGGCCGTTTTCGATCACGTGATCGTTGGTCAGGATGTAGCCGGCCGGATTGATAATGAAGCCGGAGCCCAGGCTGCGGCCATGCGGCTCGCCAAATGGCTCTCCGAACTCGTTGAACGGCTCGTTGCCGCCGCCCTCGCTGCCGCCCCCTTCGCCACCGCCGCTCTCGCTCTCGGAGGATGCGCGCCCGGCCTGCTCGGTGGATATATTGACCACGCTGGGACCCAGTTTATCCGCCAGCGCGACGAAGTCCGGCAGCGTCTCGGCCTTGGCCGCCGGCGATGACGTGAGTTCGTGCCAGAATTGATCGCCGCGGGCGCTCAGCGCCAGGGGGCCGCACAATAGCAGCATCAGCGCCGCGAAACAGAGGACGGCGGCGTTCCCGAACTTCGAAAGCATTCGCACGCTGAGCCGGACCCAGGCGAATCAACCGTTCCGGCGAGCGATCTCAACGTATTTCATTCTGAGGTCAAAGAGAATCGCGTCGAGCAGCGCCTGCTCATCGTGGTCGAGGTTGCCCCGCGTCTTCTCGCGCAGCATCCCCAGGATGTCTATCAACTGCTGCGCCATCGCGAGGTCACGGTGCTGTTGGCCGCTGGAGGGATCGGCCATCTCGCCCAGATGCACCAGCGCTTCGGTCGAAAGGCTCATCAGGAAGGCGGCGAAACTTATCTCGCCCATTTCCGCGCCGGCTTCGGACGGATGTGAGCCGGCCGTCGCCGATCGCGCAGCCGCGTAGCCCTTCGCCGCGGCCGCCTGCTGCGGCTGGGTGGCCGCCGTTTGCGGCTCGGCGGTCGCTGCTTGCGCTTGGGCGAACGCCTGAGCGCCGCCGCCGCTCAGCGGCGGGCCGCCGGGCCGCGGCGCTTCAGGCTTCGCGGCGGCCGGTTCGTCGGCACCGCTGAACTCGGGCTTCAGTTCACCTTCGGCCGAGAAACGCCGGCGGTCCTGAATTTTGAAACCCTTGGAGTTTTCGTCCTCGGATGCCATCGGCCTAGACCACCTCTGTGCTCGCCATGTGCTCGAGGCGGCGGATGCGCTCTTCGAGCGGCGGATGGGTTGAAAAGAGCCTGCTCATGAGGCCCTGCTGCCCTGTCAACGGATTGACGATAAACAGATGGGCGGTCGCCGGGCCGGCGTCCATCGGCATGCGCTCGTTGGCTGCCTCCAGCTTGCGCAGCGCACTGGCAAGGTAGAGCGGATGATGGGTGAGATGAGCGCCGCTGGCGTCGGCCTGGTACTCGCGCGTGCGGGATATTGCGAGCTGGATCATGGTCGCCGCAAGTGGCGCCAGAAACGCCATCAGCAGCAGCTCGACGATGCCGCCGCGCCGGTCGTCGTCGCCGCCGCCGCCGAAGCCGCCGAAAATCGCGCCCCATCGTGCCATCGAGGCCAGGATCATGATCGCACCGGCGAGCGTCGCGGCGATCGAACTGGTCAGGATGTCGCGGTTGATTACGTGGGAAAGCTCATGGCCGAGCACGCCTTTGAGCTCGTCGCGGCCGCAGATGCGCAGTATCCCGCGCGTCACGGCGACGGCCGCGTGATGGGGATTGCGGCCGGTGGCGAAGGCGTTGGGCGTGTCGGTGTCGATCAGGTACATCCGCGGGACCTGGATATGAGCCTCCTGCGCCAGCTCCTGGACGATCGAGTAAAGCTCGGGCGCGGCGGCGGCGTCGAGCTCCTGCGCGCCATAAGCCTTGAGCACCATCTTGTCCGAGAACCAGTAGCTGAAGAAATTCATCGCGAGCGCGATGACGAAGGCGACCTCGGCGCCGCTTCGTCCGCCGAAGATGCCTCCGATCAGAATCAGGAGCCCAGTCAGGGTGCCGAGCAATATAGTGGTCTTGATGGCGCTACGCAGCATAGATTCCTTAAAAATCCCAGCAAATCAAAGCTATTTCAGCGCGTCGGGGGAGGTCACGGCTTGGCTTGCTTGAGGCTACGCCGGGTGATTTTTACAGTCAACGCGCCTATTCTTGATTTAATCTAACCATCCAAGCTGCCAACCGCATCCATCGGGTTGGACTGGATCAGGCCGACCAGAATTCGACGGCTGAGTCTCATCGTGAGACCCCGGTCATTTCGTTGAGCGCCGTTGCCACCTCCGCGGGCGCCAGACCGGCAAGCTTCTGAGCTCGTAGAACCTTGACCCGCCCGAGTGGACGCCAGCGATCTGGATCCGTCGGCCCGAAGATCGCGACTCCGGGCGTGCCCGCGGCGGCCGCCAGGTGCGAGACTCCCGAATCGTTGCCGACAAAGCCGGCCGCGAGACGCGCCAGCCCGGCTATCGTGCCAAGCGGCTGATCGCGAAGCCGCGCAATCCCGCGCGCAACGAACAGCGGCTCGATCGCGCCCTCCGCCGGGCCCAGCACGACGAGCGCCCGCAGCGGCGGCGCTAAGGCGCTCGCCAGCGCGGCGAAATTCTCCGCTGGCCAGTTCTTGTGCCGGCTCCCGCTGCCGGGAAAGAGCAGCACGACGCGGCTATCGCCAAGGCCGAGCCTCCCAAGCGCCTGCCTCGCTTCCGCGATATCGTCCGCGAGCACTTCGATATGCACGTCGAGATGTTCCTCTGGGGGCTCGCCGCGCGCGCCGATCTCGTCGAGGTAGCCGGCGGCGACGTGGCCCGGGCCCGCGGGACGAAAGGCATGGAAGCTGACGATCGCGCATCCGGCGGCAGCTTCGAGCGCGCGGCGAAAGAGCGCGTCGTCGGAGGCGAAGAACGAGTAGATGCGCGTGAAAGGACGAAAAAACTGGGCAGCCTCGGTTAAGTCGGGATCCTCGGCGAATAGCGCCGCGACTTCGCGCCGGTCGATAGAATGGCCGCGCGTGATACCAATCCTCCCGACGGCGAAGCGCGCCAGCTCCTCGCGCGCCATCAGTTCAAGGTTCGAACCATGATGGCGCCGCGCGAGCGCGCGCAGCGCCGGCCCCAGACATATAAGATCGCCGAGCGCGCCGGGAAAAATCACCAGCACGCGCTCCGTTTGCGCGACCCGCTTCGGCGTCGGCGGTACCATCGCCGATCTCTTTTACCATTATCCTGGCCGCCCCCGAGCCTATCATCGACGAGCCAGTCCGGCGGGCGACCGTGCCCGCCGCGCGCACATATCACATAAGTGGTCGCAAAACGGGAGCGAATACGGCTAAAATCGCTGCATGCCGAACAGCGTGGCGCGCTCGCCGCTTGAACTTATCGGTCACACCCCCGTGGTGCGGCTCAATCGCCTGCCGGGCAGGGACGACGCCGAAATATGGGCCAAGCTCGAGAGCTTCAACCCCGGCGGAAGCGTCAAGGACCGGATCTGCGTCGCGATGGTCGAGGCGGCGGAACGCGAGGGACGCCTCAAGCCCGGCGAAACTATCGTCGAGCCGACCTCCGGCAACACCGGAATCGGGCTCGCGCTAGTGTCGGCCGTGAAGGGTTATCAGTTGATCCTGACGATGCCCGACACGATGAGCGAGGAACGGCGCTCGCTATTGGCGGCGTATGGCGCGCGCCTGGTGCTCACCCCGGACACGCGCGGGATGCATGGCGCGATTGCCAAGGCGCAGGAACTGGTACGCGACAACCCGGGCTTCTTCATGCCGCAGCAGTTCAGGAACCACGCCAATCCCGACATCCATTACACGACCACCGGTCCTGAGCTGGCCGGCCAGCTCGAGCGTATCGACGCGTTCGTCGCCGGCGTCGGCACCGGCGGCACGATCACCGGGGTCGGGCGCTATCTGCGCGAGCACTTCGGCGGCCGCCCGCTGATCGTGGCGGTCGAACCGAAAAATTCGCCGGTGCTCTCGGGTGGCGAGGCCGGCTTCCACAAAATCCAGGGAATCGGCGCCGGCTTCGTGCCCGAAAATCTGGACACCAGCGTGTATGACGAAATTATCGCGGTGAGCGACGAGGAGGCGACGCTGCATTCGCGCCGTCTCGCCCGCGAAGAAGGGCTACTGGTCGGGATTTCTTCGGGCGCGGCCTGCTGCGCGTCGTTGCAGGTCGCAAAGCGCCTGGGCCGCGGCAAGGTCGTCGCCACCGTCTTCTGCGATACCGGCGAGCGCTACCTGACGACCGATCTTTTCCAGGCCGAGGGTATATGAGCGCGATGCGCGCGGAGCTTTCGCTCAAGCTCGAGCGGTTGCGCGGGATTTTCGCGCCGATGCGCTCGGTGATGGTCGCGTTCTCGGGCGGGGTCGACTCAACTTTCGTCCTGCGCGTCGCCCATGACGTTCTCGGCGAGCGCGTGCTCGCGCTCACCACGACTTCGCCGACGATGCCCGACGACGACCGGCGCTCGGCGCTGGAGATGGCGCAGACGATCGGTGCGCGTCACCTGGTCGTCGACTCCAACGAGCTCGACGTCCCCGGTTACGCCGAGAACCCGCTCAACCGATGCTACCTGTGCAAGCACAACCTGTTCACGGTCTGCGAGGCGAGGGCGGGGGAACTCGGAATCGACGAAATCGTCGACGGGCTCAACCTGGATGACCTGCATGACTATCGTCCCGGGATCAAGGCTGCCGGCGAAAAGCGCGTCCGCCATCCGCTGGTCGAGGCCGAGTTGACCAAGGCCGAAATTCGCGAAGTGTCGCGCGCCCTGGCGCTACCGACCTGGGATCGGCCGGCCTCGCCTTGCCTTTCGTCGCGGTTTCCCTACGGGACGCGAATCACGCTTAAGGGGCTCGAACAGGTCGAGCGCGGCGAGCGGCTATTGCATGCGATGGGCTTTCGGGTCGCGCGCGTGCGCTATCACGGCGAGGTCGCGCGGCTCGAAGTCGAGCAGGCGGAGATTGCGCGGCTGCTCGAACCGGCGACGCGCGAGCGCGTCGATCGCGAGTTGCGCAAGCTTGGCTTTCGCTTCGTGGCCGTCGATCTGAAGGGCTTCCGCTCGGGCTCGCTCAACGAGAGCCTGGCCGCGGCGGCCGATTCCGCCGATTCTCCCGGCGCGCACTGAGAAAGAGGAATTGCATCCCTCGCCCCGAGACCTCTCCCTTCGGGAGAGGTCATGACAACAAAAAAGCCCACCCGCTGTCATCCTGAGCGTCAGCGAAGGATCTGCGCGAAGCGATGATCTTTTTCCCCGTGGTTCATCGCGAATTCACAACGATCCGTCCCGATCAAAAATTCGCGCGGCGAGCGCTTCGGCGATTTCGAGGTCAGCCGGCGTGGTGATCTTGAGATTGGTGGCCGAGCTTTCAACGACTTCGACCCGCCCGCCGCATCGCTCGATCAATTCGGCGTCATCCGTCGCGGCCCATCGCTCGCGTATCGCGCGATCGTGCGCCTCGACCAGCGCCGCGCGCCGAAATGCCTGCGGCGTTTGCGCCTGCCACAGTCCCTCGCGCGCAACCGTCGCCGTGATTGTGCGGCCCTCGACGCGCTTGAGCGTGTCGGCCACCGCGATCGAGGCGATCGCTCCGTCGGCCCGCCGCGCCGCGTCGATACAGGCGGCAAACAGCGCGCGCGGCGCGAATGGACGCGCCGCGTCGTGCACTACGACCACTTCGCTTTCGGCGCTGCTGAGTCCCAGCGCGATTCGCACCGAGTCCTGACGCTCGGCGCCGCCCGCGACCAGCTTGACCGGAATTTCGAGCCCTGCGCGCTCGACTTCGGCGCGCGCCCGCCGCTCCATCCCGGCCGGCACGGTCACAATCGCTTCGCCGATCTGCTCGAGCGCGGCGATCGCCACGAGCGAGTAGTGAAGCAGCGGCTTTCCGGCAAGTTGTACGAACGCCTTCGGCGCGTCCATCTTAAGCCGTATCCCGCTTCCGGCGGCGACGATTATGGCCGAGCATTGCATCGTGTTCGATTTGCCCCGCGGCGACGGAGCGAAACCTTGGTTGCCGCGGCGTTATCGAGCGTATCGGGCGCCGCGCGCGAGGGCAAAGCGCGCGATCAAGATGCCCAAATGCATCGGGGTGTCAGGAAACAAAGAAGGCGGCGAAAAAAAGGGATCGGAATTGCTTCCGATCCCCTTGAGTGTTTCGTTCGCGTTTCGCGATCTGGCTGGCCGATCTAGTTCGCAAACATGACCTTCAGCTCTTCCATGATCTTCTCTTCCGGATGAGCCTTGGCGATCGAGAGTTCCTTGACCAGCAGGCTGCGCGCCGTATCCAGCATCTTGCGCTCACCGAATGACAGCTCCTTGTCGCCCTTTAGCACCAGCAGGTCGCGCAGAACCTTGGCGATTTCGAGCGGCGAACCGGTCTTGATTTTCTCGGTGTACTCGCGGTAGCGCCGATTCCAGGTCTGCGTGTCAGCATCGACCTTGCGCGTGCGCAAAATCCGGTAAATTTTGTCGACCACGTCCTTGCCGATCACTCGCCGCAGTCCGACCTGGGTTACGTTCTCGGTCGGGATCATGATGGTCATCTTCTCGGTGCCCAGGATCTTGAGCATGTAAAATCGGCGCTCAGTCCCGGAAATGACACGGCTCTGGATATCCTCGATGACCGCGACCCCGTGGGCCGGGTAGACCACCTTCTCGCCCTTTTTGAACGGCAGATTCATTATCTATGTTCTTTCACGAGCCGCAAGGCGTTATGGATTTCGGTCCGGTTAGTGACGGCGGTTCACTACAGGCCGATCAGCGCTGGCTCAACATGACTATTATGACACAATCAGTAGGGTTTTGTAACCCCGCCGAATACTGTGGCTGACTGGCCGATAAATCCCCGGTGCATGCGGACTATTTGAGGACTATTGATGGAGGCGGTGGGGGCTTTCGAGATGGAGTTCCATCACGATCGCGTCTTCGCCGGGTCCGTAGTAGTTCGTTCTCAAACGTCGTTCTATAAAATTCAACTTGCGGTACAAGCTCCTGGCGGCAACATTCGAGCGACGCACTTCGAGCGTCAGTATGCGGATATTTTTCGTCTTTGCTTCGCTTATAGCTTCCTCCATCAGCGCCATCGCGATACCCCCGCGCCGCAGCTCGGGATGTACCGCCACGTTGAGAATGTGGCACTCATCAGCTACCAGCCATCGGCACAGAAAGCCCGCAGGTTGGCCGTGGGCGGCAGGCTGCGAGGTCTGAACCGTCTGCGCTTTGACCGCGACCACGATACGCGAGAACGGCAGCATCAGTTCGCGCTTGAAAGAGTCGAGACTCCACGGCTGTGGGAAAGCCAGCCGTTCGATCTCCAGGATGCGCGGCAGATCGCGCACGCTGGCCTCTCTCACGTTCATCCTCATCGGCCGCCTCTCCAGCGCGTCGGCTCGCTTGGTTCCGCCGAGGCCGCCACCTCCCGCTCGTCCTAGGCGACCCGGCTGACGGTCTGGGAGTCGGCGGCCTTGAAAACCACTATCTCGAGCACCTTGTCGCGCAGGCGATGTTTGAAAGACGTGACCGGCCGGTCGAATTCAACCCGCGTGAGGAAGTCAGAGGGAAAGGACGCCGAGATATAGGATAGCCGCCGCATCGCGTCTCCGCGCACTCCCGCCCGCACGGCGAGCACCCTTTCGTGTAGTGTGACGGTGTAATCGTAGTCGGGCATCTCGTCGGGCAGCTTCCACAGTTCCTTGAGCGAAGAGTTGGGTATTCGCCGCGGCATCTGGATGCTCACCAGGTAGGCATTGGCGTGCTCGACGACCGTGTAGACAGTGCCGTACCGACGATCGCGCTCGATCTTTTCATCGTGCATCGGATTGCTGAAGCCGTCGAAGGCGACATGCCGGTCGGTGCGGGTAGCCGGGCCGCGCAGACGGTCGAGCCGCACGAGCCTGACGAGCGATCCCCAGATGCTGCGATGGCTGCGCCGCCGGCCTGCAGGGCCTCCCGGCTCGACCGTCCTGAGCGCGTTCTCGAAGTCGCCCTCCATTTCGCCGACGAAGCGTTTCTCGGCCAGCGGCCCAGGCAACGCGGTCTCGCCGCCACCCGGAATCGCGGTCATCATGAGAGGTCCGCGATCAGGAGCGATGCCGGCGTCGGAAGGCGGCAGTACTGGTCGCGCCTGGGCCATGGGCGCCGGGTTGGCGGCGGCCTTCGGGTCAGTTGCCGGTTTTGCCGTCTCGCCTTGGCTTTTCTGTTCGCTGATGCTGTCTGTCGACACTAGCGTGAGCGGAGTCGGCGATAGTGGTTGCGAGGAATTCAACCGGGAATTCGACTTGACGATACCTAGCGCCAGTTTTGGATGTCAACCGGGTCGCCGCCAGTGGGAGCGGACGGGACCGTCGCGGTTGTCTTAACGGGGCATGTCCGTCGTCATGCCTTGCGGCTTGCCTTGAACAGATTGATTTGTAACCATGAGCACAATTTTGCGGTTGTACGCGCTTCGCGCCGACACGCGAGGCTGTTAGATTGCTTTCACATATTGGAACCGATTTTACCGGTTTAGCCAGGAGGTGGGTTCGGATGAAGAAGTTGGTGAGCGTGCTAGGAATCTTAGCGCTCGGTGGGTTGTTCGCCGCCGGATGCAGTTACCAGACGCAGATCGATCAAGCGACTTCGCAAGCTGAGAGCAGCGCGCAGCAGGCTTCGACTGCGGCGACCGGCGCGCAGAACTCGGCCAACCAGGCCGCCCAGTCGGCCAAGACCGCTCAGGATGCGGCCGCTGGCGCAGAAGACTCGGTCAAGCGCGCCAACGACGCGGTCGCCCGCCTCGAAGCGGAATTCGCCTCTTCCGTTACGAAGTAACGATACGAAATAGCGATCTGGTCTGCGGAAGAGGATCCCGCCCCTCTTCCGCAGCTTTTGGATAGGCGGCGGCGCGTCGGTTGACGATTGACGGGCGCGACGGTTCAGTGCCGCGCCTTTGGCGTCGCTGTAGGCGTAGCATCGCCGGCCAGTGCGCGACGCGCGTCGTCGCGGGCGAGGTCGTCGCTCTCGATGCGGCGCTCGAGGTCGCGGAAGGCTTCCACGGTCAGTCCCTGAGCGGCGGCAGCTTGTTCGACCGTCATGCTGTGGTTGCGCTGCATCGCACGGTATACCGCGACGTACTTTTGAATTTCGTCGGGTGATGCGCCTTTGCCGGCCGTGCTATCGCTGCCGTCGTCATCGTCATCCTGATCTTGGGCGACCATCCGTTGAGCGAGCGCGAGCCTGACGAATCGTAGAGCGGACGCAAGTTCGCGCGGCGCGTGGGCGCGCCGCGAAGTTGCCGCGCAAGGCGTTGCCGAGGCAGCGGGCGCGATTACCGGGGCCATCGGCGGAATTACCGCGGCGAGTGCCGCCACGCCTAGGAGCCTCGCAAGCATCGAGGTGGCGCGGCCTACTATCGCACTGGATGGAGCCGACGGCGCCTGCTTCGGGACCGCCGGCGCGGTGATTGATGGAATTGTCGATGGAGGTGTAGTCACTGAGCCTGTCCCTAGGGAGCGCCTTCCGGCTGAGCCTATCCTTGCACGCTCGGTGATCGGGCACAAAGCGTGATACTAGTTGTAATGCGCGCCAGCATGCTTATGTTTGTGCCGGCCGTGCCGATCCGGCCCTGGCGTATCGGCGCGCACATAGTCCCAAGCTTCTTTTACGGAGATTTTTTCGATGTCAGCCAAAACCATCCACCTGCATGAGAAATCCCGCGCCGGGATAATCAAGGGCGCTTCGCTGGTCGCCGACGCCGCGCGCGTCACGCTCGGCCCCAAGGGCCGTAACGTCATGATCCAGAAAAGCTTCGGCGCGCCGATCGTCACCAAGGACGGCGTCACCGTGGTCAAAGAGATCGATCTCGAAGATAAGTTCGAGAACATGGGCGCCAAGCTGATCCGCGAGGTCGCCCAGAAAACTTCCGACGTCGCCGGCGATGGCACCACCACCGCCACCGTGCTCGCCCGCGCCGTGCTGCGCGAGGGGATGCTGCTGCTCGCCGCCGGGATGGCGCCGATGGAGCTCAAGCGCGGCATGGAGGCCGCGGTCGTCAAGGCGGCCGAGGTGCTCAAAGCGATGGCCCGGCCGGTCAAGGAACACGAGCGGATGGTGCAGGTCGCTACCGTGGCGGCCAATGGCGACAAGGGAATCGGCCAGATTATCGCCGACGCGATGGATAAGGTTGGGATGGAAGGCGTGATCACGGTCGAAGAAGCGCGGGGCCTGGAGACCGTGCTCGACCTGGTCGAGGGCATGCGCTTTGACCGTGGCTATCTCTCGCCCTACTTCGTCACCAACCCCGAGCGCATGATCGTCGAACTCGACGAGCCGCTGATCCTGTTCCACGAAAAGAAGATTGCCAACATGCGCGACCTGTTGCCGCTGCTCGAGCGCGTGGTGCAGGCCGGCCGTCCGCTGTTGATCATCTCCGAGGATGTCGAGTCCGAGGCGCTGGCCACCCTGGTGGTCAACAAGCTGCGCGGCACGCTGCGCGTGGCCGCGGTCAAGGCGCCGGGCTTCGGCGATCGGCGCAAGGAGATGATGACCGACATGGCGATCCTGACCGGCGGTCAGGTAATCGCGGAAGAGATGGGGCTGAAGCTTGAAACCATCCAGCTGAGCGCGCTTGGCAAATGCCGCCGCGCGATCATCGACAAGGACAACACCACGCTGGTCGGCGGCGCCGGCAAGAAGGCCGAAATTCAGGCCCGCCTGAGCCAGCTCCGCACGCAGATTGCGCAGACCACTTCCGAGTACGATCGCGAGAAGCTCGAAGAGCGCCTGGCCAAGCTGGTTGGCGGCGTCGGCGTTATCAAGGTCGGCGCGGCCACCGAGGTCGAACTCAAGGAACGCAAGGCGCGCGTCGAGGACGCGGTCCATGCACTGCGGGCCGCGATGGAGGAAGGTGTGGTGCCAGGCGGCGGGGTCGCGCTGGCGCGCGCGGTTAAAGAGGTTGAAGCGCTGAAGCTGCCCCCCGAGCGCAAGGCCGGCGCGGATATCGTTGCGCGTGCGATGGGTGAGCCGCTACGCCAGATCGCGCGCAACGCCGGTGAGGAGCCCCCGGTGGTTTTCAACAAAGTCATCGAGGGCAAAGGCGACTTCGGTTTCAACGCCGCCACCGGGCACTTCGAAGACCTCGTCAAGGCCGGCGTGATCGATCCGGCCAAGGTCGTGCGCTCGGCGTTGGAGAACGCAGTCAGCGCGGCCGCGATGATGCTCACTACCGAAGCGGCGATCGCCGAGACGCCGCGCAAGGCCGCACCTGCCCCCTCGATGCCGGCGGGCGGTGGGATGGGTGGCATGCCGGGCATGGGTGGAATGGGCGGCATGGGCGGAATGGGCGGAATGGGCGGAATGCCGGGAATGGGCGGCATGGGTGGTATGGGCAGCGAATACACCGGCGAAGAAGACTTTTAATTAATTCGCGCACTTGGCACGGTTTGAATTCGGCCCTCAGCCGAAACAGGGACAGGTACAAGCTGAGCTTGAGTTGGGGCAGGTCGAGATATAAGAGATGCTGGCTGCGATCGCTTCCAACTTGTGTGAAATTTGTTATCCTCGTAACCAACCCGGCATGGCAGTTCGGTTGGGGATGTGGCTAACTGTTGAGACGATCCGCTTGCGGCGCGTCGCCGACTTGTAAGGAGGGAAGGAATCAGGATGGAAGGGCTAAAAAGTTCGAAGGTGATCGTATTTGCCGGGGCTGCACTGGCTCTCGCACTATTCGCCGGATGCGCTGGACAGGACGCCGCGCAGAAGGCGCAGGCTGCGGCCACGCAGGCCGCTTCGTCGGCGTCGAGCGCTGAAGCTGCCGCCAACTCGGCGCAGCAGTCGGCCGCCGCTGCGCAGGCGGCCGCTACGCGCACCGAGCAGGCCGCCGCTGATGCGAAGGCCGCTGCGGATCGCGCTGAGGCGATCGCCATGAAGACCGAAGGCGGTGGCCATCACATGATGCATCATCACGTGATGCACCATGTTCATCATCATGTGATGCACACGACCTCGGCTCCGGCACCGGCTCCTGCCGAGGCCGCTCCGGCGCCTGCGCCGGCTCCGGCGCCTGCCGCGCCCGCGCCGTCGACCCCGTAGTTTTTCAAACCCGCACATAGGAAGAGGGCGGCTTCACGACCGCCCTCTTCCTTGTACGTGGTCTCGCTTGCAGCCATCGCGCGGCCCAGCCAATCGAACAGCTATTGGTATTCTGGCTCGATCGCGGATTTGTGCCAGCGATCGGACGCCGAAGTTTGCGCCATGCTCGCAAGGGCACAGCTGCCTCGGTGGACTCTAAATCATTCCTGGAACGTGACAATCACCTTGAGTGATTCGGGCTTCTGCGCCATCGCGTAGGCTTCGGTCACGCGCTCCAGCGGAAAGCTATGGGTCACCAAGTCGGCGGCGCGCAGCACTGAGCGCTCCACCAGCGCCATCGCCTCGCGCGTGTCGTCGGGTCCGCAGGAGTAGCTAGGCACCAGCCGCGTCTCATTGAAATAGAGATCGTGCGGCTTCAGCGTTATCTCGTCCTCGGGCGGCGTGGCGGTGAATTGTACCACCGTGGCGCCCTTGCCGGCCGCCGCGATACCCTGCGCGATCGCTTTGCCGCTTCCGGGGCCGACGATAACCACGTCGGCCATCGCGCCGCCGGTCGCCTCGCGCACCTGCTCGGCCAGGTTGTCGCCCGAGACCACCAGCCCCGCGTCCGCGCCCAGCGCGACGGCGCGGCGCGCGCGCGTCTCGAACAGGTCGGCGCCGATTATACGTCCAGCGCCGAGATGGCGCGCGAGGATGACGTGCATCATCCCCATGATCCCAAGCCCGATGACCAGAATGCTTTCGTCGCGCTTGAGGCCCGAGCGGCGGAGCGACTTGACCACGCACGCCGCGGGTTCGACCAGCACGCCGTCGGCGTCGGCGATTGCGTCGGGCAGGCGGAGCGTGTCGCGCTGGTTGTGCGCGCCCACCACGAAGTACTCGGCCATCCCGCCCGGCACGATTTTGGTCGCGCGCCAGGTCGCGCATTGCACGTACTCGCCGCGCCGGCACGACGCGCACTCGAAGCAGGGCGCGTGATGGTGGACGAAGACGCGCTCGCCGCGGCGAAACTCGCGCACTGATGCGCCGACCTCCTCGACCACGCCGACCGGCTCGTGGCCCAGCACCAGCGGCGCCTTGCGCCGGATGTACCAGGGCATGATATCGCCCGAGCAGATGCCGCAGGCGCGGGCGCGCACCAGGATGTCGTCGGGGCCGGGCGCGGGACGCGGATCCTGCTCGACGCGAATATCGCCGAAATCGTAAAGCCGCGCGACTTGCATCTCAGTCCAGAACTTTGTGGTCCTCGCGATCCATTGTCAAACGCCGCTATTCGTACTTTCGCGCCGCACGCCGCCTCTTCCGATCGATGCCTCGCGTGGCACGGAGTGTTAACCTTAGAACCATGCCCAGGCCAGTATGTCCTCCGATCGCGGCCGACGTGATCGCCGAAATCGGCGTCAATATCGTGTTCATTGAGCGGCGCAACTTTCCCTTCGGCTGGGCGTTTCCCGGCGGCTTCGTCGACGTCGGCGAAAAGGTGGAGGACGCCGCCGTGCGTGAGTTGCGCGAGGAAACCACGCTCGAAGTCGAGTTGCGCGCGCTGCTCGGCGTCTATTCGCGTCCCGACCGCGATCCGCGCGGCCAGACCGTCTCAGTCGTCTACGTCGGACGCGCGCGTGGCGAGCCGCGCGCCGCCGACGACGCCAAGGGAATCGCCTTGTTCGCGCCCGACGCGCCGCCCGCGCCGCTTGCGTTTGATCACGCCGAGATTCTCGCCGACTACCTGCGCTTCATCCGGACCGGCGAGTTGCCCGCACCCTGGCGCCGTTAGCGAACCTTCGTTGCTCTCTCTTGCGCACGATCTTCTTTAGCGCATGATCTCGCGCGCCAGGCGCTCGATTCGATCGAACGCCTCGATGAGTTTCTCGCGCGAGGTCGCGTACGAAAGCCGCACGTGGTTGGGCGCGTCGAAGTCGTTGCCGCCGACGATCGCGACCCGCGCGTCGTCGAGGATGATCGAGGCCAGCCGGTCGCCGTCGCCGATCGGCGCTCCCCTGTACTCGCGCGTGAGCATCGCCGACACGTTGGGAAACGCGTAAAACGCGCCTTCGGGCACGTTGGGCAGGCTGAAGCCGGGAATCCGGCGCACCCGCTCGACCACGAGGTCGCGGCGCGCGCGGAACTCGGCCGCCATCGTCGCGATCTCGTCCTGCGGGCCGGTCAGCGCCTCGACCGCGGCGGCTTGCGCGATCGAGTTGGGATTGCCGCTGTTCTGGCTTTGCAGGCGCGTCGCCGCGCCGATCGCCTCGCGCGGTCCGGCCGCGAACCCGATACGCCATCCGGTCATCGCGTAGGCCTTCGACAGCGTGTTGAATACGACGCCGTGCTGCTTCAGGCGCGGCTCGATCTCAAAGATGTGCGGGATGCGTCCGACGTAACCGATATGCTCGTAGGCATCGTCCGACATCACCCAGACTTCGGGAAACTCCACCAGCACGCGCGCAATCGCGCCGAGTTGCTCCGCGCTGAAAACCGCACCGGTCGGATTGGAGGGCGAATTGAGCATGATGCCGCGGGTGCGCGGTCCGATCGCCTTGCGCAGCCGCTCCGGGTCGAGCAGGAAACCGTTGCTCTCCGGGCAGGCGACCAGTTTCGGCTCGGCGCCGCTTAGCTGGATCATCGCGACGAAGCTGACCCACGCCGGCGTCGGCACGATCACTTCGTCGCCCTCGTCGAAGAGGCTCGCGATGATGTTGTACTCGGCCGGCTTGCTTCCGGCCGAGGCCATTATCTCGGCCGGCTCGTAGTCGAGGTGGTTGTCGCGCTTGAGCTTGAGGCGGATCGCGTCCTTAAGCTCGCGCGTTCCGGCCACCGGCGTGTACTTGGTCTTGCCCGCGCTGAGCGCGCGGCGCGCGGCTTCCTTGATGCGCTCGGGGGTGTCGAAGTCGGGCTCGCCGGCGGCCAGCGGTATGACGTCGACACCGGCGGCCCTCAATTCGGTGGCGCGCGCGTCGGCCGCCAACGTGGCCGACGACTTGATCGCGGCTACTCTGCGGTTGAGCTTCAGCATCTCCTGTTCCTGGCGGACAAAATGGCGCGCCGTCCAAGCGGCGCGCGAGACAGCCAAGCCTAGCAGACGTGGCGGGCTCAGTCGATTTTGAGCTTGGCGCGCAGCCGGTTCATCACCAGCTCCGGCACCAGCTCCGGCAACCGCTTGCCGTAGCTCGCGACCTCCTTGATCAGGCGCGAGGCCGAGAAGAACAGCTTGGGGTTGGCGAACAGGAACACCGTCTCGACCTGCGGCCACATCTGGTTGTTCATGTGCGCCATCTGCAGCTCGTAGTCGAAATCGGTCACCGCCCGCAGGCTGCGGATGATGATGTGCGCGCCGATGCGCTGGGCGTAGTCGACCGAGAGCCCGCTGAACTTGTCGACCCGGGCCCGCGGCTCGAGGTCGCGGATGGTCTCGCGGATCATATCGACCCGCTCGTCGGGCGAGAACAGCGCGGGGTCCTTGTGCGGATTGTAGGCCACCGCGACGATCACTTCGTCGAAGATCGCGACGCTGCGCCGGATGACGTCGATGTGCCCGTTGTGAATCGGGTCAAACGTCCCCGGGTAGATCGCGCACCTGGGTACCGAATCCTTGCCTTTGTTCACCATGCCACGCCGCTACTTGAGCTAGCGCGCCGCTGGCGCGCGGTAAAGGGCGATCCGATGATCGCCCAGAGTTGCACAATTGATCGCCTCGAGTCCCGCCGGCGAAATCTCCGGCGCGCGGCCGGCCTGCCGCACGACCACGTAGGCGTCCACGCCAAGTAATCCTCCCGCCGTAAGCGCCTGCAGCACCGCGGCGCTCGTGTCGTCGCGATACGGCGCGTCGACGAACACCAGTTCGAAGCGCTCGCCGCGCGCGCCCAGCGCCGCGATTGCGCGCTCCACTCCGGCCACTATCACCTGCGCCCGCTCCTCCAAGCCAAGCGCGCGCAGGTTGTCGCGGATCGCGGTCGCCGCCGCACGCGAGGAATCGACGAAAACCGCCCGCGCCGCGCCGCGCGAAAGCGCCTCCAGCCCCAGCGAGCCGCTGCCCGCGAAGAGATCGAGCACGCGCGCGCCCTTAAGCTCCGTGCGCGCGGCCAGCCGCGAGAAAATCGAGGCCCGCACGCGCGCGGTCGCCGGCCGCGTCATCAATCCGCGCGGCGCGCGCAGCCGCCGTCCGTGAGCCTCACCCGCGATAACTCTCATCGCGTGCGCATTGTGTCGCCGCCGCCCCCCGCTCGGGCGCGCGCAGCGCTTAACCGTATGACGAAGCGGTGTCGCAACAATTAAATCTTCGGCGTCCCCGGGCCGACGGGCGGACCATAGCCCAGTCTCCCGCTTGCCGCAAGTTTGCGCCCGCCGCCCCGGTCCGCGCCGGCGCTCTGGCGCGGACCGGCGATTTGAGTTACGTATTTTAGGATTTCTCGATTGGCCATTAGCTCTCTGAACACGGAAAATTCTCCGTTTGAAGGTCAGGTTATAGTGCAGTCGGCCGCGACCAGCTCTGAAGTGCGCTTTCCCCTAGCCGCGCTCGACGAATACCGAGCGCGGCTCGGCCGCCATCGCCCGACTATCGACCAGCTTGTCGACGAGCTTGCCAGCCGTGCTGATTGACCTTCTAATCGAAGCGATCAAGGCGATCATCGTCGTGATGATAGCCCTCAACCTGGCGGGGGTCTTGCTTTGGATCGAGCGCAAGGGCAGTGCGCTTATCCAGGACCGTATCGGCGCCAATCGCGCGTCGATAACCGGGCTCGGGGCGCGGATGGGCCTGCCCAACTTCGGCGTGGTCAACACGCTGCTCGCCGATCCGCTGAAGCTGTTTACCAAGGAAGACTTCGTGCCCGACGGCGCGGACAAGTTCCTGCACGCCCTAGCCCCGTTCCTCGCCCTGTTCCCGGTGATAATCACCTTCGCGGTGGTGCCCTTCGGCGACGTGGTGCAAATCGGCTCGCGCACGATCACGCTGCAGGCGGCCAATATCAATTCCGCCGCGTTGTACATCCTGGCGACGATCGGAATCGGCGTTTACGGCGTCGCGCTCGGCGGATGGGCCTCCAATAACCGCTGGGCGCTGCTCGGTGGTATTCGCGCCTCCGCGCAGATGATTTCCTACGAGATTGGCCTCGGCCTGGCGATCATCTCGGTCGTGATGACCTATGGGACGCTCGATTTGCAAACGATGTGTCATGCGCAGGGTGGAGTGTGGTTCGGATTCCTGCCGCGCTGGGGAATCTGCCTGCAGCCGGTGGCGTTTCTGATGCTGCTCACGGCCGGGATGGCGGAGTCCAAGCGCGTGCCGTTCGATTTGCCCGAGGGCGAGTCAGAGCTGGTCGCGGGATACTTCACCGAGTACTCGGGCGGCAAGCAGGCCGTCTTCATGATGACCGACTTTGCCGAAATTGTGCTGGTCGCGGTGCTGATCACGGTGTTCTTTTTCGGCGGATGGCAGGTGCCATGGCTTTATCGCGACGGCTTTCACTTTCCCGGCGGCGCCCATCTCTGGCTGCCGCAATTGCTGGTCGCGATTCTCGGCCTGGTCTCCTTCATGATCAAAACCATCGTGTTCTGCTGGCTGCAAATCCTGATCCGCTGGACGCTCCCGCGCTTGCGCTACGACCAGCTGATGCGCCTCGGATGGAAGGGGCTGGTGCCGCTCGGGCTTGCCAATGTCGTTGTCACCGCGATCGTCGTGGTGCTGGTCTCGGGGGCGCATTGAATTGACGGGGGCGGTTGAATCGAGATGACGCTTGGGGTCTTCATCTTTCTCGCCGCACTGTCGGTCATCTCGGCGATCGGCACGGTGGCGCAGCGCAACCCGGTGCATTGCCTCCTCGCGCTGGTGATGACGCTGCTGACGATCGCGGTGATTTTCATCGGGCTCGACGCGGTCGCGGTCGGCTTTTTGCAAATGATCGTTTATGCCGGCGCGATCATGGTGCTGTTCCTGTTCGTGATCTGGCTGCTCAACCTGCAAGCCGAGGTGCGGAGCGCGCCCGGGCATCTCGCGCTGAAGGCGATCTCGGGGCTGCTGTTCGCGGCGCTGGTGTCCGAGCTGTTCGTGCTGCTGTGGCACGCGCCCAGCGCGGCCGGCGCCCAGGCCCTCGCGCCGGCCGGCTATGGTTCGATCGATAACCTCGCGACGACGCTCTTTTCGGACTACCTGATCTCCTTCGAGATAACCTCGGTTCTGCTGTTGGCCGCGATTGTCGGCGCGGTCGCGCTCGCCCGCCGCGCCGCCTCGACGCAGGCCTCCGCAACGCGGACGAGAGGAATCGGCGGACTGCAGCCCGCGGAAGTGCCGGCCGCCGCGGCATCGGCGCAAGCCGTTGCTGCGGAGGCTGGCGCGCCGGTCCATTCGGAGGGCGCCTGAGGATGGTTCCGATGAGCTACCTGGTGGGGCTGAGCGCCGTGCTGTTCACGATCGGCGTCGCGGGCGTGCTCCTGCGCCGCAACATTATCGTGATCTTCATGTCGATCGAGATCATGCTGAACGCGGTCAACCTGGCTTTCGTCGCCCTGGGGCGCCGGCTCGGCTCGATGGACGGGCAGGTGATCGTGTTTTTCGTGATGACGGTGGCGGCGGCCGAGGCCGCGGTCGGACTTGCGATCATCATCTCGGTCTTCCGCAATCGTGAAACCGTCAACGCGGACGAACTCAACCTGATGCGCTGGTGAAGAGCGGACACCGCGGCGGCAAACCGGATAACGATCCAAATCTGACGGCTCAAACGTGACGGCTATACCATGACGGCTCACTTTCCCGCGCTCGCGCTGATCCTGCTGTTTCCGGCGCTGGGCTTCGTGTTCAACGTCTTTTACGGCAATCGCGCCGGGCGCGGCGCGGTCAATCTCGTCGGCCCGGGAGTAATCTTCCTCGCCTTTGCGATCGCGCTATGGGGTTTTGCGCGGCTGCTGGCGATGCCGGCGGGCGCGGCGCTCGAGGCGACGCTGTGGCCGTGGATAGTCGCGGGCCAGTTCCATACTGCGATCGCGCTGCGCTTCGACGCGCTCTCCGCCGTGATGACGCTTATCGTCAGCGGCGTCGGCGCGGTAATCCATCTCTACTCCGTCGGCTACATGGCCCATGACGAGGACTATGCGCGCTACTTCGCTTACATGAACCTGTTCGCGCTCTCGATGCTGATACTGGTGTTGGGCGACAACCTGCTGCTGATGTTCGTCGGCTGGGAGGGCGTGGGCCTCTGCTCTTATCTTCTGATCGCCTTCTGGTACGACAACGCGCAGTTCGCCTACAACGGGCGCAAGGCTTTCGTGGTCAACCGCGTCGGCGACGCCGGCTTCATCCTGGGCATCCTGACGATCCTCTCCGCGCTCGCCGCGCACGGAGTATGGACGCTCAACTTCGCCGAACTGCAGGCCCACCGCGCGATGCTTGCGCCGGTGGCGACGATGGCCGGGCTGTTGCTGCTGCTCGGCGCGACCGGCAAGTCGGCGCAGATTCCGCTCTACGTATGGCTGCCCGACGCGATGGTCGGCCCGACTCCGGTAAGCGCGCTGATCCATGCCGCGACCATGGTGACCGCGGGCGTTTACATGATTGCGCGGATGCATTTCCTGTACACGCTCACGCCCGACGCGATGTACGTGGTCGCGGTCATCGGCGCCGTGACCGCGTTCTTCGCCGCCACCGTCGCGGTGGTCCAGACCGACATCAAGCGCGTGCTCGCCTACTCGACTATCAGCCAGCTCGGCTACATGTTCATGGGCGTGGGCGCCGGCGCGTTCGCGGCCGGAATCTTTCATGTGATGACGCACGCGTTCTTCAAAGGCCTGTTGTTCCTGTGCGCCGGATCGATCATCCACGCACTCGACGGCGAGCAGGACATGACGCGGATGGGCGCGCTCTGGCGCCGGATGCCGATCACTTACGCCACGATGCTCGCGGCGACGCTCGCGATCAGCGCCGTGCCGGGCTTTTCGGGCTACTTCTCCAAGGATCTCATCCTGGAGCGCACGTTTGCCGCGGGTTACGCGGGGCTGTGGCTCCTCGGTATCGTCACCGCCGGCCTCACCGCCTTCTACATGTTCCGCCTGCTGTTCATGACCTTCCATGGAACGTCGCGGGTCGCGCCCGACCAGCACGTGCATGAATCGCCGCCGGTGATGACCGCGCCGCTCGTGGTGCTGGGCGTGCTTTCGGTCGTGGGCGGTTGGGTGCAGTTACCCGACGGATGGCTCTGGGGCGGCGCGTTCACGCGCTTGCTCGAGCCAGTGTTCGGTCCGTTTCATCCCGAGGCCGCGCACGGCGGCGCCACCGGCGCGATCGGGATGGCCGCGCTGATGGCCACTTTGATCGGCTTCCTGTTGGCGCACATCTTTTACATCCGGCAACCCGAGTTGCCCGGACGAATCGCCGCGCGCGTTAACGCATTCTACCGGTTGCTGGTGCGCAAGTATTACGTCGACGAACTTTACAACCTGGTGTTCGGGCGTTTTCTGTTCTGGGGTTCGGAAAACGTGCTGAACCGCGGAGTCGACCACGGCCTGATCGACGGAATCGTCGACGGCACCGGACTTGGGGTCGAAGAGGCGGGCGAGATCACGCGGCGCTCGGAAACCGGCAACGTCCAGGTTTACGCGTTCGTGTACCTGCTGGGCGCGGTGGGGATCGTCGCCTACTACGTTTACCTGGTGGTGGTGCGCTGATGGGCGGCTCGTGGCTGACCGCTATTGTTTTCACGCCGCTGCTGGGCGCGCTGTTCGTACTGGCGCAGCCCGAGGCGCGCGCCACCTGGCGCGCCGGTTTCATCTTCTCGCTCATTCCGCTCGTCATCTCGATCTACCTCTTTGCGGCGTTCGACCCGGCACAGGGCGGCTATCAGTTCGTCGAGCAATACTCCTGGATTCCGCAGTTCGGCATCTCGTATCACCTCGGGATCGACGGAATTAGCCTCTTTCTGGTGCTGCTGACCACGGTGCTGTTCTCGCTCTCGATGCTCTATTCGGGCGGCGGCGATATCGAGACGCGGCCGCGCGAGTTCTGCTTCTTCATGCTGGTGCTGGAAATGGGCCTGCTGGGTACGCTGCTCGCGGTCGACCTGTTTCTGTTCTACGTGTTCTGGGAACTGATGCTGATTCCGATGTACTTCCTGATTGGAATCTGGGGGCACGGGCGCAAATACTACGCCGCCTTCAAGTTCATCCTGTACACGATGCTCGGCTCGATCCTGATGCTGGTCGCGATTCTTTACCTGGTGAGCGCCGCGCGCGCGCATCTCGGCCATCTGACTTACGATCTGCCGGCTCTCTATAGCGTGCCGCTGAGCCATCGCGAGGCCACCTGGCTGTTCGCCGCGTTCGCGCTCGCCTTTGCGATCAAGGTCCCGATGTGGCCGGTGCATACCTGGCTGCCCGATGCGCATACCGAAGCGCCCACCGCGGGTTCGGTCATCCTGGCCGGCGTGATGCTGAAGATGGGGACCTACGGCTTCCTGCGTTTCGCGATCCCGCTCTTTCCGGAGATCGCGATCGAGGCGGCGCCGCTGTTCCTGGCGCTCGCGGTGGTCGGAATCATCTACGGCGCGCTGGTCGCGATGGTACAGCCGGACTTGAAGCGCCTGGTCGCCTACTCCTCGGTCAGCCACCTGGGTTTCGTGATGCTGGGCATCTTCGCACTCGACCCGCAGGGGATGGAGGGCGCGATTTACCAGATGCTGAACCACGGAATTTCAACCGGCGGGCTGTTTTTGCTGATCGGAATGATCTATCTGCGCCGTCACACGCGCGAAATCTCCGAGTTCGGCGGGCTGTGGAAGAGCGTCCCGATCTTCGCCGCAGTCTTCATGGTGGTGATGCTCTCGTCGATCGGATTGCCCGGGCTCAACGGCTTCGTCGGCGAGTTCCTGATCCTGGTCGGCACCTATCTGAGTAAATCGCTGGCCGCCGAAATCGCGGTCGTGGGCCTCATCCTCGGTGCGCTCTATATGCTCTATGCGTACGAGCGCGTGTGGTTCGGTCCGATCACCAAGGCCGTCAACGAAACGATCGCCGACCTGAGCGCGCGCGAGATTGCGGTGATGGCGCCGCTGATGGTGCTGATGCTTTTCATGGGGCTCTATCCGCGCCTCCTGCTCAGCCGGATGGAACCGTCGGTCGGCGCGCTGCTGGGCCGCGTCCACGCCGCCCAGGCGCGTATCGACCGCCGCCAGCACGACGCGCGCGCGCTGGCCGCGCTGCTCAACCCCAAATCCGTGGCCGCCAAATGACGCAGTTCAACTGGAGCGTTATCAACTTCGCCTGGATGCCGATCCTGCCGCTAATCGTGGTGGCGGCGGGCGCGATGGGCGTGCTGCTGGCCGGCGTGCGGATCGACGACGAGGATAGCGGCGGCCTGGGCATCCTGTCGATCGCGCTGTTCGTCTTCGCCGCCATCTTAGCGCTGCTGCTCTTCGGCGGGCGTCCGTCGCTGAGCTTCTCGGGCGCGCTCTCGGTGAGCGGCTACACCGCCTATTTCGAATTGCTGGTCCTGTTCGCCGCCGCGATGACCGCGTTGATGTCCGTCGAGTACGCCGCCGACCAGGGACTGGCCGGCGCCGAGTATTACGCGCTGATAATGTTCGCCGCGCTCGGCATGATGCTGATGGCGGCGGGCGACGACCTGATCGTGATCTTTTTAGGCCTCGAGACGATGTCGATCGCGGTCTATGCGCTGGCCGGCTTCCTGCGCCGCGACCCGCGCTCCAATGAGGCCGCGCTCAAGTATTTCCTGCTTGGCGCGTTTTCCACCGGCTTCCTGCTCTACGGTATCGCGCTCATCTACGGCGCCACCGGCTCGATCAAGCTCGAGCCGATCCAGGCCGCGCTCTCGCGCCCGGCGACCGACAACGCGCTGCTGCTGGCCGGCGTCGGCCTGATGCTGATCGGCTTCGGCTTCAAGGTCGCGGCCGTGCCCTTCCATATGTGGACGCCCGACGCTTACGAGGGCGCGCCGACGCCGGTGACGGCCTTCATGGCGGTGGGCGTGAAGGCCGCGGCGTTTGCCGGCTTCATCCGCATCTTCATGGTCCACCTGGGGCCGCTTGGCCCACAGTGGACGATGGTGCTGTGGGTGATGGCGGCGTTGACGATGACGGCGGGCAACCTGGCCGCGCTGGTGCAGACCAATATCAAGCGGATGCTCGCCTACTCGGCAATCGCGCACGCCGGCTATATCCTGGTCGGAATGACCGCAGTCGCCTCGCCGCGCGCCGGCGGCGCGATCCTCTACTACCTGCTCGGCTACGCTTTCACCAACCTGGGGGCTTTCGCGGTAGTGGTCGCGCTCGAGCGCCGCGGCGCGGCGCACGACGATATCGCCGACTACCGCGGCCTCGCGACGCGCCATCCGTGGCTCGCCGCCGCGATGGCGCTGTTCATGTTGTCGCTGACCGGAGTGCCGCCGCTGACCGGCTTCTTCGGCAAGTTCTACCTCTTCTCTGCCGCGATCGACGCTCACCTGATGTGGCTGACGGTCATCGCCGTCGTCAACAGCGTCATGTCGGCCTATTACTATCTGTCCGTGCTGATCGCGATCTACGCGCGCGAGGGCGGCGTGGAGCCGGTGGCGCTGCGCACGCGGCCCGCGCTGGTCGCGGCACTGGTGATCGCCGCGGCCGGCACGGTCGCGATCGGACTATTCCCGCAGCCTTACGTCAGCAGCGCCGCCGGCGCCTTTGCCTCGGCGCTGGGCAACGCGCCGCATCGTCACGTGGTACTGAGCCGCTGACGCGCGATGGTCGCATATCTCGCCAGCAGCGCCTTCGGCCATCTGTATCGCAAGATCGATTGCACCGCGGCCGATATCGGCGCGCTCCGCAAAGCGATCTACAGCCGCACGGTTTCGATTCCGCTCGGACTGCACAATCTCGAAGAGATTGTGCTGGCGCGCCAGGTTTCGCCGCAGGCGATGGCCGCGCGGATCCGCCTGCTGCTCTCGATCAGCAACTGGCGCGTGCAGGTAAAGCCCTGCGGGCAGTTGCTCGGCGATGACCTCCGCGCATTTGTCACGGGTGCGGCGCCCGCGCGTCCGTTTCTGCGGGGCGCGATGCAGAACGCGGTGACCACGGGAATCTCCGAGCTGCTCGAGAGCGATGGCGAGGAACTGAACGAGGACTTCGCTGAGGCGCTCGAGCAGGTACGGCGCGAGCGGGAAGCATTCATCGCGGGGCTCGGCGAGTTCCTCGCCGAGTGCGGTGCGCGCTTCACGCCGCCGCCCGGTGCAGATGCCTTTGCCGAGTACTTCGAGCGCAACGCGCCGCCGGCGGCGGCGGCGCTCGCCGAACGCGCCGGCGTCGGCGCGGAATTCGGATGCCGCGGCGCCGAAGCGTTGCTCGCGCTTAAAAGCGTTCGGATGTGGGTGGGCGCGGCGTTGTCGCTCGCTTGCGCGCTCAGCCTTCAGGGACGGGCCGCGCGCGTCGAGGAAGCCAACGAAGTCCTGCACGCGGTAAGTGGCGCGGCGGCGGCGGACACGTTCGTCACCGCGGACGCGCACGCCCTACCGTGGCTTAGCCGCGTTGTGATCGACGGGCTGCAAACGACGGACCTCAAAGGCTTCCTGATGCGGATTGCCGAATCTCTGCGAGCGCGATCGGAATAGTCGCTGGCCGATATCCCCAAAGAAAAAGATCAGCAGGGCAGTTCGCGAACGGTCCTTTCAGCGGCGCAGGCCCATCGCGTCCAACTTCTTGATCAGCCAGGGCATCCGGTCGTAACCCCAGAAAATCTCGCCGTCGGCCACGAACGTCGGCACGCCGAAGACGTGGTCCACCGCCGCCTCGGCGAAGGCTCGCTTAAGGCGCGGCTTGGCTTCGCTCTCCTCGTCCTCGATCCAGCGGCGAAAGGTCGCGGTGTCGGCGCCGACTTCCTCGAGGATCGCGGCCAGCGCTTCGGGATTTTCGACCTCGAGTTCGTGCTTCCAGAAGCGTTGGTAGACGCGGTCCGAGTAAGGGCGGAACAGGCCCTGGTCCTCGGCGCAGAAGCCGCCATAAAACGCACGCCGCGCGCTGAAAATCTGTCTGGGCGGATAGATCACCACGCCGCGCTCACGCGCCATCCGGCGCGCGTCATGGTACAGATAGCGCAGCTTGCGCCGGTCGCGCTCGCCGCGCGTCGCCAGGTCGCCGTAGACGCGCCGAATATCCACGCCAAACGGGATGTAGCGCACACGCACGTCGTGCGAGCGCTCCAACGCGTAGGCCGGGTCCTTGGCCAGGTAGGAAACGGGGCTGGTGTAAGCGAAATAGAATTTAAGCTCTTGCGTCATCGAGGTAGCCGGGCGCGCCGCGGACGCGCGTCGCAAACGCAGATTTTATCGCAGCTTGCGTGGACTCACGCGCGCCGGACCGCAGCGCGGGGATGCTACCACGAACACGGCAACTCACCCAGCCGCTGCCGGCAAAACCGCCGGCGGACTTTGCAGAGTCCAGAGGATGGAAAGCAGCGCCGTCAACGACAACTGCTGGGATCGACGCGCGCGAAGCGAGCGAGTGCGTGAGTAAAACTACTTTTTCTCGGTCACGCGCGCAGCGCCCTGGTCGGTGCTGTCGATCGCGAGCACCTGCAGCGCGGTTCCTAGGTCGAGCTCGGAGTATTTGCGATTGGCATATAGCGTGTCGAGGCGCTCCACCGCTTCCGCCGGTTTCAGCTCCGACATCGCGAGCTCGTGCGACAACTGATGAATGATCCTGTCGGCGCCCTTCCAATGGAATAGATCGGCCGCGGTCGTAAGAACATTCAGCTTGCCGACGCTGACCTGCATCGCGTCGCTGTAGCCATTGACGTAGCCGCTTTTGGCTGACGAGTTAAGCTGGTTCCAATACGAACCGTTGTGATCGAAACTTGGCGCGGCAAACACTGCCGCGCAGCTCAGCACGAAGCCTACCACCACTCCCGCAATAAATTTTTTCATCGATGTCCCGTAATACCGGCTGAAGCACCACCCCCACCACATCCACACAACCCCGCCTCTTATTAACAGATCGAAGCGCGGGATTGAATACCGCCGCTGCCGGATGCCATCATTTGCACAGTTTTGTGTATCGATTTGCCCACGCACCCCAGAGCTGTACCACCATGACGATTTACGACGAAGTCCTCGCCTTCATCCAGGCACCCGAACAGGCGCGCTTCAACGGCCTTGCGCTCGACGTTTTTCGCCATCAGTTCGATACGATCGCCCCCTACCGCCAGTACTGTCTGGTCCGGGGCGTGCGACCCGACGTGCGCTCGCTGGACCAGATCCCCGCTCTGAGCACTGCCGCGTTCAAGTACGTTGAACTGAGCGGTACGGTTACACGCTCGCAGTCCGCGGACGCCCGCGTCTTCCTGACCAGCGGCACCACCGCCGGGCGCGACGAACGCGGGCGCCATCGCGTGCCCCGACTCGATATTTACCGCGCCTCGGCGCTCGGCCATCTAAGAACGATGCTGTTTCCCGATGGCGCGAGGATGCGGATGCTCAGCCTTCATCCGACCGCGGACCGGATGCCGGAGTCGTCGCTGGCGCAGATGATAAGCTGGATGGTCGAGGAGTTCGGCGCGGGCGACGCGCTCTGCGCGGCCGATCGCAAAGGGGTGGAGATCGGCTCGGCGCTCGAGTTTCTACGCTCGGCCCAGCGCCAGTGCCAGCCCGTTTGCGTCATAGCGACCACGGCGGCGCTTGGAACACTGTTCGAGGAATTGAGCATCCGGAGCTTGCGGCTTGCGCTTGCGCCAGGTTCGCGCCTGATGGATACCGGCGGCGCCAAGGGGCAAACTGTCCCGTTCGGCCCCGGCCAGGTCGTCGAACATGCGCAGGCGCTACTCGGGCTCAATCCCGCGATGGTGATCAACGAATACGGGATGACCGAAATGTGCTCGCAGTTGTACGATGCAACGTCGTTTAACTCTCGAGATTCTCGCAATGCTCCGCAGAAAAGTACCCAGGAGCGTCACGCAGAGCGCCGCAAGCTGGGGCCCGCCTGGCTCGATGTAGCGGCGGTGGATCCGTCCAGTCTCAAACGCGTGGCGGATGGCATCCCGGGCCTGCTGCGGTTCTTCGACTTGGCCAACGTTGGCTCGGTGTCGGCGATTCTGACCGGAGACCTGGGCGTTATACAGGACGGGACCGTCAGAGTGCTCGGACGTGTGGAGGACGGCGAGGCGCGCGGTTGCGCACTCGGGATGGAGCAGTTTGCCGCCAGCGAGAGTTGACGAGCGCGGCGGCCATGCACCCGGCCATACGGCACAGATGAATCGCGCCACCACATCGGGCACGGCAGTGGCGGGCTCGCCCGCCAACAAGTATCGCGCCGCCGATTCGTCGGCATCGGTTTCCGCTACCGCCTTGGTAGCGCAGGCCGCGACCCGGATACGGAGCGCCGAGCGATGCACCTCCGATCGCATCGTGGCGGCGCTCGGCCATACCGCCGAACGCTGGCGCAGACCTGAATTCGCGCGCCGCCGCGAGACGGCCGCGGGACTCGCGTACGCCCTTGGGATGACGCCAGCGTTGATTGACGAATCGCTCGACGCGCTGCTCGAGCCGGTTACTGCCGCGTCGCTGAAGTCGGTCGCCGCGAACCTGCCCCAAACCGATCGCCTCTTCGGCTTTCTGATGCCGGGCAATGTTCCGGGCGCCGGAATACATGAAATCTGTGCGGCGCTGCTGGCCGGTGCGGGGCTGATAATCAAAAGCGCGAGCAGCGAGACGCTGTTTTTCGCCAGTTTCATGCGCACGCTGGCCGAAGTTGACGCCACCGTCGCGGCGCGCGTCGCGGTAGTGAATTTCGGCCGGGCCGACGACGCCGCGATGCGTGAGCTGTGGGCGGCCTGCGATGGAGGCGTCGTCGCCTACGGCGACGACGCCTCCATCGCGGCGCTGCGCGCCGCCGCTTGCGCCTCCGCGTGCGGCGCGAGCCCGCTTGCCGGCTTCGGCAGTCGGCTAAGCGGCGCGCTGGTGGTGCCCGGGGCGAGTCCGTCCGCCGCCGAGGCGGCGGCGGACGGACTCGCCCGCGACGTGACTTTGTTCGAGCAGCGCGGATGTCTCTCGCCGCATCACGTGTTCGTGGTGGGCGACGCGGGCGAGGCGCGCGGCTTCGCCGCGCGCCTCGCCCGCGCGCTGGAGCGCCTGGCGCGCCGGCTGCCGGCGCCGGCGCGGCTCCCGCTGGACGCCGCCGCGGCAATCCGGGCGCTGCGCGAGCGCGCGCGATGGCGCACGCTCGCCGAGCGTTCGGCCGACCGTCGCGGCCACGACGTCGCGCTGTGGGAGGGCGAGCGCGTCATGGATTCGCCCGGCGAGACGCCGGGCGAATCCATGACCGAATCCATGACTTGGACCGTCATTTACGACGGCGGCGCCCGCTTTTCCCCCTCGCCAGGCTATCGCACCGTGTTCGTCAGCGCGCTTGAGAGCGCCGACGAACTCGGCGAGCGCCTGCGCGCGGCCGCTGGGCGCCTCGAGGCCTTCGCGTTGTCGGCCCCGCCCCGCGTACGCGTTCGCCTCGACGCCGCTTTGCGCCGCCTTGGCGTTACATATGTATGCGAGCCGGGGGTGATGCAGTCGCCGCCGCTTGACTGGGCTCACGGGGGCGGCGCGATGCTCGAACTGCTGCGCGGGGCGGCGCGATGAGCGCGTTGCGCGAAAGCTTTTTACGCCATGTCGCGCAGACCTCGCCGGCACCGATCGGCCTTGAGGTCGTACGCGCCGAGGGTGCGTGGATATACACCGCCGACGGCCGCCGTTATCTCGATTTGATCGCCGGGATCGGGGTGTCGGTGCTGGGACACGGACATCCCGCGGTGCTCGACGCTATCGCCGCACAGGCCCGCCGCCATCTGCACGTGATGGTCTATGGGGAATACGTTATTGAGGCGCAAGTGCGGCTTGCCAAGCGTCTGACGCAACTGTTGCCGGCCCCGCTTGAGTGCGTCTATTTCACCAACAGCGGGGCCGAAGCGATCGAGGGCGCGCTCAAGACGGCGCGCAAGCATACCCGCCGCGCACGCTTCGTCGCTTTCGACGGCGCGTATCACGGCGACACGATGGCCGCGCTGGCGCTGATGGGAAACCCCGCGTTTCGCGCGCCGTTCGAGCCCCTGCCGGGCCCGGTGCGCCATCTGCCATATGGCGACGCTTCCGCGCTCGAGGCGATCGATTCGACGGTCGCCGCAGTCGTGGTCGAGCCGGTGCAGGCCGAGGGCGGCGTGCGCATACCCCCGGCCGGCTTCATGCGAGCGTTGCGTGAACAATGCGACCGGGTGGGGGCGATATTGATCTATGACGAGGTGCTGACCGGGATGGGCCGTACGGGGCGTCTGTTCGCGATGGAACACTTCGCGGTGGTTCCCGACCTGGTGGTGATGGCCAAGGCGCTGGGGGGCGGTCTGCCGCTGGGAGCGTTTTGCGCCTCCGAACGGCTAATCGGTGAACTCGCGCACGATCCACCGCTCGGCCACATTACGACCTTTGGGGGTCATCCGCTGTCGTGTGCGGCGGGGCTTGCCGCGCTCGAGGTCATCGTCAATGAGCGGCTCTGGGACCGCGGAAATGCGGTGGGCGAAGAACTGGCGCAAGGATTGCGGCGTGTCGCTTCGGCAGAGGTTGCAGCAGTGCGTGCTATTGGGGCACTTATAGGGATAGAGTTTGGGAGTTCGGGGGCAGCCCAGACCTTTGTGCGCGAATCGTTGACGCGCGGGGTAATCGTCAACTGGACGCTAAATGCCGAGCGGGTGGTGAGGCTGGCGCCACCTCTGAACATGGGGGCCGCAGAGGTGAATTTTGGCTTGCAAATCATGGCTGAGGCGCTTGAAGCCAGTCGCGCCTTCGGCAAATCTATAGCCTGAGCTCCCCGGGGGGGGGGATTATGGCAACAGCGCAGGTCATTGCGGTCGATGAAGCCGGCGCGGAGCAACCAGGAATCGTACTGAGTCCGCGGCGCCCGGTAGCAGCTGACCGCCGCGTTCTGCTCGAAATCGATCACGACGCCGAAGCCATCAGCACGCTGAAGGTTGCGGGGCCGATCGCGATCTTTTTCCTGGCCGCCTATGGCGCCGTCGTGGTGCTGCTGGTGGGTCAGCATGGGCTGACCCAGTACCACTATGCTGCCTTCGCGATCATTACGCTATTCTTCGGGTTGACCTGGCTGAGCATTTTCCGCCGCTACTGGAAGGCCTGGACGCTCGTTACCTGCGTCACCATCATCGCGTTGTTCATCAGAATCGCTGCGCTCAGCCATAATCCCGAACTGGCGTTTATCGCGATCATCCTGTGCCCGTTCGCCACGGCGGCCTTCGTGATGTGGGGGCCGCGATGGCAGGGGATGCTGAACCTCGGATGCCTCGCGATGTTCGGCGCGGCGGAGGCGGCGGTGCCCTCGCGCGACCAGTACACGATCTACCGTTGGCTGGGCTTCGCCGCAGCGCTGGTGCTCTCGTGGTTCACGGCCGTGTTTCTCGACCGCTACCGCGGCAAGCTGCGCGCGCAGATGGAGCAGTTGGCGGCGGCGGCCAAGTTTCGCGAGCGCCAGATCGGCACAATGACCCACGACATCCGCAATCCGTTGGCTACGTTGGTCGGCTTGGTCACGCTGCTCGAGGAGGACGAGCTCAGCGAAAAAGAGACCACCCATCTGTTGGCCCGCGTCGGCTCGACCTCGCGCGCGATGGATTTGTTGGTCAAGAACGTGCTCGATATGTATCTGCTCGAAGAGGACAATCTCCAGCCGCATCCGCGTATCATCGATCCCAACGTCATCGTGCAGGAAGTGGCCGACGTGTACGGGCGCGAGGCGCGGCTTAAGGGCCTGCGGATGCGCACCGAGTTGGGCGGGATGCCGCGTGGCAGCCTCGATCCGCTGCACCTCGAGCGGATCGTGGCCAATCTGCTCAGCAACGGCATCCAGCGGACCGAAAGCGGCGAAGTGGTGCTGCGCACCTTCCTGAGCGGCGGCAAGGTTATAATCGAGGTCCAGGATACCGGTCCGCAACTGAGCCACGATCAGTTCTCGCACCTCTTCGAGCGGCCGATCCAGGATCGCCAGGGAATGGGCTCTTCGGGATGGAAGCTGTACATCGCGCGCGCGCTGACCGAGACCAACGGCGGCACCGTGAGCGCGCGCTCGCATACCAATCGCGGCCTGACCCTCATCACCGAAGTGCCGTTTTGGGAGCCATGACCCCGCGCCCGCCGGTCGCATTTCTTTGATTGCAGTCTTGTAGCAGGACGGAGCCGCGGCGGATTCACGCCAAAGTTCGCCCCAAGGCGGAATTTCTTAGTTGATTTCGTCCGTCGATTTCCGCAAAGCCCTGTGCTTAAGTCTGCGCGGAGGACTCGCGCGTGCGTTACGGCTTCGTGATCGACCAGGACCGATGCATCGGATGCCATGCGTGCACGGTTGCTTGCAAAGATGAGCACAAGGTCCCGGTGGGCGTTTTCCGCACCTGGGTCAAGTACATCGAGAAAGGCTCCTTTCCCGACACCAGCCGCCATTTCGGTGTGATGCGCTGCAATCATTGCGAACAGGCGCCGTGCATCGAGATTTGTCCGACCAGCGCGCTATTCAAGCGCGACAACGGCATCGTTGATTTCGACAACAACCGTTGCATCGGATGTAAATCCTGCATGCAGGCGTGCCCCTATGACGCGCTCTACATCGACCCGGCCACCAGCACCGCCGCCAAGTGCAACTTCTGCGCACATCGCGTCGAAGCCAATCTCGAACCGGCCTGCGTCGTCGTGTGCCCCACGCAGGCAATCATGACCGGCGACCTCGACGATCCGCAAAGCCGCGTCAGCCGAATCGTCGCGACCGGAAAAGTCGCGACGCGCAAGGCGCACAAGGGCACGCAGCCCAAGCTCTTTTACGTCGGTATCGAGGGCGACCTGCTGCAACCCTCGATGATGCGGCCGGAGCACAGTTCGATGTGGGCCGACCATAACCCGCTCGACGGCCGGCGTCCCGCTACCGGCGGCGGCGCCGCCGACGCGGCGCCCGGCTCGGCGCGTATCGTTTACGACGTTCCGCATGCGGCGCCGTGGGGCGCGATTCCGGCCGCGTATCTGTGGACCAAATCGATCGCGGCGGGGGTGCTGATAGTTGCGGCGCTGCTGCTCGGGACCCCGAGTGGCCGCGATGCGGCCCTGGTCAACCTCGTGAGCCCAATTCTTGCGCTGTTCTTTCTCGGCGTCACAGTGGTGCTGCTGATCGCCGACCTCAAGCAGCCGTGGCGTTTCTACTATTTGATCACCAAGCCCAACTTTCGCTCGTGGCTGGTCTGGGGCACGTACATCCTGATGATTTACGGTGCGCTGGCGACGGTGTGGCTCGTCTGCGGCTTATTCATCAATTCAATTCCAGTCACGCTGGCGATCGCGAGCGCGATCTTCGCGATTTGCTCCGCGTGCTACTCCGCTTTTCTGTTCGCGCAAGCCAAGGCGCGCGATCTGTGGCAGAGCCCGGTTTTCATCTGGCATCTGCTGGTGCAGGCGCTGATCGGCGGCTCAGCGTTGTTGATCCTCGCCGCCGTGGCACTCAGGGCCGAATCCTTCGCGATCTATTTTACTTCGGCAATTTTGCTCGCGGCGCTGGCGGTCGGCTTGGTGATGATCCTGATCGAACTCACGCTGCCTGCGATGAGCGAGGACTTCAAGCGCGCCGCCGATCTCATCTCGCGCGGGGAGCTGAGCTTTCGTTTCTGGATCGGAGCCGTTTTGATCGGCACGATCGTTCCGCTGATTCTGCTCGGCACGACGTTGCGCAGCGCTCCGAGCGGCGGCGAGCCAGCGGCTGCCAGCGCGGCGATGCTCGCGTTGGCCGGCCTATGGACTTTCGAGAATCTCTGGATAGAGGCGGGACAGGCCGTTCCGCTCAGTTAGAGTTCAACGATGGCTACGGCAACAAAAGAGATGCGGCCGCTCAATCCGGCGGCGATGGAGTTGGAGGCGCCAACGGGCGGTCTTAGCGCGTTTCCGCCGGTCGAGCGATGGGGCGACTGGATCGAGTACGACCCGGCTGCGTGGCCGCGCAAGGTCGAGAAACGCTACACGCTGGTGCCGACCGTATGCTTCAACTGCGAGGCCGGATGCGGCCTGCTGGGATATGTCGACAAGCGCGACTTCACGATCCGCAAGTTCGAGGGCAATCCGGCACATCCGGGGAGCCGCGGCCGCAACTGCGCCAAGGGGCCCGCGACCATCAACCAGGTCACCGATCCCGAGCGCATCCTCTACCCGATGCGCCGTGCGGGGCGGCGCGGCGAAGGCAAGTGGGAGCGCGTGACGTGGGACGAAGCGCTGGATGACCTCGCGGAGCGAATCCGCCGCGCGCTGGTCGAAGGCCGCCGCAATGAGATTCTCTACCACGTCGGCCGCCCCGGTCATGAACTGATTTACAATCAGCGTATCCTGCACGCCTGGGGTATCGACGGGCACAACAGCCACACCAACGTATGCTCGGCGGGCGCGCGCACCGGCTACGCATTCTGGCACGGCGCCGATCGGCCGTCGCCCGACCACGCCAACGCCCGCTTCATCCTCCTGCTTAGCTCGCACCTCGAGGCCGGCCACTATTTCAATCCGCACGCGCAACGGATTATCGAGGCCAAGGAGCGTGGCGCCCGGGTCTGCGTGATCGATACGCGGCTCTCGAACACCGCGACCAAGGCCGATTGGTGGTTGTCGACGTGGCCAGGCAGCGAGGCGGCGGTGCTGCTGGCGATGTGCCATGTGATCCTGCGCGAGCAGTTGTACGACCGCGAGTTCGTCCGCCGCTGGGTCAACTGGGAGGAGTTTCTGCGCGAGGAGCATTCCGCGCGCGCGCAGACTTTCGAGACGTTTCTAGTAGTGCTCGGCGAGATCTATGCCGAATACACACCCGAGTTCGCCGAGCGTGAGTCGGGCGCGCCGGCCAGCGTAATCGTCGAGGTCGCGCGCGAGATTGGGCGCGCCGGGCCGGCGCTCGCCACCCACGTCTGGCGTAACGCCGCGGCGGGCAACCTGGGCGGATGGCAGGTGGCGCGCGCGCTCGAGCTGCTGGTGGTCCTGATGGGCGCGGTCGACGCGCCTGGCGGCACCGCGCCCAACTCGGCCAACAAGTTCGTGCCCGCGCCGCCGATGATGCCGCCGCCGGCGCAGGTCTGGAACGAGCTGACGTGGCCGCGCGAGTTTCCGCTCGCGTTTTTCGAGATGAGCTTCCTGCTTCCGCATTTTCTGAAAGAGGGCCGCGGCAAAATAAGCGCCTACTTCACCCGCGTATATAATCCCGTGTGGACCAATCCCGACGGGATGAGCTGGATCGAGGCGCTCACGGACGAAAGTAAAATCGAGCGCCACGCCTGCCTGACGCCAATCTGGAGCGAGACCGCGCAATTCGCCGACTATGTCCTGCCGATGGGGCACGGGCCGGAACGCCATGATCTGCTGAGCCAGGAGACTCACGCCGCGCGCTGGATCGGCTTTCGCCAGCCGGTCGCGCGCGTCGCGCTGGAGCGCGCGGGCAAGCGCTTCAATTTCACCTACGAGGCCCATCGCGAGGCCGGCCTGGGCGAGGTCTGGGAGGAGGACGAGTTCTGGATCGAGCTGTCATGGAGAATCGATCCCGACGGGGCGCTCGGCATCCGCAAGTACTTCGAGTCGCCATATCGTGCGGGAGCAAAGCTGACGGTCGAGGACTTCTATCGTTGGATCTTCGAGAACAGCGTGCCCGGTCTGCCCGCGGCGGCGGCGAAGGAAGGGCTCACCCCGCTTGCGTACATGCGCAAGTACGGAGCCTTCCTGGTCGAGGAAGGCTCCTACCGGGTTCACGAAAAACCAGTTCCGGCGGACGGCCTCAAGGGCGCGGCGATCGATCCCACGAGCAAGGTCATCACCCAGGGCGGGACCGCGATTGGCGTCGAGATCGACGGCCGCGCCTGTGCCGGCTTTCCCACGCCGTCGCGCAAGCTCGAGTTCTATTCGAAAACTCTGAAGGAGTGGAAATGGCCCGAGTACTCAGTTCCAACTTACATCAGAAGCCAGGTCCACTTCAGCAATATCGATCGCGCGCGCGGCGAGATGCTGCTCCTGCCGACTTTCCGCCTCCCGACGCTGGTACATACTCGCTCCGGCAACGCTAAGTGGCTATACGAAATATCCAATCGCAACCCGCTGTGGCTGAATCCCGAGGATGCGCGGCGTTTCGGCGTCGACACCGGCGGGCTGCTGAAGGTCGCGACCGAGATCGGCTATTTTATCGACAAGGTATGGGTAACCGAATCGATCCGGCCAGGCGTGATCGCCTGCTCGCATCATCTCGGGCGCTGGCGCCTCAAGGAGGATAGCGGAGGCGAGCGATGGGCGAGCGGACTGGTCGAGCTGAGCCACAAACAAGAGGGGACCTGGATGATGCGCCAGGTACATGGCGTACAGCCGTTCGCGAGCGCCGATCCGGACTCGGGCCGCATCTGGTGGCAGGACGCCGGCGTGCATCAGAATCTGATTTTCCCGGTGCAGCCCGACCCGATAAGCGGCCAGCACTGCTGGCATCAGAAAGTGACGGTCAGCACGGCCGGGCCGCAGGATCGTTACGGCGACATCTTTGTCGACACGCGCAAGTCGCACGAGGTATATCGCCGATGGCTCGAGATGGCGCGCGCCGCGCCGGGACCCGGCGGACTTCGGCGTCCGACATGGCTGGCGCGCGTGTATCGCCCGGCGGCCGAAGCATTCTATGTCAAATAGTGTAACGACTAAATAATTAACTGCACCGAGAGCCTATTATCCTCAGCGAAGCGGATGCTTTTCTTCGGCGATGCTGTTTCTTCAATCATCCTGAGCGAAGCGAGTCTGCGAGAGCAGTCGAAAGACCGCACGAGATCCTTCGACTCCGGCAGCTTCGCTCAGGATGACTGAAGAGGCGGATTAGCCGAATAGCTAGTTAATATAACGAAACGCGGCGCCGTCATTTGCCCAGACGGCGCAACTGGCGCGACGTCAGCATCCACAGCAGTTGCGCGCCGCCGCGCTCGATCCCGTCGTGCAACTCGAGCGCGATCATTCCCGACTTTTTGAAGTCGAAGCTCACGCTATTGGCCGAGCCGGTCAGCAACAATGAGGTGACCCCGCTCAGCCCCGGTTCATGCCCTACGATCATCAGATGGTCATGCCGTTCGTAGGGTTTAAGCGCCGCGACCGTGTCGGCGGGCGTGACCCCGGTGGATAGCGCGGCAAAAGCCTCGGGGGCCGGGTCACCGGCGTAAACGGCGGCGACCAGTTCCGCGGTTTCGGCGGCGCGCGGCAGCGGGCTGGCCAGGATAGCGTCGAACTTGAGTCCCAACGCGCGCATCCCGGCCGCCGACGCGCGCACTTTCTCGCGCCCGCGGGCCGTCAGCCGGCGTGCGCCGTCGTCGCCGCCCGCAGGTGGTTCGTTCTCGGCCGCTCCGTGACGCAAAATGTAGAGCGTCATGAGGCGCGGGCCACCGGGACCAGGACGAGCGGCGGCTTGGCCGCGCGCCGCGCCTGGGCGGCGGTGTGGTTGAGTTCCTGGAGCAGGGCACGGGCGAGTTGGTCCATTTCCGCGCGACGCCAGGCCTTGAGGCTGCGCGCGCGCAAGCGGCGGATGCGGCGCTCGAAGGAGTGAATCAGCGCGCCCGCCGCCATCAAGGCCGACGCGTCGCGCGATTCGGCTGCCCATCCGCGCAGCCAGGCGGCAGCGGTCACCGCGTCATGGTACATGCCCACGCGCTCCTGCACGCGCTCGAGCCGCCGCAGGAGCCTGCGCGCCGGCTTGCCGCCGACCGCGCGCAGCGGTTCGACAGCGTAGCGCAGCTTCTTCACGCGCACACGCAGGCGATGCAAGGTTTCGGGCGGCGAGGCCTCGTCGAGTCCCGCGCCCGCGCGCAGCATCGCGCGCAACTGGGGGCGCACCAGCCGCGCCGCCACCGCGCCGAGCGTGACGCTGTCGGCCGCCGGCTCGGACGCGATCGCGCCCAGGCGCTGGACGAGGCCACCATAGCGCTCCGAGTCGAGCGCCGCGACCAGGCGCTCCTGCTCGATCGCGCGCTGGCCGCGAATCGTCTCGGAGAGCGGGGCGAGCGCGCGAATGAAATCGGCTTCCAGGCGGGTCGCGCGATCCTGGAGCAACTGCGCGAGCACGTCGAGATCGCGCACCGCGCCGATCGCGCCGCAGAGCCATCCCAGTTCGTCCGCGGCGCTTTCGGCTTCGTCCTCCGGCGCAACCTCGCACAGCATCCGCAAGGCGGCGCGCAAGCGCCGCGTTGCCACGCGCAGCCGATGGACCGCTTCGGCGTCGCCGGTCACGGCCTTGTCGTGCTCGGCGGTCATCGCGCGTAACTGAAAGTCTATCGCCGCCGCTGCCGCCTTGACCGCGGGATCGGACGACGATGCCGCGGCTGCGTGCGCACGCGCTGGACTGACGGGGGTCATCACCTACACCTTCACCCCTTGCGCGGCTGGACCGTAGGTTGGAGCGATGACCCCGGCGACGGACTTTCTGGCTGCGGCGGCAGGATGCTGCCCTGCGCGCGCCGCAAGTAGTCCGAGACGTGTGCGCGCAGCTCGGCCTGGATTTTGTTAATCGACTCGCGGGCGTCGACGGTGACGAAACCGAAGTCGCGCGCGAGGCGGTTGTATTCGTCGATGATGCGCCGCTGGTAGTTCTGAAAGGAGCCGAAGATGTCGCTGGAGAGCGCCAGATGCATCCCGGACTCCCAGTAGTCCATCCCTTTGCCGCGGACCACGCGCGGCACCAGCGTATCGACGTCGATCTTGAGATACAGAACGAGGTCTGGCACCAGAGCCAGCCCAAACACTTCGTGGGTCCACTCCGGATCGGCGCCCATCACGGCGTTGCGCGCAAAGGCGGTGTACATGTAGCGGTCGGCGATCACGACAAAGCCGGCCTGCAGCGCGGGGAGGATCTCGTGTTCGAGCCGGTCGGCGAAATCGGCGGCGTAGAGCAGGCTGAAGGTTATCGGGGTGAGCTGATGGCCGGCCTTGGCCTCGGCGATAGTCGCCGAGAGCAGCGGCGAGCGGGTCCATCCGGTGTTGCTTACCGCGTAGCCCTCCAACTCGAGCCATCCGCGCAAAAGCTCGACCTGGGTCGAGCGGCCTACGCCGTCGGTGCCCTCGATCACGATGAGATGGCCGGGCAGCGGCTTCTCATCGAGATAGGGCAGGCCGTGGCCGTGCCAGCGTTTAGCGTACGGCGGCTGAGTTGCCATGGTGGTTGCGGGCGCGCTCGCGATCATACTCGCGCAGGATTTCGCCGGTCATCCGCCGCACGACCTTCTGCTGGCCGGCGATGTCATGGCTCGCGTCGATGACCCGCAGATCGAATTCCTCGGCAAGCTGGTCATAGATCTCCAGCACGCGTCCCTGGAAGAGACGGAAGCTCTCGGCGAGGTCGGTTGATAGTCCCAGGTCCATCCCGGCCTCGTAATACTTGAGCTTGGCCCGGCCGGCCAGCAGGCGCTCGAGCGAGATGTCGATGGGCACGCGGAAAAAGAACGTGAGATCGGGGCGCGGCGCGAAGCGATAGACTCCGCGCACCCAGTCGGGATGCACGCCGCGGGCGACGTCACGCGCAAAGGCGGTATAGACGTAACGGTCGGCCAGGACGATCATCCCGGCACGCAGCGGCGGCAAAATCTGGTAGATGAAGCGGTCGGCGAAGTCGACCGCATGCAGCAGGCTAAAGGTGCTCGGCGTGAGCAGATTGCGCCGCTTGCCGCGGCGCATCGAGTTGCGCACCAGCCGCGAAGAGTTCCACTCGGTGAAATGCACCGGGTAGCCGCGCGCGCGCAGCCAGCGCTCCAGCAGTTTAACCTGGGTCGATTTGCCCGACCCGTCGATCCCCTCGACCGCGATCAGCCGGCCCGGATAAGGATGGGGCGAGCTGAGCAGCGTGCGCCGATGGCCGTTTACCGTCCGCCCCGCGCCGCCACCGCCCGCCTCGGCCGCACGGTTGCCCGCTTCAGGCGCACCGTTGCCCGCTGCGCCCGGCGCTTGACCGTTACTTGACGGTTCAGCAGCCTCGACAGCAGGTCCGATTTTCTCTCGCAAGTCCATAGCTCAAGGTCTGCCTGTCCACCGGCAGCATCGACTGTGATGGTGAATCGATCTGGCGAACGTCGGATCTGTATATCTTTAACCACACTGAAGTGACTCCGGTCCAGCGCATCGGCCAACCGCAGAACCGCCGCGATGGAGCGGACCAAATGGCGTTTTGCCGGGCTCAGCGCGCGGAATTCCGGCGAATCGAGGCGAGCCGAGGGTTTGCGATGGCCGCGCGCGGCCTGTGCGATGATCTCGATCTCGAGCGGATCGAAGCCCAACAGTTCGGCATTCTTGACCAGATAGTAGGTGTGACGGTTGTGGCGATCGTGGTCGATGACGCGCCCGATGTCGTGGAGCAGCGCTGCATGCTCGAGCAGTTCGCGGGCCTGCGGACCGGCCTTGAGCGTCGGCGCGGCCGCGTCGAAAATCTTGAGCGCCAGCCGCGCCACCTGCGGCCCATGCCCGTTGAGCGCGCCGAAGCGCCGCGCCAGCGCGCTAACCGAGCGCCGGCGTGCCTCGATCGTGCCGCGTCCTCGCGCACCGGCGTTGACCATGCTCAGCAGGATGCCCTCGCGCAGCGCCCAGGTACAGGCGACCAGCTCTGGCGCGCCCGCGTGTTCCAGCACGAAGTCCGCCAGCACCGCCGCCGCCGGCATCAGGTCGGCCCGCTTGGGGTCCGCGCCCGGAAGTTCGGCGCGCTCATCGGCGGTGAGCTTGAGCAGCCTGTTGCGCAGCCAGGTGACGTCGGTGGCTGGGATGCTCAGGCCGTGGAGCCGATCCTGCTCGCCGTCGCGCGCCACCCGCGCCATCGCGACGAGAGCGTTGATGGTTCCCGAGGTACCAATCGCTTGCACCACCTCGGCGCGCCGCGCCTTGCGCAGCGGCGCATCGAGCTTGCGATGCAGATGGTCTTCGAGCCTGCGCACGTCGGTCGAGTCGGGCGGGTCGGAGGTGAGAAAGCGCTCGGTCAGCCGCGCCACGCCCAGCGGCAGACTTTCCATCCATAGCGCCTCGCCGTCGCGCACCAGCACCAACTCGACGCTGCCGCCGCCGACGTCGATCAGCAGGTAGGGCCCGCCTTCCAGGCCGAGCGCGTGGCGGGCGGCGCTGAAAATGAATTGCGCCTCCTCGGCGCCCGAAATGATTTCGACTTTGAGGCCGGTCTCGCGCCGGATGCGCGCGATGAAGGCTTCGCGGTTTTGCGCCTCGCGCACGGCGCTGGTTGCGACCGCACGAATCCGATCGACCCGGCGCACCTTGGCCAGGCGCGCGAAATTCTTGAGCGCGCGCACCGCCAGTTCCATCGGCTCGCGCGCCAGCCTGCCGCTGGTGAACGCGTTGCGTCCCAGCCGCACCATCTCCTTGACGCGATCGATAACTTCGAAGTGCCCGTCACGCCGTACGTCCGCGATGACCATGTGGACCGAGTTCGAACCGACATCGATCGCGGCCAGACGCATAGTGCAAGCGTACGTCGTACGCGCGCCGTTGTCAGCATCGCGTAGTCTGATCACTTCACAGTGGCGGGCGAAGCTGTGGAAAGCGCGCCGCCCGCACTGGCGGCTTTTCAAGTCGCGACCGCTGGAGCATAGTTGTGGCCGTTGGGTATGAGACGGGAGGACAGGGCCGTCGATGGGGAAGACCGGCACCGTCGCGATCTCGCTTGCGTGTGGCCACGCCGCCTGGGAGCGGCCCGGCTTCGGCTAATCCAGCGTGGCCAGTGCAACCGCGATTCTGGTCGCCGATGAGCGTCCCGTCGCCGCGCACAAGTGGCTGATAGCGCTCGCGGTGATGCTGGGCACCGTGCTCGAGGTGCTCGATACCTCGATCGTCAACGTCTCGCTGCCGCACATGCAGGGCAGCTTCTCGGCCAGCGTCGATGAAATCGCCTGGGTGGTCACCAGCTACCTGGTCGCCAACGGCATCATGATCCCGATGACCGGCTGGATCTCCTCGCGCTTCGGCCGCAAACGCTATTTCCTGACTTCGGTGGCGACCTTCGTCGCCGCTTCGGCCGCATGCGGCGCGGCGCAGTCGCTGGGGCAGATGGTGCTGTTCCGGCTCGCGCAAGGCACCGCAGGGGCGGCCATGCTCCCATCTTCGCAGGCGATCCTGATGGAGACGTTTGCGCCCGAAGAGCAGCAGATGGCGATGGCGATGTGGGGTGTGGGCCTGATGATCGCACCGATCCTCGGACCGACGCTGGGCGGCTGGATTACCGATAATTGGAATTGGCGCTGGAACTTCTATATCAACATCCCGATCGGGATCGTCGCCCTAGCGATGGTCTACGCGTTCGTGCATGACCCGCCGTACCTGCGCCAGCGCCGTTCGAGCGGCGGACGCGTCGACTACCTCGGCATCGCGTGCCTGGTGATTGGCCTGGGATTGACCCAAATCGTGCTCGATCGCGGCCAGCGTGCCGACTGGTTTGCCTCGACCTGGGTGGTGGCGGCAACCGCGTGCGCGACGCTCGCGATACTGACGCTGGTGGTCAACGAACTGTTGTTTCCGCAGCCGATCATCGATCTGCGGATCCTTAAGGACCGGGTCTTCGCGCTGACAGTGCTCCTGATGGTGGTGTTGAGTGCGACGCTATGGGGCACGGGCTTGCTCATGCCGATTTTTTTGCAGGAGCTGATGGGCTACACGGCGTGGCGAGCGGGACTGATGATGGTGCCGCGGGCGGCCGCCGCGATGTTCTCAATGTTCGCGGTCGGGCAGGTGGCGCGGCTGAAGGTCGATACGCGCCCGATGGTCGGGCTGGGCTTCCTGCTCTCCGCTATCGGGCTCTGGTGGATGGCGCAATGGAGCCTCGACGTCAGCATGCACGTGGTTGTGATCGACAGCCTGGTGCTCGGCGCCGGCCTGGGAATGCTCTTCCCGGTGCTCGCGGCGGTAGGATTTTCGAACATCCCGCGCGACCGCATGGGCGAGGCGGCGAGCCTGTTCAACTTGATGCGCAACACCGGAGCCGCGATGGGCATCTCGTATCTCACCAACATGCTGGTAAACTATGAGCAGGTTCACCAGTCGCGGCTGGTCGAACATCTATCGGTGTTCGACGCGTGGCATCTGAGTCAGCGGGGTTTGCTCATGCCGGGCAGCCCACCGTTTCATTTCATGGGACAGTTGGTGACGGGCCAGAAGCAGGGCCTCGGCAGAGTGTACGAGATGGTGACGGGGCAGGCCGCGATTTTGTCCTTCGACGACCTCTATCGGATCATGGCCGTGTTGATGCTCGCGATGGTGCCGGCGTTCCTCGGGCTCAGGCGCGCCCGAGCCCAGGCCGCCCAGACCCAGGTCATGACCGCGCTCGCCGAGTAATCCTGCGGATGGAAGCGGCAGTACCGATTGGAGCGGCCCACGCCGAGCCTGCCACACCGTCGCACAAGTGGCTGGTCGCGCTGGCGGTAATGCTCGGCACCACGCTCGAAGTGCTGGACACCTCGATCGTCAACGTCTCGCTGCCGCACATGCAGGGCAGCTTCTCGGCCAGCGTCGACGAAATCGCGTGGGTGCTGACCAGCTACCTGGTCGCCAACGGCATCATGATCCCGATGACCGGCTGGATCTCGTCACGCTTCGGCCGCAAACGCTACTTCATGATCTCGGTGTCGGTCTTCGTGGTCGCCTCGGCGCTGTGCGGCGCGGCCGCTTCGCTTGACCAGATGGTGGTCTTCCGCCTGATCCAGGGTGCGGCCGGCGCTGCGATGGTGCCGTCGTCGCAAGCCATCCTGATGGAGACCTTTCCGCCGGCCGAACAGCAGCTCGCGATGGCGACGTGGGGCGTGGGCCTGATGGTCGCGCCGATCATGGGACCAACGTTGGGCGGCTGGATCACCGACAACTGGAACTGGCGCTGGAATTTCTATATCAACGTGCCGATCGGGATCATCGCTTTTTTGATGGTCTCGGCGTTTGTGCAGGATCCCCTCTTTTTGCGACAGCATCGCGCGCGCGGCGCCAAGGTCGACTACGTGGGCATCGCTTGCCTGGTGGTCGGGTTGGGCGCGATGCAAATCGTGCTCGATCGCGGCCAGCGCGCCGATTGGTTTGCCTCGGCCTGGGTGGTATGGACCAGCCTGCTGAGCGCGACGGCGCTAGTCATTCTCGCGATCAACGAATTGCGCATCGCCGACCCGATCCTCGATCTGCGCATCCTCAAGATAAAGGTTTTCAGTGTCGGGCTGGTGCTGATCGTCGCGATGAGTTCAGTGCTCTATGGCACCGGCCTGCTGATGCCGATATTCCTGCAGGAGTTCATGGGCTACACGGCGTGGAAGGCCGGGCTGGTGCTGGCGCCGCGCGGCCTGGCGACGATGCTCTCGATGATGGTGGTCGGGCAGATTGCGCGCCGCGGTTTCGACACCCGTCCGCTGGTCGGAGTGGGCTTCGTCCTGATGACGATCGGGCTCTGGACGATGTCGGGCTGGGACCTCGACGTCAGCCTGTGGGTGGTCGTCATCCCGAGCGTCGTGATGGGCCTCGGCATGGGGATGATCTTTCCAACGCTCTCGGCAAGTTCGCTGTCGGTGGTGGCGCGCGAGAAGATCGGTTACGCCGCGAGCCTCTACAACATGATGCGCAACACGGGCGCCGCGATCGGAATCGCCTACATGACCACGATGCTGGTCGACCATGAGCAGATTCACCAGTCGCGCCTGGCCGAGCATCTCTCGATCTTCGACGCCTGGAAGCTTAGCGAGCGCGCACCCCGCATGCCGGGTGCGCCATCGTTCCATTACCTGCCGCAAATGATAAGCGGCCAGCATCAGGCGTTTGGGACCATCTACAACGCGATCCAGGCGCAGGCCGCGATCCTTTCCTTCAACGACATCTATCGGATCCTCGCGCTCGTGATGGCGCTGATGATCCCGGGCTTTCTGCTCCTGCGGAGAAGCCAACGCTCAAGCGGCCCTTCGGCCGCACATTAGGCCGAGAATAACGCGGACGATGTCTCAGTCGGCCATTTTCGCGAGCGCGTCCTGAAATACGCCCAGCCCGTGCTCGTCGAACAGCACCAGTTCGACCCGTTCAAGCGGCGTCGCTCCGCGCAGATGGTCGCGAATTTCTTCCAGCATCACCACGGCGCATCGCTCGAGCGGAAAGCCGGCGATCCCAGTGCCGATCGCCGGGAAGGCGATCGACTTGAACGCCTGCTCGGTCGCGCGTTTTAGCGAATTGCGCGTCGAGTCGCGCAGCGCCGCCTCGCTCGTGCGTCCGCCAAGCCGCATCGAAGCGGCGTGGATGACGTAGCGCGCGCGCAATTTGCCCGCCCCAGTGATGGCCGCCTCGCCGATCGGGATCGGTCCCAGTTTGTCGCATTCGGCCTGGATCGAGGGTCCCCCCTTCGCGCGAATCGCTCCGGCCACGCCGCCGCCCAGGATCAGATCGTTGTTGGCCGCGTTGACGATCGCGTCTACCGCCGCTTCGGTCAGGTCGCCCTTGCGCAGCACGATTTTCGAGCGCCACTCCTCGTCCATCAGTATGTCCCCCGCCGGATTCATCCGTCGCCGCTGATACGCCGCATGCTTGTGCTATTATCACGCCGCACCCGATGAGCGAGACGACGAGCAGGCAGGCATCCTGGCCGGGTGCGATCTTCGCTCTTGGCCGCGTGGCCGCGGTGATCGCGCTCGCCGCCGCCGCGTTCGTCTGGACCGTCGGCGGGCGCCATCGCGCGGCGCCGGCCGCTCCGTCGGGCTATCTTCAGGTCGACCTCGAAACGTCGCCGATCGCGCTCGACCCGCGGTTCGCGACCGACGCGATTTCCTCGCGCACGGGCGAATTGGTCTTCGATGCGCTGGTCAGAGTCGATGCGCATGGACAGTTCTTCGGCGATTTGGCCCAGAGCTTCGAGCGGCCATCGCCCACCACGCTGGTTTTCCATCTGCGCCGCGGCCTGCGCTTCAGCGACGGGCGGCCGCTCACCGCGCGCGACGTCATCTATACATACGATTCGATACTCGACCCGGCCAGCCTCTCGCCCAAACGTATCGGTCTGCGGCAGCTCGCCGCGATCGCCGCTCCAGACGACGCAACCGTCGTGATGACGACCAGGGGACCGTATGCGCCGGCGCTCGAGATGGCGACGATGGGCGTGGTGCCCGCGGGAACGCCGCTGCCGGGCCAGGGTGCTCCGCGATGGCCCTCCGCCAGCGGCGCGTTCGAGATCGCGAGCTACGCGCGCGACGAGGCGCTGGTGCTCGCGCGCAATCCGGCCCGCCCGCGCGCGCCGAGCGGCATCCCCGGAATCGTCTTCAAGGTGGTGCCCGATCCGACGGTCCGCGCGCTGGAGCTTGCCGAGGGCATCTGCGATCTGGCCGAGAACAATATTCAACCCGACCTGCTCGGCTATCTCGGGATGCGGCCCGACCTCGTGATCAATCAGTCGCCCGGAAGCGAATACTACTACCTCGAATTCAACTTCCGCGATCCGCCTCTACGCGATCTTCGCGTGCGCCAGGCGATTGCCTATGCGATCAGCCGCGAGGCGATCGTCGGCTCGCTATACAAAGGCACCGCGCGCGTCGCGAGCGGAATGCTCGCGCCGGAGAACTGGGCCTACAACGGCGACGTGCCGCGCTATCCATACGATCCATTCAAGGCTTCCAGGCTGCTCGACGAGGCTGGCTATCCGATCGGCCCGACGGGGACGCGCGATCTGAACTTCGTCTACAAGACCACGCCCGAGGGACGGCGGCTGGGCGAGGCAATCCAGGCGATGCTGCGGAGGATTGGGATCACGCTCGACATCCGGACCAACGAGTTCGCGACGTTCTATAGCGATATACAGAAGGGCAACTTCGATTTGACCTCGCTCGATTGGGTTGCGACCGACCTGACGCATCAGTACTTCATGGTATTCGACTCGAAAATGACGCCGCCGAGCGGCTCGAACCGCGGTCACTACTCGAATCCCGCGATGGATCGCCTGCTGGCGCAGGGCGAGGTGACGCTCGATTCGGTCGCCCGCCGCGAGATCTACGCACAGGCACAAAAGATCGCCGCCGCGGACCTGCCATATGTCTCATTGTGGTGGATGGACAACGTGGTAGTGATGAATCGCCGCGTCAAGGGCTTCAGGCCGCTTCCCAACGGCAGCTTGCGCTCGCTCGCCACCGTGTCGCTGACGCCAGCGGCGGGGAGCGCCGATAAGTGATTGGCTACTTGGTCCGCCGCCTCGTAGCACTGGTTCCGGTCGCGCTGGGCGTCGCGACGCTGACCTTCGCGCTCATCCATCTCGTGCCCGGCGATCCGGTGGTCGCGATGCTGGGCGATACCGCGGGACCCGCGGACATCGAGGGAATGCGCCACGGACTGGGACTCGACCGTCCGATCGCCGCGCAGTACGCGGGCTTCCTGTGGGGCCTCGCGCAGGGCGATCTCGGCCAATCGATTTCGATGAAAGAGCCGGTGGTGCGGCTAATCGCCGAACGGTTCCCGGCGACGCTGGAACTGGCGGGCGCCGGATTGTTGGTCGCGATCGTCCTCGCCTTCCCGCTTGGCCTCATCGCCGGCGCGAACCCCGGCGGCGCCGCCGACATGGGCGCAATGAGCTTTGCGATCCTCGGCATCTCCGTGCCGCATCTCTGCCTCGGCCCGTTGATGATGATCGTTTTTTCGCTCGATCTCGGATGGTTTCCGCTGACCGGGCGCGGCGGCCTGGCGCATCTGGTGCTGCCCGCGGTGACGCTGGGAACCGCGCTGGCAGCGATCCTGGCGCGGATGCTGCGCCAGAGCCTCGTCGCCGTGCGCGAGGCCGACTATATCCGCACCGCACGCAGCAAGGGGCTGAGCGCGTTTGCCGCGTTGATGCGCCACGGACTGCGCAACGCGCTGACGCCGGTGATTACGCTGCTTGGTCTCGAGGCCGGCGCGCTGCTGACCGGCGCGATCGTCACCGAAATGATCTTCTCGTGGCCCGGAATGGGACGGCTGCTGATCGCCGCGATAAGCGCGCGCGACTATCCGCTGGTCGAAGGATGCGTTCTGACCTTCGCGCTCAGCTACGTAGTGGTCAACATGGCTACCGATCTGATCTACGGCATGGTTGACCCGCGGATTCGCCTCGCGCGCGGCTGATGGCATCGGCATTGCCGATTGCGCCGCGCATCCGCGTGCTGTGGGAGAATGAATAATGGCGCGGCGCAATCTATCGCTGGTCGCGGGCGGCGGGATCGTGGCGATGCTCGCGCTGGCAGCCGCGTTGGGCCCGCTTCTGGTGCGCGCCGACCCGCTCGCGATCGATCTAACGCAAGTGCTTGCGCCGCCCGGCCGCGGTCACTGGCTTGGATGCGACGCGCTCGGGCGCGATATGCTTGCGCGCGTGCTCTGGGGAGCGCGGCTCTCGCTGATGGTCTCGACCACGGTGGTGATGCTCTCGCTCGCCGCCGGCAGCCTCATCGGTGGCGCCGCGGCGCTGGCGGGCGGACGCGTCGACTCGGTGGTGATGCGCCTGGTCGATGTGGTACTGGCGTTCCCCGGCTTTCTACTCGCGATTGCGCTCGCCGCGATTCTTGGCCCCGGCCTCGTCGACCTGGTAGTGGCGCTGAGCGCGATGGGATGGACTGGCTATGCGAGACTGGTCCGCGGTGAAGTGCTGTCGCTGCGCGAGCGCGAGTACGTCGAGGGCGCGCGCGCTCTGGGTGCGCCCCCCGGCCGCCTGCTGTTCCGCCATCTGCTGCCCGGCCTCGCCGGCCCGGTCGCGGTGCAGGCAACTTTCGGCGTCGGTGGAATCATCATCGCCGAAGCCGCGCTCTCGTTCCTGGGCCTCGGAGCGCTGCCACCCGCGCCGAGTTGGGGCAACATGCTCGACAGCGGGCGCGCGTTTTTGCTGGTGGCGCCGCATTTGACTACCGCGCCAGCCGTGGCGATCGGCGCTTCGGTGCTGGGTTTCAACCTGCTCGGCGACGGGCTCGCGCGAGCGGTTGGCCAGCGCGGCTGAGGTGCGGCTGACGTGATGACTGTCCTTGAATAGTGAATGACCCGGCTGACCTGGCGTCCACCTCACTGGCCGGGCCCAATGTTTGTAGGCAAATCGGTATATATGGCGCGATGCTTATTGAGTCATGCTCCGCGTTTCAGCGCAGCCAGGCTCTCCACGTATGGTGGGTACGCGATTCCGCGTTCAGTAATGATTGCGGTGACCAGTTCGGCCGGGGTCACGTCGAAAGCGGGATTGAAGACTTTGACGCCCCTGGGTGTGAGCCGTTTGCCCCCCAGATGAGTCATTTCGTCGGCGGATCGTTCCTCGATCGGAATTTGGGCGCCGCTCGGACAATCGAGATCGATTGATGAGAGCGGCGCGGCGACGTAAAACGGCACGCCGTGGCGCTTGGCCATTACGGCCAGCGGATAGGTGCCGATCTTGTTCGCGACGTCGCCGTTGGCCGCCGTGCGATCGGTCCCGACAACCACGCAGCTAACGCCTCCGCTCCGGATCACGCTCGCCGCCATATTGTCGGCGATGACCGTTACCGGGATGCGATCCTTGTGCAACTCCCACGCGGTGAGACGGGCGCCCTGCAAAAATGGCCGCGTCTCGTCCGCGATGACCACGACTTTCTTGCCCGCCTCGCGCGCCGCGCGTACCACGCCCAGGGCGGTGCCATAGCCTGCCGTGGCGAGCGCGCCGGCATTGCAGTGAGTGAGCACGGTTGCGGGGTCCGCGAGCAGCGTCGCGCCGAAACGGCCCAGGGAACGGTTGGCCGCAAGGTCTTCCTCGTAGATCGCCAGCGCCTCGTCGCGCAGGCGGCGGAAGAGATGCGCCGCGTCGAGCGCGAGGCCGCGTTCGACCACCCGGCCCATCCGCTCCACCGCCCAGGCCAGGTTAACCGCGGTAGGCCGTGTCGCGCGCAGCCCTTTGGCGACTTGGGCAAAGCGCGTGCGGGCGCGCGCGCCGCTCAATCCGCGCATTCCCAGCGCCACGCCCATCGCGGCCGCAACTCCGATCGCGGGCGCGCCGCGAATCACCATCGTGCGGATCGCTTCGGCGACGCCGCGCCAGTCGCGATAGATACGGATGACCTCGTGCCCCGGCAGCAGGCGCTGGTCGATCATGCGAACCGCGTCATTGCGCCATTCGATGGTCTTTACAGACATTGCGAATCAGTCGGTACCAGTGGCGAGCGTGTCTGGCGCGCCCGTTTTGGACGCATCCGCCCATCAGTACTCGCGCCAATCTCAACACCCAGCAAAACTATACATTTTCTGCGTATGGCGCGCCCTGGCAAATTTGCGGCAGTGCCGTGAACGATGTGCTAAGCACATGATTCCGGCACCGCCGCGGCAATGGCGATGCGAAAGCCTATAATGCGCCTGGCGCGCTAGGATTTTTCGTAAAGCCCGCGAGTCTTGCGCTTGGCCAACCCGGCTTCGATCCAGCGTGTGATCGCGGCGAAGATTTCCGACGGGCGCTTGTCCTTGAGTCCACGAACCTGGCGAACATTGGAAGCCTTGAACTGCTTTGGCAACTGCGCGAGCACGCTGCGCCAATTGATTCGACCTCCGCCGCCACCGCCACCATTGCCGCCGCCGCGCGCCGCTCGCGGCGCACGTGCAACACCGCGGCCTGCACTGCCGCCTCCGGCGAGCCGGCCCCATAGATCTTCATCATGCTTGAGCCGTGCGAGCTCGGTCTCCATGGCGCGGATGTCTTTGCGCAACTTGGCGAGCACTGCGCCAGCCTGACGCCGAACCTGGCGGATTGCGGACGCAGTCGATGCGGAGCCTTTCTTTCGTGGCATCCAATAGTCTCCTTGAATAAATGCATTTCGGCAAAACGTGAAACGGTATCACGCTACACAACGGACATCCGATCCACAAGCATTTTGCCCGACCTATGCAGTCATACTACAGAGTTTAGTAGTGCATGGCTATCGCCAATATATCGAGCAGCGCGAGAGGTCTGCGCGAACCTTACTCGGATGGATAGCATGAACAATGAGGTGAAAATCGGTTTCCCGCGCGCTGCTGACGAGCAACGCGGACTCCGCACTCTGTAACGCGACTACCGCGTCGCCGTCGTGCCTAATACGGTCGCCCAGTTCGCCCGTTTCAACCATTCGCGCGCATCGCTTAAGAACTGCGAGGACGTTGCTTGCAAGCAGGTTGAGTATGAGATCTCAGTCTGAGTCGAGACTCGCTGACATCGATCTTGGACGAACAGAGTAAGAGCGCCGATTGCTTTTTCAGAGGGCGAGACGGTGTGGGAGTGACAAGGCCACACCACGATTTGCGGGCACTCGATCGCGCAAACGGTAGAGCGTCTTAAAGCGCTAAATTGCTCAAATGTGCAGCACTATGGTCATGCTATGCTTAGATTTGGCTCAGTGCTATAAAAAAGTACGCTATTTTGGACGTAGCGTGTGTCGCAATAGTTGCTTTGAGATTGGAATGGTCTATCAGAGGACTCCGGCGATCCTTTTGCTTAGGGAAAGCGCGCAGGATCGCGCGGAGCGCTGAGCAGCTGGAGTCAAGGTGAGCAGGAGAGTTCTGAATGGGTCGCAGACTGTATGTGGGGAACCTAGCTTGGACTGTCACTGACCAGGACCTGCAGGACGCGTTCTCGGAGGCCGGTAAGGTAGACAGTTCCCAGGTCATCATCGATCGCGCGACCAATCGGTCCCGCGGCTTTGGCTTTGTCGAGATGGCCTCGGATGATGCCGCCGAGACGGCAATCAAAAAGCTCAACGGCAGAGACATCAAGGGACGCCCGATTCGCGTCAACGAGGCGCAAGCTCGCAGCGGCAACGACCGCGAGCGGCGCCCCGGAGGCGGGGGGGGCGGCGGCGGGGGCCGCGACCGCTAGCACGCATCCGGTTGCGTGGACGCACTCTCGGCGCAAATAACTACCCGCGCCGCACTCGTCACACCGCCGGACTACATATCGATGCCGGTCTCGTTCCGGCCCAAATCGCATGGGTTGGATGTGGAAACCTGACTGCTTCAACCATCCGGTTGTTATGATCGGACCTCGATCAGAGGATGGTGAAGACTTCAAATCATTCCCAAATCGGTCTGCCGTTGGACTGGCGGAATAAACTGCCGGCCCGACGATGTATCGGTGCGACTCGACGGCTCTGCCAACCGGCGAATCAGCCGCCTAAGGCGCGCAAAATCCCGCGTGTACGCCTGCACTGAATAGGCGCCGCGCACCACGTAAGCCGGATGATACATCGGATATAGCACCGAGCCGTCGCCGTTGAATGCGGCAGGACGGCGCGGCCGAAATGGCACATCGCCCCCCGCGATTTCGCGCCAGGCCACTGCTCCCAAACAAACGACGACTCGAGCACGGACCACGGCGAGCTCGGCCGCCAGATGGTCACGGCAGTTGGCTTTTTCCCGCGCGCTGGGATCGCGATTGCGGCCGCGCCCGTCACGCGGATTGCATCGCACCACGTTGGTGATGAAGACGCGCCTTAGATCGGCGCGCGCGATCATCAGGCGCAGCAGTTCTCCCGAACGGTCGCCGCTAAACGGAATTCCGGTGCGGTCGCCGCCCAGGCGTCCGGGCGCCAAGCCCACAAACGCCACCGTTGCCGGCGCCGCGCCGTGGCCCGGCACCACTTGCGAGCGGCATCTGACCAGCGCGTCGCATCGCACGCATCCAAGCATCGCGGCGCGAAGCGCCCGCAAGCGGCTGGCTGCCGTATCGAATTCGCCGCCCATCTGAATATTGCGGATATAGTAGCGGACTCGGCTGGGGACCTAGTTGCCGATTCGGTTGCGAAATATATTGCGAAATATATTCCCCAGTTTGCGATCCCGGCGGGGCGCATTTGCCGGCGCGGCCGTCGCGCGCGCGGGAAAGTCCCTGGCTAGAGAAGTTCCTTCTCTTCGACCGCGCGGAATTCGGCCTCGCCCAGCGCCTCGGCCTTGCGCGTGCCGTGGCGTTCGTAGAGTTCGAAGAGGCTGGACTTGTGCGGGCGCACGCGTCCCAGCGGGCATTTCTGCCAGTCCTCGAGCGACTCGTCGCAATAGCCCATCCGGTTCTCGCCGCACTTGGGCTGCAGGAACACAGCGATCTCCGGCAGCACATGTTTTATCTGCGCCCGCATCATCGCCACCATCCGCCTGATCTCCCACTGCGCGCGCACGCACAGACGCAGGTCGCAGATGTGCAGCATCTCGGCGAAATTCACCATCACGTGAAAGTTCGTCGGCGCCGCGTTAGGCAGCACGAAACGCGCGTCCTCGGCGGGAATCCCGGCCTTGAGCGCGCGCGCGTAGAGCTCCGAAGTGCGTTCGAGCAGCCCGGCGAACTCTTCCTCCATGCCGGCGCGGCGCCACGATTCGGGCATCACGAAGGCCAGCCGGTCCTGCTTGAACTTGACGTAGCGCTGGCTCTGCTGCTCGAAGCTGATACCGATACGATGGCGGACGAACTGATGGGAGAGCGAGCGCGACACACCGGAGATCGCGAACCAGAACACGATCTGCTCCAGCGGCGAGGCGTGGCCGGTCTTGAGGCGCTCGGCGATGAACTCGCGAATCCGCTCGTGGCTGATCTTTTCGCTCCTGATCTTCTCCCAGACCTCGATCGGCGAATCCGACGAGTAGCAGGTGCGAAACGCCGCGTAGAGCTTCTCCAGCGGGTCGCTCGCGTAGTCGATAAGCTTGACCTGCATCTCGGCCCGGCTGTTGGTCGTCGTCATCGCATTCTCATCCTGAGTTCACTCAATCTGGTTACACTCTATTTTACCCGCGCGGGGAACGTAATCGCCGCGCGCGCCGTTATCAACTCCATTAACAGACTGCTCCGCCTCCCATTGCGCATCGTCGCCGAGGCTCCTAGATTCCCGCTCATGGCGCCGCCTCTCGAAACCTCTTACCACCGCATCCTGAGACCACTGCTCTTTCAACTCGACCCCGAGCGCGCGCATCGGCTGACGCTCGCGATGATGGGGCCGCTGGCGCTGCTGCGCAAAGCGGCGCCCGACCCGCCCGCACTGGCGACCGCTCCGTGGGGCATCCGGTTTTCCAATCCGATCGGGCTTGCCGCCGGAATGGACAAGGATATTCGCGCGGTCGCCGGATGGCAGGCACTGGGTTTCGGCTTCGCCGAGCTGGGTACGGTGACGCCGCTGGCGCAAGCCGGCAATCCGCGCCCGCGCCTGTGGCGTTTACCCGAGCATCGCGCACTGGTGAATCGGCTGGGTTTTCCGAGCGCCGGCATGGAAGCGGCAGGACGCCAGCTTCAACGCCTACGCCGTAGCGGCTTGAAAATTCGCCTCGGCTTGAACCTGGGACCCAACAGGGATACGCCGCAGGAGCGCGTGGCGGCCGACTACGCGACGCTGGTCGCGCGGCTGGGCGCGATGGCCGACTTTATCGTGATCAACGTGAGCTCGCCGAATACGCCCGGCCTGCGCGACTGGCAGTCGGCGGCGCGCCTTGCGCCGCTGATGCGTCCGATTCTAGCCGAAGCCATCAAGCTCACTCCGCGGAGACCCGTGCTGGTGAAGCTGGGGCCTGACCTCAACGCGCCCGTACTCGCCTCAGTCTGCGAGGCGGTCTCCGTAAACGGTGTCGACGGCCTGGTCGCGTGCAATACCACGACCGCGCGCGAGGCGGTCGGCGTGCAGACCGAACACGAGGGCGGGCTCAGCGGAGCGCCGCTAAAGGCGCGGGCGCGCGCGACAGTCGCGGAGATTCGCCGCCGCACCGGCGGCAGGATGCCGATAATTGGAGTTGGCGGGGTGTTCAGCGCCGAGGACGCCTATGGATTGATTTGCGCTGGCGCGAACCTGGTCGAGTTGTATACGGGACTGGTTTACGAGGGGCCCGACGTGGTGCGGCAAATCAAGACGGGTCTGCTGGAATTGCTCGAACGCGACGGGCTGAGTTCGATCGGCGAGGCGGTCGGCAGCGCGGCGCCCGCCAAAGAGAGCGAACCGTCGTAACGCATGCGACAGTGCCGCCCATATTGACGACGAGAGGAACATGATGGCTGGAGAAGAGCGAAATCAAAACGACATCCTGGTCGACGCACGATGGCTCGGTGAGCGGCGCGCCGATACAAGCGTGGCGCTGATCGATACGCGTCCGGCGGCTGAGTATCGCGCCGGCCATTTGCCTGGTGCGCGCCATTTCGATCCGTTTCCGTTTCACCACGCGGATACCGGCGAGTCCGGGATGCGCGAGTTTCGCGCACAGCTCGAATGGATCTTCTCGGCGCTCGGCATCACCGGCGGCGAAACGCTGGTCTTTTACGAGAACGACTCCGGGATGCGCGCGACGCGCACGGCGTGGCTCGCCGAGTACATGGGCCATCGGCGCGTGCGTATTCTCGACGGCGGGTTGAAACTGGCGGGCGCGGAACTGACGACCGCCGTAAAGCCGGTCGTGCCAGGCGCGTTTGTGGCGGCGCCGCGCGCGGAGATTTTTGCCTCCAACGAATACCTCGTGGAACGGCTCGGCCGCGCCGACGTACGGATTTTCGACGTTCGCACCGACGAGGAATACTTCGGCGAGCGCGTACGCGCGCGGCGCGCGGGAGCGTTGCCCGGCGCGATCCATCTGGACTGGGTCAACAATGTGGCCGCAAGCGGCGCGTTCAAGCCGCCCACCGAGTTGCGCGCCGCCTTCGAACGGCTGGGACTGCGCCCGGAGGCCGAGATCGTTCCGTATTGCCAAGGCGGCTACCGCTCGGCCAATGCGTACTACGCGCTCAAGCTCGCGGGGTTCGATCGCGTGCGCAACTACATCGGGTCGTGGGGCGAATGGGGCAACCGCGAAGACCTGCCGATCGAGCATCCGCGCCGCAAATGAAGCGCGCGCGACGCTCGCAACCACCGCGTGCTCAAGTCGGCCGCGCGCGCGGCGTGTTGCTCCTGAGCGGCTTCGAACCGTTCGGCGGCGAGCGCAGCAATCCGTCCTGGGAGGTCGCCGCGCAGCTCGACGGCCGCGAGATTGGCGGGCTCGTCGTGAAGGCGGTAAGGCTGCCGGTCAGCACTGCGCGCGCGGCGCGCGCGATCGGGGCGGCGATTCGGCGCTTTCGTCCGCGCGCCGTGCTCGGCCTGGGACAAGCGGGGGGGCGTCCCGCGATTTCGCTGGAGAAGGTCGCAATCAACCTGGCCGAGCGCCGCGCCGGTCGCGAGAACGATGGCGGCCTGGCCGGTACCCCGGTGAGGCGCGGCGGCGCGGACGCGCTTTTCGCGCGGCTCCCGCTGCGCGCGATACTGCGCGCGCTCGAGCGTCGCGGAATCCCGGCGGCGCTTTCGCTGAGCGCGGGCGCTTTCGTGTGCAACTCGGTGATGTACGCGACGCTGCATACGCTGCGCGCGCGGCCCGAGGTTCCCGCCGGGTTCATCCACCTGCCGTACGCCGCGCGCCAGGCGGTGCGCCATCGCCAGGCCCCGAGCATGACGCTCGAGATGATGACGGCGGCGGTCGAAGCGGCCGCCGCCATGATGGCCGCGACGCTCTCGCGCGCGCCACAGGCGCGCGCGAGAGCGTCGCGCAGGCGAGGCTAGGGCGACAGACCAGCCGTCCGGGTCAGGTTTCGTCGTCGGAGGAGCGCTGCACGCCGATGGCCACCATCAGGAGCGGACTCTTCTCGGCGGCGTGCGGCGCGAAAAAGTTCGTGGTGTCGTCATCGTAAAAAGTGAGTCCGCTTGCGCCGCGTCGCAGTGCATAGGCCGCCAGGTAGGCGCGGCCACCGTGTAATCCGGCTTCCAGATGAGCGTCGCGGTACGCGCGATTGCCGAGCGTGCCGAGCGCGCGTTCAAGGTCGGCCATGTAGCAGAGCAACGCCGAGCAGTCGGCGCCGAGCGGCTGCTCGAGACAGAGGTAGCCGGCCTCGCGGCGGAAATTGCCGGCCTTGAGCAACTCGAATTCGCCGCTTTGCCGCCGGTAGTAATATGCCCCCGGCTCGATCCCCTCGACCGCGTTCACGATCAAATAGGGATCGCTGAGCGGCGGGAAGTCGGCGCGGGGATGGCGGCTCGAGGCGGCCATGATCGTCGCCAACTCTTCCGCCGTGATCGGCCTGTGCGCGAACGCCCGCGTCGATCCGCGTCTTAGAATCGTCTCGCCGAGACTCAGCCCCGCGCTCGGATCAAGTGGCCGCGGCTTCACCGCGTTCGCCGGCGATGCCGGCGGCAGCGGTACCGAATCGACTCGCGCGTCGGCAACGCCGGCGACTTCGTCGGCAGTGAGCAAGCGCGACGCCCGATGTATCCGCACCAGGTCTGGATAGCCGACTTCCTCGCGCGAGAGCGGAATCGTCTCGAGACCGAGCGGCCGCAATTCCGGCTCGGCGGCGGGCGCGTCGGCGCCACTACCGAGCGCGACCAGGCATAGTGCGCCCTCATGCTCGCCGTCGATACCGAGTAGCGCCTCGATCTCCGGGTCGGCGAAGGCGGTGACCAGTTCGGTGGCGAGGCCCTCGGCTGCCGCGGCGGCGAGCAGGTTGGCGAGAATCGTACCGGCGTCCCAAAAACAGTAGCGGTAGGCCCGTGCGCGATATTTCCACGTGCTGCGCCAGAAAATCGCGCTCAACACGAACACCGCGCTCGCTCCAAGTAGCGAGGGACGTCGCGCCGCCGCGCGCGCGATCAATCCGCGCCAGTCGCCGCGGCGCAATCCGCGCAAGCGCAAGTCGGCAGGCGAAAAATGATACAGCCCCTGCTCAAGTTCGCCCGTTTCGGCGACCGCGGCGTAAATTTCGATCGGATACAGAGCGCCCGCGGACGGCGCTGCGCGGAAATGGTAGTCCTGGCCGCCCACGCTGGTGCGTCGCGTCAGCCCGTCGGCGCAAAACAGGATTCGCGTCAGCGCCTCGAGCGTAAGTTCGCCGCGGACACTGGGCGAATCATCAGCCGCGATCGTCTCGAGCGCCGAAACTCGCGCGAGGCTCAAGTCGCGCGGCAACGCGAGACCCGACACCTCCGGGTAGAGCTTGTACGGCATCGGGCGGTTCTCCCAGTCCAGGAAATGCCCGTCCGTCCGCACGCTGGTGTACGAATGTTTGGTCGTCGCGTGATAAGACCGCGCTGCTTCGATATCCCGATTGCCCAATTGCCCGAAACTCCTGCGCGTGCGGGTTTGCGCCCGCAACGTTATCGCCGTTGCCATGGATCATATCACCTCGCGGGCCGACTAGTCGGTATCAACCGGCGCGTGCTATGGGACTGACTTAAGCAAACCGATCCGGGGAGAAGCCGATGGGCACCACCACACCCAGGCTCAGCGCCGCCGAAGTGAAGGGCCTGTTCGAGAAGCTCAGCAACTGGGGCCGCTGGGGCAAGGACGACGAGCGCGGCGCGCTCAACTTCATCACACCGCAAAAGCGCGCCGCCGCCGGCCGCCTGGTGCAAAACGGCGAGACGGTCTCGATGGCGCTGCCGCTCGCGACCACGTCGGGTCCCGACAATCCCACGCCGGTCACGCACGTGATGCTCTACTCGGGCCCTGGCCTGGCCGCCGCGCTCGACTACTTCGCGATCGCGCCGCACGGGATGGCGTTTACCCATCTCGACGCGCTTTGCCACGTGTTCTGGGAGCGCAGGATGTACAACGGCTTCAGTTCCAGCGAGGTCGGACGCTGGGGCACGCGCAAGTGCGGGATCGACGTCGCGCGCGACGGGATCGTGAGCCGCGGCGTGCTGCTCGACATCGCGCGCCTTAAGCAGGTCGAATGGATGGAGTTGGGCGACCGCGTCTTTCCCGAGGACCTCGACGCCGCCGAACGCGCGCATCGCGTGCGCGTCGAGGAAGGTGACGTGCTGCTGGTGCGGACCGGGCGGATGGCGCGGCAGAAGAAGCTCGGCGCGTGGGACAGCCGCAATGAGGGGATGGCGGGCCTCGATCCGAGTTGCCTGCCGTGGCTCCACGAGCGGCGGGTCGCGGTGCTGGGATGCGACGGCGTGAGCGACGTGCTCCCGACCGGCTACGGCAACGAGCTGATTTTCCCGATCCACGTCGGGATGCTGGTGGCGATGGGCGTGCACCTAATCGACAACGCCGACCTCGACGCGCTCGGCGCCGCCTGCGCCCGCCTTGCGCGTTACGAATTCATGTTCACGATGTTGCCGCTCATCCTGGAGCGCGGAACCGCGTCGCCGGTAAATCCGGTGGCGATTTTCTAGTCTGTTGCGGGGCGGCGAGCGCGATGCGCCCCGCCGAGGAGAAACGGCATGCCTTCCGAAGTGACGGTCATCGACGCCGACGGGCATATTCTCGAACCACCCGATCTGTGGGAGCGTTACCTCGAACCGCGGTATCGCGAACGCGCGATCCGGATCGTCGTCGGCCAGGGCGGCTACGAGTACCTGGAGATCGATCGCAGGATTTCGCGCCTGTGCCGCCGCGGCCAGCTCGCCACCTTGGGCGGGATGGGCAAAAAGGTCGCGGACGCGGCGCGGATGCGCGAGCGCGCGACGCGGGGCGAGCTTTCGCCGGAGGAATTGCGCTACCAGATGCCCGGCCCCGGCGACACCTACCTGGCGGGCGCGGCGTTCGGCACCATGGACATGAAGGAGCGCCTGGCGCTGCTCGAGCGCGAAGGGATGGCCAAGGCGGTGCTCTATCCCACGCTGGGCCTGATGTGGGAAGCCGAGTGCTTCGATGCGGAAATCTCGGCCGCCTACTGCCGCGCCTACAACCGCTGGATCGCGGATTTCTGCCGCGAGTCGGACGGCCGCCTGATTCCGATCGCGCATCTCTCGCTCGGCGATCCCGCGGCCGCCGCGGCCGAACTCGAGCGCGCGGTAAAGGACGGATGCAAGGGCGCATTCGTCGCGCCGTTTACGATCACCAAGGTCGCACACGGCGACAAGGCGCACGACCGCGTGTTCGCCGCGGCGCAGGACCTCGACGTTCCGCTCGCGGTCCATCCGACTTTTGAGCCGACCGATTTCGCCGTGCATCATCGCTTCGACAATTTCCGCTGGGCGGTCTGGTATTTCGACCTGTTCGCCGGCCAGGGCGTGCAACACGCCTTCGCCACCTTCTTTCAGTGCGGCACGTTCGATCGTTTTCCGGGCCTGCGGGTGGTGGTGCTGGAGTCGGGCGCCGGATGGATCGGCTACTTCTTCGACCGCGCGGATGCGATTTACAGCGGCACGTCTTTGGGCGGCACCGTGCGCCTTAAGGAAAAGCCATCACACTATTTCAAGGAGCGATGCTTCATCTCGGCGGACCCCGACGAGCGGACGATCGCCGCAATGATGCGCAACGTGGGCGAAGACAAATTTTTCTGGGCCAGCGACTATCCGCATCCCGACCATCCCGGCAACTACCTCGAAGAGCTGCGCGGAATGGTGGCGCCGATGAGCGAGACGGGCCGGCGCGGAATCCTCGGCGAGAACGTCGCTCGGGCCTACAAGTTAATGTGATGCGCGCGAGGGCGCGCACTGCTCAGTGCGTGCGCGCCGCCGGACAGCGCTGGATGAATCCACATCTCAGAGGCGGCGCCGACCTGGGCTTTGAGCCCGCGCGCAAAGCGCGCGTTTTCGCCGTCGATGAAAATGTTCACGTGGCGGCGAAGCTCGCCTTGTTCGTCGAGCACGCGGTCGCGGATGCCCGGATGCTCGCGCGCAAGCGCGTCGATAACTTCCGCGGCGGTCATCCGGATGCCGGGCGCAAGCGGCAGTTCGACCACCTCGCGGCCGCGGGTCCATCTGCGCAGCGCTGACGGGATATGCGCGCGCATCGCTAATCCACGATCGCGCGGCGTGGGAAAATTCAGGACGAAGCGGGCGCCGAGCCCGACGGCTTGCCTGGAATCACACCGATGCGCGCGAGCTCTTCCTTCAGGATCGCGCGCGAGAGTGGCTTGCACAGCACCGCTGAGGCGCCGAGCTCGTAGCTCTGCGCGATGTCGAGATCGTAGAGCGAGCTCGTGATCACGAACATCGGCACGTGGGAGCACGGGTCGTGTGCGCGCGCCGCCGACAGCACGGCGAAACCACCGTTGTCGGGCAGACGGAGGTCGACGAGCATCAGGTCGGGGCGATCGGTGTCGGTGAACTGCTGGATCAGCTCGACCGCTTCGTCAGCGTTTTCAGCCACGATAACTTCGCTCGCGTCGCCAAGCACCTGGCGAATCACGGTCACCGCGATGAAGGAGTGTTCGGGATTATCTTCGACCAGGAAAACTCGGACGCCGAATTCCGGCGGCGCTTGCTGATTGGTATCCATATCCATACGGCCTCGCACCCTGCACTATACATTAATCGCGGCAGAAGTAACGCGACTCGGGGCCACAATCGCCGCGGGCACGCTCCGCGTTAAATATTTCTAATACAATTGCCGTGCCATAGCGGCGTGACTATAGTCCTGTGCTTGCAGCATTTACGTTCATTTTGACGGGGCGCAGTGCGATTGCGAAAAGCGCGCGGCGGGTCAAAATTGCTAAAAAAAAGTTAGCTATAAAACCCCTTTGGCTAGCTATAAAGTACAATCATCGTCCAACGGTCGTTTCGAATCCGCACGCGAGCGCGGGCATCCGAGGCGTCCGATGAGACAGCCTTAGGGTCGTTATCGCAACAGCTGTTGCACATCGGCACAGCCTGGGCCGGATTCCAACGCGACGCGCGGCTTCGACGGCTTTCAAGCGGAGGAGGTTTTTCAGCGTGGGTTTGCTCGTGTCGATCAAGAATTCGCGATGGTTCGACAATCCGTTGATCCGCAAATGCTCGGCGCTGGTCAGCGAGGATCTATCCGCGACCTACTCGCGCGATATCCAGAAGTGGCTGCTGGTCGCACCGTTGATCGGAGTGGCGTCGGGCCTCGTGATCACAGGCATCGCGCTGCTGATCCTGAGCGGCATCTGGGCCGCGATACTTCCTTTGTTCCTTGACCATCACGGCGCGATCATTCCGGTGACACTCTTCGGTTTTCTGCTCACCGGACTGATCATGGAATTTTTGACCCGCGATCCGGATCGCCATTCCACCGAGGAGATCATCCAGTCCTACCACGAGCATCAGGGCGACATCGACATGCATCCGTTCTGGTACAAACTGATCGCCGCGGTCGCCACGGTGGGTTTCGGCGGCAGCGCGGCGCTGGAGGGTCCAAGCATCTATGGCGGCGGCGCGATCGGCTCGTGGCTGTGGACGAAGCTCAAGCGGCTGGGGCTGGAACTCGAACCGCGCGACCGGCGCATCATGCTGATCAGCGGCGCGGCGGCCGGGATGGCGGCGGTGTTTCGCGCGCCGCTTACGGGGCTCATCTTCGCGCTCGAGATGCCGTACAAGGACGACCTCGCGCACGAGGCGCTATTGCCCTCGCTCATCGCCTCGGTGGTTTCCTATGCGGTGCTGGTCGCGTTCATGGGCACGGCGCCGCTGTTCGCCTTCGGTGGGGTCACGCCGTTCTCGGACCGCGACCTGCTATGGTCGGCGCTCCTGGGCGTGATCTGCGGCTTCGTCGCGATGAACTTCGCCAACGGCTTTCGCCGCACGCGCAACTTTTTCGTCAACCTGCGCACGCCGCACACGGTGAAGCTGCTGATCGGCGGCCTGCTCACCGGAATTTGCGGCCTCGCGTACGTCACGCTCTATCCCGGCAAGCTGATTCCGCTGGGCCCCAATTACGAAGCGGTCGACATGATCCTTAACCAGGCGCGCGGCTCGGGTGAGCTGATCGCGTTTGCGCTGGCAAAGCTGCTGGCGACGCTGTTCTCGCTCGGCTGCGGCGGAGTGAGCGCGATGTTCGTGCCGCTGTTTCTGACCGGCGGCGCAATCGGCAAGGCCTTTGCCCACCTGGTGGTGGGTTCCACCCGCGGTGATCTCTTTGCCGCGGTGGGGATGGCGTCGTTCATCGCGGCCGGCTACAAGACTCCGCTGGCGGCGGTGGTATTCGTGGCCGAGACCAGCGGCAGCCACTCCTACATCATACCGACGCTCATCGGCGCGGCGATCGCCTATGCGGTTTCGGGCGAGGCCTCGGTCTCGGGTGACCAACGTCTTCACCAGGCGGCGCGCATCAGCGAGCTCCGTGGGATGAAGGTCGGCGACCTGATGCAACGCCACGTGGTGGGAGTGCAGGCTTCCTCGACGCTGCGGGCGTTTGCCGACAGCGTCGCGGCCCATCATCGCTATGCGGTCTTTCCGGTTTACGACGGCGCGCGCACCATTGGCACCGTGGCGGCGTGGGCGCTCAGCAAGGTGCCGGTGGAACGCTGGGAGCAGACGCCGGTGGGCGAAATCGCCGATCCCAATGTGTGCTGGATCGCGCCGGACACCGACCTCGACGAAGCCTTGCGCCAGCTCGCGGCCGAGAACGCGCCACAGATTCTGCTGGTAACCTCGGGTGCGGAATCGCGCGATGGAGCGCTGGAGGGAATCGTCACCAAGACCGACATTCTGCGCTCGCTGGGCAACGGCGCGAGCGGCGGCGAAGCGCGCGGCGGCCGCGCCGAGCGTGTATCCTGAGAGCGCGCGCTTCGCGGCACCGCCGACGCCGCGGCTGAACGCCACGGTGGCGCACGCTCGCGGTTTCAGCTGAAGTGCGGCATCACGCGCTCGGCGAATAGGCGCATCGCCTCGATTATATTGCGATGGCCGCTTAGACCGCCGATCTCGAACCAACAGACCATCCGGGTAAATCCGAATTCTTCCTTGAGCGCGGCGATCCGATCGACACAGCGTTGCGGCTCGCCGAACACGCCCATCAGCGAATCCACATTCTCATACTTGATCGCGCGCATCCGCTCGACCACGCGCTGGAATTCGTCGGGCTGCGCGAGGCTCTCGGGGCGGATGGTTTCCGTGATCGTATGAAAGTAATTTTCTAGGCTCGGTCCGATGGTCGCCCGCACCGCGGCCTGGTCCTTGCCCGGAAATGTGAGAAACATCGCCGCCAGCCAGTCCTCGGGGAGTTTCTTGCCCGCCGCCTCCAGCGCACCGCGATACACCGCCAACCGCTCCGGCAGCACGTTGATCGGATTCACCGGTCCGCCGGCGAAAATCGGATAGGCATTGGCGCCGGCGAAGTTGAACGTGTCGGGACTGTTGGCGGCGAGACGAAACGGCGGATGCGGACGCTGCAGCGGTTTGGGAATCACCTCGACGCCTTCGACTTCATAGAACCGTCCGCGAAAGTCCAGGCGATCCTCCGTCCACGCGCGCCTGATGAACGTGAGCATCTCCTGGAAGCGCTCGCGGCTGCTCGCCATGTCGACGCCGTAGCCGTGGTAGTTGCTCGGAAACGCGCCGCGCCCGGCGCCGAAATTGACTCGCCCGCCCGAGAGCACGTCGAGCGTCGCGATCTCCTCGGCCAGGCGCACCGGATGATGCAGCGGGAGCAGGTTGACCGCGATCCCCAGGCGCAACCGCGTCGTGCGCTCGGCGATCGCGGCGAGCTGCAGCAGCGGCGCGGGCATCAGCGAGAAGCGCGGCGTGAAATGGACCTCGGCCAGCCACAACGTGTCGAAGCCGAGCCGGTCGGCCTCGACCGCTTCGGCCACCAGTTCGCGGTAGCGCGCGGCCGGGTTCTGCGAGTCCGCGGACGGCAACTGGTAGAAGAGGTCGAATTTCACTCGATACACCCTATAGTCAATAGCCGCCGAGCGCCGCCACGCGTTCGCGATGGTACACCGGCGAGCCGAGGAACGATTCGTTGAAGCGTGCGCGCTTGAACCACAGATGGATGTCGTGGTCCCAGGTAAAGCCGATTCCGCCGTGCATCAGCACCGCGCGGCCGGTGCCGCGTGCGTAGATCGAGCAGAGCAGCGCCTTGGCCATCGCGGCGGCGCGCGGCGCGTCCGGCGTTGCCGCATCCTGCGCGTAGGCCGCGTACCAGAGCAGCGCGCGCGCCGGCTCCAGTTCGGCGACAATCTCGGCCGCCGCGTGCTTGAGCGCCTGGAACGATCCGATCGGCTTGCCGAACTGCTCGCGCACCTTGGAGTACTCGACCGCCATCTCCAGCGCGCGATCCATCCCGCCGAGCGAGTCCGCGGCGATCGCGACCGCGCCAATATCGAGCAGCCGCGCGTAGAGCGCTGCGCCGCCCTTCAGTTCCGCGCCGGGCGTCACGACAACCTGTTCAAGGTCGAGCGCGCACACGCGGCGCGTGAGGTCGAGCCCCTGGAGCACTCGGATCCGTACGCCGGGCGCGCCGGCGTCCACCACGAACAGGCCGACGCCGGCAAGCGAGGGTCCGGTGCGCGCCACCACCACGATGAAACCCGCGGCGTGCGCGTAAGGCACGAACAATTTGGTCCCGTTCAGCACCCATCCGGCGCCCTCGCGCCGCGCGCTCGTCGCCATCTCGGCGGGGTCGAGCGAGTCGTTGCGCTCGGTGATAGCGACCGTCCCGAAAATCGTGCCGGCGGCGAGCGCGCCGAGCCATCGCTCTTTGACTTCGTCCGACCCGCCATGCACGAGCGCGCTGGCCGCGAACGCGGAAGAAAACAAAAACGGACCGGGCATCGCGGCGTAGCCGGTTTCGGCCAGCAGCACGGCCATATCGAGCACGCCCATACCCGCGCCGCCGTAACGCTCCGGCACGATCAGTCCGTTCCATCCAAGGTTGGCGATTGCCCCATAGAGTTCGCGCGCCACGCCCGTCTCCTCCGCCATCGTCTTGCGCACGTAGGCGGGCGAACATTCGTTGGTCAGAAATTCGCGGGCGCTCTCGCGCAACTGGCGCTGCTCGTCGCTAAGCCCGAAATCCATTTCAAGGTTTCCGTCTAAATTTCCGCGCCGCCTAACGCGACTTGGGCATCTTGAGCCCGCGCTCGGCGATGATGTTTTTCTGGATATGCGACGTGCCGCCGCCGATCACCAGGCCCAGCGAGAACATCCATTCGTAGGGCCAGTACCCACGGTCCATCGCCGCTTCCTCGCCGCGCGCGAGCATCGCGTAGTCGCCCATCGCCTCCATCGCGGCGGTCGCGATGTCGTGGTTGAGTTCGGTGCCGGCGAGCTTGTTGATCATGGCCTCGATTCCCGGATTGCGTCCGCGCACCTGGTCGGTCAGCTGGCGCAGCATGTGGTACTTCATCGCCTCGACCCGGATCTCGAGATCGACCAGGCGCTGGCGGAAAATCGGGTCGGCGGTAAGCGGGCGGCCGTTACGATGGACCGAGCGGGCGAGCGCAATCAGCCGCGCCATCGACTGCTGGCTGGTGGTGGTCGAGCCCAGCATGTTGCGCTCGTGAAAGAGCGTCGCGTTGGCGACCAGCCATCCCTCGTTGAGTTTGCCCACCAGGTTTTCGCGCGGCACGCGCACGTTGTCGAAGAAAACCTCGTTGAAACTGTGCGCACCGGTCATCTGGATCAGCGGACGCACGGTGATGCCGGGCGAGTGCATGTCGAGCAGGACGTAGGAGATGCCGCGATGCTTGGGCGCTTCGGGATCGGTGCGCACCAGGCAAAACATCCTGTCGGCGTAATGCGCGCCCGAGGTCCAGACCTTCTGTCCGTTGATTACGAACTCGTCGCCGACGATCTCGGCGCGCGTGCGCAGCGCGGCGAGGTCCGAGCCCGCGCCGGGCTCCGAATAACCCTGGCACCAGATTTCCTCGGCGGTGAGAATTTTCGGCAGGTAGCGCCGCTTCTGTTCGTCGCTGCCCCAGCTAATCAGCGTCGGCCCGAGCATCGAGATTCCCATCCCGCCAACGAGACCCGGCGCGCGCGCCCGCACCATCTCCTCATTGACGATCGACTGGCGCACCGGATCCAGTTCCTGACCGCCGTACTCTTTGGGCCACGCGAGTGCGACATAACCCGCGTCGTAGAGGCGGCGCTGCCAGGTCTTGGCCTTTTCGATCGCGGCCCGGTCGCGGGTGGCATTGGGATCGGCGCCGCGCAAGCCGCTCAGCGGCACGTTCTCTTCCAGCCACTGCCGCAGCTTTTTGCGGAACTCCTCTTCTTCTGGCGTGAACTCGAGATCCATTGGCGGGCGCTCCTGCCTACGTGCATAGACGCTCCCAAGCATAGTCAAAAGCGGCGCGCGGTTAAAAGCTGATTGCCGCCTCTGTCATAATTGGGAGTCAGTCATAATTGATGCATCGGCAGCCCATTGATAAGTTGCCAGCAGGAAAGCGCCTCACGCGAGCGCGAACGAACGGATCGATGACGCCCGAAGATTCACCAGGCAAAGGCTCCCCGCAGGACAAGAACGAGGGCGCGGCAGGCGCGCCGGCCGGCGCGCCTGCCGCGCCCGTCGGCGATACGGCCGCGGTGGGCGACGCGGCCGCTTTAGCGGCCGCGTCGCCCGCCGCGGCAAAGCCGACCGCGACGGCTGGGGCGCCGGCCGCCGTCAAGGCGGCGGCGCCTCAGCCGCCGCCACCCAAGCCGCAGCCAATCGACGAATTCGATCCGCTCGGATGGGACGTGCCGCTCATCTGCAAGGACTGCGACAAGCCGTTCGTTGTGCCTTATCGCAACTTCCTCGCCGGCGTGGTCTTCCATTGCCCGTCGTGCCAGGGCTCATGGGTCCCCAACAGCACTATCGCCAAGGAGATGCGCCAGGTCTTCGAAGGCTTCTGGGAACCGCGCAAGCGCGCTCGCGAGGCTTTCGAGCGCGGCGAGCTAAAGCCCGATCGCGCCGAGTTCGAGCGCCGGCAGGCAGACGAGCTCAAGGCCTTCAAGGAGCGGCTGGAGCGGTTGGCGGCGGAGTTGAAGCCGGCTGGCAAGCTGGTGCGGCCCAAGGGCCTCGCGGCGATGTTCACCTAGCCGCGCCCGATCTTCTATAGATGAGCCTGCGGGCAAAGTTCGCGGCGATCTTTCTGCTCCTGCTCATTGCGCCGATAATCGCCGTCACCGCACTGGAGCTCGACCGTACGGTCGCCGTGATGGTTGCGGACCTCGGCGACACCGCCTCGCTGCTGATCGATCGGACGTTCGAGCAGGTGCGCGGCGCGGCCAGTGGCGCAGGCCAGGATGCGACCGCGGCCCTGCGCGATAGCCAACCATTGCAGGCGTTCATCGGATCCGCGCAGGCCTTCGGCAAGGGTGTCGTTTAGCTGCGAATCGAGAAACCGGACGGCAAGATTATCGCCGGCGAGCCCGCCACGTCGATTGGCAAGTCGGGGTTTGTGGGCGCACCGCCGCCCTTCGATGACCTTGAGGCGATCGCCAACGGATGGTGGCCGCTTGGAGCGATCCGCGAGTTGTGGGCGGCGCACGACTACGAGCTGAGCCGCGCGGTCCAGTCCAACGGCAAGCCCATCGCGATCATCGCGATCAGGCTCCCGACCAGCCTGATCGCGCCCAAGCTCCATCGCGCATTGGGGCAAATTCTGATCGTCGCCGAGTGCGCGATCGCGCTAAGCTTGATTGGTGCCCTGTTCTTCGGAGGACTGGTGCTGCGTCCGCTGGCCGCGATCACCAGCGGCGTAGAGCAGATGACCGTGGTGAAGCTGCTTCTCGTCGGTCTTGCCGCTGTTCGAGAGCAGGCGCAACTGTTCCATCGTCTCATCGCCGAGCCCCTGCGCCTCGTCCATCATGATCACGACACGCTCGCTGGGGCCTGAGCGCGCACAGGAAATCGTTCACCGCTTCCAGGTCGGCCAGCTTGCTCTTGCTCCTGGTCTTGATCCCGAGCTGCTTCATGATGACCTTCACCATCTCCTCGAAGGTCAGCTTGGGATTGGCCAGGTAAACAGTGCGCACGTTCTCGAATTCGCGCGCGAAGATCGCCAGCGCGAGCGTGGCCTTGCCGACCTCTCCGATCAGCACGGTGAAGCCGACCGGTTCGTGCAGCAGGCCCCACTCCAAGGCGGCGTAGGCCTCCCGATGCTCCTTGCTCATGTAGAGCTGGGGCGGCGATGAAGTGAGTCGGAACGGCGGACCCCTGAGACCGAAGTGGCTATAGTAGATGCAATTTTCGAGTGCGGGCTGGCGCAGCAGGATAGCGAGGGAATGTGGATGCGACGCAGGCGTTCTGCGTTCGCGCGGGAGTGTGGACAAAAGATCGCTGGCGCAGGCCCGCCTACTCGACGCGCAGGCCCGCCTGGATGAGTAGCGGGCGAAGCTGGTCGCGATACTGTGCGATACCCTCGTCGTAGTCGACCCAGCTAAGCGTGAGGCCGTCGAATCCGGCGCGCGCCATCTCGACCATTCCGTCGACCACCCGCGCGGGCGTTCCGACCAGCGGCAAGGCGGAGTAGCCGGCAATGAAGTTTTCGATCATCGCTTTGTACTGATCGCCGAGCGCGCTCTGCGAATTGGGAATCAGGGTCTCGAGCAGATTGTGCGCGGCGGTGAAGTCGCCCTTTTCCTTGACGTAGTAGTCGCGATAGCGCAGGGCCTCGCGCTCGGTCTCGCGGCACACCACGTAGCCCATCGTGAAGACGCTGAGCGTTCGCCCATAGCGCTCGCGAGCGAGGCGTTTGACATCGGCGCAGGTGGCCGCGAGCGTCGGCAGGTCAGGGCCCAGGGCAAAATTCAGATCGGCATGGCGCGCGGCGAAATCGCGCCCGGCCGGGCTGTTGCCCGCGCTCATGATCAGCGGCCACGGCCGCTGCACCGGCTTGGGTTCGGAATAGGCGGCAGGCACTTTAAAGAACTCGCCCGAGAAATCGAATCCGTTTTCGGTCCACAGGCGCTTGAGCAGGGTCGTGAATTCGTCGGCGTAGGCGTAGCGCTGATCGTGCTCGCGCTGCGACACCCCGAACATCCGAATCTCGGGCTCGTTCCATCCGGCGACGATATTGAGCGCGAAGCGGCCGCGCGAGATGTGATCGATGGTCGCGATTTCCTTGGCCGCGCGCACCGGATGCACGGTCGGCACGTGCACGGTGGCAAAAATTCCGATCCGCTCGGTCGCCGCGGCCAGGCCCGCGGCCCAGGTCAGCGTCTCGAAGCTGCGATGGTTGAAATTGGTCGCGCCGCCGAACCCGCGCCATCGCGCCACGGGCACCAGCGCTTCGATTCCCGCCGCTTCGGCGGCGCGGGCGATCCGGACCGACTCTGGCCACTCTATCTTGAGCGTATCGTCGGCGCTGGTCATCGCGCAGCCGCCGCTCACGTTGAGGCCGAAAACTCCGAGCTTGAGCCGGTTCGGGCTGCCGGCGATCGGATTGCTGGAAGTCATCAGTCCCGACGTATGCGCCAGCGCGGCGTCCGTTGTCAAACCAATTTGGAGTTGCTAGATAGACATCGGAATCGAAACGCTGGCCGAATGATTCTTTTGCTTCCGATGCCTCGCGGCGCACCGGTCGCGGAGGGCGGAATCCCATGGAAGAAACGATCAAAGTAAAAGTGGAACCGATTACCGCCGAGGCGTTTCGTCCCTTCGGCCGCATGCTCGAAGACAAAGAGCCGGTTTTTCCCGAGGTCGAACCCGGCGAAGGACGGGTGGCGATCGAACTGCTAACGCTCAAGCGGCCGGTGAATCCGCGGCGGCTCTCGCAGATGGCGGTGCATTTTTCGTACAACCAGACCTTCATTCCGGTGCGCGGATCGATGGCTTTGATCGTGGCGCCGGCGCCGCGCAACCGCGAGCAGGGGCACGAGCGCTTCGAAGTGGCCTACGAAAAGCTGGCGGCCTTCATCGTCGAGCCGGGCCAGGCCGCGTTCATAGACAAGGGCACCTGGCACAACGTGGTCGCGCTCGGCGCGCAATGCCAGTTCATCAACGTGACGCGCAAAAATCCCGGCGAAGGCACCACCGACCTGGAAACGGAAGTCGGCACCGAGAAGGCGCCCGGCGCACGCCCGTATATCGAATTTCTCGATCTCAAAAAGCGCGACCGCCGCGTGATCGAACTGGAACTCTAGCGCGCACGCGCCCGGCTCCAATATTCAACCGCGCAAAAAAACCCAGCCGCGAAACCCGAACCGGGAAGACTGCCAGCGAAATCACGATGGACACGCTCAAGATAATCGACGCCGACGCGCACATGCTCGAACCGCCGGGGCTATGGACCGAAGGGCTCAACAAACGCTTTCGCGACCGCGCGCCGCGAATCGTCAAGGACCCCGGCGGGCGCAAGGGCCTGTTCTTCACCTGCGAGCAGTTGCCGCCGCTGCGCATCTCCGGCGCGTTCGCCGCGGGCAAGACCTTCGACCAGAAATTTCTCGAGGCCGGGCTGGACAGCGCGCCCGCGGGCGGATGGGATCCGGCGGCGCGGTTGAAAGACATGGAGCTCGACGGGGTGGAAGCGGCGGTGCTTTATACCACGATGGGCTTCGTTCTGTTCTGGATCGAAGACGCGGAGTTCCAGGAAGACTGTTTCCGCGTTTACAACGACTGGCTCGCGGAGTTCTGCAGCTACGCGCCGAGCAGGTTCGCCGGCCTCGCGATGATTTCGCTGTTCGACGTCGAGCGCGCGCGCCGCGAACTCGAGCGGTGCGCAAAGATGGGACTTAAAGGCGCACTTATCTGGGCCGCGCCGCCCGAAGATCGTTCATATACCCAGCACGCCTACGATCCGTTCTGGGCCGCGGCGCAGGAACTCCGGATGCCGCTTTCGCTGCATACGCTGACCGGGAGGACCAAGACCGCGCAGCAGGACGAGTCCGACATCGGCGAGCTTTACGCACGGATGGTCATCCGCACGCAGGAGGCGCAGCATTCGATCTGCTCGATGATTTTTGGCGGCGTGTTCGAGCGCTTTCCGGAATTGAAAATAGTCTCGGCCGAAAACGACATCGCGTGGGTTCCGCATCTGCTGGAGCGCGCCGACAAGTACTATCGCCGCTTCAAGCAGGGCTACGGGACGCTGCTGTCGCTCAAGCCCAGCGAGTATTTCCGCCGCCAGGTATTCGCCACCTTTATCGACGATCCGCTGGGGCTCAAGATCTACAGCTACCTGGGCGCGGACAATTTCATGTGGTCAACCGACTATCCGCATCAGGCCGCGACCTGGCCGCACACGATGGAAGTGCTGGCGCGCGACTTCGCGCCGCTGCCGGAAGCCGACCGGCGAAAGATCGTGCGCGAGAATTGCGCGCGGGTCTATGGTTTCTCGCTCCCGGGCTGAGCGCGCCGCCGGGCGAGCTAAAACGCGCTCCAGCCGCCGTCGAGCGTCACCACGCTGCCGGTCATGAAGCTCGACTCGTCGCTGGCGAGGAACACCGCCAGCGCGACGACCTCGTGCGGCTGTCCGAACCGCTTCATCATGTGACGCTCTTCGATCGCCGCCCAGATCCCCTCCTTGTCGGGCAGGTCCTTGACGAAATTATGCGGCATCGGCGTGTCGATCGCTCCGGGCGCGATCGCGTTGACCCGGATTCCGCGCGAGCTCAGATCAAGCGCCATGCCCTTGGTCAGCATCGCCACGCCGCCTTTGGCCGCCGAGTAGGCCGACATGTTCTGCATCGCAACCAGCCCGCCGACCGATGAGATATTGATGATCGAAGAGCCCCCGCGCATCGCCGGCACCGCCCGCTGACTTAAGAAGTAAACCGACTTCAAATCGACGTCATGCACGCGGTCCCATTCCTCGGGCGTGGTCTCGAGAAACGGCTTGCCCAGGATCACGCCGTGGTTGTTGTAGAGCACGTCGATTCGCCCGCCGAGCGCTTTCAGCGCGCCGTCGACAATCGTCCGGATACCGTCCGCCTTGGTCACTTCGGCCGCGACGTAGGTGATCGCGCCGGGCGCGAGCGCTTCGATTTCCTTTGCCACGCCCGGATTCAGGTCGCTCGCCAATATCCGCGCGCCCTCTTGGGCGAACATCCGGCAGGCAACGCGTCCCTGTCCGCCCGCCGCCCCGGTGATGATCGTGTTTTTGCCCTTGAGCCGGTCCATTGTGTGCTCCTTGGTGCCTCTCTTCGTCAGTCTGCCATCGCTGCACGCGATATTCTGGCAAGTCTAGCGCCCGGCTACGCCGGATCGATCGGATAAAGCCTGAGCGCGTTGTCCCACATGATCTTGCGCTTGCTCTCGAGCGACACCTGCGGCAGTTCGAGAATTTCCTTCACCGCCGATTCGTAACGGCGGCCCTCGGGATGCGCAAAATCGGTGGCGGTAACGATATTGCCGTCGCCGATCATTTCGATTGTCTGCTTGATGAAGGGATCGTCGGGATCGGCCGACACGAAACATTGACGGCGGAAGTAATCGGCCGGACTGCGCTTGAGTCCGGGGATATCGAGTCCGCGAAAACCGCCTTGCACGCTTGCGGCGAGCCGGTCCATCCAGAACGGAACCCATCCGGCGCCAGACTCCAGGTGAACCACCCGCAGGCGCGGATGCCGTTCGAGCACGCCGCCCATGATCAGGGCCGTGCTGGCGAACATGTTGCCGACCGTAAACGCCACCGTCACCTGGGCCGTGCGCAGTCCCGGCAGGTAGTGGTAAAGCATCTCGTCCGCTCCCACGCCTGCGCCGGTATGCACGGCGAGTGGGACGTCGAGGTCTTCGAGCGCGTTCCACAGCGGTTCGTAAAAGCTGTCGTACAACCGATGGCTTCCGACCGGCACGGGATTGACGTGCACGGCCTTGAAACCAAACTCCTTGACGCAGCGCCGCGCCTCGCGCGCGGCTTCCTCGGCGTCGCGCAGGTCCACCGAGGCGGCGCCGAAGACCCGTCCGCGGGTCCCCGAACAAAAGTCGTGCAGCCAGTTGTTGTAGGCGCGGCGAATTGCGGCGGCCGCGTCCGGCGCGAGCTCTGGCGCCGCCGTGCTTAACAATCCGACCGTCGGATAGACCACCATATAGTCGATGCCCGCGCGGTCCATCGCCAGCGGGTACAGGCGCGGCGGAAAATCTTCGCGCGCGAATTCCGCGTAGGCCTCGTCATGGCCCGGCAGCGCGACCCGCGCGCCCGGATCGAACGCCACGCCGCCGCAACGCGCGAGCGCCTCCTCGTTCATCGGGTCGTTCCCGAAAGGCATCACCTGCCGCGTGCCATTGGGCGTCTCGATTACGATCTTGAATCCAAACCCGAGTGGACGGCCGGCGTAGTTGGCCCACGCCTCGGGAATCCACTGACGAAACTTCGGCTCGAGGTATTTCTCGAACAGGTCGTTCGGTTCTACGACGTGTGCGTCGCTGTCAATAAAACGGTTGTCAATGGACATAATCTCATCCTCTGAAGCGCCATCGATTTCAGGCTTCCGTCGTCTCTATTGAGCAGTCATGGCGCCGTCGACCGGCAGCGACGCGCCGGTCACGAATGATGCGTAGTCCGACATCAGCCACACCACCGCCTCGCCGATCTCCTCGGGCTTGCCCATTCTTCTGATCGGCTCGACCGCGATCAGGCGGTCGCGCAGGCGCGGATGGCCCGTCACCATCTCGGCCACCATCGCGGTATCGATCACTCCGGGGCAAACCGAGTTGACGCGGATGTCGTGGCGGGCATACTCGAGCGCGGCCACCTTGGTCAGTCCGATCACGCCGTGCTTGGCCGCGGTGTAGGCCGGCTGCCCGTGCGAGCCGACCAACCCGGCGGCCGAGGCGGTATTGACGATCGCGCCGCGCTTGCCCTGCTTGAGCATCTGCAGGATCTCGTACTTCATGCACAGCCACACGCCCTTGAGGTCGACGGCGATGATGCGATCGAAATTCTCCTCGGTGTCATCGGCGGTATGCAGCGACTTGCCGATGATGCCGGCGTTGTTGTGCGCGCAATCCAGGCGGCCGAAATGCTTGACCGCGGCGGCAACCGTCGCCTCGACCTCGGCGGCGCGCGTCACGTCGCATTTGTGGAAGGCGGCCTCGCCGCCCGCCTGCTTTATGAGCTTGACGGTATCTTCGCCGGCGGGAACCGCGTCGGCCACCAGAACTTTCGCGCCCTCGCGCGCGGCGGCGATCGCGGTGGCGCGGCCAATCCCGCTCGCGGCACCGGTTATCAATGCAACTTTGCCATGCAGTAGCCCTGCCATCTTAAGTACCTCCGTAAATTCGGCTCGACGCGTCCGCCGGATTCAGCGCGACGCGATCTGGATATGTTCCTGCGCCATGAAAAACGTCATCCGGGGAGCGTCGATAAACACGCGGCCGTCGGCCAGCAGGTCATTGCCGGCCGGCGACGCGAAGGCCGCGGCGAACGCCTCGACGCTGTCGAACCATAGCTGCGCGACGCCGTCGAAGCGCGGCGTGGCGTAGAGGTAGGCCTCGTCGATCAGATGCGACTGCACGTAGCGGCGAATCCCCGGCAGCTTCAGCGCCATCGGCCCGTGCACCTCGAGCCAGTACTTGCGGAACTCCTCCAGCGTCATCCCGGGCTTGATCACGAGTTGCCATACGCCCTTGACCAGCTTGCCGCCGGTCGGACCGTCGAGCACGACGTGGTCGCGCGTCACCATCCACTCCACGCGCGTCAGATCGATGAACTTGCGCTCGTCGGCCAGCGCGCCGTCGATATATTCGGGGCTCCGCCTGAGCGCGGCCATCGCGTCGAGTCCGTCGATCAGCACCTCGGCCTCGCCGTCGTAGGGCGAGTTGGAGCCGAAAGCGGTGATGCGATGGCTTTGTACGTAGCGATGGAGCTGCGGAATTTTGGCCGCGATTGGCCCGTGGGTCTCGCGCCAATAGCGATGAAACTCCGCATCGCCCATCTCGGCCTTGCGCGTGATGAAATAGTGTACGTGGAGCATTGTTCGATCCTCCCGTTGGCGTCACACCGACTTGCGATCGTTGTATAGCGCAGCCCCCGCCGATCACGCCAATGGCGTGAGTGCGCCGCGCGCCGTGATGACACACGGCATCACGCGCAGTAATCTGACGCCTATCGTTAAGAGTCAAGGAGCCTCCCGTGCATCGAATCGTCAGCCTGCTTCCCAGCGCGACCGAAATCGTCTGCGCGCTGGGCTTCGAGTCGCAGCTAATCGGCCGCTCGCACGAGTGCGACTACCCGGCCGCGGTCACCCGCCTGCCCGCGCTCACCGAGCCCAAGTTCAATCCCGAGCGTCCGAGCGCCGAGGTCGACCGCGAGGTGCGCCGCATCGTTGGCGAAGCGCTCTCCGTTTACCGCGTCGATGCGCAAAAGCTCCGCGAACTGGCCCCCCACGTCATCGTCACCCAGTCGCAGTGCGAAGTCTGCGCGGTCAGCGAGCGCGACGTCGAGGACGCGGTCGGAAACTGGCTCGGCGCGCGGCCGCGGATCGTCTCGCTGGCTCCCTATGGGCTCGCGGACATCTTCGCCGACATCGAACGCGTGGCGCGCGCGCTGGGCGAGCCCGCGCGCGGCGCCGAGTTGGTGGGGCGGCTGATGGCCCGGATGGACGCGGTCGCGGCGCGCGCGCGCAGGGCGGCCGCGCGCCCCACGCTCGCGTGCATCGAATGGCTCGACCCGCTGATGTCGGCGGGCAACTGGATGCCGGAGATGGTTGAAATGGCGGCGGGCCACAATCTGTTTGGCCGCGCGGGCCAGCACTCGGGGCGGCTCGAATTCGATGCGCTGCTTGCCGCCGACCCCGAGGTTATCCTGGTCGCGCCGTGCGGCTTCAACATGCGCCACACGATGGAGGAACTGCCCACGCTGGCTGCGCGCCCCGGATGGGCCTCGATGCGCGCGGTGGGCGAGGGCCGGGTGTTCGTTGCCGAGGGCAGCCAGTATTTCAACCGGCCGGGGCCGCGGATCGCCGAGTCACTGGAAATCCTTGCCGAGATCCTCCATCCGGATCTGTTCCAATTCGGCCACGAGGGCAGCGGCTGGAATCGCGCGGCGTAGGTTGTCGGAAAGCGGGCGCGGGCAGTCACACTTTCGGTTTGAGATAGGACATCCCGGCGCGCGCGGGCGTCAGGCGGATGCCGAACTCCGCGATCAACGGGCCGTTGTCGCAAGGATTGTCGGCGAGCAGGAAGTCGACCGCGTCGCGCGAGAATACCGGCCGCGGCAGCATCTCGCCCAGCATCCCGGCCACCCGCATCAGGGCCCGCGGCACGTGCACGACGGGCCGGCGATGGCCGCTCAGCTCCATCATCAACTCGATCAACTGATCGAAGTTCATCGGCTCCGGCCCGCCAATCGCAAACGTGGCGTTGCGCCCGCGCCCCATCACCGCCATCGCGACGCACGCGGCCAAATCGTCGACCGCGACCGGCTGCACCACCTGCCTGCCGGTGCCCGGAATCGCGAAAACCGGCGCGTACCTGATCGCGCGCGCCAGCAGGTTGGTCACGCGGTCGTCGGCACCGTAGACCAGCGCGGGGCGGAAGATGGTGAACTCGAGGCCGGATTCGCGGAGCGCCCGCTCGGCGCGGCCTTTGGCGCGAAAGCCCGGTTGGCGGCTCTGCTCGTCGGCCGCCGCGCCGCTGATATAGATGATGCGCGTAACGCCGGTCGTGCGCGCCGCCGCGATCATCGCGACCGTGCCGCCATAGTCGACGCGCTCGAAGGTGAGGCCGCGACCGGGATTTTCGATCGGATAGCCGTCGAACTGCGCCGCGTTGATCGCGATCTGCGCACCGGCGATCGCGGCCTGGAGCGACGCCGCGTCGGTCACGTCGGCGCGGACGAACTCGGCCCCGGTTCCAGCCAGGCGCGCGCGCACCGCGTCGGGATTGCGCGTCAGCACGCGCACGCGAGCCGTGTCGCCCAGCCGCCGCACGATCGCCCGGCCGATGAAGCCCGAGCCGCCCGCAATCGCGACTGTGATGCGCTCCATTTTTCAGTTACTCAGCGGATGACGGCGGGCCAATCGCCGCGAAAGCAGCGGCTGTTACGAGGCGCGGCGGCGCCGAGCCCGGCGGCGCCGCGGCCGCGCCGGCGTCGCGCCATGCGCGTGGGGTTTTCCGGCAAATTGGACCGGTGCCTCGGCAGGGTCTTGAGCCGCGTCGTCAAGCGTCGTCAGGTGAAAGCGCGAAACCTCGGGCCGGCAGTTGATCCTGATTCTCAGCCAATACGTGCCCAGACCGCGATTGGTGTAGATGTAGAAGTCGCGATAGCGATTCAGCCCCGCGTAAAATTGCTTGCCGATCCGCAAAAGCTTCAGTGGCGATCCGTAAAACGGCAGTCGCACCACACCGCCATGCGTATGCCCGGAGAGCATCACGCCCGGTTTGAGATGGCGCGCGTACAGTGCGGTGTCCGGGTTGTGCGCGAGCACGATCGTGCACTCCTCCGGACGCACCTGCGCAAAGGCGCGCGCAGGCTCGGCGCGCCGCGACCACAGGTCGTCGATTCCAACCACCGCCAGCGACTCGCCGCGCACATGCAGGCGATGGCTCTCGTTAGCGAGCACGCGCGCCCCAGCCCGCTGGAGCGCCTCGGTTATCCGCTCGACCGAAGACCAATGGTCATGATTGCCGGCGACTGCGAAAACGCCCAGGCGCGGCTTCAGTGCGCTTATCGCCTCGCGAAATCCCGCCAGGTAGCGGCGCATCGTCTCCGGCCCGGTGAAGTAGTCGCCGGTCAGGAACACCAGGTCGGGCTGCTGCGCGTTCACCGCGCCAACCGCCAACACCAGGCGCTCGAGGTCCTCGTCGCGATCGACGTGCAGATCGCTCAACTGGCAGGCGACCATCCCCTCCAGCGCCGCGGGTAGTCCGCGCACCGGCAGCCGGATGCGCGCGACGTCGATTTCGTCGAGCGTGCGGCGCCAGATGCGATGGAGCGGGCGAAGCGCAATCGGCGGCTTGGGACGGCGCACGCGCCGCGACTGCTCCCTGGCAACCTGCGCTTCCAATAAGCTCGCGGTAGAATCAGCCTTTGCCATCGCAACCTTTATTCTAGAATATTTCGCGCAGCATGCGGAAGTTGGCAATCACGGTGACGCGTTCGTCGGCCAGGTCGACTTCCTCGTGCTCCAGCTCCCAGGTATGGGCATGCGGGATGAAGACCGCGCGCAAGCCCGCGCGCAGGGCCGGGTTGATATCCGAGCGGGGACTGTTGCCGATCATGAAAGTGCGCGCGCGGTCGAGCGCCGCCGCCTCGACCAGCCGGTGGTACGCCGCCTCGTCCTTCTCGGGCGACACTTCGACGTGGCTGAAATGGCGCCGCAGGCCCGAGCGCTCGAGCTTGGGCAACTGCTCGCGCGGGTTGCCCTTGGTAAATAGCGTCAGATGATGGCGCGCGGCGAGTTCAACCAGCGTCGGCTCGACGTCCGGCAGCAACTCGCATTCGCGCTCGCGGAATTGGGCAGCTATCCGCTCAACCGCGGCGCCGAGCGGCGCGCGCGATCCTTCAGGCGCAAGTTCCGCCGCGACCATCCGCATCAGCACCACGAACGGCTCGCGCCCATAGCCATAGCGCCTGATAATTTCGAGTTCGCGCCGGCGGATCGCGGCGCGCACCGCCACCGTTTCGCCGACGCCGGCCGCGACCAGTTCGGCGATAAAGCGCGCCTCGGCTTCGAGGAAATGGATGTTGGAGTCCCACAGCGTATCGTCGGCGTCGAAGATCAGATGGAGCGGACGGCCGTCGCCGAGCCGTTGGTGCGGGCGGGGTTCTTTCGGATGCGCCGGCGAATCCGTCGCAGCCCGATGCGGCTTGCGAGGCGCGCGATGCCCCGGCGGCGGATTTGTACTGCTCAACTGCCAACGCGCGCGTCTAGCGCAGCGGACGGAAAAACGCGCGAATATCCTCGACCAGCTTAGCGGGCTCTTCCATCGGGGCAAAGTGACCGCCCGAGTTGAACACCGTCCAGCGTTTGAGATTGTAGTAGCCCTCGGCCCAGCGCCGCGGCATCAGGATGATCTCCTTGGTGAACACCGCGGCGGCGGTCGGCGCCTCGACCACCGGCTGCCGATCGTGCGAGGGCTTCCACGGATTGTGAATCGCCTCATAGTAGTAGCGCGCCGAGGTCCCGTAACTCTGAGTCGCCCAGTAAAGCGTCATCGTAGTGAGCAACTCATCGCGGGTGAAGCGGCTCTCGACGTCGCCGCCGCAATCGCTCCACGCGCGGCGCTTCTCGACCAGCCACGAGCAGAGGCCGGCGGGCGAGTCGTTGAGCGCGAACGCGATCGTCTGCGGACGCGTGAGCTGAATCGCGGAGTATCCGCTCCCCTCGGTGAAAAACGTAGCAGTTCGCTGGTGCCATCCTTCCTCGCCCGGCCCGTATAGCGAGCGATCGGGCATCCCGCCCAAAAATGCGGTCAACGGGACCATCAGATGGATATGTACTCCGTACAACAGTTCCGCATACTTGTGTCCGAGTTGCGCGGAAACCAGCGCGCCCCAATCGCCCCCCTGCGCGGCGAATTTTTTGTAGCCCAGCACGTCGCGCATCAGGGCGACCCACAGATCCGCCGTGCGCCAGTAGTTTATTCCGGTGGTCGTAAGCGGGGTCGAAAATCCGTAGCCCGGCAGCGACGGCACGACGACGTCGAACGCGTCGGCGGGATCGCCGCCGTACGCGGCCGGGTCGGCAAGCGGACGGATCACCTTGTGAAAATCATAGAACGTCCAGGGCCAGCCGTGACTCATGATGATCGGCATCGGGCGCGGCCCCTTGCCCGGCTCGTGGATGAAGTGGATCGGGATGCCCTCGACGCGGGTCGTGTAGTGATGAAAGGAGTTGATCTCGCGCTCGGCGCGCCGCCAGTCGTAGCCGTCGATCCAATACTGGACCAGGCGTTTCAAGTAATCGAGGTTGGTGCCGTACTGCCATCCGTCATTGGCGAAGTCGGCGGCGAAGCGCGTGCGCTTGAGGCGCTCCTTCAAATCGCGCAGCGTCTCGTCCGGGATCGCAACGGTGAACGGCTCTTTTCCCATGGCGTCGTCGCCTCCTTGATCTACAACTCAAGGATGCTATCGCCGACCGCGCTCGGGTGGCAAACCACGATCGCGTTTGCGGCTGGCGGGCCGGATGAAGATAAATGTGAGATGAGTTTGGAAAGGAGCGAATGCAAAAAATGGCGGAACAACGGCAGCGCTTTTCGTTGATCACCGACAAGAGTCTCGCCGACCTGCGCAAACTGGTCGGCGTGCCGATCGAGGACTCGCTCGAGCCATGGTGCTACGAGGCGACGCGCGACAATATCCGCCACTGGGCGCACGGTATCGGCGACGATAATCCGCTGTGGTGCGAGCCGGCATACGCGGCAAAGGCGCACGGACACACCGCCGCGCCGCCCTCGTTCATCTTTGCGCTCAACCGCTCGTTCAGCGGCTACGTCGGCGGCCTGCCGGGCGTGCACGCGATGTTCGCCGGCATCGATACGGTGTGGCATCGCCCGATGCTGCTCGGCGACCAGTTCACGACCAAGGCGTGGCTCAAAGAGTTGGTCGAGCACGAGACCCGTTTCGCCGGCCGCGCGATCCAGCAGATCTATCGCTGCGAATTTTACAATCAGCGCGGCGAGATGGTGGCCGAGGGCGATAGCTGGTGCTTTCGCACCGAGCGCGACACCGCGCGCGAGCGCGGCACCAAGTACGACGAGGTCAAAAAGAAGGAACCGGTTCATTATTCGCGCGACGATCTGGCGAAGATCTTCGCGCTCTATGAAGCCGAAGAGATCCGCGGCGCCAATCCGCGCTACATCGAAGACGTGAAGGTTGGCGACAAGTTGCAAACCATGGCGAAGGGGCCGATGACGGTCACCGGGTTCATCGCGTTCGCCCAGGGATGGGGCGGGCTCTATATCCGCGCGAACAAGCTTGCGTGGAAGCAACTGCGCAAGCATCCCGGCGTCGGCATCCCCAACAAGTTCGGCATCCCCGACGTGCCCGAACGCGTGCACTGGGAGGACGACCTCGCAACCCTGGTCGGAACGCCCGCGGCGTACGACTACGGGCCGGAGCGGTGCTCCTGGATGTCGCATCAGCTGACCAATTGGATGGGCGATGCCGGATTTCTGCGCCAGTTGTCGGTCGAGATTCGCCGCCACAATCCGGTTGGCGACACGCTTTACATCAACGGCGAGGTGACGCGGGTTTTTGCCGAGGACGGCGCGCACTACGCCGAGATCGCGCAGACCGCGACCAACCAGGACGGCGAACTGTCAGTGCGCGCGAAGGGAATCGTGCGCCTGCCCTCGCGATCGCGGTAGGAACGTCTTTCATTTACCTGAAGACGGTTATTGCTTGAGACGCGGGTCGGCGGCGGATACGCACATCGCGTTGCGCGAGCTTTCCCATAACGCCCGCGCGCGCGGGTCGTTGCCCGGACCCGCCTTGGCCGCGTCGTCAAAATCGTTGTGCCGCTGCGCTTCGCACTTCTCGCGGGTCGGGTAAGTGCCAAAGTTGGCCCACGCCGGGAGCGGCGCATTGATGTACGCGCGCGTCGAGAGAAGCTTGTGCTTGGAGTTGTAGGATTCGTACATCGGCGGCGCGATCAGGTACCAGCCGGCGAGAAGAATCGCGGTACACGCACGTCTCATCGTTTCGCTGTCTCACCGCCGCTCGCCGTCCCGAATTTCATTGCTATTGCCAGGAACCCCCTCACCCTACCCTCTCCCTCTCAAGGGGGCGAGGGCATTAAATCTTGAAATTCAGAAGAACGAGATTCCGTGCGCTCATCGGCGGGGCGGCGCGGCGCTCGCGCCGGGCAGCACCGCGATCGCGCCGGTCGCTGGATTGCGTCCGACGTAGACCTCGGTCTCGTAAACCTCGCGCAGCTTGTCTTCGGTCAGGACTTCATGCGGCGCGCCCCAGCCCATCGTCATCCCGTCCTTGAGTAGCAGCACGCGGTCGGCATAGAGCGCCGCCGCGTTGAGGTCGTGCAGGGTCGCGACCACGGAGAGACCGCGCTCGGCCCGCAGTTCGCCGAAGCGGGCGAAGATTTCCGCCACGTGGCGCAGATCCAGGTGGGCCGTCGGTTCGTCGAGCAGCGTCACGCGCGGCTCCTGTGCGAGCGCGCGTGCGAGGAATGCCCGCTTGCGCTCGCCGCCCGAGAGTTCCTGGATCGGACGGGTGGCGAGGGCGAGCAGATCGAAGCGCTCCAGCGCCTCGCGCGCGAGCACAAGGTCGCCGTGGCTCTCGAAGTGAAACGACCCGAGATGTGGCGCGCGGCCCATCAGTACCACCTCGAGCACGGTGAACGAGAAGGCGACAGAATTGTCCTGCCCGACGAAGGCGAGGCGGCGCGCCAACGAGCGCCGATCAAAGGAGCCAAGCGGCGCACCGAGCAATTCTACCGTGCCCTCCCACGGCCTTAGCGAGCCGCCCAGCAATCGAAGGAGGGTCGACTTGCCCGCGCCGTTGGGTCCCACGATCGCGAGCATCTCGCCCGGCTCGACCGCCAATGACACGCCGTGCAGCACGGCCCGTTCGCCATAGCCGCCGACGAGATTCGAAGCGCGGAGTGCCGGCGCGGCGGCGGCTGCGGCCTGCGGCGCGGTTCGCGGCGTATCCTGGGCGCTGGTCATCGGGGGCAATCCTGGATCGAGACGCTAACTACAGCGCGAGCGGGCCGCGTCCCTCGCGGCGCAGCATATAGATGAAAAACGGGCCGCCGCAGAGCGCGGTTATCGCGCCGACCGGCAATTCCGTGGGCGAAATCGCGACTCGCGCGAGCAGGTCGGCGAGCACCAGGAACGCCGCGCCGCCCAGGAACGACGCCGGGAGCAGCAGCCGATGGTCGGCGCCGAAGGCGAGGCGCAACATGTGCGGCACGATCAATCCCACGAAGGAGATGATCCCGCTCACCGAGACCGCCGCCGCGATCATCACCGAAGTCGCGACAAAGATCAGCCGGCGCATCGGATCGACGTCCACCCCAAGCTCGCCCGCCGCCTCGTCGCCTAGGCTCAGCAAGTTGAGGTCGCGCGCATGCGCCATCAGGACCGCGAACCCCGCGACAGCCAGCACCGTCACCATCGCGACCTCGCCGTAGGTGGGCGCCTCCAGGCTGCCCATCAGCCAGAACACGATATCGTGGACGTAGTAGTAGTTGACCACGCTGTTGAGCAGCATGATCGCGGCGCCCCAGATCGAGTTGAAGATCACGCCGACCAGGAGCAGCGTGAACGGCTCCAGCCGTCCGTCGACCACGGCCAATCGGTAGACCACGACGGTCGAGAGCAGCGCCGCGCCAAAGGCGCAAAGCGGCACCGTCGCCACCGCGCCGGCGCGACCGGCCACGAACACCAGGGCCACGATCGCGCCGAACGCGCCGCCGCCCGAGATGCCCAGGATACCGCCCTCGGCGAGAGGATTGCGCACCAGCGCCTGAAGCGCCGCGCCGACTGCGGCCAGCGCCGCGCCGACCGCCGCGCCCATCAGCACACGCGGCAGGCGCGCGCTCACGAAGATCGCATGGTCGGGACTAAGCGGCTCGCCGAGTGCGCGCACCAGGCTGATATGGACGCTGCCGAAGGCCGCGGCGACGATCGCGCTCAGCAGCACCAGGAGCGAAAGCGCACCGAGCGTCAGCGCCATCCGCGCGCGCGTCAGATGCGCGCCCGAGAAATCTTCGAGGACGGCGGCAGATCGCGCCCCGCCACCGGTGCTCGCAGCGATCGACTCGTTCATCGCGCGGGACCTTGGTTATTGGACGCCGCAGCAAAAGCCTCCGGATGAATGCGGCGGGCCAGGATCTCCAGCGACTGCCATACGCGCGGCCCCGGATGGAGCATCGGGTCTTCCGGGTAGCCGAAGACGTGATGGTCGCGGACGGCCGGGATGGTGGGATAGCGCGCCCAAAAACCGGCCGGCGTGTTCGCGTCGCTGCCCATCGCGCCGTCGAGGATCACCTCGGGCCGCATCGCGATGATGTATTCGATGCTGAGCCGCGGCCAATTCTGCCTCGCGAGGTCGGCGATATTGTCGCCGCCGGCCAGACGAAGCAGATCATCGAGAAACGTGCCGCGCCCGACCGCGACCATCGGCTGATGCCCCACCAGCATCACCACCGTGCGCGGCTTCGTCCCTTCAAGCCGCGCGTGGACCCCGTCGATATGTGCCTGGATGACGCCGAGCAGGCGGCGCGCCGCTTGCTGCTCTCCGGTGTGCGCACCGATGAGCGCGATGCTCTGCTCGATGCCGTCGAGCGAGTTGTCGTTCACGGTAAGCGTCGGATAGCCCATTGCCTCGAGCGCGCGGACCTCGCGCCGGCTGGAGGAGAGTCCTGGCCCGATGATGAGATCGGGGCGCAGCGCGGCGATCGCCTCAACGTTGGGCGTGAGAAACGTGCCGACCTTGGGCAGGCGCGTCGCCGCCGGCGGATAGTCGCAATACTGCGAGACGCCGACCACCGCGTCGCCCCCGCCCAGCGCGAACAGAGTTTCCGTGACGCCGGGCGCGAGCGACACGATACGCATCGGCGACGCCGCGGTGGCGGCGGGGGCGCCGATCGCGAGCGTGGCTACGAGCAGCGCGGCAAACGGCCGGGCAAATATCCCGGCAACCATTCGGACGACGCACTTGGCACGGTCTTCAGCGAAATGTTGCAAGTCCTGCACCCTGCGAAGCTACCCTAACGCAGGCCGCGCCGTAAGCCGCGCGCAGGCTCGCGGCGGAGCTTGCCTTGCATCGGCGCGCCCGGCTCGGTTACGCTCGCGCATCGCCAACCGGCCCCGATCGCGCAATCGCAAGGAGAAGCAGCCTCGTGCTCAGGATCGCCGTTTGTATCAAGCAGATTCCGCTGGTCGAAGACGCCAACTTCGACCCGGTCACCAAGACCATCCGGCGCGACGGCACCAACGTGATAAGCGCGTTCGACCTGCGCGCGATCGCGCTCGCGATAGAATTCAAGCGGAGCCTCGGCGCCCACGCGACCGTGGTCACGATGGGACCGCCGCAGGCGCGCGCGGCGCTGACCGACGCGCTGGCGATGGGGATGGATCGCGCGGTCCATCTGGAAGATCGCGCGTTCGCCGGCTCCGACACGCTGGCCACCGCACGCACGCTGGCCAAATGGCTCAAGCGCGAGAGCTTCGACCTCATCATGCTCGGCAAGTACTCGCTCGACGCCGAGACCGGACAGGTCGGTCCCGAGATTGCGGAGCTGCTCGGGGTCGCGCAGATAACCGGCGTGCGCAAGATTCGTATCGACGGCCGCACCATCGCCGCCGAGCGCGAAAGCGACGAGGGCTACGACGAGGTCGAATGCGCGATGCCCGCGGTGCTGACCTGCGCCGAGCGCGTCGCACAACCCATCCGCGTCAAGCCCGAAGTCGCCGAGCAGGCGGGTGCGCAGCCGATTGAAACGGTGCGCGCGGCCGCGCTCGATTCCGACCTTGCGCATTTCGGGGCGGCCGGATCGCCGACCTGGGTGCAGGAGGTGCGCGCGGTCCAGACCAGCCATCCCCCCTGCCGCATGATCGACGCCGCCGAGCCCGCACGCGCGGCGCGCGAAGTGGTCGCGGCGCTGAGCGCGATGGGCGCGCTTAAGCGCGAGGAGAAGTTGCGCCGCCCGATCAGCGCGGCGACACGCAAGCCGGCGCGCGGACGTGATCTGTGGGTGGCCTGCGAAACCGACCTTGCGGGCGCGGTCACGCGCGCAAGCCTGGAGTTGCTCTCGCATGGCGATCAACTGGTCGCCCGGCTTGGCGGCGCGCTGGTCGCGGTGGGCTTTCCGGCCGCGCTCGCGCATCACGCGGAGTTGCTCGCGAGCTATGGCGCCGATCACGTCGTGGTGCTCGATCATCCGGCGCTGGAGTCGTACACGCCCGAGGCCGCGGCCGAAGCGATGGCGCATCTGGTGCGCGAGCGGACGCCGTGGGGCGTGCTGCTGAGCGCGAGCGAGCGCGGCCGCGATTGGGGACCGCGGCTGGCGGCGCGCCTGGGCCTGGGACTCACCGGCGACGCAATCGGGGTCGAGTTCGATGCCGAGGGCCGAATGGTCGCGCTCAAGCCGGCCTTCGGCGGCAACATCGTGGCGCCGATCCTGTCCAGAACCTTTCCGCAGATGGCGACGGTGCGCGCCGGCGTGCTGGAGCTCGCCGCAGCCAATAGCGCGCGCGAGGCGGCGGTCGAGACGGTGCGGCCGCGGCTTGCCCCGGTCCTCGGCCGGACCACCGCGATGCACTCGTTGCTGGATAATTCGATCGCGCCGCTGGACGGCGCGCACGTGGTGGTTGGAGTCGGGATGGGCGTGGGCGGACCCGAGGGCGTCGCGGCGGTCAAGGATTTCGCCCGCGCGTTGGCCGCCGGGATGTGCGCGACGCGGCGCGTGACAGACCAGGGATGGATGCCGCGGCAATTGCAGGTCGGGCTGACTGGTAAGGCGATCGATCCCCGGCTGTACTTTGCCGTAGGCGTGCGCGGCGCGCCCAACCATACCGTGGGCATCAAACGGGCCGAGTTCGTCGTCGCGATCAACAATGACGCCGAAGCGCCGATCTTCGAACGCGCGACGCTGGGATTGGTTACCGACTGGTCAGTAATTCTCCGCGCACTCGCCGACGAATTCAGGAATCTGCCTTCCATCTGAAAGTGGACTTCGCCTCCGTGGCCCCTAAGACGGGCTGAATCGAACGTACCCCGCTTTGCGAGCCGATTTATGTGACGAGGAGCGCCCGTAAGTCATGATGGCGTGAAAATATGCTCGCAGCGCTTGAATTGCGAAGTTTTGTTTCGATTAGCATGCTTGACCACCACAGTGCGGTTGACTATATACGACGGTCAGGCTCGGAGGTTTGTTATCTTTCTCCGAGTTGGGATGTTTGCGAGGCGGATGTGGCGGTGGTCAAGCCTGACTTAGAGCCGTTCGAATGTGCTCACCTGCGAGCGGCGGCACACCGTTCAAAAGTAACCTTAATTTCTGTCGCGACGGGACTTGTTCGTGCGCGTGAGTTTTGTCGGTTCTCGAAACAGTTTGACTGAATATAGGTAGCCGATTCTGCCGAGGGGTGCACGCGCGAAACGAAGGCTTTGCGCGTGCGGGGAGGTTGGTCATGAGGACAAGCTGCTCGGTTCTACTGGCAGTTACATTTGTTGTCAAAATGTCTGCTGCCGCTTCGGCCGCATCAGTGGGTGGGACGGTGGCCGGCCCGCAAGGGGCACCGCTAACCGGCGTACAAGTGATCGTAAAGGACGCAGGCGGTCATGTGATCGGCCAAGGCGCGCCCGGCAGCGGCGGAGTCTATGACATCCAAGGCCTGCAGCCCGGCAATTACAACTTCACGCTTGACCCCGGTTCATCCGGGTATCAGAGGCAGACCGTCGCTTCCTATGTCGGCCCCGACGGGATTTGCCTCAACTGGGGGCTTTCGACGACTTCACCGGCAGTAGCAACGGCGCAGCCAGGGACCACTTGCAAGGCAGCCGCGGCGGCAGCGTGGGATCCGGCCCCTTGGGTCGGCGCGGGAGCCGCAGTGGTGGGTGGCACCGCGATCGGACTCGCAGTTGGGCTGGGGAGCGGCTCGGAACACGGCAATCACAAGACACCGCCGTCCACCGGCGAATAAATAGCGCCGCCCGGCGCGATGGATCGAAGCGTCGCTCGTCTCGGTCGCTCACGGGTATCGTCGACCTGCCTGAAGCGCCCTTGCGAAATTGTCAGGCGCGCAGACGATCTACCTGTGGTCCGCGCGTGTATCCCGACCTTCGAGAAAGGAAAAATTCGTCCGCTCGCGACGTTGCGAGGACGCAACGCTGACAGGGCGGCGCGGCTACACGGTTATCTGAGCAAAAGTGGCCTTCGTTTTCGATTAATGCCCAGACGAGCACCTTGCGTTTGCTTTTTACATGCAATTTGCTATTTGTGACTCTATCGCGATTGATAAATCCTTCGTTGCGGCTGAATAAAGCTTTGGATGGCCGTCGCGTCCTGTACGACGTGCGTTGGTTTGCCCTCGATTTGTGGCACGAAACTAGCGCTATGCCCCTTTGCGATTGCCGCTTTTGGCTACGCAGGTGCACGATGCTGGGCAGAAATACTACTCTCCTCACTTCTCTCGCGCTGGGCATTTGCCTATTGGGAACGAGCGGATGCTTCATGACAAGCATCGGGATGGACAGGCCCGAGGTGCGTGCACAGACCGATTTTGGGCCGCCCCAGGCGCTGCGAGTGTGTGCGTTGCTGGACGACGGGATAAGCCAGAGCGATGCGCAGGAGACGCTCGCGGATTACTGGAACCGGGACGAAGCATCGAAGTACAACCTCTCGATCAAGATGGTTTCGTACTCGAGCCTCCCGCGCTCGATAGAGCAATTTTTCCATTGGCAGATAGGCCATGAAGTGGCTATCCGGCAGATCCCGCCCGGATGCGATCGCATGATGTACTTCGTCAGCCGCAATGTGCTCGACGTGGCCTGGTCGGTGCCCGAGCTCTACGGCGCTCCTGAAGTGCTCGGCGAGGTCGACGATTACACGATGACGCGGGGGTATATAATTGATCGGGTCGCCAGCCTGAATCAGGTTTTGATGTCGCCGTGGTTCTCGCCTCACAAGGTCGCGCGCCACGAAACCTTTCACATGATCGGATGCGGGCACGACCTGGTCATGGATCAATGTTACAAGCACATCGCGGAAGCGAAGTGGGTAGAGAACCGGTTGCAGGACGCGGGTTGTTACGAGAAGTCGGGAGTCGAACAGTTCTTCCCGTCCTTCTCCAACGCGGGAGACGGACCTATCCTGCTGACGCGGGCGCAAGCCAACGGCATCCTTGGCCTGGAGAAGGATCCGTCGTTCAAGCGCTTCACGGATTGCGCGCGCTATGCGGGTCTGCCGCTTGATGAAAACGGCAAGATGCAAGTGGCTTGGGCCCAGGACTGGATGGACAAGGCGGTTGCCGAGGCGCATCGCGAGGCCACCCAACCGGTCGTGGCAGCGGCCTCGCCCGTCGGCCAGACGGCGGAGCGGGCCTCGGACCACGTGACTGCGGTCTCGACTGAGGCGCCGCCCGCGGCGGCTTCAGCGGCGCAGGCAGGGTCGCGCGATAAGCAGGCGGCATTGCCCGGCCCGACCGCCTCACTCTTGCACGCTGATACGACCGTCGGTACGCAGCCCGTCGCGTTCTCCGCGGCTTCTCTCGGTGGGGCGCCGGTGTCGCCAAGCGCCGGCTTCTCTCCTCCTAGCACATAGTCGCGCGCTCGTATGCGAGCGCACTAATCAATTGCAACCACTATGGGGGGCTGCGTTCCTTGCGGGACGCGGCCCCCGCGTTACCTCGCGCAGAGTCTGACCTAGACCTCTCGCCATGACGTGATTCGTTCGCGCGTTCGATGCAACGCCGCGTTCAACTATGTTCCCCCTCTCTACAATTTCGGTCGGCAAAACTTATCCTCGCGCGAGGGCGCTCTATCCTACGGTGTGTTGGCCAACCAGAATAGATTCTATTATGGTCTGAATATTTTATATGAGGTTTAGTTGACCAGAATCATCTTTTGACGTATAAAAACCCCAGTAGAATGCCTCACTGGTGTTTTAATATCGCTCAGAATTCGCCCATTGTTCGTCTTTCCGACAATAAAGGCAGACACAGCTAGAATTGACATGGTTAAAAGTGATATATATACTCTTAGATGATTTAGGGTTGTCTGGAGATAAATATGTAGGGGAGATCGAATGTTTGGTCGTGAGAATCGAGATCTCCATGGCAGCCGTCAGATAGGAGAGCGAAAGGCGATGAAAAAGGATTGTTCAGTTTTATTGGCATTCGCTTTGGTTGCCGGAATGTCGGCTGCGGCGATGGCGGCGTCAGTGGGCGGGACCGTGGCAAGCTCGCAAGGGCAGCCGCTAACCGGTATGCAAGTGATCGTAAAGGACGCCAGCGGCCATCTGGTTGGCCAAGGCGCCCCCGGCGCCGGCGGAGTCTATGACATCCAAGGCCTGCAGCCCGGCAATTATAATTTCACTCTGGATCCTGGGTCCTCGGGATATCAAGGGCAGACCGTAGCTTCCTATGTCGGCGCTGATGGGATATGCCTTAACTGGGGGGTGTCAACAACCTCTCCTGCAGTGGCCAGCGCACAGCCTGGAGCCACCTGCCAGTTGGCTGCGGGCGGATACGATACGGCCGAAATGGTTGGCGCTGGTGCCGGCGTGTTGGGTGTGGGTGCGATCGGAGCGGCAATTGGGTTTGGGAGTGGTGGGGACCACAATCATAAGACACCGCCATCAACCGGCCAATAACTACCCGGTTGGCCGCGTAGGGGGTCTGCCCGCCGCGACCGCTAAAAACATGAACTTCATAAAGCATCTGCTGACGCTGCTCTGTCTGTGCGCACTGATGGCCTGTGCGCCGAGCAGTTCTATTTCCGAAAGCGCCGCGAACTCTCCATCCAGCAGCGCGCCGTCGGATAAGCCGAACTTCGGCGACGCGAGCGCGGGTCCGCCGCCGGCGCAGCAGGCGGCAGCGACCGCGCAGCCCGGCGCATCCGCGGCGCGCTCTGCCGCGGCGTCCGATCCTCCGGCGAATACGCTTCCGCCGCCGAATGCGCCGGTCGACAATGCGCAGGATACCACGCGGCTCGACGCGCTCTATCGCGCCCGCACTCAAGGCGATACGGTGACCGACTACCCAATCGGCCCCGGCGATATCGTCCAGATTTCGGTTCCCCCGATCGATGAACTGCGCGAGCGAACCGTGCGAGTCGAGCCGGACGGCTCGATATCGCTGCCGATGCTTGGCACGATGCAAGCTGGGGGGCTGACCGAAAAGCAGTTGCGCGCCGAGCTCACCGACCGGCTGAAGACGTACATGTACAAGCCCGAGATCGACGTGTTCGTCAAGGAGTATCGCAGCCGCCAGGTGGCGGTTATCGGAATGGTCAACACCCCCGGGCTGGTCACTCTCACCGGTCCCAATGAGACCGTGCTCGATATGATGACCCGTGCGGGCGGTCTGACCGCGGCTGCGGCCGATGAAATCATCCTGATGCCCGCCGAGGAGAACAAGCAGCAGGCGATCGGACGTATCGCCGAGGTTTCGGCCAACGGAGCCGATCCCGCGGCCGCGCTGCACGACGGCGTGCCGCCCTCCGACGCCGCGGCGTCGCGCGAGGCAGCCTTCAAACGCGGCGAGTTGAGCGCGCTGCTGCGGCAGAATTCGCATCCGCTGGTCATCGGGCTGAAGAGCACGGCGCTCACCGGCGGCGGCACCTATCTCAACATGCCCGTGCGTCCCGGTGACGTGATCGTGGTCCCCGGCGGCGGCGACGTAATGGTCGTCGGCTGGGTGCAAAACCCGGGGCATTTCCAGGTCGGCTCCGGACTAACGGTGCTAGGAGCGATCGGTGCGGCGGGGGGTCCGATGTTTGCGGCCAACAGCTCCGAGGTCCATTTGATCCGCACCCGCCGCGACGGCTCCAAACTGGTGCTCAGGATCGACTTGGACAAGATCAAGAATGGGCAAGAGGCCGACCTTCCGGTGCGCGGCAACGACGTAATCGACGTGCCGTATTCCTCGGTCAAAGTTGGTCCTTACGTCTTCTATCAAATCCTCAGCAAGATGTCGGTGGGCGGCCCCTCGATACCGACACCTTAAGTGGGACAAAGACCGTGAGAGAACCTTCGCCCTATTTCATTCAGCGCAGACCGGCCACCGAAGCATCGATGGAGGCCGACTTCGCGCCCTCGTTGTTCGAGGACGACGTCACCAAGATCGATCTCTGGGTTTACTGGCGGTTGATCCGCAAGCACCTGCGCCTCATCGCATCGATAGTGGCTGGCACGGTCTTCGTCACTCTGTTGCACCTGTTGATGACGACGCCGATTTATACCGCGCATACCACGTTGATGATCCTCCCCAAGGCGCCATCCGGGATCGATCCGGCAGAGGCGCTGGTCGAGATCGAGGCGTCGTATGACGGCTCGGACTACTTCAAAACCCAGAGCGAGATTCTCAGGAGCAGAACGCTCGCCGCGTCGGTCGTGCGCAACCTCGGCCTGAACCGCAACCCGGCTTTCACCGGGAGCGGGCGTCCCGGACTGTTCGGTGCGATGGTGGGCGGTCTGCGTCAGCGCTTGCATGACCTGTTGACGCCGCCGCCGCCGGGCGCGGGCGCGCAGCGCCTGGGAATGCACGACGTCTCCGACCAACAGGTAGACAGCTACCTTGGCGGCCTTGGCATCAGGGCGATCCCCAGCACCAGCCTGGTCCAGATCGACTACAGCTCCTCCGATCCGGAGCTCGCCGCGCGCATCGCCAACGCCCATGCCGCGGCCTATATCGATCGCGGGGTTGAAATGCACGGCCAGGCCAGCCACACCACCGAGAAATTTCTGAGCCACAAGCTGGTCGAGCTCAAGGAGCAACTCGAGAAATCCGAGGTCGCGCTCAACGACTATCGCCGGCAAAAAGGCATCATCCCCGGCCTGATGTCGCTCGACGGCAAAGACACGGTGGTAATCGACCGGCTTGCCGATCTAAGCAAGGATCTGACCCGGGCGCAGGTCGAACGCATCGGCCTGGAGTCGCAGATCGAGCTCATCCACCGCCATCAGTACGATTCGCTGCCGGTGGTGATGAGTGACAAGCTGATCCAGACGATGCAAGGTGAGCTCAACCAGCTTGCCGCCCAGGACGCGAGCCTCTCCAATCAGTTTACCGGCGCCTATCCGCCGCTGGCGCAGATGCGCGCCAAAGAAAGCGCGATCAGGGCGCAGCTGAGCGTGGAAATCCAGAATTCGATCAGAGGCATCGAAAGCAACTACCAGCAGGCGCTCGAGAAGGAGAAAGAACTCAACGCCGAGATGCAGCGCCAGCGCAACGTGACGATGACGCTCAACGATGCCGCCGTGCAGTACGCCATCCTGCAGCGCGACGTCGATACCTATCGCCAACTCTACAACGCCGTGCTCAAACGCATGAAGGACGTGGGCGTCGAGGCCGAGGCCCAGACCTCCAACGTCTCGATCGTCGACACGGCGACCGCGCCGCGCATTCCCTCCTACCCCCAAAAGCTGCGCGATCTGATGGTGAGCGGAGTTCTGGGCCTGCTGGGCGCGCTGGGGCTCGCCTTCCTGCTCGACTATCTCGACAACACGCTGAAGGATCCCGAGGAAGCCGAGCGCTACCTGCGCTTGCCCAACATCGGGATCATCCCCGAGTTCAGCCGCCTCAATTCCTCCTCTTATGGACCCAAGAGCTACGCGCCGGCCCCCGCGCTCACTGCGGAGTTGGCGGCCGACGGCGATACTCCCAGGGCTTTGACCAATGGCAGCAGCAATGGCAACGGCGCCCACGGCGCCAATGGATCGGTCAGCCGCAAGGCAACGCCGATCCAGGAGCTGGTGACCGAACACGGCACTTACTCGGCGCTGGGTGAGGCGTACCGTAACCTGCGCACGGCGCTGCTGCTTTCGCGCGCCGGCGCTCCGCCCAAGGTCACGCTGGTCACCAGCGCGCTCGCGGGCGAGGGCAAGACCGTGACCGCGGTCAACACCGCCGCGATGCTGGCGCAGTTGGGCGCGAGCGTGCTGCTGATCGACGCCGACATGCGCCGCCCGCGCTGCCATCGCGTGCTCGGCCTCGACAACAATCTGGGACTGACCGAAGTATTGACCGGGGTGCGCGACCTGCACGACCTCATCCGTCCCACCACGGTTGCCAATCTCTTCATCCTGAGCTCCGGTTCGGTCCCTCCCAACGCGACCGAGTTGGTGGGCTCACCAAAGATGCATCAGGTGCTGACCCAGCTGCAGCAGATCTACGACTACATCGTGATCGACTCGCCGCCGGTGATGCCGGTGAGCGATGCCCTGCTGCTCGCGACCATCGCCGACGGCGTGTTGCTAGTGACCAACGCCTCGCGCACCGCCAAGCAGCAGGTCAGAGCGGCGCGGGCGCGCCTGGAGTACGCACGCGCCAAGATTTTCGGCACGGTGCTCAACCGGATTAAAATTCATCACTCCGAATATCAGTACTACTACCATCGGGGGTACTATGCTCCAGAGGATGAAGACGGGGCTCTGCAGCAGGACCAAGAGGCCCCCTGAAGCCAGGTGCCGCCTGCGACGCCGACGTCTTGATCGCAACTGTTGTACGGGCCAGACACTCTGAGCACCCGGTGACGGGTGCGCCAAAACTTTGCGCCGCCTCGACCAAATAATCGTTTTCGGAATCGGCCTGCTGATCGTCCTCACCCCGACGTGTTTCGGCTCGGTGCATCCGTGGGCCTACACGCTGATGGAGGCGATCGTCTTCGCGTTGGTCGCGGCGTGGATGGCCCGGACCTGGCTTGGCGGCGGACGCCTGATGCGCGAGGGCGGGTGGCGGGCGGCCCGCGCGGTCGCGCTTCCCATCGCGCTGCTGCTGGCGCTGATCGGTTTGGAGATGGTGCCGATACCGCCGGCGATGCTCGCGGCTCTTTCGCCAGCGGCCCACGAAATTTACGCGCGCGCGCTGCCCGGATGGCCCGCCCAGGCCTCCTATCGCGAGGTCAATTTCAATGCCGAGCCCGCGCTCCCGTCAGGACCGGTCATCCTACCCACCGCGGAACAGGTGCGCGCCGGTGCGAAGGTGCCCTTCGCGCCGGCCACCGCCAAAGCGCATGCGCCGGCCAGGAACGCCAAGGCCGAGGCCGCCGCCGCGGCCCCGCTGCCAGACAGCCGCAGATGGCGCGCGCTCAGTTTCGAGCCCGCGGTGACGCGCTCGGGAATGCTGAAGGCGCTGGCCTACGCGGCGCTGTTTATGCTGGTTGCGCTCTATCCCTTCGGTGCCGAAGGCGATCCGCACGCCGAGGAACGCTTCTGCCGCATGATCTTCGGCCTGGTGCTGGCGATGGGTTTCGTGGTGGCATTTCTGGGACTGATGAACTGGGCGTCGTGGAACGGCAAGATCCTGTGGTTCTTCGTGCCGTTGGACTGGGAAGGGCCTCACCTGGCCTATGCGCTGCGCGCAACCGGGCCGTTCGTCAACCCCGATCACTTCGCCAACTACCTGGCGCTGATCCTGCCGCTCACGGTGGTCGGCGCGCTGCTGCGCATCGATCTGGTCCCGCGCGCCTGGGCGAGCCTCGTGCGGATGGCCTCGATGGCGATCGCGTTCATCGTGCTGTGCGCGATCGTGCTGAGCCTCTCGCGCGGCGGCTGGATCTCGAGCGCGCTCAGCATGGGCGCGCTGGTGGCGATGTTTTTCCTCCAGCCCGCTCATCGGCGCGCGGCCTTCGCCCGCCTGGCCGACACCCGCACGCTGCGCCTGATCGCGCTGGGCGCGCTCGGGCTGTTTGTCTTCGCGCTGATGTTGATTGGTCCATCGGGGCGCAACCTGACCGACGTTCGCCTGGCGGAAACCGTCTCGACCGGGCTCAGCCTGTCGGAGCGCGGAATGCTCTATCGGCGCACGCTCGCGATGATCCATGATTTCCCGCTCTTCGGCGTCGGCATGGGCGCGTGGGGTGAACTGTTCACCCGCTACGTCTCCCCGCCGTGGTCGCAGTTCTTCTACTATCGCGAGACCCACAACGACTATTTGCAATTCGCCGCCGAGAGCGGGCTTATCGCGATGCTCGCGTTCGGTTGGCTCTGCTGGCGCCTGCTCGGCCGAATCGGCGCGGGGATGCGTTCGGGCGATCCGCGCAAGTGGCCACTGCTGGCGGCGGTGATGGCTGGCGTGATCGCAAGCGCGCTGCACGAGCTGGTCGACTTCAATCTCCACGTGCCGGCCAACGCCGTGCTGCTGGCTGTGCTGCTCGGCCTCGGATTGAGGCTCGCGACCCCTGCCTCCGCCGGTAGCGACGCGCGCGGATGGCGGCCGGCGCCCAGGATGTTGCTCGCGATGGTGGGCGCGGGCGCGCTGGCACTGGTCTTCATCGTCTTCGGCCAGAATGACATGTCCTATCCCAACTTCATGCCGCCGGTGAAGACGCTGCGCGGCGCGGCCGCCCGCGTCATCGCGCATCCCGCCGACTCCGACAGCCACTACATCATGGCTACGCTCGGCGGGGGCGCGATGAGCGAGCAGGCGCAGATGCGCGAGCTCAGCACGGCGGTCTGGCTCGACCCGACCGATCCCTACAAGCGCGACAGCTACGCCAGCATGCTCGCGCGCCACGGCCAGTTGCCGCAGGCGTTGACCGAGGTCACGCGCTCGGTTTACGACTCGCCCACCCCGCAAACTCATTTCTACCTGAGCCCCGAGCTGGTGCGATGGCTTGCGCCCGTCACCCGCGCAGCCGTCGAGAAAGGTTTCAAGCAGGCGGAGGCGGCCGGCTTTCCGGGCGCCTTCTCCGGCATCGGGGACTTCTACTCGAGCCTCAACCTGCCGCTCAAGGAAGCCGCACTGTATGCCCACGCGGCGACCGAGACCGCTGATCCCGTCGAGCGCATGCGCTTTCTCATCGATGCCGGCAAAGCCTACGCCGCCGGCGGCTACATGCTGAGCGCGGAGGGATTCCTTCGCATCGCGATGGATCAGGTACCAGGCGATCCGGATCCTTACACGGCGCTGGTCAGGAGCGTATATGGACCCGATCGCGATATGCAGTCCGCCAAGACCACACTGGATGAAGCGGCCAAGGCCGGCAATGATCCCTACGACCTCGACCTCGCCCTGGCCGACGCGGCCGAGGAGGCGCATGACGCTGACGCCCAGGAAAATGCGCTGAAGGACGCCGTGGCCGAGCGTCCGCAGGGAATCGAAGTCCTTCTTGCGTTGGGTGAGTTCTACCTCAAACAATCGAATTACGACCGCGCCGTGCTCGTCCTGCAGCAGGCCACCGATACCGAACCCTCGGCGCGCGCATGGTTCGATGTCGGACAGGCCCAGGAAGGCGCGTTCAACTACTACGAGGCCGAGAAGGCATACGCGCAGGCGGTCACGTTCGATCCCAACAATCGCTCCATCGGCAACTACTACGCCGAGTTCAAGCATCGGATGGCCAAGGAGACGGCGGCGCAGGCCGCGCAGACCCATCAGTTCGCCGCGCCGCAGCCCGCTCCCGCGCCGTCTCCCGACAGCAGCGACTAGTCCGCAACGGCTGGTTCAGGCCGCTTGAAAATCGTCTATCTTAACCCCTCCGGCCAGATGGGCGGCGCCGAGCGCAGCCTGCTCGACTTCATGGCGAGCCTCCGTGCGGCCGACCCACGCGTCACGCTCGAGCTTATCGCCGGCGCCGACGGCGCCTTTCTCGACCAGGCGCGTGCGCTGGGGGTTGCGGCGCATGCCCTGCCTTATCCGCGCGCGCTCGCCCGCCTGGGCGACGCCGGCGCTGCCGCCGCCGGCCACGGTAGTAGCAGTAAGGCCCGCCTGCTCGGCGCGCTCGGACGCGCCTCGTTGAGCACGCCTTCGGTCGCGCTATATACCACGCGGCTGCGCCATGCGCTCTTAGCCGCCGCTCCCGATTTGATCCATACCAACGGCTTCAAGATGCACGTGCTCGGCGCGTGGGCCGCGCCGCGCGGGGTGCCGCTGCTCTGGCACATCCACGACTACGTCAGCTCGCGGCCGCTGATGGCGCGTCTGATGCGCGCGCATGCCGACCGTTGCGCGGCGGCGGTCGCCAACTCGCTAAGCGTGGCCGAAGACGTGCGCTCCACCTGCGGTGCCCGGCTCAGGGTCTTTCCTATCCACAATGCCGTCGACCTCACGCGCTTCTCGCCCGAGGGTCCCGCGCTGGACCTCGACCGGCTGGCCGGCCTTGCGCCGCCCAGCCTTCCGGTGATCAGGATCGGACTGGTCGCGACGATGGCACAATGGAAGGGTCACGAGGTCTTCCTGCGCGCGCTCGCGATGCTCGCGGACGAACCGCGCGTGCGCGGCTATGTGATCGGTGGCGCGCTTTATCAGACCGAAGGCAGCCAGTGCGACCTCGATGAGCTGCGCCGTTTGGCCGCGCGCCTGGGACTCGCCGGCCGCGTCGGCTTCACCGGCTTTGTCGACGACGCCGCGGCCGCGATGCGCGCGCTCGACGTCGTCGTGCACGCGAGCACGCAGCCCGAGCCCTTCGGGCTGGTGATCGCGGAGGCGATGGCCTGCGGGCGCGCGGTGGTGGTGAGCCGCGGCGGCGGCGTTACCGAGATAGTCACGCCCGGCGAGGATGCGCTGGTATACGAGGCAGGCTCGATGCCTGCATTGGCCGAGCGGATGCGCGAGCTCACTCGCGACCCGGCGCTGCGCGCGGCGCTCGGCGCCGCGGCGGCGCAGTCGGCGCGGCGCCGCTTCGCGCGGGCGCGGCTTGCCGACGAGCTGATGCCGATCTATCGGATGCTCTCGGCGCAGGCGGCGGCCTGATGCGGGTGCTGCACGTCAGTGCGGGCAATCTTCATGGCGGTCTCGAGACTTTGCTGGTGACGCTTGCGCGATACCGCGCGCTCAGCCCCGAGCTCGAATGCGAGTTTGCGATGTGTTTCGCAGGACAGGCCGAGGACGAACTGCGCGCGGCCGGCGCAATGGTGCATCGCCTGGGCGCAGTCCGCGTTCGACAGCCTCTCAGTGTCCTGCGGGCGCGGCGCGCGCTGCGCGGCCTCATCGGGCAGCGCGGCTTCGACGCGGTAATTTGTCATTCGCCTTGGACTCAGGCCATCTTCGGCCCCGTCGTGCGCGCTGCGCGAGTGACTTCGATTTTCTGGCTGCACGACCTGCTGTCGGGACGCCACTGGCTGGAGCGATGGGCCGCCCGTGTCGTGCCCGACGGCGCGATTTGCACCAGCCGCTTCACCGCCGCATCGCTGCCGCTCATCTATCCGCAACAGTTGCCGCAACAGTCGTCATCGGCGCTGCGAATCCCATGCGAGGTCGTCTATTGTCCCGTCACACCCGCGCCCGCCCTCTCGCCGGCGGACCGCGCGGCCGTGCGGGCCGAGCTGGGCGCCGCTCCGGAAGCGGCCGTGGTGATCCAGGTGAGCCGGATGGAGCAGTGGAAGGGCCATCGCCTCCATCTCAACGCGCTCGCACGCCTGGCCCGCTTACACGACGGATCCGGCGGCGCCGGATCCGCATGGACCTGCTGGATCGTCGGCGGAGCGCAGCGACCCCACGAGGCGCGCTACCTTGAAGCCTTGCGCGCCGAGGCCACCGCGCTGGGAATCGGCCCGCGCGTCAATTTCCTCGGACAACGGGGCGACGTCGCGCGGCTGCTCGCCGCCGCCGACATCCATTGTCAGCCCAACACCGGGCCCGAGCCCTTCGGCATCGCGTTCATCGAGGCGCTCTACGCGGGTTTGCCGGTGGTGACCACCGCAATCGGCGGGGCGCTCGAAATCGTCGACGGCACGTGCGGGATACTGGTTAGGCCCGACGATCCGGCCGCGCTGGCCGCGGCGCTCGATCGCCTGATCGAGGATCGCGAATTGCGCGCGCGCCTGGGCGCGGCCGGTCCTGCGCGCGCCGCCGCGCTATGCGACCCGCGCGCGCAACTGCGGGCGCTCACCCGCGCGATCGCCAAATTTCGCCCCGCCGAGCGCGCGCCACCCGGGTGAAGACCGCCGAAGAACCCCCGCGCTGAAACGCTCCGATCGCTTCTGCGCCAGCGCTGAGCGGCCCACAACGACCCCGACTCCATCAGTTCCGGCCAACTACGCGCTACAACTTGGCGGTCTCCGCGCGCGCCGCAATGTGCCAGATTTCGCGGGCGTATTCGGCCACCGTGCGGTCGCTGGAAAACCGGCCGATGCGCGCGACGTTGAGTATCGCTTTGCGCCTCCAGAGCGCCGCCTGCACGTACTCGCTCGCTATCAGTCGTTTAGTATCAATATACGATGCGAAGTCGGCTGCAACAAAAAATTCGTCGCGGTCCAGGAGGTTATCCACCATCCATCTGAAAAGGCCGGGCTCGCGCGGGCAAAAAAGGTCCGCGGCGAGCGCGTCAAGTACTCGCCTCAGCGCGGGTTGGTTCGCGTAGTACTCTCGTGGATTGTACGATCGCTCCGTTCGCATTTGCGCTATCGCGGAGGCGGTCAGGCCGAATACAAAGATGTTGTCCGTGCCCACCGCTTCGCGAATTTCGATATTCGCACCGTCCAGCGTGCCGATCGTGAGCGCCCCATTCATCGCAAATTTCATATTACCAGTCCCGGAGGCCTCAGTGCCGGCGGTCGAGATCTGTTCGGACACGTCCGCCGCGGGAATGATCTTTTCCGCCAGAGAAACGCGGTAATCGGGGACGAATAAAACTTTAATCAATCCGTGGGTGCGTGCGTCGTTATTGATCACGCCGGCCAGATTGTTGATCAGCTTGATGATCGTCTTGGCTGCGTGATATCCGGGGGCCGCTTTGCCCGCAAAAATATAGGTGCGTGGTGCCGCCGGCTCGACCGATTCTTCGACCAAAGCCAGGTATTCATGGGCGATTCCCAGGATCATCAGAAGTTGGCGCTTGTACTCATGAATGCGCTTGGCTTGGACGTCGAGAATCGACGCGGGATCGATATCAATCCCGCCGATACGATGAACGATCGTCGCTAGACGCTCCTTGTTCGCGCGCTTTACGGCGGCAAATCGATGTTGAAATTCCGGATCGTCGGCAAACCGCTCGAGTTCGCGCGTCTGTTCCAGATCCACGCGCCAACCGGTTCCGATGGTCTCGTCGAGCAGTCGCGCCAGTCCGGGATTAGCCATCAGCAGCCATCGGCGCTGGGTCACTCCGTTGGTCTTATTGCTGAAGCGCTGGGGCCACAGCGAATAAAGTTCAGGCACCAGTTGGGTCTTGATCAACTCCGAATGCAGCTTTGAGACCCCGTTGATCGAGTGGCTGCCGACAATCGCGAGATGCGCCATTCGGACTTGCGGCTGGTCGCCGTCCTCGATAACCGAAATCTTGCGGCCGCCGTCGCGACCGTCGCCAGAAATGGAAATCGCTTCGGCGAGGAAGCGCCGGTTGATTTCGTAAATGATCTCGAGATGGCGTGGCACGAGGCGGCGCAACAATTCAACCGGCCAGCGCTCCAGGGCTTCCGGCATCAAAGTATGATTGGTGTAGGCAACCGTTGCGCGGGTGATCTCCCACGCAAGGTCCCACGGCAGATCGTATTGGTCCACGAAAATGCGCATCAGCTCAGCGATCGCGAGCGCCGGATGCGTATCGTTGAGCTGAATCGCTACCTTCGACGGAAAGTCATGGATGTCCTCGCCGCGGGCAAAGAAACCGCGGGTGATATCGCGGATTGCGCAGGCGACGAAGAAGTATTCCTGCAACAAGCGCAGTTCGCGGCCCGATTGCGCCGCATCCGACGGATAGAGGACCTTGGAAACCGCTTCCGAGAGCATCTTCTGCTCTACTGCTTTGACGTAATCTCCGGAATTGAAAATGTGAATATCGAATTCATTCGAGGCGCTCGCCGCAAATAGCCGCACGTGGTTCACGCTCTGGCTTTGAAAACCCGTAATAGGCAGGTCAGAAGGGATTCCGACGATTACCTGGTAATCGGTCCACAGCGGCCGGTACTCGCCCGCACGGTCAACCCGCGGCTCGATCCTGCCGTACATCGGGATCACGCAGGCCTCCTCCGGCCGCGCGATCAGCCACGGAGAAGTTTCGCGCCGCCAGCTATCCGGCTGCTCGACCTGATAGCCATCTTTGATCTGCTGGCGAAAAAGTCCGAATTCGTAGTTGATGCCGTAGGCATAACCTGGCATCCCGAGAGTCGCCATCGAATCCAGAAAGCAGGCGGCCAGCCTGCCGAGACCACCGTTGCCCAGCCCTGCGTCCTCCTCTTCGTCGAACAGCAGTTCCAATTCTATTCCGTTTTCCGCCAGGAATTCCCGACACGCGTCGAAGATACCGAGGTTGAAGAGATTGTTCTCGAGCGAGCGCCCGATCAAATACTCGAGCGACAGATAATAGAGCTTCTTATCGCCGAAGCGGTCGAAGCGCGCTTCGGTCGCGACCATTTTTTCGACCAGCATGTCACGGACCGCAAGGGCGGTGACCTGGTACCAATCATGACGTGACAATCGGCCGCGCCGCTTGGCTCTGCTGAATCGTATATGGTGGCGGATCAGATCCTCGAATTGAGCGATAGTGCCGTAATCGCCGCTGGGGATGCTCGCCGTAGCCACTGTGCTAGAAACGCGCCTTTCCGCAGGGTTGGGTAAAAGTCGACCAACTGAAAACGAGTGTCATGGCGACCATCAGAATAGCGGATTTCTGATGCAAAAACCGCGCCCCCGCGATTCGAGCAAAAGTCTCAAACGATCGATGGACCTTCTCCGATGGAGCTTCTCCCGCCGATGCGTCGCAGGTGCCTTAATTAAGTCAAAATGTTCGGCGAGTGGACAGCCTGCTGTGCAAGCGCGCAGGAAAAACGCTCGTCAGAATCGCCCCCGCTGAGCGCCGCCCCGTTTCGGCCAAGTCCTGCGTCCCGCCGTCGTGCGGATGGTCCTGGCCCCTCATAATCGGGGCAAGATGCAGGGAATTTCGCGTTTTCAGGGTAATTGAACCTCCATGACCTCCGCGGTATCAGGATGATGGCCTTCATCGGCTTCCCTCCATCCGCCCTCTTCGAGCGCGCGAACGTCGCGAGGCAAGTGCCGCGGCGGTCTTATGTTTTCAGCTTTGGCGCGGCTAGTGCATCCGCCATCCGGCCCGCGCGGTATACTCGGTCACCGTTTTGACGATCTGGTCCGAGGTCTTTTTGGCCAGACTGCTGGTGGATGAGCTGTAAGTCTTGGCCCCGCCGACAGCCGCGTTCGTGGCCACGATTGCCGCCGCACCCCCGCCCGCGGCCACGCCGACGGGCGCCATCACCGCCGCTCCCGGCATCTTGCCGCTATCGGCGTGCGTGCTGAACGCGAGCACCTGATTCAAATTGCCGCCGATGCGCTGGTACATCGACACATTACTGTCCAAGGTCGAAGACCCGGTGCCGAAACCGATTACCAACCGGCGCAACCGGTTGCCTTCGCTGATGTTAGTCAACGCCCCATCAACGATAAGGATGTTGCCGCCGGCTACAAAGGTTCCGCGTTGAGCACACACCGCATTGTACCCATTCGCCGTCAGATTGGTGACGACTTGCTGACAAATCGCTTGCGCGGTGTCGTGCGCGATTTGGAGCTGCTCCGCGTTCTCGTTGTCGCCCGTGGCGCCGCGGTAGGCTCTCTGGATAATGCTCTGGTTGAGCGTAACTTCGGACGGATTGGCGGCAAAGGGATAGACCACGATCTGGGTCGGACGATCATAGTCAACGGGCGTGCGCTGGGCCTGCTGAGTCACCGCCGCACTCGCGCATCCGGCCAGCACCAGCGCGCCCAGGACATAAAACCGGACAAAGTGGTTTCCTCTTACGCTCATTTCTGTTTCCATCCTCCTGCTTGTTGCCCGTTCCTCGTCTCTTCGCCGCGGTTACCCGGCTTATCCAGCCGTGGTTCTGCCGCTCGGTACCGATACGACGTAGCTGCGAATTATGCCATCGCCGGATCCGGGCGGGAACGTTGCCTGCTCGCTTGATATCCAAGGCCGGCCAGCCCTTGCAACGGAGGCAACGCCGGTCGGCAGCAAATCAGTCGGCAATTTGCACCCAAGTCGGAGCGTGATCGCTCGCCCTCTCCCAGCCGCGAACCTCACGATCGACACCGGCGCCGACGAGCCGCGGCGCAAGCGAGGGGCTGAGCAACAAATGATCGATGCGCAGCCCCCGATCGCGCCCGAAGTGATTTCGAAAGTAATCCCAGAAAGTGTAGATGCGCTCGTCGGGATGCATCCTGCGAAGCGCGTCGGTCCAGCCGCGCGCGAGTAGTCGGGCGAACGCGTCGCGCGACTCGGGCCGGAACAGGGCATCATCGACCCAACGCTCCGGCGCAAATACGTCGAGCTCGGTGGGAATCACGTTGTAGTCGCCGGCCAGGACGACCGGCGAATTCAGGGAGAGCAGTGTCTCGGCATGTTTCTCGAGCCGCTCGAGCCATCGAAGCTTGTAATGGAACTTGGGGCCGGGCGCGGGATTGCCATTCGGAAGATAAAGGCATCCGACGAGCACGGGACCGGCCTGTCCCTCGATATAGCGGCTATGGAGATCCTCGGGATCGCCCGGCAAGACGCGGCGCATCTCGATCGGATCGGCGCCGCGCGCGAGGATCGCGACGCCATTGAAGCTCTTCTGGCCGTGCCAGATAACGCCATAGCCCGCCTCGCGAATCGCGGCCTCGGGAAACTTTTCATGCGGGGTTTTCAATTCCTGAAGGCATGCGACGTCGGGCCTGGTTTCGGCGAGCCAGCGAAGAAGGTTCGGCAAGCGGGCAGCGATGCCGTTGACGTTGAAAGACGCGATTTTCAATGTTCATCCCTCGCTCCGCTCACTATTATATAATGCACGGTGTGGAGAAGAGCGTTTCCCCTCCGAGCTGGACCGCCGCTCCGGTTGTGGCCGGCGTGATGCAGCATTTTGCTCTCAACATCGACGACGAGGACCAACCGGTGCCCTATGTTGGCGAGGGAAGCCGATCTGCACACGTGAGCGCAATTTCAGCCGGTTTCTGCTCGAGTATGACGACTGACGCTCCAGCCGCTCAGCGACATTCCCAAGGATAAGGGCGTCGTGCTCGGGTTCGTTTCACGAAGCGCATCGACCTCGAACCTGTCGAAGAGTCCGATTCCGTTGCTGAGCGCTCTCTTGTCGCCTCAATCGCCAGCCGCTAAGTCTTCAGTCATGGCCAAGTGCGAACTCTGCGAACTGCGCGAGTACACCCAGCATTACGCTCGCTTCACCCATCCCGTGGCATTTACGATTCTCGATTGCGATTCGTGTGACACGCCGATGGCGGTGCTCGGAGAGCATCGCGCGACGGCAACAGAGGCCGAACGCGCTCTGATGATCGACGCGCTCTCGGCCGTGGCGCGCGCCAAATTCGGCGATGACAAGTTCGTTATCGACGGCGTGATGCGCCAGATTCCCGACCATTGCCATATCCACGCCCGGCCGCGTTTCTGGCGCGGTTAGGATACTTCCGTTATCTCCTTTAGCCTGCCCGCTAAATCTGGGCAAAAGTACGTCATCCCGCTTGGTTTGAGGCGCCCCGTTATGGTATATGCGCGCCGGTAACCCATACGGGGAGGCGGCCCTTGCGGGCCAGTAACGAGAAGGAACGGTTACGGGCTAGGAGGTCTCGGGGGAGATGTCTAACGGTGTAGTCAAGTGGTTTAGTTCCAAGAAGGGCTACGGCTTCATTACTATGGAAGACGGACAGGAGGTATTCGTCCACTACACTTCCATCGACGGCAACGGTTTCCGCTCGCTGGAGCAAGGCGAGGAAGTCCAGTTCGAGGTCGCTCAGGGGCCCAAGGGACTTCAGGCAGCGAAGGTATTGCGCCGCTAGCGGTGCGCCAACACACTTTCTTAGCGACCTGGGGCGGGCCCTCGGCCGCCCGCCTTAGGCCGCAGGCTACGCGGCGGTAATCGCGCGCAGCGCGGCCGGCGCCATGATCGGCCTTCCTCTGAAGCCAGCGACTGCCGCGATGGTTCGCCCTCGCGTCCCGAACGAATAGGATACGGGGACGTGATGGGGCTCGTGGCTCGCGGCGCCTCGCTGGCGCAAAGTTATCCCGAAGGCTCGGCTGGCGCCGATCGCTTCACGCGATGGCTGTCGCGTTACTCCGAGCGCCGCGTGGCAGGCGCGCTCGTGGCCGCGGCGGGGTTGATCCGTCTGTACCTGGTTCTCACCAGCTACTGCATATCGGCTGACGGCGTGGCGTATATCGCGATGGCGCGTGAGTTCCACGCCGGACGGGCGCAAAGCGCGCTCGCCTGGGTCTTTTCGCCGCTCTACCCGTGGCTCATCGCGATAGCCTACCGCGCGATTCCGAACTGGGAACTCGCCGGCGAGCTATTGTCGGCGGCCTTCGGGACGATGGGCGTCGTGCTCCTTTACTACCTGATGCGCGAGGTCTATGACCGCCGCGGCGTGGCGGCGGGTGCGGCGGCACTCGCCGCGATCCATCCGGCACTCGCCGGCTTCTCGGCCTCGGTGCGTACCGAAGCCGGATACATCGCGCTGGTCACCGCGGCGCTATGGTTCCTGGTCCGCGGCGCGGAGCGCAAGCGTATGACGAGCGTCGCCGCGGCCGCGATACTTTGCGGACTCGCCTACCTGTATCGCACCGAGGGAATCGGGATTCCAGCACTGGGCGTCATCATCCTGACCGGCGGCGCATTGGTGTGGCGGCGATGGACTGTACGATGGGGTCTCGGCGCGAGCGCCGTCCTGGTCGCGATATTTTTGCTGGTCGCCGCGCCTTACCTGCTCTGGATGCGCACGTACACCGGCCATTGGACGGTGGGCCGCGAGCTTGGCGTGGTCACGATGGAGGCGACCGGCTCGACGATGGGCCAGCTCGAGCAGTGGCGCGAGATGGGCTATCGGCCGGCGACTTCGTGGCTGACCGCGCTCAGGCTCGACCCGGCGGCCTATCTGAAGAAAGTCGGGCGCGACCTTTTCGGCTCGTGCTATGCATTCGTGCAGGCGCTCGGCCCGCTGCTCTGCGCGGGACTGATTATCGGGTTGTGGGCCGACGGCAGCGCGATCGTTACGCGATGGGCCGAGGCGATGCTCGCCGCGCTGGTCGCAATGTACTTCGCGGGCTTCGTGTTGACCGACACCGGGCCGCGCCTGATGCTTCACATCGTGCCGTTTACGTTCGGTTGGGTCGTGATTGGGCTGGTCGAGGCGGCAGGATGGCTGGACGCGCGCCTGGCGCTGACTCACTCGCCACTGGGACGGATGCTGGCCGGCCCGGCGGTCGGGGCCGTGATCGCGATCGCGCTGCTGCCGCGCACGCTGTTCCCGCTCGGCTACGATCAGCGCGGGATGCGTTACGCCGGCGAAGAGATCGCCCGGCGCCGCGGCGGGCCGGCGACCGTGGCGGGGTCCGACACGCGGGTGGCTTTCTATGCCGGCGCCGGGTTTATCCCGCTGCCGGCCGGGCCTGCCGCGGGCGAGGCCCTTTGCGGGTGGCTTGCGGCGCATCGCCTCGCCGATTATCTCATGATCGATGACCGCGAAGAGCGGCGATGGGGCGGAGCCGGGGGGAGGCTATGCCTGAATCCAATCAAGCGCTATCCGCGCGTGGGAAACACCTACTACGATTTGTTCGCGGTGCGCGGCGCGCGCGCGGATGGCGACGCCCCCCGATGAGCGCCGGGCGCGAGCAGCGGCGCGCGCGCGCGAGGCGGCGATGAAGCGCGCGCTCGAGCCGGCGGATCTGGAATCTGCTTCGGGCGGGGGCCGCGTCACCGCCCCGATGGCGGCGGTCGAGGCCGCGCCTGAACTCTCCATAATCGTGCCGATGTTCAACGAGGCGGCGGTGCTCGATCGCCTCTTCGAGCGCCTCGGCAAAGTGATGGAGCGCCTCGGGCTCAGCTACGAAATCGTGGTCGTCAACGACGGCAGCACCGACGAAACCCTGGCCGGACTGCTCGAGCATCGCGCGCGCAATCCGGCGATCAAGGTAATCAGCCTCTCGCGCACCTTCGGCAAGGATATCGCGCTCAGCGCCGGCCTCGACCATGCGCGCGGGCGCGCGGCGGTGCCGCTCGACGCCGACCTGCAGGATCCGCCCGAGCTTATCGAGCAGATGGTGGCGCTGTGGCGCGAGGGCTACGACGTGGTCTACGCGACCCGCAAGCATCGGCCGGGCGACACCTGGCTCAAGCGCACCACGGCGCATTTTTTCTACCGCGTGTTCGAGGCGATCACCGACGTCCCGATCCCGCGCGACACCGGCGACTTTCGTCTGCTCGACCGCCGCGTGGTGGACGTGATGGTCCGTTTGCCGGAACGTACGCGTTTCATGAAGGGCCTGTTCGCGTGGGTCGGCTTCAAGCAGACCGCGATCTACTACGAACGCGAGGAGCGCAGGGCCGGCGGCACCAAGTGGAATTACTGGCGGCTGTGGAACTTCGCGATGGACGGGATTACCTCGTTCAGCTCGTTCCCGCTCAAGGTCTGGAGCTACTTCGGCTTTACGATTTCGGCCTTGGCGTTTCTCTATGCGATTGTGCTCGCGATAAGGAAGATCTTTCACGACGTCGACGTGCCGGGCTACACCTCTTTGATGGTGGTGCTGCTGTTCCTCGGCGGAATCCAGCTCATCACGCTCGGCATTCTGGGCGAGTACATGGGGCGGGTCTACAACGAGGTCAAGGGCCGCCCACTGTATGTGGTGCGCGAGCGGTACGGCTTCGACGGCGAGTGACTAGTCGAGCGCTTTTGCTTGCGAGTCTCCTCCCTGAGTAGGTCGATCACTTCTGACTCTGTTCATCCTCCCCCAATTGTCTTGGCGGAGGTCGCCGGCCGCCGCGGCCGGCGGGTGAGGGTCGAGCGAGGAAGCGCCGGTTATTTTTTTGGGCGCTTCCTCGTTCTGAATCTTACCCCCTCACCCTGACCCTCTCCCCCGTAAACAGGGGCGAGGGCATAACAGAATTGGCGCTGCGAGAAATCGAGAAGCGTTGCTTTAGACAGGCGGTTTTCTCGTAGAGACCCTTCACTTAGAACAAAGGTCCTCGACGCCTTGCCGGACCAGTCGTGCCATCGCGCGGTGATTTTCTTGCGCATGTCGTGGTTTATGAGATCCGCGTGACGTCACACGACGCGCCTATTTCTCGTGCAGCATCGATTCGACTTTAGCCACCGCGGGCTCGATCTCCTGCTGATCCGTCAGCGCGCCGAGAAACGGATCCTCGCCCAGACGTTTCATCCGCCGCGGCAGCGTCTTGATATTGAACTTGCGCGGATCGAGGTCGCTTCTCAGCTCGTTCCATTTAAGCGGCGCCGAGACCGGCGCGCCGGGCTGCGGACGCACCGCGAACGGCGCCGCGATCGTTTTTCCCTGTCCCAGTTGCAGATAATCGATATATACCTTGCCCTTACGCGCGGCCGGGGTCCGCAGCACCGTAGCCCCGTCGGGTATCCGCGCCACCACCACTCGCGCCACCGCCTCGGAGAACATCCGTGCCTGCTCGTAGGTATAACCCGCTTTCAGCCCGACCACCACGTGAATCCCGGCCTGTCCCGAGGTCTTCAGATACGGACGCAGCCCGGCGTTGCGCAGCACCGCGGCGGTCTCCTGCGCGACTCGCACGGCCTCAGTCGTGGTCGAGCCCTTGGGATCGATATCGAACAATAGCCAGTCGGGGCTGCCGAGATTGGGCACCCGCGATGACCAAATGTGGACCGGAATGGCGCCCATGTTGGCGATGTATTTAAGGGCCTCGGCGCTCTCCAGAATGAAATAGGAAATCTCGCGCTCGGAATCCTCGGAATAGACTTTAACGCGGCGGATCCACTGCGGCACGTAACCCGGCGCGTCTTTCTGGAAAAAGCTCTTGCCCTCGATACCGTCTGGATAGCGCGTGAGCATCACCGGCCGATCTTTCAAGTAGGGCAGCATCCACGGCGCGATCGTCTCGTAGTATTCAATCAGGTCACCCTTGGTATAACCCTCGGCGGGCCAAAAAACCTTGTCCGCGTGCGTGATTTGCACGGGATGCGGTTCGTGCGCGGCGGGTCTCATTGAATTGGCGATGCCTGGCACCTTTTTCACCCTCTCCTTGTCCAAGGAGAGGGTTGGGGAGAGGTCGTTCCGCGCTTCACGAGCCGGACCCTCGAACTCCGACTTTTCCCGCCGCTCGCGAGGCTTCGCCGCGGCCTCGCCCTGGACAAGGGGCGATGAAGACACGCTCGGGTCAACCTCGTTTGCCGCTTCCTCCGCTGACGCGCCCGGACCCTGATATGCATATCGTGCCGGATCCGCGTCGGCAATCAGACCGAGGAAGCTTGGATTGCGCAGCACCCCGCCCTCGGTCCATTCGGTGAATCGCACCTCGCAGACCAATTCGGGCCGGCAGAAATGCGCGCCGGCCGGAATCGCGGGTTCGCGCTCGCCGCGGCGCCGAAATGGCGACGCGTCGATCGCGCGCTCGCGCAGCTTCGCGGCGATCGTGCGCAGCCGCTCGTCGTCGAATCCGGTGCCGACGCGCCCCACGAAGCGCAGCACGCCGGGCGCCTCGTATTGCCCGACCAGCAGCGCGCCGAAGTGTGTGCGCGACCCGCCCGGTTCGGTCCATCCGCCGATCGCGAACCGTTCTACACGCGGGCACTTGATCTTGAGCCATCCGCCTCCGCGGCCGGCCTGGTAGGGCGAGTTCACGCGCTTGGCGATCACGCCCTCCAGCCCAAGCTCGGCGACCGCGTCGTAGAACGCGCGCCCGTTGCCGGTGTGAAAGTCCGAATAGCGCAGTAACCCTTCATCCCTGATCATCCGGCGCAGCAATTCCTTGCGCGTTTCGAGCGCAAGCCGGCGCAGATCGAAGCGATCGAACACCAACAAATCGAAAACGTAGTAGGGCGCCGGATGCGCGAGCGCCATCGCCGCAATCTGGCCGCGATCCTGCGCCTGGATGCGCCGCTGCAGAGCTTGAAAGCTTGGCCGTCCGTCGGAAGCGAACGCGATGATCTCGCCGTCGAGGACGAAGCGCGCAAAGGGCAGTTTGCCGAGCGCGAGCACGACCTCGGGATAGTTGGCGGTGGCCTCCAGGCCGCTGCGGCCGAAAATGCGTATCGTGCCGCCGTCGCGGATCGCGAGCGCGCGCACGCCGTCATATTTGATCTCGTATAGCCACTCGGCGCCCTCGACCGGTTCCTTCACCAGCCGCGCGAGCGCGAAAGGGAATTGCGCCGGCGCAAGCGGGCCCTTGAGTTGTGGCGCGCGCAGCCGCTGGAGTTCGGCGATGATGCCCGAAGCGAGGACGGATGCGCCCGGCAGTTCCTGGAGCGTGAGACCGGATAATACCGAGCGCGGCCGGCTTTCCACGATATCGAGATCGGCCGAGGCAAATCCGTCGTGGCGCTTGATCAGCAGCCACTGCGATTTTTCGTTCCTGGCTTGACGCGCGTGCGGATTGCGCCCACTCGTGCGCACCATCGCGTATCCGCCTCTCAGCTTGAAGCCGAACAGCTCGATATCCAGCTTGCCGGCGCGCACCGCGCCGGCCACGTCGTCGGGCGGATCGGTGATGCGGTACACTCCGCGGTCCCACACGATCACCTCGCCGGCGCCATAGTTGCCCTCCGGGATGATGCCTTCGAAATCGCCGTATTCTATCGGATGGTCCTCGACCATCACGGCGAGCCGTTTGTCCGCGGGATTGAGCGACGGCCCCTTGGGTATCGCCCACGAACGGAGCACACCCTCCATCTCGAGACGGAAATCGTAATGGAGCCTGGTGGCCGCGTGCTTCTGCACCACGAACATCCCGCCGCTGCGTCCGCCCATCCGGGGTGATTCACCGAATGGCTCGGGCGTGCGTTCGGCGCTGCGTTTGCGCCGGTATTCTTCGAGCGGCATTGTTTTCGCCCCGTCTTCGCCAGGCGGTTTTTATCCGAATCGCTATGGCCTCCGCCGCGAGCCTACCGCTAAGCTTAAGATTATCGGGAGGTTCTTGAGATGGCATCACGTCCCGTCGGCAACGGCAACATCTCTTTCGGCCTGGTTTCGATTCCTGTGCACCTGTTTCCGGCGACACGATCCAAGTCGGTCGCTTCAACCTGCTGCACGCCAAGGACTTAAGCCGTATCCAGCAGAAGATCTTCTGTCCGGTTGACGATGCGATCATCGACCGCAGCGAACTGGTGCGCGGCTACGAAGTCGCGAAGGGACGCTACGTCACTTTCACGGACGAAGAACTTAAAAAGCTCGAAGCGCACGGCGACGATCATTCGATCGAGATCACCGAGTTCGTCCCGCTGGAGCAGATCGATCCGATTTATTTCGAAGACCTCGTACTATCTGGGATGCGAGCAGGCCTCCGCGAAGGCTTATCGCTTGCTCACCGACGCGATGACGCAAGACCGGGCGCGTCGCGCTCGGACGGTTCACGCTCCGCGGCAAGGAACATGTGGTGGTGCTGCGGCCCTATGAGAAGGGGCTGATGATGCACACGGTTTACTACGCCGACGAGGTGCGTCCGATCGAAGAGATCGACCGCGCGACCAACGAAGCCGCCAAAGAGAGCGAGCTCGCGCTGGCCGAACGGCTGATCGGCGAGCTAACCAGCAAGAAAATCGATCTCTCGAAGTACCACGACACTTTCCGCGAGAAGGTCGAAGAAGCGGCGCAGCAGAAGATCGCCGGGCAGCAGGTAACCGAGGCGCACGAAGAGCCGCGCCGCGGCCAGGTGATCGACCTGATGGCGGCGCTCAAGGCCTCGCTCGAAAAGCGCGGCGCGCCGGGCGCCGCGCGCGCCGAGGAGCGCGCGGCCGAACCCGGCGGCGCCGAGGCGGCCGGCGAATCGGCCGACGCGGAGGCCGAGGCGGCGAAGGCGACCGGCACCGGCGGTGGCAAGACACACGCCCGCGCCAGGCGCTCGAGCGGCGGCGGTGAGCGCCGCCGCGCCGGCGGCAAGAAGTAGCGCGCGCGGGATGCGCGGCGCGGCCGCGCCGCGCATCCCGCGCGTGCGCGTCGGCGCGTTGCGGCCCGACGGGCCGCGACCGGACGAGCAAGCGGCGGGGGATGCGCGCCCCAAGGCGCGCATCCCCCGCCGCTTGCTGCGGAGCCTGCCGCACGTGCGGCAAAAATCAGTGGAGACGAACCGTGTCCTGCACGATCAGCTCGTGCAGCGCTTCGCGCTTGAAAATTCCAGCCACCGCCCGCGTCAGCGCCACCGACAGGACCTCGCTTGGCCGGTCGTAGATCGGAACGTCGTCGCCCATCCCGCTGCCGTTGTCGGCGGGGGGATCGTTGTAGGTTGCGGCGCTCTCGCCCTGCCAGAAGGCGACGTTAAAGGGAGGCTTGTAGAGAGTCACGTCGAGGGCGACGTCCGCGGTAGTGAACCAGCCCGGGCCCGCGGTGGGCGACGCATTGACGTCGGTCCCGGTATGCTTGTTCACCCAGCATCGGGTGATCCTGCTCGCCAGGACGTAATCCTCGTTGCTCTCCTTCAGCGCGGCCTCCAAAGCATCGTTGGAGGCCGTCGCGAGCATTCCGGCCTCGTCGGCCGCGCGCACGATCGCGCCCTGGACGATCGGGCCGAGCGGCGAGCTATACACGCGCTGAACCACGGCGCCGTCGGGCCCCAGCATCACGCCGGTTGCGGGATTGCCGTCCGAAGGATCGTGACTCTGGCCGGCGGCGTCCTTGAAGTCGCGCGCGTCGACCGGCATCAGCACCAGGATTCGCCGGCGGGGATAACTGTTCTGATAGCCCTTAACCTGGAAGGGGAAGTAGGAGAGCGTTTCGATCGCGGTCGGCGGTTCCGCGGCGATTTCCTGCTGAACGGTGGTCGCACATGCGGCGACGAGCGCCATCGCGATCGCCGCCAGCGCGGCGGCGAGCAGTTGCGGACCGGCGGCGCGCAGCTTCACGACGCTCCTTTACTCGGCACCGTCTCAGCTCTGTGCGGCTTGCGCGCGTTCGCGAAAAATGAACAGTGTTCCCCCCACTTCGACCCGGTCGCCGCTGCGCAACGCCTGGCGGCCCGCCACCGGGCGGCGGTTGATCAACACCTGCCCGCCGCCGGCCGGGCTGACGACGAAGTCGCGTCCCTCGCGCCGGATGATCGCGTGATGGGCCAGTACGGCCTGATCGCCAAACAGCCCGATATCGCTCTCCTCGGCGCGTCCGATGATCGTGACCGGCTTGGTCAGTGGATATTCGCGCCCCTCGCGCGCGTTGCGGCTCTGGCTGCGGATCACCATCAGCCAGCCGCGCTTGAGCAACTCGCCGACCAGACCGATGAAAAACCCGATCAGCATGCCGAGCACGATGATCGCGATCGCGCGGCCGAAAAATTGCGGAAAAGTGGTGGTCAGGGTCTGGTAGCAGAGCCCGCCCAATGCGCCGCCAATAAGTCCGCCGAGTGCGCCGTTGCGTTTGCGCGCGGCCGATCCCGAGGCCCAGCCGACGCCCAATCCCACGGCCACTCCGAGTATGGCCCATCCGACTACGCGGCCGACGAAGCCGTGCAAAATGTCGAACAGGATCTCTCCGCCAATCAGACCGGCGGCGCCGCCGATTGCGCCGAAAATCGCGCCGCTCTTGATTCCGCGCAGCGCCTGGCGCCATTGGCCCACGCTGAGCGCCTCGATCGAAGCGAGAAAGGCGCAGATGAACAGTCCGATGACCAGGCCCGTCGCCGCGTCGCGCAGAAGATAGTTGCGGATGCCGGCCACCGACTCCTGCACGCCCCAGGCGGCGAATCCGCCCAGGCCGCCCGCGGCGGCATAGAAGAGAAGCTTTTCCTGAGAGACGTTACTCGCCATAGCGGATCCAGTCACAAAGCATTGCGCGTGGCGCTCATGCGTTCAAGCGGCAACCCTTTCCCTTCAGGAGAGGGGAACCAGGCCAAGATCTGCGCGGGCGGCGCGTATCGGATAACCGACGCTCGCGAGGCGCAGTTACGCTCCGCCGCGAGGCTCAATTGGTGACGGTATTCCAGGTACCGCTCTCGCCGGTGGGCGTGGAAAAGAAAGTGCCGTTGAGCTGATCGGAAGTGCGTCGGCCGTCGAAGTTCAACGTCTTGGCGCCGTATGGCACCTGGAACACGACGTGGTTGCCGCGAATAAAACCCTGGATCGGCGTGGCGCCGTAACCGGCCTCGTGAATCACCATCTCGCCGTGCAGGAAGCCGTTGGGCTGCGGGCGCAGGCGCAATTCCAGCGGGATGTTGGTCGCGCCCGCCAGCCCGTCGATCCGACCGGTGGCGAGCGTCGGAACGTCGATCGCGCCGGTGCTGCCGCCGCCGGTCGCGCCGGTCGCGCTGCCGAGCGAGGCCGGGTAGGGCTGCGAGGTATCCGCCAGCACGCGAAAATTCTTCTGCGCTATTTTTTGCCCGTTGAGATAGAAATCGACCGTGTACTGCCCGGGCAGAAATGCGCCGCCGGCCGAGTTGCCGACCCGCCCGCTGAAGGTCGCGCTCCGCAACGACGGCGGCACGATGCGGATATCGTCGACGCTGCCCAGGGTGTGGCCGTCGGGTGCGATATACGCGGCGTCAACCCGGTACTGGCCGGTATCGAGGTTGTAAAGCCGATTCTCGAAAGTTATGCGCCAGTTGACGAACAGCACCTTGGACGCGTTGAAGGTCGTCGCCGGCCCTGCCAGTGGCGTGCCGGATTTGGTGCTGTTCATGAATTCGATTCCAGCTAATTGCAGGGGCTTGCGCCGGCGCGCCTCGACCATCGCGAGGCGCTCGGCCTCGTCATGCGCCTTGGCCTTGTCCGCCGCCTCGCGCGCTTTCTCGGCCTCGTTCGCGGCCTCGGCCGCCCTAAGCGCCGCGACGTCCTGACTGACCGCGAAGGCCTGCTCGGCGATCGGCTGGTCGTTGACGTAGAGTCCGACCTTGTAATTGCCCGCCGGCAACGCGCCGAGATCGGGCATCAGCGCGACTCCGCTGAAGTCGGTCGTGTTCTCTCCGGGTCCCACAAACCGGCTCGCCGTGCTGGAGGCGATTTGCAGGCCCGAGGGGGAAAAGAAGCGCGCCTCGATCTTCTCGTCCTGTCCCTTGAGCCCGGCCAGGCGGTTGGCGAACGAGGCGTTCCACTGCAAGTACTGGTTGTTGGCCAACTCGATATTGGTGAAGCTCGCGCGCGGCGAGCTGAGCGGCGTGCCCGAGCGGGTCGAGAGCTGGAGCGTCATGCGCTGGAAATCCAGCGGATGGGCCTCGGCGGCGTCCAGGCGCTCCTGGACTTTCCAGGGCAGGCTGTCGACGAACGATTTGACCCCGAGGCGCTGCTGCAACTGCGGGTTGTTATAGACGTAGGTTGCGCCGAATGCGCCGCCGGCCAGGATTGCGAAGAACGCCACCACAGCCACGGCGCGACGCTTGCGGCGGCGGCGACGCGGCGGCGCGATCGCCTCGGCGGCATCGGGCGGCAGCGCGAGGCCGGCGGTCCCGCCGTGCGAACTGACCCCGGGCGTCCCGCGGCTTTCGTCCAGGCCCTTGCCGTAGAGCAGCATGTCGCGGAAATCCTGGATGCTCGGCGGGCGCGCGTCGGCCTGGTAGGAGAGCGCGCGATCGATCGCGCCCGCCAAATTGGTTGAGACCTCCGGGCCGCGTTTTTTTCTGTTCGTCTTTCTTCGTTCAGTACATTGTTCTGCCCGGCCGGCGTAGAGCGGCGGCCATCTCCTTCTGGAGCAGTCTGGGCGTTCCGCTTGCGCTCAGGTAGACGCCCGGCAGCAGCACCTGCCACGGACCGCCCGCTCGGACGCGGTACTGCATGGCCTTGTCGGTCATGCCGAGGGTAAGCAACTGCCCACGGCTGACCACGGAGAGCTGTTTCTCCAGGAGCTCGTCCAAGCCGTCTAGTCGTGCCATTCGCGGCATAGCCCAGAGCATGACACTGGGGTCCGACAAAATCGGCGGGCAACCGAACGGGCGCTGGCTCGTGCCTTAGATATGGGACACGCTTCAGTTCCTGAGCCAGCAGCCGGATGGCCGGAAACGTCAGTTACGGCCTGGTAAAGGATCGTCGGCGGAGATGCGGCAGCGGACAACGTAGTCTGGCCCTGTGGGCATGATGATGGCGGTGAGCTTCGAGCGGTACGGGCGGCTCTACTACCTCGACCCCGGGGCCTACTCACAGGCCATCGGCGACAAGGTGCTGGTGCCTACCGACTCCGGGCCCGGGTGGCCGGTGCGTGTGGGCGCCGCAGTGGGTGTCCGAGGACATCGGCGGGCTGCCGGTATGCGAGGGCCTGGCCAGCGAGGACAACCTGGTCCGGGACGGAGGCCCGAGGCGGCGGGCCGAGGGGCGACTGGCCGCGCGCAGGCTGATCAGGGAACACGAACTGCGGATGAAGATCACCGCGGTGGACTTCATCGGTTCGGAGAACGTGTTCGTGGTGTACTTCAGCGCGCCGCACCGGGTGGACTTCCGCGTACTGGTCCGCGACCTGGGCGGGCGGTTGCGCGCCCGGGTGGAGCTGCGGCAGATCGGTCCCCGGGATGAGGCGCGGCTGCAGGGCGGGGGTCGGGCCGTGCGGGCGCGACCTGTGCTGTGCCACCTTCTTGAAGGACTTCGAGCCGGTGTCGGTCCGGATGGCCAAGGACCAGGAACTGCCGGTGAACCCGCTGCGGATCGCGGGGGCGTGCGGGCGGCTGATGTGCTGCCTGAAGTACGAGCACCCGCTGTACCAGGAGTTCCGCAAGGACGCCCCGCCGGTGGGCGCGGCTGTGACCTCACCCGCCGGGCCGGGCACGGTCGTCGGCCACAACGTTCCCTCGGACACCGTAGTGGTGAAGCTGGCCGCGGACGGACGCGCCTGCGCGTGCCCGAAGGCCAGCGTCTGCGGGTCCCGGCAGGCGTATGAGTCCATGCACGGCAAGTCGAGGTCCTCGGGTCGCGGGAAGGCGGCACAGGAGGACGGGTGAGCGCGGGCACCGCCGCCCGTCAGCTGGCCGCGGGCGTCCGGGAAGGCCGTTTGGCTGCGGGCGCCGGACGGCACCGGGGAGACAGGCCAGCCTGGATTGTAGGTGCTGGGGGCGCTGGCCGTGTTCGCCGCCGGGTGTTC